>CAVSRQ010000009.1:0-348714 GCA_963730385.1 uncultured Verrucomicrobiae bacterium
GAAGGCCAGCGTTGAGATCAATCCCGGAGATGAAGTCTCCGCGGTCGAAAAGCGCTTCCAGTATGGCTTCCGTCTCACCCTCCGTGGGGTCTATGACGACAACATTTTTCTGAGCCAAAACAATAAGGTCGATGACTACTATTTCGCGATCGAACCCGGCGTGACTTTGGGCTTCGGCGACATCGTCGGTCGGGATCAGAACTACATCCGCTTCGATTACGCTCCGAGTATCTTCCTCTTCGTCGACAACTCGGATTCCGACGCCATTCAGCACCTCCTCCGTCTCGAAGGTCGCTATCGTTTCGGTCGTCTCGTCTCCACGGTCAGCCAGGATGTGCAGCTTCTCGATGGGACAAATCTTGGAACCGGTTCCGCCGGCGGCGTGGGCAATGTCGCGCCCGGTGTGAACCTCGATGCTGGCGGCGACACGCAGCTCAATATCTACACCACGAACGCCAATCTTACCTACGACCTCACCGGCAAGACTTTCCTCTCCGGCGGTCTCCGCTTCACCGCGAGCGATTACGATAACCTGATCGATTCCAGCTCGCTCTCGGGTAACTTTTTCGTCAACTACATCTACAGCCCCAAGCTCGTCATTGGTCTCGGCGGAACCGCCGGTTACAACTGGGTCGAAGGATTCAACCCCAACCAAACGTTCGAGCAAGTCAATGTCCGCCTCACTTACGAAGCCACGGGTAAGATCAGCTTGAACGCCACTGCAGGTGTGGAATTCCGGCAGTTCGACGAGGATTACAGCACTGGCGATTCCGTCTCGCCGGTTTACGAACTCGGCGCTGCCTACCAGCCGTTTGATGGCACTGCCCTCACCGTTCGTGGCAGCCGGCGGACGTTGAACTCAGCCGTCCTCGTGGGGAACAATTACTCTTCGACCAACATCACTGTCGGTGCGCGCCAGCGCCTGCTGCGCCGGATTTATCTCGGCCTGACTGCTGGCTATGAGCATTCCGAGTATTCCAGCACGATCGAGTTTGTGGACGGGTCGCGGTCGGATAATTATTTCTTCATTCAGCCGGCCGTTGATGTCACCTTGACGTCCTTCTGGACGGTCGGTGCCTACTATCTGCATCGGGAAAATAACAGCTCGTCTTCCTTCTTCGCCTTCGATGACAATCAGTACGGCCTGCGCACTTCGTTCACGTTCTAGGAACGGAGCCTTTCGCAGGGCCGGGCGTCGCATGCGGCGCTTCTACGCCATCATCTGCGCGTCCGGGATTGTATTCGCATCTGCTTCGGCCGGGGCGCAAAGCCTGCCTGCTCCCCCGCCCTCTCAGCCTCAAGCGGCACCCGCTCCCGCCGCCGCCTACGCGCCTGCGCCAGCCCAGACGGGTGGAGTCAGCGCACCTGCCGGCTACACCCTCAGCGCCAACGATCAAGTCGCCGTCGAAGTCTTCGGCGAAGATGATTTGCGCACCAACGGTCGCCTCAATGGCGAGGGCAACCTGAGTCTTCCGCTGCTGGGATCGGTTCAGTTGGCGGGCATGACACTCACCCAGGCCGCTGTCGCGGCTGACCGAGCTTTACGGCAAGGATTATCTGGTCAATCCGCGCGTGAACGTCACGCTCGTCGGTTACGCCAAGCGCCGTTTCACCGTCCTCGGCCAGGTCAATCGCCCAGGAAGTTACGAAATGCCCGATGGCAGCCCCGGCGGAATCGATCTTCTGGAAGCAGTGGCCATGGCGGGCGGTTACACCCGCATCGCTGCCCCGGGCCGCATCAGTGTTCGACGTCAGGCGCAAGGTGGCGATCAAGTTCTGCAAGTCGATGCTCGAAAAGTCGCCAAAGGCGGCGAGGCCTTCCGCGTTCGCCCCGGCGATACGGTGACTGTCGGAGAGAGCATCTTTTGAGTTCTGCGCGTAAGCATCGTCCGGGTTCGGTCCGATGCAGCGGCGATAATCCCGAACGCGACCGCTCCTTTTCCCGGATGTTTTCCATTGCTAAATAATCCCGTTTTCCTTCTGTAAACGCTATGTCGCCTCTGCCACCGTCCCCGCCGCCTGCCCCCGCTCCTGCGGCGCCCATCCTTGTCGCCGGCCAGATTTTTTCCCCCACGACAGGGGCCTCGATCGATCCCTCGGGCGACCGGCGCGGGTTCGATTTCCGCCAGTTCTGGCATTCCTTCCTCGAAAAACTCTGGATCGTCGCTCTTTGCGTCCTGGCTGGGTTCTTCATCGCTCTGGGCTACCTCGCCCGCACCCCGAAGCTCTACCGCGGGCACATCGTCCTCGAAGTCGATGTCTCCGATCCCACCCCGATTCGCTCGGATGATTCCTCCAGCCGCACGCGCACCATGTTCCTGGCCAGCCAGGAAGCGATGCGGACGATCGAGCAAAATCTCGTCAATCGCACACTGCTCGCGCGCGTCGTGCGAGCGGAAGGTCTGGCCGACGATGGCGGCCGCGCGTTGCTCGGTCGTTCCGTGACGGAAGGCGAAGGCCGAGCCAAGATCACCCCAGCTCCAGCCGCCACCGCGACTGCGACACCGGGCGCACTTTCTCAGCAGCTCACCTTTACCCCTTTGGAAGATGGCCTTGCTGGTGCCCTCTCCACCATGGTCAAACCCGTCATCCGCCGCGGCACGCGCTTGATCGACGTCTATGTCATCAATCACGACCCCGCCATCGCCCAGCGCGTGGCGGAAGCCGTCGGTCGCGAATACATCCGCTACTCGGTCGAGCGCCGCGCTTTCGGCAGCCAGGACACGCTTCGTTACCTCATGGAAGAAGAAGAGCGGCTGAAGAAAAACCTCCAGAAAAGCGAAGCCGCCGTCGCGGAATATAAATCAAACACGCCCGACGCGCTCCAGCTCGGCGGAGGCGCCGCCGCCACCGGCAGCCAGGCCGGCGCGGGATCCACCGGCAGCCGCGGTGGCTTGGTCGAGGATCGGCTGCAGGAACTCAGCACCAAACTCACCACTGCGAAATCCGATCGCCTCCGCATTGAAGCCGAGCTCAAGCAAATCGAGGAGATCGGCGACGACATCAATGCCCTTCTTTCCATCCCGGGCATCGCCGCTTCACCCGCCGTGGTCGATCGCCGCCGCGATGTCGCGCAGCTCGAGGCCCAGGTCGCCATGCTCGAGCAACGCTACAAAGCCAAACATCCCAAAATGATGGCCGCCCGCGCCGCGCTCGAGGAAGCCCGCGAAGCGCTCAAACGCACCGCGGTCGCCCAGCCAGCCATCCTTCGCAACACCCTCGAGCAAGCCCGCGTCGCCGAGCGCAATCTCGAGTCCGGATTCAGCGAACAGGAAAAATCCGCGCTTGCGCTCAATAAAGCCGCCATCGGTTACCAGGAACTCGCGCGCCAGGCCGAAACCGATCGCGCCCTTTACGAAAGCGTCCTCCGTCAGATCAAAGAAACCAACCTGACCAAGGACGTAAAGACCAACGCCGTCACCGTCATCCAGGGTGCAGCGCTCCCTACCGTTCCCATTAGCCCGAAGCCCACCAAGTCCATCCTGCTCGGCCTCCTGGCCGGCCTCGCCGCTGGCTTGGGCTTCGTTTACGCGTCAGATCTCCTCGATCGTTCCCTTAAAACCGTCGACCAGGCCGAAAATATTCTCGGTCTTCCGGTCCTTTCCGCTGTCCCGGAACTGGGCAAAGCAGACACCGCCGAGAAAAAGTCCTCCGCTGCCCCAGCCGACACCACCACCTATCGACTCGTCGCAGAAGCTCCCGAGGGCCCGGCCGCCGAAGCGTTCCGAAACCTCCGCGCCTCCCTCTCGCTTCTCGGCCCGGAAGCCGAGCGGAAGGTCTTCCTCTTTACCAGCGCCGTCCCGAGCGAAGGCAAAAGCTTCTCCAGCGCGAACTATTCCCTCGCCCTCGCGCAGCAAGGCCATCGCGTCCTCCTGATCGACGGCGATCTGCGCCGCCCCAGCCTCCACAAAATCTTCCTCGCCCACGATCCCGACGTCTCCGACGAAGACACGCCCGGCGTGGTCGATTATCTCGTCGGCACCACCGATCTCGCGACTGCCGCCCGCACCGTCTCCGGCGGACGTCTCGAGCTCCAGCATCTCGACAACGCCAAGGCAGGTATTCTTGCTGCCACGGGCGGTAAACTCTTCCTTCTCGCGGGTGGGCGCCGCGCTCCGAATCCCGCCGAACTCCTCAGCGGCCCCTCCTTCGCCAAGCTCGTCGCCGATGCCACCCGCCAATTCGATCGTGTCGTCATCGACAGCGCCCCCGTCCTCGCGGTGGCCGACACCCTGCTCATGACTCCGCTGGTGCAAACCGTCTGCGTCGTCGTCCGGGCGAACAAAACACCGCGCAACGCGGTGCAACGCGCCTTGGGCATGCTCACCGGCGCCGGCGTCCGCCCCGCCGGCATCATCCTCAATCGCCTCCCACGCAGCCGCGGCGGCGGCTACTATTACTACTACGCCTCGCCCGGCTACGGCAAAGGCGAAGGCGCCTACGGCAGCTACGGGGGGAAATGAAAAAGGCCGGGGATTTCCCGGCCTTTTTCATTTCGGTTATTGGTTAAAGTTTATTCGTTATTAGGAGAGGTGCACCGCGTCGCCTCCCCAATAACCATTCACCGCGAACCGGTAACTCGTCCGCTTCCGGACGTCACCCCCCAGCAAACACCCACGTAAGTGGCCACGTAGAGTTGGATCGAAGCGACCTGCAGCGGAAAATCGACCAGCGCATGCAGCGCCACCGATCCCAGCCCCAGCAAAACCATCGCCACAAAAACCCGCCGCCGAGGAGTCCATTCCGCACTCCGCATTCCGCGTTCCGCATTCCCCTCCGCCCTTTCTACTTTCCACTTTCCACTTCCTACTTTCGTCCCTCCTCCCCGTTCCGCATTCCGCATTCCGCCTTTCGCATTTTCCCTTCCGCCTTCCGCATTCCCCTCCCTTTCTACTTTCCACTTTCTACTTTCTACTTTCGTCCCCCCTCCCCTTCCGCATTCCGCATTCCGCATTTCGCATTTCTCATGGCGCCCAAGGCGCCCACCCCGACGCCGCCAAAAAAAATCCAGCCCAGCAACGCGCTCCCCACCCACCCCCATTCCAGCAACGTCTGCAGGTAATCCTGGTGCAGATAGATCCAGCGCCCGCTCAAGTTCTCGCCCGCCCCGGCCGTGAAGTAGGGAAAAACGGCCGCAAACGTCCCGGGCCCAAACCCGACCCAGCCCGCCTCCGGCACCGCGTTCCACGCAGCCTTGGCCGCGTTCCAGCGCGCATCGGCCGGCATGCTCTCGCTAAAATTGTCCCAACGCTCCAGCGCGCGATCCACCCGACTCGTCTGCACCACCGCATAGATCGCCAGACAGATCGCCAGCGTCCCCGCCACCGCCGTTGGCCATTCAAAGCGCGCCCGGGCCAACCCAAACACCTTCGGCACCAGCGCCACCGCCAGGACAAATAACATCCCCGCCGCCAGCGCTTGCGACATCCGCGACGTATTCGCAAAAGCCGCCACCACATTGCTCACCGCCAGCGTCAGCCAGAGCGCCCGCACCACCGGCGCGCGCGACCGTCGAAACGAGCGCCAGGCCAGCCCCACCGTCACCGGCAAAGTCAGATTCAGAAACGCGCCCGCGTTTCCATGATAATAAAACGTCGCGAAAAAAGTCTGCAGCGGCTGATCCGTCTCCCGCCAGAAAATCATCCCCGCCCCGCTCGCCTTCTGCATCAGGCCCAGCAACGCGATCGATCCACCCGCCAGCCCCACCGTCCACCAGAGCCGCAAAAGCCAGCGCGGATCCCGCACCAGATTCGCCACCATCATCACCACCCCCAGGAGCAGCGTCACCCGCACCATCATTCCCACGCTCACCGCCTGATCCAGCGACCCCGGCCCCGCCGGCCATTCCCGCGTCAGCGGAACAAAAAGAAAAAACTCCGAGTCATAAATCGCCTTCGCATTCAGCGCCATGCCCCAGCCCAGCAGCAGCAGCAGGCCGATCGGCAGAAGAAGAGCGATCGGCAAAATGCGGAATGCGGAATGCGGAGCGCGGAACGGCCGTAACCCAAAACCCTTAATCGCGGCAGAAGCCGCAAAAGCCGCCAGCGCCGCCCCCAGCAACCAATTCAGCCGCACAATCTGCGGCTCCGAAACCGCCCCATAATCCCAGGGAGCGTAAAGCAGCGCAGCCGCGAGGATCCACGCGGCTGCGCTGCGAAAGGAGAAAGTAGAATTTAGAAAGTAGGAAATAATTAGTCCTCCGTTTTCTTCTCGATTGCGGCCAGCCGCCGATTTACGTCGCCGATGGAACTAAAACTCCAAGGCGACCCCCAAGGAGCGGCGCTCTCCCGGCCGCCGCGTTTCACTCTCCGTCTAGAATTCAAACGATCATCAGTCATTCAAAACTCCCGCAGGGCGGACCGGCAACCGCCCCTCCTTGAGCGCCGCCATTCGCAGGCCCCAACGCGAGCCCTCGAGTTGCGGTAGAACTTCGGCCGAAACGAGTCGCTTCCTTTGCCACGCTCTAGAGACCCACCACGTCAAGATCCGGAGCCACATGCTTGAAATGCCCCACATTCAGAGTGTGAATCTCACCACACCTGCTCTCCCGGGCTGTCTGCGCATGGATTGCATCGAAGAAAGAACCGCCGCGGATTCCCAGCGTGGGTGCGGTCCGAATCAATTCTACATAAGCTTTCACCGCGAGCGCATGCACTTGCAGCGCTCCTGCCATCTCCTCCACCATCTGCGCCGCATCCTTCGGATCGATCTTCAACCGGACATCGCCCGACAGCGTGGCATACGCCTCCGCCAGAGCGTGCGCCGAGGTGACCGATCCTTTGCTTTTCACCAAGGCATCAGCCACCGAAAACTTTGGACTCTTGGCCAGACAGGCTTCTACCAGGATCGAAGCATCCAGGAACCGCTTCACTTCCGGGTTCTCCGCTCGCGCATCCGGGACACAGCCTCCCCACTGTCCCAGTCAGAAGGCAGCGGACCCGCGTAAACCGTGCGCCCCCGGCGGCGCGTCACCGGACCGGTCGGGAGCACGGGTGCAGAGATCTGCGCGGTGCCCGCCACCACCTCCACGGTCACGCTCACGCGACCCGAAATCCCGATTGCTTCACGCACAGGTTTTGGCAGCACCATTCTTCCCACCTCGTCCACCGTTACCTTCGTCTTCATTTCGCCTAAATTACCAATTGGTAATTGTTTGGCAAATGGCGGGGGACGAAGGACGGCTCGAGCGAAGAGTCGCGAGCCACCCCAAGGAGCGGGGCTCTCCCGGCCGCCGCGTTTCCCTTTCCGTCTGGCGTTCATCCGATCATCACCCACTTAGCCTCCCCGCAGGGCGGCTCCGAAACCGCCCCATAATCCCAGGGAGCGTAAAGCAGCGCAGCCGCCAAAATCCAGGCGGCTGCGCTGCGAAATGCGGAATGCGAAATGCGAAATGCGGACCCGCTGCTACCACGGCTCATGGCTTTGCACGCTTACGTTCAAGCGTCCGACCTGATGAAAGCTTTGCCGTCCGGCCACTGGCCACGAAAATCGCCAGAAGCTCGCGGGCTTCAGCATCCAGCACACGGAAAAGTTCCTCGGCCGCTCCGCTCACCTCTGCGTCAATCAATAGCTCGATCCAGTAGCCGGTCTCCGCGGCCTCCTTTTCACACAAAGCGACCTTGTGGATGAAATCATCATGCGACTCCGCTCGGACCGCTTCACGGTAATTGGCACCGATCGCCGTCCCGCTCCGTAGCAGTTGTCGGCCAAGAATCAGCGCAGCCTGCGACCGCGGAAGCTTCCCCACCGCGCGAATGACCGAAATGGCAAAAACCTTGGTCCTCATTTCCAGATCATTTTTCATCCATGAATGATGCTTTCGTCCGCGTCCGCGACGCAACCCCCATTTGCATCCAAAAAAAGGACGCCCTAAGGCGCCATTCCCAACCAACTCAAATAAACTTCAGTTACCCCCAAGTCTCATTAGAAATATTCATTCAGCCCTCCGCGTTCCGCCGTATCCGCATTTATCTCCGGCATATCTGCACTCCGCACTCCGCACTCCGCACTCCGCACTCCGCACTTTCTCGCATTCGATCGCATCTCGCACGCATTTCTCTACTGCCCCTTCCCAAACAGCACCGTAAACACCGTTTTCAGCACAATCATCAGATCCAGCTTGAGCGAATACCCGCGCGAGGGAAGCGCGGGGATAGACGGTCAGGCAGCGACGGGTAGCTGGCAGGAGCTGGGGAACAGCTCCTGATCAATACGAACTAACATTTCCCGCACGAGCGAAAGCTGCCCACAATTCTCTATTGGCCCTTGCCGAACAGGACTGTAAACACCGTTTTCAGCACAATCATTAGATCCAGCTTGAGCGAGTAATTCCTTATATAATACAGATCGAATTTCAGCTTCTCGATCGCGTCCGCCTCGCTTTCCCCGTAGGGATAATTCACCTGCGCCCAGCCGGTGATTCCCGGCTTCACCAGATGCCGGAAATGATAGAACGGAATGTTCTTCTCATACCGCTCCGCGCACACCACCCACTCCGCGCGCGGCCCGATCAAGCTCATCTCCCCGCGCAGCACATTCCAAAGCTGCGGCAGCTCATCCAGGCGCAGATTCCGCAGCCACCTCCCCACCCGCGTAATCCGCGGATCATTCGGCCGGGTGTAAATGTCGTCGAGAATTTCGGAATGCGAATTGCGAATCGCGGAATCGCTATCAGAAAGCGGTCCGTGCCCTTCAAGCAGCACTTGACCGGTTGCCGTTACTTCCTCGTGCCCATTTTGGGATCTGCATTCCGCATGTCCCGGCGATCCGCGCTGCTCCCGACGGTCGGACTCCGCATTCCGCCGCTCCTTGTTTCCCTTCCACTTCCGCATCCCTGCCAGCACTGCTCTCCGCTAACTTCCGCCGCTCCGACATTCCACCGCTCCGCGCTCCCCATTTCCCCATCCCCTCGCTATTCCTCAAACTCGCGATCCGCCTTCCGCATTCCGCGTTTCTCCCTCATTGTCCGGAACTTAAAAATCGTAAAGAGCGTCCCATCCCGTCCCACCCGCGGCTGACGAAAGACCAGCTCGCCGCGATCCTCCAGCCAGATCGCCAGCGCGACGATTCCCATTACCGGAGAACAGATAACCAGTAACAGTGTGGCCAGCGCGATATCGAACAAACGCTTCGCGTAATGATAAGGGGAATTCCGCGCCAGTTGGAAACCCATCTGCAACGGCCAGAACGGATCGATCGATTGCACCGGCACATGACGCCAATGCGCCTCATGAAACGATTCCAGCGTATACACCCGCACCCGCTGGAATTGCGTCCGCACCAGCCGCTCCAGCAGATCCGGCCGCAAGCGATCGATCCGTTCCGCGATCACCACCCCGCTATAGCTCACATCCAGCCGGGCCAGCTTCGTCGCCACATCCCCCTCGATGATCGGCGACCCCGGGCCCGCGATATGTTCCCCCACCCGCTCCCGATCCAGGTCCACAAACTCCAGCCGCTCCCGATTGATCGAGCCCTTGTAAGTGCGGTAAAACTCCGCCGCCATCGCCCCGCTCCCGATCACCAGAAAAGCACGATTCGCCGTCGAAGCCGCCACCGCCCCGCGAATCGCCCGGCGATAAACCAGCGAGACCGGCAGGAAAACCGCAAAGCTAAAGAGCAAAACACTCCGGCTCGGCTTCATCGTCTGATCAAACGTCGCCGCCGAATAAAGCAGAAACGTCGAGAGCACCGCCGCACCCACCAGCGCCAGAATATGCTCCGTCGCATACGAGAGCCCCCGCATCTCCGTATAGCGATTATACCCGCCGATCACAAAGAGCGCCCCCACGATCACGCCCAGTTGCAGCGTCTCCACCAGGACAAGTTGCAGCGGGCTCGCGTAGTAGACATCGCCACGAAGCGAAGTCGCGATCGGAGTAGATCGCCACCCAGGCAACGAGATCCAGCACCAGCAGCATCGCCGCCGCCAGCCAATCGCGTGCAGCGCTAAACCGCGCACCGTTAGTCTCGCTTGGTCGTACTAACAGGCATCTCTTTAAGCGTCCCGGCGCTCCTCCGGCCCATCTCAGCAGTTGGGGACCCGATCTCAGACTCTCTATTCACCACTCTTCGCCTTCAACCTTCCAACCTTCAACCTTCCAACCTTCAGCCTTCAGCCTTCAGCCTTCAGCCTTCAGCCTTTCAGCCTTTCAGCATTTCAGCTTTTCCCATCAAGCACCGTTTTCAGGATCACCCCAAGCCGTTCCTTAAACTTCTCGTAACCGTAAGCCTCAATGACCGCGGCGCGCAACGCCTCCGGATCAAACATGATGTCGGGAAGCGGCGGCAGGCCAGCCGGGTTATCTGTTCCTCGAAAAGAGTTATCGGACTCGTCCTCAGAAGCTTTCAGCGTTTCAGTTTTCAGAATTTCAGCTTTCTGTCGCTCCAAGAATCGCGATCAGCGTTTCCGCGATCTGAGCGACGTCGTCCGGGTCGACGAGGGCGCCGAGCTTGCCACCGAGAAGCGCATCCACCGAGCCGTCCTTGTTTCCCGCCAGGACCGGCTTCCCGCAGGCCATTGCTTCCAGAAACACAATCCCGAATCCTTCCCCTTTGCTCGGCATCGCAAAGACATCGCAAAGATTGTAGTGATCGTTCAGCTCCTCCTCAGGAATGTATCCGGCCAGTGTCACATTGTCCGTCAGGCCCAGCTCGGCGATAATACCTCGACCCGCGGACGGTCCGGACCGCTTCCACCCAGAAGGTAGCGAACGTTTGGGAAAATTTCCCGAATTGCTGGCAACGCCTGCAACACGGTATCATATCCCTTGTAGCGTTCCTCACCGGCCAGTCGTGCCACCGTCAGGATCACCGGCTGCTCTTGGTCGAGGCGGTAGCGTTCTAAAAGGTCCTGTGGCTTCGGACCGGGACTGTACTTCTCGGCGTCGAACGTGCATGGAAATAGCGGGATAGCCGATTGCGGAACCTGCAGTTCAGACATCATTCGCTCCCGCGTGAACTCGCTAATTGCCAACAAAGGGGTCGCCTGTCGCAACGCGCGCGCCACGGCAGCTGACGGCATCTTCCAAACGTCGATTCCGTTTCCGACGACAACGAACGGGATGCCAATGAGCTGACGCACTAACCGCGCTACCGGCGCGAAGTGAGCGTGGGCGACGTAGATAACGTCGGCACGCTCTCGAAGGGCAGCCGGACGAAGAGACCTAAGGCGAATGCAATGGTGCGGAGACCGCGAGGCCACCCACCGAAGGAGACAAACTCACTCGCGCCGTCGATGGGCTGGCCCGAAGATGTCGTGTCATTCTTCGACAGAACCACTATTCTCGCCCCCGGATAAAGCGCTCGCGCTGCCCGCACGACAAACTGCGACAGCGTCTGAATACCTCCTATGCCCAAAGTGTAGTCAGGGTACCCAAAGGTGGATCTTCATTATTCGTCAGTGCCTCCCAAGTCGTGTTGTCGTGCGAGCAAGTTGAGCGATAGCAAAGTCTCCGCTAGCACCCGCTGAAACGCGTAGTACCATCCCGGCCAACCATCGAGGAGTAGCGCGCGCACAAACATCAAATAGATAAAAATAACCGCGGGAGCGTAATAAACGCGAAGGCGCAACCTGTCCTGCCGCTTGAGTTCTCCTTGCGCTGCTGCGAGGAGGTGCTGCGCTTCTACTTTTGAAGTATTGGCCTGCGATTCAATCCACCGGCTAAGCGGCTTGCGATCGTCATGATCGGCATGGCCCAAGAAGAGCATAACCTTACCTGCTACGCTAACGCGGTGACCGTGTCCCTCGTTCTTATAAGTCGCCCTACTTCGGCGGTAGACAATAATTCTCGCGGGATACAATGTGCTGCGAATCGGGCGACCGTGGATGCAGTAGCGAAATCCCGCAGCGTAGCCTACGACTCCTCCGCCGGATTCAGCTCCATGATCTCCTGTCGAAGTTCGGTCGAAAGGATATAATCTGCGTCAATCGAGAGGACCCATTCAGTTTTGATCTTCGACAAACCGAAGTTGCACTGATCCGCAAACGAAACAAACTGTTGCTGAAGGATCGTAGCCTCGGGTCGGGCCCTTGTAATTATCTCGAGCGTCCCATCAGTGCTGAAGCCATCCAACGAGGACTGTGGATGAGAGCGGAAGTGCGGCTAGGCACCGACGGATATTTTCCTTCTCATTGTATGTGAGAATCAGGGTAGTGATGTCGAGCATGGTGTGGAGCTAACGGGGTCGCTGTGCGCACATCACCATCGTCATCCAGAGATATGGGAATCGGCCGGCACCTCGGAACCGCGAATTCACAAATCCAATCTCCGATAGTAGCTGTCGCAATGTCCGCCGGCTCCAGAGCTTGATGTGACCACCGTCCCACAATGGATTGGCGTGCGCGTCCCATTTTCCCAGAAGAGCGAGAACAAGGTTTTTCCAGTAGCCGTGGTAAGGCGTTGAAACGACGATCTTGCCGCCTGGACTTAACGCTCCGTAGCACCCCCTTACGAACGCTCGGGGATCATAAAGATGTTCAACGACCTCGGTGCTGATGACGATGTCGAATGGCGAGCAGGCTAGTTTCTCAAGAATACAATCATCGGCAGCAAGCACTTCGAAGCGACCGGCCGGGTATGCTTCTCTCGCGACTTCGATTCCACTTTGGCTGAGATCGATGCCTACGACGTCACACCCCAGAGCCAAAAACTGCCCTGCCGTGTATCCGTTACCGCAACCAACATCTAGAACCCGGGTTCCATGGTTCACCGGCCCGAGAAGCTCGAGTATTCGCGGCAGAAGCAGTCCGTGCATGTGCAGTGCCCCTGCATTGGTGAATCCGGTAATCTTTATACGCGGCCGCAACATCCGGGGCAGCGGCCTTGTGTTCGGGCGCGTCTTGCATCAGGAAGCGTTTCTCGGGTCGGGTTTGATAATGGAACAATACAGGGCGATGCAAGCGGCGGCGAATACGTCACTCCGAAAGCGAGCGGCAAACTCTAGACCGCGAGCCGCGAGTTGCGCGCGCAACTCGGAGTTGCCAAACAAGCGGGTCAACGCGTCAGCTAATGCTTTCGCATCGCTCGGCACCACGACGCCGGCGCCGTTCGCCGCCACGCCATCCGCTAGGCCACAGTTCTCCGTTAGCACAATAGGTAAGCCACTCGCAAGCGCCTCGGCCGCGGCGATTCCGAAACTCTCGGAGTATGAAGGCAGCACAAACACGTCAGCCGCCGCCAACGCGGCAGCCTTTTGCGTCGCATCGACGTAGCCCGTCCATATCAGCGCGTCGTCTATGTTATGCCGTTTCGCTTGGGAACGAAGTTCGCGGACAAATGTCTCGTCGCCCGTTCCAGCAATCACGAGCACCCACTCGGGCGCGGAGGCGCGAGTTTGTGCAAACGCATTGAGTAACAAGTCGAGGCCCTTGATAGGATTTAGCCTGCCAACAAAGAGCAGCACTCTGGGCGGCCGCGCGCCTTCGGATACTGTTTAACGAAGGCGCCGCTGTCGCGTCGCTCAAACAACGGAGAGCCGTCCAGCGGTACCGGCAGAACAATCGACCGGATACATTTGATCTCGCTATGCGCAGCCGCGGCCTCTTCGCGTTCTCGGTTGCTGGTGTAATGCATCGCGGCCGCACGTCGCACGAGCGGCATCTCTAATAATCGCAGCGACATCCCCTTTAGCCAGCGTCGCCGGTTTTTGATCCCCCACTGGTTCAAGACGCCCAACGGACGCAGCACATAGGGCACCCGTTTCGGCGGGCAAAATACGCGGCTGCGCTACTGCCAACGAGAAGAGCGCGTGGATGTGAACAGCATCGAGTCTACGGACGTGACGCGACAACCAAAAGAGCAATTTCCAGGAGGAGTCTATAGAACTCGGTCGATTTCGGAAAATAGAGATATGTCACGCCGGCTGTCGGCAGGCGGTAGGCGCCTGGCGCAAGCCGCGCGCCGGGGCCATCGTCATCGGTTGTCGCAACGGTGACGATCATGCCGGCCGCAGCCAAAGCATTCGCCATCCTGATCAGCGCAGTAAGTCGGTCCACCGTGCTTAGCTGAGATGGACGGGATCACGTGCAGGACGCGCATCTGCTTAATAACGCTGAGGGGGGTGACGGAGTGCATTTACGAGCGTCGGTTGTGCAGGCGTCGCTCGACGCATCACTACCAACGAGAGGCACTAGAAGGGCCATCGAGGATTGGAACAACGCGGAAACATACACGCCCGCCGTCGTAAATTCCGCTTGAAACGCGTAGGCTGCTACTAGCACCGCGAAAAGGGAGCGTAGCGACAGAATCGGCATCCGGCCGCCGCGTTTCCGACCACGCCGTAAAACGCGCCTAGCACAACGCCAAGCGCGACCATCCCGGCGATGCCAAAGTTGGTGTACGCCTCACGAGAAGGCCAAACGCGATCGTTGCGCTTTGCGTCGCTTCCTCCGTTTGCACACCATAGTGAATTGCGAGGATATACGTTCCCTCATGACTGCGAATTTTATCGGGTTTTAGAAATCGCGGGACGAGCAGTTGCGGTATAATTGCGTATGTCGCTCCATAGAGATAATTAACGTTTGCTGGAGTCATCGCCTGAACCTGCAGAAGCACGTGCATGAGACTGGCGCGTTCTAGGAACGATTGACCCTGCTCTTCTTCGATCTCAACATCGCTAGTCAGGGCGCTCCATCCGGCGGCCCCCCACTCAAGTAGCAACCCAGGAGTAGCCTTACGGTTGCAGGATGACCTCGCGTTCGAACCAATACTTCTGCCGTATAGGTCCTTTACCCAAGTGGAGTAGAGCAAAGAGGCAGACCATCGCCATGACCGCCCGCCAAGTAGATGCTTCGCGCCGATCATGTAGCCGAGGAACGTTATAACAATCGAGCCGATCGCGGCGATCGTCACTAATGATGGCAAACTGGTAGTCACCAAAAGGACGAACAGCACCCAAAAGGCTACCTTCTTCGGACCTTTCAACAGGTGAGCACCGACGCGGTAGCCCATTACAAAACAGGCGAGCGCCTGCACGGCAAGCATCACCGCAGAAACGATTGACGACAGACCTCCTGGCAACGTTATCCACCGGCCAGTCGTCGACATCGACCATACCGCCCCCGCAGCAAGGCTGACGAGGAAAAGCAGATCCGCCTTGCCTGCGTCGAGGACGAAAAAGCTTCTGGGGGTTACCGTGTTTAGCAGACCGAGGCCGGGATATCGTGTACCAGACTGCTGTTCCTACGAGCAGACTACCAGCAACCGAGATCGCGGCGAAAAGCTGGTCATCAGGAGAAAATAACGCAACGCGCGGATGCTCGTAAACTAACGGCAGAGCATACGTTCCGATATGGGTGAGGGTAAAGATGGGGAACAACGGCAACCCGCCGCTACGTCCCGTGATCCACAACAACGCTGGAATCACGGACGCCGCGAAAATTATGAACGCTGCGACGAGTGACTCAGCATCGCGAGGCCGTGCGGTGTAGACGAAGAGTGCAAGCAGCACCAAAGCTGCGGACCAAACGGCACGATAGCGCTTCTGAGGAGCACGCGCCTGAGCACTAGCGATGTCAACCATCACTTTGTTTCCGCACCACCGAGTCTTTGGTTTGCGTCGGACATGCGGGTTCGCGCAGCATCAGGGCCTTTATACGTTTCAAGAATGGCGCGCAATCGATCAATGTAGGTGTTTCGCGCGCCGAAGATATGGTTCTGCGCTGCATGCAGGAGGCTATCCCGTTCCGCAGCGTTGCTCAGGAGCCATCTCGCCACTTGCACCATCTGGTCAGGTGAGGAGAAGAACTTCACCCGTTCGCCGTCTGCACCGAGATCTCTCGATGCTCCACCGTATCCTCCACCAGCATGCAAGCGCCCACTGCTGGTATTTCGAATGTCCGCATTGAATGTCCGTCGCGATTGTCGTGTCGGACCAAACATAAGGCAAGGTGCGAAGACGTGATGGCTTCTCGAAGCGTGCTGATAGTCGCCTGGCCCATGCTTAAAGTTCGCGTGCCGAGATATTTCTCCCAGCCGTTCCCGTGAAGGCGCACTCGCAAACCAGCACGAGCAGCGGTAGCGACATATTCAGCTCGACTAGCCTCCGCGGTGCCAGCGAAAAAAAGATCGTAGTCCTGCCGCTGAGAGCCTTCGGTTAGGGGAAAGAACAGCTCATGGTCGTACTCCGAAAGGCAAGCAATCCAAATGCTACGGCCTACCCGTGACGCTTACCAAGTCCTGAATGTTTACGCGGCGCGGTGTAAACACGATATCATAGAAGCGCAGGCAGCGGAGGAACCACAGAGCGCGCATCCGGGGATTGAACGGATCATCCGTCGAGAAGTTGTAGCATTTAACCCCGAGTTGGCGGCATTCCAGCAATGTTTGCTCCGTCAGAGGAGCACTACCGGTCGCAAGGAGTATGTGCGGTCGCAACCGCTCTGCTCTTTCCGCCACGGAACGTGCGAATCGAGCCAAGTGCACCGGCCGCCGCCCGCCAAATTTCCAAATCACCTTTTGGACGATCGAGCCCCTGAGCCACGCTGCCTCTGTATCGCACAATTCCGCTTCAACGCCGAGTTGACGAGCAGCACGCAACAGAGATTCTCCGACATTGGAGCTCCCGGTTGACCCAACGATAAGAAGGCGCAATCCGGCTGTCACAAGGGCTGAACTGCCTGCCTTCGACGTCGCACATACTCAGCAAGCCGGTGTCGAATTAACGTAAACAAGGAGGAAGGGATGACGAGAGCCGTCGCAGTGACACTTAAATATAGAGCCCAGAGGTAGAGGCGATCGGCCGTCGAAAGGCGATATTCCTTCAGCCGATGGCGGGGCCAGAGATCGCGCGCAACGCCAACTCCCCACCCCCAATTCACGAGTCGCCTGTATTCGAGAATCCAGTAGGGATAAGTGATCGTTAGCAGTTGTTTCCAGATGCTTGTGACGACCCGCGATTCTTCGGCCGGCCCCACGAACGGAATAATTGCGTCGACCGCCACGCGAGCAACGGAGTCCAGACCGGTGTGCTTCCACTTGAATGACCATCCGGCATTCTTGTATTTGTTCCGGTAGGTCTCGGGCACCAATTCACCGTTCAGCAGGATGTGATCCCGGATGGCCGAGATGTTCAGGCCGGCCATTCGCCCGCCGGATGCTGTGATCCTACATGCCAGGTAAATCTGATAGTAGATCGACGTGTCCCACTTATCCGTCTGATGATTCGCTGCTTCCGAAGTCTTGTAGATCAGACCACTGACGAAACTGAACGAGCGAAAGTAGTGAGCTGCGACCATCGGTCCCGTGCCGAGAACCTTCGTTGCATATGCCCGTCGTGGAACCCTACAGGTCTCCCAGTCTTCGTAGTTGGTGATGGCTGCATCCGGATAGTCTAAAGAAGTAAGTGCTTCCTCGATCTTCTGGAGAGTGTCTGGCCCAGCTAAAGCATCGTCATTACCCAAGAGCATTACGTACTTTCCACGGGCGTTCGCGAGGCAGAATCGGACATTCCCGTCGTAACCTAGGTTGACTGACTGCGCGAAATATCGGTAGTTCCTGCCGCTTCGTACAACGCGGCCGGAATGACCGTGTTCGAATCGTCACTTGATTTATCGTCCGATATCAGAATCTCGAAATCGTCACTGGTCTGCTCAAAGATCGTCGCAAGATTTAGTTCTAAATATCTACGGCGATTGTACTGAGGGATTGCAATGGTGATGAAAGGCGCAACGGCCTCTTCTTTCTGCGAAATTAAAACGGCCGATTGTTCAGCTCCGGCTGCGCTAAGGATAGTCATACCCTGTTGTTCACTGGGGCCCAGGCGTCTAGGGTACAGGCGAAGAATACAGTTAGCCAGCGTTTCGGTATCACGCATTGTTGTCAAATTGGAATGTTCTTTCTGTAGAGATCTATCTCAGTCAGATTACGTCGCAACAGTAATGGCCACTCATCAAGGCGACCACTTACGCCACCCTCAAACAAACCGTCGTTATCTGCGGCGCATCGGATCGGAGCATGCACATGATCTGGATGGAGGATCAAGGCAGCATTCGACAGAAAACCCGCCCAATAGCTGAATGTGCTTCCGGCCGAAGCAACGATGACCGAGCTGCGAGACATCAATAAGAGATCAACGATGGCTGGCCCTGGTGGCTGTCTCACAATGCCGCGCAGCGAAAGGATCTCTCTAAGCTCGTCGTTGGTCCCATCAGAGAAGACCGTTATCGGTATGTGTTCGCCGGCGATGTTTCTGATCCCTCTAATCATAGAAATGAAATATTTAAGATCAGTCTGAACGAGACCGACCTTCGCAAAGTCCTCGCCAGGACGAAGCTTTCGGAAATCTCCGCGCCGGACATGGACGCTTACGATCGGCGAACGGTGAGACCGCAATTGCTTGTGAACACCTTCTGTAACTAAGGCGTCTAGCGCCGTACGGAGGTGATTTCGATGCTCGCGGATGTCACCAAAATAATTCGCCCAGTGAGGAACTCGGCCGAACACAAAAGCCCTGTTTTCGCGCTCAATCGAGCTGACCACGCGGTGAACCTCGGGCTCAAATACTTTCTCCGTGCTGAGGAATGCACTCATTAGCACAAGCTTTTCCCTTAGATCATCACGCCGGAAATACCCGGCGTAAAAAACGTGGAATTTGACGGCGTAGAATGGGGCCGAGACGGATCGCGTTCAGCCGCTTGTGCACAGCGGCAATTCGTTGTTATCCGCAAACACCCGAGCACGCGCCCACACGAGCAGCATGTTGCCGAGGCCATAACGCGGCAGCCGTGCCCAGCAGACGCTTTTATTGCGCGAGTCCTCGGGATGCGATCAGAGCGGCCACGGAAGCAGCGCTCATTGACCACGTACTTGACTGCCCTACCCCATCTTATGGAATTTGCACGCCTGGGAGAGGGGCCGCCATGCGTGCGCGATCAAAAAGCCGCATGCGCCATCTCTCGATCCTGCGCTCGACTACCAAATAAAGAAGAATTGATACAGCGACACACATTACGGCGATGAGAAGCCCGTGCAAGATGGCTGGCACCCGGTCCAAAAGCCCCTTCACCGCAGATAGGACCATCCAATGCGACATGTAAAGCGAATAAGATAATTCCCCAGTCGCGCGATCCCAGGAGAACGACTTACTTTGAGCGAAGAGCCACGGCAGGCACATAGCAGCCGTGGCATAGAAGGGGTATTGCACCGTGGCGCTACCCTCGAGGTTCAACGGGCCTGGTGTCGCACTCCAAGCTGCGATACCGCTGCCGCACCGATAGCTAACATCACTCGCGCGGCCACCCCGCGATACCACGTGCTTCGATACGAGCGATACGCAAATATGCCGGCGACGAAAAAGACAAGTTCGCAGGGAAAGAAACGGTAAGTCCATGGATCGTTCTTCCACCCAAACCAGAAGTATATAAAAGCACGCACAGCCAAGCTGGCGGCCATTACGAGTACGAGGGAGGACGCGCGCAAGCGGGCATAAAGCTGGCGCCAGCACGTAAAACATGAGCTCAAGCGCGATTGTCCAGCTCTGAGGAACGAAGATGAATCGGATGGCTGGAAGAGGTTCACTCCAAAAGTTAGCGGTCAGAAGCAGTTGCAGCGGCCGTCCATTCAGGTGTAGGAACATGACCGCGTCCTGCCCGAACAGGGTTAGCTGGCACATTGTGAGAAACAACATGCTCGCTGGAGACATTAATCCTAAATGCGCGATCCAAGCTTCAAGAGGGCCTAGCTCTCTACCGGCGACGACGTAAAGGCCGGCGCAAGCTGCTAGTGACAACAACAGGTACCGGCCAGTACACCGGAAACAGCCTGAGAAATCGCTGCTTTAAGAACGTAACGTAGGCGCCCGAGTAGCTGTATTTCGTTTCTAGGACCAAGGCCATGTAGAAGCCAGAGATAATATAGAAAATTCTTACCGCCGTCGTAGCCCCAAAAAGTGGAATTCCGATCAGCTGTGTCCGCGAATGCGCCAGGACCACTGATAACGCCAACACGAGCCGGAGTATACCCATTACAAACTAGACGGAAAGTCGATGGCGCGGCCTAATTTACTAAGGTGCGCTGACGATCACTTGATCATCTTGAATTCGGATGGCGAACGTCGGAAACAATTCTTCAATCGCCTTAAGCAACTCCGACTTTGTCGGAAACCCCGCTTCTTCTCCAAAGTTCCGGAAATCGTCGATCATGATTGCGACGATCTTCTCCGTGAACTCGCTTAGCACCCTCAGTTCGTCGAGAGCTGGCTCTGGAACGACGCCGTGACTCGTGCCGGGTCCAGAGTAATGCCCATCCAGAAACACTACGGCATCGCGAACAAAAGGCTCGTGCATCACCGCGCCTAGTGATTCAACAGCATCGCCGCAAATTACTCTCACATTGCTATAGCTGCTGAGGAACTGCGACGCCTCTTTTGCGAGCTGCGGGTTCAATTCGATCGTGACGACGTTGTCGAACACCCTTGCACACCTGGCAGTCGTGACGCCACGAAAGGTGCCCGTTTCGATCAAAGTCTTTGCTTCCTTTTGCTTCCTCAACGTATTCAGATGAATGAACTTGAGGTAGCTGTGAGGATTTTCCAGACGAGCCGTAGCAAGTAGCTGTAAATCCCTCAGATACCCGCCAACTGCTTGCCACCGTCGAGAGGGCAAATTCATTCTCCCGCCTCCGTGATTGGCGACTCGCGCAAGATCCTGGCTTTAGCCGGCGCGAACTGGGCTTCGTAGTTCCAATCCTTCATGATTCTAAGACGTCCCTTCTCACCCATTGCGAGCCGTTCAGACGGATGAGAAGTCAGCCACTCGAGCGCGGACGCTATACTATTCGGCTCCGATGGGTCACACGAACGTCCCAAGCCCGGTTCCACAAACGCTTTATTCCACTCCGGCAGGTCAGAAACGAGCAGAGGCAAACCGCGTGACAGGTAGTCGAACGGCTTATTTGACGCTCCTACCATGTCGATCATGTTTGGGTCATTGCTATGTAGCGGCATCAGCGCCAATCCTATATCCGCATTGCCGCAGCATCGCAACGATTCGTCCCGTGGTAGGGCCCCTAAGTAGTGGATGCGGTCAGCAATCCCGATCGTGGCCGCGCGCGCAAATATTTCCTCTATATACCCCAGATGGCCCGCGGTTTCATAGCCGGCGAAATGGAAATGCACACGCCTAGAGCACTGCGCAACCGCCGACAAGACCGTCAATGGCAACCTTTGCGGCACGATGGAGCCGTGAAAGAAGAGAACGACTCGATCAGTCTGAACGGATGCGGACTGCGCCGTTAACTCCTCCACCGACGGGCAGTTCCAGACGCAGAACACCGGGCGGTCTGTTCCGGTGTGCGTCCGGAAGGCATCGGCGCGCCGCCGGTTTGGCAGAATGCAAAGGTCAGCCCGACGTCCACATGCCGCTCGAGCTGCGAGCACGACTCGCATGAACAGCGAAGCGCGCGGTGCGCCGGGCGCGCTTCATACGGGGTGTCGTGCTCATGATAGATAATCTTCCATTTGCCGAAACAACTGAGGATTGCCCCGGCTGGAGCGGCCAGCGCATCTGATACTTGGATCCACGAAGGTCTCCAAAATATGGCTACACCGATGCACCACAACAGAAACGTGGCGTAGTGCAGCTTTTGCATGAATCCCCTGCGGACGGCACCCATCCGGCGCATCCTGAGCCGGGAGCTTTCGACAAAGTCCAAAGCATCAGCGCTGCCGGTTAGTATTCCAAGGATCAGAACGTCGAACCCGGATTTCGCGAAGATGCGTGCGCTGTGGTGCACTGGAGGGAACGCACCAGGGTTGGCGTATTGGAAGTGAAGCACCTTCATCTTTGGAGCCGCGACGCTGCCGTCCTTAGCTGCGACCGCGCACCTACACGGCGTCCACACGCGCAATCATTTCGCCATAGTGACGGATCTCTGAAACCGTTGTTCCGTCAAGTAAAGTGAGGTGGTATCCCGCCGCAGCAAGCAGCAATACGATGGCTTCAGAACTGGCTCCGGATTCGGCCCAAGCGTAAGGATGCATCTCGATAAATATGCAGCGCGGCTTGCGCTTCGCATCATTCAGCAACCGAGTAGCGCCTTCCAAGACTGCCTGCTCGAAGCCTTCCACATCGATCTTCAGCACATCGACGCGACCATGCGCGAACCACGAGTCCAGCGATCGGGCGGCGACTTGAACGCTTCTGGTTGCTTCAGAAGATCCTGCGGCCGACAGCCGCGACTGTGATCCGCCCCCAGATTCGAAAGACACGGTGCTGTCGGTGGCAGCAACAGCGGCTTGAACAGCCACAACGTAGTCATCCATCCGGTTGAGCCGGATATGCTGTTTCAGAACAGCAAAGTTTTTTGGATCGGGCTCGAAGGCCACGACTCTGCCTCTCGGCCTGACTCGCTTCGCGACGGCAATGGCGTAGAGGCCGATGAAAGCTCCCGCATCCACGAATGTATCGCCCCCTCGGACCTCCTGCATAACGCGAGGCCACACGTCCGCCTCATACGTTTCCAGCCCATCACGCCAGCGTGATTGAACGGCTACGGTGTCAGTTCCGTTGACACGTCGCTCAGACCATCGGCTTGGTGCCGCCCGCCACAACAGATCGTATAACGGCCGAACAAAATTCCACAAACCGAGCTGACGACGAAGTAGCTTGGAATGGCGCAGTGAAACACAAAATCGCTCGAACGCTGTCATTGGCCGGAATAGGCGCGGTGGAAGTCCTTCATGAACTCGTCCCCGCAGGCGCCCGTCGCAAGCGCCGCTTGAAACTCGCAATCATCTCAGTGGCGGTCACTCCGAAAAACTTCGTTGCGAGTTCAAACGTCCGCGATCCCGCAGGCGTAAACTGCGGGTCAAGATCATAAACCGTCTCACGCAAACGAATGTACCCTCCCCAATCGAACGGAGCTACATTTTGCGCGACAGAATAGAGACGGCGCGCCGCAGCGCAGCGCCGGTCCGTAGAAAGGGCGTCGCGCCTGCTGAGTTCCTTCACCGCGTTGTTGATGATAGTCGCCTCCCCTTCGAGGAATTGCTTTCTGTTCGACCGGGAGAGACTGCGAACATGCACATATCTGTAGTAGTTCGCCCACCGCCCCGGCGCATAGGCATACCTGTACCCAGCAATAGCCAACTGCGCCCAGACATGGAAGTCATCGCAGGTGTTTTTCAACGCTACGTCACATCCGCCGACCGCTTGATATGCCGTGCGACGAACTAACGCGGCAACAGTCGGAAACCACCAGCCGCCGAGGAGCGCCGCGACGATTTCGCTTTCTGCCTCTCCTTCCATCCATTCACCCGATCTTTGCGCTCCATCCTCCACGACAACCATGCGCCACCCAGAGTATACGACGTCCGCTCCGATTGCCTGGGCAAAACGTGACTGACAATCAAGTTTCCCGACTTCGATTGTATCATCAGCGTCCAAGAACTGGATGAACTCGCCTTCTGCGATCTCCGCACCATGGTTTCGAGCCGCGCCGACTCCGGCGTTGCTCTGGCAGACGACGATCGCTTTCGGCAGCAACCGCTTAAATAAATCGGCGCTGCCGTCGGTGCTCCCATCGTCGACGACAATCACCTGTAAAGCCTCTGTCGAAACTGCGCGTAAGCAGTACGCCAGTTGGGAACCACCCAAGCCGCATTGTAGCACGGAATTACAATCGATACGGACACGTCCGGACTTGTCTATCAACTCGCAAGCACTGCTAATCCGCCATCGGTTGATCGCGCGAATAGACCGCGTCCGCCCAAAGCGCCCGCGCGTCTTCCTGTACGCCTCGGTGCGGCGGCGAGTAGCTTCGGAGACTGAAACCGTGCACTCGCATGAAATCGTCTAGCTCGAAGAAACTCGATTCTCCGGCATAATGCGTGATGAAATTAATCTCTAACAAAACATGAATCGTTTTAGAAAGAGTCGTCCTTGCACCTTGAAGAACTGCTATTTCCGAACCTTGAACATCTATCTTTAGCAAATCAATTCGCGACATACCTTGTGTAAGTTCGTCGAGCGTCGAAACCGGAACTGAAATGGTGCGATCGATTTCCATCTCAGCCGGGTACGTTTTCGTAGCAGACAGTGTCGGTTGAAGGACAGAATTCATCACTGAATGCTTCATGAGGTGAAATTCGACAGTGCCAGCGTGTGCGCCCAATGCCACACCTACAACTTCAATAGAGTCGTGCTTGTTGAATCTCTTACACAATGCGGGAATTAGCCGTGGGTCAGGCTCTATCAAAAGCAATCGCCTAGGTGTGCGTATGCGCAGCAACCCCGCGCTCCAGTCTCCCACGTTCGCGCCCGCATCTACCACGCACTCTAGATTGCGCAATGCACCGGAAGGAAGCAACGTAAGACGGGACCGCTGAAGGCTTATCCCTGTTTGTGGATTGATAGAGAGCAGGAGTGCCCTCTGTAAAGGCACCCCAAGAGCCGCTACAGCCGCGCAATCGCGACCGAGTTGCACGAGGCCAAACGGTGTGAAGAAGCGTAGCAGTCCCCGGCTGATACGAAGCAGTGGTAGTGTCATCATTACACGTCCTTCTGCGTCGGCATGACCGCCCAGTTGTGAGTCGGGAAAAATTCTCCAAACCTCCTCTCGTTACGTCCACCATCCGCCGATCACCTTCGGATGAACCGTGAATAACCTTAGATTGCTGATTTCTTCTACGATTCTGACGGCTGGTTCTGTCACCGCAACATCTAGCATGTAGCTTCCGGGTGCGAGGCGGCAGGATGGCATTGAAAACATTACATCGAACTGCGTTTCAGATGGCAGGGCAAACCCATCGTGGGGGTTCGTAGAGAAGAGACAGAGAAGTTTAGACTCTTCATCTCTGATCGCAACGTTCAAACCGATAGGATGGTTCGGAAGCTCCTTAAGGGAGACACGAATACGGAGCTCATCGCCGAAGAAGATGTCAGCAGGCCCGTTTCGGTGATATTCCCCAGTTTCATCAACAACGCCGACCGTTGAAATGTATCGGCAACTGTTCTCAATTAGTTCTCTGTTCGATTGCGTTGCCTCAGTGCGGAGGTAGAAAGCGATACATTGGTCAAGCGAGTCGAAATCGCGCGAGTGGCCCGACTGCAATAAAAGCCTCTCTCGAACAAAGGCTTTTTACAGCGCCCATGTTGTGGCTCACGAAAAGCACCGTCCGCGCCCTGCCGCGTGCTACGTCCTTCATCTTCCCGAGACACTTTCTTCTGGAACTCGGCGTCGCCCGACCGCGAGCACCTCATCGACGATCAGAATCTCCGGCTCAAGATGCGCGGCCACCGCGAAGGCGAGCCGCACATACATCCCGCTGCGAGTAGCGTTTCACCGGCGTATCGAGGAACTTCTCGACCTCGGCGAAGGCGACGATCTCGTCGAACTTCGCTTTGATCTCGTGCGCGGTGCATCCCGAGGATCGCGCCGTTGAGGTAGATGTTTTCGCGGCCGGTGAGCTCCGGGATGGAAGCCGGTCCCGACCTCGAGCAGGCTCGCGACGCGGCCTTTGATCTTGATCCGGCCTTCGGTCGGCTCCGTGATCCGGCTCAGGATCTTGAGCAAGCGTCGATTTGCCCGCGCCGTTGCGGCCGATGATGCCGAGGACTTCGCCCTGCTTCACTTCGAAGGAGACGTCTTTGAGAGCCCAGAACTCGTCCGGAGGACGAGAGTGGGAGGGTGTTGGGGTGGGAAGGTTGGAAAGTTCGTCGTCATTCGCACTTTTCCACTTGCCCACTTTCCCGCGCAGAGCGCGGAACGGCGCAGCTACCGTCTGCGCCATCACGTCCCGCAGCGCGGTGTAGCGCTCGCTGGAATTCGCGCCGAGACGATAGCGCTTACCAAGTCCTTCTACCGTAATGATCGCGTCAGACATCGCTAGAAACGCTGGAAAGCTGAGATTCTGATAAGCTGAAATCGGGATGCATCAGGATTTCCACACATTCTCGCCCGCCAACAGAGCATTGCGGGTATCGATAATACACGGGCACCATTGAGCCAGCTGGGCATGATCGGTGGCCTGATGGGCGGTAACGATGATGGCGGCGTCGAAGGCGCGGATAGTCGCATCCCCCCAGTCAATGGAACGCAGGCCCTGGCGGAGGCGATGTTCGCGGGTCGGGCCGATCTCTGGAACGTGCGGGTCGTAGTAGGCGATCTCGGCGCCGAGCGCTTCGAGCTTATCCATCAGGACGAAGGTGGGCGATTCGCGCATGTCGTCCACGTCGGCTTTGTAGGCGAGGCCGACCAGCAGCACCTTCGAACCCTTCACGCTTTTGCACTGCTCGTTCAGCGCTTCGGTCAGGCGCTGGATGACGTAGTCGGGCATCGCGGTGTTGATCTCGCCGGCCAGCTCGATGAAGCGGGTGTTCTTGCCTACTCGCGCGCTTTCCAGGTCAGATAGAACGGATCGATCGGGATGCAATGGCCGCCGAGCCCGGGCCCGGGATAAAACGGCATGAAGCCGAACGGCTTGGTCTTGGCGGCCTCGATCACTTCCCAGATGTCGATGCCCATGGCGGCGTAGATCACCTTGAGCTCGTTGACCAGGGCGATGTTGACGCTGCGGAAGATGTTCTCGAGGAGCTTGGCCGCTTCGGCGACTTTGCAGGAAGCGACGGGGACGACGGTTTCGACCGCTCGTGAGTAGAGCGCGACGGCTTTGTCGAGACAGGCGGGCGTCAGTCCGCCGACGATCTTTGGGATCTTCGCGACTTTGCTGTCGGGATTGCCAGGATCTTCGCGCTCGGGGGAGTACGCCGAGATGGAAGTCTTCGCCTGCGCGCATTCTGCGCTCCGGCGGGTGGGAAGGCGACGAGTGTGAAGGTGGGAAGGTATCCGGATCTGATTTCAGCGTTTCAGATTTCAGATTTTCAGCTTTGAGTGGCGCGTTGTCCTCCAAAACGCGCCGCGAGATCCTCTTCCGTCGTTCCTGGGTATGTGGTCGATTCCAGCACGACGAGCATGCCGGGCTGGAGATGCGGTGCGATGGCACGGCCGGTATCGAGCACGTAGGAGAGGTCAGGTTCGCGAGTCTTCGTCAGCGGCGTCGGGACGCAGATGATGACCGCTTCGCATTCTCGGACTTTTGTGAAATCGGTCGATGGAACGAACTTCCCACTTTTTACCTGTGCACCGATTTCGTCTTCCATCACATGCTTGATGTAACTCTTCCCGGCTTTGAGCGTGCTCGATCTTCGCCGGATCGATATCGATCCCGATGACCTCCACCCCTTTGCGCGCGAACTGCAGCGAAAGCGGCAGCCCGACGTAGCCGAGACCGATGATGGCGATTTTCATCAGGGAAAAGCTGGAAGCTGAAAGCGGAAAGTTGAAATCAAAGCTTGGTCGCCGGTGCGGCGAATCATCGTGGTCATGATCGCGATGAGTTCTGAGAGTTCGGTCTCGACGGGGTGGTGAGATTCGCATCGATCCGCATTCTTCGCGAAGGAGCTCAAGCCATAGAGATCGATCTCGTCCGCTTCCTGGATGGCACCTCCGAGCTTGGCGACGAATTCGCTCTCAGATCGCGCTCTGGATGCTTCTCTGATTTGCGCTGCGACCGATGTTCCTGAACGAAGAAGCTGTTTTCCGAGCACGCGAATTTCTTCCCGTTCTTTGGCAACGCTACGTAGAATCGTATGACTTCCGCGGCACAACGCTTCGTTCGCGCCCGAAATTCTTCAGGCAGTCTGCCCTGCATCTCATTTCTGCTTTCAGCTTTCCACTTTCAGCTTTTCGCCGGTCAGATCACGTCCGCGAAAGGTCTTCTCGGTGCGGCGGAAATACCAGATGCCGAGCCAGAGGAAGAAGGCGGTGACGACCATGGAGAGGGCGAAGCTGGGAAGGTTTAAAGGCGGCCTGGCCGCGGCAGATGGCCCAGCGGAAGCCGTCGATGACGCCGACCATGGGGTTGAGCGCGTAGAGCAGGCGCCATTTTTCGGGAATGACGTCGCTGCTGAACCCGACCGGGGAGACGAAGAGGCCGAACTGGACGATGAAGGGGATGACGAAGCGGAAGTCGCGGTATTTCGACGTTCAGCGCGGTGAGGTAGAGGCCGGGGCCGAGGGCGGCGAGGAAGGCGATGATGGTGAAGGCTGGCAGGGTGAGGATGCGCCAGTCGGGCAGGAAGCCGTACCAGAGCATGAGGACGCCGAGCAGGACGAAGGAGATGAAGAAATCGACCATGCTGGCGATGACCGCTCCGGCGGGGATGATGAGGCGCGGGAAGTAGATTTTGGAGATGAGGTTGGCGTTGCCGACGAGGCTGCTGCTCGGCTTCGGAGAGAGCGTGGAGAAGAACTGCCACGGCAGCATGGCGGCGAAGACGAGGATCGGATACGGGATGCCGTTCGGAGGGCAGCTTCGCGATCCGGCCGAAGACGACGGTGAAGATGACCATGGTGAGGAACGGCCGGAGGAGCGCCCAGACGACGCCGATGACGGTCTGCTTGTAGCGGACGAGGATGTCGCGCCAGGCGAGGAAGTAGAAGAGCTCGCGGTAGCGCCAGAGGTCGCGCCAGTAGTTCTTCTCCGTCCGGCCGGGTTCGATGATTAATTCGTGGGACAGAGCTGGGAGCTGGGAGCTGGGAGCTGGGAGCTGGGAGCTGGGAGCTGGGAGCTGGGAGCTGGGAGCTGGGAGCTGGGAGCTGGGAGCTAGCTGGGAGTCGGAGCGGGGAGCCAGGCTCCGCATAAACCCGAGGAGCATCCGGCTCTCTTCCTCCAATTCATCCACGAGCGGAGCCGTTTCACTTTCGGTGAAAGTGGATTGTCGGGTCAGAATGATGCAGAATGTTCGCCACTTCGAAGACGGAGCGGCGAGCCATGTTTAAGAAATTTCTAAAATCAGGATCTGAAGCGCTTCCCGATCCTTCAGCAATATTATTGGTGATGCTGAGCGTGGCCGCCCGCAATTGCTCGGCAAAGCGATAAAAGCGCCGCTCATCGAGCCCCTCTGCCAATTTGAAGAGCGGAAAACTCAGATCCGCTGCCCGCTTCCAAACCTCCAAATCCTGAAATCTAAACTGTTTGTCTTTCATGCCAGTTTTGAAGACGCAAGTTTCGCTTCGTTATCCCGCTCCTTGCTGCCTGCTCCCAGCTCCTTGCTTACTCTTTCCACGAAAAAGCGGCCGAGCACCAAGCACGTCCATCTTGGTGCGGAGGAAGCAGTCGAGCGCTTCTTCGGGGCGGCAGACGACGGGTTCGTTTTCGTTGAAGCGAGGTATTCAGAACCAAAGGCACGGAGGTCAGAGATCGGAAGGCGGAGATCAGTTGGTGGTAGAGCGGGTTGGTCTCCTGTGGACGGTCTGGAGACGGCCGGAGCCGTCGGCATGGCAGACGGCGGGGACGAGAGCGCGTTTCTCTTCCCGAAACTGGAAGACTTCCATCATGAAGGGGACGTCGTCGTCCTGCTCGAACCATTCATCGACCGCTTCGCGCAGGATGGAGGGGGCGAAGGGACGGAAGGATTCGCGACGCTTGATCTTGGCGTTGAGGATTTCTTTCATGTCGGCCCGGCGCGGGTCGCCCAGGATGGAGCGATTGCCCAAGGCGCGCGGGCCCCATTCCATCCGCCCCTGGAACCAGCCGACGACGCGGCCGTCGGCGATCGCGCGTGCCGTGCGCTCGCAGAGGACCGCGTCGTCAAAAGCTGAAATCTGAAATCCTGAAACACTGACATTACTGGCTTTCCATCTTCGGCATTCGAGCTTTTCAGCTGTTGCAGGTTGTCGAGCGATTTCCATCAATCATTCCTCGCTCGCGTAGAAGCGCTTCGATCTCAGCATCTGAAAATTCGGGGCCGAGGTATGCCGTGGTCACGGCAGAAATGCTGACAGGCTGAGATGCTGAAATGCTGAGAGAGGGAGAGCTTGCTAAATTCTGAACGCTAAAATGCTGAGATGCTGGAATGTCGGAGGACGGAGATCGGCGATCTGATTTCAGATTTTTAGTTTTCAGCTTTTCAGCTTTTTCGTTGTCGCCATGCTTCGCGGCGACAACGGCCGCCGCCCCAATCGCTCCTCCGGCGTCGCCGGCTGCGGCGGGGAGATACATCTTCTTGAAGGGCGTGTTGAGATAGACTTTGCCGTTGGCGACGGAGTTCATGGCGCAGCCGCCGGAGAGGGCAAGATGATCGCTGGGATGCGCCGCATGAAGCGCGTTTAGGAGGGCGAAGAACGCTTCCTCGTACATGACCTGGGTGGAGCGGGCGATGTCTTTGTGCTTTTGCTCGAGCGGTTCGCCCGGGGCGCGCGCCGGACCGAGCAGCTCGCTCAAGGCAGGCTTGAAGAGGGTGCCTACTTCCGGGGAACAATCGTTCCAGCTGTAGGAGACGTTGTCGGTGTGATGTCGGAAATAGCGGAGGTTTAGCTGGAAGGTGCCATCGGGCTGGATCAGGACGATCTCCCGCATTTGCTCGACGAACTTTGGTTCGCCGTAGGGCGCGAGGCCCATGACTTTGTATTCGTCGCCGTAATGGGGAAACCCGATGAACTGGGTGAGCGCGGAGTAGAAGATCCCGAGCGAGTGCGGGAAATAAACGCGCCGGCTGATCTCGATCTCGCTCCCCCGCCCCATCCCAAGGGCGGTGCTGGCGAAATCGCCGAAGCCATCGACGGAAAGACAAGCGGCCTCCTGAAATCCTGAAAGCTGAAATGCTGAAGCGAGGTGGGCGAGGTGGTGCTCGACGTGATGCAGCTCGGCGCGGATGGAGCGACCGTAGGCATTTTCGAGGGCGCCTTTCACGGAGGCAGCGCTCCCGATGTTTTTCACTTTCTGGAGGATAAGACGCGGGTCGGGTCGGTGCCGAAGGATGAAGGCGAGCCGGCGCCAGTTGTTGACGCCGGGCTTTCGGTTCACGGCGATGTGATCGATCTCGTCGAGGGTGGTGCCGCCGGCTTGCAGACAGTAATCGATCGCCTGCGTGGGCAGCCCGGCCCAGTGTTTGATCCGGCGGAAGCGCTCCTCTTCGGCCGCGGCGACGAGTTCGCCATCGCGGAAAAGGCACGCCGCGGAGTCAGCGTGATAAGCGTTTAAGCCGAGAATTAAGCACGGAAATTAGAAAGGCAGAAGGTAGAACGTAGAGGTCGGAAGGACTCAGGCTTCTTGATCATTGCGCCCAACATACGTGCTGAATCTCAGCGAGCAGTTCGAGTTCGAGCGAGGCGTGCTGGTCGGGGACGATATAGCCATAGATCCAAAGCGAAATCTAAAGAGGAGTCGGTTTCCAGACTGCTTCCCTCGTCGCAGTCGCGAATTTGCTCACAAAGCTGTGCTCGTAACGGCCGCTTTCCCACGCTTCGCGCAGAATTAGCGCCGATCGACGTGACTGATCGCCGAATCTGACTCGTGAGAGCAAACTTCTGCCTCCGCGAGACGTCTTCGTCGAGTGTGACAAAATCCATCGACAGCGCGTAAGCCGCCTATAAACGGTTCGTCCTTGCGGCTCTTGATCTCCATCTGACCTCTGAGTTCTGCTCTCTGAGCTTTGAACCGCAGACTTCTCTTCAAACGTCCGCCCAACGCGGGCGGAGCGGGGGCAGAGCGGAACGATGGCGGATGAGCATGAGGAGCAGGCTGAAAGCTATGCCGAGACGGGGAAGGATCATGTGCGGCTGGGAAATGAGGCGGAAGAACCAACCGAGCCGGGCTTTCTCGGCCCAGGCAGGGATGGCGCGCTCGACTCCGGTGAGAAAGGCGAGCGCAGCGCCGACGCAGTGAATGCAGGGGCGATACAAAAGATAGTCGCGCAGATAAAGACCGAGCGTCTCCTGGGTGCCGCTGCCGGTGGCGATGATGATGTGGGCAGGCCGGCGTTCTTCGATCTCCATGAGGAGAGCATGCTCTGCACTGGGTTGATGCGGGGCGATGACTCGAATCTGTTCGTCGCCAGCACCGGCAAACTGATGGTCTCGCAGCCAGGCGGCACTGTTCTCGGCGCGCTCAGGTGCGAGGAGCCACAGGATGGTGTTTTCTTTTCCTTCCAACTTGAGCCGGTCGAGCAGGCTTCGCAGATAATGCAGCCCGGAGATGCGGGTCACTCTTCCCCCGCCAAGAGCCCGCCAGGCTGCGGCTACCAAACCGCTATCCAGCAAGACAATGTCGGCCTCCTGCAAGGCATGGCGGTAAGCATCGTCGGTCTGAAGCTTGGTGAGAGGGGGTGAAGCTGGAATGACAAGAAGGCCGTGGGAACTGAGAAAGGCATCGCGGGCATCAGCGGCTGTGCCTTTGAAGAATTGAATGCCGAGAATGGGTTCGGTCGACACGTTTAGGGGAAAAAGCTGAAATGCTGAGAATCTGAAAAGCTGAAATCCTGAGATTCTGAAAGCTTAGATGCTGATAGACTGAAAGCTGAGAAGCTGAAAAGCTGAAAAGCCGAAACGCTGAAAGCTGAAATGCTGAGAACCGAAAGCTGAAAGCTGAAATGCTGACAGGCTGAAAAGCTGAGATTCTGAAAAGCTGAAATGCTGGCTTTGAGAGCGGCTGGATTAATTCATCGCGCTGACGCCTGAGCTATTCGAGCTGTCGCTCAATCTTGCTGAGTTCGGGCCCCATCGCTGTGAGCTGGGCTGCGAATCCATCGAAATTGTGGGCCGACTCTTTGAGATGGAGCTAGAGATCTTTGAGAACCGACCCGATCCCCTTGAGTTGAGGGACGATCTCTTTGAGTCGGAGTCGAATCTCTTTGAGCTTACTGGCAAATTCAAAGCGTTAGAGGGCTCTCTTTCTTGCCGGGACTCTCAAAATTGCAGCGCATCTTTCAAAAGAGGGTTCCCGGCTGCCTCGCGATTTATTGCGCTCGATTTTTTGGGCGAATTTTCGCGATGGCGTCCCACCTCGGGAACTGAGCCACAACCTCGGGAGCATCGAGGGCTTTTGTGCAGGGAAAATGCGGATTTGCGTTGTTAGCTACCGGGCTGTTTCCACGCTGGATTTGGTAAAACGCAACGAACATAAAAGCTTGCAAAGCAGAATCTTGGCATGCCTAAAGCTGTTTTCTGGACCCGGTAAGAGTCAGTAAGATTCGAGCCCTTTGCAGTTCCCCCAAAGGAATAGAAAAAGTGAAGGTCGCGCGGCGATCGGAACCGGCAAAGCATCGCAGCAATATACAAAACAATATGAAAACGACCTATGCGCGGGTGTCATACCTCTTCGCCCGCAAGATTGATACGAACCTGATCGCGTTCTCCAAGAACGTGATCGCCTTGATGCAGACCAATGTCGGTCTCTTCAAAACTCCGGTGCCCGACCTGGTCACTGTGACCAATGCCACCAACGCCCTGGAAGTGGCGGTGCAGGAAGCGCTGGAGGGCGGCAAAATCGCCGTCGCCACGCGGAACGCCGCCCGGGCGGAGCTGCTGTCGCTGTCTGCGGCAACTCGCGGCTTACGTGCAGAACGCCTGCAAGGGTGATCTGCTGATCCTCCTGGAGTCGGGCTTTCAACCGACAAAACCGAGAACACCGGCGGGCGTTCTGCCCGCGCCGACGGATTCGCGCCTGAGCGCGACGGGGACGAGCGGTGAGCTGATGTTGAGCATGAAACGGGTGAAGAACAGTGCCGCCTATGTGGTGCAGGTGGCTCAAAATCCAGAAGGCCCTTGGGAAGGCCGCGGCGTGCACACCTCCTCGCGTCGCATCCTCCTGACGGGTCTGACGCCTGGCCGGGTCTACTGGGTGCGGGCTTCCGCCAACGGCAGCGCCGGCCCCAGCGGCTGGAGCGCCGCTACCTCGGCCATGGCGGTGTAGGGGAAAAGCTGAAATGCTGAAATGCTGACAGACTGAAATGCTGAAATGCTGATCTGAAAAGCTGAAAAGCTGAAATCCTGAAAGACTGACATCCTGAAAGGGAGTAAAGGCTGAAGCGCCGAATCCCCCGGAAACACGCGATGTCGCGACTGAGCTCCCCAGTCGCGGCATTCGCTTTTTGAAATGCTGAGATTCTGAAATCCTGACAAGCTGAGATTCTGAAATCGCTGAAACGCTGAAACGCTGAAATGCTGAAATTCTGAGATTCTGATAAGCTGAAGCTACGAAAGTCTGAAATCCTGAAAAACTGACACCCTGACGTCCTGAAAGACTGAATGGCGGAAACTCGGATTCGCCTCCTAATTTCAGCATTTCGAAATTTCAGCGTTTCAGCTTTTCTCTAGTTCCGTGCGCCATGGTGACGAAAATCGCGATCAACTCATCGGCCTCGGCCAGGAGCTCAGGAAGCTCGGGGACGCAAATGGCGCAATCATCACGCAGCAGCTCAAGCCATAGTTGCGATTCATCGGCTTCCTGAATCGCTCCATCGATTTTCGAGGTGAACTCGGCATCCGACCGGGCGCGCGAAGCCTCTCGAATGTGCGCCGCGACTGATGTGCCGGACCGCAACAACTGATGCCCGAGCACCTCCACTTCCCTTCGCTGCCGAGGAAGCGCGACGTAAAACCGGACCACGCGTGAAGCGAAGCGCTTTGTCCGGTCGCGCAGCTCTTGCTGCAATCTCATGTCTTTGAAACGCTGAAACGGTGAGAAACTGAAATTCTGAGATGGAGAGGATCGCGCCTTTCAGCCTTTCAGCCTTTCAGCCTTCAGCTTCAGCCTTTCAGCCTTTCAGCCTTTCAGCTTTCAGCTTTCAGCTTTTCAGCTTTTCAGCTTTTTCTTCCGGGCATGCTGCCGCCCTTGGTGAAGCGGCTCGGAATTTTCCCGGAACCACTGAACCTCGGACTCGTTTCGATTCGCATGTCTTCTCCAAACCCCAAGCAACCCGTGCCGCGTACGGTGTACTCCGCACACATTACGGGTCAATGCTGTATTTACGGTGATTCCAGAGAGAGGTTCTGGTGAATCGACCTTTTTCAGTCCCGACGAATGGATCCTGAGGCGGTGGGCGTGCGGGGATTTACCGGGATGGTGGAGTGGAGATCGATCTCGATCTCGCGTTCCATCCCGAGAAATTCCATGAGCACGGCGATGCGTTCCCGCGCTGGCAGGATGCGGGTGACGAGCAGTTGCAACCCTTTGAACGGACCCTCGATGACCAGCACTTCGGTGGCGGGCTCGGTGATTCCACCTACTTCGACGGTGTCGCTCTCGCCGACGGCTTCCCGCAGGGCGGACAGAAGCTCGTCGCTCAACGCCGCCGGGCGATCGCCAAAGCGGACAATGGAGGAGACGCCTGTGAGAGCGCGGATCTGGCGGTGAGCTTCGAAGAAGGAAAAGCGGGCGAAGACGTAGCCGGGGAAGAGCGCCTCGGTCCACCAGATGGGGGTGCCGGCGCGGTTGCGCCGAAAGCGGATCTTTGGCGCATACACCGGCACGCCGACCTCGCGCTCGATCAGGATGGCGACTTTGCTCTCCTGTTTCGGAGCGGTCTGGAGGCAATACCAGGCGGGAACGGAGAGGTCGGGGGAGGAAACGGTGAGCGATGGGTCGGTGTCGGTGAAAGGAAAGACGTCGGGATTCTGACCTGTGGAAGAAAGGTCGGACGAAGGAGGGTGATCGGACATGGGGGAAAGCTTTCCGCGCCGGAGCGCGTGCAGAGGTCTGCCTCGCATTCTCACGCAATGCAAGTGTTCTGAAATGCTGAGACTGCTGAATCTGACATGCTGACATGCTGACATGCTGAAATGCTGACATGCTGAAATGCTGACATGCTGAAATGCGGAATGCGGCGCACAAGGAACGGCGGTCTCCAGTCCGCCGTCCCCCTCGCATGCTTGCGAACGGCGCCAGGCAGAGCATTCGGCTTTGGCTGCGTGGCGAGGTGGTCGGAATATCCGCGCGCGGACTTCGTCGGAGAGATCCCTCGGCCGTCTGCGCGGCTCGGGATGACATGGGGCGAAAGCTGAAATGCGGAAAATCTGACATGCGGATGCGGCCCAAGGAGCGGCGATTTCCAAATCGCCGTCGTTTAAGAGCGCGCTTCGGCTGCGTGGATGGGTGGCTGCTCTTATAGGCCGGGGCTCCGTCGGAGAGATCCCTCGACCGTCTGCGCGGCTCGGGATGACATGGGGAAAAAGCTGAGACGCTGAAAACTCTGACATGCTGAAATGCGGCGGCCTTCCTCAATTCCGCACTCCGCACTTCGCGTTCCGCATTTCCTCCCGCCCTTCCTTCCGCCTTCCCCTTCCTCAATTCCGCACTCCGCGTTTCCCTCAGCCTTTCAGCCTTTCAGCCTTTCAGCTTTTCAGCCTTTCACGTTGATCGGCGGCAGCTGGGCTCCGTGTTTTTTCATCAGCTGCGGTAGGACGCGCGCTTTCCAGAGGCGGGGCAAAAACGCGCGCGGCTGGGAAAGGAAACGGAGGAACCAGCCGAGATAAAGGCGATCGGCCCAATCGGGGATGGCGTTTTGATCGCCGGTAATGAAACCAAGCGCGCCGCCGATGCAATGGATGGCGGGCGGCGGCTTCTTCCGCTGCCGAGTTAGCTGTGAATGGCTCCGCGTTAATGGAGGCGCTCCCTTCCGTTCTCTGACTTCCGGCCTCCGATTTCTGTCCTCCCCCTTCTGACTTCCGACCTCCGTCTTCTGACCTCTGAAACGCCAGCGCTTCGCGCAGGTGCCAGCCGAGCTTTTCTTGCGCGCCGGCGCCGATCGCGATGATGACGTGGCGCGGCTGGCGCTCGCGGATTATGGCGACAAGCGCTTCATCGGTGACATGGGCGCCGTACATTGGCGCGAGATAACAGGAAAAGGGGGAAATTGCGGAAGGCGGGGAGAGGAAATTGCGGATTGCGAAGTGCGAAATGCGGAATGTAGCGCGACCGCTCGCTCGGACCATGCGATGAGCTGCGCTTGGGCACGCTCGTGCGGCAGAACCCAAAGGACGTCGCGCAGATCGACGGTTTCGAGCAGCGCCTTGAGATAGGCCAGACCGGAGATGCGCGGGATTTGACGACCGGCGAGCGTCCGCCAAAGCGCGACCATGGCGCCGCTATCGGGCAGAGTGAGATCGGCGGTGAGGATGGCGCGGCGATATTCCTCGTCCTGGACGAAGCGCTCGAAGCAGGTGCCGGAGGGCGCGACGAGCAGGCCGCCGCCTTGGCTTATCTGCGCGACCGCCTCTTGCGCTGTGCCGCAGAAAAACGGGATTCCGAGAATCTGCTCGGTGGCAGGACTGGGGGGCAACGCCATCGGCCTAGGTCTGCGCATTTGTGTGCTTTTCATAATCAGAAACGACACCTGAGCGCTCACCACTCAATCTAAATAGCGGTCAAAGATCTCCTGCAGTTTTGAAATGATCTCAGGCTCTTCTTTCAGTTCGACCAGTGGACGCAATTCGCTCCAAATCTGATCGATCTTCAAGGCGCGGCCCTGACGCATGACGATGCCTTCCAGGTCGATCCAGTCTTGCGCGCGACTGGCAAACGCTTTGTGCACCACCAGATCCTCGGCACTGCAGGTGAGCAGCGTCGAGAGCGTCCGTCTGGCTTTCCACGCGGAGGCACGCTGGATGGTTCGCTCCTCGAAAGGCAGCGCGCCCAACGCGACGTCCAACGGAATCCCCGCCGCGGACATTATGCGTAAGACGCGGCTGCGGGGCGCGACCTCGCGTTCGTTCTCGTAGCGGGCACGATAGCGGGCGAGCAGAGCGTCGATGAAATCCTCCTCGCAGCCGATCCCAGTCAGCAGCGTCATGTCTGCGTCATCGGTAAACCGCGGCTGCGACCAGCGCTGGACGGCGATGCCCCCTATGAAGCAAAAGCGCCATCGTCGATGAACGCAAAATTCCTGCAGCTCAACCGCAGCGGCGAGGACGTTTTTTAAATCCGAGGATGGCATTTTTGGAAAAGGCGCTGCTGTTCGATGAATCCCTCCGAGCGTGCCTTCGCGGGTCGGACCCAGATATCATCCGCGGCCGACTCGTTAATCACCGCAGCTTTCTCGCCGGCCTCCTCTTCTGTCATGGCGCGCAGTTCTCGTTTCTTTGTCTCTTCCAGTTCGGGACCGATGCGTTTCCAGTTTTCCACCCAGGCGCGCATTTGCTCGTGCGGAGGCATTTTCGCCACTTCTTTCCAATCCACGCTTTTATTCTAACTGGGGGGACCGGCGCTGTCCCGTCCATTTCGCGTCCCCGCGCAGAATGGGGACGAGACGGGGGGAGTGGCCCTCCCGTCGCGCAAATTGTTTCCTCGCCCAAAAATTTCGGTAGCGTGCGAGACGTTGGAAATCCAATCCACCGATCATTCTTTCGCCGCGAGTGCGCGAACGACCGCCCCACCGGGGTCGTCCGCGCGGAAGCGCGCGAGCTTTCTTCCCCTCGCCTTTCTCGGGCTTTTCCTGGCGTTGCTCTGGTTTATCCTCTGGCGCCAGCTGAGCCATGAGTGGTCGTCTAACGAGCAGTACTCCTACGGGTGGTTCGTGCCCTTCTTCGCCGCGTTTCTCTTCTGGCTGCGGTGGGAGGGGAGAAATGCGGAAGGCGGAACGCGGAACGCGGAAGAGCGAGGGCATCGTCCGCAGTCCGCACTTCGCACTCCGCATGTCTCCCTCCATTTCGCATTTCGCATTTCGCTTTTCGCATTTCTCCTCGCCCTCCTTCCCCTCCGCCTTTTCGAGGTGGCGAATCCGGATTGGCGGCCGCTGGGTTGGGCGCATGCCGCGATCGTGGTGGCGGTGACGCTGGGCCTGCTCTGGCGCATAGGCGGCTGGGGCTGGGTGCGGCATTTCCTATTTCCGGTGGCGTTCATCTTCGTGGCGGTGCCGTGGATCACGCCGATCGAGGCGCCGATCGTGCAAGGCCTGATGCGGGTGGTGGCCGCGATCGCGACGGAGACGCTCGCGCTTTTCGGCATCCCGGCGCAGCTGGAAGGGAGCGTGATCCGGATCAGCAGCGGCGTGGTGGGCGTGAACGAAGCCTGCAGCGGAGTGCGCTCGCTCCAGACCTCGCTCATGATCGGGCTGCTCTTTGGCGAACTGAAACGGCTGGGCGTGTGGCGGCGCGCGGCTCTGGTGGCGGGGGCTTTGAGCATTGCCTTTATCGCAAATTGCGGGCGCGCGTTCTTCCTTGTCTGGCTGGCCGCGACGCGCGGCATCCCGGCGGTGGGCGATTGGCACGACACCGCGGGCTACGCCATCCTCGGCGCGGTCTTCCTCGGCACGATGGGAATCGCTGCCGCGCTGACGCGGGGAAGCGGCAGCGAAAGTGGAAAGTAGGAAGGAGGAAGTAGAAAGTGCGGAACGCGGAATGGAGAACGCGGAATCTGGGGGAAAATGCGGAACGCGAATTGCGAAATGCGGAGCCCCCGCCGCGCACTCCGCAATTTCTCCTTCCTACTTTCTCCTTTCTACTTCCGCTTCTCCTCCTTCTCCTCGCGATCGAAGGAGCGGTGGAGGGTTGGTACCGCATCCACGAGCGGAACCTGGTCGAGACCCCTACCTGGACGGTGCGCTGGCCGGAAGACTCCTCCGGGTTTCGCGAGGTGCCGATCGACGACGATGTCCGCTCGACGCTCCGCTACGATCGCGGACGGCAGGCGACGTGGCTGCGGTCGCCCACTTCCGAAAGCGCGTCCGCTTCCAGCAGCGTTCGCCGGCCGGACACGACCACGATGTTTTTCTTTCGCTGGGAACCAGGGAGCGCCAGCATCCTGCGCGCGCGTTCGCATCGGCCGGACATCTGTCTGCCAAACACGGGCTGGGAAATGGCGGCTGATCACGGGGTGCGGGAATATGCGGTGGGCACGGGCGCGACACTCCCCTTTCGGCATTTCACTTTTCGCAGGGCTCTGGGCGAGGGACGCAGCCTCAGCGCAGAGGCGTTTTTTTGTCAGCGGGAAGACCGCATCCCTGCGAGCGAGCGCGGGCAATTTAACGTGACCGCAGGGACGACGAGCAACTGGGCGCGCTCGGATCGCATCCGGGTGGTGCAAGAGGGATTGCGGAATCAGGGGCAGCAAGTGCTGGAAGTGGTGCTGATGTCGGCGCAGCCAAAGATCGGCCAGCGCGGTGCAGGCGGAATTTGCGCAGCTCGCGCAGGAGATCGTGCAGGCGGGGCCATAGGGTCGCTTCTCACAACCACCCGACCCGCGCGACGTCTCATCAAAAAATCACCGCCGCTCATTTGCAGGCGTGCATCTCCGGAATTCTCCGGGTAACACTCTCCGCCATGGCACGTCCGGACGATTTCCTGCTCACCGCGGAGGAGCGCCGAGAGAAGGCGCGAAAACGTCGACGCCTCTGGATTGTGCTCGCCGTCGCGCTGGTCCTTGGCGTCGCCATCTTCTTCGGGGCGCGCCCAGCGCGGAATGGGATCAAAGCCTGGCAGGCGCGGCGTCATGCGGAGAAAGCGTTCGCCTTTCTGGAGCAGGGGAAATGGAACGACGCCCGCGTGGCAGCCATCGCTGCTTATCAGCTCCGCTCGACCGAGCCCGCGGCGCTGCGCGCAGTGGCGCGATACCTTTCCCGCACTCGCCAGCAGCAGGCGCTCTCTTTTTGGGATCAACTCGCGGAACACAGCCCGCTCACGCCCGAAGACAGACGCGAGGAGGCGGCGATCGCGCTCATCGCGGGCGAGACGGAGCGCGCCGCCGGTGCAGTGGCGACGCTGGTGGGGCCGGAGGTGAAAAGGGTGGCGGCGCGGGATTGGTTGCTCGCTGCGCAGGTGCGCCTGCGGCAAGGGGACGCCGCGCAAGCGCGGGAAGCGGCGGAGAAGGTCTGGACGGATGCCGACGCAACCCGGCGGGAAAAACTCCAGGCTACGCTGCTGGCAGCGCAAACCCTCGGCACTGCGCCCGGCCCCGAGGCGCGCCAGACCGCAGCAGTCGCCATGCAGCAGCGACTCGCGGATTTTAGCAAAGGGGAGGATGACGTCGCGCTCGATGCCCTGGTCTTACTCGCTCAGCAGACGCTGACCACTCGGAGCACCGCCCCGGCGCCGGAAAGTAGCGCGGAACAGAAGACGGCTCCGGGTTCTCCGATTCCACGAGAGGAACTCGTCACTCGCATCAAAGCGCATCCGCTCGCCGCTGCTCCCCATCACTTACTCGCCGTAGACCTGGAGATGCAGGCCAGGCCCGGCGAAAAGGACGCGCTCCGCGACGCCGCCATCGCGCGCTATAAGGAGGGCGAGGCCGAGACGCTCGTCGTCCTGGCGACGTGGCTGAATGGGCACCGGGAATTTGAGCGCACCCTCAGTGAGATCCCGCTCGAGAAAGCGCTCGGCTCGCGCGCGCTCTTCCTCCAACACGTGGACGCGCTCGGTGCGCTCGGGAATTGGGCGGAAATCAAACGCCTGCTCGAGAGCGAACGCTTCCCACTCGATGCCGTGGTGCAGAAGATGTATCTGGCCCGCTGCAACGCCCAGCTCGGCGAAGCGACGGCGGCGGAGAATAATTGGAAGCGCGCTCTGGAAGCGGCTGGCGGCGATGTGCAGAAGCTCATGCCGCTGGCCGACTACGCGGAGAAGAACGGCGCTGCCGCGACCGCCGCCGCTGCCTACGATGCGGCAGCGGCGGCTGCGCCGCGCCTGCGCCCTGCCCAGGAAGGGCGCGTCCGCCTCGCGCAAGCCGCGCGCGAGACGCGCCGTCTCCACGCCATTCTGGCCGAGATGCTTCCTCTTTGGCCGGAAGACACCGCGATCCAGAACGACGAAGCTTATCTGCGCGTGCTTCTCGAGCCGGGGGCGGGGGGAACGAGGTCAGAAGCCGGAGATCAGAAGTCGGAGAGCGGAAGTCAGGTGGCGGAGGATGTCGGAAGTCAGACGTCGGAGGACGGCCAGGCGAGCGCGGCCGGACCATTACCCGACCAGATCGCCATCGAAGTCTCCCCTACTCCTCCCGCCGCCCCTCGTGACAGGACAAGCCCCGCCGCCCACGCCCGATCTCATCCCATCAGCCACGTCCGATCTGGTCGTCCTGGAAGAACTCGCGAAAGGGCTCGTGGAAAAAGAACCGGCCAGCCTGCCGCACCGCACCTTGCTCGCGCTCATCCGGCTAAAGCGCGGTCAGGCCGCAGGCGCGCTCGAAGTCTACGCCGATCTCAACGTCGCCCCAGCAGCCCTCACTCCCTCCGCGCTCGCCGTCCACGCCGCCGTCCTGGCCGCGAACGGCAAGACCGAAGCCGCGCAGCAAGAGATCGCGCAAATCCCGCGGGATCGGTTGCTACCGGAGGAGCAAGCGCTGATCGAGGGGTTGTAGAGCGAAAAGCGATGCCCGGCGCTTGATCAACCAAGTCTACCTCGAAAAGCTACGCCTGCGCGGGTTTGAATTTCCGAGTCGAACCCGGAGTCAAATCGCAGAAATCCCGCAGTGGCAGTCTCGCGGTCGAGGACACGGAAGAGGCTGCGGGAGAACTGGCAAAAATCTTGCAAAGCGCCTTGCTTAAGGAGGAACAAAATTGACGGGTTCCGACGCCCCAGAAGAATTTTTTCCGCAGGTCTCCACAAAAAATCTTGTCTGAACGATCGGAACCTTTCATCGTTCGCGACGTGAAAAGACCAAGGCATGTCGTTTGGGGCATTATGTGCGCTTCTTTGCTTAGTTGCGCGGGAGGATTCTCGGCTTATGCCGATCGGAAAGTGGGGCGGTATTCTGAGGAGGGTGTGCTTTGGCCACACTTCCGCGTAGGGACGCTGCCGCACTTTAACCTTCGCCCAGAATCTCCGGCTGCGGATCTCTATTGGAGAACAGATGGCACCTCCGGCTCCTGGACCGATCCGAATTGGTCGTCTTCGCCGTCACCACAGGAGGAACAATGGGTTTCTGGAAATGATGCATTCTTTACCGCAAATTCGGCACTTTCATTACCGGAACCCTGTTCGCGATGTCACGGTTGCGGATGGAATCACAGTTAATGTCGCCCCAGTCGGGACTGCATCGGGCGCCGCGCATGTTTTTCCATCGGGACTGGTTCTACCCTCAAGTGGATGTCCCAAGTTCACTCAGCCGGGACGGTTTCGTTAGGAACGCCGGGGACGGGAGTGGGGCAGGCAATTCAATACCGGGGCTTCCCTAGACGAAGGCTCGTGATAGTTACGGCAGTTCTTCCCGGAGCGTTACAATAAACGGAGGAACAAGTTCAGTCGTTCCAACGGCTTGAACTCTGCGGTGACGCGATTGACCATCTGGTCGGGAGATTTCACATTTGCCGGAACCGGTAACGACATTTGGAACGCGACGGTCAACATTGGTGCGCCGATCGGACGATCACTAACACGACTACAAGGCACAGCTACGCGGACTTCTGCCAACACAATTTCCGGAAGCGGAGGCCTCATCTTCACTGGGGTTGGCGGAAGCGGAGGGATCGTTCTTTCCGGAGCGAACGATTATAGTGGGGGCACAACAGTGTCATCCGGCTCTTTAAATCTTTCCGGGTCGGGAACATTAGGGGCAACTACCGGGTCGCTCACCGTCAACGGAGGGACGCTCAATCTCGGCGGTACTAATCAAGCCGTCGGCGCGCTCAACGGTTCGGGCGGAACTATCTTGAACAATGCAACAGGCACCTCGAGCACTCTGACTGTAGGCACAGGCAATACGACGGGATCATATGCTGGCGTGATTCGGAACAATACGTCCGGGACGGGCACGGTCAGTCTCTTAAAAACCGGCACCGGCGATCAGACTTTGACCGGCACGAACCTCTACACGGGCGGCACCACCGTCCAGAACGGTCGCCTCATCGCAGGCGTTGGCAGTCTACTCAGTGTGGGTGGCACCATTGCCGTCAACGGAAGCGGCAGCACACTGATGTTGTCTGGTACAGGCAATCATATTGGCGACAATCTGACGGTTTCCCTGGGGGGCGGCACCTATAACACCAATGGACTTTCGGAGACCATCGGTGCCCTGACGTTGACCTCTACATCCACTCTCGACCTTGGAATGGGCATGAGCATCGCGAATAATGGGGCGGGCAATCTCGCTTCAGGAACTCTTAATATCTTGAATTGGTCTGGAATACTAGGGACTGGAGGCGGCGCTGACCAAGTGATTTTCAGTAATGCAGCGAGCCAATTCACCAACGTAATTTTTGTTAATCCGGACGGACTGTTGCCCGGTAATTACTTTGGGACAATCGCGACGCTAAATCCCATGGAGATCGTCCCCGGGGCGATGACGCCTGTCCCTGAGCCCGGCACATGGGCGGCGGGGATTCTGACGGTGCTGGCGCTCGGTTGGACGCAGCGGAAACGGCTGCGGAGAAAAAGCTGAGACGCTGAAAGTCTGAAAAGCGGAAATTGGGATGGCAGAGCCGTTCCGTTTGACCGCTTCCAGAATCGGAAACTCCTTTAACCGCTGAGCGAGCGGCTGGAGAGTCCATGCGGCGATTGCCTTCGCTTAGCCCAATCCGCGCGAGATCAGGACGAGCAGGACGATGCCGGCTACGATCCGATAGATCGCGAAGGGGATGAAGCCGCGCGCGCGCACCCAGCGCATGAACCAGGCGACGACGGCCAGGGCGACGATGAAGGAGACGACGAAGCCGATCGCGAGCACGATCCAGTTGTGGCTCGTCATGACGACTGGGGCGAGCGCGGCCTCGGTCGCGCCGCCCCGCGCGGGCAGGACGGCTTTGAGGAGATCGTAGCCAGTGGCCACCACCATGGTGGGCATGGAGAGGAAGAAGGAAAATTCCAGGGCGGCCGCGCGGGATAAGCCAGCGACCTGGCCACCGGCGATCGTGGCCATGGAGCGCGAGGTGCCCGGGAAGACGGCGGAGAGGATCTGCACCGCGCCAATCCAGACGGCGCGCGGGAGGTTCATCTCTTCGATCCGCTCGATCCGCGGCCGACGGCAGTAGACGTCCACCACCCACATGATCACACCGCCGATGATCAAGGCCCAGGCCATGACGCTGAGGTTTTCCAGGTTCTGCCCGATCTGCTTTTTCAAGAGAAAGGCCGGAATGGCGGTGACGACGAACGCGATCATGACCAGGCTGAGCGGGTGCGTGAAAAGGTTGCGATCGCCGCGTTCGCCGCGGGGGAAGGTGGCGAGGAAGCCGAGGATGCGGCGCCCGAAGTAGACCGGCAGCGCGAGGATGGCTCCGAGCTGGATGACGACGCTGTACATCTTCCAAAAAGAGTCCTGCAGGTCGACGTGGAGGAGCGCTTCGGCGATGCGGAGATGCGCGGTGGAGCTGACCGGGAGGAACTCGGTTACGCCTTCGATAATGCCGAGGATCACCGAGATAAGATATTCGTTCATATATGTGCGAAGCGTGGAGCACCGGAAAGCGCGGCAGCAGGTTCCAGAGAAACTGGCGGCCGCGAAAATTCCGAGCGGAAGGCGTCGAGGAGAGTGCATCGAGCCCGCCCCCAATTCCCCTCCCCGTCCCTTGGGTAATACGGCGGCATATTAGAAGCCGCCCTCTAAAGCGCAAGCGCAGCGCCCGCGTCTGGGGATTTCGCGCACCCGGCGTGGGGGGAGCGACGTAGGGTTGATCGAGAGCGGTCGGGTGGAAAATCCCGCGACAGCAGAACCGCCGCTTCTACATTCCCTGCCTGCCCCGAAAGGTGGCTCATCTTTTTCCTAAAATGTACGATTACCTGATTGTTGGCGCCGGATACGCGGGGAGCGTGCTGGCGGAGCGGCTGGCGCGCGATGCCGGCAAGAAGATCCTCCTCGTCGATGTCCGCCCACACATCGCCGGCAATGCCTACGATCATCTCGATGAGTCCGGCGTGCTCGTGCACAAGTACGGTCCGCACATCTTCCACACAAACTCGGCCGAGATCTTCGCCTACCTTTCCCAATTCACGGAGTGGCGCCCATATGAGCATCGGGTGCGCGCTTCCATCGGCGGGGAGCTTTTTCCCATCCCGATCAATCTCGACACGATCAACAAACTCTACGGACTCGATCTCGACTCCGCTGGATTGGAAAAATTCTTCGCCTCGGTGCGCGAAGAAGTGCCAGTGATCCGCACCTCGGAGGACGTGGTGGTGAACACCGTGGGTCGCGAGCTTTACGAGAAATTCTTCCGCGGTTACACCCGCAAACAATGGGGGCTCGATCCCTCGGAGCTTAGCGCCCAGGTCACCGCGCGCATCCCCACCCGCACGAATCGCGACGACCGTTATTTCACCGACGCGCATCAGTTCATGCCGCTGCACGGCTTCACCCGCATGTTCGAGAACATGCTCGATCACGAGAACATCACGATCCAGCTCGGGACCGACTACCGGGAGGTGAAAGACACCGTCCCTTACCGCGAAATGATCTACACCGGACCGATCGACGAGTTCTTCGATTTCCGATTTGGTAAGCTGCCGTATCGCTCGCTCGAGTTCCGTCACGAGACCCACGACCGCGAGGTATTCCAGGATGCGCCGGTGGTGAATTACCCGGAGGAAAGCGTCCCGCACACCCGGATCACGGAGTTCAAATATCTCACCGGCCAGAAGCACGAGAAGACGAGCGTGGTCTACGAATATCCGCAGGCGGAAGGCGATCCGTATTACCCGATCCCGCGACCGCAGAACGCGGAGATTAACGCGAAGTATCAGGCGCTGGTGCATGACACGCCGGGGCTGCATTTCGTCGGCCGGCTGGCGTCGTATAAGTATTACAACATGGACCAGGTGGTCGGGGCGGCACTGACGCTTTACGGAAAGATCGCGCAGCGGCCGGGGATTTTGAAACGCCAGCCTGCGCCGATCGTTTGACCGGCGCCGCATCGCGCGGCTGCCAATCTCTCGGTTGAGAAACTGCAAGCTGGAAGCTTGCGCTACCTGCTCGCCGCGTCGATCTCGGCCAGCTCGGCGTCCACCATCTCGCGCACCAGTTCCGGCACCGCGATCTGCGCCCGCCAGCCGAGCACCCGCTCGATTTTCGCGGGCGATCCCACCAGCGCCACCGGCTCGGTCGGGCGATCGAACGCGGGATTATGTTTCACGTAGCCTTCCGGCTTCAAGCCCACGGCTGCGAAAGCCGCTTCCACAAAATCTCGCACTGAATAGGCCCGCCCCGTCGCCACGATGTAATCGTCCGGCGTCTCGTGCTGCATCATGCGCCACATCGCGCCCACATACTCGCGCGCGTGCCCCCAATCCCGCCGGCTCTCCAGACTCCCCAGCACCACCTCCTCGTCCAGACCACGCGCGATCCGCGCGGCCGCGCGCGTGATCTTGCGCGTGACGAAATTCTCACCACGTCGCGGCGACTCGTGGTTGTAGAGAATGCCGTTGCAAACAAAGAGCCCGTAGGACTCGCGATAGACTCGCGCCAACTGCGTGGCAAAAGCCTTCGCGCAGCCGTAGGGATTCGCCGGTCGCAGCGGCGTCTCCTCCGTCTGCGGCGACTCCGCAGCCTTCCCGAAAATCTCCGAGCTCGACGCGTGATAGAAGCGCACCGGCTGCGTTTGATCGCGACAAATTTCGAGCAAACGCAGCGTCGCCATCCCCACCTCTTCGCAGGTCGATTCCGGGATTTCGAAACTCAGACCGACATGGCTTTGCCCCGCCAGATGATAGACCTCCGCCGGTCGCACCTCGGCGAAGATTCGGCGCAGCGTCGTCCCATCGCTCAAGTCGCCGTAGTGCAAAAACAGCGTCCGCTCCGCGATCGCGCGATTCGTCCGCAGGTGCTCAATCCGCGAGCGCAGGAGATTGCTCGTCCGCCGCACCACGCCGTGCACGGTGTAGCCTTTTTCCAGCAGCAGCTCGGTCAGGTACGAGCCGTCCTGGCCGGTGATGCCGGTGATGAGCGCGATTTTCGATTCGTCGGCCATGGTCGTCGTCCTGCCGATTCAATCCGCGATGCGGTCCGATTCGACAAGCACGAAGAAACGTCGGCGTTGCAGCGCACTCCGGCGGACGCTAATCTCCGGGCGCTTCGTCCTTGGGAAACCCGCCTTCATCCTATGCCCATCCGCATCCTCGTCACCGGTGGCACCTTCGATAAAGAATACGACGAGCTGACCGGTCAGCTTTTTTTCAAAGACACACACCTGGGCGAAATGCTGCGCCTCGGCCGGTCGCGCGTCGATGTCAGCATCCGCACCGTCATGATGATCGACAGCCTCGAAATGACCGAGGCCGATCGCGCGCTCATCGTGCAGAATTGCGCGCAGTGCGAGGAGGACCGCATCATCGTCACCCACGGCACCGATACCATGACGGAGACCGCGGCCGCGCTGGCGCGTGCCGTCCCGGGAAAGACGGTCGTCCTGACCGGCGCCATGATCCCCTACGCGTTCGGCAGCTCCGACGGCCTCTTCAATTTGGGCAGCGCCCTCTCCTTCGTCCAGCTTCTGCCCGCCGGCGTTTACGTGGCCATGAATGGGAAGTGTTTCCCGTGGGATCGCGTCCGAAAAAACCGCGAGCGTGGCGAGTTTGAAGAGTTACCGGCGACTTAACCGGTCGAGCCATGGAATTGAAAAGCGTTCAAGCGATTGCCGCGGCCTTGGCTGCGGCAAAGGTCAAGTATCTGATCGTAGGCGGTCTCGCCGTAAATGCTCATGGCTACGAACGGCTGACTCGCGACGTCGACCTGGTGATTGGTCTGCAACCCGACAACATTCAGCGCGGCTTGGTGGCACTGATAGACATCGGTTACGTGCCGGCCATTCCCGTGCAGCCGCACGAATTCGCCGATAGCGCACTCCGAGAAAGCTGGCGCCGGGAAAAGAACATGCTTGTGCTGAAGCTCTGGAGCGATCTTCATCGCCGCACTCCTGTCGACGTTTTCGTCTACGAGCCCTTCGATTTCCCCAAGGAATATTCCCGCGCTCTCTGGCACGAGCTGGCGCCCGACCTGCAAGTTCCTGTGGTAAGTTACGATGCACTGGTTGAGATGAAGCGAGAAGCCGCACGTGAAAAAGATCTGCTCGACATCCAAACGCTCGAGAAACTGAAAGATTATCGCTCATGACAAAGGAGGAACTCTATGCTCACCCCGGCTGGCAATGGTGCACCGCGGAAGGAGCCGAATTGCATACGCTGCTCCTCGGTTTGCAGACCACTTTCCGCGAGAAAGTGGAATGGCTGGAGGCCGCCGAAGAAGTCTCTCTCCGCTTTCGCGCAGCTACTGCTTCGCCTAGGGACGCGGTGAAGGCTTCAAAGGAAACGTGACCGGCTGCTGCCAACGGCAGATCGGTGTCACGATTGCGATGAATTGACACCGGTCCTTGCCGAAATTAACCTCGCTTAGGCATGGATGCGTCGCTCCTGGAAGACCTGATTGAGAAGAACCAGCCGTTGCGGATTGAGACGGCTTCCGGTCGCGTGTTTGATGTTCGCCATCGCGACTATCTGAGTTTCTCCCCGAAGAAAACCTCTCTACTCATCTGGTATGAGGAGAACGGCGACGAGCACTTCGCGCTGGTGCCGCTGTTAACGGTGACGGCCGCGATGGCGAAGGCGTAGACGCCGCCCCAACCAGATCGAGCGCGCGTTTAAGCCGCAGCCGCATCCTTAGGAGTTCGAGAGCTCCAGCCAATCCGGATTGTCTTCCGCGTGCCGGGCGATTTCTTCCAGGACATCCGCCACCGGTGTCTCGACCTGCCAATCCCACTGCGTCTGCGCGCGGCGGGAATCCAGCACCATCCAGGGCACATCGAAGGGCCGCGGCTGCGCGTCCGATGCCACCTCGTGCGGGCCGAAACGCTCCGCACACCACGCGCTCAACTCTGCCAGCGACATGCTGTTCTCCACCCCGCCGCTCACATTCACCACCCGATGCGGAGCCGACCGCGCTGCCATCTGCTTCTGCAAGAGCGGCACCAGATCATGCGGATGCAGGCAGTCGCGCACCTGATACCCGCGCCCGTCGAAGCCGATGTATTTCAACGGGCGACGGCGCAGCCAGGAGTTAATCCAAAAACTGAAGATGCCCTGGTCCGCGCGTCCGAATTGACCCGCGCCCGGCCAGCACGCCGCAACGATTGATCCAGACCGGAAAATCGAACGTCTCACCATACTCCAGCGCGAGCGCTTCCGAAGCCAGCTTGGTCGCGCCGTAGAGCGAGATCGGCGGCGCGCAGGAAAAATCCTCCGCGACTCCCTCCCCCGTCAGACCGGTCGGCTGTTCTGCCTTTGGATCCGGCCGATAAGCCTTTCCCTCCGCGATCACCTTCATCTCCGCCAGCGGCTTGATCGAATAAACGCGGCTCGTGCTTAGGAGAACGAAACCCGCGCGGCGCGCTTTGCAGTATTCCAGGAGGTTGACCGTCCCCCCAAGATTGTGCTCCACCAGCTGACGACTGCTCGTCTTGCCGTCCACACCTGCGAGCACGCTCGGATTGGCCGCGGCATCGATCACCCAATCCGCCTCCGGCAAAACTTCGAGATCGCTCGCCGAGCGTAGATCGGAGTGCCGCACCCCGATCCCCTCCCGCACCAGCGCGAGGCGATTCCCTTCACTTCCGGGCCGGATAAAATTATCGAAACCAAAAACCTGCGCCTCCGGCAGAACCTCGCGCAACCGCCGCGCGATCGTGCTCCCAACAAAACCGCAGATACCGCTGATTAAAATTCGCATGCCTCAATCGTGACTGATGCGGGAGTGAACCACGGCTGCGAGCGAAATGCGATGGGGAATCCCGGTGGATTGTGCCGCGATATTTCCCAGCTACACTCGAAACCCTTCATGGCGCAGCTATCGGAACCGTTTCTCTCCATCTGCATCCCGACACGGGATCGCGCGCCGTATTTGCGTGAACTTTTAGAAAGCATCGCCGCGCAGACGACGCCGGAAATCGAGGTCGTTCTCTCCGATGACGGTTCGTCTGACGACACGCCTCAGGTGATCGCGGAGTTTGAAAATCGATTCACCCACTTCGTCTCCGATCGTCATGACCCTGCGCTGCGCTATGACCGCAACGTCCTTCATGTCATGGCGCGGGCACATGGCGAGTACCTGCTGGCTGTTCAGTGATGATGACCGGATGGAGCCCGGCGCCCTGCAAACAGTGATTGCGGCACTTCGCGCTGACTCCGACATTGCCGGCCTTACTGTCGGGAGGATCGCTTACGATCACGCACTTTCCCGCCGTCTGCCGGTGCGTGCTCATAAAACGCGGGAGAGCGTCACCTTCAATGACGGCGCCACTGCTTATCTCGCCCTTCTCGATCGCGTCGGCTTCCTGTCCTGTCAGATTGTCCATCGCGAGCGTTGGAAAGCAGTGGTCGAAAATACTCCGCACTTGGAGAAATATTTTACGAACTATATTCAGCTCTACATTATTGCGCGTCTGATGCAGCAAGGTCCGCGCTGGCGGTTTCTCGCCGATGAGACAGTTGCCTTCCGGGCCGATAACGATTCCTTTCGCGAACTGGGATCCACTGGCCGATTGCGCATGGATATTTGCAGCTACGAACTCATCACCGGTGACGTCTTCGGACGTGAGACCACGACCTTTCACCAATCCATGAGCGAGGTCGCTCACACCCATGCCCGCCACCACATTATCGACGCCAAACGCCGGGGTGCTCCCGTCTCCTTCACGGCCAAAGCGCTTGCCCTCTGCCTCCAGTATTACTGGCGATATCCAGCATTTTGGTTGCGCACCTTCCCTGTGCTAATGGCCCCACGAAGTGTCACCCTGGCTCTCCGCGCACTGTATCAACGGAGAAGGGCGGCTTGAAAACCGCTGTCTGCACGTTGGTAGTCGGCGAGCGCTTCGAAAAACTCTTCGATACGCTTTCCGCCCCTTCCTGGCGGCGCTATTGCCAGGCGCACGGCTACGAACTTTTCGTCTTTCGCAAGCCGTTTGCTGCACTCCCTGGCAAGAGCTTCGCCTGGCAAAAGCTTTTCCTTCTCGATCAGCCTGAATTGCATGACTTCGATAAAATTATCTGGCTCGATGCTGATATCCTTATCCGCCAGGGCGCGCCCGCGCTCAAGGTTCCGCCAGGTAAACTGGGCTATGTTTTAGAGATACCGTTCACCGGCACCGTCCAGAGCTGGTACGCTTTGTTTTCGTTGCCGCCCACGCCGGAGATCGTGCAGACCGGCGTGCTCTCTTTGGAAGTTCGCACGCACCGCTCCTACACAGTGCACTCGAGTATCCTGAGACCACGATGTATGAAATGCCCGCGCTCTCTTGGTCGATCAGCCAGGCTGGGATCGGCCATCATCTCGACCCGCGCTTTAACGCGTTGCTCAGCACGCTCATGCTGGATTACGCCCCGCGCTGGCTTGTGATGAACAAACCGCTTAAGGAAGTTCTTTGGCTTCTGCATTATCCGCCACTCCAGCGGGCCGTGCGTGAAGTGTGCGATCGGAGCTGGTTTATCCACGCTGCCGGCGCGAAACGCGACCTGCTGAAAGCTGCGCACTACTTTGCCTCCCGGAACGCGCGCTCATGAATTTGCGAAACAAGCTGATCGGGCTCCGCGCGCTCTGGCCTTTCGACAATCGCTGGCAATTGATTTTCGAGCGAATCTTCTTCGTGAGCACTTCGCTTTCCGTCTACCGCAAAGGCGATCTTGAGTTTTTGATCGACCACGAAGCGGGCGATCATAATGGAACCCGGCTCTGTCTAATCTCGGACATCTACACCCGCTTCCTGCCCCGGCTTGACCTTGCCTCGAACGTGCGCGTCTTCGATCTAGGCGCCAACGGTGGCGGCTTTCCGCTCCTCCTGGTGCAAGAAGGAATCACGCTCGAAAAGGTAATTTGCGTGGAGATGAATCCGAACACCTTCCGCCGCCTCCATTACAACATCTCGCGGAATATCGACGCCGAACATCGTGTCGTCGCCGCGGCCGTCTGTGGGGAGCGACGCCAATTCCAGCTCAATCTTGGACGCGGCGATATTTCCGATTCCATCTACCATGGCGCGGGCGCACCTGACCCCGCGCAGCGCGTTTACGACGTCGCCGGACGCACCTTTGACGAGCTATTCCAAAGCTCACTTTGGCGATGAGACGGTCGACCTCTGCAAGATGGACATCGAAGGCGCGGAATACGAAGTCCTCGCTTCTCCAGCGCACCAGAAGCTTCGCAACTGCAGGTATCTCATCGTCGAACTGCATCCGACAGCGCCTGAAACGCTACTCGGATTCGAACAAGAATTGAACGAGCTGGGGTTTACGCTGCTCGATCAGGGCGACGGGAGAATCCCGGGCGAACGCCTTTATCAAAATCAGCTTTTGAAGAAGTAGCCAGGTCCGGCGAATCGTCGGTCGCTTCCGGCCTCCCGCACGATCGGTGCTCTGCGACTGCGGACCTGCCACGCTCACACCTCGCGACAGGTTGCATTCCACCGGTCGATAACGTAAACGACCGATTCCGTGGGCATCGACAATAACGCGACCAAATTTCTTTTCGCTGCAGCGGCGGCCGGTGCTTCCTTCCGCCAGAGCGCGACGCTTGGCCGTCAGAATTTCTATCCCGCGCCCTCTGTCCTGCAGGAGCTGATGCGATCGCGGGGAGAGAATGAGAGCGCCGAACAGTTCCTCGCGGACTCGTCCGGTTACGCAGAGAAACTTTTTCGACTTCTGGGCGCTGAGGAAGTGGTGGCAATCGACAACTCGGACTACGAAGGGGCCGCGGTCATCGCGGATATGAACGCGCCTGTTTCTTCCGAGCAGCATGACCGCTTCTCACTCATCTTCGACGGTGGCTGCTTAGAGCATGTCTTCAATTTTCCGCAGGCGATTCGCAACTGCATGGAAATGCTCGAAGTCGGTGGTCATTTTCTTGGAATAACTCCCGCGAATAATTTCTGCGGCCATGGGTTCTATCAGTTTAGCCCCGAACTTTATTTTCGCGTCTTTTCGGCCGAGAACGGATTCGCGATCCGCGCGGTCCTGACCAAGGAAAAGGAAACCTGGTTCCGTGTGATGGACCCGGAAGAGTTCGGCGCCCGGGTGGAGATTCAAAACAACCGGCCAACCTACCTTTTTGTCCTCGCGGAAAAATTGGCACAGCGCGAAGTCTTCGCCCAACCACCGCAGCAAAGCGACTACGCTCGACGCTGGCAGCAGAGTGGCGGAGAGATTGAATCTCCATTTGCTGTCGCCCAGCCTGTCCGTGACAGAATTCGCCGTCTCATCCCGCATCGTCTGAAGGAGAATCTGCGACCTTTGGCCGCGACCTTTTCCATTCGCCACCGATATCCATGCTATCAAGTCCTGGATGAAGAGCGCCTTCTCCGAGGCGAATTCGGCTCAAGCTTGCAACCATGAACCCGCTCCATGTCGCTCGCCGGAAAGCCGCCACCTTTGCCGCGACGGTCCAGGCTTGCGAGAATTGGCCATCGATCGCACGCGCGCGGCTACAGGCCGGCGCGCCGCTGGAGACATTAAACTTTCGCAACGGCCTCCGCCTGCGCCCGCTCCCTCCTCTCAAAGCCACCTGGGGCGAGGTGTTCGAGCCTGCCATCGCCGATGTTTATGAGGTGCTAAAATCTGATGCTGATCTGATCATCGACGTTGGCGCTAACATCGGGGCGTTTTCTTGCCTGGCGGCGCACTCCCATCCACAGGCGGCTGTGCATGCCTTCGAGCCCTCGCCCCGGCACGCAGATCTTCTGCAGGAAAACGTGACCTTAAATCACCTCTCGAACGTGTTCTTGCATCGCCAGGCGGTGACTAAAGACGGGCGCGAAGTGATTTTTTCTGACTTGGGGACAGGGGGCGCCTCGGGGATTTTTCTTCACGAAGGCGGCCGCTCCACCACCCTGCAAAGCGTGTCCTTGGATTGCATTGATTTTTCCGCAGCGAGTTCGCTTTTCGTGAAACTCGATTGCGAAGGAGCCGAAGGCGAAATCCTTGCCTGGATTTGCGCGAACCTTTCTACACTGCCGCGGCGAATTTCGCTGGCATGTGAGTACCATCATTGGTGCCCAGTCCCGTTCGACCAATTGCTGCATCTTTTGCGCTCGCACGACTTTGAGGCCGTGCATCGCAGCCCTTTCGACGAGTCTTATATTTTCGCCTCCCATGACTGACGAAACTTTCGCCACGCCTGTTTTTCTGGAGCTGGAAACGCTCGACCGGTGCCCTGGATGCGGAAGCGCCGCACTTCACGAAAAACATGCCAGCGACGTGGCCCAATGTGAGGCCTGCGAATTGCTATTTCGAAACCCGCGGCCAACTCAATCTGAGATAGCTCGATCTTACGATACGGGCGGCACTTTCGCCGTCTGGCAAGAGGAAGAAACCGCCCGCGCCGCCATGTGGGAGCGGCGATTGGCAATGTTGTGTAAATACAAAAACCAAGGTCGCCTGCTGGACGTGGGGACAGGCGACGGTCGATTTCTTCGTGTCTGTCGCGACGCCGGGTTTTCGGTGGAAGGCACGGAGGTCTCGTCGGCCGGAGCCGCCTACGCCCAGCGCCAGGGATTCGAGGTGAAAATGGGGCAGTTCACCGCAATCGATCTGCCTGGGAGCAGCTTTGACGCTATTACGATCTGGCATGTTTTGGAGCACGTTCCCGACCCGGCCGCGGTTCTACGCAAAGCGCATTCGCTTCTCCGGGCGGATGGCGTTCTCATCGTCGCGGTCCCCAATGAAGAGAACTTCTTCGTCCGACGCAGGCTCGGCCTCTCGGAAACCTCAAACCCCTTCGCGCCGCTCGATTTCGGCGGCGAGATTCACCTGACGTACTTTCGGCCGGCCACCTTGGCCGCTGCTTTGAGGCATGCAGGACTTGAGCTGCTCGAATTTGGCGTCGATGACATCTACAGTCTGCGGGACTGGAAGATGGCAGTGAAGATCACGATGCAACGTTTCCTTGCCTCCGTCTTCCGCTGGCACTTTGCCGTCGCTATGTATGCAGTCTGCCAGAAATCGCGCGCAGCCCAGCGCTAGGCGTCGTTTTGAACGTGCCACCACTCCGTCCCTCGGCCCGCTCCACACGTGCACTCCGCGCGAAAATGGCGTGGAGGTTGGTTTAAGCGCTCCGTAGTGTCTCGGAAGATGGATCGCCCGCGCTCGCACCGGAAAGGGTTCTTCTCCAAGCCTTGGTTCTCTTTCCTGCCGATGCAATCAGCCAGCTAGGCCGTGGCCGAGCAGCTCAAACCGGTAAGTTCGCGTCGAACTTTGTTTGGTTAACAGCCGAGAATTTCTTTCGGCTGGGAGTGGGCCTTGTCGTCAGTCTGGCGGTCGCGCGACAGCTCGGACCGACTCAATACGGCGTCCTCAATTACGCGATGGCTGCTGCGGCTCTATGCGGCATTATCGCAGCGCTCGAGTCTGGATGTCTAGATCGTGCAACGCGATCTGGTCAAGGCCGGCCCGGAAGGGTGGGGCAAGGTGCTCGGGACCGCCTTCACACTGCGCATGGGCTCCGCTTTCGCGCTCTATGCGAGCTACGCGGTCATCATCATCGCCACGACACCGAACCCGCAGACCCGGACGGCGTGTCTGATTGTGGGCTTGAGTTTGATCCTGAATCCGTCGGTTCTTTTCCGCGCCTGGTTCCAATCTCAAGTGGCCGCGAAGTACGCGGTGCTGGCGCAAAACGCCGGCTTCACCCTCGCCACCGCTGCTCGCATTTATCTTTTGTATCGGAAGGAGGCGACGGTTTACGCGCTCGCCTGGATCTTTGTTCTCGAACTGGCGCTAGGGGGCGTGCTCGTCGCTACAGTCTATGGCTGGGTCGGCCAAAACGGCCGTGGCGTTGGCATTGGAGCAGTGTTTACGCTCGTCGGTGGGCCGGCGAAGCTTCGGTCGCAGCTGCTGTCCGGCCTCGCCATCTTCGCCTACATGCGGATCGACCAGATCATGCTTGAAAAAATGGCCGGGAGCCGAGCGGTCGGAATCTACTCGGCGGCGGTCAAGATAAGCGAAATCGGCTACTTCATTCCCGTCATGCTGGGGGCAACTCTTCTCCCCTCGTTAGTCCCACCCGGCAGAGCGACTTGGGAAAATACACCGCGCGCCGCCAGCTTTACTTCGATCTCAGCGCGCTTATCGCCATCGGCCTTGCGGTGCCGACCAGCATCCTGGCGCCGTGGGTGGTGCCGCTGCTCTTCGGGCACGAATTTGGCGACGCGGCGCGCATTCTCGCCCTGCATGCCTGGTCCGCGCTTTTTGTCTTCACGGGTGTGGCCCGCGGACGAATCTTCCTGACCGAAGGGCTTTTGCGCTTTTCCTTTTTTGCGACGCTTATCGGGGCAATCGTTAACGTGACCTTGAATCTCATTCTGATCCCACGCTGGGGCGGAATCGGGGCGGCATGGGCGACATTGATCGCGTATGCGATTAGTTCGACTGCTTCATCCTTCGTCTATCCTCCCGCTCGGCAGATTGCACTGCAACAACTGCGCTCCTTCAACGTGTTCAAGGCCGCCTTGCGCCTGAACGCCGCCCGCTGAAAGACGACGAGGTAATCGGCATGGAACACATTCTCGTCCTCTCCCCCTATTGCCCCTATCCGCACATGACGGTGGGAAGCTTTGTCTTTACGGTCGATTAGCCGGGCTTGCAGAGCAGTTCGCATTTCATTTGGTTTGCCCGCCCCCGTTCGATCCGAATGCGCGCGCTGACGCCCTGACCGCGCTCTCGCAGTCGTGCCAAACGGTATGCTTTTACGAACTCAAGCCGATCCTGCGCTACTCATTGCCGTTCAGCGTCCGTGCCCTCTCCTTCGCTTTTTCTTCACGTCCGGCCGCCCTCTTGCAGGCACTCGGTCAAGATGTCGAAGATATCTGTCTCGAACTGGGCCGTCGGTTCCCGATCCACGCCATCAGTCTGGAGCATAGTTATACCTACGGGCTGATCAGCGGACTTCTTCGCGGAAATGACTCGAGGTCTTCGCGCAGACGGCGGTTTACGCATGCGAACAGAACGTGGAATCCCGCATTTGGCGAGATGCGGCAGATGATCCACGTGCCGCGGGATGGTATCGAGCGTTTGCTGGCCGCGAGGCGGCAAAGATGACCCGCTATACTCGTCAGGTTTACTCAGATCTCGACAGCGCCATCTGCATCTCCGCGTCGGACCGCGATGCACTGCGAATCGAGACAGGATGCCAAAAGATCTTCGCCGGAAGAGTCATGATTCCGCCGCCGACTCAGCGAAAAGCGAGGTTTGCGGGGAACTTCAACGTCATCTTCAGTTCGACGGTCGGCTACTTTCCAAATCGGGACGGCCTGCTTTGGTTTCACCACCACGTTTGGCCACGGGTGATCTCGGAGATCCCCGCTGCGCGGCTTCTCGTGACGGGACAGCCGGACAAAAATTTACGGACGCTTTTAGAGCACGATCGGACTGTGGAACTGACGGGTTTTCTGCCGGACAACATTCTCCAAGACCGGACGATCGACAGCAGCGTGTTCGTCTCACCGATTCGTCTCGGCTCCGGGATTAAGCTGAAGAACATTACCGCTCTCGCCTACGGCATGCCCATCGTTGCGACGAGCAAGAGCATGCTTGGGATCCCGGTGGTCGATCGAACCCACGTCTTGCTGGCGGACGAACCTGCCGATTTCGCGAACGCCGTCCTCACCTTGCTACGAGATTCGGAATTGCAGCGTCGTCTGTCCGAAAACGCCGTCCAGTTTTTCCACGCAAATTACTCTGCGATCGTTGCAGGCGAGGATTGGGTCAATTTCTTTCAGACCGGTCGGCCGGGCTCCTCGGTATGAGTCTCCGTGTTTCCAAAAGTGTGTCTCCCGAGATCGTCCTCAGCGGCTTGGCTCTGGCCAATCCGAATGTTGGGCAGGGCGTTTATGCCCAGTGCTTGATGAAGGTCTCGCCCGCCGAACGGACCGCGATTTTCTTGTCGTCGTGCCGTCAACGGTGTCTCGGCCTGCGATGGTGGCGCCAACGAACTTTCTCTCGCTCCAGCCTTTCTTCACGCCGGGGAATGTTCTGGTCGGCCAAGCAATCAATTCCGAACGCCTGCTGCGCTTTGTTCGCGACCGATTTCCGCACGCAATTTTTCATTCGCCCGGCCCCATCGTGGGTTCCATCAAGCCAAGGAAAACTGTGGTTACGATCCACGACTGCGTCTATCGGCATTTCCCTCAATATGACGGCCGTTTTTTCTTCGGCGGCTTTTCCTGCGGGCTACTGAGCGCTTCGCTGCCAAAGCTGATCTGGTCTTAACCGATTCAGAATTTCGCGGCAGGACTTGATCGCAAAAACCGGAATTCCAGCGGACCGAATCGAAGTGCTCTACCCATGGGTCAGCAACGATATTATCGCGCCGGTTGCTCCTGAGTTGGTGGCACAATTTCGCGAGCGCTACGCCTTACCCGACCGCTTCTGGCTTTATCTGGGCGGTTACGATATTCGGAAAAACGTGGAGTTCCTGCTTGAGGCCTATGCCGAAGCAACGCGGGTGAAAGCCCTTCCGCCGCTTCTTCTCGCGGGCAACATCCCCACGCAGCGCGCGCCCGCCGCCTGCGACGTGATCGGCACGCTAAAGCGCCTGCAACTGAACGAAACGCAGATTCATCGGCCGGGGTTGATTGCCGCAGACGATTTGCCAGTCCTTTATCAAGCGGCGTCACTCCTAATTTACCCTTCCCTCATGGAAGGCTTTGGCTTGCCGCCCGCGGAAGCGATGGCTGCGGGCACGCCGGTCCTGGCTTCCAATGCTTCCAGCCTGCCCGAGGTAGTCCGAAAAAGACAGAGTGCCTCTTCGACCCAACCCGCCCGGCCAGTTTGATCGAGAAATTGCTCGAAGCTGCCGACGCGGAGGAGGCCTTCGCCGCGCCCCTACCACCAACGTTTACGGAATCTTATGGGAGCGATCGCTATCTACGCTTACTCGAGCACAGCAGCGCGGCCTGACGAGCTTATCCACAGATATGGGCTGAGCGGTAAAGGATGCAATCGACTTCGATGAGGGACGGAAAATTGGCCGCGTTATTCGGCACCATCGCGCTTAGCTCGAACCCATTCGACCGGTAAAAATCGAGGACTGTGACAAAATCTGCCGATCCGTCATAGAGCTTCCGAATGGAGAGTTCGCTCTGTAAGCCCACAAAATCGCGGAGCAAGTCGCCCGCCCCACGGGCGACCGCCGAGTCGTTACCCTGGGTGTCCATCTTCAAAAATGGCCGCTTAAAGCCCAACTGCGCTTTGTATTTTTGATAATGGTTCGAAAGCAGCGAGGCCTGAATCTCGATCCGCCGCTCGACCGCATTCGCTTCCGACAGATCAGGGACATCGCGGTGATAAGGATCGAGCAAGGAACTGAATTGATTGCTCGCCATGACGTTGAATAAGCGAACACCTTCCGCGCTATCGAGGGCCGTTTCCTCGATGAACCACTGGTCGACTTTGGCAGCGCGGGCGCGAAGCTCAGCCGCCAGCTCCGGGATCGGCTCAAAGGAAATGATCGGACCGCGGAATCCCACTCGGCCTCGTAGCAAGTCCGCGTATTGACCCAGGTTCGCGCCCACGTCGAACACGCAATCTACCTCGAAGTGCGAGAAGAAACGCTTCAGGTGTTCCTCTTCGAAAACGAAAGCCGACTTTGCCCGGTCGCATGATCCTGGTCTTGGTCAGCCTTTCGACGATGTCGGCCAGCGCGCGTGTGAGCCCCATGGAAAACCGTTGCACGCGGCGACTTGTTTGGCGAGCCCGGTAGCGCAGCGAACTTGAAAGGTAACGTTCCCTCAATCTTGACTAGACGCAAACTTGGGCTCTTAACCTGTGTGCATGCACGCCCAAAGGTGGGCCTCGATCTCGCCCCGATTTCTTTCCGCAACCGCGCACCGGGCACCGCGGTCCTGGTGAAAATCAGGCGCGCGCCCTTCTCTCACTCGAGGTGGAATGGGATTGGGTGCTAGTCGCCACCCCTCGCACCTTAATCGAAGCACCCTACTTTCGATCGTTCCAGCCCGTCATGGTTCCAGACGCGCCGCTCAGCTACCACGCCACTTGGCGCCTGGGTCGCGTCTGGCAGAAAGCGGGCTGCGACCTCGGCTTCTCCACCGCCTTCTTCGCTCCGATCGTCGGCCCGCCGGTCCGTGACCAATTATTTCGATGCCAATGCCTTTCATTTCGTGCGCGATGCTCGGAGCGCGCGGGGCCGCCTGAAGTCGGATGCGGATTCAGTTTCTCTGGAAACTCTCGCGCCACCGTTCGCGGGCCCTCTTTATTCTTTCGGAAGACGGGCGCTCGCGCATGATCGGAGCCGATCCCGCCACCGCTTCGAAATGGGTCGTAGCCCTTGCGGAGTTGCTGCCATGCGACCGGCATCGTCCACGGTCCCATCCTGGGCGGTGAGGTTTGGTTGATCAACCATTCATTCCTCTATGCGGGCGCATTCTCCGAAAACAAAAATCAGCGCCGCCTAATTGAAGCGTGGGACAGATGCGCCGCCAGCATCCAACGTTCCCGAAACTCGTTTTGATTGGCCCTGCGCCACAGCGACTATCTGCGAAACGTGATTGAGCCCGTCTGCGCTCGAACCTTCCATCCGAGTGAAATCTCCTCGCAGGCTTTGTTGCCCTGCGGAGGAGGTCGATTGGGCTTTTCGATAAGGCGCACGCGTAGCTCCAGCCATCCTTCGCTGAGGGTTTTGGCATGCCCGTGATCGAAGCGATGCAATGTGGAGTCCCCGTCGCCTGCTCGGACAGCACCAGTCTGCCCGAGGTGGCGGGCGACGCTGCCCTCTTCTTCGATCCATCATCTGTGGAAAGCATCGCGCAAGCGCTGGAAACCGTTGTCTGTGACGAAGCCGAGCGTGCTCGACTGCGCGAGGCAGGGCTCGAGCGGGCGAGCGCTTTCACGTGGGAACGAAATGCTGAAATCGTAGCGGCACGAATTCGGAAAGAGCTGGGATTGCAGGCGCCAGCCGACTCCCTAGAATAAGCGCCATGGACGTCGCACTGCGCCTTGGAGGGGAACGGGTATTTGTCTGGTTCGTGATTTTTCTGGGCCTACTGGGCGCGATCGCGTTCGGATTTCTGGTTGGGGAAGATTCGGTTACCACAGCGATCGTTCTGGCCGCAACCTTGGGAGTCTTCGCCTGGGTGGCGCTGGCCAGGCGACGTTGGTGGTTGATCGTTCCCGCGGCGGCAGGGGTGGGCGGCTATTTCTATTTCGGCTTCAAGCTCTACCCGCATGAAGTCGCCCTGCTCGGAGCTTTCGTGCCCCTTGGTTTGGCGGTGGCGGTGCGACTGAAAGGAACGCTGCAAAAGCGGGCGGGGAACTTCCCGTTCGTCATGTATTTTTTGAGCGCCTACCTCTTCGCACACTGGATTGGGAGCAACGTGTTCAACCGACTCCAGAACGATCCCGGGTTTGGAAACGTGAGCCGCGCTTACTTCAACGCGCTTTGGGTCATTCTCTTTGTCATCGCCTTCTGGCGTTACGGTTCGACCAAATATGTTCGCGCGGCGCTGACGATCAGTTACGTCGCTGCATTCGGCCGACTCCTTATCGGCCTCCTCACCTACTTTTCGAACGCGTTCGCTTACATTCCTGTGGTCAATTACGTGCTCCCGGGGTCGACTGAAACGCGCAGTGCCGACATCCGGGCCTCTGCGCTGAGTTTAGGGATGTTCGCCGCTTGTCATTTTCTGGTGCAGAAAGGGTTTCTCAGAAAGGGATTTCACGGCGCGGTCTTCGCGGCCAGTTTTGTGGCCTTGCTCTTTGGATCGGGTCGGGGCGTTCTCATCATTATCTGCCTGGTCCCGCTATCAATCGCTTTTCTCTATCGAAAAATCGTCCCCATCGTCCTCTCGATTTTGGTCGCTGCGACTGTGCTCAGCACATTGAATCTGAATCCTTCGCTCCTTAACGGCCTGCCCGAATCCGTCCAACGTTCCGCTTCCGTTCTCCTTTTCGACAAAGGCGTGGCCAACAGCTACGGGCGCACCGCCACAAGTGATATCTGGCACCGGGAATTGCGTGAGATCGGTTTCAACAATTGGACTCGTTCCTGGAATACCTTTCTCTTTGGGACGGGCATCCGCCCCTTCGATTCCGCGAAATATGGACAGGTCGAGGGCAAAACCACCTTCGAAGATCTTCTGGCCTCCTCTTCAAAGGTAGGCGCCTACGAATCGGGCTGGTGGACCGTAACCGCGGTAACGGGCCTGGTTGGTCTCGTTTCATATCTTCTTGTCTTCGCTTTCCTCCTGCGTCGCCTGGTCCCAATTCTTTGGAAAGAAAAGGTGGCAGATCCTCGGCACGCTTTCGCCTTCCTCGGCGTGTTCGGAATCGCCAACTGGCTCCTTCTCGGTTGGGCTAATGGCACTTATCCCGGCGTCGAAATCATGTATGCGCTTCATCGCCGTCTGCGCCTTTCAGGATCGATTGCAGGCTCGGCGTGATCAGATCCGCCCGCTTGAGCAGCCGAGCACCCCACGGCTGGCGCCAGCGCGCCGGATGCTGCAGCCCGCGGGCCGATGACGCGAGGCACTTCGGCACGGCTCGTTTTCTTCGAACCTTGGAGCTTGGGCGATGTGGTGATCGCGGCTTCCCTGGCGCGGGAGATGACAGAGCCTCCAGCGATTGCCTGTCACCCCCACTGGCTGCCGATTCTGCGCGGGGCTGTCCCGGCGGAGAGTGGGATTGAGTTCATCCCTGTCGAGCTTCCCTATACGACGCGTCAGCGGGGCAATGCCTTGGATGCGGGGAAAATTACGCGGCCTGTCAGCGCGGAGACGGCATCCATTGTTCTAAGCATTCGCGGAGATTTCCGCGATTATTTGGCGGCGCGTCGTATTTTTCCCGGCGCCCGCATTCGCATGACGGGCTGGGTTCGTTTTTTTGGGCGGAAGAGTGCCGTGGTGAACCTCCCCTACGGCTCCGGATTGGTTCCGGTGCAGAATCGCTATCGCTCCTGGGCCAGCTTATGCGGAGTGCCTTTTTCTCAGGTCGAGGAGACATATCGCGCTCGCCAGTCGCTCGCTCCGCGCAATGGCAGGGTAATCGTTCATCTCGGCGCGCAGTGGCGTTCCAAGCAGTTTCCCGAGGTAACGGGTTTGCGCGACTCGCTTGAGCGTCTGGGCTGGAGCGTTGCTCTCGTTGCTGGTCCTCGGGATTCTCTTCCGGCGGACGTCCCGGAGAGTGCGGTCACTCGTCCAGAAGGGGTGGATTTGCTCACGACGCTACAGTCAGCGGAGCACGTTTTCACCAACGACTCGGGCCCAATGCATCTGGCGGCTTTTCTCGGCTGTCGAACCACGGTGATTGTTCGGACTTCGCCGATCGAGGAGTGGCGCCCTCCCCTCACCCAAGTGATCGCGAGCGAGCAGACGCCGATCGGTTACCGTCCCCATCGCCATTACATGTCGGACGAAACGCTCCCGGACTGGCCGACGGCGGCAGCGGTTTGCGCGACGCTACCTCTGCGCAGACCGGAAGTCCCAAATGCGTTAAGCGGCGAGGTCGCTCCCGCGTAATGAACGCAAATCGCCCATTGAAAGCACCCGAACTCTTCGTGGTGATGCCCGTTTACAACGAAGCAGCGAGCGTGCGTACTGTGCTGGCGGAATGGGTGGAGGCGCTGGAGCGCGAGAAGATCGATTACCGACTACTCGCGATTAACGATGGTTCGCGAGATGAGACGCTCCTGTTTCTGGAGCAGGCGGCTCGGGAAGATCCAGAGCGTCTTCTCGTGCTCGACAAGGCGAACAGCGGCCACGGTCAAAGCTGCCGCGCAGGCTATGAACAAGCGCTAGCCGCGAGTGCGTCGTGGATCCTTCAGATCGATTCCGATGGCCAATGTGACCCCGGCTATTTCGCCGATTTCTGGCGGAAGCGCGACGCGGCGGACTGCGTCTTTGGTGAACGAGTGGTGCGGGACGACGGCTTGATCCGAAAAGCAATTTCAACGGGCTGCCGCGCCTTGACCGCCCTCGTGACCGGGCGGGATCTGAAGGACGTTAACGTTCCATATCGATTGATGAGACGCGACGCGCTTGCACGCGCCTTGCCCCAGATCCCGCCGGATTTTGATCTGCAAAATATCGCGCTGACTCTGGCTCTAAAGCGGCAGCGGCAGTTGCGGTGGGTGCACCTGCCCATCCGCTTTCGCGAGCGCCGTGGGGGCACGAATAGCATCAACATCGCCGACATCGTTCGCAAAGGGTGTGGGATGCTGATGCAGATTCATCGAGTGAGGAGCGCGAATTGAAGGCCGCTCCGGCGGCAAAGGAAACACTGTCCAGCACGTGGCCGCTGGCGCTCTTGCTCGTCCTGACGGGGCTGACGGCGGTGAGCGGGGAAAGCCTTTGGATTGATGAAGCCAACAGCGCGCTCAAGGCGATGCAACCGAACCTGGCTGGTTGGTGGAATGTGCTCGTGCACGAGAAGGGATCGGATCTCCAAATGCCGCTTTACATGCTGCAACTGTGGGCTTGGGAGAAAGTCTTCGGCCACACCGAATTTGCCCTCCGATCCTTGAATATCGTCTGGCTTGGCGTTGGCCAACTGGTCCTGTTCCATGCCATGCGGCGTTTTCGCAGCGCGGCCCTGCTGACAGTGGTCATAGCGGCCATCACTCCGCTGCTTTGGTTCTATCTGAACGATGCCCGTCCTTATATCCTGCAGTATGCCGGTGCGTGTTTCCTCTGCGCCGTTCTTTTCAACGCGGCAGAAGATCCTTTCTCAGCGCTTCGGCCTGGCAGGCTCTGGCTTTTCGGGGCTGGGCTCTTTGTTCTCTGCGGAAGCAGTCTGCTCGGCGTGATCTGGGCTGGCGGTGCGGTCGCGGCCTGGCTGGTTCTGGCTAAGCCAAATTTTCGGTCGCTGCTGCGGCGGCAGATTGTGCTCCCGATGGCGTTCACTGCGCTCTGCCTTGCCTTTCTGGGCGCCTACTATTCGTGGACGATCTGGCTCGGGACAGGCGCCTCGAATGTCGGGCACACCAGACTCCTTAATCTCGCGTTCATCTCCTACGAGTTCTCGGGAATCAGCGGTTGGGGCCCGGGCCGGTTGCAGATTCGGCAGGATGGCCTGGAAGCTTTTTTCGCCATCGGTCCGTGGCGCCTGGCGGCTTTGGTCGCGGTGGCGTTTCTCGCCTTGGGTGTTTTTTTCCGGGGCTTGCAGCGCGTCGCTCGCTCTTTCCCTCGTCGCACCTGGATCGCGATGCTCATCTATTCTTTCCCGCCGGGGTTGCTGCTTCTGGCCTTGGGCTACTTGCGTGATTTCCGGCTGCTGGGCCGCCATTTCATTCCGCTGGTCCCGCTGGTGCTGGGCTTGATGGCGCTGGGAATTTTGCACCTCGCGACAAGTCGACGCCGGCTTGGGCTCACCGCGGGTGTCGCGGTGTGCAGTGTCTGGCTGCTCTCCTCTTTGTCGCTGCGCTTCAATCCCGTCCATCGCAAGGATGATTACCGTGCGGCGGCCGCGATCGCGCGAGATGCTCTCGCCAGGCAGGAATCGGTCTGGTGGTCGGCCGATCCCGCCGCTGCAACTTATTACGGCGTCCCATACGGCGCAGCTCCGGCTGATCCAGCAGCGGTCACCTTGATTATCCGTCGCGATCTCCAGACCCTCTCGGCCCTTCCGCAACCTGCCCTCGTGATCGCTTCCAAGCCGGACATTTACGAGGGCACTGGCGACACGTTAGGGGAGTATCTTCTCCACCAGCGCTACAGTCCTGTGCGCGAGCTGCCGGCTTTTACTATCTGGCGGCGATCGGAGACACCTGCGCCGGCGCCTTGATCTCGGGCAGGAGTTTCTGGATGAAATCGCGGAGCATGGCGTCCGTCTCCGCTTCATCCCGGCCGAAGGGTTGCAGGTCTTTCGTGATGGTGGACGCGACCGTGATGTAGGCCCAGCGCTGGTTGTAGCCATACATGACGCGATCGCGGATATCCATGTAGGTGCGCTCCATGTGCGATGGCGTGGAGACCTGGTAACCGACGAACCAGTAGTAGGTCAGATTGTAAATCGGGACGGTCTGCCCGTTTTCGGTCACGACTTTGCGGACGTTGTGCAGGCGGGTGGCTTTCAGCTGTTCTCCGGGATTCGCCGGTTCAGAAATGGTGGCCACTTTGGAGTCGGCAATGCTCCAGCCCTGCGCGGGCAGGCAGCGCTCGGGACGGTGGATGCTGTTGTCCAGATCCTGGCCGGACATGACGATGGAAACGAAGACGTTGCCGCCGCGCGCGTCGGTGTAAAGCTTGCGCGCGAAGGAAGTGTCTTTGGCCAGAACCTGCAGTTCCAGTTCGCTGATGGCTTGATCTTCGCCATACCAATTTCCGACATAGGTCGGCAACGCGAGGGCGATCCCTTGCGGGGTGGAATTGGCCACTTTCGGGAGAAAGAGGACGGCGCTCAGGCCCACCGCGAGCAGGAGCTGGAGAACGACGAGGCGTTTGATAGTCATATTAAGCGTCCCCCTTCGGGCTCGGCGCGCTGGCCGGCACGGCTGCGGATTTGAGGTTGAGCAGTTTGCTCGTCAGGAGCATGACGCCGAGGGCGATCGGGAAGAAAACGAAGCCCGAATAGTCATGGTAGAGGCCGCCGGCAAACTCAGGAAAGCCGAGCTTGGCGATGATGATGATGGTGAAGATGCGTCCGGCATTCCCGATGATCGCGAAGAGGACAGAGAGGCTGAAGATTGTGACTTTTTTCCAAAGCTGTTTCTCCACGATGTGAACGTAGAGACCGGTGATCATGACCATGGCAATGAGGGAGCGGATGCCGCTGCAACCTTCCGAGATGTCGAAGCCCCAGCTCCCATCGACCGCGCGCAAGGTGGTGCCGACGGTGAAGACCTGGATGCCGATCAGTCCGCTGAGTTTTTCGACAATGCCGGTGATGACGAATTGCAGGCGAAAGCTCATCTGCTCGATCGCGCCTAGAGGCGTGAGGAAAACGAGCATGACCGAGGCAAAAAGAAGAATGCGCGTGACCGGCTTGCCCCAGAGAAAGAGCAGCACGCCGGAAAAAAGGAACGGGAGGGCTGCGATCGCAAGGCGAGCCTGGAGGGCTCGTGCGGCAACGACGTAAAGGACGATCCCGATCCCGATGAGAAGCAGGCCCCAATTACTCCCCCGCTTCGGCGCCGCAGCCAGTGCCTCGCGATGATACCAGAGCAGGAAAAGGAGGATCGCCGGGATAAGTTTGCTGTGCTCCTGGTTGTATTCCGGGAGGTAGCGGAGCCAGGCCCAGGTGCCGATGGGGAGACCGGAGTAAAGCCGGAGGTAGCCGTAAAAGAAGAAAAACGTGGCCGCGATCGAGGCCAGGAGAAGGGAATGCGCCGGATGAGTTCGGATCCATTCCCAAGTTTTTCGGGTCGTGTCAGATAGTGTGGCGACGGCAGTGCTCATGAAGAGCGACGAAATTAGGCGAGCTTTCCCCGCTCGCCAAGAACGGACTGTCCCGAAGCCGCTTGTCCCGTAGGAAGAAGCGCGCTAGGTGGCTTCCGTTCATGGAATCCTTCGATGTGCTCGGCACGCCCCTGGCCGCGACCACCTACGGTGAGCTGATCGCTCATTGCCAAAAGCTTGCTCGGGACGGCGGGACGTGGGCGATCGATTTCGCGAATACGCAGGTCGTGACCATGCGTCGCCACGAAGCCACCTTTCGTGAGCTGACGAAGCAATTTGATCTCTTCGCACCGGACGGGATGCCGCTGATCTGGACGATGAACCGATGCGGGGCAAACCTCTCGCGATCGCGTTTACGGTCCCACCTTCATGCGGAAGTTCCTGGAGGCGACCTCTTCGGAAGCCAAACATTATCTCCTCGGCGGCTCGGAGGAATCCGGACGGAAACTGCGGGCGAGATTTCCGAAGGCGAACGTCGTGGGCAGCTATCACGGGCGATGTGCTCTTGATGGAACGCTGGAGGGCGAAGATTCCCCGCGTGTCCTGCAAGATCTCGCGCGCCTTGCGCCCGACTTTATTTGGGTGGGCCTTGGCACGCCGAAACAAGATGCGTGGATTCATCGTCACAAAAAATCCATCCAGCGCGGCGTCCTGCTCGCGGTCGGCTTCGCCTTTGATGTAAATGCCGGGACGAAATCCGACGCGCCCGCCTGGATGCAAAAACGCGGACTGACCTGGGTCTTCCGCCTCTTGAGCGAGCCGCGCCGGCTCCTGGGTCGCTACCTCCGCTACAACACCCTTTTCCTATTTTATCTTGGCAAAGATGCGCTCCTGCCACGAAGGCTGTGAAATGCGATTCCGATTTTTCCTCCTGGCGCTCATCGCGACCGCGGGTGCCACGGTGACTCGAGCGGAATCGCCCCCCGTCTTTCGCGGCGTCACCATTTCGTGCCCGACCTGGGGACGCGAATGGCAGACACCCGCGATGTCGCAAACGCTCGACGAAATAAAAACGCTCGGCGCGAATAGTTTCGCCATCCATCCCTACGCCCGCATTGCGGAAGACGGCCACGTCCTTTTCCGCACCGTCGATGAAGACCGCCACATCACGGTGCCGCTGGATTGGGCGCGCGAGCGCGGGCTCTCCGTCATGTTGATTCCGCACATCGCCTACTGGGGAACGAAGTTTCTTTGGCGCGGCGAGATCACTTTCGAGACCGCCGCCGAGTGGGATAATTTTTTCACCGACTACGAGACCTGGATCGTCGGGATGGCGCGGCTGGCGCAGAAGCACGGCGCCGCGGTCTTCTGTGTGGGGCTGGAATTTTCCTACGCGGAGAAATTTCCCGAACGCTGGCTCAAGATCATCGCCGCCGTCCGGCAGGTCTATTACGGGAAGCTGACTTACGGGGGCAACTGGAACGAGTTCGAGAATGTGAAATTCTGGGACGCGCTCGATTACATCGGCGTGCTCGCTTACTTCCCGCTCACGAAAACGCCGAACCCCAGCCGGGAAGAAATCGCCGCCGCCTGGGAGAAGCGCGCCCAGGAATTGGCTGCGTTTTCGAAGCGGAACGGGAACAAGCAGATGATCTTCGTCGAGCTCGGCTACAACGAGAGCGCGAAAGCGGCGGCAGAGCCGTGGAGCTTCAAAACCGGAGGCGAGAACGCGGTGGAAATCCAGGCGCGCTGCTACGATGTGGCCCTCGGTTTGCCGGCTCGCTACCCGTTCATCGCCGGGATGTTCCTCTGGAAATGGTTCCCGGAAGCGCCCTCGGCCGAGGAGGAAAATTTTCGGCTGCAGACGCCCACGGTGAAGGCGGTCATGGCGAAGCACTGGCGAAAGTAACTTGCCGACCGGTTGAGGTTTTTTAAACTGAACCCCATGACCGGTGAGCAGATTCGGACGCTTTCCGAAACCGTCCCCTTCCAGCCTTTCCGCGTGCATATGGCAAACGGCCGCTTCGTCGATGTGCCTCACCCGGACTTCATGCATCTTTCACCCACTGGCCGCCGCCTCGTTGTCGACAGCTCGGATGACAGCTTCGAGATTGTCGATGTCCTTCTCGTGACGAGCGTCGAATCGCTGCCGCGGAATGGAAATGGGTCGGCAAAGCGTCGAACCAGACGCAAGTCGCCGCTAATCCTGCCTCACACCTGCCGCCCAAACTTCTTCTCCAGCTCGCCGTGCGAGATCTGGATCATGGTCGGCCGTCCGTGCGGACAACAATACGGCAACTCACACGCGAGCAGGTCGCGAATCAATTTTTCGATCTCGAGCTGGCGCAGGGGATCGTTCGCTTTCACCGCGTGCCGGCAAACCGTCTTCGCGATCATATCTTCGCCCAAGCGCAGCGCGGAAGTGCTCTTGCTCGCGCTGCGCAGAGCATCGATCACGCTGCGCATGAACTGCACCGGATCCGGTGCGCTGACGAAGGTCGGCAGGCTGTCGATTTTAAAGGTGAGCGCTCCGAACGGTTCGATCCCGATGCCCATTTTTTGCAGCGTGGCCAGATTGCGCTCCACCCACTCCGCGTCGCGCGGGGCGAGGTCGAACGTTTGCGGAAGGAGCAGCCGTTGCGAGGGCACCCCTTTCTCCTCCATCCGCCGCCGCAGTTCCTCAAACAGGATCCGTTCGTGCGCGGCGTGTTGATCGACCAGGACGAGACCGTCCGCATTTTCCATCAGGACGTAGAGGCGATTGAGCACGCCGATGATTTTGAACTCCGAAGCAGGTCGCGCGGGCGGCACGGGAGCAGAGAGGTCTGCGCTTGGCGCGGACAACGGAATCGACTCGTCGATCTCGCGTTTAAAAATAGAAGTCCGGGGCTGCAGCCAACGCCGCGGGCGGGATGCCAAGGCCAGGCAGCGGATCCAGCGCAGGCTCAGGGAGAACAGCTTCAGCCGGCGCGACGATCTCAACAGGAGGCGGACGGAACTGTTGCTGCCAATCCGCACGGCCGCTTTCCAAAGTGCGCCGCACCGCCGCTACGATGGCTTCGCGCACTGCCGCCGGATCGCGGAAGCGCACCTCGCGCTTCGCCGGATGCACATTCACGTCCACCGCCGAAGGATCGAGGGTGACAAACAGGAACGTGACCGGGAACTGCCCCTTCATCAGCGCCGTGTGGTAGCCCTCGCGCAAGCCCGCGGTCAGGACAGGACTCTCGATCGCGCGTCCATTCACGAAGACGATTTGCTGCGCGCGGGACGAGCGACTAAAACCGGCGCGTCCGATCAAGCCCGTAATCTGAATGGCCGCATGCGCGGGAGACGGGACGACGTCTGCTAATTGCTCCACCAAAGAGTTGCCATGCAAATCGCGGATGCGATCGCGCAGGCTGGGAGTCGAGGGCAGTTGGAAAGCCACCCGATCGTCTCGCACAAACGCGAACCCGATCTCAGGATGCCCGATCGCTTGCAGATGAAGCTGGTGCTCCACGTGCCGACTCTCGGTGTTCTCGGTGCGAAGAAACTTCCGGCGCGCCGGCAAATTAAAGAAAAGCGCGCGCGCCTCGATTTGCGTCCCCGGCGCTTCCCCGCCATCGCGGACCGCCTCGATCTTCCCGCCAGCGACGAGAATTTCCGTGCCGACGACCGCCGCCGGTTCGCGAGTGGTAAGCCGAAAACGCGAGACGCTCGCGATGCTGGGCAGTGCCTCACCGCGGAAACCGAGCGTAGCGATCGCGGCCAGATCGCCCGCCGTTTGGATCTTGCTCGTGGCATGTCGCTCGAGGGCGAGCAGCGCATCATCGCGGTCCATCCCGCAGCCGTCATCGATCACTCGCACGAGGGAAATTCCGCCGCGCCGGATGTTCACCTCGATCCGGGAAGCGCCGGCATCGATGCTATTCTCGACCAGTTCCTTCACGACCGAGGCGGGCCGTTCCACCACCTCACCGGCCGCCACCTGGCTGATGAGGATATCGGGCAAAAGGCGGATGCGGCTCATTCGTTTCCCCGGATTCTAAACGGGTCGCGCGATTACGCGAGAAATCGGCTCTCTTCCCCCTCCTACTCCTACTCATAATCCTACTCCTAATCTCTCTGCTCCCTGCGGAGTGGAACAGAGGGATTAGGAGTAGGATTAGGAGTATGAGTAGGACGGGAGAAACCCCGCGGCCAAAGGGGGCGTTCGATTGACTTGCCACCGCAGCGCGATACGCTCGTTTTGATCATGATCACCGTCACTGATAACGCCGTGGAACAGCTTCGTTCTCTGCTCGAAACGCAGGACGCGAGCGAAGGCAAAGGCCTGCGGGTGGGCATCGCAAAAGGCGGCTGCTCGGGCCTGCAATATGAGATGCTGCTCGACCAGCAGAAGCCGGGCGACGCCGTGGTGGCGCGTGCTGGCGTGGCGTTTTTCGTGGATGAGGAAAGTGCTCGGTTGCTCAAGGGCTCGACCCTCGATTATCACGACGGTTTGACCGGTGCCGGTTTTCAGATTTTGAACCCCAACGCGGCGCGCACATGCGGCTGCGGCACTTCGTTCGAACCCGCCGCGAGCTCCGCTTAGTCCCCCGTTCCCTCTCGTCCGAGCGCGCTTAGATGGATCGCAACCTCTTCCGCTACGATGACGTTTCTGGTCGGCCGCGCCGAAAGGCGAATCTGTTCGCCTGGACCATCGCCATCCTGCTTCTGAGCGGATTCGCCCTCGCTGCCTGGCTCGGCAGTTTCTACATCTTCAGTCAGCCGGAGCGCCCGGATAGCTACCGCCTTCTGCAAAAGCTCGGAAAGATCGACGATCCAAAGCGCTTCCAATTAACCGCCGCGCCGCCGGGCGAGTTCCTTACGAGCAAAAAACTCTACGATCGCTACAGCGCGCTCCGTCCGGCGGAGTTGGCTAAAGTGAATGCGGTCCTGGCGCGCGATTACATCCGCAACTTCGAGCAGACGCCGCATCCCGTCCCTTACGTCATCGGCCGCTTCACCATCATGGATACCCGAGAGCTCGGGAGCGGCGACGTCTTCACCGGCGGGGTGGGCGCGCTCACTAATGCGGTCGATTACGGCGAGCTTTTGATGGAGCACATTTATCCCGCCGATGCCCAGGCTGTGCCGTTGATGAAAGAGACGCTCGTCACCGGGCTGGAGATTCGCCTCGATCGTGGCCACGATCTTTCGGCTGTGGTGCACGTGGAACGCCTCGAAGATGGCCGCATCATGGTCACCGCCGTGCCACTCCTCTACGGCAGCTACACGGTCACGCAGGGTCGCGGCACTTTCACTTTGCAGCCGCCGTTCAGTCTGAATCTCGCGGCCGGTTGGCCGATTTTCAAAGACTCCATTCGGCGAAAAGCCGAGCTGCGTTTCGCCGGTTACCGGCAGAAGAATACGGGTCCCGGTCAAGGAATCACCATCCCGGGCATCGGAGTGACTCCGCCACCGGTGAGTCCCGCGAACGAGCTTGTGCGGGTGGAGGCAGCGGAGCCGATCGATACTCCACCTCCGGCCTTCGATTCGCCGAAACCGACCGCGATCGCCAAGGCCACTCCCACTCCGAAGAGCGGCGGCAAGGTCGCGCAGGGAACGAAAGCGTCTCCTTCTCCGTCGGCGACCGTCGCCGTCGCCCAAGCCTCTCCCTCGCCGACCGTGGAGGCCCTGGCTGCGCTGCCGGTCACGAGCAATGTCACTCTCGCCTCCACCGCCGGCGGTGGCGTTTGGAAAACGTATCCCGCGGGCAAGATGCCAGCCGGTCGCCTCATTACGACGGCCGACCTGGATGACGTGGCCACGCGCGGGCTGGCGGGCGAACGCGTTTATTTGCGCGGCCAGTTTGTGGTGAATTTCGCCGAGGCCAACCGCGCCGTTCTCCGCCCGAAAAGCAAAATGACCGAGTCGGTTTTGCGCCTCGGTGCTCCTTCTTCCACGCGCATCATCGTCGAGTTCCCCGCCGGGGTGGCGCCGCCCGCACAAGGGGCGAGCGTGACGCGAGACGAAGCGCGGCCCTACGAAATCACGGAGGTGCGGAAGCAATCCGACGGCCAGCTCAACGTCTTCGTGCGCGAGATCATGCAGTAGCCGCCGCGCCCGGCGTCGGGTCGCCTAACGAGCGCCACCCGATTCGCCGATCGCCTTGTTATTTTCGATGCGGAAGCTGGCGATGTTCTGTTCTTTGATCCAATTGCTCACAACCGTCCGGAGCGAGGGATAGCCGAACAGACTCCGGTCGAGAAAGGTGTTCGAGACCGGCTCACCGTTGAGGACGATGTTCAGGAACTCCGCTTTCGCGGGGTCGCCATCCGGCGATGATTTCACGCTGATCTCGCCGTTGAGATAGCGGCCTTCCATCAGCGGCACGCCTTTCAGCGGCAGGCTCACCTGCACGCGCCCCACATTATTTTCGATCGAGGTCCAAACCTTTCCCACCGCGTCGTCCGATCCGGCGATGAGCGTGTTAATATCACTCGCGGTTAGTTCGATCAGCACCGCCTCGCCGCGCTTGGCCGCTTGTTGGAAAGCCTTCCAATCACTCGCGACCGAATTCGGCTGAGCCATCGCCGCCGCGGGCGTAGCTACCGGCAGCGGGGCCTGCGTAGCCGGAAAGACCGCGGGATCCTGCGCGGCTGGCGGAGCTTCCGTTGCCGGCGTCGCGATGGCTTCGGCTTCCGCCACCGGTAAAACGAGCGGCTTCGGCGCCGAATAACCGCGCAGATAATGCACGCCCCAAAACGTGCCGGCGATAAGCGCGATGACGAGAAAGGTCGCGAGGCCCAGGACCGTGAGACAGCCTTTACCGGCACAGCCTCGCGCTTCCGGCCGGGGCGGGTTGGGAATCTCGTTGTCCATTAGTGGGGTGCGGCTTCCGCCGCCAGCTCGTCCTGCGTTTTCATTAATTTCTCATAAAGGCTGCGCAAGCTCTCCGACAAAAGTCGAGGCCCGGCCAGCACTGGCATAAAATTCGTGTCGCCGCTCCAGCGCGGCACGATGTGCAGATGCAGATGGTCGGGCACGCCTGCCCCAGCGCACTCGCCCAGATTCAGTCCGAGGTTAAATCCCTGCGCCTTCATCGCCCGGCGGAGAAGCTGCTGGCCGTGCATGGCCAGGCCCCACAGTTCCAGCACTTCATTCTCGCCTAACGAGGCCGCCTCGCCCGTCTTCCGATACGGCACCGCCATCAAATGGCCGATTGCGTAGGGATAGCGGTTCATCATCAGAAAGGCATTTTTGCGCCGGGCCAAAACCAAATGCGCGGCGTCATCGCTGGCCTGCGCCGCCTCGGAGAGAAAGTGCGGGTTCCGGTTTTCCTGCTCGAAATATTCGACCCGCCAGGGACACCAAAGAGCTGCAAGTTCTGCTGTGGGGAATTCGCTCAAGAGGAGACAAATTGCTGCCGGTCTCCGTTGAAGTCGAGCGAGCTTTTCCTTACCGGCCGCGCGTGAACCACAGATAACGCCGCGCCTGATCGTTGATCGTCACCGTCCCTTCCAACGCCGAGGCTTCCGCGTTCGGCAAGGCAGCGCGCAACGCCGCCGCCTCTGCCGCTGGCACCACCAGCGCGTCGAGTTGGCCCGCGTGCCACTGCTCGATCGCTTGCGGTAGATTAAGGAAATGAGAGCGGCGAAGATAAAGCAGCAGCCCTTCCTCCGGGCCTCCGATCACGCCATAGCGCCAGCCTTTCATTTTCGCGTCCGCGCGCACAGCCCGCCCGAACTGCGCCAGCGCATTTTCCTGTCCGCGAAAACTGCTCCAGATGCGTTCGCCGGCGTAGACGCTTGTCCCGAGGCATGCCACGAGGAGCGCGATCCCGCTCCAACGGCGCACCTGCCCGCTTGTCTCCGTTCGACGCAAAAGAGTCGCCGCCTGCGCCGCCAGCAAAAGACAAAGCGGCGGCACGATTGGGAAAATCCGATCCACCCGTTTCGATGGAATAAGCGACATGATGAGCAACCCGCCGAAGATCCAGCAAATGAGCCAGGCCGTTCCTGGCTCCAGCCGCTGCCATCGTTCACGCCAGGCGAGGCGCTCCGACTTCCAACTCACCACCGCCAACGCGAGCGCGAGCACACTCCAGGGCGCGAACTTGTGGAGCAGATGCGGAAGGTAAAAATAGAACGGCTGCGCGCGATGCACCGCGCCATCGAAGCGTCCTGCGAATTCCTTCAGCACCACCTGCTCGTAGAAACCCGGCGCCCATGCGATCCCGCCCGCGACCCAAAGCAAAAAGACGGCGAGCGAAACCACCCATGGCCACCATCCGCTCCAGGCCGTCGAAGTTGGCGTTCGCTTCGTCAGCTGGAAAACAACCAAACCCGGCGAGCAGGAACGCGTAGACATTCGGCCCTTTGATCAACATCGTCGCGGTCAAGAGCAGCGCCAGGACCACGCGATCGCGTCGCGTCCACGCTTCGCCCTGCACTTTCCTCCAGATGAGAAGGCCAATCAGAAAGATCGAAAGTGCCAGCGGCATATCTGTGCGGACGAGCGTGGCCAGCCGGGGCGAGAGCAGGTTCAACCCAAACGCGCTCAGCGCGAGCAAGGCCGGGAGATTCCCGTAAGCGCGTCGCGCCTCGCGGAATAAAAGCGCGAGCAACATCAGCCCGGCCGCGAAAGATGGCAGCCTCCACGCGATCTCCCACGAGCGCGTCGCGCCATAGAGCGCGGCCGAGACCCAACCGACCAGCGGCGGCTTCGTCGCCACCTTCTCGTTCGGCGTGTGCTGATAAAGCCAGTGACCTTCCTGCACCATCTCGAACGAGGTGTAAGCCTGCTTCGCTTGATCGTAATTATCGAGATGCCACGGCAGATTGGTGCTTGCGAAAAGCACGGCCACGAGCCCCAGCACCCACCACCATGTCGCCGGGCGTTCAATCCAATGCGCAGCAGCCATCGTGGTATCGCTCAGCGCAACGCCGCTCTATTCCCGCCAAAGAATCGCGCGGATCGGCGAGCCATCGCCACCGGCGATCTTCAAAGGCAAAGCGATCAATTGGTAGACGCCCGCCGCCGCTTCGCGCAGATCCAGCGACTCCAGAATGCAGATGCCCGCCGCAGCCAGCGCGTGATGGTTTCGTAGATCTTTCGAGGTCAAAGTGTCGACCGATGGCACGTCGAAGCCGAGTAACTTCACGCCGCGCGCCTCGAGCCACGCCGGCACTTCGGGCGCGATGGTTGGAATCGCTTCGGGAAAGACTTCGGAGTTGGTCCAGACGTTCGTCTTCAAGAGCAAACGCGGCGCTTCCGTTAACTGAGCCTCGATCGGCTCCAGATCCTGCACGGTCATTTGCGGCACGTCTCCGGCGCGATAGTGCGCCGATAAATCTGCCACCACCGCGGGTCCGAAGTAGTTCGCCAAGGGCGCCTGTTCCATCGTCCAGCCGTCGTCTTCGAAATGGAACCGCGCATCCGCGTGCGTGCCATTATGCAGGCTCATGGTGATCGCGCCCAGGTTTACGCTCGCGCCCGACGCAATCCGCAGGCTGGGACTCAACTCAAAGCGCACGTCTTCCGGCCACGGCGCGATCTCACGTCGGAGAGTGCGGGTGATATCGATGATCATGCTCACGGCGCGAATCCTGACAGCAGGCAGGCGGAAAGACAATGCAGCTGGAACCGTGCGCTACCTCACGTCACCAGCGACGGCGTGGCCGCAAATTCCTCATACGCCCGCGTCTCCGCGATTTCCTTCAAAGCCTGGAGCGCCTCCCAACATTCCACGAAGCTGTTATAGAGCGGCGACGGCGCCAGACGGATCACGTCCGGTTTCCGAAAATCCGGCACCACGCCGCGCGCGCGCAGCGCGAGCGACATCGGCTGCGCTTTCGGATGTTGCAACGAGACGTGGCCACCGCGTCGCGCTGCTTCGCGCGGCGTCCCGACGCGGAAGCCCAGCTCGCTCAGCTCCGCATCGGCCGCGCGGATGATAAAGTCCGTCATCGCGATCGACTTCGCACGAATCCGATCCAGCCCTGCTTCTTCCACCGGACGAAGCGCGCCATCGATCGGCGCCATGCTCAACACCGCGGGCGTGCCGATTTGCAACGCCGAGGCGCCCAGGCCCGGGAAAAATTCATCCGACATCTCGAACATGCTTTCCTTGTGCACGCTCCACCAGCCGGCCAGCCCGGCTTCCACCATTCCGTTCGCGTCGAAGTGCCGGCGGTTCAGATAAAGTCCAGCCACCGCGCCCGGTCCGGCGTTCAACCATTTGTAATGCCCCCAGCCCGCGAAGTCCGCGCCCCACTCGTCCAGCTCATGCGGCATCACGCCTACCGAATGCGACATGTCGAGGCCGATGATGACCCCGTTTTCGCGCGCCGCGCGGCAGAGCCTTTTTAGATCGAGCAGCTGCCCGGTAGTGTAGACGACCGAAGGGATCAGCATCATCTGCAGCTCCGGATTGCGCAGCGCCTTTTCCATCTCGCCCTCATCGAGAAAACGGGAATCGCCCGCGGGCGCGATCACGATGTTCTCTTCCGGATCCAATCCGCGCAGCCGCAGATGACTGCGGAGCGCGTAGCGATCCGTCGGGAAGCTGTGGGCATCGATCAAGACCTTCCGGCGTTTCGCATCCGGCTTGTAGAGGGTGCAGAGGAGCTGGTGGAGATTGATCGTCATCGAGTTGGCGATCGCCACCTCATCCGCCTCCGCGCCGACCAGCTTCGCCACTCGCGCCGAGAGCGACTCCGCCATCGTGAACCACGGTGAATCGCCATCCAGCCATCCGCCAATGCCGCCGGTTTTCCAATTCTCCAAGACCGCGGCCAGGCTCTGCTCGGCGTCGCGGCAAAGGAGGCCGAGCGAATTGCCATCGAGATAAATCCGACCGGCCGGAACGAAGAAACGATCGCGGAATTCCGCCAGCGTATCCGCGGCATCGAGTTCTTCCGCGTAAGCACGTGAGGGCAAAGTCTGCATGGGACCACGACGCTACGATTGCTCCGCCGCCTCAGCAATTCGCCATGCCAAAGTTTGACGCCATCGCGCCGTCTAAATACCCTCTTCCCATGGCCCCTCTCGTCGATCCGCCCACCTCACCCTCGGAAAACGGCGTCGCGTCTTCGGTGCAGTTGCCGATTCATCTCCATTCCTGGATTGAGGCACATCGCGACCAATTCAAGCCGCCGGTCAGCAATCAGTATCTCTACGACGGTCGCGACTTCTTCGTCATGATCATCAAGGGCCCAAACGCGCGGAACGATTTCCACCTGGTCGATTCCGAGGAGTTTTTCCTGCAGCTCAAAGGCGACATCAAAATCCGCATCCGCGAAGGCGATCACATCGTCGATCACCTCGTGCGCGAAGGGGAGACTTTCTTCATCCCTGCGAATGTCCCGCACGCTCCCGTCCGCCCGCCCGATACCCTCGGCCTCGTCGTGGAGCGCCGCCGCCCGCCGGGCGAGCACGAGCACGTCATCTTCTATTGCGAGAAATGCGAAGCCCTCGTCGAAGACATCGATTTCGACTGCGCCGATATCGTCCAGGCCTTCAGCCAGGCCATGCTCGATTTCTGGAACGACGACGCCCGCCGCACCTGTAAAGCCTGCGGCCACAAAGTGCCAAAGCCCCAGCCGGTGCAGCCGTTTTCGACGACCTGAGCAAGTATCTCGGGTAGGGTGGGCGTCTCGCCCGCCGGTCCAGGCGTCTCGCCGGGACGGACTTTGGGGAGCGATGGTGTGGCTACGCAATCCGCGGGATCGAAAGACCGCGATGCAAGATGCATCGCTCGGCGGGCAGGATGCCCACCCTACCCGGACACGCTCTCAACGCGGAGTCTGCGCGCGCGTGCTGGATTTTCTTGTGCGTAGGTCGGGCGTTAGCACAAGACATGCTCCGCCAGGCTCGGCTGGATTATGAAGCGCCGCCGCCGGAAGGTTTTCGGATTCGCGGTCGCGAGGTGACACGGCTGGAAGGATTCAGCGACGCCGCTTTCGGTTTTGCGCTGACTCTCCTGGTGGTCTCGCTCGAGGTGCCGCGCACCTTCGCCGATCTCAAGATGACAATGCTCAACGTGCCAGCCTTCCTGGTGTGTTTCGTCATCCTCATTTTGATCTGGAATTATCATTACCTCTTCTCCCGCCGCTTCGGTCTCGAGGATGGAATGACGCGGGTCTACACCTTTCTCCTCCTCTTCATCGTCCTGCTCTACATCTACCCGCTGAAGTTTCTCTTTGGCGTTTTCATTAACGGCATGGTCCTTGGCGTGCCGGGCGCGAAGGTGGAGATGACCGGGCAGGAAATGGCGATCGTCTTCGTCATCTACAGCGTCGGTTACATGGCGGTCTTCATCGCGCTGGCGTTGCTCTACTGGCACGGCTACCGGCGCGCAGCCGTATTGGAATTGACCGAGGTGGAGAAATGCGACACGCGCTGGGAGATCGGCGGGCTGCTTTGCCAGGCCGCGGTCGGTGGCTTGTCGGTCGTGATCGCGCTCATGGTCGAGCTGCGCCATTTGCAATGGGCCGGGGCTATCTATTTCTCCCTTGGATTCATCATGTTTTTCCATGACTGGGGTCGCAGACGGAGCGTGGCGCGAGCGCGCGCCGCGCATCGCGGGTAGGGTGGGCGTCTCGCCCGCCGGTCCAGGCGTCTCGCCTGGACGGACTTTCGGGCAACGAAGGGCGCGGCCACGCCACTTGCGGGAGCAAAAGACCGCGATGCAAGATGCATCGCTCGGCGGGCAGGATGCCCACCCTACCCGGGCAACTTAAATCACGCCGGACGGGCGCTTCGCAGCACTTCGTTTCACCGCGCGGGCAGGCGCGATCTTAACCACGTTCTCTGGATCGAAATCGATCAACTTGAACCAGTCCTCGGTCACATCGGTAGGCGGGAAGATGTCGTTCTCGGAAAACTCTGCGCGGAAGGCAAGGTCGAGATCGGTCTCGTTGATCCCGGTCTTCGTCCGACCGCCCCCGCTCGTGACGCTCGCCTGGCCGGCGATGGCTCGCTTGATCGCCATCGCTTTCGCCCGCTCCACGATCGACGCGATGATGGCGCCGCTAAACAAATCGCTGCGGTAAAGGACCTCTTTCCGCCCGCTTCGCAGGGTGACTTCAAGGAACTTGTTCGCTTCCGTGCGCGCGAATTGTTTCTCCAGCAGCCGGTCGATGAGGGGCTCGACCGCCACGCCCGCATCGTAGGGCAAATCGTCGGTCAGATAGATGCGATAGATTTCGCGCGCACCTTCCCGGTTGGGGCGACGCACCTTGATCTTCCGATCGATCCGGCCTGGACGCAGAATCGCGGGATCGATCAAATCGGCGCGATTCGAAGCCAGAATAATGACCACATCGTCGAGCGACTCGATGCCGTCCATCTCCGAGCAAAACATCGGGACGAGGGTGGAAAGAATGCTGGAGTGCCGGGACGAACGCCGGGTGCCGAGGATGCTCTCCGCTTCATCGATGAAGAGGAACGGCAGGTAACCTTCCCGCCGCTTCTCGCGCGCGGTCGCAAAGATCTCGCGCACGATCCGCTCGGATTCGCCCACCCACATGTTGAGGATTTCCGGCCCCTTCACGTGCATGAAATATTCCTTCATCTCATGCCCCGTTTTCTCGCGGAGTTGGCGTGTGAGATTGTAGGCCGTGGCCTTTCCCATGAGCGTCTTGCCGCAGCCCGGTGGGCCGTAAAGGAGGAAACCTTTCGGCGTGGAGTGTTGGTATTTCGCGAAGAGCTCGCCGTGCAAAAGCGGAAGCTCGATCGCATCGCGGATCGCTTCCAAAGCTTCGTCCTGGCCTCCCACTTTTTCCCACGGCAACTCTGGCACTGCATCGAGATAGTGCTCCCGCGACTCTGCCGGCGCGAGCGCTTCCAGCGCCATCCGGAAACCGGAATCCACCCGCACTTCGTCGCCTGCTTTGAGCGCAGTCTGCGCCAGCCGGGCCGAGCGCTGCAAAATGGTGGAAGGCAATCCATGCTCGCCGCCCACGCGCAGACGATCGCTCCCCAGGACCTCCGTTATTTTCGTGACCGGGCCCGCCTTCTCGAAACCGAGATCGCCCACCACGACGTAGGCTTCATTCACCAGAACTCGCGTGCCTTTTTGCAAGAGCGCGAGGTCGAGCCGCGGATCGACGTTGCAGTAGTAATCGGCCCCGCCCACCACGATGTGCGCGGTGTCGCGCGACGGGCAATCAAGGAAAGTCCCGATGCGATTTGCCGGTGAGGTCACTTTCTTCACCACCTCCTCCAGCTTCTCGATCATCTGCCGCGCGTCGCCGATCATCTCCTCCTGGTCGGCAATGCCCTCGCGCAGCGCGAGCAGCTCGCTCCGGAGCGGATCGCGCGGCTGCACAAACGCGACCAGGCGATCGAACGCCTGGAGCACACTCAGACCTTCCACGCCGCTGACGGCGCCGAATTTTTCGAGATCATCGAGTGGATTATCCATGGGGGAAAGCTGCGCAGCGGTGCGCGTAGAAGGTAATTTTGCCCTCGCGGTCGTGCAAACCGTCGCGCTGATTTATATACGTCGCGCGGCCCCTCCGGGGATGCGGATCAGGCGCTGCGCTGGGTCGAAATTCTCCTCTTCCCCGCAGCTGAAGCGGGCGCGGAACGCACCCGGAGTGGCCGATCGTGATGCCGACGCACATGCGGGAAAAAGAGGTTGAAGCCCCGGGACGTGCGACCTACCCTGCACTTCCTTTTTGAAGGAGTCTTAGCTCAATTGGTTAGAGCGCCGCCCTGTCACGGCGGAGGTTGCGGGTTCGAGCCCCGTAGACTCCGGTCCCTTCTCATGGTTTTTCCGATGCGGGCCAATCCCCAACGTCGCCGCCCCTCGATCATGATTTTCTCCCGCTCGCGTTTCTGGCTCGTGGCGCTTTCCCTTTGCCTTCTGGCGGGATCTGCGTGGGCGTCACCGCACTTTCCGGAGTTGGTCGGGACGACGTGGGAATATGCGCAGACGGGCGCAACGCCGGACCAGTACACCATCCGCATCGTGGGCGGCGAGGTGATGGAGGGGAAAGATCTCCTGCAATTTGAAACCAGTGCCGGTGGCGATGTGCTGCACGTCCAGCTCTTGGCCGTGACTGCGAAGGGTGTGCAAATGCACGGCCGCCGCTCGCCCGAAAATGAGACCCTCACCTTTGATCCGCCGCGTCTGCTCGTGCCCGCGCCGCTGCAGGTGGGCAGCCAGTGGGAGCTGGACGACGAAGTCGCCGGCGTGCTCATGCACCAGAGTTTCAAAGTGGTCGCGCAGGAAGAAGTCACCGTGCCGGCGGGCGTCTTCCAGGCCTACCGTCTCCACTGCGAGCAACCCTGGCCGCTCTCGATTTCGATCGATCGCTGGTTTGTCCCAGGAACGGGTTTTGTAAAAGAATCCACCACCACACGCGGACCGACCGGTCGCCTCCTGAGCCGGGTGGATACGGTCTTGACGAAATTCTACGTCGCTCCTCCGCCCGAGCAGCCGCCCGCCTCCGCCACCATCACTCTTGCGCCTCCGCCCCCGCCTTCGATCAAGGTGGAAGTCACGAAGGAGCGCGATGGCGAGCCCACCACCATTTTCCGGTCCGATGCGCCGAACATTTTCGTGCATTGGAAAGGGACGGATTTGAAACTGCATTCCACCGTGCGCGTCGCCTGGGTGGTGGAAGATGTGGGCGATGTGGCGGAGCCGGGATTTATCGTCGATCAATCGGAGACGGAGATCACCGTAAGCGATTTCGAAATGCGCTTCACTCTCGGGCGCCCGCCGGATGGCTGGGCGGCGGGGAAGTATCGCCTGGAAATTTATCTCGATGAAGTGTTGCAGGAAAAAGTCGACGTCTTGATCGCGGATTGACCCGGGGGATGGGCGGTCGTGCTGCAGACGACTGTGTCTTCACGAAGCGTGCCGAACGCCGAACGCCGAACGCCGAACGCCGAACGCCGAACGCCGAACGCCGAACGCCGAACGCCGAACGCCGAACGCCGAACGCCGAACGCCGAACGCCGCGCAGGAACGCCTACCACTCGAAACGTGTCATCCCGAGCCGCGGAGACGGCCGAGGGATCTCTCCGAGACACTTTAGGCATTCGCAACCGATGAATGTGCCATGCAGCCAAAGCCGTCCTGTATTGATACCTGAGAAGCTCGCGCGAGATCCCTCGGCCGCGCTTCGCCGGCTCGGGATGACAACTCGTAAAAGCAGAACCGTCGGCAGCGCACCCTCTCACCTCTCACCCTCACCTCGCGATGCCACTACCCGCTCCTGCCCTATCGAAAAATGTTCGCCAGCCGCGCGAATCTGTGTCCCGTTAGACCGCACCTACCACTCCTCATCCCATGGCCACGCTCGAACACCTTTTCGCCAGCAATCAGAACTGGGCCGCGCGCCTGCAAAAGCAGGACCCGGAGTTTTTTGCGAAGCTCAGCCACCAGCAATCGCCCAGCTATCTCTGGATCGGTTGCTCGGATAGTCGCGTCCCTGCGAACGAAATCGTGGGGCTCCTCCCGGGCGAACTTTTCGTGCATCGGAATATCGCCAACATCGTCGTGCACACGGACCTGAATTGCCTCTCAGTCATGCAATTCGCAGTCGATCTTTTGAAGGTGCGACACATCATCGTCTGCGGTCACTACGGCTGCAGCGGCGTGAGCGCGGCGCTGCGACGGGCTCGTCTCGGCTTGAGCGATAACTGGCTGCGCCATGTGCAGGACGTGCGGCAAAAGCACGAAGCTTTCCTCGCCCGTCCCGAGATCGCTTCCGACGCAGCCAGTCGCCTGTGCGAGCTCAACGTGATTGAACAGGTGGCCAACGTCTGCCTGACCACAATCGTCGGCGACGCGTGGGAGCGCGGCCAGGAACTCTCGGTCCACGGCTGGATCTACGGTCTGCACGATGGCCTGCTCCGCGATTTAAACACCACTGTGAACAACGCAGACGAGGCCATCTCGGCCTACGACACTGCGGTCGCTGCGATCTCGTGAGCGCGCTCACCCCGGCGCTCTCGTCAGCGACGGCGTATGAAATTACTGCCCGTGTCGCGCCGGCGGACATCGATGGCATGGGCCACGTGAACAACACCGTCTATCTGCGTTGGGTCCAGGAAGCGGCCACGGCGCACTGGGAGGCGCTGGCTTCCGCGGAAGATCAGGCGGCCATCGTCTGGGTGGTGTTGCGCCACGAGATCGATTACAAAACTTCCGCTCGAGCCGGTGACGAGATCCTTCTCCGCACCTGGGTGGGCCAGGCCACGCGCCTGACTTTCGAGCGTTTCACAGAGATGCGCCGTTCCGGCGATGGTCAGCTTCTGGCGCAAGCCCGCACGCTCTGGTGCCCGATTAATCCTGCGACTGAGCGCCCCACGCGCGTGCCGGCGGGATTGCGGGCGCAGTTTTCGACGTGATAATGCCGGGCACGCTGATCACACTCCCGCCAGTATGATTAATTTCTACGCCCCCGGCCTGCCCGGCGTTGCTTTTACCGACCGCGAGCAATGCGCCAGCCTGACCGGGCCTGCCGTCTGGATCGATCTTTTCCAGCCGACGCCGGAGGAAGAAAAAGCGCTGGAAGCGGCGCTCGGCATCAACATCCCGACTCGCGCCGAGATGCAATCGATCGAGCTCTCGAGCCGGCTCTACGAAGAGGATGGACTCCTCTTTATGACCGCCACGGTTTTGACCCGGGCGGACACCGCTCAGCCGGAGAGTTCGGCGGTTACCTTCATTCTTTCGAAGGAGAAACTGGTCACGCTCCGCTATGCCGATCCCGCGCCCTTCCGCGCTTTTCATACGCGGCGGGATGCGCATCTGCAGCGTTACCAAACCAGCTACCAGGTTCTCGCTGGCTTGATCGATGCCATCATCGAGCGCATTGCCGATATCCTGGAAGATGTGGGCACGAACCTGGATACCATCTCGCTCCGCGTCTTCGAACCGGAACGCGCCAACGGGGGAGCGCCGCTCCACGGCGATCTGGCGCACAGCGCGCGTGGCCGCGCTCGACGCGCGCGCGCGCGGAATTTCGTGGAAGTGTTGCGGCGCATCGGCGCAGTCAGCGACTTGGTTTCACGCGCGCGGGAAAGTCTGGTGAGTATGACCCGCTTGGTGACTTTCTTTCGCGAGATGCGCAAGGAAACGGGTGTGGCGCGGGAGACCTTGGCGCACTGGAAGACCGTGACGGCGGATCTGAATTCCCTGAGCGATCACGCCACTTTTGTCTCCAGCAAAGTGAGCTTCCTGCTCGATGCCACGCTCGGCATGATTAACAACGAGCAGAACGCGATCATTAAGATCCTTTCCGTCGCGGCACTGGTCTTTCTCCCGCCTACTTTGGTGGCGGGTGTCTATGGGATGAATTTCCAATTCATGCCCGAGCTGCAATGGGCGAATGGCTACCCGTTCGCTCTCTTCCTCATGGTGATCTCCTCCATTTTGCCCTATCTCTTTTTCCGGAGAAGAGGCTGGTTGTAGGAACGCGCCGCGCTGAAACCCAGCCGGCGTCTCGCCGCGCCGAAGGGTACTCAAGCTCCTCGCCAGACTCCCGTCTGCAGTTATAATCCCGCTCATCATGGAATGGTGCCGCGCCGCGCTTTTGCTTGTTCTCGTAAGCGCGTCGCTGCTGGCGCAAGATGATCTCCCGTTGCCCGATGATACTGGGAGCGCTGCCGATCGAACCGCCCCTTCTTATTCCAAGTCGCAGCCTGGAAGACGTCGCTCCGCTTCCTGCGCCGCCCGAAGAAGTAGCCAAGGTGGAAGCCGACCTGGCGCGCGCGAAACGCAACGCCGCTTCCAGTGAGCGCATGTTTCGCGCAGGGATTATCTCGAAAGTGGAAAGCGAAGAGCGCGTCCTGAAAGTGGTGCGGCTCGAAGCCAAAGTGGCAGAGGCTCGGCTGGAAGCGATGCGCTCCCGCCAGAGCGTGCAGACCGCGCAGGTGCAGGTGACGGAAGTGGCTCCGGGAGATCGGGCCAGTGACGATCAAATCGCGGACGCGGCCCGCGCCGCAGACGAAGCCGCCGCGGAGAAAAAGCGAGCGGAGAAGGAAGCGGCGCTACGAAATCTCGCCCGCCAGAAAAAGCTTCTCGCGCTGGGGAGCGGCCGGAAAGCAGATGTGAATCGCGCAGCCGAAAAAGTCGCGGAGTTGGAAGGCCAGGTCGATTGAGCGCGGCTCTTCCGGTGCTGCCGCCCAACTCCGCCCCGCGCCAGACTGTGGCGACACGAGTCGCCGCTTTAGGAGCGATCGTGGAAGCGCGCTTGGCGCCTCACTTTCAAGAAGCCGGCCTCGTTTACCCACCAGCGCGCGTCACAGTCATCGGCCTCAAACAGGAACGCCAGCTGGAGGTGCATGCGGCAGCTGCAGACGGCGATTACGCGTTTGTCTGCGCCTACCCCATTGTAGCCGCGAGTGGAAACCCCGGGCCGAAATTGCGGGAAGGCGACCTCCAGGTGCCGGAAGGGCGTTATCGACTTCGCGAGCTGAATCCGAACAGCCGCTTCCATCTCTCGCTCTGGCTCGATTACCCTAATGCCTTTGATCGCGCGCAGGCGGACGCTGAAGGTCGCGAGGAACTCGGCGGCGAGATTATGATCCACGGAGGCGCGTCCTCGAAGGGTTGCCTCGCCCTGGGCGATGAAGCGGCGGAAGACCTGTTTGTGCTCGCCGCGCTTTGCGGCCTGGCCCAAGTCGAAGTCATGATCGCGCCTTTCGATTTTCGCCGGGAAGCGTTCGACGCGTTCGCGCCGGAAATGCCTCGATGGATTGCTGGGCTTTACCAGGAGCTCGCGCGGGAGCTTAAGTCGTATCCGCGGCGGCGCTGTGACTAGCGCGGCGTTTCCCGATTGTCTTCCCTCTGGCAGAGGCATCGACATCGGAAGCCACTTTCTTCAATTCCGGAACCTTCAGGGCGATGTAGGTCAGCGAGCTCAAGCCCATCAATCCCAGCAACGTTTCGCTAAAGGTGGGCATGGCCAGCTCGCGCTTCACCCGCGCAATGAAGACGAATCCCAGCACGCCGGTCCAGAGCACGATTTGCATCCGGTGCAGGGTGACGCGGCCGTTATCGGAAAGCAGATCGATCAGGAACCGGACGAAGCGATTGTGCTTCAGGTAATCGTGATCATCCTGCAGCCGCCGAATCCGCGCGCCCATCTGCAGGAGTTCCGCTTCATCGCCCGCTTTTTTCTGCACGGTGGCTTCCAGTTTTTCGGCTTGAGTCGTTAAACTCTTCAGCTCCTTCTCAATCTCCTGGCGCAGCACCGCCGGATCCCTTTTCTGCCGCGCTGACCGCGATGGCTCGAGCGGTGTGCTGCCCCCTTCCAACGTCATCGCGTTAGCCAGCTTCGAGGCCAGGGTGGTGCCGGAACTGATTCCGAGCAGCGCCAGGACAGTGGTGTTCAAGGTATCGAGTCGATCCGTGACCAGCCAGATGATGAGGAAGGCACCCACGACGAGGTAGGTCCAAAAGGCGAGTTGCAAGCGCGAGAGGCTGAACTGCTGATAACCATCCGCGCGCACCGGCAGATCTGGGTCGCGCAGCAACGGTGTCGTCGCGCCCAGAAAAACAAAGAGCAGAAAGAGCAGCACCAGCCAGCCGAGCGTGCTCCAGAGCCAGGCCTGGCGGAAAAGCTCGAGCTGCACTCGTTGGACGAGCGCGGGCGCTTGCGGGTAAACGCCGGTCTCAAGGACAAAAACGCGACCGTCCAGCTCCACTCCCACACTCACCCGCACGTCGTGAATCGCGCGCGTCCCGTCGTAGAGACTGCCCCACGCTTCTTCATCTCCTGGTCGCCGCCGGAGCCGAAACTCGAACTCGTGAATGGTATCTTCTGGGTTTGCCTTCGCCTCTGTGTTGGTGACGCGCGCGTCGGGATTTTCCGCCTTGATCTGACGGAACTGACTGTTGTTCAGGACGAGGAAGAGCTGCCGCTTGACCGTGTTGAACAGACCGTCGTAGGCGTTGAACGCGGCGCGAAGATCCTTCGCCTGCACGCCGGGCGGGAGCGGATCGAGCGCGGGCGCGGAGGCGACTGCGGGCGCCGGCGTGGCCAAAGGATCGGCTGCGGGCGGGCTCGGCGCGAGCGTGGGCTGCGCGGCCGCTTCGTAGCGTTTCAAGACCGCGAGCGCGCCTCCTTTGTCCTTCGAGATCTTGTCGAGCAGCGCATAATTGTTCCGCTGGGCCGGGGTCATATCCGGCTCACCGGTGATGCGGTTATCGAGCAGCTTCGTGATCAACCAACCATCCAGATTACGCACCCGCACCATGAGGGTTTGGCCGAGCGCGATGTCGTTGACCTCTTTCTCGCTCGGCGTGCTCCCCTTCTTCCAGGCCAGGACCACGCCCATGTTGCCCGGTTTGATCGCTTTCAGCCTGGCGTCGGGATAGCTCTCGAGCGGTGCGCCCGCCTTTTCCGATTCGCATCCGGAAAGAACGAGGAGACCAAGGACGCTGCCGGCGAGGAATGCTTTCATGCGGAAGAGCGGCGCAGATCCGCGCGCCAGGTCAGGAACGTCCAAAGAAAGCTGCCGAAATCTTCCACCGCGAAGAGCAGAGCGAGCGTGCCGGGGAGGACATCGAGATACCAAAAAATCGCGACGATCGGCGGCACGAGCGGACGATCGAGCAGCGAAGCAAAGACAAAGCCTTCTGCGTTCAGCCGACCGCTCACGGTGTAGAGCATCCCCACACCGCCGACGAGCAAACCGACCATCCGGAGAAAGTTTGCGCCTTCCGCCGTGGCCAACGGGAAGTGCAAGAGCGCCGCCACGCTGTGGGGAAAGAGGACGATGAACCCGCCCTGCGCGAGGATGAGCCAGCCGTAAAGCTCCACCGTCTTCGCGGCCCGACTCTGGCCCACCGGAGCCCACAACCGCGCAAACATCTCCCCGAACGAACTCACGCGCAGCAGCCTAACGAAGCTGGCCGATGTCCGTCGACCTTAAAAAAGCAACGCCGGAAACCGCGGCCCAGCCTACACGCTTTGCGCGCGATCGTAGGTGACGATGTTATCCCATTCCTCAGCCGAGGAGCGCGCTACGAAAGCCACCACGGGCTCAGTCGCGCTCATGTTGAAAACTTCGTGGGGAACGTCGGGTTTGATGTAGATGAAATCGCCCGCCTCATTCTCCAGCACTTGCTTGCAACCATCGCCAAACTCATGCCGCACCTTCCCTTCGAGGATGTAAAGGATCAGCTCGAAGCCGACATGGATGTGCGCGTAAGCGACCCCGCCCGGCGGGATGGTGGCGATGTTCGCAGAGAGCTTCGTCGTCCCGACGTTTTTGGCCGACATCCCTTGCTTGTAATGGATCCCGTTCCAATCCCGCCGCGCGCCGCCACCGCGGATGGTCAGAATCCCACCGTGATCTTCCACTGCGCTGAGCTCCACGTTATCTTTGTCGTCGTTCATAAATTCTCCTATCGGCCAGCCCGTCCGAGTTTCAGCTTCGCCAACTCGATCCCTGAGAGTTTGTAGGTATCTCGTTCGAGCGGCTCCCGCACCTGTCGCGCATCGCCCAGGTAAACGAAGATCACACCAGCTTTCGTCTTGCTCACCGCCAACCCGCCTTCGGTGGCCCTTCGGTCGAAGATTCTCTGCACGCCGTTGCCCGCTTGATAGTAAACCCAGGCATCGTCCTCGCTGACCGCGGGGAATTGACCCGGTAGCACGCGACAACGCATCCGCGCGTATTCGTCGCTCTTCGTCATTCCGGGGCCGGTGCGATCAATGTCGATCGCCTGCATCAAGACGAAGCGCTCGATCTCGCGGCCTAAGATCTTCGGCGTCTCTTTGGTCGGTCGCCGCACCGGATCGGCGAGGACCGTCGCAGCAGAAAAAGCCAGCAAGACTACGAGCAGCCGCGTCAGTCGCATAACGCATCCTGCGAGTTTCGTGCGGCGAAAGCAACGGCTCACAGGTCCAGCCATCGTCTCGCTCCGATGAGATCTTCGCGCACTAATGCGTGCCCGGACTCCTGCGTCTCCCACGTCACCGCCGCTCCGCGTTTTCCCAGGAAATCCGCGAGCCGCTGCGCGTTCTCCAGCGGGATGATCGAATCATACCGGCCTGCGCTCATGAAGATGCGCTTCCCGCGCAGGTCAGCGGCCTCAGGTGGATTTTTCAGCACCGCCATCGCTCGGAGAAGAATGGCGGCCGGAAGCACCTCGGGCCGCACCAGCATCATCGCGGCTGCGACGTTGGCGCCGTTGGAATAGCCGACTGCGATTAGCCGACGGGTCTCGAATTCATAACGCACCGCCGCCGCCTCGACGAAATCGGCCAGCTCATGTGCGCGCTGCACCACTTCGGCTTCATCGAAGACGCCCTCTGCCAGCCGCTGGAAAAACCGGGGCGCGCCATTCTCCAGGACCTTCCCGCGCGGGCTTAGCACCGCTGCGTCCGCGTCCAGCTCGCGCCCGAGCGGGAGCAGATCCGATTCGTCGCCGCCGGTGCCGTGGAGAAGAAGGAGAACGCGGGCTTCCGCAGTTTTTCCGGGGATGAAACGATGGAGGAAATTCAGATCGTCCGATGCCATCCCCCACCCTCGCGTTAAAGCTGGAGCTCGACTAGGGATTAGGCGTGAGCACCAAAGCTTCACCCTATCTCTGGCAAAAATCTGCTGCGGCAGGGTGGCTCGATCGCCATGAGCCCGAGCTCACGCGCCAGACGGGCGGGACGCATGCCGTGGTCGAGCAACCCGGTAAAGCGCGACTGAAGCTGGAAGTTTATTGTCCAAATCTTTCCAAGGCGCGCGCCCTGGCGGACGGATTCGGCGGCACCATCACCAAACTGCCCGCCGGCTGGGAGGCAGGGCTGTTCACCTCCCATCGCTCGAAGCCGCTGCGCATCGGACGCCGCCTGATCGTGCGCGATGAACCGGACCCTGACGCGAGCGGCCCTGCTCTCGTCGTTCCCGCCGGTCAGGCTTTCGGCACGGGGGAACATGCGACCACGGCGATGTCGCTCCGTTTGCTCGAAGAGACGACGCGGAAGCTGGCGCGCGGGTGGAAAATGTTCGACGCCGGGACGGGTTCCGGAATTCTCGCCCTGGCCGGGAAACGTTTCGGCGCCGGCGAGGTTTATGCGATTGATAACGACCCCACCGCTATCCGGACCGCGCGGGTGAATGCGCGGAACAATAAGATCCGCGGGATCGACTTCGCGACTGGAGACGTCACGCAACTGGCTCCCGGCTCCTACGACATCATTACCGCGAACCTCTTCTCGGAACTGCTGATCTCGGTCCTGCCGCGTCTCCAGCGGAGCCTCCGCCAGAACGGCGCGCTGATCTTATCGGGAATCCTCCGGACGCAGGAGCGAGCTGTGCGGCAGGCGCTGCGGAAGAATGGCCTGCGCGTGACGGTTGCGCGTCGGCGCGGGAAATGGATTGCGCTCCTGGTCCATCCCGGGGCGGCTGGGCGCGCGCGAGCGTGAGCGAGAAATTGCCGGTTGACGGGCGGGCGCCCTAAAAGCACCTTCCCCGGCACCCTTAGCGGGCCTTCGGTCTTTCCTGCACCACGCGGTTGATCCTGTCGGACCGCGTTTTTATTTCTATGCAGGCCGAAGAACTTTCCTACGTCATCCTCACGCCCTACTCGATGCGCAAATCGCGCACCGGCGGCATCATCTCGCGTTTAATCGCACGCAGCGGGCTCGATCTCGTGGCCGCGCGTCTGTTCGCTCCCAGCCAGGAGCTCGTCAAACGCTACGCCGATACGATCGTGACCGAGACCGATCCGCGGCATCGCGCCACCCAGGAGCTGCTCCGCAAGTATGTGGCCAAGAATTTTACGGGCACGGTGAATGGCAGCCGTCCGCGGGTGATGCTGCTCGTGCTGCGCGGTCCGGACGCCGTCCGCAAGACGCTCGACACTGTCGGCCACATCGTGAACGAGCGGACGAGCGGCGAGACCATTCGCGACACTTTTGGCGATTACATCACCACCTCGGCCGGCGAAGTGACCTACTTCGAGCCTGCTGTCCTGACCGCCATCGACGGCGCGGACGTGAAGGAAGATCTGCAGCTCTGGGCAGAATATTCCGATACCGACGGCGGCATTCTCGACAAGGTCCTGACCTACCCGGCGGGCACGAAAGTGGAGAAGACGCTGGTCCTGATCAAGCCGGACAATTTCAAGTTTCCAAACCTGCGTCCCGGCGGCGTGATCGAAGTGTTCTCGCAGACGGGTCTTTCGATTATTGGGTTCAAAGTGCACCGCATGAGCGTGGCGCAGGCGGAAGAGTTTTACGGACCGGTCCTGCCAGTTCTGGAAGAGAAGCTCGGGGCTGAGAAGGGACGTGGCGCGTGGGAAGATGTGGTCGCGTTCATGTCCGGCGGCCGTCCGAGCGAGACGCCGGCGGAAAAGAAGCAGGAGCCAGGGACGGAGAAGTGCATCGCGATCGTCTATCAAGGGGTGGATGCCGTGCGCAAAATCCGCGATGTCCTCGGCCCGACCGATCCGAGCAAGGCCCCTCCGGGTTCCATCCGCAAAGAATTTGGCCAGTCCATCATGGTGAACGCTGCCCATGCTTCCGATTCCGCGGAAAACGCGGAACGCGAGATGGGAATCATCCAGGCCAACGAGAATAACTTCAAAGCTTTGATTGAATCTTTTTACGGCCGCCAATAGCTTGCCGACCCGTTTTCCCAACCTCAAATCCCACAGCCATGGAAATTTCCGAGCGCGCCGCACAACTCACTCCCTCCCTCACCCTTTCCATCGATAGCAAGGCCAAGGCGATGAAAGCCGATGGGCTCGACGTCTGTGGTTTTGGCGCTGGGGAACCGGATTTCGATACGCCGGATCACATCAAAGAAGCGGCCATCGCCGCCCTGCAGGCTGGGTTTACGAAATACACGCCCACCGCCGGGTTGCCGGAGCTACGGCAGGCGATCGCGGACAAGTTGGAAGCGGATAATGGCCTGAGCTACAAGCCGAGCCAGATCGTGGTCAGCAACGGCGCGAAGCATTCCTGCTACAACGCCATCATGGCCACCTGCCAGGCCGGCGACGAGGTGCTCATTCCCGCTCCTTATTGGGTCAGCTATCCGGACATGGTCCGTCTCGCTGGCGCAGAGCCAGTCATCATCCCGACCACAGAGAAGAACGGCTGGAAGATGCGGGCGGAAGATTTCGAAAACGCGATGACGCCGCGGACCAAGATGCTGATCTTGAACAGCCCGAACAATCCTTCCGGTGCGGTCTATACCCGGGAAGAATTAGAGAAAATCGTGGAGGTGGCCGCGGAGGAGGAGATCTACATCCTCTCCGATGAAATCTACGAGAAGCTGACCTACGACGATGTGAAGCACGTCAGCGTCGCCTCCATTTCCAAAGAAGCCTACGACCTCACCATCACGGTGAACGGCTTTAGCAAAGCGTATGCGATGACGGGCTGGCGTCTCGGCTACCTCGCCGCGCCGGACGCGATCGCGAAAGCGGCCGATAACATCCAGAGCCACAGCACCTCGCACACGACCTCCTTCGCCCAGAAAGGCGCGATCGCGGCCTTGAAGGGCGACCAGCAGCCGCTGGCCGATATGCGCGATGAGTTCAATCTGCGTCGCGGCTATATGTATGACCGGATCATGAAGATCCCGAACATCACGGCCGTGAAACCGGAAGGCGCGTTTTACATTTTGGTGAACATCAGCCAGCTCGGTTTGAGCTCGCAGAATTTCGCCGATCGTCTCTTGAGCAAAGCGAACGTCGCAGTCATCCCGGGTGCCGCCTTTGGCGACGATCGCACCGTCCGTTTGAGTTACGCCACCAGCGTGGACGTGATCAAAAAAGGGATGGATCGCTTCCAGGATTTCTGCCGGACCTTGTAACGGGCGCCGGGTGGTGCTTTTGGGTTCCGAGGTGTAATTGGCTGCGTAGTTTCTGCACGCTGCCGTCTCTGGCGCTGCAACCGTCATGCCGAGCCGCACAGGCGGTCTTGGGATCTCACGACGACAGACGGGGCAATCCCAGTCGGTCGCGTGGGGCTGCGAATCGGATCGCTTGGAGGAGCATCACGAGGACTGCGTCGGAGAGATCCCTCGACCGTCTTCGCGGCTCGGGATGACAATTGCCGCGCAAAACGCGCCTCCGACCCTCGACTAGCGTCCAGCGTTGGGCGTTCAGGGCGTTGGGCGTTGGGCGTTGGGCGTTGGGCGTTGGGCGTTGGGCGTTGGGCGTTGGGCGTTGGGCGTTGGGCGTTGGGCGTTGGGCGTTGGGCGTTGGGCGTTGGGCGTTGGGCGTTGGGCGTTGGGCAGACGCGAGTCCCGCGAAAAACGCCCGTCTGTCATCCCGAGCCGCGTAGACGGCCGAGGGATCTCTCCCACGCAGTCCTGACGTTCTATAAGGGAAGCGTGCATCGCAGCCCCTTCCGCCTTCCGCCTTCCGCCTTCCGCCTTCCGCCTTCCGCCTTCCGCCTTCCGCCTTCCGCCTTCCGCCTTCCGCCTTCCCTTTCAGTTCATTCCCTCTTCCGGCCGTTGCCACTTCCCTCTTCGGCTGGAAGAGTGCGCGGTGCGTCCCGGGAATCTCGCCCTCATTCTTCACGCACATCTCCCGTTCGTCCGGCATCCGGAGCACGCGGAGTTCCTGGAGGAAGCCTGGCTTTTCGAGGCGATCACTGAGACCTACCTGCCACTGCTCGCGATGATGCAGCGGCTTGTCCGCGATGGCGTGCCGTTCCACCTCACCCTGGGTTTCACGCCCACGCTTTGCGCGATGCTGCAGGATGAGTTGCTGCGCGAACGCTACCTGCAGCATCTCGATCGCACGATTCGGCTGGCGGAACGCGAACTGGACCGCACGCGCGCGACCCCTGCGGCCCACGAGCTGGCGCGCTTCTATTGGGAATCCTTCACCGAATCGCGTCGCTGTTATCTGGCATGGAATGGCGATCTCCTCGCCGTCTGCCGCGAGCTGCGGGACGCGGGCGTGCTGGAACTCATGGCCTCGGCAGCCACTCATGGTTTGCTTCCGGTTCTGGCGCAAAACCCGGCCGCGCTGCGCGCGCAAGTGCAAGTAGGCTGCGACGCCTACCGCCAGGCATTCGAAGCCGAGCCGCGCGGCTTCTGGCTCCCGGAATGCGCTTATACACCGGGGCTCGATCAAGTTTTGCAGGAGGCCGAGCTGCGCTGGTTTGTGGTGGACGCGCACGCATTTTCGCTGGCTGAGCCGCGACCGCGACGCGCTGTTTACGCGCCGTGCTATACCCCGGCCGGGCCCGCGGCATTTCCGCGCGATCCTATTTCCAGTCGGCAAGTCTGGAGCGCGGAGACCGGCTACCCCGGCGATCCGGTCTACCGGGAGTTCTACCGCGACATCGGATTCGACCGGCCGCCCGAAGAGGTCTTTGCCGACTCCGCGTTGCGAATCCCACGCTTCACCGGTTTGAAATATCACCGCATCACGAGCCGCGGACCGGACAAAGAATTTTACCAACGCACGCCCGCTGAAGTCGCCGCCCGCGCGCATGCGGAGCACTTCCTCGCTTCGCGCCTGCGCCAGTTGGAGCCGCTGCAGGAGTGCGATTTTAGTCCGGTGATTACGATGCCGTTCGATGCCGAGCTCTTCGGCCATTGGTGGTATGAAGGGCCACTTTTCCTGGAGCACTTCATCCGGAGCGCGGCCTCGCATTCGGAGACGCTGCGGCTTACCACTCCCAGCCATTACCTGGAACACCACCCCACGCAGGAAGTGGCTGCGCCGGTCGCGACCACGTGGGGCGAGAATGGTTTCCTGAGCGTCTGGCTGGATGCGAGCAATGCCTGGATCTATCCGCACCTGCAAACCGCCGCGCAGCAGATGCAGGAGATGGCGCGCACACATGCGGTGGGCGCGGATGCACAAACCGAGCGCGCGCTCCGGCAATTGGCGCGGGAGCTTCTCCTCATGCAGGCAAGCGACTGGGCGTTCCTCATTCGCAATGGAACCGCGCGTCATTACGCAGAGCAGCGCGTCCAGGACCACATCTCCCGTTTCGCCGCCCTGCATGCGCAACTAAAAGCCGGCCTGGTCGATGAAGCATTTCTTTCCGATCTCGAGAGTCGGGATAACCTGTTCCCTGCACTCTCATGGCGCCATTATCTCTAGCCCTGCCTTCCCTGGTTTTCGCTCTTCTGACGCTGGCAAATAGCGCAGCGTGGGCGCAGGAAACTCCCACTCCCACCCCCACACCAGCGGCTCCTGACGCGGAGGTTTCGCCCACTGCGTCCCCGTCGCCTGGGTCCAGCCGCGAGGTCACGCTTCGCTTCGTGCCCCCGCCAATGGAAGGCTCGATCAGTCTCGGCATTTTCGATTCCACAGGGAAACTCGTCCGCGTCCTCGAGCGGGAAACTGGTCTGGATGAATTCTCTGTCGGCACAGATTCCGTCAGCACCACTTGGGACGGAAAAGACGATCGCGGCGAACTTTTGCCGCCGGGAAAGTATCGCGCGCGCGGTTACACGGTTGGAGATTTGCAGGTGGAAGGGGTCGGCTATTTTTTCAACGATTGGGTTTCCGATGAGGACGCGCCGCATCTGCAACGGGTCAACAATTTGAAGCTAATCGGGGACGACAAGCTGGCCCTCCTCGTCACCTTTGCCGGCGGCGCGGACGGCTCCGCGACCTGTGATCTCACCAGCGGCACGGTCACGGCGAGCTCGGACGAGGCTGGGACTGATGAGCGGTTCCTACCGGAACGCGCTGCCGCGCAAATCAAGGACGGCCGTTTGTTATTGCAGCGAGCCGAAGGTTGGAAGCCAGTGGCGTGGCCCGAGTTGATCGCACCCTTCGCCGCAGCCGCGGGGCGGGACAACAGCGTTTGGGTGCTTGATCGCGCGAGCAAAGACTCCGAGCAGCGCGCGCTGAAACACTTTGCCAGTGATGGCACTTTCCAGCGGCAGATGCTCTTTCCGGAGGATGCCCCCCAGCCTGTCGCCATCACTGCCTCCACTCAGCAGGATCGCGTTGTCTTGTTAGAGGAAAAAGAGGGCGCCACTCAACGCGTGCGCGCTCTCGCACACGTGGCGACGACACCCGCGACCGATGATGCCCGCCAGGCGCTCTCCGATTGGGAAGTGGTTTTTGAGAAGACGATTCAAGCGCATGAAAATTTCACGATCGTCAATAGCCAGCCTGTCCTCCCCGACCTCGCGGCAGTCCCCTCCCCGGATCCGGTCACGATCAAGTTGCAGGCCAATCCGCTGGTCCGCGGTGAGAGCGAGCCCATCGCCCTAAGCGTGGGGTTCGATAAGGAGGGCAGCTTCCTGCAGACCGCCGACGGCCTGCCTCTTTACACGGTGAGTGAGACGCCACATTTGCGTCGCGCTCTCCTGAGCAAAGCCGGGCTGAAGACGGTGGAGGTTTTCCAGGATGACGGCGCCGTGGTCGAGCATTTCCGCGTCACGGAACTCCAGCAGATGATGGCCTTTGATTGCGGGGAAATTGAATTGAAATAGCGGGCAGCGCGGGGCATGTGAACCCGATGCCGCGCGATATTGTCTACTTCGATCTCGAGACGCAGCGGACGGCGAACGATGCCGGCGGCTGGCTGCGAAAGGGCGATATGCAGATGTCGGTGGGCGTGACCTACAGGACCGCGAGCGGGCGCTACGAGGTCTTCAGCGAAGCGCGGGTGCATCAGTTGATCGAGCGCCTGCGCGCGGCTGATCTCGTGATTGGCTTCAATCTTTTGAACTTCGATTATCAGGTGCTGATGGGCTACACCATTCTGGACCTGGTCCACGAGCTGCCGACCGCGGATTTGATGGTGGATGTGGAGGCGCAGTCCGGGCACCGACCGGGTCTCGATTCGCTCGCCAGCGCCACGCTCGGAGTCGGGAAGACCGGGATCAGTCTCGACGCGGTGCGCTGGTGGCGCGAAGGGCGCCTGATGGAACTGGCGGAATATTGCTGCTTCGACGTGAAAGTGACGCGGCTCGTGCATGAACACGGTTGCCGCCACAAAGAGCTCTTCTTTGTGGACCGTTTTGCGCAACGCCACCGCGTCCAGATTGACTGGTGTCACCTGGACTGAAAGGGTTAGTCGAGGGCGCGGCGATGCGGGGGCGCGGCGGTGCGTTCGAATTTATTGACCGCGTTAAAGCGGTCGCGCGGACAGTGGACGCCCGCATGCGCCAAACGCATACAAGAACGCCGTGTCATCCCGAGCCGCGCAGACGGCCGAGGGATCTCTCCGAGGAACCCCGCGTCATGCCAGCGCGAAAACGTGAATCGCAGGCCACGCCTCCCACAGCGAAACCTTCAGGACCCGCGTCATGCCTGCGCGAAAACGTGAACCGCAGGCCACGCCTCCCCCAGCGGAAGACGGAGGACCTGCGTAGAGATCCCTCGACCGCGCTTCGCCGGCTCGGGATGACACGTATTGCGGACCTCGCGTTTCCTCTGCGCTTTCAGGCGTTCTCCAAACGGAGGCGGAGGACACCCGCATGCGCTCCAACGCTTCCAGGAAGCCACGTCATCCCGAGCCGCGCAGACGGCCGAGGGATCTCTCCGAGGAACCCTGCGTCATGCCTGCGCGAAAACGTGAACCGCAGGCCACGTCTCCCCCAGCGGAAGACCTTCAGGACCCGCGTCAGAGATCCCTCGACCGCGCTTCGCCGGCTCGGGATGACACGTATTGCGGACCTCGCGTTTCCTCTGCGCTTTCAGGCGTTCTCCAAACGGAGGCGGAGGACACCCGCATGCGCTCCAACGCTTCCAGGAAGCCACGTCATCCCGAGCCGCGCAGACGGCCGAGGGATCTCTCCGAGGAACAGTGTGTCATGCCTACGGGAAGCGTGAACCGCAGGCCACGCCTCCCCCAGCGGAAGACGGAGGACCTGCGTCAGAGATCCCTCGACCGCGCTTCGCCGGCTCGGGATGACACGTATTGCGGACCTCGCGTCTCTTTTGCGCGCACGCGCCTATCGGTTGCCGATGTGGATGGCGCCTTTGTTCACGGCGAGGGCGGCTTCTTTCACCGCTTCGCTATGGGTCGGGTGCGAATGGACGGTGCGGCCGAGATCTTCCGCGCTCCCGCCAAATTCCATCACCGCAACGCACTCTGCCATCAAATCGGAGGCCGCATGCGAAAGGATGTGCGCCCCGATGATGCGATCGGTCTTCGCATCGGCGACGAATTTCACGAACCCTGTCGCGTCGTTCGCAGCCAGAGCACGGCCGTTGGCGGCGAAGGGGAATTTGCCCACGCGCACCTCCATCCCCTTCTCTTTCGCGAAGTCCTCGGTGATGCCGACGCCAGCCGCTTCGGGATTGGTATAGATCACACCGGGAATGACGTCGTAGTTCACGTGCCCGGATTTGCCGGCGATCATTTCCACGCAGGCGACACCTTCTTCCTCGGCTTTGTGCGCGAGCATGGGACCGGCAATGACGTCGCCGATCGCGTAGACGCCTTTGATGTTGGTGCGGAAATGCGCGTCCACTTTGATGCGCTTCCGGTCGTCGAGTTCGACGCCCAGCTTGTCTGCGCCGACGCCTTCCATGAAGGCGCGACGACCTACGGAGACGAGAACTTTATCGGCTTCGAAAGTGAGCTGCTCGTCGCCTTTGGTAGCTGTGGCGGTGGCTTTTCCGTTCTCCACTTTCACCTCGGTGACCTTCGTCTCGAGGTGGAATTTCATCCCCTGGGCGGTGAGAGATTTTTGCAAGGCAGTGGCCAACTCGAGATCGAAGCCAAGCGCGATGCGAGGGAGGAATTCCAACACCGTCACCTCCGAGCCGAGCCGGCTCCAGACCGAACCCATCTCCAGCCCGATCGCGCCGCCGCCGATGACGAGCAGCTTCTTCGGCACTTCCGGGAATGTGAGCGCTTCCGTGCTGCTGACGATGACCTCGCCATCGAACTTCATGTTTGGCAGCTCCACCGGGACGCTGCCGGTAGCGATAATGATGTGCTTCGCCTCGATCTCCTGAGCCTCGCCTTCCGCAGGCTGGACTGAGACCTTGCCCGGCGCGGTGATGAAACCTTTGCCCTCAAAAGTGGTGACCTTGTTCAACTTCATCAAGCCACGCACGCCGCTGGTGAGTTGCTTCACCACTTTGTCTTTCCGCTTCAGCATCACCGGGAGATCAAGCGTCACGCCCTCAAGTTTGATCCCATGCACTGCGGCTTCCTTTTTCGCGAAAGCGAAGTGATCGCTGGAAGAGAGAAGGGCTTTGCTCGGGATGCAGCCGATATTGAGACAGGTCCCGCCGAGTTCCTTGTCTTTCTCGATAATGGCGGTGCGAAGGCCGAGCTGCGCGGAGCGAATGGCAGCTACATAGCCGCCGGGGCCGGAGCCAATGATGACAACGTCGAATGATTCCATAAAATTTGTGACCTAAAAGTCGAGCGGGAGCTGGCTCGGATTTTCGATGCAGTCTTTCACCTTGATCAGAAACGTAACTGCTTCTTTTCCATCCACCGCACGGTGATCGTAACTGAGCGCGAGATACATCATCGGACGGATGACGACCTGGCCATCAACCGCCATGGGGCGCTGCTGGATGGAGTGCATGCCAAGGATGCCGCTCTGGGGCGGATTGAGAATCGGCGTGCTGAGAAGCGAGCCGTAAACGCCGCCATTCGAGATCGTAAATGTCCCGCCTTGCAGCTCTTCGATTTTGATTTTCCCTTCGCGTGCCTTGGCCGCGTAGCCGGCAATGTCGCCCTCGAGATCGGCGAAGCTCTTCTTATCGGCATCGCGCACCACCGGCACCACCAGGCCTCGCTCCGTCCCCACCGCCACGCCGATATCAAAATGATGATTCTGGATAAAATCGTCGCCCTCAATGCGCGAATTAATTGCCGGGACCGTCTTCAAAGCCTCGACCGCGGCTTTGATGAAAAAGGACATAAAACCGAGCTTCGTGTTGTGCTTCTTCGCGAAGGCGTCCTGCGATTTCTTCCGCAGCTCCATCACTGCGGTCATATCGCATTCGTTGAAAGTCGTCAGGATGGCGGCGGTCTGCTGCGCCATCACGAGCTGGGCCGCGATCTTGCGGCGCAGGGGCGACATGCGTTTACGGGTAAAACGGTCGCTCTGCGAAGAAACAGGAGTCTCCGTTTCCGGCTCCGGCGCGGAAGCCTTAGGCGCTTCCTGGGCAGGCGCAGCGGCTCGATTCTCCGTGGCGGCAAGGACATCGCCTTTCGTTAGGCGCCCGCCTTTGCCGGTGCCAGTGAGACTGCCCGCGTCGAGCTTTTCTTCGTCAACGATGCGACGAACGGCGGGCGAGAGGACTTCTGCGTTTGGAGACTTTTTCTCGCCACTGGTCGGCGCGTCCGGACGGTTCGGATCCGGCTTGTCCTTTACGTCCACCGGCGTGGTGGTGGTGTTCGCGGCTTCCTTGGTGGGAGCGCTGCCGACGACGGAATCGTCGATCGTAGCTACCACTTCGCCGATCTTCACCTCCTGGCCCTCAGCCGCGAGGGTCTTGAGAAGGCCGGCTTTTTCAGCCACGATTTCGGTCGAAACTTTGTCAGTCTCGAGGGTAAAGAGTGGCTCGCCTGCGTTGACCTGTTCGCCATCTTTTTTGTGCCAGACGGAGACGATGCCGCTGGAAATGGATTCGCCGACGGCGGGGATTTTGACTTCGATGCTCATGAAGGACCTACAGTATGCGTAATCGCGGCTCGGGGTCGAATTGAACGTGCAACAAGCCCGAGCGGCTATCGCGCGGGATCACCAGCGGTCGCTTTCACTGGCGAGAGATCATCCACCGCCTGACCGCTCGCGGCCGCCGAGAGCAACGCATCGAGCGCGTCTCGCGGCAGCAAGCGTCCATCGAGAATCACGGCCCGAATCCGCTGCGTCTGCGCGATATCTGCCAACGGATTGCCATCGAGCAAGACCAGGTCAGCCCGTTTCCCCGCGGCCACCGAGCCGCTGCTCTCAGCCTGCCCGAGAAACTCGGCCGGTCCGATCGTTGCCGCCCGCAGCGCATCCGCAGGACTCAAGCCGGCTCCCACGAGCAACTCCAACTCCTTCTGCAAAGCGAATCCCGGATAAACCAAGGGCATGGGCGCATCCGTTCCGGCGAGAATGGGGACGCCGGCCGCGTGCAGCGTCTGGACGATTCGACGGGAGACTTCCCAACGTCGGACGGCAAGTTTCTTGTCCGTCATCGGGCGGTCTTTAAGAATCCGTTGCCAACGCGCCTGCTCATCGGCGCGCAGAGAACTCCAGCGTTTGTCAGCGCGAAAATCCGGGAAGCTGTGCGCCTCGAAATACGACAGGACCAGAGTCGGAACCTGTGCTTGGGAACTCCGAGCCAGCGCGGTGGCCACTCGATCGCACGTCAGCTGATCGAAACTTTCCAGGACGTCACGCTCCTGCGAGTCGACGAGCGCGGCGATCTCCCTCCCAGTCCCTCCCTGGCGAGCGCTGAGGAATTGTTTCTCTCCGGCCGAACATGCTTCGTAGACCTGAGTGAGATGTTCGTTACTCCGCTGACCCGCGGCCGCGGCTTCGAGCAGACTCACCTCGCGCGGAATGTGCCCGCAGACCGGCAATTGGACGGTCGAAGCTTCGTCCAGAAGCGCGCGCCAAACCGGCTCGCTCACCTCCGAGAAGACTTTTAGGAAGTCCACACCTGCGGCCTTGCTTTCACGGACACGCGTTCGCGCCGCGCTCGCGGATTCTGCATGCACTGCCGCGCCGGCCGCGACGACCCGGGGCGCGAGGAGTTCGCCGCGCTCCACCTTTTTCCGCCAATCATTCACCAACGCCATGGCTGCCGGCTCGGTCGACATCTCGCGGACGGAGGTGATGCCGTTCGCGATTAGAAGCGGGAAAGCCCACTCGTTAGGGGGGCGGCGGGAGGCATTGTTGAAAAGGTGCACGTGCATGTCCACGAGTCCCGGGATGAGGTATTGGCCCCGCGCCGCGACGCGGACTGTTCCGGACGGAAGCGCGGTGACCCCGGGCTTTTCGATTGCAGCGATTCGTCCGTTGACGATGAGCACGGTCCGCGGCCCGATGATCCCGCCGCCGACTACGTCCACCACCCACACGTCTTCGATCGCGAGGGCGGGACGTGGGATCGCCTCGCTCGGGGGAAGCCCCGAATCCGCGAAGGAAGGCCAACCGAAGGACGCGAAAGTCACGGCCGCGACGAGAAGAATGGACGCCCTCCGAATCGTCCCTCCTCTTGTGCCGTAATCGCTCAAGATGTGCTCAGGGATTTCCTGCTCTTACAACTGGAGATCACCAAATGGCCAAGGCACTGGGCATCGCTACAGGCTCAACGCCTCCCAAATGAGCTGCGCTTGCTCGACCTTGTGCAAGGTGAGCGCGCCGACCGCCGGACTGGCGCTGGCGTTCCGTCCCGCGTAGGCGATCTCGCGACCGAAGAGCGCGCGCAGCCGTGGCTCGATGAATGTCCACGCGCCCATGTTTTGCGGTTCTTCCTGGCACCAGACAAGATTGGCGTCGCCCGGAAATGCGTTCACCATCTCGCGCAGTTTCTCTTCGTGCAGCGGATAGATTTGCTCCACCCGCACCAGCGCCGCTTCTGTGATCTTCTGGGCGTCGCGATGTTTTAGGAGATCGTAGTAAACCTTGCCGGAGCAGAGGATGACGCGCTTGATTTGATTGGCCGGACCAAGCGTGGGTGTGCTGAGAATTTCTTCGAATTCCCCTTCGGTGAAATCTTCCGTGCGCGAGGTGGCATGCTCCGCCCGGAGCAGGCTCTTCGGCGTCATGATGATGAGCGGCTTGCGGAAATCGCGCTTCATCTGCCGCCGCAAAACGTGAAAGTATTGCGCGGGGGTGGTGAGATTGCAGACCTGGATATTATCCTCCGCTGCCAGCTGCAGGAAACGCTCCACCCGTCCGCTGGAATGCTCGGGCCCCTGGCCTTCGTAACCGTGTGGGAGAAGAAGGACGATGCCGCTCGGGCGTTGCCACTTCGATTCCGCGGAGACGATGAATTGATCGATGATGTTCTGCGCGCCGTTCGCGAAGTCGCCGAACTGCGCTTCCCAAAGGCAAAGCATCTCGGGGTAGTTGAGCGAATATCCGTAATCGAAGCCCAAGACCGCGGCCTCGGAGAGGAGGCTGTTGTAGATGCAGATCTTTTTCTGGTCCGGCGCGAGATGAAGCAGCGGGATATACGGCTCGCCGGTGGTCGCATCGTAGAGAACAGCGTGGCGATGACTAAAAGTGCCACGTCGACTGTCCTGCCCCGACAACCGCACGGAGGTGCCTTCGAGGAGGAGCGAGCCAAACGCGAGCGCCTCGGCAAAGCCCCAGTCATACGGTCCGCCAGCCTCGAAATTCTTCCGACGCCGATCAAGGACGGTCGCTTTTACTTTCGGCAAAATCTTGAAGCCCTCAGGCGCGCGCGTCAGCCCTTCCACGATCTGCTCCAGGGTCTCGAAAGAAATCGAGGTGGGCGGCGATCCAAACGAGAAGTCCGGCTGAAAGACCGCGGTCGATTCGTTGAACTGCTCCTTCCGATCCGCCGGCTCCGTGGCGTGCGCCTTCACGTCGTCGAGCGCGGATTGCAGCTTTTGCTCAAACTCGCTCTCCAGCGCAGTCGCTTCCTCTTCGGAAAGGCGGCCCGCTTCGATCAGCTCCTTCTTATAGAGATTCCGCACTGAGGGGCGGCGATCGATCTTCGCGTAGAGATCCGGCTGGGTGAACGAGGGCTCGTCGCCTTCGTTGTGGCCGTAGCGCCGGTAGCAATACATGTCGATCACCACATCGCGGCCAAATTCCTGCCGAAAATCCAGCGCCAGTTCCGTGACGAAGCGCGTCGCGAGCGGGTCGTCGCCATTCACATGGAAGATCGGAACCTCGATCGTCTTCGCGATATCGGTGGCATACATGGACGAACGCGCGTCCTCCGGCAGGGTGGTGAAACCGATCTGATTATTCACCACCACGTGGACAGTGCCGCCGGTCGAGTAACCGGGGAGCTGCGACATGTTGAGCGTCTCGTAAACGATCCCCTGCCCGGCAAACGCGGCGTCGCCATGCACCAGCAAAGGCAGCACGCGCCGACGCTTTTCGGTGTCGCCGCGGATGCGTTGCCGCGCGCGGGCGGTGCCTTCCACCACAGGATCGACCGCCTCGAGATGGCTCGGGTTGGCCGAAAGGCGAATCTCCACCTCTGCGCCTTTGGCCAGCTTGCGGATGGTGCGGTAGCCGAGGTGATACTTCACATCGCCATCGCCGCCGACCAGGTTCGGAACGTAGTTCTCGGTGAACTCCGTGAAGATGACGCGGAAAGATTTCTGGAGAAAATTTGCCAGCACGTTCAGGCGCCCGCGATGCGCCATGCCCATGCAGATTTCCTCGATCCCGCTCTCCGGGCACTTCTGCAGGACGGTGTCGAGGATGACCATGAGCGACTCCGCTCCTTGCAAGGAGAAGCGTTTCTGCCCGACGTAACGCGTGTGCAGGAAAGTCTCGAAAAGCTCCGCTTCGATCAACGCCCGCAGGAGCGCGACCTGGACCGGCTTGGAGGCGCTGTGCTTGGGCGGGCGCGATTCCAGGCGATGCCGCACCCAATTCCGGATGCGCGTATTCTGGATGTGCTGGAACTCCGCGCCGATCGCATCGGCGTAGATGCTTTCCAGTTTCGCGATCATCTCGCGCAGGGTCATGCGCGCGTTATCGAGGAAGAACTTCGAGGAGACCTGGAGATCGAGATCTTTTTCGCTGAAGCCCAATTCGCGCAGAGTGAGCAAGGGATTCTGCGGCCGCTTCTCCGCCATCGGATCCAGTTGCGCGATGGTGTGGCCTAACGTGCGGTAAGCGTAGACGAGGCCATCGATGCGGGTCTGGAGCGGGTTCTCCACCCGGCTGCCATCCACCTGCGCGGAGGACACGGCGCCGTTGCGTTTCTCAAGGTTGCCAAGCTGGAACCCCTCGAAGAAAGCAGACCATCCGGAATCGACCGCCTCGGGATTCTCCTGCCAGCGACGATAGTTTTCCTCCAGAAGATCGAGGTTCAGATGAGTGGCAAACGACGGGCGCATGTGGGAGGCAATCTGCAAGCCGAGCGGAAGCAGGGCAAGTTGACAGTGCGGAGGGCGGTCGCTTACTTCATCGGCAGATGATCGGCCGGAGGCAACGATGGGAGCTGGGCGCATGGTGCGTCGGCGCGTTGCTATTAGGAACGAGCGCGCTGGCGCAAGAAAACAAGCTGGCGGATCCGGCCTCGGAGCCGGGGGTGCTGGCGGTGGCGAAGGTTTTGCCCGCGGTGGTGAACATCAACACCGAGCGCGTGGTGCGGCGCCGCGTGCGCGATCCGTTCGAGGAATTTGCCGCGCAATATTTCGGGAACTACCGCACCCAGCCGCGCGAGATCCGGCAGACGTTGCAAAATCTGGGCTCAGGTTTCCTGGTGGATCCCACGGGTTACATCGTGACCAACCAGCACGTGGTGGAACGCGCGGCCGATCTCAAGATTGAGGTCACCCTCTCGGATGGTCGAACGCTGAACGCCCGCTACATCACCGGCGACGAGAAGAAGGATCTGGCCTTGATCAAGATCGACGCACCGGAGGCGTTGCCTTTCGTAAATCTGGACGATCTCTCGCCGAATTTGCTCGGTCAGAGCGTGATCGTGGTCGGGAACGCACTTGGCTACAGCAGCTCGATCAGCCGTGGCGTTTTGAGCGGGCTCAAGCGCGACATCTCGATCGGCGAGTTCGAATTTAAGAATCTGCTGCAGACGGACGCGGCCATTAATCCTGGCAACAGCGGCGGCCCCTGGTCGATCTCTCGGGGCGGTTGGTGGGCGTGAGCTCGGCCAAGATGGCGTTCACCCCGCAAGGCGTGCCGGCGCAAGGTTTGGGGTTCGCCATCCCGGCGGACACGGTGCGGGACACGGTGGCGGAGTTTAAAAAGATTGCGCAAAATCAACCAGCGCCGAACGCGGTCCCATCGGATAACGAGTCAGGCGCGGCGCTGGCCGAACGTCTTTTCGGGATGCAACTGCAGGATCTCACGGCGGAGCTGAGCGACGCCTTGCGACTGGTGCCTGGGAAAGGTGTGCTGATAAGCGGAGTGGAGAGCGGCAGCCCGGCGGAAGCTGCCGGGATCGAGCGTGGGCTCGTCATTTATCGCGTGGGAAAATATGACGTCCGCCGCGTGGTCGATGTGGAGAAGCTTCTCGCCCGTGCCCGCTCCGGCACCCCGGTGGATTTCACGGTCGGCGTGGCGCGAAACAATGGACAATCGCCCCGTCTGGCACGAGTCACTCTTTCCGCACGCTAGCACGCGCGTGGAAGTTTTTTCCAACGCGAACGCGCTCTCATTGTCTCAGAAAATTCAGCACGCATGATCAAGGTCGAACATCTCACGAAGCGCTACGCCGGGCATACCGCGGTGCAGGACTTGAGTTTCGAAGTGGGCAAGGGCGAGATCATGGGTTTTCTCGGGCCGAATGGTGCGGGCAAGAGCACGACCATGCGCATTCTTTCCAGCTTCATGCCCGCCACTTCCGGGCGGGTATCGGTGGCGGGTTTCGACATCTTCACGCAATCACTTCAGGCGCGTTCCCATCTTGGTTACATGCCAGAGAACGTGCCGCTCTACACCGATATGCGGGTGACAGAGTATCTGAATTATCGCGCGGCGCTGAAGGGCGTGCCCCATCGCCGCATGGCGGAGCGAGTGGGTGACGTGAAGGAACTCTGCGGTTTGAAAGAAGTAGAGAAGAAGCTCATTGGCACGCTCTCGAAAGGCTTCCGCCAGCGGGTGGGTCTGGCCGATGCGCTTGTGCATGAGCCCGAACTTCTAATCCTGGATGAGCCGACAAGCGGACTGGATCCAAACCAGATTCGGCAGGTGCGCGACTTGATCAAAAATCTCGGCAAGCAACACACCATCCTTCTTTCCACTCACATTCTTCCGGAGGTGGAGATGACGTGCAGCCGCGTCATCATTATCAACAAGGGCCGCATCGAGGCTTGCGACACGCCGGAGAATTTGCTGGGCGAAATCCGAACGGCGAACGGGGTGGTCGTGGAAGCCAAAGTGGGCCAGGACAACGGCGCGGAGCAGCTCAAGCAAATCCCCGGCGTGCGCGATGTGAGCTCGGTCGCCGAAGGCGAGTGGCAGACGTTCTCGCTCCGCGTGGAATCGGGCGCCGACGTGCGCGAGGAGGTCTTCCGCCTGGCGCGGGATCGGCAATGGGCGGTGCGGGAACTGACGCAACGGAAAGCCACGTTGGAAGACGTCTTCGTTGAGCTGACGCACGAGGAATGACGCTCATGCTCCGCCGAATTTAAGACACAGCCCATGCGTAAGTTTCTCACCCTCCTCGGTCGCGAAGTGCGGAGTTATTTTTACTCGCCGATCGCCTACATCGTCCTTTTTGTTTTTCTGCTCTTGAGCGGTGCCGATATCAGCATGCAGCTCTCCTTCATGAACGGCCGACCGGCCAGCTTCTCGATGCAGGAGGCGTTCTTTAACTCCATCTTCTTCTGGTTCGCTTTCGTCCTCATCTTTCCGCTCATCACCATGCGACTCTTTGCGGAGGAGTTTAAACTCGGGACGATCGAGCCGCTCATGACCGCCCCGGTGCGGGATTGGCAGGTGGTCCTTTCAAAGTTCGCGGGCGCACTCGTCTTTTATCTCGTGCTCTGGATTCCGACGCTCCTTTACTTCGTCATTTTCCAAAGAGTCACGGACCAACCCGCGGCCAACTCGCCCGGCGCCTATCTCGGTAGCTACCTCATGCTTTTGTTGCTGGGAATGTTCTACATCTCCGTCGGCTGCCTGGCCTCGGTCTTGACCAAAAACCAGATCGTCGCCGCGGTGATTTCCTTCTGCGTCATCACGCTTTTGTTCTTCTTCGGGCTCGTCTCTTACGTGCTGCTGGACATCAGCTCCACCACGCGCCAACTCCTCGGCTATTTCTCCGCGATTGAACAAATGGGGACGCTTTCGCGAGGCGAGATCGATACCCGGCCCATCGTCCTCTACACCAGCATGACTTTGGTGATGCTCTCCCTCACCCACATCGCGTTCCAATCGCGGAAATGGAGGCTCTAGCGATGACGGACGAGAAGATCACCACCCCTCCTCCGAAACCGTCCGGCGGACCGCAGCGTCTGCGGATCGGTTTCAATGTCCTGGTGCAAATCGTCCTGATCTTGTTCCTCGCGATCATGGTCAATTACCTCGGGTTCGAGCACTACAAACGCTGGGATCTCTCGCGCGATAAGAAGTACACCCTCTCCGATAAATCGAAGCGCTTCCTCGACTCGATCAAAGGCACCGTGCGCCTGACCGTCTTCTTCGATCCGAACGTCGCGATCGCGCAGGATGTGCAGAATCTGCTGACCGAATACCAATATGCGGCCAAGGGGAAAATCGATGTCGAGAACATCGACCCGGTGCGCAGTCTCTCGCGCGCCAAGGAGGTCTTCGATAAATACAAAGTGGTGACGGACGACAGCCTCGTGATTGTCGATTACGAAGGCCGGAGCAAGACGGTGAAGGCGGCCGAGATGGCCGAGATGGATGCGGGCAACCCGATGTTTGGCGAGCCCGCCAAGGTGACGGCATTCAAGGGCGAGCAGGCGTTGACCAGCGCGATGATCGACGTGGTTGAAGGCCGAAAAAACACCGTCGGCTATGTGCTCGGGCACAAGGAACCGCCGATCGCGAAAGCGGCCGACTCCATTTCTCCGACGCTGACGCCGCAGGAAGGCGCGGCCAGTCCCATTTCGGTGCTGCGGATGTTTATCGAGAACGAAAACGTGCAGCTGACCGAGCTGAACCTGCTCGAGGTGCCCGCGGTGCCGGCAGACTTGAAAGCCGTCATGATCGTCGCGCCGCAATACGATTTCTCCGAGCGCGAGATGAAGACGCTGCGGGATTATTGGGATAAACAAGGGCGGATTCTGCTCCTGCTCGACCCGACCGCGGACACGCCGCGCCTGCGCGCTTTTCTCACGGACCTGGGCGTGCGCGTGAATGAGGACCGGCTCATGGCCAACGTGCAGACCGGTATTCAAGAAGTGGCGCGAGTGCGCGACGTGGTGGCGTTCTTTCTTCCCGACAGCCCGATCACGAAACGCCTCGCGGAAGTGCGCGCGCCTTTCCTGGGCGCGACTGCTTCGCTCACGATCGCGAAGTCCGCGACGGAGGCTGCGTCGAACGTGCAGATCAAACCGCTCGCGCAGGCGATGAAAGGTTACTGGGGCGAATTGGATTACAACTCCAACGATGAGACCGCGCTGCAGTTCACGCCTGGACGCGATCACGAAGAGCCTCTCGTCCTCGCGGTCTCGATCGAGAAAGGCGGAAGCGCCGACGAACGGGTGCAGGCAAATTCCTCGCGCCTCGTTCTCGTGAGCAACGGTTCTTTCGTCGACGACAGCGGCCTCTCGCAGGGCCAACAGGGACTGGACTTCGTTTCCGGCGCGGTGAACTGGCTCCTGAACCGTGAGCAGCTGATCGGGATCGCGCCCAAGGTTCCGCAGACGCTCACCTTCACGCTCGACGATCGGTCGCTGAAGAATCTGCGCTGGTTGTTCCTCGTTATCATTCCACTCGTTCCCGCTGTCCTGGGCGTGGCGGTATGGTGGAAGCGCCGGGCCTGACCGATGAAGACGAGGACCACGCTCATCCTCTTCGTCCTCGTGCTCGGTCTCGGGCTTTGGATTAAATTCTACGAGAGCAAACGCCCGAACACCGATGAGGCCAATCGCCTCGCTGGCCTCGTGCTCGATCTCGATCGGGAGAAGCTCACTGGCCTGCAAATTCAAAACGGCGAGACCGTGATCGAACTCCGCCAGAGCGACGGAAAATGGCGCCTGGAAGCGCCGATCAAAGACCAGGCCGATGGCCCGGCCGTCGATCAACTGATCTCGGAATTACAGTCGTGGAAAAGGGAGAAAACGCTCACCGCCACGACGTTGGCGGGCGAAAAAGATGGGTTGGCAGAATACGATCTGGTGAAGCCGAAGCTGCGCTTGAAGCTGCTGGGTCCCGATCAGCCAGCGGAGATTCTCTTCGGGAAAGACGCGGCTCTGGAAGGTCGCATGTATATCCGGTTCGCAGACCAGCAGGACGCTCTCCTCGTCCCGCAGACCGTGAAAGATGCCATCGCGAAGAAGCCCGAAGACTTCCGCGATCGCAAGCTGACGGAGATCGCAGCGGCTGACGTAACCCGCCTGCGGCTGAAGACGAGCGCTGGCGAGATGGAATTAACGAAGACCGGTGGCACGTGGGAAATCGTGAAGCCTCTCCGCGCCCGGGCCGATGCGCAGAAAGTGGCCGATCTCGCCGCACAGGTCACCGGCGCGCGCATCGAACAATTTGTGGCGGATGATCACGGGGACTTGCAGCCCTACGGTCTGGCGCAACCGCGCGGGGCTATCACCGTCTTTACGGCGGAAGATAAAGAGGGACGCACCCTGCAAATTGGAGCAGCCCCGGAAGGAGACGACGGGCAGGTCTACGTCCGCTTCTCCGCGCGCAATTTCGTTTATACTTTGCCGGAGAGCATCGAAAGCATTCTCGAGCTCAAGCCCACGGATCTGCGCGATCACCACCTGGTGCAGTTTGATCCCAATTTGCTCGATCGCATCACCCTCGACGCGCCCGGAAAATCCAAGACCGTGCTCGCCCGCAAAGAGCAAACCTGGACGATCGCCAACGCCGAAAACCGTCCCGCGAACGGCGCGGACGTGACGCGCTTCCTCGAGACTTTGGGAAAAGCCGAGGTCACGAAGTTCGTCGAAGATGTTGCTTCCGATCTGCCCAAGTATGGGCTCGATCAACCGCAACTGCAGGTCACCCTCAGCTCCTTTGCTTCCGAAAATACGGCGGAATCCAAAGCCGGTGAGCAGCCGCTCGCGACCATTTCCTTCGGTCGCACGGAAGGCGATGAGGTGTATGCGCGGATCGGCGAAGAGCCTTTCATCGTCGCGGTGCCGCGCTCTCTCCCCGAGGGGATTTTCACCGACCCGGTGCAATGGCAGGATGTCGCGCTTATCCGTGCCAAACCGGAGACGTTCCAGCACCTCAGCATCACCACCGACCAGGCGCTCGTCGTGAAACGCGGAGCGGATGGGGCGTGGGTTCGTGAAGGGGAAGGCGCGCCAGTGAGCCAGGCCCACGTGCAATCGCTCGTCAGCACTCTGGGCAAGCTGCGCGCGGTGCGGTGGGAGGCTGCACCAACCACGCCCGACGCATTTGCGCAGCCGCAAATTCAGATCGCCGTCGCCACCTCTCCTGATGGAAAAGACGCGCAGCGGCTGGTCATCGGCGGCCCCGCTGGAAACGGAATGTGGTATGGAAAAATTGAGGGAACGCCAGGCGTCTTCGTCTTGAGCAATCCAGACTTCAACGCGTTGCGCGAGCCGCTCCTCGCCACTCCCGCACCGACGCCGTCGCCGACGCCTGCCTCCGCACCGGCCACGCCGACGCCTCCCGGCTAGCCGCCTTTCGTTCCGCAGTAGATCGAAGCGATTCCCCCCGTGAGCGGGGTCGCAGAGACGCTCTTGAAACCGCTCGCTTCCATCAGCGTGACCATGGCCGAGCCGCTCGGGAATTTCTCGATCGACGCCCCTAGATAGTCGTAGGCCTCTTTCTTGCCCGTCACGATCGCGGCCAGCGTCGGCAGGCAGCGATGCAGATAGAAGCGATAGAATGATTTGAGCGCGGGGATCGGTTGCGAGAAATCCAAAACCAAAAGGTGTCCACCCGGCGTCAGCACTCGAGCCATCTCCTGCAGCGCCGCGCCCCAATCGGCCATGTTCCGCAGCCCGAACGCCACCGTCACGCACTCGAAAGAGGCCGCCGCAAAAGGAAGCTGCAGCGCGTCGGCCACCACCGTCTTCCGCACGCCTTTGCGTCGTGCGATCGCCAGCATCTCCGGCACGAAATCCGCCGCGGTGATCTCCGCCTGCGGCAAGCCGCCGCGCCAGCGCCAGAGCCAGATCACCTGTGCCACAGGCGAGGTCGAGCACTCGCCGCGGTTGCCACGCTTCCACCATGCGCGCCGCACGATGGCGCCACCAAAAATCGATCCCGCCGCTGAGCAAATGATTCGCTAAATCGTAGCGCGCCGCGATCCCATCAAACATGGCCCGCACTGCTGCGGGATCGCGTGTCGCAGCCTCGGCCTTTACCTCGCGCCCTTCTGATTGATCGGGGACTGGCGCCATGACTTCAGAGTGTTCCGAGTCGCGGAAGATGCGCAACTGGGCTGCCGGCATCTCTGCTCACGAGAGGAGTCGAACCTCCACGGGTTTCCCCATACGGTCCTGAGCCGTACGCGTCTGCCATTCCGCCACGTGAGCTTGTCGAGAAACGGCTGCTAAGTTGCGCGCCGCGCGAGGGAGCGCAAGCGCAAACCCCCCGCCTCCGGATCGCCTGCCGCCGATTGCTGCGCGTGACCTTTTCTCGTTTCCTTCCCGCCGAGCCCGCCTAATAGTGGGCCGAGATGGAATCTTCCTTCACCCACATCGTCGACGATTTGCTGCGGACCTATCGCGAGAATGGTGGGATTAATTACGACGAAGCCGCCGCCACCCTGCCGTCCCGGCCGGCGATCGATGCGGCTTGCGTGGAGTTGCTCAGCGTTCTTTTCCCGGGCTTCCACGGCGCGCCCCTGGCGCACGCGGGCGATTTGCCGGCAGCCACCTTGAACCGCATCACGCATCTGCACGTTCGCCTTAAGCCGGAGATCGAGAAGAGCTTGCACGCGGTCAGTCCCAGCGGCGCGAGCGCGCTGACCTCGGAGAGCATCCTCAACTACTTCTTTTCCCAACTGGCCGCCATCCGCGTCATGCTTTGGGCCGATATCGATGCGGCTTATGAAGGCGATCCGGCGGCGATCAGCTACGAGGAGATCATCCTCGCCTACCCCACGATCGAGGCCATCGCCATCCAACGCATGGCGCATTTGCTCTACGAGAAGCAATTGCCGCTCATCCCGCGCATGATGACGGAGTGGGCGCACGGGCGGACCGGGATCGACATTCATCCCGGCGCGCAAATTGGCTCGCACTTTTTCATCGATCACGGCACGGGCGTCGTCATCGGCGAGAGCTGCGTCATCGGCGCACACGTGAAGCTTTATCACGGCGTGACCCTCGGAGCGCGCAGCTTCCAGAAAGACGATCGCGGCAATATTCGGAAGGGCGGGAAACGGCATCCGAACGTGGAGGATTACGTCACGATTTATCCGAACTCGACCGTTCTCGGCGGCGAAACCGTCATCGGCGCGCGCAGCACGATCGGCGGCAACGTCTTCCTGACTGAAAGCGTGCCGCCGGACTCGCTCGTCTACTACGAAGCCAAACAGATGCGCGTCCTGGCTAAACGCGACCGGCAGGCGGCGGGCGCGGCGCGGTTCTAACGCTGGCGCGAGCGCCACGCGTGCGTGAACTTGCACTCGCAGAACGGAAGTCTGCGCTGCTTTGATTTACCTCGATTACAACGCCACCACCCCGCTTTGCGCGCCGGCGCGCGACGCGATGCGGCCGTACCTCGACGAACACTTTGGGAACCCCTCCAGCGTGCACGCAGCTGGGCGGGAAGCACGCGCCGCGATCGATAACGCGCGCGACTCGCTCGCTGCATTGCTGCGCGCAAAGTCCGGCGAATTGATCTTCACCGGCAGCGGCACGGAGGCGAATAATCTCGCCGTGCTCGGGTTGGCGCGGAGCCAGCGGGAACGCGGACGGCATCTTGTTTGCGGTGCGACCGAGCATCACGCCGTCCTGCATGCGATGGAGCATTTGCAGCAGCGGGAAGGCTTCGAGGTGACCTTCCTGCGAGTGGACGCGGCAGGCTTGATCGATCCGAGCGACCTGGCGAATGCGCTCCGCGACGACACCACTTTGGTTTCGATCATGTCGGCGAATAATGAGACCGGAGTCGTGCAACCGCTCGCCGAGATCTCTGCCGTCTGTCGCGCGCGCGGCGTCCTGCTCCATAGCGACATGGTGCAATCCTTCGGCAAACAACCGGCTACGCTCGCGGCCGAGTTTGTCGATGCGGCCAGCTTTGCCGCTCACAAATTCTACGGTCCAAAGGGTGCCGGCCTGCTTTATCTGCGCGCTGGATTGGCGATCGAGTCGATCCAATTCGGCGGCGCGCACGAAAATCAACGCCGCCCGGGCACGGAAAACGTCGCTGCCATTGCCGGCATGGCCGCGGCGGCGGACGTGGGCCACGACCGATCTGGAGGCGGAACAAGCGCGCCAGGCTGGGTTACGCGATCAGCTCTGGGCGGAAATGCAGCCGGCTTTTCCGGAGGCCGAATGGAATGGCGGGAGCGCGCCGCATCTTGCGAATACTTTAAACGTGAGCTTCCCCGGCCTGAGCTCCGAGACCCTCCTGATGGCGCTCGATCTGGCCGGCGTGGGCGTGTCCAGCGGCTCCGCTTGCATGGTCGGCTCCGTCACGCCATCGCATGTGCTGCTGGCGATGGGCGCGAGCCCGGCGCAGGCGGGGTCGGCCATTCGTTTTTCGTTAGGCAAACAGACTCGCGCGGAAGAGATGGCGGAAGCCGGATCGATCGTCAGCCAGGTGCTCACCCGCCTCGGCGCCCGCCTTCGCCAGCCCGATGCTTATGCGGTGGTTTAAGCAGCTCGATTTTCTCTTTCCCTCTCCGTCCAAGGTTCTGCGTCCGCACCGCCCGCTGAGCGCGACTCTCGCCCGACCCGTCCGCGGCCGCACCCGCGATTCGGCCCTTGAGGAAAAGGCTGCCGCCCTTCTCCTCGCCGCGCACTGCCCCAGTCTCTCGCCCACGGTCCGAGTGGAATGGAACAGCCGACTCCGCACTGCAGCCGGTCGCGCGGATTGCCGGGCAAACCTCGTCACGTTGAACCCACTCTTGCGCGGCGTCGGGAGCGATGAGATCGAGCGCACCTTACGGCACGAGCTCGCTCATCTTCTCGCTCATGCTCGGGCTGGCCGGCGCCGCATCGCGCCGCACGGCGCGGAGTGGCGGGCGGCTTGCCGCGACCTCGGCATCGCAGATGAGAAACGCTGTCATACTCTCCCCTTCCCCGCGCGGCGGCAGGTCCGGCGTCTCCTCTACCGCTGCTCGGCCTGCGCGCGCGAGTTCCCCCGGGTGCGCCCTATCCGCGGCCGCGTTGCCTGCCTGGCGTGCTGTCGACAACATCACCACGGTCAGTATCACGCACGCTTTCGGCTGCAGCTTGTGCGCACAAAAGACCCGCTCTAACGTTTCACGTGTCCGGCGTCAAAACCCGATGGATTGTCGCCGCTCTCGCGGTGGTTTTGGTTTGTTCCCTCGTTCATCGCGCGCAGGCTTTCGCGGCCGGAGGCGATCGCTGGACGCTGAACCGCACCGTGGTGATGCATCTCTCACTCGGCGATCCGCAGCCTCTTTCCGACGGCTTTAGTTCTTTCAACGCGTCCGCGGCGGACGCACTCAACCGTTGGAACTCCGCCCTTGTCCACCTGCGATTTGCCCCGGTGGTGGGCTCGACTTTGCCCACGGAAAACGACGATTACGACAACTCCGTCTTCTTCTCGAGCACCGTTTACGGCCAGCCTTTTGGCGCCAGCACGGTCGCGGTGACCTTGATCAGTAACCGCGGGAACATCCGGCTCGAGAACGATGTGATCTTCAACTCAAACCTCTTTTGGGATTCCTATCGCGGTCCGCTTCGACCGCGGGACGAAGCGCTGGATTTTCATCGCGTGGCTCTGCACGAGTTTGGCCATGTCGTCGGGTTGGACCATCCCGATCAGGCTAATCAAACCGTGGCCGCGATCATGAATTCGCGCGTGGGCAGCATCGATGATCTCCAGCCCGACGACGAAGCCGGGGCTGGGAGTCTCTACAACGTTGGCCCTCCCTATCGCTCGTCTGTTCCGTCCAGTAATTTGGTCAACCTCTCAACCCGCGCGCTCATCGGCACCGGCGATAATGTCCTGATCGGCGGTTTCATCGTGCAGGGCTCCTCCCCCGCTACCGTTGTTCTGCGCGCGGTCGGCCATTCTCTCGCCGGCCGGGGGATTAGTAATCCTCTTTCCGATCCTGTGATGGAGCTCCGGGACGCTTCCGGCGCACTGCTAACCCAGAACGACGATTGGATTGATAGCAGCGACGCGGAAACCATCGCGAGCTACCGGCTCGATCCGGCCAATAGCCTCGAATCTGCCATTCTCCGCACGCTCGCGCCGGGAAATTACACCGTGCTCGTGCGCGCTTTCGATAACGGTGACAACAATCTGACCGGCACCGGCCTGGTGGAGATTTTCGATCTGCACACCACCAACGGCCGGGCGGGCAACATTTCCACTCGCGGCCAGGTGCTGGCGGATAATGACATCATGATCGCCGGCTTCATCGTGGGCGGGAGTCAGAGCAAGGAAACTGTCGTGCGCGGTCTCGGACCCTCCCTCGCTTCCGCGGGCATCCGGAATGCGCTGGCCGATCCAACGATCGAACTGGTGGATCGCTTCGGGACGTTGCTGGCGACGAATGACAACTGGGCCACAGGGCCCGGCGCCAGCCGAATTACTGCGGTGGGTTTGGCGCCGACAAATTCTGCGGAAGCAGCAATCAATGCCGTGCTCGGTCCTGGTCCTTACACGGTGCTGCTCCGCGGAAAAAATCGCGGCACGGGCATCGGCTTGGTCGAAGTCTACGACCTCAGCGCTGCGCCTAATTAAGGCAGCGTCCTCTCTGGCCCACGCGCCTAGTCCACCTCGGCGCTCTCGCCTTTCTTCGCCTTCTGGCCGCGGAGTTTTGCCTGGATGAAGGAATCAATCTCGCCATCCATCACGCCCTGGACATTACTCGTCTCCGCGCCGGTGCGATGGTCCTTCACCATCTGGTAAGGTTGGAAAACGTAGGAACGAATCTGGCTCCCCCAAGCCACGTCGCCTTTCTCGCCATATTGGCGATCGATCTCCGCGCGCTTTTTGTCTTCTTCGATTTCGTAGAGCTTTGCCTTTAGCATCTTCATCGCCAGCTCGCGGTTGCGCCCCTGGCTGCGTTCTGCCTGGCAGGCCACCACGATTCCGCTCGGCCGATGCACGATCCGCACGGCGGTCTCGACTTTGTTCACGTTCTGCCCGCCTTTCCCGCCCGCGCGAAAGGTATCCACATCGAGGTCTGCGGGATTGATTTCGATCGGAACGGAGTCTGCCATTTCCGGCACGACATCCACACTCGCGAAAGAGGTGTGCCGGCGTTTGTTGGAATCGAAGGGAGAAATGCGGACCAGGCGATGCACCCCGCGCTCGGTGCTGAGGTAACCGTAGGCGTTCTCGCCGCTCACGAGGAAAGTGGCGGATTTGATTCCCACTTCTTCCCCGGTCTGGATGTCGATCGTTTGTGATTTGAAGCCACCGCGCTCGATCCAGCGGCCATACATGCGCAGGAGCATGTCCGCCCAATCGCACGATTCCGTCCCGCCCGCGCCGGAGTGGATGGTGACGAAAGCATTCGCGCGATCGTTCGGGCCGGAGAGAAACTGGCGCAATTCGAAGGCTTCCAGTTTACGCTCCAGCCGCGCTTGCTCGGCGGCGATTTCCTTTTCGGCCTGGCTGCGTTGGGCGGCGTCTTCTTCTTCCGCGGCCAACTCCTGGAGCGCATCGAAGTCTTCCAGCTCGCGTTCCAATTCGCCGAAAGGATTAATGAGCGAGCGCAAACGCGAGACCTCCTCGACATCGGCTTGAGCGCGTTCGCGGTTCGACCAAAAATCGGGCGCGGCCATGCGCGCTTCGAGCTCGACTAGCTGTTCCTGCAGTTTGGCGACGTCAAAGAAACCTCCGCAGCTCGCTGAGGCGCGTCTTCAGTTCTGCCGTGTTTCCCACCTGTGCTTCACTCGCCATGGCGGGAAGATAGCAATCGAGCTTCGGGACGCCAGCGGGAACAGCCGTGGCCAGGGTTCCCTAGAATGAGAGCCGGTGGTTTCACATCGTCCGCCTTGGAGGAAACCTCGCCAACGTGCCATGTCATCCCGAGCCGCGAAGACGGTCGAGGGATCTCTCCGAAGCACACTGATTATTAACACGGGACGTTTGCACCGCAGCGCTCGCGCTTTCGTTAGGCGACGTCTGGGAGCCGCGGAGAGATCCCTCGGCCGCGCTTCGCCGGCTCGGGATGACACGAGTGTTAGCGAAGCCTCACGAGAGCGCTGCCCTTCAAGAAAGACAGCTTCTGAAAATCGAAAGGAATGCTACTTCCGCTTCGCTGCCGCAGTTGGCGGTTCGAGGCGGAAGATGGTCTCGCCTTCCTTCATCAAGTCGAGGCGATCGCGCGCGATCGTCTCGAGATAACCAGGATCGGTCCGCAGCAGACTGACTTCATGCGTCTGGCGCGCGAGCGACGCTTTCTGATCATTCACCTGCCCTTGCAGGGTCTCGATCTCGGCCCGACTCAGCGCGAGCTTTTTATACTGCGGAATGAAGAGGCTGATAATGACCAGCACGACCGCGACCGCGAGCAATGCCTTGAGCACGCGATTTAGCTGTTGCCAGATCGAGGCCTCGCGCCGCGCGCGGAATTCGCCGTAGCCGGGGTGATCCACTAGCGCATCTTACCGCCGTAGACTGCGTTGTCACCAAGTTCCTCCGCAATGCGCAGGAGTTGATTATACTTCGCTACGCGATCGGTCCGGCAAAGGGAACCGGTCTTGATCTGGCCCGCATTCGTCGCCACCGCGATATCGGCAATGGTGGTGTCTTCCGTCTCACCCGAGCGATGGCTGATCACGGCGGTGTAGTTGTTTTCCGTGGCCAGGCGGATGGCGTTAAACGTTTCCGTGAGCGTGCCGATCTGGTTCACCTTCACGAGAATTGAATTGGCCACGCCTTGATCGATGCCTTTCTGAAGGAAATCCACATTGGTCACGAAGAGATCGTCGCCGACCAGCTGCACGCGATCGCCCAGGCGCTCTGTCAGTTTTTTCCAACCCGCCCAATCATTCTCTGCGCATCCGTCCTCGATCGAAATGATGGGGAAATTCTTCGCCAGCGTCTCGTAGAGATCGATCAACTCCTCCGCCGTCCGCTTCGAGCCATCGGACTTTTTGAAAACGTAGGCGCCGCTCTCTTTGTCGTAGAATTCCGAGGAGGCCGCATCGAGCGCGATGAAGATTTCTTCGCCCAACTTGTAGCCCGCCTTCTCCACCGCGGTGGCGATCGATTCGAGCGCGTCCTCCGCGCCTTTCAGCTTCGGCGCAAAGCCGCCTTCATCGCCGATCGCGGTCGAGAGCCCGCGATCTTTCAGAACGGCTTTCAGCGCATGAAAGACTTCCGTTCCGTAACGCAGCGCTTCCCCAAAGTGGGCGCGCCTTTGGGCATAATCATGAACTCCTGGAAATCGATCGGCGCATCTGAGTGCGCGCCGCCGTTCAGGATATTCATCATCGGCACCGGCAATGTGACCGCGCGGTTGCCGCCGAGATAACGGAAGAGGGACTGCTCGGAAAAAGCCGCCGCGGCGTGGGCGTTGGCGAGCGAAACGCCTAACAACGCATTGGCGCCCAGATTCTTTTTGTTCGCGCTCCCATCCAGCTCCAGCAGGCGGCGGTCGATCGCTTCCTGATCGAGCGCATCTGCACCGGCCAGGCCTTGGGCGATCGTCTCGTTCACCGCCGCGACGGCCTTGATTACACCTTTGCCGCCATAGCGTTGCTTATCGCCGTCGCGCAGCTCCCACGCTTCATGCTCGCCCGTGCTCGCACCGCTCGGCACCGCGGCCCGGCCGAAGGCCCCGCCTTCCAGTCGAATGTCGACTTCGACGGTGGGGTTGCCCCGCGAATCCAAAATTTCACGCGCAGTGATTTTGCTGATGCTGGTCTTGGCCATAGAAATGAAAAATTAAAACCGCCCGGATGATGCCCGGCCCTCGGCGCTTGTTCAAACCAAACTTTGGGGAGCACCGCGCGTTGGACCGCAGAAAATGCGCTGAGTTTGGACTTGATGCGATGATTGTTTACATCATGTCGGGCGTTTGACACGGAACCTGCTCAAACCTATTGACGGCCGCAGCTCGTTTTTGATAACCAGAAACGGGTCGTCCAATCGGCGCGGCGAGAAGTCCGGCACACCTTTTATGAAAAACACCTCAGCTTCCAAAAACGACAAAGATATCCTCAGCTCCCTTCAGGCTCGCCTTGAGCGTCATTTCCTGACGTGCACTGTGGCGGTGGGTGCGGTGGCTACTTTCGGCGCTGCTCAAAGCGCGAACGCGGATATCGTCTTCTTCGATCCAGCTGACATTCAGGTGCCGCTCAATAACGGTGCCGGCATTTATTTAAATCTGGAGACGGGTGCTTTTGGGATGACTGGGGCGGGAACACCGGGCTGGAATGTAAATATTTTCAATCCCTCGGCAGCCTATCTGCAGACCTATGTGCCGAGCGCCATGACAGGTCTCATTGGCTATACGTCTGGCTCCTACAGATACACTTCCCGCCTCACCAATGGAACCACGATCGGGCCCGGCGGGGGGTTCCTCTTCGGCGGCGTTACGAGCATGTCTTACGCAGGCGGCAACCAATGGGGCGGCGCAAGCACCTCCGGTTTCCTGGGCGTGCAATTTCAGCTCGCCAGCGGCTCGACGGTTTTCGGTTGGATCGGATTGGACGTGATGAACGGCAACAACGCGCAGATCACTTCCTTCGCTTATGAGACCAACGGCGGGCCCATCACTGCGGGAGCGATCCCGGAGCCAAGCTCGGTGGCCCTCAGTCTCCTGGCCGCAGGGGCCGCGGGTTTGGGCTACTGGCGCCGGCAGCGTAAAGCGGGCAAAGCGGCTTAATCCCGCTCCCAGATAAGTTCGCCGGTCAGCGGCGAAGAATGTTTTCAGCGAGCGGGGGCGTTTTTTCGCCCCCGTTTCGTTTTCCACCGCAGCCGCCAGGAATCCGAAACTGAACGTTACAGCAAATCCTGCCGAATCTTCCTGTATGTCCTCCACTGCCCCGCCCGACCTGCCTCGGCATCCCGCTCGCGCCCAGCGCGTCCTGTTGGTCGGCTGGGACTCGGCTGATTGGCAGATCATAAACCCTCTCCTCGACGCCGGAAAATTGCCGACGCTGCAGAGCTTTTTAAAAGAGGGCGCGATGGGCAACATCGCCGCCCTGCAACCGATCCTTTCGCCGATTCTCTGGACGTCCATCGCCACCGGCAAGCGCTCGTTCAAGCATGGCATCCACGGGTTTACCGAACCGATGACTGATGGGACCGGCATCCAACCCGTTTCCAGTACCTCGCGCCAGGGCAAGGCGATCTGGAACATTCTCTCGCAAATGGGTCTTCGCACCCAGGTCTATGGTTGGTTCGCGAGCCACCCCGCGGAGCCGCTGCCGGATGGAATTTGCGTGACCGATGCCTTTCCGCACATCGGAGGCACGGCGGAGAAGCCTACCGCACTCACGCCGGAATCAGTTTACCCAGAGCGCTTGCGCGAGGTCATGGAAGACTTGCGCGTCCATCCCCACGAAATCGAAGGTCCGCACCTTCACCCGTTTCTCCCGCGTGCGCTCGAGATCGATCAAACGGAGCCGGTGCAACAAGCGCGCCTGTTTCTTCTGCAGAAATTACTCGCGCAGGTTTCAGGCATTCATGCCGCCGCGACCTGGGGTTTGGAGCACGAACCTTGGGATTTCGCCGCTGTCTACTACGAAGGGCTCGATCTCTTCTGCCACGGCTTTATGCAATTCCATCCGCCCCGGATGGCGGACGTGAGCGAAAAGGAATTTGAGTTCTACCGGGACGTCGTCACGGGGATCTACCGGTTTCACGATTTAATGCTGGGACGATTACTCCAACTGGCGGGCGAAGACACCACGGTCATTCTCGTCAGCGATCACGGCTTTTACAGCAACCACCTCCGCCCGGTCGCGGTTGATGGGAAACCACCCCACCCGGCTGATTGGCACCGCTCCCACGGCATCGTCGCGCTGCGCGGGGCCGGCATCGTGGCCGACGAGTTGATCTACGGCAGCACCTTGCTCGATATCACGCCGACGGTGCTGGCCCTTTTCGGCCTTCCGGTCGGAGCGGATATGGATGGGCGGGTCATGGCGCAGATCTTTACCGATCCCCCGCAGGTCGCGGTGATCCCGACTTGGGACGCGGTGGAAGGGCCGGGAAGCGCTGGTCTCCACCCGCCCGATAAACAACAAGATCCCATCGCGGCGCAGGAAGCCTTGCAGCAATTAGTCGAACTCGGCTACATCGCCCCACCCGCGGCCGATGTGCAGGAGACGATCGAAGCGACGATTCTCGATCAACGAGTGAACATGGCCACTTCCTACATGGACGCCGGCCTGCCCACCCTCGCGCTGCCGTTGTTGCAGGGCATTGCGGAGAAGAAACCCGAAAGTGCGCCACACATCCTGAACCTCGCCCAAGCCTACCTGGCCTGCGGCGACCTGGCGGCGGCGCGGCAGACGCTGGACCAAATTCTAGCGACAAACGCCCAGGCGCCGGAGACTGTTCCGTTGCCCCGTCTGGATATGTTCCTCGGAATCCTCGCCGCCGCCGAAGGTAACGACGAAGAATCCTTGCAACACCTCCGCAAAGCGGAAACCGCCGAGCCTCGGCTGCCGCGCCTGCACAACCAGATCGGCAACATTTATCTACGCGCCCGACGCTGGTCCGACGCGGCCCGCGCTTTCCGCCGCGCGCTCGAGATCGATGGCGATTACGCCCCTTCCTGCCACGGGTTATCGGTGGCGCTGCTTCGCGAGGATCGGGCGCCAGAAGCCGCTGAGCTCGCGCTCCGCGCGGTCGGTCTTCAACATCACTATCCCGCGGCGCATTTCCAGCTCGGCGCAGTGCTCGCTCGCCTCGGGTGGCCGGAGCGAGCCGTGCAAGCCTTCGAAACCGGTCTCACCATGAGGCCGGGCGTTCTGGTGGTGCATCGTTATCTGGCCCGGCTGTATGGAAGACTGGGGCAGGACGAGAAAGCGCGGTGGCATCGGAGCGCCTCGACGCGCGCGCCGATCGCCGCGGCCCCCCAATCGCGGTGAGGCGGCTAATTCGTTGGCGAAGCCTGGCCGCAATTTGCCCACCTAAACAAAAAGCCCGCCTGGAGAACCTCCAGGCGGGCTTTTGAAAGAAGCGTAGATCGTCGAAATTACGCTGCCTTGCGGCGGCGCCATTGACGAATGCCCAGCGCACCCACAGCCATCAGGCCCAGCAGCGCCGTTGTCGTAGGCTCAGGAATGGGAGCACCTTCGCCCGCGGTGATTGCGGTTCCATCCGTCTGGTAACCCCAGCTCACGATGGTTGCCGGAAATCCGTTGCCGCTCGAAGTGTTCATCAGGAGCCAGCCGTAGGTCAGGAGGCCCGTTGCCTCGTTGGTGAACCGCACTCCGACGTAAGCCTGTCCCCCGCCGTAAAAAGCGCTCGCGACCGACTGGCCGTTATTGTAGGCGCCGGCAGGCCCGATCGAGTCGCCCATATTCAAGCGAATTGTCGTGCTTCCGGAAGTTGCGGTCGCGGACAAGGTCCCTTGCGAACCACCGGGGGCGAAGAACGCCAGACCCGCGTTGTTGTTGTAAGGATTGACATCGTATCCCGCGAAGCCAGCCGTTCCCGACTGGCCGGTGACGAGGTTGAGATAAATGCCATCAATATTGCTTGGCACATTGATGTTCTGGATACCGCTGTAAACAACAACCGCTTCTGCGGTCGTGGCGGCAGCGCCGGTGAGAGCGATCCCAGCCAGAGCAGCGTAGGCGGCAAGGCGGGAATCGAGGTTTGTATTAAATTTGGTGTTTTGTAAGGACATTATTCAGGTCTTTCTAATTACGGCTTTCTGCAACTGCCGTCATGAATCGCAGAATATCCGCAAGCCCGTCAACGTTAATATTCTGCATCGCCAAAGAAACTTTTCTCCGCGCTCCCGCCGCGAATCCGGCCATCCCGCCGCCGCCTACGCGCGCTGACGGTAAAGCGCTGGATCGATCATCGCCGCCATCGCACTTACGCTCAGGCGACCGCCTAGAAATTCATTAAGCGTCGCGAGGGTCGGCTGGGGATTTTCGAAGAGCGCGGGGTGCTGGATCTCGAGCACTTTAAAGACCGGCTGCGCTGCCAGCCAACGTCTGGCCTCGTCCATTTGCGCCGGGAAGGCCTTGGCCAGGAGCACCTCATTAGCTGCCTGTTTTCCCTGCCGTTCCAGCATTGCACGCTGGCTGGACAGCACTTCCCCCAGCGGACGGCGCATCATGATTACCCGATATTCCAAAGCGCGATCGAGCGGCAGCTCTTTTAAGAGGAGATGAATCACCTTCACGGCGTGCCCGCGGGCCGTTTCCAACCAGGAGTGGTCGGTGCGCAATCGACGCACCGCCTCATATTCAAAATAACCCCGCGGGTTGCTCTCATCCGCCGCGCGGTGGAGATCGGTCAAAGGCGGGATTCCACCGGCTGCCAGCATCTGCATCATGAGCGAGGTACCAGAGCGCGGTAAGCCGCTCACGATCGTGACGAACCCTTCGCTCATGGGTACGGCCGCTAGGGCGATTCGCTCGGAGTCGACGCGGGCGCCGGCGCGGCCGGATACATTTTTTCAAAGATGCGCGCCACCTCGGGATCGGCCCGCACCACACTTTCCAGATAGACTTTCCGAAATTCCGTCATGGCCTGGTTACGCGCCTCCAGGGCTGCCTTCACATCCGGATCCTCCGCGGCGCGCTGCTGCGCCACCCGCAGCGCCTCCCGTTCTGCGTCGGTAAGTTTCTGGATCTTCTCCTCCCGTTCCTGCAGCTGCTGGGCGAGGGCGCTCCCATCCATTTCATTCATTTGGGCGGTGGAAACCTCGGGACTCTGCGCGCGCACCTCCATCGCCGTGCCCCCGATGCTGACGAGAAATAAAAATGCCCAACACCGCGCGAGGAAAAGTTTCATTGGCGAAAACCTATCATGGACGCGCGGGGTCGAGAAAGGATTCTTCGTGCGGAGCACAGAGACCGGGCCTTCCGCTCCTCCAGTCCGCCACCCTGCCCGGGCCAAGATTCACGCTGGCATTCTCGGGCGGCTCGCATAATCTGGCTCATGCTTTTCCGGGTTGGCCTCCCTCTGGCTTTTCTGCTCGCGAGCCTCAGGCTCGCGCCGGCCGCTGAACCCGCTCCTCTCACTGCGGAACAGATGGCGCAGGCGATTCGAACCGACACCGTTACCATCCCCACTCCGGGCGAGCTCTTTGCCGCACTGGCCAAGCCGGGCAAGCCGGATTGGGCCAGCCAATATCGCGAGCCGATGCCGATGACCTACAGCAATCGCGCCCAGATTGCTCTCAACCTGGGCGGCCTGATTGCTGATGGCTTCATCGCGGTGGAAGCGCAGGACAGCCAGCAGGTGAAGAACATTGGCGCCGATATTATCAAGCTGGCGAAGGCTCTCGGCGTAAGCGAGAACGTGCTCGGCCGCGGGAAGAGCATCAGCGAATTTGCCGAGAACGATCAGTGGGACGCTTTGCAGGAGGAACTGGAGGCGACGCAGAACGAGGTGAAAAGTTCCATGCAATCAAACCAGGATCAGGACTACGTCATCCTGGTCAGCGTAGGCGGCTGGATCCGCGGCACTCAGGTGGTGACAGGCTTGATCACGAAGGAATACACCGAGGAGACAGCGAAGGTGCTGCGTCAGCCGGCTTTGGTCGCCTTCATGCAGAAGAGACTGAATGAGATCGCGCCGGAGCTTCAAGCCGAACCTCTTCTTAAGACCGTGAACGAACAGCTCCCGGAGATTCAGAAGCTTGTCACTTTCGCCGCTACACCCACGTTGGCCGAGGTACAGAAACTGCATGAGGCAGTGACCAAGTTGACCGCACAAATTCAGGTGAAGTCCGACGCGAAATGAAATTTTTATCCCTTCTTACGATCTGCGCGCTGGCTTTTGGCGGCGTCCCGCGAAGCTGGGGCGCAGACGGAGACGCCTCCGTCGAAGCGCGGAAGGTGGCCCTCGACCTCGCCGGCGCTTTCGCAAACGAAGGCTTCAAACTGCGCGACGGCCATTGGTCGGGCGCTCTGCCCGATGGGAAGCCAGCGGTGATCGCGGTGAATCTTTACGCCGGGAATCAATATTGGTTTTCCGTCGGCGCGAGTGAGCCGGGGAAAAAGTTTTCGGTCGCAGTCTTCGATGAAACTGGGAAGCCGCTCCCAGTCGATGAATTTGCAGATGACGACAAGGTGGCCGCAGGACTCGCGCCGACCATGAGCGGCCAGTATTTCGTCTCCATCTCTCCGGCGGAAGCCGTGGCGAGCGCGTATTGCCTCGTCTACTCGTATCAATGAAGAGTATTTCCTGCGCTCGCCTCGCACTCCGAGGCGCTTCCTACCTCGCTCTGGCTTTTCTCGCTGCCTGCTCTTCCTCCGGTAAAAAAAGCGCCACGAAGAGCGATGGCGGTAAACTTTTCGCCGTCACCACGGAGAAGACCTCCTTCTACCGCTACGGCCCCCAGCAAGGAAATGGCCCCGACCAGGAACTGCCGCGCGACACGCTCATGACGTTGATCCGCCCGTCCTTCGGCTACTGTAAAGTCTCCCTCGTGGACGGCGGCGAAGGCTATGTGGCGAGCGAAGACATCAAGCCCGCCACACCGACGCTCCTGGCTTCCCTGAATCCGCCCGAGCCCGCGGTCTCCTCCTCTTCCGAACCGGAAAACTTCGACATGCAATCGAGCGAACCGCCGCCACCGGAGAGTTTGCCCGATCCAGATCTGCCGCCAGAATCCACCGTGCCGTTGCCCGATCCGAATCCGACGCCCGAGCCCTAAGAATTCCCTGCGATCCGATCCTCGTCATGATCGCCCAACAAGTCTTCTATAGCGGACACGTGCAGGGCGTCGGCTTCCGCTATTCCGTCAAACAGATCGCTCGCGGCTTCGACGTTTGCGGCTGGGTGCGAAATCTCGCGGATGGTCGCGTGGAATTGCAGGCCAGCGGCGAAGCGAAAGAGCTGAGCGCATTTCTCGAGGGCATCATGCAGAGCTCCCTCCGCGCGCACATTCAAGACGTCGCTGCCTCTTCCTTGTCGCCAATTCCAGAGCTGCGCGGTTTCGAGATCCGGTCGTGAAGGAAGGCGTTCCAGCGATTAACGTCGCGCAGACGAGTAAGTTTTTCCGCGTCCCCTGGCAGCGGCGATCCATCGCCGCCGTGCAGGATCTTAACCTCACTGTCGCTCCCGGCGAGATCTATGGATTGCTCGGCCCGAATGGCTCGGGCAAAAGCACGACGCTGAAGATGATCCTTGGCCTTGTCACGCCCTCGCGTGGCGTGGTCCAGATTTTCGGGCGCGACAGCCGGGAAGTCGGCAGCCGGGAAGCGGTCGGCTATTTGCCTGAGCACCCGAATTTTCCGGCCTACCTCACCGGAGCCGAGGCGATCCGCTTCTTCGGAAAGCTCTCGGGTTTGCATGGAGCGCCGCTCACTCGACGCGTGGGGGAATTGGTGGAAAAGGTCGGCCTGCGGGAAGCGGGGACGCGGCGGTTAAGCACCTACTCGAAAGGAATGCTGCAGCGCGTCGGTCTCGCGCAAGCTCTGGTCCATCGTCCGCGCGTCGTCGTCCTGGACGAGCCGACCGCCGGCGTGGACCCCGCGGGAGTGCAGGAAATCTGCGCGCTCATGCAGGAGCTGAGAGCAGATGGCGTCGCGGTCTTGTTCTCCTCGCATTTACTCGGGCAAGTGCAGGAAGTTTGCGATCGCGTGGGCATTCTCGCGCGCGGAATGATGGTGCGCGAAGGGACCATCCGGGAGTTGCTCACGCAGAGTCGTTGTCTGGACATCACGCTCCGCGACGCCTCCCCGGGATTGCTGCGGGGAATCGCCAATCTCGCGCAAAATTTCGGCGCGGAAGTGGTCGGGCAACGTCCCGCCCAGACCACTCTGGAGCGTTTGTTTCTCGAGGCGACGCAACCGATGGAAGTGGAAAGGCTCCGCTAGGTACGCGGCGCTTTCTCGTTCCTTCTTTCCCGGCCATGCCGCACGTTTTCTTCTCGCCCCGCCGGTTGGCCGCAATCAGCTCGAACACCCTGCGTGAGCTGACACGCATGCGGGTCTTCCACACGCTCCTTCTCTTTGCCCTGGTCCTTATCGGCAGCAGCAGCTTCCTGGCGCGGCTCAGTTTCCAACCCGGTGCGCAGGTCTTTCAAGATGTGGGGCTGGGTGCCATGAGCATCTTCATTTCACTTCTCGCCATTCTTGTGACGGCGCGCCTGCTTCCGCAGGATCGGGAAGACCGCACCGTGCAGACCATCCTCGCTCGCGCGGTCCCGCGCTTTGAGTACGTGGCCGGTCGGCTTGCCGGTGTTCTTCTCATGCTCGCGCTGAGCCTGGTCGCGATGGCGACGCTTTTTGTGGCCATGCTGCTTTTTTTCGCGCCCGCGGATTCGGTGGCGGGATTACCGGCACCTTTCGCTGGGAATCTTCTCCCGGCGATCGTCGTAATTTATTTAAAAGGATGCCTGCTCGCCGCGCTCACGCTTTTTCTTTCCACCTTTGCCAGCAGCTCCTCCTTCGCCGTCCTCGCTGCGGTGCTGGTTTATTTCATCGGGCATCTTCAAGGGATGGCGCGGGAATTCTGGCTGCACGAACACGGCGCGGGCTGGGTAGGCCGGATCTTCCTCGCCGGCGTGGCGCTTTGCTTTCCCGACCTGCAGCTCTTCGATTTTTCCGATGCGCTTGCAGCGCAGCGCGCGATCCCGTTCAGGCTTTTCGCCGAAACGATGGGGCTGGGCGCTTTCTACGTCGTGCTCTACCTGCTGCTCGCGATTGCTGTCTTTAACGGCCGGGAATTATGAGACGCGCGGTCGTGGTGCTGCTGGTGCTCCTGCTGGCGGGTTTGCTGAAACTCCCGGTCGAACGCGCGCTTGCCAGCAGTCGGCCCGGCGCCTCCATGGCCGATACCTCCAGGGCGCAGAGTTTCCGCGGCCAGGTCGGGCAGCTCAGCCTCGCTGCCACGCTCGGCGGCTTCCGCTCGGTCGCCGCCGATCTTCTTTATCTGCGCGCTCACCTCGCCTGGGAACGGACGGATTGGAGCCGCCTTGTTTTTCTGTTCGAACAAATCACCACCCTGCAGCCGCACCGTCTGCTTTATTGGGAAACTGGCGCATGGCACATGGCCTGGAATGCCGGCACGGCCGCGCTCAACGATCCCGCCGAGCCGCGCCAGTCGCTCCGCGTCCAGGCCCAGCGCCGTTACTTCGATCTCGCCCGCGCCTTCCTCGAACGCGGCATCCAGCAAAACCCCGATCGCCCCCAGCTCTACGAAGCGCTGGCCCGCCTCTACCGCGAAAAATATCAAGATCACCTGCGCGCGTCTGAGTATTTCTCTCTCGCCGCAGCGCGTCCCGGCGCTCCCGGGTACCTTCGCCGCTTTGCCGCCTACGAGCTTTCCTATTGCGCGGGACGCGAGCCCGAAGCATACAGCCAGCTCCGCGCCCTCCACGACGAGGGGGAACACGAACGTCTGCCCACCCTCATCCGCCGATTGAAATTTCTCGAAGAATCGCTCAAGCTCCCCGTCGACCAGCGCATCCCGTAACGGCGCGCGCGAAAATCCACTTCCTTCTCCACGCATGCGCTTCGCCATTTTCAGCGATCTTCACGCCAACCTGGAAGCGACCGAAGCCGTTCTGGCTGACGCGCGCGCTCAAGGTTGCGAGGAGTTCCTCTGTCTGGGCGACCTCGTCGGCTACAACGCCAACCCGCATGAGTGCGTCGAGCTCATCCGCGGGATGAACATTCCGGTGGTGAAAGGAAACCACGATGAGCAGGCCTCGCTTGCCACTTCCTCGCGTGATTTCAACGAGCTGGCCGAACGCGCCATCGAGTGGACTCGGGCCCAGCTCAGCACCGAAGAGAGACAATGGCTGGCCGATCTCCCGCTCAGTCGACAGGTGCGGGACTTCACTCTCGTCCACGCCACTCTCGATTCGCCGGGCGCGTGGGGTTACGTCTTCAATAATCTCGACGCCACGGCCAGCTTCACCTACCAGCACGCCGCTCTTTGTTTCTTCGGGCATACCCACGTGGCAGGCGTTTTTGTGCGCGGGGAAGACGGGACCATCCAGCGCCAGAAAGTGGACCACCTCACGATCGAATCCGGGAAGAAATATTTCATAAATTCCGGCAGCGTCGGCCAGCCGCGCGATGGCGATCCTCGCGCCGCCTACTGCATCTACGATGACGAACGGCGCACCGTTGAGCAGCGCCGGTTGTCCTACGACATCGCCCTCACGCAGCAGAAGATCATCGACGCCGGGTTGCCTCGGGCCCTGGCCGAACGCCTCGACCTCGGCCGCTAAGCGTGGCCGCGCTCGTCGCCGTTCTGGTTCCCGACTTTTGCTGCTACCATCCCCGGAGCCTCGGACCAGCCCGATGAAAAAAAGCTACCGGTCCATCCTCATCATCAAGCCCAGCTCGCTTGGCGACGTCGTGCATACTCTCCCAGCCGTCGCCGCGCTCCGGGCTGCCTATCCCACCGCACGGCTCACCTGGGTCATCAACCCCGAGTGGGCTCCCCTCCTCCGCGGCAATCGCGATGTGAATCACGTCCACATTTTCCCTCGCGGGCAATTCCGCGGCCTCGGCCTGGTCCGGCACCTTTTCCCGTGGATCAATCGCACCCGTCGCTTGCAACCCGATGTCGCGCTCGATTTCCAGGGCCTTCTCCGGAGCGCCCTCATCGCGCGCGCCAGTGGTGCCCGGGAGATTTTCGGCTTGAGCGACGCGCGTGAAGGCTCGCGCTTTCTCTACACGGAGGTCGCGAAAGTCGATCGCGAAAGCCACGCCATCGAGCGCTACCTGAAACTCGCGGAAGCCGCCGGCGCCTCCATCGAGCACCCGCTCCAGTTTCCTCTTCCGAGTGGCGATCCTTTGCCGCGCTTCGATCCCTACCCGCCGTTCGTTCTGCTCCATCCCTACGCGCGCGGTCGCGGCAAATCGATGAGCGCGTCGGCGATTAAAGAATTCATCCGAGCGAGCGCTCCCAATCGCATTGTGATCGTGGGAAAATCGTCCCTCGGCTTCGAGCCGCCGGAGCATTGCATCGATCTCAGCAACCAGACCACCCTCCTGCAGCTCGTCTGGCTCATCCGGGCCGCGCGGGTGGTGGTGAGCGTGGATAGCGGCCCGATGCATATCGCCGCTGCCATCACCGATCGCCTCATCGCCATCCACACCTGGACCGATCCCCGCCGCGTAGGTCCGTATAACGCGAACGCCTTGATCTGGCGGAACGGCGCCATCCAGCAGAGACGCGACTTTCCCGCCGATGGACGTCTGCCCAAAGGCCGCCGTTTTCGCACCGCCGATGTCGCCCTCGTGGTGCAACGAACCCGCGATCTTTGGGCGATGGCCGACGCCTAAGGACCGGCCGCGCGTCGAGCCAGCAAAAGCTCCGCCAGCGCCAGATCGGCGGGGAAAGTAATCTTCAGATTCGGCTCCTCGTTTCGCACCAGCGCCACCCTGCGACCGAGATGTTGCAGGGCTGAAACTTCGTCGGTGATGGCACGGCCTTCTTGTTGCACCAAAGCGTAGGCTTCCTCCAGTAAAGGACGGGAAAAAATCTGCGGCGTCTGCATCGCAAACACGCCCTCGCGCTCGATCGAGTCCGTGAAAAAATTATCCGCGTCCGCGCGTTTCAGGGTGTCCGTCACCGGCGCTGCTAATGCAGCCGCGCCACAGCCGCGCGCGGCTTCCAGCACCTGCTCGATTTGCTGCGCCGAAATAAGCGGCCGCGCCGCATCATGCACGGCCACGTAATCACACTCGGCGCTCAGCGCCCGCAGACCAGCCGCGACCGAGTCCTGCCGCTCCGCGCCCCCCGCCACCACCCGATGCCGCGGAGCGAGCGCTTGCAACGCCTCCACCCGCTCAGCGCGGCTCACGATCACAATCGCATCCACACAGGCGGCTGCTTCAAAAGCCGCGATCGTGTGCGCGATCACCGGCCGCCCCGCCAGCATGGCGAAGGTCTTGTCGAACCCCATCCGCCGACTGCTGCCGCCTGCGACGATGATGGCCGTTAGCATTTGAAAAAAGAAAAACGCCGAACGCCGAACGCCCAACGCCCAACGCCGAATGGCAGAGTACTCGCTCTTGCGCCGATTCTGCCTTCGACGTTCGACGTTCGGCGTTCAGCGTTCAGCGTTCGATCCCCCATCCTCATCCCAACTGCCGCTGCACCTCCTGGCTGAGCGTCTTCCCGTCCGCCCGCCCCGCGATCTTCTCCTGCAAAATCTTCATCACCGCGCCCATCTGCGCGCGCGTCGTGGCCCCCGCTTCCGCGATCGCCTCCCGCACCGCGGCGGTCAATTCCTCCGCACCCATCGCCTGCGGCAGATAAGCGGAAAGCATCGCCAACTCTTCCTTCTCCTTCGCCGCCAGCTCGGGTCGCCCGCCTTTTTCGAATTGCTCGATCGAGTCCTGCCGCTGCTTCACCTGCTTGCGGATCACCTGCGTCGTCTCCGCTTCATCGAGCGGCACATTGGCCCCGCCTTTTTCGATCGCGACGTTCTTCATCGCCGCCTTCAACATCCGGAGCACGTTCAGCTTGCCTGCGTCTTTCGCGCGCATCGCGTCTTTCAGGTCGGCGTCGATGCGATCAGGAGTGGTCATACCGGCGAGACTAGCGCGCCGCCGGTCCGATCGCCAACTCCTTCTCCTTCCGCATAACGCCGAGAGGGCGCGAACAGCGCCCGCGATGATATTACTCGAAGATCTGGCCGCGTTGAAAACGCCAGACGCTGAAGGCATTCACGACCGCCGCGATGCCAAAGAGGATCCCGAGTGTGGGCAATAATTCCCAAGTCGTAGCGCCCGCCCAAAGCACCTGGAGAAACCCCTCGATCGCCCAATAGACGAGCGTGAATTTGCTCAGCTGCTGAATGAACTCCGGCATGAAACTGATCGGGAACCAGGCGCCACCGACCGCGCTCATGGTCAGAATGAGGAGGGTGCCGAGACCGCTCGCGGCCGCGGCACTTTTCGAGACCGAGGCGAGGAGCATGCCGAAAGCGACACAGGCGGTGGAAGTAGCGAGACAGACGAGGACGAGATTGAAAAAGTTGCTCGTGATATCGATGCCGAAAAGCAGGTGGCCCGCACCGAAAAGTGAGCAGAGCTGGACCAGACCCAGCAGCATCCCGAACAGATATTTGCTCCACAAAATATGCGTCCGCCGCACCGGTGCAGCGAGCAGACGCTGAAAGAGGCCGGCTTTCTTCTCGTCGAAGAGCGAAGTCGCAGCGCCGGTGAGCGAGAAGAGCAGGAACATCATCGCCCAGCCGCCCACCGCGCGCGTGGCCGCCGGGCTTCTGATGTTGGCTGGCTTCACCTCTTCGTTTTCGATCTTGATTAAACTTTCGAAGATCGAGCCGCCGCCGTTGCTCCCGCCCGCAGTCAGGAAATCGAAGTTTCCGCTCTGCATTGACTTCGCGATCTCCCCCGCGTCGCCGCCAAAGGCCTGTGCGACGGACTCGGCGATCGATTGATTAAATTGCTGCAAGGAGGCCTCGCCGATGACGCTCTGCCCGAGATTTTGCAGCGACGCGAACAACGCCTGCGGCGCAGACGTGTAGATCGTTTTCTGGACGAGCCCGAGGACGGTCTGCGACTCGATTTCGTTCCGCGGATTATTTAGGAATTTGAGCTGCAGACCAAACGCCGGCGCACCCTCCACCTCAGCTGGAAAAATAAGCGCATACCGCAACGTCCCCGCGCGCATCATCTCGCGCACTTCCGCTTCGCTCAGCCGCTGCTCCAGCCCAGCTCCGTCTTTCTTGGTGCGAAGAACTTTGAACGCCTTTTCGTTCTCCAATGCTGCCGCCACGGCCACGCTCGCGGGCGCCGTTGTCGCACTCACGACCGCGATCGGAATTCCGGTCGGTCCGCTGCCGCCAGAGCGGCCGACTCCGAAGACGTTGCCGAAAATGTAAATGAGGACGATCGGCACGAGAAAAGTCAGCGCGATCGCGACCTTATCGTGCGCAAAGGTGCGCAATTCGTTGCCCAGCAAAATGAGGATGGTTCGCATATTCTTTTAAGGAGCGCCGATGAGAGTGCGGACGGAAAAACGTCTTCGATCTCGGAGTTGTTTTCTAGGCATCGCGCAGGGTCTTTCCGGTGAGGTTTAGGAAGACGCTTTCCAAACTCGGCCGTGTGATCTGGAAGTGGTGGTTGGCGATGCCCAGCTCTTCCGCTCGCAAGAAAATCTGCGATAAGCGCGCTTCGGCTTTCGGCGTGAGCAGGTAGGAGTCGTCCAGCGCGACCACTTCGCCGAATTCCGCAAAGGTCGCCAGATGCGGCGTGGTCTCCTCATTGCGCGCCAGCCGAATTTGCTCCGCGAACGGCAGCTGCGTAAGCAATTCATCCAACGTCCCAAGCGCGAGCAGGCGGCCGCGATCGATAATCCCAATCCGCGAACAAAGCCGCGTGGCTTCCTCCATGTAGTGGGTCGAGTAGATGATCGTCATTCCAGAAGCATTCAGCGTCTGCAAAAAATCGAAGATGGCGTTCCGCGATTGCGGATCGACGCCCACGGTCGGCTCGTCGCAGAGCAACAAGAGCGGGCGATGCAAAATCGCAGCCACGATATTAAGGCGGCGCTTCATTCCGCCGGAGTAGGTCTGCACTTTATCGCGGCGGCGCTCCTGCAACTGCGCGGCCACCAGGCCCTCATCGATTCGCTCGCGCAAAACCGAGCCGCCCAGGCCATAGAGCCGTCCGAAGAGCTTCAGGTTATCCTCACCACTCAAGTTCTCGTAAAGCGCCAGCGCTTGCGGCACGAACCCCAGGCGCGCGCGCTCCGCGCTTCGGGCGGGTTGAAAAGGTTTGCCCTCCAGAGAAAGGTCGCCGCTATCGGCCGGGCGCAGTCCAGTCAGCACCGACATTAAGGTGGTCTTGCCGGCGCCGTTCGGCCCGAGCAGACCGAAAAATTCGCCGCGCTCGAGCGTCAGAGACACTCCATCGAGCGCCGCAATTGCACCGTACCTTTTCGTGAGAGAGTTGATCGCAAGCATGGCAGCGTGTTCCGCGTTTACTGTTTCTCCAAAATCAGGCGCAAGGCTGTGACATGGCTATCGAATGCACGCCGACCAGCCCGAGTGACCGCGAGAAATGTCTTCGGCTTTTTGCCAATAAAGACTTTTTCCACCTGGATGTAGCCGTTCTCTTCCAGGGTCGCGAGATGCGATCCGAGGTTGCCATCAGTCAGGTCGAGTTTGTTTTTTAAAAAACCGAAATCGATTTGCTCCGCCGGAGTCAGCCCGCAAAGCGCGCCCATAATGCGCAAGCGCGCCGGTTGGTGAATGACAAGATCCAACTCGCTCATGAAATTGCCGCGGTTAGCGCCAGAGATAACGGACCACAAACCCCGAGAGCACCACAGACCCTCCGCAGAAAACGGCGAACCAAAGCCAGAAGATTCCCGGAAAAACGAAAAGGCCGAGCAGGATCAAACCTGAGACCGCCAGGCCGATCGCGAGCAGGTAATTATCGAACCAAATTCCAGCCAGCACGTAAGCCTGCATCACGAGCAGGGCGATGAAAGCAAAGACGCGCATGCTTTCGTTCGGGCCGGTCACCCCCAAGGCTGACGGCCAGATCAGGCCGAAGCCAAGGATGCAGGCCAGGGCGCGCAAAAATCGCTGATCGAGCCGGCTTCGAATGTGGCTGCTCTGGACGTAACCGATTGCATAAGAGCCCGCCACACCCACCAAGATAAAGAGAGGAAGCAGACGTATGCCTCTGTCGCCGAAGAAATGGACTGAAAGCGCCATCGCGATCCAAATCCCGCCCCACAACCAGAGATAGAAATGGCCGCGATAAGCTCTGACCGCTTGGCGCATGGCTGCGCGAGAAGCTTCTACGGAGCGAAGCGCCCGGTCGGCATCGGCCGGAGAAATAGGAGGCTGCATGTGCCGGATACTCTGTTATGCAGAGTTCTCTGTCGAGACAATTCTTAAGGCCGCCACGCAACGGACGTAATCCGACCGCGCAGACGGCTGAGGGATCTCCCAATCACAGCCATTACTCGCGCCCTCCACCCAGGGCCAACGACGAACAAAGACGCCGTTTGAGTCCAGAGGGAAATGGTAAAGTTCCCCTCCTTTTCCCGTATCTCAGCAGCGTCCTTCGGCGGCGAAAACCGCTCGCGCCGCACCCGGCACGAGATGCCCTAAGTGCACCGGCAGACCTACCCGGCCCGCAGCTTCTCCGCGCACGCACGCACGGAGGCCGGATCGCTCACGCTCATCACTTCCACCCCTTTTCGCGTCCGTTGCAAGAGGCCGGCCAGCACTCCGCCGGGTCCGAGTTCGATGAAGAAATCGCAGCCGCGCGCCAGCAACCATTCCATGCAATCGGTCCACCGAACCGTCCCGGTCACCTGATCCTGCAGAGTGCGGCGGATTTCCGGGAGCGTCTCCGCTGGCGCGCCGGTGACGTTACTCGCCACCGGGAAGACAGGCAGTCGCAACTCCGCGGCGAGGAGCGCGTCGCCCATTTGCAGGTAAGCGCTGTTCATGAGCCGCGAGTGGTAAGCCCCCGCTACCTTGAGCAGGGTGGCCCGACGGATGCCGTGCTCCTTCGCCATCGTGACCGCCATTTCCACCTTCGCCGCTTCGCCGGAAATGACGATCTGCCCGGGCGCGTTCAGGTTTGCCACATCCACATCCGTGTCCGCTGCCAGCGCGCGCACCGCGGATTCATCGGCACCGATCATCGCCGCCATCGCGCCGGCACTGGCGGCACAAGCAGCTTCCATAAACTGCCCGCGCTGCTCCACCAGCTTTAATCCCGTGGTAAAATCAAACGTCCCCGCCGCCGCATGCGCGGTCCATTCCCCTAACGAGAGCCCAGCCGCCGCCTCCACCGCGAAGTCACCGGCCGCTTCCCGGAGAGCCGCGAGACAGGCCAACCCATGCACGTAGAGACCAGGCTGACAGTTCGCCGTATTGGTGAGCGCTTCCTCCGGCCCATTCCAGATAATTTCGCTCAGCTCCCGCCCCAGCCCTGCATCCGCCTCCAGGAAGAGCTTGTGCGCGACCGGAAATTCCGCCGCGAGCTCGCGACCCATCCCCACACTTTGAGCTCCCTGGCCGGCAAACAGCAGCGCGATTTTTTTCATGTCAGAAGAGCTAGCCGCAAATCCGGAGAACGCGCGAGCGGAATTCCTCGCGCTCACTCGGCCTTCCGCCGGCAATTTTGGCATTGCCATTTTGTAAGGAAATCCCCAGAATCGGCGCATGAGCCAAACACGCCATGTCAGTCGACAGGCTGCCTGTGGTGCCGTTGTGGCCGCGCTCTTGCTCTTCGGAGCCAGTGCGGCCCAGGCACAATGGGTGGAAAAACCAGCGCCAGTGCTCCCGCGTTCGATCCTGGATCAGGGTCTTTCGGGTTCAGTGGTGCTCAATCTGGTCTTCGCACGCGATGGTCGCGTCACGAATGCACAGGTTGTGAGAAGCAGCGGTATCAGCGGTCTCGATCGCGTCGCCTTGGAGGGTGCCAGAAAATGGCGCCTCGATCCGGCTGCGGTCACCTACGCCGATCAAGCTGGCCGGAACCACGTCATCAAGTTCTTCCAAACCGAGCGCGTAGCGCGGCGAGTGGAGCCGTTCACCGCTTATTGGAAAGAGCTGTAACCCCAAGCGGAACAAAGACGCACCGCGGTATTCCTGCCGCGGTGAGGCGATCGACGCCGCTCCCCCCACTCTCTCCGGCGCTCCGCGCAAATCTCGCTGCCTAAGCGCGAGTCCGAACGCGTCGCGCTGGCTCTCCGCGCCCAACCTCTCCCTCGGCGCGTAACTTTGCGCGAGAATGCGCTTGCGCCCGATGGTCCGGACGCGAGCATAAGCGAACTCCCGACCATGGCCTTCACCACGCGCGAAATTGAATCTCCTGACGCCCTCACCCGGGTGGCCGCTGCCGATGCGGAGATGAGCAGTCACGCGGGCGATATCGGTGAAAAGATGGTGCTCAACATGGGCCCGTCGCACCCCGCGACCCATGGCGTCCTCCGCCTCGTCCTCGAGCTCGATGGCGAGACGATTACCAAGGCCACGCCCGATGTCGGCTATCTCCATCGCGGCGACGAAAAGATCGCGGAGAACATGCAATACAACCAGTTCGTGCCTTACACGGACCGGCTCGATTACCTCGCGCCACTCGCGAACAATGTCGCTTACGCCTGCGCGGTCGAAAAACTTTTGGGCTGGGAATTACCGCCGCGCGGTAAGGCCATCCGCGTGCTTTGCTGCGAGCTGGCGCGGATTCAGGCGCATCTCCTCGGGGTGGGTGCGATGGCGCTCGACCTGGGAGCGATGACCGTTTTCCTCTACACCTTCACCGAGCGGGAGAAGATCTATAATCTTTGCGAGGTGATCTCTGGTGCGCGTTTCACCACCTCTTACACGCGAGTGGGCGGGCAAATCCGCGACCTGCCAGACTCCTTCTTCCCGCAGCTACGCAAGTTTCTCGACGATTTCATTCCGCAATTGGATGAGGTGGATAGCTTGCTCACGCGGAACCGCATCTTCGTCGATCGCACCCGGGACGTGGGAGTGATCACGAAGGAACGCGCCATCGCTTACGGATTGACCGGGCCCAACCTGCGGGGAAGTGGAGTGGACCACGATCTGCGGCGCAAACATCCTTATCTCGATTACGAGAAATACGACTTCGAGGTCGCGATCGGCACAGCAGGCGATGGCTACGATCGCTACCTGGTGCGGATCGAAGAGATGCGGCAGAGCGCACACATTTTGCGGCAGCTGCTCGAGAAGATGCCCGACGGGCCGATCAACGTGGTCGATTGGAAAAACATGTTGCCGCCCAAGGCGCGGGTGATGACGAAGATGGAGGAGTTGATCCATCACTTCATCGTCGTCACGGAAGGGATCGATGCCCCTGCCGGCGAAATTTATTTCGGCGCCGAGAACCCGAAGGGCGAACTCGGGTTTTACATTCACAGCAAAGGCGGCGGCGTGCCGTATCGGCTGAAGATTCGCTCACCGTCGTTCTGCAATCTAAGCATCCTGCCGGAGATTTTACCCGGCCATAGCATGAGCGATGTGGTCTCGATTCTGGGCAGTCTGGACTTCGTCATGGGCGAATGCGACAGATGAACCACAAACTTATGCAAACACTCAAAAACACTTCCTGGCTCGTTCTTTTGGCCGCGCTCATCTTCGTCGCCGGTTGTAATCGCAGCACGCTTTCCGGCTCGAAATTGACCGAGGCGAACTACAACCAGATCACGATGGGCATGTCGATGTCCCAGGTAAAATCCATTCTCGGAGCGCCGACCACAGCCGAGACCAAGGACATGATCATCTTCAAGAAGACCACCTACCGCTTCGAAGAAGGTCAGAAATTTGCCATGATTACTTTCAAGAATGACGAAGTGGACAGCAAGGATTCGAACCTCGGTCGCACTCCGTAAATGAGCGACGCGTCGCCTGTAAGAAAAGGAACGGCGCGCCGCGCTGTCAAAGGAGGCCTCGCCCTTGCCGCCGTGGTCGGGATTTGCATCGTGGCTGCGTGCCAGCCAGGCAAGCGGCTCACGAAAGCGAACGTCGATCAGGTCACCGATGGGATGGCCAAGAAGCAGGTGGAATCGATCCTGGGCGTGCCCACCTCCGTCGATACCAAGGATTTCGTGGTCATGAAGAAGACCGATTACATTTACCGCCAGGGTCAGGACACGGTGACGGTTTCGTTCCGGGAGGATAAGGTCGTCGCGAAAGAATCCACCCTCACCGAGTGAGGCACCGCTTGTGAAGCCAACGGAAGAGAAAGTGCCCGCCGAATTAGAGCGGGAAATGGACAAAGCCATTACGCGCTACCCAGCGGATCGGAAGCGGAGCGCGTCGATGCCGTTGCTTCATCTGTGGCAGGAGCATTTCGGTTACATCAGCGACGAAGGCGTCCGCTGGATCGCCGCCAAGCTCGAGCTCCAGCCGATTAATATTCTCGAGCTGGTGACCTTTTACCCGATGTACCGGCAGGCGCCGGCGGGGCGGAAACATTTTCGTGTCTGCCGCACGCTGAGCTGCGCGATGGCAGGTAGCTACGAGCTCAAGGCGAACCTGGCCGCAGCCGCTGGGATCGATCTGACCCATCACGACGAAGGGGCCGGCATGCACAATCCCGTCGCGGTCAGCGCCGATGGACGCTTCAGCGTGGAATTCGTGGAGTGCCTGGCCAGTTGCGGGACCGCGCCTGTCTGCATGGTGGACGATGCGCTGCACGAAAATGTGCACCCGGCCAACGCCGGCGAGTTGCTCTATAACAGCGCCTGGCCTTCCGCTCCAAAGCTGCATCCGCGCGAGCACCGGCTCATTTTCAAAAACATCGGACGCGAAGGTTTTGGCAATGATATCGGCTCTTATCTCGACGCGGGCGGCTACGACCAACTCAAGAAAGCGGTCGGGATGTCGCGTGCGGACATCGTCAACGAGGTCAAAACCTCGGGCCTGCGAGGTCGCGGCGGTGCAGGGTTCCCTTGCGGCGTGAAGTGGGGCTTCATTAAGCCCGACGAAAAAAAGCCGGTCTATCTCATCTGCAACGCCGATGAATCCGAGCCCGGCACTTTCAAGGATCGCTACATTCTTCATCAGGATCCGCATCAGCTCCTCGAGGGCATGCTCATCTCCGCCTTCGCGCTCAACGCGCGCACGGCCTACATCTACATCCGCGGAGAGTTCCCCGAAGGCGCGCGCATTCTGGAACGCGCGATCGAAGAAGCGCGCGAGAAAAACTTCCTCGGTGAGAACATTCTTGGCAGCGGGTTTGACTGCGAGATCTACGTCCACCGCGGCGCGGGCGCTTACATTTGCGGCGAAGAGACCGGCTTGATCGAATCGCTGGAAGGCAAGCGCGCCTATCCGCGAATCAAGCCGCCATACTTCCCTGCCGTGCTCGGCCTTTATCTCGCGCCTACGATCGTAAATAACGTCGAGACGCTCTGCCACGTGAAGCACATCATCGAGATGGGCGGCGCGAAATACGCGCAGCTTGGCACCCCGAACAACACCGGCACCCGCATCGTTTGCGTCAGCGGCGACGTGCAGCGGCCCGGTTACTTTGAGATCGAGGTCGGCTCGGTCACCATGGGGGAGTTGATCAACGAGATGGCCGGGCGGGCCGCGCTACGGGCGCACGGTGAAAGCGGTCATCCCTGGCGGAAGTTCCGCGAAGGTTTTGCGCGCGGACGAGACGTTTCAAGTTGAAAGAGAAAGACGTCACGCTTTTCGATCTCCCGATGGATTTTGATTCGTTAGCCGCAGCCGGGTCGATGGCTGGCTCCGGTGGCGTGATCGTGCTGGACGATTCGCGCGACATGGTCTGGACGCTGAACAACATCAACGAATTTTACGCCCATGAGAGCTGCGGCCAATGCACGCCGTGCCGTGAGGGTTCGCTTTGGATGAAGAAGATTACCGATCGCATGCTCCTGGGCGGCGGCGTCACTGAAGATCCGAAAACGCTCACCACCGTAGCCGACAACATCGCCGGCCGCACGATCTGCGCCTTCGGCGAAGCCTGTGCCTGGCCTACTCAAAGTTTTGTCGGCAAATTTCCCGAAGAATTTGCCGCGAAAGCAGCCAAACCACTCCCACCTCCATTTCCGCCGGAATAACTTCTGGTGAACTGATCAAGGACGATTCTGGCATCATGAAAATTGTCCCACTGGCACACGATCCGGGTTGGGAAAAAGCGGGAGCTGCGGGAACGATATGAGCGATCAGGTCTCAACTCCGCCACCGATGGTGAACGTCCAGGTCGATGGCGTTTGGAAGCAATTTCCGAAAGGCACGCGCCTGATCGAGGCGTGCGAGCAGGCCGGCAGTTACATTCCGCGTTATTGCTATCACAAGAATCTCAGCTCCCCCGGCAATTGCCGCATGTGCCTGATCGAAATGGGCATGCCGAAGATGGGTCCGGATCGCAAGCCGGAGCTCGGTGAGGACGGGATGCCAGTGATCAACTGGATGCCGCGTCCGCAGATCTCTTGCGCCCAGGATGTGGCTGAAGGGATGGGCGTGCGCACGACTTCGCCGATGGTGGAGGATTGTCGCCGCGGGGTGATGGAATTTCTCCTTATCAATCACCCACTCGATTGTCCGATCTGCGATCAGGCGGGCGAGTGCCGCTTGCAGGAATTTAGCGTGGAGTATGGCAACGCGGAGTCACGTTTCCTCGAGAACAAGGTCAAAAAACCGAAGAACATCGAGCTCGGGCCGCGCGTCACTCTGGATGATGAACGCTGCATTCTCTGCTCGCGCTGCGTCCGCTTCTGCCAGGAAATCGCGAAGGACGACGTCCTCGGTTTTGTCGATCGCGGCAGCCACAGCGTTCTCACCGCACACCCCGGGAAGCGGCTGGATAACAACTATTCCCTAAACACCGTCGATATCTGTCCGGTCGGCGCGCTTACCTCTTCCGACTTCCGCTTTCAGATGCGCGTCTGGTTTTTGAAAGAGACGAAAAGTTTCTGCACGAGTTGCGCCACGGGGTGCAACACCATCATCGGCACGCGCGAAAATGTGATCTATCGCCAAACGCCGCGCGAGAACGACGCCGTCAACTCGACCTGGATGTGCGATTACGGCCGCCTCAATTTCGGCTATCTTCAATCGGAGAAGCGCCTGCATTCGCCCAAGATTTATCTGAACGATGCGCTGGTGCAGACAGAATGGACGACCGCCATCCAGCACGCCGCGGCCCAGCTCAAACATTTCAATGGTTGGGAAATTGCGATCATCGCCTCGGGGCGAATGACGAACGAAGAATTGTGGCTCACCTCGCGTCTCGCCCAGGCGCTGGGCGTGCAGTGGATGGATATCGTCCCGCGTCACGGTCCAAGCGATGACATTCTGCTCAGCGCCGATCGGAACCCGAACACAAACGGTGCCCGTCTCCTTGGGATCACGGACGAGCCCGGCGCGCGGCTGCCCGCTATTCGCGAAGCCATGGCCAACGGTCAGATCCGCGCCCTTATTTCGCTTGGCGAAAATCCGCTCGATGCCGGCATCACCTCGGAGCAGCTCTCGCAGCTTCCCGCATTCATTTTGATGGATCTGTTGGAAAACGATTCCACCGCCTGCGCGACCGCCCTCCTGCCTTCGGCCGGCTTCGCGGAAAAGCGTGGCTCGATGATCAATGGCAACGGTCGCCTTCAGCGCCTGAACCGTGCCATTCTCCCGCCGATTCCGGCGCGCGATGATTGGGAAATCCTGCGCGATCTTCTCCTGGCCTGCTCGGGTCAAAACGGCATCTACACCATCGAGGAAGTCTTTGCGCAGATGGCGCAATCCGTTCATGCCCTGGCCGGTTTGAACCTGAGCAAGATCGGCGATCTCGGAGTGCACGTGATGGAGATCGCGAAGAGCCCGATGCCCGACGAATCGGCGCGGTTCGAAGGCAACAAGCCGCAATCCGAGAAAGCAGCCTCCTAAGACTCCGCGATGGACTGGTTTTTCATCTTCACTTCTCTGGCGAAGACGATCGGGGTGATCTTTTTGATCATCCTCCCGATGGTCTCCTACAGCGTTTATGCGGAGCGAAGAGTCAGCGCCCTGATCCAGGATCGCCTCGGCCCCAACCGCGTCGGCCCGGCCGGTCTCTTCCAGCCGATTGCGGATGCAGTGAAGTTCCTCCTCAAGGAAGACTTCACCCCCGCGCACGTAAACACTTTCTACTACTGGCTCGCGCCCTGCCTCGCCATGGTCCCGGCCATCGCCACCATCGCAGTCGTTCCTTTTGGCAGCACGCTCCTCGGCGTCCCGATGGTGATCGCGGACGTGAACGTGGGCGTCCTTTATGTCTTTGCCATCGCGTCGTTAGGCGTTTACGGCATCGTCATCGCGGGGTGGGCTTCCAATTCCAAATACCCGTTCCTCGGCGGCGTTCGCGCCACTTCGCAGATGATCTCCTACGAGCTCTCCCTCGGGCTCGCAGTTATCCCGATTTTCCTTCTCGTCGGTCAGCTGCGTCTGACGGAGATCGTGCAATACCAAATCCAGCACGGCTGGATGATCGCTCCCTTCATCGGCGATTGGTTGAACCCGCAAAAGTGGCTTCTCGCCATCCCGATGTTCATTTCTTTCTGCGTCTTCACCGTCGCTATTTTCGCGGAGACGAATCGGTTGCCCTTCGATCTTCCCGAAGCGGAGACTGAACTGGTGGGCGGCTATCACACGGAATACAGCTCGATGAAATTCGCGCTTTTTTTCCTCGGTGAATACGCGGCCATGATCACGGGTTCCGCCATCATCGTGACGCTCTTTCTTGGCGGCTGGCATCTGCCGTTGCCGGCGTGGGGCGACAGCGGCTTCTACTGGGCGCTTGTCGACGGCTCCGCGGAAGGCTGGCGCGGAATCGCGGGGGGACTTTTTAACATCGCGACTTTCTTCGGCAAGGTTGCCGTCCTCCTGGTCATCTTCATCTGGGTACGCTGGACGTTGCCCCGTTTCCGCTACGATCAACTGATGCGACTTGGCTGGGTCTTCTTTTTCGAAATCGCGCTCGTGAATATTTTCATCGCCGCGCTCATCCTGGCGTATCTCCCGCAGTAAGATGGAAAAGATGAACAGGATTTACAGGATGAGAGAGAAGGCTGTTGGTTGCCGGACCTCCTTCTTTTCAATCCTGATCATCCTGTAAATCCTGTCTAAAATTTCCCCATGGCCATCATCGTCTCTCGCCCGAAGCTGAACTGGAAGGAGCGCGTCTATCTACCCGCGATCCTCGGGGGCATGGCGATCACCTTTCGCCATCTCAAAAACATGCTGCTCGGGCGCACCAAGGTGACGATGCAGTATCCGGAAGAGAAGTGGGACAGCCAGATGCCTGACCACTATCGCGGCGCCCCTGCTCTGGTCCGCGACACGGCGGGCCGCATCCGCTGCGTGGCCTGCCAGCTCTGCGAATTCATCTGCCCCCCGCGCGCGATTAAGATCGTGCCCGGCGAGCTCGCGCCGGGGGACAAGTTTGCCAAGGTGGAAAAATTTCCGCACGAGTTCGACATCGATATGATCCGCTGCATCTACTGCGGCATGTGCGAGGAAGTTTGCCCCGAGCAGGCCATCTTCCTGCGGAAAGATTACGCCATCACCGGCTTCACCCGGGAAGAAATGGTGCACGACAAAGAGAAGCTCCTCGAGTTGGGCGGCGTCATGGAAGGCGTCGTCTTGAAGTGGAACGAGAAGAAATAACCATGCCCGCGCTTCTTTTCTGGCTCTTTGCCGCGCTCATGCTCGTCTTTGGTGCTGCGGTTGTTCTCAACCGCAACCCGGTCGCGAGCGCGCTCAGCCTTGTCCTCAGCTTCCTCGGATTGGCTGCACTCTTCATGTCGCTCGACGCCTACTTTATCGGGATCATCCAGGTTCTCGTCTACGCCGGCGCAGTCATGGTGCTCTTCCTTTTCATCATCATGCTCCTCGATTTGCGCGCGGAGGAACGGCGCAAGATGAATGCCGGCGCAGTCGCAGGTGGCGCGGCCGTTTCACTCGCGCTCTTCGCACAAATCTGGCTGGTGGTGAACTCCCTCCGCGATGCGGGAAAACAATTCCCCGCCCTGCCCGCCATTCCGCACGATGACGTCCGCGGGGTCGGCCTCCTCCTTTTCGATAACTACAACCTGCCGTTCCAGATCATTGCCGTCCTCGTCCTGGTCGCGACGATTGGCGTGATCGTGTTGAGCAAAAGGGAGCTCCGCTAAACCATGGCGACGCTCGGACATTATCTCATCGTCAGCGGGCTGCTCTTCACGATCGGTTTCGCCGGTGTGCTTTTGCGTCGCAATCTCATCATCATCTTCATGTCGCTCGAGCTGATGCTGAACGCGGCCAATCTCTCGCTCGTCGCCTTCTCCCGCTTCCGCGTCGGCGCCGATGGTCTGCCAAATTACAACGCCCAGGTCTTCGTCTTTTTCATCATCACGGTCGCGGCGGCGGAAGTGGCCGTCGGCCTCGCCATCATCGTCGCGCTCTATCGCGCCCGGCAGACCACCAACGTGGAAGACATCGCCAGCTTGAAATTTTAGCCACATGTCTAGTGCCCTTCCCTGGTATGTCCTTTTGCTGCCGCTCCTCTCGGCCGCCACCATCGCGCTTGTCACCCGTCGCAATGGCGGCATCAGCTCCTTCATCTCCGTGGGCGCGGCGGTCGTCGGCTTCATCCTCAGCTGCCTCATCTTCGCTTCGCCGGACATTTCCGCGGCTCAGCTGAACTGGATCAACATCCCGCCCCTCCTCGTTATCCCGCTGGGCCTCGTCCTCGACGGCCTGAGCAAAACCATGCTCGTGCTCGTGACCGGCGTGGGCGCGCTCATCCACATCTACTCCCTGGGCTATATGCGCGAAGACGACGCGAAGGCGCGCTACTTCGCGTCCCTCTCGCTTTTCATGTTCTCCATGCTCGGGATCGTTCTCGCGAACAATTTCGTGATGATGTTCATCTTCTGGGAGCTGGTCGGGGTTAGCTCCTACCTGCTGGTTGGGCATTGGTTCACGCGCCCGAGCGCGGCGGAAGCGGCCAAGAAAGCTTTCCTGACCAACCGCATCGGAGACTTCGGCTTCATGCTCGGCATCCTCATGGTCTGGACGGCGACAGGTTCCGTCGTCTTCGGAGAAGTGAGCGGCGGAATGGCAAAATTAAGCGCCCATCCCGCCTACCTCACAGCCGCAGCGCTGCTCATCTTCTGCGGCGCGGCCGGTAAATCCGCGCAATTCCCGCTTCACGTCTGGCTCCCGGATGCGATGGAAGGCCCCACGCCTATCTCCGCTCTTATCCACGCGGCCACGATGGTGGCGGCCGGTGTCTACATGCTGGTGCGCGTCAGCTTCCTCATGCAGGCCTCCGCCACCGCGCTCGCGGTCATTTCCTGGATCGGCATTATCACCGCCGTCATGGCCGGCCTCATCGCGACGCAGCAGAACGACATCAAGCGCATCCTCGCTTACTCCACGCTCTCCCAGCTCGGTTACATGGTGATGGCGGTGGGCCTGGCCTCGGGCGAGGCGGCCATGTTCCACCTCTTCACCCACGCTTTTTTCAAAGCGCTCCTCTTCCTCGGCGCGGGCGCCATCATCATCATGCTCCATCATGAGCAGGACATCTGGAAAATGGGCGGCCTCGCGGGCAAGCTCCGCCTCACCTTCATCACCTTCCTTATCGGCACGCTCGCACTCATCGGTTGCCCGCCGTTTAGCGGCTTCTTCAGCAAGGACGCCATCCTCGCGGTCGCGTACGAGAAGAATTCCGTCATCTTCGCGCTCGCGCTTTTCACCGCCTTCCTGACCGCGTTTTACATGTGGCGACTCGTCATGGTTGTCTTCTTCGGGAAGAGCCGGAGCGAACACGCGGAGCATGGGAAAGAGGCACCGCTGGTCATGACCGGCCCACTGATGATTCTGGCCATCCCAGCCGCGCTGGCAGGGTTCGGATTTTTCGCGAATCGCTTCCTCTCGCTCCCGGTCTTGCATCACGAAGGTCATACCGTTCCCATCCTCGCCACCAGTGCGATGATCGCTGGGGTGGCGGTCGCGTTTCTTCTCTATCGCGCTCGCGAGGAGGATCCGATCCAGCTGAAGGTTCTGCGTCGCCGCTTCTACATCGATGAGTTTTATACTTTCCTGATTCGCGCCACCCAGGGATTGCTTGCCAATATCTCTGCGGTGCTGGATCGCTGGGTCATCGACGGCGGCGCGGTGGGCGGAGCGGCTGCCACCACCCGGAGCCTGGGCTCACTCTTCCGCCTTCTCCAGATCGGCAACATCCAGGCCTACGCATTTTTCTTCGGCCTCGGCATCGTGGCTCTTATTTACCTGACTGTTTTCGCATGATGCTGCTTCTCATAGTTTTCGCCCCGCTCCTTGCGGCCGCCGCCATCCTCCTGGGCGCGCCGGCGCGAACGACTGCGCTGGCCTCGTCCGGCCTCAGCCTCGCGGCATCCCTGCTCGCCTTCTTTGGCTTCGAGCGCGGACGGCAGGGCTTTAGCTACCTCACCACCATCCCGATCAGCCAGGAATGGAAGCTTAACTTCATCCTCGGCCTCGACGGCCTCAGTTTGCTCATGGTCCTGCTCACCACCCTGGTGACCCTGGCCGCAGTCTGGTGCACGGGAAAAATCGAGCGCCACGAGGGTGCCTTCTACGCCTGCCTCCTTCTGATTGCGGCGGGTGCAACGGGCGCGTTCGCGTCGCTGGATCTCTTTTTCTTCTACGCTTTCCACGAGCTCGCGCTCATCCCGACGTTCCTGCTGATTGGAATCTGGGGGAGCGGCAACCGTCAGGCCGCCGCCTGGAAGATCACCATCTATCTCGCGACCGGCAGCTTCATTCTGCTTATCGGTTTGATCATGCTCTACCGCAGCGTGCCGGAAGCAGCGCGCAGCTTCGATCTCCGCGTGCTCCAGGCCGCCGCCTCCGCCGGCCAGATCGCACCCGATGCGCAACGCTCCATCTACCTTCTCCTCCTCCTCGGCTTCGGCATTCTGATCTCGCTCTTCCCCTTTCACACCTGGGCTCCGCAAGCTTACGCCTCCGCCCCAGCGCCGGCAGCGATGTTGCACGCGGGAGTTTTAAAGAAGTTCGGACTCTACGGTTTGCTCCGCATTGCCACTCCCATGTTGCCCGAGGGAGCGCAGCACTGGGCCTGGCTCCTGATCGTGCTCTTGCTCGGGAACATCATCTACGTCGGGCTGGTTACGATCGCGCAGAAGCGGCTCGATTGGATGCTCGGATATTCCAGCGTGATGCACATGGGCTATATCTTTCTCGGGATCGTGAGCGGAAACATCCTGGGCCTGACCGGCGCCGCCGTGCTCATCTTCGCGCACGGTCTTTCCATCGCCGTCCTCTTCGCGATCGCTGGCGAAGTGCGCGCCCGCACCGGGACTCTCGATTTCTCGGAACTGGGCGGCCTCGGGAAAGTGATGCCGATGGCGGGCTTCATTTTCGGTCTGGCCGCATTCGCTTCCATTGGGTTGCCGGGCTTCGCAAATTTCGCCGCCGAAGTGATGGTCTTTTTCGGAGCCTTCCGTAACGGCGCCGACTTCAGCGGCTTCCACCTCTTCCAGGTTGCAACGGCGCTGGCGCTTTGGGGCGTGGTTATCTCTGCCGTCTATATGCTGCGCGGCTATCGCAAGGTTTTCATGGGAGAAATCCCCACACGGTGGAGCGAGCTCCTGGACATCCCCTTTCGCTTTCGTCTTCCGCTCGGGCTCCTGCTGGTGGCGCTGCTCTGGTTCGGCTGCTTCCCTCAAGGCCTCGTGCGACTTTTGAAACCCGCCTTTCGTAACTCCGCCACCGTCTTCCCGGCCGTGCCTGCACCGCCGACTCAGCCATGATTCCTGCGCCATATCTGGAAATCGCGGTCGTCGCACTTGGTCTTCTCGTTCTCCTGGTAGAGGCGTTTGCCGAGAAGATCGAGAAACGCACCCTCGCGCTCGCTGGCGCGGCTGGATTGGTCGCCATTCTTGCCGCCACTTTCTTTTTACAAGCGGCGCCCGCTGCGACTGCGACGGGATTTTGGTCGTTCTACAGCGCCGATGCGCTCGCCATTTTCTTCAAGCGCTTCGCGCTGGTCACCACGGTCCTGGTGCTCCTGCTCATGATCGATTACGCGCCCACCGTGCGCCAATCCATCCACGGCGCGACCCGGCAATCCGGACTGGGCGAGTTCTTCGCGCTCCCGCTCTTCACCTGCGCGGGTCTGATGTGGATGGCGAGCGCGGTCGACTTCGTCATGATCTTCGTTTCGCTCGAGCTGGTCACGATGTCGTTTTACGTCCTGGTCGCGTTCACCCGACGTAATCCGCTCACGCTGGAAGCGGGCGTGAAATACCTCATCCTCAGCGCGCTCTCCACCGGCTTCCTCGTCTACGGCATCACCTGGATCTTCGGCGTGACCGGCGAAACGAATCTTTCCCGCATTGCCGCCGTCTTCCAAACCGGCGCGGTTGAGCAGGTGCCGGCTCTTTTCGGCATCGCGCTCGTCCTGGTTGCGCTGGGTTTCAAGATCGCCGCGGTTCCGTTCCAGATCTGGGTGCCGGATGTGTATCAAGGGGCTCCCACGCCTGTTACCGCCTTCCTCTCCGTCGGATCGAAAGCGGCCGGCTTCGTCGTTCTCATGCGCGTGCTGGAGCCATTCTTCGTCCTGCCTCAGATCGGTCGCCTCCTCGCAGTGCTCGCCGGTGCCACCCTTCTTTACGGCAATCTCGCGGCCATCCCACAGACGAACCTGAAACGCCTCCTCGCCTACTCCAGCATCGCGCATGCGGGCTATCTGCTCATCGGAGTCGTCTCCTTCGCTGGTCAGGCTGTGGCCTTTTACCTCGTCTCGTACCTGCTCATGACCATCCTGAGCTTCGCCGTCCTCATCGTCGTGGCGCAGCACGCGGGCGGCGATCGTCTGGAAGATTTTAATGGCCTCTCCCGCCGCTCGCCCTTTCTCGCCTTCGCGCTTCTGCTGGCGATGGCTTCGCTCGCGGGTGTCCCCTTCACCGCCGGTTTCCTCGGGAAGTTTTTCATCTTCGACGCCGCAGTCCGCCACGGGCACACCGTGCTCATCACCATCGGAATCCTGACTGTGGCGTGCGGCTTCTATTACTATTTCAAAGTCGTGCGCGCGATGTATTGGGAAACCGGAACCGCGACGGAGACTGACACCGTCCCCGTGAGTGGCCTGACCCGGACCATGATCATCGGACTCATGGCCGGTATCATAATCCTGGGCGTGTATCCGCAACCGATTCTAAACGCATTGCGTTCCCAGCCGACCCCGGCTGTCGTCCCCACGGGGCGCTAAGGCGCGATCTCCCGCTCGCCCGCCGTCAGTCGCTCAGCTCAACGTTCCAGTAGGCCAGATCCACGAAGTGCCGCCAGCTCTCGTGGTGCTGCGCAGCAAAAGTCACATTCACAAACGGCCGCCATTTCGGCCGCTTCGGCTTTTGAATTAGCGCCATGTGCACCTCGTGCGCGAGCCGGTTTCCCTTTCGCGTATTGCAGGGGATGCACGAACAAACCACGTTCTCCCAAGTCGTCTGCCCGCCCTTATCACGCGGCAGGACGTGGTCGAGATTCAATTCGCTCCGATCGAAAACGCGGCCGCAATATTGGCAGGTGTTCTTGTCCCGCTCGAAGACATTGTGCCGGGTAAACTTCACTTCCTTCTTCGGCAAGCGATCGAAGAGCAACAAGACGATCACCCGCGGAACTCGAATCCGCCACGAGATGGTCGTGACCATATCGGGCTCGGGCGCGGCGTTGGAGAAATCCCGCCAACCCGCGAAGTCATGGGTGAGAAAATTATTCTGCAGATCGGACGAGACCACTTGGGCATGCCCTTGATAGAGAAGCGTGAAGGCACGACGCGCCGAGCAGACATTGACCGCCTGCCAAAGACGATTCAGCACGAGTACCTGACTATCGAGGAGCGCGTTCAGAATTCGGGCGACGGATACCACTGCGCTTTTCAACTGTCAACGTATCAAAGAAGGACTCCAGCTTGTCCATCGACGCGGGGCCTTCGGCTTCACAGAGTCTCCGAGCGCGCACTCTGAGATTTTTTGGCCGCACTTCTCACTCGCCCATCTGCAGCGCTTGCCTACCAGCGCGCGCTGCGTCGTCCCGCGCCACTCGCGTAGCTGCCCAGCTTCTGCGTAACGAACCGCACCACGATCGGTCGCAGGAGGACCGCCACCAACCGGAGCGTTCCCATCGCCAACCCAGCCTGCAGCAACCCCTTCTTCTGCTCCTCGCCCTTCATCTTCTGGCCACTCCGGCTGCTGGGCGTGTAGATGATTTTCTTCTTCGGAAACGCGCGCGCGGTGAAGACCACTCCGGTTAAAACCGCAGCGGAAATCCACAGCCCGGCGTGCCTTTGGAACGACTTCCGAAACTTGAGCGGAAAATCCAGTTCGTAACGGAGCCCAGTCAGGTCGCGAGTCAGCCGGTCACGCGAATGCGCGATCTCCTGTCTTAGCTCGTGGACTCGTGTGTCTGATTGACCTTTTTTAGCCATTCTCGATCTCTTTTTAACTCCGCCATGCTGAACGCGAACATCGGCTTTTTCATCTGGCTGCGCGCGAACAAGCCGCAACCGATCGCCAGCAGAAAGTTTAACCCCGCCGTCGCCAACGCGATCCAGATCCAGGAAATGCCGCTGAAAAACGCGATCGCGAAGATCGCGCTGACCACCAGAAAAATGTAACCTGTGATGATCAGGATGAGCGCCGCGATCAGCGCTGCGAGCAGGAGCACCAGGTGAACCAGTGCGCCCTTCGACTCCGCCGCGAAAAGGTGGAGTCGGCTTTCGAAAAAACCGGCCAGGGAATTGGCCAGCGAAACGATATTATTAAACAGTCCCGCGTGCCCCGCAGGATTGCGGAACCGCATCGTATCGCCAGCCATTCCCAGAGCGTCTTACTTCCGGAAGATCATTCCGAGCACAAACCCGATGCCGAGAGCGGTGAAGACCGCTTTGGTCGGGTTATCGCGCACGTATTGCTCGCCATCTTCCTGTAGCGTCCGCGCTCTGTCCTGTGCATCGCCCCAGGCCTGCTCAGCCTTGCCGCGATATTCGCCTGCCATTTCCGAAGCGGCGGATTTCAGGTCTTCCGCGGCGCGGCGCGCGTGGGTTTTGCTGCTATCGAGTTTTCCTTTTGCTTCCACCGTCTCGGCGGAGCCCTGCGTAGATTGATTTTCTTCAGCCATGATATTTTTTTCTTCTGCGAGAGTATCCGTCCTTCGCCCCTTTTGGGCAACCGGCTTCCGGTATTCTCTCGCAAGCAAAATACGGCTGCCGTCCCCTCCCTGCGCCTATTTCTCGCGAAAGATAATCCGCGCCTTGGTCAGATCGTAGGGCGAAAGCTCCACCTCCACCTTATCGCCCGGGACGATGCGGATGAAATGCTTCCGCATCTTCCCCGAGATATGCGCGAGCACGTTGCGATTCCCCGGCAGCTCCACTCGGAACATCGTGCCCGGCAACACCTGCGTCACCGTCCCTTCGGTCACGATTTGCTCCTCCTTCGCCATGATCGAAAATATTCAGGATTCCGCCCCGCTCAACTCAGGGAGAACTCCGCCGCCGGAAGTCCGCCCGCGAGACAGTCGGCAAGTAGGCGCGTCGCAATTTCCGGCTCCACCACGCTCCGTTCTCCTGCCGTTCCGCTGCGGTGGTAAAGCGATACTCGTACAGACTGGCACGCAAAAATTGCGGCGGCTTATCCGGGAATGGATTGCGGCCCAAAAGTCTCAGCACGCTTTTTTCGCCATTTAGCAACCCGGCGGCCAGCCGCTCGGCCACCACCCGATCCCGCTCCGAGCCCAGGGCTGCGAACCAAAGCGACCAATCCAGGCGCGGTTGATGCGGCGCGTTCCATTGCGGCGCACGCTGCACATCGCCCGGTTTCCAGCGGAACTCGTAGGGCACCCAGTCAAACGCATCCGTGCTCCCCTCGAAAATGATCTCCGGCCGTTCCCGCGTCATCACGCGGAAGAGACCGTAAGGGTTCGCGATCCGGAACGGCTCGACCACCCTGTTTAGCGCGGCCAATCCGCGCGGCCACTCCGCCGCAGGCCGCCAGGCCGAGTAAAGGAGGAAGACGTTTAGCGGCAACGTCACGAGCAGTGCCAGCGCCGGCACCCAGCGCAGCCAGGGGCTCGTTGGCCTCGCGGTCTCGCGTTTCCGCGCCGGCGCCCAACTCGCGTCATCGAAGAGCAGCAGGCAGAGCGCGATCACGAGGAGATTGAAAAAGCCGTAGTTACCCGTGAGCGCGATCGCCACTTGCAGCACGATCAAAAGCCATGCTGCGCCCAGGCGCAGGCGACGAGGTCCCCAGATGAAAAATGGCACCACGATCTCAATCGCGAGCGCGATCCCCACGCTGGCTTTTTTCACCCAGACAGGATTCTGCTCCGAGAACCAGGCCAGCGCCGTCGGCAGCGGCTGGGTCCAGTAATGAAAATCCAGCGCCGTCAGTCCCAGCCAGGAATCATCCCCGCTCGTCAGCTTCACCACCCCCGACATGAACATGATTTTAAAGAGCAGCGCTTTGGCCAGAAAGAGCCCGATGCCCGAGACCGCGGCATCGCCATTCTTCCGCAAGCGCCATTGCCGCGGCGCGAGGAAGATGGCCACGAAGCCCGTCTCCAGCAGGAGAATGTCCCATTGGTAACTAAAGAAAACTCCGCCCGGAATGATGAGCGAGAGGTAGCTGACAAAACAAAGCAACAACGCCGGCAGCGGCAGCCAGCCGAAGGCCAGTGCCAACGCCGCCCCCGTTCCCACCGCGCATAGCCCATGCAACATCGGATCCGAAGCGCCCCACCACAGCAGCGTAGGCGCCTGCAGCGGGTGCAGGCCGACCGCTCCCCGCATCGAAGCCATCACCTCCTGCGCCGGCAGCAGGCCCTGCGACCCCATCAAGCCATCCACCTGCACCCAGAGCGAGAGGAAGGCGAAGAGGTAAATCAAACCCAACGTCTGCAGAAAACCGCGTCGCGCTGCGAGATAGGTCGGCCGCCGAAGCTCGCTGCCCCACAGGAAACGTGTCCCTGCCGAAGCCAGCATCCGGTTTCGCGCCACCAAGCCGTAGGCCGCTTCGGTTAGAAACGCGAAGCCTGGGAGGTGATCGTATAACCAAAGCGTCCAGCCACCCCAGCGGGCGTAGGAAAGCGACCGGACCACCGCTTCCGCCGCGCGGTAAACGGTCCCATCCGTTTCCACCAGCTGCACCGCTTGCTCAAATTCCGAGGCCGGTATTTCTGGAAAAGCCGCGCCCGCTTCCTGCGATTTCGCGTAATCGACGCGGCCCCGCGTCATCTCCCGCCAACGCTCGATCCAGCGGGAGCAGAAATGGCAGTCGCCATCGAAAAGCATGAGCGGTTTCGGCGGCGGATGCGCCACGCGCAGATGCGATCCTTTCTTCATCGTGCCTCCCTCAATCCGAGAACTCCGCCCAGATTGGCGCGTGATCGGACGGCTCTTTCCCCTTCCGCATCTCGCGCTCCACGCCCGAGGCGGTGCAACGGGCGCTTAACGACTCACTGGCCAGGACCGCATCGATCCGCAGCCCGCGATTCTTCGGGAAAGCGAGCATCCGATAGTCCCACCAACTAAAAATACCCGCCTCCGGATGGTGCTGCCGGAGCGTGTCGCTTAATCCCACTCCGCACAAACTCCCGAAGGCCGCCCGTTCCGCCGCGGAACACATAATCGATCCCGCCCACAACTCCGGGGCGTGCACATCCACATCCGCCGGGGCCACGTTAAAATCGCCGCAAACCGCGAGGTCACCCGTCACCGCGCCGTCCTCCCGCAGCCGACGCTCCAGGCGCTCATACCAGCGCATCTTATAGACGTAAGCCGGCGATCCCACCGACTGACCGTTCGGCACATAGACGGAATAGACGCGCACGCCGTCTATGGTCGCCGCGATCACGCGCGCCTGCGGATCGTCGTCCTCGTCGCAAAGACCTACCTGCACATCCGTCGCTGCGCTTCGCGAAAGAATGGCGACGCCGTTGTAAGATTTCTGGCCGTGAAAGACTGCGTGATAGCCAGCCATCCGCAAATCAGCCGCAGGGAACTGCTCATCGGTACATTTCGTCTCCTGCAAGCACACGACATCCGGCTGCGTCTCGCGTAGCCAAACGAGCAAGCGCTCCTGCCGGCGACGGAGCGAGTTGATGTTCCAGGAGACGACTTTCACCGTGGCCCTAGCTTCCCCCGCGCTGGCGCAACTGCGCAAGCCGGAACCGCCCACGCAACCGGGCCCGGCCGATTATCGCAGCGGCGTCTAGTCGAGCGGCGTTGGCGGTGGAACGTCGTTTGCGGCTGGTGGCAATCCGGTGCCGGAACCTGCCTTCACGAGCGAAATATCCGTGGCGTTGATTGTACCGCCGACGTTGACGTCACGTCGAAAGCTGGTGTTGGTCACAGGCAGGCCCGACGACGATTTCACCTGGCTAATGTCGGTGGCGCTCACAGTCCCGCTGGCGTTCGTATCACCGACGAGAACGTTCATCGGGATCACAAGGGAGCGGGTGGTGGTGCCGTCGCTTACGTGATTTAAAGTGACAGCGAGCCGCTGCGCGTTCACCACATTCGTGAGCGGAATGGTGACCACCGAACCGTTGACAGTCACGGCGCCGCCATTGCTTGCACCCCCGCTTCCGACCGACCCACTCCCGGTGGTGACCTGTGCCTGCGGGGTCCCCGTGACGTTGATTGGTCCCGCCCCCTCGAGGTTCGCGATGACGGTGTAATCACGCGTCGCGCCCCCTGTCCGTGATTCGATGCCAACCGTCCCGCTCAACGGCAGCGGCACGTCGAAGATGCCCGCTGGGCCATGCGTTTTCCGAGAGACGGCCGACTGCACATTTAGCGTCGTACACCCATCGATACTGAGCCCATATGACGGACAACCGGCATTGGGTTCTACTTCGTGGACCACGACGACAGCTGTCGCCCCGGCCGGGACGTTAAACGAAAAGCCGGCGTTCGGGTTCGGGGAGTTGCCTGAATCAGCAATCCAATTCTGACAGGGATTCGCGGGATTGAAGCTGCCGAGGTAGGCGGCGGCGTAGACTTGATTTGTATTTGCGCAGGCCGTGTTCAGCGTCGCGGTCACGCACTGGGCCGTCGCCGCGGTGTTGGTAAAGGGGTGGGCATCGTAGCGGCGTGCGCCGGTAGCGATCCCGACTGAGCAGCTGCCGACTGCTGCGCAGGTGTCGGGCACGCCGTCGCGGAAAACTCGTCCGGTCTGCACAGGGTCGCCGGCCCCGATGCTCCCGTTGTAGCTGCAAGTGGTGGGCAAACAAATGTCGAAAACATCAAGAGTGTAGGAGGCACAAGTGCTAGCCGGTTCAACCACGTGCACCACGATGACTACCGTCGCCCCAGCCGGCACGTTGAACGAGAAGCTGCCAGTCGGATTAGGGGAGTTGCCTATATCTGCGATCCAATTTTCGCAAAGATTATTCGGGTTGAAAGTCCCGAGGTAAGCCGCGGCGTATAGGAATTGGGTGTTTGTACAGGCGGTATTCAGGGTCACCGTCCCACAACGGGCCGAAGCGGTGGTATTGGTGAAGGAGTAACTGTCAAAATTACGCGCGCCGGTTGGGATAGCCACCATGCAGGTCCCGCTTGCGCTGCAGGTATCGGCTACTCCATCGCGGCTGAGGCGGCCGGTTTGCACTGGATCGGTTGCCGTGATGCTGCCGGTGAAACGGCAGGTCGTGGGCATCCCTTCAATAGTCGGCACGGGTGCGCGCTCCGATGGCGCCGCGCCGGAATTGAACACGTCATTTATCAATAAAGACGCCTCGGGGCTACTGCTCGTTTCCGTGCGGCCGCCTGGATCTGCTGCAAGCTGCGGCGCGAGGGACAGGGCCGCCAGCAAACCGAACTTGATGCCCGCCGAAAACCAATAGCTAAGCTTTACCATAAGGCCGGTGATCCTCTGAAACGGCGAACCACCTAGTCAAGGCTAACGACCGCGATTCTCGAAGCAGATCCAACTTTCGATCAAGCTACCGTGGCAGTATGGCAGCGCCAGCCAACCGCGCGAACCCGCTATAGTTCGATCTCCGCTCCCGGCGGGGGAACGATCACTTCGGAATCGAGCAACGCCGACGCGATCGTCGCGCGCATCCATTCGACTGCGGGAGCATCGCCGTGCACGAGCACCACTTTTTTCGGCGCGAGCTTCTTCACGTAAGCCACGATCGATTCCCGGGAAGCATGCGCGCTAAATTGAAACGTCTCGATATGGCAGCGCAATTCCTGCGCCGGCTCGTCCGGATCGAGCGCCACCATGTCGCCGTGTTTTGCCGCGCGCAAAACTCCACCGGGCGAAGCTGGGTCCGCGTAACCGACAAAGAAAATCGAATGCTTAGGATCGCTAATCACCCGCCGTGCGAAAATATTCGAGAGCGTTTTCGGGGTCATCATCCCACTCGAGAGCGCGTAGATACGGCCGGATTTCGCGGGAGCGTCGCCGATGGTCTGGCCGTTGAGGACGAACGGCTCCAGAGCCTCGAGCAGCTGCAGACGCGGCAAATTCCGGCGGCTGTTCAGCGCGAAGCGATCGTAAATCTGCGTCATCTTCGTGCTCAAGCCGCCGATGTAGAGCGGGAAATCGCCGAGCAATTTCTCTTTCCGAAAACGGTGGATCATCGCCAGCGCTTCCTGCGTTTTTCCCAAAGCGAAGACCGGCATCAAGACGCAACCCCCACGCGCAAACGCCTGCTCGATCGCTTCCGCCAGCCGCGTCTCCTCCTGCGCCCGCGTGAAACCTTCCGGCTCCGGCACGTCACCGCGCGTGCATTCCATGATGAGCACATCCACCCCGCTCTCCGGAAAGACCGCGCCTTGCATGATCGTCTGGTCGCTGAAGTTCACGTCGCCGCTGTAGAAAAACGTCCGGCCTTCCGCGCGCAGCATCACTCCCGCCGAACCCAGCACGTGACCCGCATCTAAAAACTCAAAGCTCACCCCACCCGCCCGCGGCCCCGCGCGTTCGCCCGTGAGACTGATCGCCTGCCGAAAGCGGCAGGAACGCCAGGCCTCGCTCGCGCGGTTCGTCTCCTTATGGGTGTAGAGCGGGTAGAGCGCGGCGTTCAGCTCCTCACGTTGGCGCGTCATCACGTTCACGGAATTGTGCAGGAGCGCGCTCCCGATCTCCGCCGTTGCCTCCGTCATAAAGACGCGCGCTTGCGGCTGGCGCCTCATCAACACGGGCAACGTCCCCATGTGATCTAAGATGGGCGTGCGAAATAATGATCGCGTCCACCTCACGCGTGCCCAAAGCCGCAAAGTTCGGAGTTGCCTCGTCGCCCTCCTCTTTCGGGTGCATCCCGCTATCGATGATGAACCCCTGCGCGCCGCTCTCCAGATAGTACGAATTCGCGCCGATCTCGGTGCGGCGGGTCAGGTTAATAAACTTCACGGACAGGAAAGCAGGCGGCTACGCAATCGGCGGGGGCAAGGTGATACCTTCCTCTTTCTTCCGAAAAAAAGACGCCAGCATGATCGACACCCAGAGCGCGCTCAGCGGCAGGATTCCTGGCAGCCACAGATTCCAGCGCGAGAGTGTCCCCAGTGCCACCAGGCAATAGGCCGCGGTCATCGCGATCCCCGCGAGGAGTAAATCGAACCGCTCCACCCGATGCAGCAACCCCGCCGTCCCCGCGATCAGGAGCAAAATCGCATAGTCGAAAAATGGCGAGACGCGTCGGAGAAAGACATTCCCCTGGATGGTCGCGATCGCAGCCGCGAACGCATCCGGCGGCGATAACGGGTTCGCCGGCGTGCGCGCCAGCACTACCTGCCCTTTCAAGTCAGCCAGCTCCGTGCTGCCCGTTTCCCGTTGCTGCGCCGCCAAAAGCATCTCGTTTAAACTCAGGCGCCGCACCCGTTGCGCCGCGCCGGGATGGATCAAAAGAGTGCCGTCGTGTCCGATCGGAATCCGACGATTTCCCGGCAACGCAATGTGCGAACCTAGAACAATCTTCACGTCGCCCGGAGTAATGCCCTGCCAAAGCAAAGCAGCCTGCAGGACGAAGGATGGAATAACCTCGCCGCGATAAAGGAAGAGCAACGGAACGCGGATATTGGACGACACCTCATCCGGCAGATTTACAAAACCCGTCTTCGAGATCAGCCGCAGATCTTCGGTCGCCTGCCGCGCCACGCCCGAGAAAGCAGGCAGATCGCCGCGCTTGCCTTTCACGTCTGTGAAGCCCCGAATCTCGGCCCAAGGCGCATCAGGATCAGCGTTGGCCCCCAACTCGGCCGCGAGCAGCAGCTTCGGCACGCGCATGGCTTGATCGAGGAAGACTTGCTCCTGATCCTTATCGCGCTCGCGCCATTTCAAGACATTCTCGAACGCGACCACGCCGGGCTGGAAATCGAGGAGCGCCTGGAGATAGAGCGCGAACTCCAATGGCGACACCGCCGAGCTGCCCGCGACTGAGGTGGCGGCCGGGGCCGGTTTGGCGCCCGTGACCGGCGTCAATGGATCCGCGCCGATCTCCACCACCGTCAGCGGCACCGCCGGACCATTCGCCTCCGCGTATTTAGCCAGCCAGCCGAGAAACAGTTCCTCCGCCCTGGCAAAACGGGGCTCGCGCACGAGCAGAATTCCGAGAAGCAGGACCACGAGCATGAGCCATGGTGAAGGTCGCCGCATCGCGGCTGAAAGTAGGAAGTCTGGCGTTAAAGACAAACGAAAAGGCGCGCGCGCGCCTCGCGCACACCTCCGCCTCCGCGCGCTAGCGGCTCCACTCCAGCATTCGCGTCAGCGGCAGTTCCGCCCGCGCGCGCAACGCCTCCGGGAGAATGATCTCCGGCGCCATGTCGCGCAGCGCGGCGTGCGCTTTCTCCAGCGTATTCAGTTTCATGAAACGACACTCCGCGCACGCGCAACGATCGGTCGGCCCAGGAATGAAATTTTTCTCAGGCACTTCCTTCTTTAAGCGATGGAGCATCCCGGCCTCGGTTACGACAATGATGTCGTGGGCGGGCGATTGGCGCGCGTAACCGACCATCTTTTCGGTCGAGCAAACTTCATCCGCGAGCAGCCGCACCGCATAGGGACACTCCGGATGCGCCACCACCGGGGCGTCCGGATATTGTTCCCGTATCTTCCCGATGCTGCGCGCCGTGAACTCGACGTGCACATAACAATTCCCCTGCCACAGGTCCATCGGGCGCCCGGTTTTCTCGATCACCCAGGCGCCGAGATTTTGGTCGGGAACAAAAAGAATGTTTCGATCGGCCGGCGCGCTCTGGACGATCTTCTCCGCGTTGCCGCTGGTGCAGATCACATCGGAGAGCGCCTTTACGCCGGCGCTGCAATTGATGTAGGCGATGACGTAGTAGTTCTTCTCCGCGTGCGCCTGCAGGAAGGCCTCCAGTTTCTCCGGCGGACACGACTCGGAGAGCGAGCAGCCCGCGTCCAGATCTGGCAGGAGGACGCGCTTGCCGGGATTGATGATCTTGGCCGTCTCCGCCATGAAGTGGACCCCGCAAAACAGGATCACTTCCGCTTCCGTCTCGCGCGCCTTGTAGCTGAGCCCTAACGAATCGCCCACGTAATCGGCGATGTCCTGCAGCTCGGGCACCTGGTAATTATGCGCCAGGATCACCGCCTTCCGTTCGCGCTTTAGCTCGGCGATTTCCTCCACTAAATCGAAGGTGCCGCTTCTGCTCGGAGCGAGGTTTACGCCGCTGCTTTCCATGGCGTAACGTCCTCGCATTCTCATGAGTACTCAAACGTCCCTCGGCTTCATCGGCGCTGGCAAACTCGCCGGTTCCGTCATTCGCGGTCTCCTTCGGGTTAATTTCTGCGAGCCGGGCGCGATCACCGCCAGCCAGCCGATCGATGCCCTTCGCGCCGAGCTCGAGGCGGAAACTGGGGTCCACGTCACCGCGGATAATCTCGAAGTCATCCGCGCCGCCGAGATCATCTTTCTCGGCCTCAAACCCAGCGTCATTCTCCCGGTCATCCAGGAAAACGCCGAAGCCCTGCGCGGTAAGCTGGTCGTCTCGCTCGCGGCTGGCATCCGCTTGCCGGACATGGAAGCAGCCTGCGAAGCCCGCTTCCTGCGCGTGATGACAAACACACCGTCCTCCATCGGTCGCGGCGCCACCGCCATCGCGCCCGGCACTCGGAGCACGATGGAAGATCTCGTCATGAGTTAAAAAAATCTTCGCCTCCATCGGCATCGCGTTGCAGGTCAAAGAAGAGCACATCGATGCCGTCACAGCCCTGGCCGGGAGTGGCCCGGCCTTCGTTTACTCTGTCATCGAAGCGCTGGCGGCGGGCGGGGAAGAAACCGGCCTGCCCGCCGAGATCGCCCTCGCTCTCGCCACCCAGACTGTGTTGGGAGCCGCGCAACTCGCCTCCGAAAGCACTCTCTCGCCGGAGGAATTACGCCTCATGGTTATCACGCCTGGCGGAACGACCGCTGCCGGCCTGGAAGCGATGAAGAACCACGCCACCAGGGAGGGCTTGATCGCCGCCGTGCAGGCCGCGGCCGCTCGCGGCGCAGAGATGTCGCGACCCTCGTAGCCGTAAGACGAGACCTGTCGCAGCTACCCGAGCCGGCGAGTGACCTCGCTCATCTTCTCGTCCAGCTCCGCTAATTTAAACGGCTTCAGCAACACCGTCGCTTTCACTCTTTTGAAGAAATACTCAATCGTCGGGTTGTTGCGGTGCCCGGTAAAAAAGATGAACCGCTGCGCTGCGGCCGGGCGCATCCGCGTCACCGCCCAATAAAACATCTCGCCCCCGCTCCCGGGCATCATCATGTCGCAAATGATGAGGTCAAAGCGCCCCTTCGTGATCTCGCACAGGCCCTCGATTCCGCTCGGGACCGAGGTGACCTGAAAGCCACGACCTACCAGGTGATCGTAGAGCACCTCCCGGAAATCGTCGCGATCGTCCAGCAGCAGGATCTTCCCGGCCGTGCCCGCGACCGAAGAAAGATCGAGCGTAGGCGTAACCGACTCCCCGGTTTCGGAATAGAGGAGTTCCGGGGAGCGAATCATATTCGGGAGGTCCTTAAGCAGGACGGGTGCCCTCGAGCCATCCCATCTGCGACTGAGCGAAGAAAACCTTTCGTTCTCCCAATGAGGGGAGCAGCCTCGGCGGATGAAACGAATGCTTGGCCACGCCATCTTTCTCAGCCTGCTCGCGACCACACCGCTTTGCGCACAGCGGATGACGGCCACCCTTCCTGCCGCGGCGAAAGCGATCCTTCCCGCGCAGGGCAAGCTGATCGATGCCGCCAGTGCCGATCTCGATGGCGATGGCGTGCTCGATTATGTAGCGGTCACGGAAGCGGAGCCTCAGTCTTCTGCGCCGGAAGAAGATCCCACGCGCATCGTCTTTGTGATTACCCAAAAACCCGCCGGCACTTTTCAGGTCGCGGCCAAAAACCCGCATGCCCTTATCGCCAAATCCCTCGGCGGAGGCATGGGCGATCCTTTCGATTCGCTCAGCGCCGGGACGAAAAAATTTACCCTGTCTCACTTTGGCGGCCGGCGCGAAAAGTGGACGGCAAATTACACCTTCAGCTACTCCTCCATCGACCAGGCCTGGCAGCTCACCGAGATCAAAGCCAGCCGTTGGCATAATGACGCCAGGCTCCAGACCTTCCGGCCGCCGCACGACTTCGGTAAAATCGCCTTCCAGGATTTCGATGCCGAGAAATGGCAGGGCCGCGGGGCCGGCTATCGCAAAAGCAAAAAATCTCAGCCCCTGATTTCTGAGTAAACGCCACGCCTTCCATCCATCTGCGCGCGCCGCCGCAGCGGTCTTGTGAGCGATCGGTATCAGCCGTAACGTCCCGCCTAATGGCGATGGAGATCTTGCAGCGTAATAACGTCGTCATCAGCGGCGCGGGCACTCAACCAATGCTCTTCGCGCACGGGTTCGGCTGCGATCAAAGCATGTGGCGCTTCGTGGCCCCGGCTTTCGAGCCCGATTACCGCGTGGTCCAATTTGATTTTGTCGGATCGGGCAAATCCGATTGGTCGGCCTACGACCCGCAGCGTTACTCGACCCTCCAAGGCTACGCCCAGGATGTGCTCGAGATCTGCCGAAAGCTTGATTTGCGGGAGGTCATCCTGGTCGCCCATTCAGTGGCCAGCATGATCGGCATTCTGGCGGCCAATCAGGAGCCGGAAAGATTTGCCCGACTGATTTTGGTCGGCCCCTCGCCCCGCTATATGAACGACGGCGAATACGTCGGCGGATTCGAACGCGCCGATATCGAGGGCTTGCTCGATACGATGGAACGAAACTACCTGGGCTGGGCCGGCTTTCTCACCCCCATCATCATGAAGAATCCCGACCGCCCGGAGCTCGCGCAGGAACTCGAAGCCAGCTTTTGCTCCACTGATCCCGAGATCGCGCGGCGTTTTGCAGAGGCCACCTTCTTCGGGGACAACCGGGAAGATCTCGCGCAGGTCCGCATCCCCGCTCTGGTCTTGCAATGCTCCGAGGATGCGATCGCTCCCACGGAAGTGGGCGAATACACGCATCGCCACCTCGTTGGCAGCACGCTGCGGGTGATGGAAGCCACCGGCCACTGCCCGCACCTGAGCCATCCCGATGAAACGATTCGCCTGATTAAAGAATACCTCGCTGCGCCCTCCCCGGCTGGCACGGCGGTGAAGACGGCGTGAATGGAACCGTCGCTCGACACAGTTCCGTGCGGGGTTCTCACATTCTCTGATGACGGCCACATCGTGGGCGCCAACGCCACCCTCTGTCGCCAGGTCGGCCATCCGGCCGCGGAATTGATCGGGCAACATCTGCAGAAGCTGCTCTCGCCCGGCGGCCGCGTTTTTTACCAGACGCACTTGTTCCCGCTCTTGAAGCTGCAAGGCGAAGTGGAGGAGGTCTACATGTCGCTCCGCTCACAGAGCGGCGAGGAGCTTCCATTTCTGCTCAACGCCCGTCGCCAGCAGCGGAATGAACGCTGGGAGACAGATTGCATCCTCGTGCTCATGCGGCAGCGGAATCATTTCGAGAGCGACCTCCTGGCAGCGAAGAAAGCGGCGGAGCGGGCCAACCTGGCGAAGGATCAATTCCTGGCCGCGCTCAGTCACGAACTCCGCACGCCTTTGAGCCCCGTCCTCATGATGTCCACCGCGATGGAGATGGACTCGGCCCTGCCGGAAGAGGTGCGCGAGCAGGCCGCCATCATTCGCCGGAACGCGGAGCTGGAGGCGCGCTTGATCGATGATCTGCTCGATCACTCGCGCATCCGGCATGGCCGGCTCGCCCTCACCCGGGCGCCGGTCGATATCCACCGGTTGCTCAGCGAGACCGAGGAAATCGTGCGGAGCGTCGGCTCGAGCAAACGCGTCGCAATTATCTTCGAGAAGAATGCGAAGAATTGTTGCGTCGATGGCGACGCCGCCCGGTTGCAGCAGGTCTTCTGGAACATCATCAAGAATGGCGTGAAGTTTACGCCCTCTGGCGGCGAGGTGCGCGTCACGACCAGCAACAAAGAAGGAGAAATCGTCGTGTGCGTGACCGATAACGGCGTGGGAATTCCTCCCGAGGCGCTGCCGAAAATCTTCGGAGCGTTCGAGCAGGGCACTCTCCCTGCCGGCAGCTTTGGCGGCCTCGGCCTTGGCCTCGCGATCAGTCGCGCGATCGTGAACATGCACGAAGGGAAAATCGAGGTGCAGAGCGACGGGCCAAACTGCGGCGCAACCTTTTGTGTGGCGCTGCGAACCGTCTCCGATGCCACCGCCGTTCCGCCCTCTCTGCCACCGGTCGTTCCCGGAGAAGCGGGCCATCTGAAATTGCTCTTGGTGGAAGACCACGACTCGACCCGCGAAGTGCTGGCCCGCATCCTCGAGCGCTCCGGCTACCAGGTCCACGGCGCGGCCAGCGGCGCGGAAGCGCTGGCGCTTTTCGCCACGGAGGGGCCCTTCGACGCGCTCATCAGCGACCTCGGTTTGCCAGATCAGAATGGCTTCGATCTTCTTCGTCAGATCCACAGCCTGCAGCCGGATTTACCCGCGCTCGCCCTGAGCGGCTATGGCATGGATGAGGATGTGAAACGCGCCAAGGACGCCGGGTTCCAGGCACATCTGGTCAAGCCCGTCCCCTTCGATCAACTACGTCTTCTGCTCGACCGTATCGCCGCAGCCCGCTCGCAGGGTTAAGACCGGCGCGCCGTAAAATTTCGGGACAGCCGCTTCTGCCAGGCCTCGCGATTCGTGGAGGAGAGAAATTCTCGCCCATGGAAGCGCCTCCTCTTTCGCTCGCCGCCGCGGAAGAACGAAAACTTTTCCTCGCCGAACGCAGAGCGAAACGCGAAGCGCGGCGCCTCGAGCAGCGGCGGCAAAACGTGGGGCGCGCCGCGAAGATGCACGCCGCGCGCCTCGCCCGTGCGCGTGATTCCGAGACGCGCGCTCCGGTCTCCCACTCCATCCTTCCCGAGATTAATGTCGGATGTTCCGGCTGGTTCTACTGGCACTGGCGCGGCCAGTTTTATCCCGCTGAGCTTCCGACGAGCCGCTGGTTTGCACGCTATCGCCAGCATTTCCGGACGGTGGAACTCAACGCTCCATTCTACTCCTGGCCGACAGAGGCCGCGGTCGCGACCTGGCTGCGGCAGGCTGGGCGCAGCAAGTTTGTCTACACCGTAAAGGTCTCCGAGTTGATCACGCACGTGAAGCGATTCGCCGGAACGAAAACGCTCGTCCGCGACTTCGGCCACATCGCCGATCTGCTCGGCCCGCGGATGGGCTGCTTTCTCTTCCAGCTCCCGCCCAGCTTCCATTACTCGCCGGCTCGCCTGCGCCGAATCGTAGCGCAGCTCGAACCCGCCCGGCGCAACGTGGTCGAGTTCCGCCACCGCAGCTGGTGGAATGAGAGGGTCTACGATGCTTTTCGAGAGCGCGGGATTATTTTCTGTTCCTGCAGCGGGCCGCGCCTGCCCGATGACTTGATCAAAACCGCGGATGAAATCTACCTCCGCTTCCATGGCGTGACCCGCTGGTATCGGCACGATTACTCGCAAGCGGAGCTGGCGGTCTGGGCCGAGAAAGTCCGTGCCAGCGGCGCCCGGCGAATCTGGGCTTACTTCAACAACGACCGCGACGGTTACGCGATCAAGAATGCGCGCGCGTTTCGTCGTCAACTCCAGACAGTGCTCGCTCCGTCCGCCCTCAGATTACGGTGATCGTACGCTCCGTGATCAAGAGCCGCTCCTGATCGAGCTCTCGTTCCAGCCGCTCGCGGAAATCCTTCATCGCGAAAGCCGCTGAGCCATCGTCGAGAATCCTGAGGATGGTGATTTCCTCGTGCGACTCGTGGTCGTCGCTCTTCCATGTCCCCTCGCAACCCCCGATCGCCGTGTAGCCGCCGAAAACATTCCTGAGCTCCTCTTTGATCGCCTCCAACTGCGCGTCCGGAATCAGTTGCCCGTCGCGGCGTTTCTTCGGCAGGTAAATCTCAAATTCTTTCATCGCGTCCAAATTTCGGGAGATTTTGCCAGTCTGCTGGAAGGGCGCAAATGAAGGCTCGTCCGTCTGGCGCGGCCCGTCTGTTCACGTCGGGATGAGGCCCTTGTCCGATTCGCGGGTCCCCGACTGGACTCGCCGCCGATTATCCTCTTTTGTCACTGATCCAACTATGAAATCCGTCCTGTACATTGCCGCTGCACTCCTCGCGCTTACCCCCGTTCTCCATGCGGAGGTGAACACAGTTTATACCCCGGGCGGTCCGGAGTGGGCCAAGACCTGGAAGGCATTCTACGCTGGCGATCATGAGGAAGACCTTCCGAAGCCGCTCATCAAAGCTGGTTCGAAGATGGTCCCCGCCATTCTGGAAGCGATCGCGCACAAGGACATGCAGCAGCGCCGCTACGCCATCAGCGCGCTGGGAAATATCCATGATCGTCGTGCGATCGCGCCCCTGACCGCCATCCTCGAAGACAAATCCGAGGAGGAATATTTCCGCGGTGACGCCCTGGTTGCCATCTATCAAATCGACCAAACGCTCGGCACGCAGCTGGCCGAGAAGTATGTCGGTGAGGGCGACACCTTGAAGACAAATAGCCAGGCCATTCTGGCGAAGGAGCCTTGGCTCGCAGTGGGCTCCGCCGACACCGCCACGCCGATCGGGGTTTGCGACGCCACCGCCTACGTCATCGATCCGGATAAGAACGGACTCAACGTCCGCAGCGCGCCGCGCACCGGCAGCATCGTAGGCAACATCCCGAAAGACAGCGAGGGCACGATCGTCCACCTCATCGCGCAGAACAGTAACGGCGGCTGGGTGCAATTGGACCGCGCCACCACCGTGGCGGAGAAGGTCGTCTTCGATAAAAAGGGCTGGATCTCGGGCAACATGTTGGGCGTCTCCACTCGCGGTTACGGCACAAAAGGCGTCTCCCTCTACACCGGCGTGAAAGGCGACACTGTCATCACGACCATCCCGCCCGAGACGCAGGTCACTGTGATGGGCTGCGACGGCGCGCGTCTACAGGTGAAATACAAGGGCGAGGTCGGCTGGCTCAAAGCTGACGACCAGTGCGACAGCCCGGTCACGAACTGCAATTGAATCTGTCCGCCGCACGACTGATGATCGCTCCTTATGCTCAATAAAATCTTCCTCGTCGTCGGTCTGCTTGCCGCTGTTTCTTTCGGCGCCGCCACACAGGCCGCTCCAGAAGTCCTCACGCCGGAAGCGCTCGTGAAAGATCTCTACCGCGCGCAGAAAGCGGAGAAGGGACCTTTCTTTGAAACGAAGAACCGCGCGCTCGTGGACAAATATTTTACGAAAAGCCTGGCCACTTTGATCTGGAACGACGCCGTCGCCGCGGCAGGTGAAGTGGGCGCGATCGAGTTCGATCCGACCTACGGGATGCAGGATAACGCAGTGACCGACTTCGCCATCACGCCGGCCGCAAAAGCAGACGGCGACAAAACCTCCGTGCTCGTGACCTTCAAATACAACGGCAAGAAGGAGACGGTGACCTACCAGATGGAGCGCGAAGGCGAGAGCTGGAAGATCGCCGACATCCGTTATTCCCAGATGAAAGAGAGCCTGAAGCAGACGCTGCAGGCCGCTGTCGCCGCCAATAAATCGTAGCGTTAAGGCGGGCGGTGATCCGGTCAGACGGTGAGCACGATTTTCCCGATCTGCGTGTTCCCTTCCATGTAGCGATGCGCTTCGACCATCTGGTCGAGCCCGTGGAAGATCTTCGAGATGATCGGCTTCAGCTTTCCGGAAGCGAGCCCGTCCAGGATGAATCCCTTCGCGCGCTCGAGCCGCTTCGCGTCACCCGTCACTTCGGAAAGCACGTAGCCGCGCACGGTCAGCAATCGCCCGAGCACTTCGAAAAGCGGGAACGGCGTCGGCTCGGTGCTGAGCGCGCCGTATTCAAAAATGATCCCGTTTTGCTTCGTCGCTGCGGCCAGCTTCGCCAGCGTCGGGCCGGCTACTGGATCGAAGACGAGACGCGCGCCCTTGCCGCGAGTGAGCTTCTGCACGCGCTCGACCAGGTCTTCCTCCTCGGTCGCGATCACGTGCTTCGCGCCCGCGTCGAGCAAAGCCTGTCGCTTCTCGTTGGTGCGCGTGAGCGCGATCGGAGTCGCGCCGATTAAGTTCGAAATCTGAATGGCCGCGAGTCCCACACTGCTCGAAGCCGCCGGGATAAGAACGGTATCGCGCTTCTTCATTTTACCGAGCTCGATCAGCGCCCCATAGGCGGTCAAATACTGCATCCAAATCGCGGCCGCTTCTTCCCACGAAAGCGCGGCCGGATGTTTCACCACCATCGTGGCGGGGACGAGGACCAGCTCGCCGTAGACGCCGTATTGGTTGAGCGGAAAACCGGGAATGGTGCTCACCGCGTCGCCGGGCGCCAGACCTTCCACACCTTCACCGATCGACTCAATCGTGCCGGCGGCTTCGTAGCCGTTGCGCGCCGGGAACTGCGGCTGCTCGAGATATTGCCCGTTCCGGAACATCGACTCCGCGCGATTCAAACCGAGCGCTTTGACCGTGATGCGCACCTCACCCCTCTGCGGTGCTGGCACCTCCAGGTCTTCGATCTGTAAAACTTCCGGACCGCCGAGTTGGTGAAAACGAATAGTGCGCGCCATAAGCCTGGACCCTACGCCACCTGCCCCGAGTGCGAAACGCCATCGCACCGCCGCCGATTCGCTTAAGGGTAATAGAGGACCACGCCGAGGTAGCCTTTGCCGTTTTTTTCGCTCTCGTAGAGCGAGACGACCACATGCGGGGTGCCGCGGAGAATGGCGCGTTCCACGTCCTCCGGGATGTCGCCCACTTTGACGAGATGCTCCATCGCTTCGCGCCCACTCGCCGTCCGGAAAAAAGTGTCGGACTCATCGTCCGCATCGCGCTTGCCGAATTTGTGAAAATTCGCGCGATCCTGGCGCAAGATCTCCGCCACGCTCGAGAGCTTGTAGCCATCGCTCGCCCGATGATCGCGCGCGGAAAGATGGGCGACGTAGGATTCGATCAGCTTCTGCGCCTCAGCCGGTGACGCGGATCCAAAGGCAAGGGCGAGGAGGATGGCAGCAAATGTTTTACGCATAAGTTCTGGTGGATTTGGAACGCGGAGGAGACAAAAAACCGTGTGCAAGCGCAACCCTAATCTGAGCGCTGCTGCGCTTTCGGACGTTGCAGCAGCGCGCCTCAACGCGACTGTCCTGGTCACCATGTTCTCCAGTCGTTTCCTTCTCCTCCCCGTCCTTTCGTTCGCTGCCTTGTTCCTTTCCTGTTCCGATCTATCGGCCCAGCCCGCGCCTCACGGCTCCCCTTTTCGCGTCTGCCTGGATGCCGGCCATCCGAGCGAGAACAACGACGGGCGCGAGCTTCTGAATGGCGTCCGCGAGGTGGACGTAAACTGGGCGGTCGCGCAAGCCTTGCGGAAGTTGCTCGAGCAAAAGGGCTACGCCGTCGTATCGACGAAAGCGGCCGTGGGCGATTACGTCACCAACAAGCGACGCGCCGAGATCGCCAACGAAGCCGGCGCCGATCTCATGCTCCGCCTCCATGCTGACTCCGAAGGCCCGGGCGGTATCACACTCTATTACCCGCGTCGCGCCGGCACGACCAAAGGAGTGAAAGGTCCGTCGCCGGAAGTGATCGCAGCCTCGGAGCGAGCGGCGAAAGCCTTCCATCGTGGCTTGATGGCGAGTCTCGGTGGTCAACTGCGAGACAATGGCGTCAAAGGCGACGAGCAGACATTCATCGGCGCAAAACAAGGCGCGCTCACCGGCTCGATCTTCAGCAAAGTGCCGGCTGTTCTGGTGGAGATGGCGAATCTCGCTCGAGCGTCGGACGCCCGTTGGATCCAGGACCCGGCGAACCAGGAGATCCTAGCGCGCGCCATGCTGGCTGGGATCGATGCCGTCGCGGCCGCGCAACGCTGACCGCGTTCGAGGACTAGTGAGAAAACGGCAGACACGCGGCAGTTTTCATTAAAGAATTCCAGCGAAGGAGAATTATGATTCGCATTCACCGAGCTGCTCTTTTTGCCACACTGGCTTTGCTGCTGATCCCAGCCGCGCAGGCTAAAGTGGCGTCGCAAAGCAGCGCAGGCTTTCAAAGCTCGCACGAGCTCGAGGTCCCGATCGATCCCGCCGCCGCCTATCGTGCGTTTGTCGAAGTGGGCCGCTGGTGGAGCGACGCCCACACCTTCTCTGGCGCGGCAAAAAATCTTTCGCTCGATGCGAAAGCTGGCGGTTGTTGGTGCGAGACTCTGCCGAACGGCGGCTCCGTGCGACACATGGTCATCGTCCATGCCAACCCCGGCACGATGCTCGTCTTCAACGGTGGACTCGGGCCGCTCCAGTTCATGGGCGTGGCGGGCTCGATGCAAGTGACCTTTCGGGCCAAAGACAGCGGCACGCAGGTTTCGATCACGTATTCAGTCGGCGGCTATAACTCCGCAGGCTTCCAGGAAATCGCTAAAGCGGTGGACGCAGTGCTGAGCGAGCAGGTGAAGCGATACGGAAACTTCGCCGCCACCGGCAAGCCCTGAACCTTTACTTTCGCCATGCCAAACATCCCCGGTCTCCGCAGTTGCTACGATAAAGTGGGACGCCTGATCTATTTCGGGCGGATGCTGGACAAGATTCGCCTGCATGCGGCCGGTCAGCTCCCGCCGGATTACGTGGAGAATATTGGCGAACATCAATTCACGCTCGATGGACGTTGCTGCCGTTTCCTCGGCGTTCCCTACTCCGAGCTCCAAAGCCGCGCACTTGCCGGCGAAAGCGACGAGTCGATCCTTGCCTGGGCGCACGCGCACGGCACCGCGCGCACGGATGAGGAGTGCCATGTTTGGAATCGCTTCATCGCCAAACTGGGCTGGCGCGACGAACGCAGCCACGTTCTGCCTCAGCGAATCAAGGAAAGCGGTCTAGAGGGCAAGCCGATCGAGACCTTGATCGATCACATCGAGTTCGACGAAGGTCGCGACCCGGTGGCCGCGCGAGCTTGGGAGAAAATTTAGACTTCGCGGGGAGAACACTCCCGTTTCTCGGTTTCCGACCGATCAGACAATCCCGAAGCGCAGCGCGATGTCCGGCGCGCAGCGGAGCAAATCGCGCTGCAGTCGCAGGAGCGCGAGGTCTTTCATTTTCGTTTCCAGCATGACGTCGAATGACAATCCTTCCGCCACGCGCATGAAGGTGGCGAATTCAAAGGGATTGCAGAAATCGGCGTGATTGGTGAGGAGCGGCGGGATGGCCACCCGCCGCCGGCGCCGCGTGGCGCGGTCGCGTTGCAGGACCTCGCGCATCTCGGTGCGCGGAGTGGAAAAGTGAATCTTCGGCCGCGCGCCGCGGCCCCAGCTTTTCACGAACGCTTCCAGCGTGGGCCGCAGGGGGAGGCGCTCGCGATTGAGACACCAGAAATGTTGGTGATCGAAGACCAAAGGAACACCCACGCGCCGATGGATTGCCAGCACGTCGGCGGCATCGAAGGAGATGTCGTCGTTTTCGAGGATCAGCCGGCGCCGCGCAGCGTCCGAGAGCTGGTTCTCGTAAGTGTGCATCCAGCGCTCCATCGCCACTTCGCGTTCGCCGTAGAGCCCGCCCACGTGGATGACGATGCGCGCTTCCGCGCCTGCGCCCATGGTATCGAGGATTTCGGCCTGGCTTTCGATGTCGAGCACACTCTGGGCGACGAGCGCGGGGTTGGGGCTGTTGAGGACAATGTATTGCGAGGGATGAAACGAGAGCCGCAGACCTTGCTCCCGCGCCACCTGCCCGAGCGCTTCCAAATCCGCTCGCGCCTCGCGCACTTGATTTCGAAATTGCGGCTTCTCGGGGTGGGTCAGGTAAGGCGCGATGTCGCTGGAGATGCGATACATCGTGATCCCGGCGCGGCGCAGGTAATCGAAGATGACGTGGAGATACTCGATCGAAGTGCGCAGGTGCGGATCCTTCTGCCAGCGGCGCGTGTCGTTGCTCTTGAGCCCCGGCTCGCCCAGCACTTTGACAGGAAAACCCAACCGGAGCGGCGCAACTTTTTTGGGCGTGGCAGACACGCTGCCAAGGTAGATGCCTCCCTCTCTCCGTCCACTCCCCGCGGCCCGGCATGCCGGATTCCCGCTGGAATCCGAGGAGCAGGAATCCGACAGCTTGCGAGGTCCGGGCCGCGCCAGGCAACCGCACCGTGGGTGCAGGCCGCGCGCCACGACATCGGCGTCGTTAGGCCTTCGCGACTGCCGCGCTGTTTAGGTAATCGCGCGTCACAGTCTCAATGTTCATGTCGAGCCATTCCGCCATGGCCAGATCTTGCTTCAAGTTCTGCTCCAGGAGCGGGACAATCGCATCCTCACCTGCGGCGCGCGCACCTGCGATGAGCGACTTGTAGCAGGCCACTTCGAAATACTCCGCGCCATAGGCGGCAAGGAAATCCTTCACCCGTTCATCCTGCGCGAACTTGGTCATCAAGCCCTTCCCCATCTCCAGCATCTGGCCGGTGGCGGTCTTCAGGCTGGACGGCGAACTGCCAAGCATCTTCAGGCATTCCTCGATTCGCTCCGCATGTGCCTTGGTCTCGTCGAGGTGGATGTTCGCCCGCTCGCGCACCGCCCGGTGGGCATCGGTATTCTCAGCCTGTTTCTTAAGGGTGATCTCCAGCCCGCGCTCCATTGCGTAGGCGTCGTTCAGCCAGTCGATCACTTCTTCACGTCGATTGTTTTCCATAAATTTTCCTTTCCAAATTATTGTTAAGTCGTCGCCAATCTAACGCTCTCCAGCCGTCAGATGGATGCCTGTGTTCTCGAACTGGACGAGGCGGACGCGGTCCGACGCCAGCGGTCGCCGCGCGCCTTGAAATAGTGTCGATAAACGTGGCCCCACGGGATCACGAGCGGCATCAGAATCACACCCGCCGTAATCGCCTCGAAATCCCCGGCAAACGTCGCCGGCCCCCGACCGGCGAGCCATTGAGGCACGCCGTAAAAGCATAACCAGAGCGCTTTCCAAGCGAGCTCGAAGAGTAGCAGCGGCAACATCCGCAACGGATACCGCAAGCCCAGGAAAGCCAGGAGCCACACTCCTCCTAATAAACTCGCCACCACCCCACGCTCCGATGGCGCGTGGTGGAGCAGCTGCGGCAGGATCATCTGGCCCAGTCCCAGGATGAGCAGGAGGTAGGCGGCGCGAAGGAGATAGAGTCGAAAGAGCGAGACCTCGTGGTCCTCGCCTGCTCGCGAGCTGGGTTGAGATGCAGTTATAACAGTGGAAGCCATGTTTTGTTCCTTCTATTTGCGAGGTGCGATTTTGGGCGGCGGTTCAGCGCCACCCGGGTTGGGGTCGGATTGAAACTCCAGGAGATCGCCGGGCTGGCACCCGAGCGCCTGACAAAGCGCTTCCAGGGTCGAAAACCGGATCGCGCGCGCTTTGCCGGTTTTGAGGATCGAGAGATTAGCCAGCGTGATCCCGACCCGCTCCGCGAGCTCGGTCAGGGTGAGACGCTGAGCGTGAAGCAGATCGTCGAGTTTGACGGTGATTGGCATCGTTAGACCGTCCCTTCCAATTCCTCACGCATCCGGGCGCCCTCCGTGAAGACGCGTGCCAGCACGAAAAGCAGCAGCACGGCCAGCCAGCCGGCGGTGGAGAAGCCAGCGTCCACTTGCAAGGGATGTTGCGCACTCGATACGCCCCCTGCGATCGCCCCAATGACGAGGCTAAGGAGCTGCAGACCGAGCAGCGCCCAAGCGATCGTTTGCAGGCGGGAAGCGTTTTGGCCGATAAACGCTGCGCCCGCCCGCACGCTCTCCACCACGTCGAGCAAGCGGCGCAGGATAACGTAATGCAGGGGAACGGTGACCAGGCCCAGCAGTGCGATCGCTCGCATCCCGTGGAGCAACGGCCTTGCGTCCGCTGAAATCCCAAGCGCCGTCATTAACAGCGATTCGGCGACCAGGCTGCCGAGGAGGAAGGCAAGGATCCCGGCGCCGTAGATCCAGTTCAAAATTAGGATGAGCCGGAGCGCAAAGCGCGACGCCGTGAGGGCGGTCGGAACGGAGCGGTGCAAGTGGGTTTGGTTTTCCATATCGATATTCAATAAACTACATATCGATAAAAGGAAATACTTATTTCCCGGCAACTGATTGTTTTTCGGGACGACGAGCTGGTCAGTGAGCTCCGCAACCGCATCCGCTGGAAAATTTCTCCACAAAAAAGCGCCAAGTCGGCTGCGGTCACATAGGATGCAGCCGAGACATCATCCACGCCTGACTTCCACTGCTCCGCTTGCTGGACAATTTCCCAAAATGAAATCCCGAACATCTCAGCTCCTCGCCCTCGGCACCACCGCGCTGGTGACAGCGGCGCTGACGACTTTTGCGCGGAATTTCATCAGCGGCGAAAGGAAGATTCGGCATCGGATCAAACAGCGCTACGGAGTTTCCGATCCACTCTTCGAGCGCTCCATGAGCCTGCTCATGGGCCCCCCGATTCTCGATGGAAACCTGATTACGCCCTTGCGCAACGGCGTGGAAATTTTCCCCGCCATGCTGGAGGCGATCGCGCAGGCCGAACGCAGCATCACCTTCGAGACCTTCATCTACACCAGGGGCGCCACCACCCAGAGGTTCGCCGATGCCCTTTCCGCCAAAGCGCGCGAAGGAGTAAAAGTCCACGTCCTGGTCGATGGCGTGGGCTGCAACTGCGTGACCGGGCAGGAGCTGCGGCAGATGCGCGCGGCCGGTGCCGAGGTGGAAGTGTATCACCTCTCAAATTTCGCCCGCGCCAACCATCGCACCCATCGCAAAATCCTGGTCGTGGACGGCAAGCTCGGGTTCACCGGCGGCGTCGGGATTGGCGATCTTTGGGAAGGAAACGCGCGATCGCCGAGCGAGTGGCGCGATTCGCATTATCGGGTCGAAGGCCCGGTCGTGGCGCAGATGCAGGCCGCGTTTCTGGATAATTGGATGAAGACCCGCGCGATCGTCCTGCACGGGGAAGAATACTTTCCCGCTCTGGAGCCGGTCGGCCCGCATCGCTGCCAGATGTTTAAGAGCTCACCCATGGAAGGAAGCGAGAGCGCGCGGCTCATGTATCTCCTCTCCATCGCGGCCGCGGAGCGCACCATCAAAGTCGGGAACGCCTATTTCGTCCCGGACGATCTCACTCAGCAGACCCTGGTGGATGCGCTCGATCGCGGAGTCTCGATCGAGGTCCTCCTGCCCGGCGATTATACCGACGCGCCGGTGGTGCGCGCGGCCTCGCGCCATCGTTGGGGCACCTTGCTCGAGCGCGGCCTCCGCCTCTACGAGTTCCTACCCACGATGTATCACTGCAAACTCATGATCATCGACAATCTCTGGACCTCGGTGGGCTCGGCCAACTTCGACAACCGCTCCTTTCGTCTCAACGACGAAGCTAATTTGAACGTGCTCGATCGCGACATCGCCGCCGGAGAATCGAAAGCTTTCGATCACGATCTCACCCGCGCTCGCGAGGTGACTTACCAGGAATGGATGGATCGTCCCACCTGGCGCAAAGCCACTGATGGCGCCGCGGCGCTGGTGCGTTCGCAACTCTGATCCCGGTCAAACTTCGAAAGGGGCGTCGCTTGTCCAAAGTGAAGAATCCACCGCGCGAAGACGCCCACTACTTTGTCGTCAACGGCCGGCGCTGGCGCAAAACCGATCCGGCCATCCCGGAAAAGCTGCGCGTGGAATTGGTGAAGGAATTGATGGCCGCGCGACGAGTCACGGACCGGCCCAGAACCCAGGACGCAAAGGTGGCGCTCGGCGAACGCGGCGAGAAATGGTGGGAGGAAACTTCACCCGAAGGGCGTCGCCGACGTTTGCTCTCTGCCATGCGCGCCCTCTTGCGCGCCCGGCCACCCACCTCCTCCATCTGCCCGTCGGACGCGGCTCGCATCGCCGGTGGTCAAGAGTGGCGCGCGCTCCTCCCATTGGCGCGGGAAGTCGCACGCGAAGCCATCCGCGCGGGTGAAATCATTGGGACGCAGGGCGCCAAACAGCTCGATCCGGAAGCGGAGTGGCACGGCCCCGTGCGCCTCCGCCTCGTGCCACCGCGGGACTCCGCATCGTAGACAAAACACGGCGGCGGCGACGTTACTTCTCTAATGCGAACCCGCGTTGCGCTCGTCGCCCTCCTCGGCCTGCTCTCCGCTCGCTCCGTGGCTGCCATTCCCATGAAAGAAGCGGCCGCTCTACTGCAGGAAGCCGAGGAAGTGTGCCAGGAAGATGGGGGCCGGCTTTGGGGGATCTCGCTCTGCGGTCCGCTGCTCCTGGTCGACCCGCAAACGCGCGACGTGATCGCGAATGAGCCGGACCACGAGGAACAGCTCCACGCCAGCGGCTCGGCGTTTTCAGGCAAGCTGCCGCTGACGGTAAACATCGCCAACACCGCGCTCGATTGGGCGGGCAAGAAATGGACAATGCTGATGCTGCCGCTGCCGGAACAGCGCCCGGCGCGCGCGACCTTGTTCGCGCACGAGATGTGGCACCGAATCCAGGACCAGGTCGGACTTCCCTCCCGCAGTCCGGCAAACGCGCACCTGGACTCGCGCGACGGCCGCTACCTGTTGCAACTCGAGTGGCGCGCGCTCGCCCAAGCCCTCAGCTCCTCGATCGTCGCGGAACAAAAATCAGCCATTGGGGACGCCGCGGTTTTCCGAGCCCGACGGCACCAGTTGTTCCCGCAAGCAGCCTCGGAGGAGCGCGCGCTCGAATTGCACGAAGGGCTCGCCGAATACACCGGAGTCCGCTTGAGCGGAAGCGCGGATCCGCGCCGCGATGTCGTCGCGCACCAACTGGCCGACGCGCCGACCAAGCCATCGTTCGTCCGCTCGTTCGCCTACGCCACCGGACCGGCCTACGGCCTTCTCCTCGACCAGGCCCGGCCTCGCTGGCGCACGGAACTCAAGCCCGATAGCTCCGATCTGGCCGCGCTCCTGAGCGACGCGCATGGCATCTCCCTGCCAAAAGATCTGGCCGCGGCAGCCCAGGACCGGGCCGCGCATTATGACGGTCCCCGTCTGGCCGAAGCCGAGAAACAACGCGAACAGGCGCGCCTCGCCGCGGTGGAGGAGTATCGCGCGCGCCTGGTCACCGGCGACGTCCTCGTTCTGCCGCTGCACAAGATGCAGATGCAGTTCGACCCTCAAGAACTCACTCCTCTGGACGAGAGCGGCACAGTCTACCCGGCCATCCGCATCGTCGATGTCTGGGGAATCCTCGAGGTCACGCGAGAGGGCGCCCTGCTTGCCACGGATTTCAGCCAGGTCAGCGTCCCTGCGCCCACTGTCACGGTAGGCCAGACCCTCAAAGCCGCCGGTTGGACTTTGAAGCTGAATCCAGGATGGGAAGCGCACCCCGGCCCACGCGCCGGCAGCTACGAGCTGCGGCCAAGGAATCGGGAACGCTGAAGAGCTTGTTCGCCAGACGGGGCATCGGATAGCGTCGCCAAATGCCCATCGCTACCGTAGCCCAATACCTTGCTGCCCTCCCCGAGGATCGCCGCGCTGCGATCAGCGCCGTGCGTCAGGCGATCAACCAGAACCTACCGGACGGTTACGAAGGAGGGAATCCAGTGGGGAATGATTAGTTGGTTTGTCCCGCTCGCGCTCTATCCGGAGGGCTACGGCGAGAATCCCAAAGTGCCGCTCCCCTTCATCGCGCTCGCCTCGCAAAAAACAGGGATGGTGCTGCATTTCCTCTGTCTTTACGGTCATCCCACTCTCTCCTCCTGGTTCACGAGCGAATATAAGAAGAGCGGGAAGAAGCTCGATATGGGTAAAGGTTGCGTCCGTTTTACGAAGCTGGAAAACCTTGCCCTCGATGTGGTCGTCCGCACCGTCGCGCGCGTGCCGGTGCAGGAGCACATCGCCAACTACCGGGCGGCGCGAGCCCTCCTCCGCCAGGGAAAAGGCCCTGCGAAAAAAGCCGCGGCGAAGAAGGCAAAATCGAAGCCGTGATCTGAATCGCAGGGAAGGAAATCCCATGAAAGTTCGTGGTGTCGCTCTAGCTACTTTGACTGGTCTCGGTCTTGGCATCGTGCTCCGAGAAGTCGGCGCGGGAATGGGATTCGCACAGGGCAGATCGATGTCAGTAACCAGGTCTCGCGGTTGACCGGCCTCCGCTCGGCGCATGACTTTGAAAGGCGCGACATCGGCAGGCGGATTGGGTCCGCGTAGGCTGCCCCGCGCGTGCAGATGCATTCAATGATCGAAAGCGTCCCCTCTCCGCGCGATGATCCTTCACCAAACAAATCGGGCGAGCCCTGGAGCTCGCCCGTTCGTGTGGTTATCGATCGAATCGATCCGGCAAATTAACCGTTTCCACCACCGCCACCGTTATCATACTTCATGAAGGCGGCTCCGCCCTTCACATCGTCTTTGCCTGCGGCGGGAAGGTCTTTGTTTTCAATTTCGGCCTTTTCGATCTTGGCGGGATCTTTCGGTTCTTTAGCTGCCGCGCCTTCGGTTGTGCTTTCGGGATTCATAGGGGGACCTTTCTTTGCTTTGGTTTGTTTCAGATGAATTAGGTTTCCGGATCCATCTGAGGTTTCAGTTCCGGAATGGGAAATTGTGTCAAAATCCTTCCATAAAGCGAAGCAGTAATTTTGCCGATGCCGCGACGGCCTTGGAGCCATGTAAGAAAGAAAAGCCCCCTCGCCTACCCATTGTCACCGCTGCGACCTTAGAGGTCGGGTAATCTCGCTGTGGATTTTCGCGGGCTTTCGGTTAACTGACCAACAAGCGCTGGAGAAAACACCGGATGAAGATTCTCTATACCCCCCTCCTTGTTATCACTGGCATGATCATCGCGTCCTGCTCCGAGAAGCCCGCGCCCGCGGAAAACCGCGATGCCGCGACGCCCGGCGCTCCGCGTGAAACGGCGCGCGCTTCCGAAATAAAAACGTCCGGACGCGGGGGCGAGGTGCCGCCGTCCGAACGCAGGATCAGCGAAGATTGTGTCGCTCTCCTGCGCTCGACCAGGGCCGTCTCCACGCAAGCGAACCCCGACTGCCCAGGATGTCCCGTGGGAGGGACCGAAGTGTTGACCGTCCGCCAGCTGAAGACGGACACCGTTTCCTGCACGGGCGATACCTGCACCGTCCTTGTGACCATTCGCGCAGCATTCAATCCCGGTTCCGGTGAAAAAATGGCCGGAGGCTTGACCGCCTGGATTCCGCCGGAACAGCGCGAGGCCTGGCTGCGTGGAGAGACGCCCGCCGGCGAGCAGACGTATCGCGTCCAGATCACCTACCGGTTCCGCGATGATGCGTGGACTGCCGTGGAATTCGATCGCGTGCCGGCCGGATAATCTCCGGCGAATAGCTGCCTGATCGGGCAGCAGGACACATCTTTTCCCAAGCGATACAGCCGGTGGAGCGCGCGAACCCGAAATATTCAGCCGGCAGATCGTCTGCTCGCGTCTCAACCCCAAAACCTCACCCCGCCATGAAAACAACAGCACCCCACCGCGCCGCTTTCATCCATTTGCGTGTTCTTCTCGCCACGCTTCTTTGCCTTGCGGCAGGGATGCTCACCCTTTTCGCTCTCGCGCCGGCGCCGCGGCTGGCCGACGACGCCAATGCGAGCAGCCCCACCCGCTGGATTGCCCGCCTCGCTTCCACTTTTGGCCTTCAGCCGCGCGCAGATGCTGTAGCCACGGGCGGAGCAGTTAAATTGGACAAAGATCCCGCCGAGCAACCACGAGTCAGCCCACGCACCGCGCCCGCTCTGCCCTACAGCGGGCCACCTCTCAATCTGCGCCCAGTCAACGCCGTGCGGAGCGGAAAACTCCGGGATATGATCCCGATCGATCCCACGACGGTGCCGAAAGTTTACCATCCTAAATTGCCTCTCCCCGATTTCCCGACGAAGAGCGGCGGTCCCGAAGGGCCGGTCCAGACTGAGGCCGGAGAGAATGTCTCTGCCCCGGATCCAGCGGGCGCGAGCTTCGATGGCGTAGGTGTGGGCCTGGGTGCCTTCCGCCCGGGCAGCAATCCGCCAGACGTAAACGGGCGCGTGGGCGCGACGCAGTACGTGCAGTGGAACAACACCAGCTTCGCCATCTTCAACAAGACCACCGGCGCGCTGGAATACGGTCCGGCCGCTGGGAACACCTTGTTCCAGGCGCTGGGCGGCATTTGCGCGACGAACAATAACGGTGATCCAGTCGTCTCCTACGATGTCCTCGCGGGTCGCTGGGTTCTTTCCCAGTTCGTCGTGGGCGGGCCGACCGGTGGCTACTCGCACCAATGCTTCGCTGTCTCCGCCACATCGGACGCGACCGGCGAATACTACCTCTACGACTTCCTGACCGACCCGGTGAACTTCGTCGATTACCCGCACCAGGGCGTCTGGCCAGATGGTTATTACATGGCCGCGCATATTTTCACCGCCGGGCCACCGCCGACGCCAAACGTCTTCATCACCAGCCGCGTTTACGTCTTCGAACGTGAAAAGATGATCGATGGCCTGCCTGCGCGGATGCAAAGCGTGGATACCGGCCCACGCGCTGGAATCCTGGTCGGCGATCTGGATAGCTTGACCCCTCCGCCGGTCGGCGCTCCCGCATTCGCCTTCAGCCCAAACGAGGCTCTCACCAATATCACCAACTCGTATCGCATTAGCGTGACTTGGGACCCGGCGCCCACGATGTCCTTCACCCGGACCGAGATCATGGGGGGTATCGGAAACGCCGTCTGCGTGAACACCGCCGTCCCGCGCGCCTGCGTGCCGCAACCTCCGCCAGCCTCCCCGGCGGATTACCTGGATAATCTTTCCGGACGATACATGTATCGACTCGCCTATCGGAACCAAGGCACGCAAGCCGCGCCCGATGAGTCGCTCGTCGTCAGCGCGACCAGCACCGGCGGCACCACTCCCACCCCGCACGGCGCGGTGGAGTGGTTCGAGTTTCGGCACGATGGCAACCCGCTCACGCATCCCACCCTTTTCCAAAATTCCACCTACGATCCGGATGGCAGCTACCGCTTCATGCCCTCGATCGCGATGGATAAGGATCGGAACATTCTGCTGGGCTACAGCAAGTCCAGTCTGACCGTTAAACCCGGCATCTTCCTCGCCGGCCGGCTGGCGACGGATCCGATCAACACCCTCGGCGCCGAAGTGACCATGCAGCCGAGCACCGGCGTGCAGATCGGCGGTGGAAATCGGTGGGGCGATTATACCGCCATGACCCTGGACCCGATCGACCAGTGCACCTTCTACTACACGAACGAATACCTGAAGACGGACGGCGCCTTCCAATGGTCCACCCGCATCGCCAGCTACAAATTCCCTTCCTGCGTCTCGGCCGCCGCGGCCTACGGCGTGGTCACCGGCACGGTGACTTCGGCTGAAACCGGGACCCCGATCGCGGGCGTGCGCGTCGTGTTGAGCAACGACTTCGCGGGCGCCAGCGACGCGAATGGCGTCTACTCCATCCTCGTCCCGGCGGGCACCTACACTGCGACCGCCGCCAATGCGGCCCGCAACTGCACCGCCGCGACCCCCGCCTCCGCGACGGTCGCGCCGCCGGGCGGAGGCACCGTGATCCAGAACTTCACCATGACAGGCGGATCAAAGCTCGAAGCAAACGGCTTCACAGTTGATGACTCGCTCGGGAACAATAACGGCACCGTAAACAAGGCGGAATGCGTGCGCGTGAACCTCGGAATCAAGAACAACGGCTGCGCCAGCGAGAGCGCCATCACCGCCACGCTTACGACCACCACTCCGGGCGTGACGATCGACGACGCCACCTCCACCTATTCGGACAAAGCGATCGATGAGAGCGGCACCAACTTGTCGCCATTCAAAATCTCCGTCGACCCCGCTTTCGTCTGCGGCACGCCGATCGCACTCTCGCTGAATCTCACCTACGCGAGCGGCACCAAGACGATCGCCTACTCCATCCCGACCTGTGCCGGCGGTCCCGACCAACAGATCCCGCTCAGCCAGCTCACCACCAGCGATGCGACCCAGGCTGATCGCGTGGGACGCAACCAGGTGCCGAGCACCTGCGCTGGAAAGGCGCCTCCAGGCGGCGGTTTCCCAGGAACGAAATATTACGAGACCTACAACTTCACCAACACCAGCGGCGCTGCCCGTTGCTACACCGTCACGATCAATGCCGCTCTCGGCGGACCCGGCGACATCCAGAGTGTCGCCTATGATCAGGTCTACGATCCGGCGAACCTGAGCGCGAACTACCTCGGCGACAGCGGCATCAGCGGCCTCGGCACCACTGTCGATCAGGCGTCCTATTCGTTCACCGTGCCTGCGCAGCATAACTTCGTCGTGGTGGTGAACACCACGGGCACGACTGAGTCCTCGCCCTTTAGCGGCACCGTCTCGGGCTTCGTCGATAACACGAACGGACCAGGCGTGTGCGGGGCATTACCACCCGCGCCTGAGCTTACGGGTGCCGCCTCGCGTCTTACCCACGGCAACGGCGCCGGCACGTTCGATCTCCCGATGCCTTTGAACGGAAGCGGCGTGGAACCTCGGGATGGCAACGGCAACTACACCGCCGTCTTGACCTTCGACCGCCCCGTCCAAAGCGGCACTGCCACCGTCGCCGGTGGCACGGCTAACGTGACTTCCGTCACCTTCAGCGGCAACGACATGATCATCAGTCTCACCGGGGTCACGAGCCCACAGCGCCTCACGATCAACGCGTCGAACATCGCTGCGACCGCGGGCGGAACGCTGAACTCCGCCAGCGTGGTCATGGGATTCATGGTTGGCGACACCACCCGCAGCGGGGAGGTCAATTCGGCCGACATCAGCCAGACCAAGACGCAGTCGGGTCAGCCAGTCACCACCGCCAACTTCCAGAACGATGTGACCGTGAATGGCATGGTCAACGGCTCCGACGTGAGTCTGATTAAATCCAAGTCGGGCTCCACCTTCCCATAGCGCTCGTCCTTTGTAATGCCGGACGATCGCGCGCAGCGGTCGTCCGGCTTCTCAAAGCGGAAAGCGCGCCGATCTGGCTGGCGCGTACCCCGAACGACTGCCGCTGGAAGGCGCTGCGTTAGCACCCCGAAAGCAAACGCGGCAGCCTGTTCCCTCCGTGCCGGCTTTGCCTGCGTGAAAACACCCTCCGCATAGGGCTCGCGAAACCTCCCGGTTGGCGAATAACATCGCCCCCATGGCAGCCTCCCCCATGCACTCCGCATTTCAGCGTTTCAGCTTTCAGCACTTCAGGTTTTCAGCAGTATGACGACCGATCAGATTCTTCTCTTTGCCCTCTTCGGTGTCGTGCTCGGCATGCTCCTGTGGGGACGCTTCCGTTACGACGTCGTTGCCGTTTCGGGCTTGCTCGTTGGCGTCGTGCTCGGCCTCGTCCCGGAAAAGGCGGCTTTCACCGGTTTCTCGAATCCCGCCGTCATGATCGTCGCTCTCGTCTTGATCGCTTCCCGCGCATTCGAAAACTCCGGCGCGCTCGGCCTCTTGACCAAGATCGCCGCGAATGAGAATCGCTCCGCCGGCGCGCACATTGCCGTCATCGGCGGGATCGGCGCCGCGCTTTCCGCCGTGATCAATAACGTGGCCGCGCTCGCCATGCTCATGCCGGTGGACGTGCAGGCCGCGCGTAAAGCTGGCCGCCCGCCGGGCCTCACGCTCATGCCGCTCGCCTTCGCCACCATCCTCGGCGGCATGGTCACATTGATCGGGACGCCGCCGAACATCATCGCCTCTGCCGTGCGCGAACAACAGCTCGGTGCGCCCTATGGCATGTTCGACTTCACCGCGGTCGGCGGCGCGGTTGCCATCGCCGGCATCATCTTCGTCGCGCTCTTCGGTTGGCGTCTCGTTCCTCAGCACAAAGATCGACCTGCCGACCTCGACCCCTCATCCTTCGTCGCCGAATTGCTCGTGCCCGAGGAATCAAAACTCGCCGGACGCGTCGGCGGCGAGCTCGATGAAGAAGCCGAGAAAGCGGATGTCCTCCTCGTCGGTTTGATCCGCGACGGCAAACGTCACTCCGCCCGCTTCCGGCGCATCCAACCGGGTGATCGCCTCGTTGTGGAAGGCGCCACCGATGCCATCGCAGCTTTCATCAAAGCGCTCGATCTGGGGAGACCCGAAGCAAAGGAGCAAACTCCGGTCGAGGAGAAGATCGCTGAGGACGAGGAAGAAGACCCGCCGAAAAAAGAGGAAGAATTTCGCGGCCCGGAGATCATCGAAGCCGTGGTCCGTTCCGACTCTTACCTGGTCGGGCGTTCGGCCATCTCAATGAAGATGCGACCGCGTTTCGGCATCACCCTCCTCGGCATCGCGCGCGCTGGAACAATGGCTCGGGAGGGTATCGGCAATCGGAGGATCGAAGCAGGCGATGAGCTCCTGATCACCGGCGCGCCCGCCTCTTCTCAGCGCACGCTTGGCGAGCTTGGCCTGGTTGCGGTCAATCGCACCAGCGTCGCGCCCTTCCGTCCGTTGAACGCAGCGCTCACCATCGGCCTGTTCGCCGGCGCCATCGCAGTCGCCACCGCCGGCTACCTCTCTTTCACCGTCGCCATCGCCATCGCCGTGGTCGCCTACGTCGCGCTCGGGCTCGTCCCGGCCGGCGAAGTCTATCATCAGGTCGAGTGGCCGGTCGTCGTCATGCTCGCCTGTCTTCTCCCCCTCGGGACCGCTTTCGAGGAAGTTGGTGGCACCGCCTTGATCGCCAATAGCATTGTCGATCTCACGCAGGGCTACTCCGCCGTCGTCGCGCTCGTTGCGATCATGGCTGTGACCATGATGCTCTCCGACGTGCTCAACAATGTCGCCACCATGGTCATCACTGGCCCGATTGCGATCGACCTCGGCCAACAGCTTGACGCCAACCCGGACACCTTCCTGATGGGTGTGGCCATCGCCGCCTCCTGCGCCTTCCTCACACCTATCGGCCACAAGAATAACACCCTCATCATGGGCCCCGGCGGCTTTCGCTTCTCCGATTACTGGCGCATGGGCCTGCCGCTGGAAGTTGTCGTCATGGCCGTCGCCGTGCCGATGCTGCTTTGGGTCTGGCCGCTGTGAACGCTGAGCAGTGTTGTGAAGCCGGCGCTTGACCAACCATCGACAGGCAGCACTTCCCCTCAGGAGGAGCCATAGCGGTGGCGCTGATTCTTCTACCGCAGAAGCGCGGGGCCTGTTACGAACTCGCCCTGATGAAGAAATTTTTAAGCGGCTTGCTCGTGGTGGGATCGTTGATGCTTTCGTTTTTCGCGTTTGCGGCGGAGAGGCCAGACTCGGCGAAGGAGACGACCCGGCTGGCGGACGCTTATGTAAAAGGCTACCTCGAGCGCTTTCCGGAGCGCGCTGCTTTCTCCGGGATGACGCTGCCGCAGAACGATCGCTTCTTCGACAACTCGGAGGCCGCTCACCGGGCCTGGGAGAAGCGCGAGGATGGCTGGCTTCAGGAGCTCGCCAAAATTGATGAGTCGGCGTTGATCGGTAAACCGGAGTGGGTCACTTACGGATTTCTGCGCAAAGCGCTCGAATCCGCCCGCGACCTGCGTGTCTGCCGGAAGGAACTTTGGACCGTGAACCAGGTCGGTGGCTGGCAGACCTCGATGCCGGATTACCTCGGCCTGCTGCCGGTGGGCACGCCGGAACGCCGCGCGGACCTTCTTAAGCAATGGAATACGCTGCCGAAGTTCCTCGAGAACGACATGGCCAATCTCAAGGCCGGCCTGGCCGCGGGCTACTCCACCCCGAAGCACAACGTCGAGTTGGTGATCGCGCAGCTCGACGGATACCTGAGCGGCCCGCTGGAGAAATCGCCGCTCTACGCGCCGGCCTTGCGCGACACCGACCCGGCCTTTGTCGCGAACTGGAAGAAGCTCCTGGCCGACAAGATCAACCCGGCGATCCGCGGCTACCGCGAGTTCCTCCAGACCGCCTACCTGCCGAAAGCGCGCACGGAGATCGCAGTCTCGGCCAACCCGAACGGCGCGGCCTGTTATGCGGCCTCCTTGAAAGCGCAGACCGGCCTCGACATCACACCGGACCAGATGTTTGAGAAAGGCCAGCGCGCGGTCGCGGAACAGCAGGCCGCGGCGAAGGTGCTGGCGAAGAAAGTCTACGACACCGAGGACTTGAGCCAGCTCCGCAGCAAGCTGGAAGCGGATCCCGAGAACCACTTCAAAACGCGCGAGGAAGTGATGGCTTACTCGCAGGCCGCAGTCGACCGCGCGTGGGCGGCTTTGCCCAAGGCCTTTGGCATTCTTCCGAAAGCCAAAGTGCGGATCGAACCGATCGGCGCTTTCGATGAAAAGAACGGCGTGCCGCACTACGTCCCCGCCGCGGAGGATGGCAGCCGGCCCGGCACTTATTACATCTCGCTCTTCGAGCCGGAGAAGCAGCTCAAGTCGCGCGTCGAGATGGTGGCCCTGCATGAGTGCGTCCCGGGGCATCACCTGCAGAGCGCGATCGCGCTCGAGCTGCCCAAGGCGCATCCGCTTACCCACCTGATCTGGAACGGCGGCTTCGGCGAAGGCTGGGCGGTCTATTCCGAGAACACGCTCGCGCGCGAGATGGGACTCTTCAGTTCCGAGCGGAATCATCTCGGCGAATTGGTGCAATTCCCCACCGGCATGGTGGCCGATCCCGGCATCCATGCGAAGGGCTGGACCCGGCAGCAGACGATCGATTACTTCCTCGCCACGCGTCCCGATTACTCCGCCAAACTGGCGGAATCGCAGACCGATCGGATCGTCGTGACACCCGGGCAGATGACCACCTACTGGGCGGGCGCCCTCGAGATCATGGCCCTGCGCGCGCAGGCGGAGAAGGCGCTGGGCGAGAAGTTCGATCTCCGCGCTTTCCACGACCAGGTCTTAAACACGGGTTCGATCACGCTCCCGATGTTGCAGGAAAAGATCGGCCGCTGGCTGACGGCTTCGAAGGGCAAATGAAGCTGCGCTCGAGGGCTCCCGAAGGCCGCAGGAAAGGAACGAACTTCGGCCGCGCCCGAGGCGAAAAATTCTTGCCACCGCTCGTCGTTTTTGAATACGAGGACGCATGCGATCACGAAAACTGACCCTCACTCTTTGCTTTAGCCTCTTTGCCAGCGCGCTTGTGTTTGCCCAAAGCGCTTACACTCCCAAACCCGGGAGCAAGGAACGCGCTGCGATCATGGAGGCGCTGCGCGTCCCGGCGAAGCGCGATCTCGGCCGCACCGTCATCTTCAACGTGGACGTGCTCCGCGTGGTGGACGACTGGGCGTTTGCGCGCGTCAGCCCCACGATGCCTGATGGGAGCGAGATCGATTACTCCCGCACCAAGTTCCGTAAACAGGTGGAGCTGGGCGCGTTCGATCCGCAGGGGGAAGCGCTCCTGCGCCAGACGGTGGATGGCTGGGATGTGGTCGAGTGGACCTTCGGCGGAACCGACGTGGCCAGCGTGGAGTGGGTCGAGAAATACGACCTGCCGCGCGCATTGATCCAGTAGCTCACGAATAGCGTTCGTCAGGAGTCCTTCGGCACTGACGAACCACGAGACAGCCGCTCGCGAACCGCGGCGGGGAATGCCAGGGCGTTCCCCGCCGCGTTTTTGCGGTGCCTCCAGTCCTGCGCACAATGCCCGATGCCATCGCAGGATTCTTCGGGACAAAGCGGCTTGCTGGTCCTGCTCGGGGTGTTGTTCACCATCATTCTCGCCGGGCTCGATAACACCATCGTCAGCACGGTCATCCCGGTGGCCTTGCCGGAGCTGGGCGGGGCGCATCTCTATGCGTGGACCTTTGCCGCCTACATGCTGGCCGCGGCGGTCTCGATGCCGATCTGGGGGCCGGGCTCCGATCGCTGGGGACGCCGGCGCACTTATCTCATCGGCATCGCTGTCTTCATCGTCGGCAGCGGACTCTGCGCGGCCGCGCGCACCATGCCGGAGTTCATCGCGGCGCGCGCCCTCCAGGGCATCGGCGCGGGGGCGGTCGCGACGTTGCCGTTTGTTCTCCTCGGTGTCGTCTATCCGCCGCATAAACGCGGACGCGCACTGGGCGCAGCCAGCAGCGCCTGGGCAGTCGCGAGCGTGGCCGGGCCGCTTCTCGGCACCTTGATCGTGACCCACTTCTCCTGGCGTTGGGCTTTCCTCATCAATGTGCCCATCGCGGCGATCGCAGCCGTGCTCGTCGTCATCGGCATGAATGAAAGCAGAGGTCGGGTCAGCGGTCGCTTTGACTTGGTCGGCGCGCTCCTTGCCGGCGCAGGCGGCAGCGCGCTCATGTGGGCGTTTGTCGATCTCGGCGAAGGAAAGATCGGCCTGCTCGAGGCTGCGCTCATCGTCGCAGGACTCGTTCTGCTCGCGCTCTTCGTCTGGCACGAGGGACGCACGGAGCACCCGATCTTGCCGCTCAGTTTCTTCCGGCACACCGGTTATGCAGCATCCATCTCGTCGTCCTTCCTCGCTTTCTTCAGCGGCTTCGGCCTGAGCTCGTATCTGCCGCTCGCGACCGACGCCGCCTTTCAGGGGAACCGCGCGATCGTCGGCCTGGTCGTGGGCGCGTTCACCATCGGCTGGAGCACGTTCGCCTTCGCCACCGGGCGCCTGGTCCATCGCATCGGCGAACGTCTCCCGGGCATCATCGGCATCGTGGTCCACATCGTTGGGCTCCTCCTCTTCATGTTCGCCTTCGAACACGGACTCGCCTGGGTGGTGGTGGCGGCCGTGATCTCCGGCGCCGGGATGGGCTTGCTTTCGCCCGCCCTCACCGTCGTGGTGCAAAACAGCGTCCCAGTTGCGCGCATGGGCAGCGCCACCACCAGCCAGCAATTTGTCCGACAAGTCGGCGCCGCCCTCGGCGTGAGCGCCTTCGTCCTTGCGGCAACGGTCGGCAGCTTCCGCACCGGCCTGCTGGTCATGATCGCGGTCAGCCTCGGAACTTTTGCCTGCATCCTCGCGCTGCCGGCGCATAGCCTACACACGGCGCCGGATGGTGAAGCTGTCCGATAAGCATCAAGTAGCGGCGCGCGCTGACCCAAAAAACGAAGGGGAAGCCGGCAGCAAAGCAGGCGGAGTAAGAGCAGACGTCGGAAGCTTCGACTGTGCGTTATTCTGCGACTGGCTCCGATGCCTTCGCCAAAGCGATCATTTGCCAATGCAGAAACTCTGGTTCGCCTGCCTTGTCGCGCAGAACGAGGAACTCCGTCGCTGCCTCGCTGCCCGGCAGGGTGTAGGCAAACCGGTCGCGGCCAATCTTTCGCACCGGGGCCTCGATCTCCCAGCCCGGACCTTCGCCGACGGTCGTTGGATAGCTGGCTTTCCAGTGCCACTCTCCACGCGCGAATGCGCAATTCGGCGCGGAGCAAGCCGTTGCGATACGTGCCGGCGATCTCTTCCATTTCGGCCTGGGTTAATGGCAATCCCTCAATCGGCAACGGCGGCGGAGCAGGCGATAATTTCAGGAGCATCTCCAGCGCTTTCTCCGTCGTCTTGCCCAGGATGACCGCGTTCTTGTTCGTGAGCGTGATGACTGCGAGGCGTTCCCGCGGCGCGAGCACCATGAAGGCGCCGAATCCCGGAATGGTCCCGCCGTGGAATGCGATCGGCACCCCGCGATGCTCATGCATGAAGAACCCATAGCCATAGCTCGTGCCCGTCCAATACCCCTTCGGATCATCGAACGAAGGCGGCACTTCCGCCCGCGGCTTGGTCAGCCTCTCGAAAAGCGTCGGCGCGAGCACTTGTCTGCCATCGATCTTGCCGCCGTTCATCAGCGCGATTGCCAACCGCCCGAGGTCGCCCGCCGTGGTGAAGTAGAACCCCGCCGGCCAGTCGCCCACGTTGTTGGTCATCGGCCGCACCACCGTCGGCTTCGCCTTGCCCTCGGCGTTGTGTCCTTGCGCATGCGGGTAAGTCATGGCCGTGGTCGGGCGAATGAGCGTGTGCGTCATCCCCAGCGGCGCGAACAACCGCTCCTGCATCGCATCCGCAAACGGCTTCCCGCTCAGTTGCTCGATCGCATAACCGGCCAGGATGTAGCCCGTGTTCGCGTAGGAAAAGATGCGACCCGGCTCGGTAAAGAAATAGTCTTCGTCGCGATAGGCGCGCACCTCCCCGGCCAGCGCACTCTCTTCCTGCGCGCAACAAATGCGCGCGGAGGAGATCAGCCCCGCCGTATGACTGAGCAACTGCTGCAAAAGTCAGACGCGAAAGCCGCGGCGCCAGTCCCGACGCCGCCTTCTCCAGCGGCGCATCCGTCGGAATCTTGTGTTCCTCCAGAAGCGCCAGCAGCACTGACGCCGTCAGCATCTTCCCGATCGAGCCCGACCGAAAAAGCATCCCCGCCGTCACCGGCGCCCCACTCTCGACATCCGCCACGCCGAACCCCTTCTCATAGATCACCCGATCTCCGCTCACGATCGCCACCACCGCGCCGGGCGTATTCGTCTCCTGCAACTCCGCCCGCACCACCTCCTCGAGTTCACGAAAATCCCGCTCCGCTCCGGAAGCCGGCGGATGCCCACTTGAAATAAGAGCGAGCAGAACAAGGAAGCCGATCCGCGGCGGCCTGATTTTCACAGTCGTAAATTTAAGCAATCGCTCCGCCAAGTGCACTCCGAATTTCCCGTTCCGGTTCGCGGACAGAGTTTCGGCTCTTCAGCGTTTCAGCGTTTCAGCGTTTCAGCGTTTCAGCGTTTCAAGCCATCGGCTTCGGCGATGTGACCGGGCGGACAAGCGCAAGCAAAAGGGCCAACCCAGACATCACTGCCATCCCCCATACTCCCCAATCAAGGGCGTACCACATCGCTGCGCGCCTTTGCAGCACCGGATCCACCATGTCGCTGTAGCCCAGGGCTTTCATCTCGGCGAAAACGGGCTCCAGGAAGAGACCCGCCACGAGGCCCCCCACGACGAAGAGCGTCAGCGCCAGGAGCAGGAGGTTTCGGCGCGCGGTCTTCCAGTTGGTCGCTACCGCGATGAGGAACAGCACGAACGTGATCGAGGGAACAACATCCCAAAAGGCGCTGCTGTTGTAACCGTATTCCCCCTCGAACATGGCGAAGGAGCGCGGCGGAGCTTCCGAGACGGTGCCGGCCACGACAACCAGCGCGAAGAGTTGCGCGCCGATCTGGGCGAAGCAACTGGCGGTCACCGCCATCAAGGTGACGTTCCGCAGGTTCAGTCCGTGCCAGTCGAAGAGCGATCTCGGGGCTTTGTCGGCAGGGTCGGACATGGTGGCGCGAGTGACGAGGCCAAGGCTAGTTTCAAATTGCAGCGTTTGCCAAGAGTCCGCTGGGCAGTGAGGGGAGAACTCTCCGGTAGGAATCTCACCGCGCCGTAAGCGTGCGCGGCGCCTGGTCACGAGCGAGGCGGGCACGCGCTAACTGGGACAAGAGCTCCGGATCTGTACCTCCATTTAAGTCAAAAGTGATGACTGACCCCTAGCAAACGTTGGCGGCGAAGCGGGTGAATATCTAAATATTAAACGTGACCCCGCCGACACCCGACATCCATTCAGGGCCTCGCAGGATTCTGCACGTATGCACGGACTGACCCCACTGTGAATCCTCTTCCAATCTGAACCTGTCCGCTGATCCCGCCCTCCATCAGCAGCCGGGGGACGAAAAAACCGGCCGAGGATTACTGCGCGCGCAGGGCAATCATCGGGTCGATTCTCGTCGCGCGCAGCGCCGGGATATAGCTGGCGAGCAACGCAACGCCCGTCAGGACCACTGAGATTGCGACGAAGATCGCTGGTTCCGTCGCACTCACACCAAAGAGAAGACTGGCCATGACGCGGGTCAAAACGAGAGCCGCCACGATGCCGATCGCCATGCCCAGGAGCACCAGCTTCAGCCCTTGGAAGACCGTCATCCAAAGCACATCTCCACGTTGCGCGCCGAGCGCGATCCGAATGCCGATCTCGCGCGTGCGTTGCGCCACCGTGTAACTCATCACGCCGTAGATTCCGACCGCCGCCAAGAGCAGCGCCAGTGCAGCAAAAATTCCCAGTAACAACATGGTGAAACGCTGCCGCGCCACCGCTTCGGCCACGATCTCTTCCATCGACCGGATGTCCGAGACCGGCTGATCTTTATCGATCGCCCAGATCGCACTTGCGCACCGCCGACCCGAGACTGAGCGGGTCGACTTTCGTGCGCACGACGAGCGCGTTCGGCGCGAGCGTCATCACCTGCTCGTAGCTGAGATACATCTGCATCTTCGGCTCAGCCACGAAGTCGTTTTGCCGCACATCCTGCACGACACCCACCACCTCGCGCCACGGACCTTCCGCGGTGCTCGAGCCCGGCTTCAGCCGTTTACCGATCGGATTTTCCCCCGGCCAAAAATGACGTGCGGTCTTTTCGCTGATCACGACGACGCGCTGAGTCTCGTTGCGATCCTGCGCCGTAAAATCGCGCCCTTGGACGAGGCGGATGCCCATCGTGCCGAAGTATCCGGGGCTGATCGTGCGATAGATCACGTCCGGCATCTGGTCGGGTGGCGGATCGGCCCGGCCCTCGATCCCGATCGGCATCGAATCGCCGGTGTAGGTCAACGGAAGGTTGCTTGCGACCGCGGCCGATTCCACACCAGGCAACGCCGTCACCCGGCGCAAAAGCTCGCTGAAAAATGCGGCGCGCTTGGCTGCGTCCGAATATTTCGTTTCCGGCAGAACGACTTTCGCAGTGAGCAGATTCTCCGCGCGATAACCGGGATCGAGTTTTAGCAGATGCAGAAAACTGCTGATCAGGAGTCCGGCGCCGATCAGGAGGAGAAAGGAGACCGCCACCTCGCTCACGACGAGCGCGGCGCGAATGCGGTTGCCGCGCCGGCTCGCACCCGAGTCGCGTCCGCCTTCCTTCAGCGTGTCGTTCAGGTTGAAATGCGACGCCTGGCTGGCCGGTGCGAGGCCGAAGATCAATCCGGTCACGAGCGAGACGAGCGCGGTGAAGAGAAGGACCTTCGCGTCCATCCCGATCTCGCTCGCCTGCGAGATGGTGGAGGGAATGAACGCCTTCAGCATGCGCAACCCGAAGAAGGAAAAGGCGAGTCCGCACGCGCCACCCAGAATCGCGAGCAGCACGCTTTCCGTGAGAAATTGCTGCATCAAACGCGCCCGGCTTGCGCCCAGAGCCAGTCGAAGCGCGATCTCTTTTTGGCGGGCGGCGGCGCGCGCCAAAAGCAGGTTGGCGACGTTCGCGCAGGCGATGAGCAGGACGAAGCCGACCGCGCCCAGCAGGACGAGCAACGCCGGTCGAATGTTGCCGACCAGTCGCTCGCGCAACGGTTGTACTTTGATCCCGATGCGCGTGTTGTAGTCGGGATATTGTTGTTCCAGACGCGCGGCAATCGTCGCCATCTCTGCCTGTGCCTGCGCGTGCGTCACGCCCGGCTTCAAGCGCGCGATCACTTCCAGAAAGTGATTGCCGCGGCTGGCCGCCTCCTCCGAGTCGAATGCAATCGGCACCCAGAGCTGATCCTCCCAATCGCCAAAACTCGGCAAGCCCACGCCGCGCGGCATGACGCCGACCACGGTGTAGCTTTCGCCATCGAGGGTGATGGGGCGTCCGATGATGGACGATTCGCCGCCGAAACGGCGTTGCCAGACGCCGTGGCTCAGGATCGCGACGCGTGTTCCCGGTTTGTCTTCCTCCGGAAGAAAACTGCGCCCCAGCACCGGCTCCACGCCGAGGAGTGCGAAGAGATTAGCCGACACGCGGCGGCCATCGAAACGCTCCGGCTCGCCGACTCCGGTCAGGCTGAAGCTGCGTTGCGCCATCGCGGCCATGCCTTCGAAGACGGTGTTTTGTTCGCGCCAATCGAGAAAATTAGCGGGCGACGGCGTGTTGAGAGGGAAGCCCATGTGCGTGGCGTCTTCCCAGATCATCATGAGCGCGTCTGGATTCTTGTAGGGCAACGGCCGGAGCAGGACGGTGTTGACCACGCTGAAGATGGCACTGTTCGCGCCGATGCCGAGCGCGAGCGCGAGCGTCGCGATGATGGTGAATGCCGGGCTCCGCGCCAGCATGCGCAGTCCGTAACGCAGGTCCTGTCCGAGATCGCTGATCATATTTGTTTTCCTTTCCGCTCCCGGTGCTGGCATCTCTGCCGGAGCGCGTGGTTCCACGCGCTTCAATTCCGGGCCGAGCAATCCGCTTTCATCCAGCCGAGCGAGCACCGCGGCGAAGGCCGTTTGCTCGTCCGCCGGGCCGCGCAGCAGTTGTTCGTATTCATCCTCGAGATGCTGCGACAGCTCCTCGACGATCTCCGTCTCGCGCGTTGCTGGCAGATCGAGGCCCGCCAGCCGCGTCCGAATCTCGCGCGCAAAATCAGGCATGCTGAATCCCCGTGATGCGGCTGATCGCCTCGACAAACTCGCGCCAGCCATCGCGCTGCGCGGCGAGCATCTTCCTGCCTGCCGGAGTGAGCCGGTAATAGCGCCGGCGGCGTTGCCCGGCTTTCTCCACCCAGCGCCCGCGAATCCAGCCGCGCTTTTCCAGGCGGTAAAGCAGCGGGTAAAGCGAAGCGACATTGAAGCGCAGCGCTCCGCGGGAACGCACGTCGATTAACTGCCCGATCTCATAACCATGCCGCGGCCGATCCTCGACCAGCGACAGGATCAACAGCTCGGCGCTCCCTTTCTTCAGTTCCCGCTCGAGAATTGGTGATGCCATATATGCCAGTGGCATATATGTGACAGACATACGGGGCGTCAGTCAATGTGAATTTGAAGGGTCCGAAGTGGCGGGACGCTTTCAGCGCTTGGTCAGAGTTCGGCACGCGAGCGCTTTTCTGGCGACCTCACGGAGCTGGATTTGCGCGCCGCCAGTCGCGCCATCCGGAATCGGGAGCTTTCGCCGGTTGAGCTGACGCGCGCATGTCTGGCGCGGATCGAGCGCTTAAATTCACGTCTCAACGCATATATCACCGTCACTTCCGAATCTGCGCTGACGGAGGCGCGCAAGGCGGAGGAAGAAATCAGGAACGGACGCTGGCGCGGTCCACTTCACGGCATTCCGATCGGGCGCAAGACAACGTCGACATCGCGGGCGTGCGGACGACCGCAGCTAGCGCAGTCTTCAGTGATCGTGTGCCTTCGGCCGACGCTGGAGTGGTGCAGCGCTTGCGCTCCGCTGGTGCTGTATTCCTCGGCAAACAGAACATGCACGAGTTCGCCTTTGGAACGACGTCAGTCATCAGCGCAGCCGGGCCGGTGCATAATCCATGGGCGCCAGTCCCGGCGCCGCCTTCTCCAGCGGCGCATCCGTCGGAATTTTATGTTCCTCCAGAAGCGCCAGCAGCACTGACGCCGTCAACATCTTCCCGATCGAGCCCGACCGGAAAAGCATCCCCGCCGTCACCGGCGCTCCACTCTCGACATCCGCCACGCCGAACCCCTTCTTATAGATCACCCGATCTCCGCTCACGATCGCCCCGCTCCGGAAGCAGGCGGATGCCCACTTGAAATAAGAGCGAGCAGAACAAGGAAGCCGATCCGCGGCGGCCTGATTTTCACAGTCGTGAAATTCAAGCAATCGCTCCGCCAAGCGCACTCCGAATCTCCCGTTCCAGTTCGCGGACCTTTGCCGCATGGGGCCCGCACCTGGTCACGAGCGCGCGGGCGCGCGCCCTCTGGGACTCCAGTGCCCAGTGCAGGCCAAGCCCCGGCCTAAAGCAAGAAGTCAGCGCCGAGCGAGATCACGTGAACAAAGTTTATTGACCGCCTTATGCGGTCGAGTGGCGACGCGACTTGGTTCTACTAGGCGAGCAATGGTCATCGCGGGGCGGTTGCGCGTCGCGGAGAGCCATCGAGATCCATGCCGGCCTGAGAAGGCGCGCAGCTGCTCCAAGTTGAAAGGCTCTCGTACCGTCGAGATCCACCCGTCGCTAGGCGGCGCCTAACGACGAACCGCTACTGCGGCCCGAGCCAATTGATCCGCACGAAGCTGCGCGCACCGTCAGGCGCGGGAATCGCCGCGTCGATGAGCTGATACTGGACACCGCCGGTTGTCCATGTGCGGAGGATGGTCTCGGTGACGTTTCCGGCCGCGTTCCATTGCTGGAGATCGGTGCTGGCCTGATAAACGTAATGTGCCGCCGGAATGCTGGCGCGTTTCGGGAAAACGAGATGCAGGACACGGCTGTCACCGACCGTTTCGATTCCGAATTGCAGCGGATTGGCGTCTACCTGCAGGGGTAAAGTGCCGTGGAAATATTCGAGCCCAGTCGAAATGCCGTCTACGTCAGGGTCGGCGGCAAGGTCGATATTGGTGGTGCCGAAGTGCGCGAGCGCCCACAGATCAGCGATGCCATCGCCATTCTCGTCCACGTTTGAACGATCGACGGCGGACCAGCGGGCGAGGTACACGCTGCCCGCGCCGGCAATGGCGAACCCATCGGCGCCCCAACGCACCGCGGTGGTCGCCCAATCATCGGAGCGGCCGGTCGGCAGGTAGAACGTGCCTTTTCGCGCACCGTTGCTGGGATCGAAAGCGCGAATCTCCGTCCCCGAGATCTGGTAAGCGCGGCCGTTCGGACCGTCGACACACGGCTGGGCGGGGCCGCCCACAGAGGCGCGCACCGCCAGCGTCGTCGCATCGGCGAGTTGCCCCCCGCTGCTGAAGAGAAGATTACCAGCGGTGCGAATTTCGCCCCCAAGGATGGCATTATCCAATGTCCGGGTAACCGTCACCCCGTTCGCCGTGACGCTGAGGATATTCGCCGGATTGCTTGAGATGCCGGTCACTTTCGCAACGAAGGAATCGGGCGAACCGCCTCGCTCGATCCGATTGGCAGTATAGAGGGAAGTCGTCTGCGGGCGGCGAACTTCACCATCGTAAACGGCGGCACCGTCGCTCCCCCCAGTGATGAAGCTGGTGCCATCACCGTCCAAAACTTCGATATCCTGTGGGTAATTCGCGTACCCTGCTCCGCTAATGGAGCCGAGCCAGATGCGCGTGGAGCTATAGGTCGATGCGCTCAGATCGATGCGCGCGACGGCAGGCACATTGCTCAGACCCACGTGCAGATAGCGGTCGTTTCCTGAGAGCGCGATGCAACCTTTCGTGGGCGTGCCATTCAATGGAATCGGATCCGAAATCAGCCCAGTGGTCGGATCGATTGCGATGAGCGATCCGCCCAACGGTGGCGGAACCGTCGTCGGGAACGTGGCCCAAACGAGATTGTGCGAGCTGTCGAAGATAAGATTGTTCGCGGGCAGCCGGAGCTGATTCGTTGCATCGGCACCGCTATTAAAACCGATCGGCACGAGCTTGAAGGCGAAATCGTTCGCCGACGCCAGGTCGCGGGAACTCATCGTCACCTGCGCGGTGCACGAGACGCTGCCCACGTTTTGCAACAAGGTGGAGATGTTCATCGTCGCGCTCGCACCGGGAGCGAGGTCGCCGATTTGCAAGGTCACGAGCGAGCCGTTCACAACTGGCGCGCGGGCACCGGCATCAACCTGCTGCAAGAGCTGGCCGTCAGAGAGGGTGACGTTCACGGCGGCGTTGCGCGCGATCTCCGGACCGCTGTTCGTCACCCGCACGGTGTAGGTTTCGGTGGTGTTGGCGGCAGCGGAGGCAGGCAGGGGCTCGATTTCCACCTGCAGATCAGTCGCGGCATCAGCGGGCACGAGCTGACTCGCGCGCACCAGATTGATGCTGTTACTGCTGCGGAAGGCGAGACCGTCGCTGCCCCAGCGGATGAGCGACGCCACCGAGCTGGCTGTAGGCATGGTGGCTCGACGCAAAGGCGCGAACGTCGTTGCATCGTAGGCGCTGATGGTATTCGCGCTCGCGCCACTGCCGGAGCTGAGATTCTCGATGAGGTAGGCGCGATTTGCCGCAAGGTCGGGGCGGAAAGCGGCGAGGCCGTTCTGTCCCGTTAAGGTGAATCGGCCGAGCTGTCGGAGGTTCGCGCCGTCAATCAACGAGGTGTCGGAAAGAAGGAGATTACCGTCGGCCTGCATCGTCGCCGAACCGCCGGACAGCTCTGCCGTCGCGATCAGCGTGAGGCCGTTCGGGTCGAGCCGGTATTTTCTGAAACCGTAATAGTTGGAAAAGAAAATCTGTGGATCGGCGGAAGCTTCAATGCCCTCCGTGCCGCTGATGTTAGGTCGCATGACACCGTTGTCGTAGACCGCGACGCCGCTCGAATAGGAAGAGTTCAGTTCCTTGCGCTCAACGACAATCGTGTCCGGCTGCCCGGCGACCGTTGCGATGTCGCTGGCGCGGAGGGGTCCGCCAAACTGCGCGAAATTGAGCGAGAAGCTTCCGACCACACTCATGGTCTGAGGATCGATGCGCACGACTCTACCGTTGCCGTTCAAACCGACGTAGAGCGCTTCGCCGCCCGGTGTGAGCGCGAGAGTTCCAGGGTCTTGACCTACTGCCACCGAGCCGACGATCTGGATCGTTGCAGGATCAATCGCAACCACGCGATTCGCATCGGCCGGCGCGGTCGCCGGAATGCTGGCGTAAAAGCGATTCCGGCCGGCGTCCCACACCAGATCAGCGGCCGTGAGGCCAAGGGTGCGCATCGGATCGAACACGGCGGAGTCGCCGCTGTTGCCCATTGAATCGCTGACGCGAATGCGGAGCGGCGGAGTGAGATTCGGCGGGATCGTAACAATCACGTCCGTCGTGCTGCCATTGAGCGCCACCGCCGTGGGCGTGAGCGGCGTCGTGCTGCCGTCCTTCGCCACGACGGAGAGCAACACAGAGCCCATCACGCCATTGATTGCGCGGCCAGACGCATCGGTCGCAGTGATGGCGATTGGCACACCAGCGTCGATGTTGACGATGTCGGACGGCAGCGAGGCTCGATAGCCGCCCACGTCCGAATCCGTGATTGTGACTGGCGCGCTCGTGCTGGTAAAAGTCGGCGCGCTGGCCGTGATCAGAATACTGCGACTGCCGGTGCCGACGCCCTGGTCGTGGCCTGTGATCGTGAAAGTGTTGGAGATGCTGCCCGCAGGAATGATAACGCTCGAGGGTACCGTCGCTGCGCCCTGGTTCGAGTTCGCCAGTTGCACGACAACATTCTGCGTCAGAGTTCCTCCAATCGTGACGGTGCCGGTGGCGCTTGCGTTCTCCTGCAGGGTTGCCGGCAGCTCGAGCGAGAGGACGCGCTGGTTCCGATCGATGTACAACGTCTGCGCGCTTGCGCTCGAGAGGCCGCGAGACGTGGCGGTGATTGTCACAACTCTGTCGCCAGTAATGGCGTTGTCATTAACCGCAGAGACGGAGATTCCCACCTTGGTCTGGCCCGCGTTGACATAAGCATTCGAGACGCCGAGCAGCGGCGGATTCGCGGTGAAGGAAACTTCAATACCCTGCGTCGCCGGCCGGTCGAGAGTAAGAGTCGCATTAGTGCCGGACGAGAAGGCGCCCTCGAGAAAGTGCGGCGGCAGGGTGATCGACATTTGCGGCGCGTCGTCATCGTAAACCGTGACCGTGCCGCTGTTCGCCGTCACGCCGCTCGCGTTCGCGGACACGGAGATGGTGCGGTTGAGATTCACGGCAGCGTCATTCGCGACGCTGAACTGGAAACTGGCCGAGCTTTGTCCCGCCGGCACGGTGACGCTGGCGGGCAGAACCAGCTGGCCGGCTGGCGACGCGGTGAGGTTAAGCGTTAAGTCGCCGCTCGTGGTTGCGGAAAGCAGCACATATCCGGTGTGTGGCCCCGTGCCTTCCGAAACCGGCGACGGCATTTCGACGAGCGATTGCGACGGGACGCCCTCCCCTGGAACCGTGGGCGCCGGATTGACTGAGCCGTCGTCAACGCTGCTCTCAGGGTTCCCGGACAGCGTCGCCGACCAGCGGAAGAGGAAGAGCTTGTCCTGGGCGTTAACAGCAAAACCATCCTCTCCCCAGCGCAGAGAACTGCGCGGAAGCTCAGGATATGCTCCTGACAGCCCGGGCAACGGCATTTCCGCAATGAAGTCGCCGCTCATCATCGCGTAGGCGCGGACTATTCCGCCGCTCGTGAGGAAGGCGCGAGCGCGCGGCGCATCGAGCGCGGGCACGCCCTGGCTAGGGTAGCTCGCCTCCAACGTAAGGGCGCTGCTGTTCGCCAGCCGACCGGATCGCGATAACAACAGATCGCCGGACGCGCGAATAACGCCGCCCGAGAGACCGCTACGCGAAGGCCCCTCGGCGACGCCATTCTGCGAGACGAGGAACTTCGTGAGAGGGTTGTTGCTTACTTCCCTTGTGCCGACGAACACATTCGGGTCGGCGGTCGGTTCGATCTGATCGGGTCCGGAGCTCTCTGCGGTTTGTGGCCGCTGCACGAAGCCGTCGTAGACCGCGACGCCATTGTTTCTCGTCGCGGCGAAAATAAAGCTGGTGCCGTCGCCCTCCAGCACCGCGATTTCCTGCGCATAGGTGATGCTGTAATTGTCTACGCTGGCGAGCGGGATGCGCGTTACCACCGCTGGACTGACACTGAGATCGACGCGGACGACGACTGGCGCGTCGCTGAGCCCAACGTAGAGATAGCGACCGTTGTGCGAAATCGCCATCGAGTCGCTCGCCGGCGTGCCGAAGAGGGAAATCGGCTCGCTGACCTGGCCGGTCTGAGGATCGATCGAGACGATCGAACGCTCCAGGGCGAACCCGGCTAAAGCTGGCGTGGTCGCCCAGAGCAGATTCCGCGTGGCGTCACTGACGACGTTGTTCGTGTCGAGACGCAGAGTGTTTACCGAATCGATCGAGTTGCGGTAGCTGACCGGGACAATCTTGGCCGCGATATTGTTTTTGAAGTCGGGATCAGGCGAGCTCGCCGTGGCTTTCACGCTACAGGAGACACTCCCGACCGACTGCGGATTGGCGACGATGCTCAGGCTGGTGGAAGCACCCGCCGGAATGTCTCCCGCAGTCAGCGTGAAGACGCTGCCGTTACGCGCGATGCTGCCGCTCGTCGATGTAACCGCGGTCACCGCCTGGCCATCCGACAGTGTCGCGGTGAGCGTTACGTTTTTGGCGACGTTCGGGCCGTCGTTGGTGACGCTCATCGCGTAGCTGACTGCATCTCCGGCCTCGACGCTTGCCGGCGTCGCCTGAAGGGAGACGCGCAGATCGGCAGGTTGCGCTGTGGGCACGATCTGCGGCGTATTTAAGATGAGAATGGAGTTATTCGCGCCGAACGCGAGGCCATCGGAGCCCCAGCGGATCGGCGGCGTAAAGGCGAAGGAGCTAAACGAGAGCAATGGCATCCGCAGCCGGGCGATTTGCGCCAGGCTCGAGGCGTCGTAGGCGCTGACCGTATCCAGTTGGGAGCTGTCGTGCGTGGGCTGCTCGATGAAGTAAGCGCGATTCAATGCGCGATCCGGGCCGCCTCTGGGATTGACGTTGCCGGACATGAAAGAGCCGATCTGCTGCAAGGTCGCGCCGTCGATCGCGGTGCGGCCGACCACAATCAGACTGCCGTCGGCGGCCATGTCGGAACTGGTTGCGGCAAATTGGTTATAGGCCGTGAGGGTGAGGCCGGTCGGGCCGAGTTGCATCACCCTCAGCCCAGAGCCGGCGCCGAAGAAAATTGATGGATCAGCGGAAGCTTCGACTCCAGAGGCGCCGCCGACGACGTTCTCTCGCGGAACGCCGTTGTCGTAGACGGCAACGACGGTATTACCAGAAAAGGTGCCGGAGCGCGCAACGACGACAAGATTCGGCTGACCGGCGACTGCGGCGATGTCGTTTGCGCTGAGTGCCCCGTATTGATCGGAACCGACTGGGAAGGTCGAGACCACGCTCATCGATTGGGGGTCGATGCGCGCGATCTGTTTCGTCGCAGTGAGAATTACGTAGAGCGCTTCGCCGCCACCGGTGAGCGCGAGCTTGGAGGGGCTGTTGCCCACCGGCGCGCTCCCGGTGATCTGGAGTGTCACAGGATCGATTGCGATGACCTGGTTGGCGTTGTTCGGAGAGGAAGTCGTGACACTGGCGTAGATGCGCCCGCGCGTTGCGTCCCAGACGAGGTCGTTGGTTGAAATTGGTAGACTCCGGATGGTATCGAAGAGCGAGGAGTCTCCTCGATTGTTCTCCACATCAGTGATGCGGATGCGATACGGCGGGGTGATGTTCGCCGGCAACGCCAGTGTCCCTGTCGTACTGGTGCCGGCAAGCGTCATGGTTGGCGGCGTGGCCGGCTGCGCGGTGCCGTTCGGGAGCACCAGCTCGACACTCACGAGGCGCGATGCGGCGTTGATGGCGTTCGCTTGCACGTCGAGCGCTGCGACGGTGAAGCTGACGGGCGCTGTCGCATTGACGATATCGGTGGCAGGGGCCACGCGATAGCCGGCGACCTCGTCGTCACGTATGACCGTGGTGGCAGAGCCGCTGGTGAAGTCGTTTGCCGCCGCCGTCACGGTGACGGTGCGGCTGCCGTCGCGCAGTGCATTATTGACGGGCGTGATGCTGAACGAAGCGTTCCTCTGACCAGCCGGGATCACCACCATCGTCGGAACGTTCGCCACTGTGGGATCCGAGCTGCTGAGCTGCACGGTGACATTGCTCTGCACCGTCGCCGGAATGGAAACCGCCCCCTGGCCAGTGACGTTCTCCTGGATCGTCGCCGGCAGACTCACGGAGAACGTCCGCTGGTCCATATCGCGGATTACGGTCTGGTCTGTCGCGCCCGTGATACCCGGTGCGGAAACGGTGCCGGTGACGGTGTAATCACCCGTGGCCTTGTAGTCACGGGAGGCGTAGACGGCGAACGTGGCCTGCTTCTGGCCAGCTGGGATCGTGATGTTATTCCCGACCGAGAGGATGGCCGGGTTCGAGCTCAGAAAGAGCGTCAACGGCGCAGCTGCCGCGCGGTCAAGGCTCACAGTCGCGTTCGCAGGATGCGTCGTGTTGTATTCGGTCTCGGGCAGCTCCGCGGGAAGCGAGAGCGTCGGCGTCGGCGCTTCGTCATCGTAGATCGTCACGATACCAGCGGTTGAGGTAACCCCGGGCGCCGTCGCCTTCACCAAAATGCTGCGAGTGAGATTGACGATATTGTCGTCCGGAACACTGAAGCTGAAGTTCGCGGAAGTTTGCCCAGCGGGGATCGTTACGCTCGCGGGAAGATCAAGTTGGCCAGTCGGCGACGGGACGAGACTCAGCGTGGTATCAACCGTCACGGCGGGCGAGATGGTGACTGAGCCAGTCTGCGCCTCCGCGCCTTCCGTGACCGGCGACGGAAGCTGCACCTCCGCGCGCACATCGTCGTCCGCAGTGACGCTGACTTCATCGATCGCAATGCCATCGATTGGAGCCGAAGAGTTGTCGTAGCCCGAGAAACGAATCCGCACATCCGCGCCGAGAGGGCTAACGAGCCCGTCGAGCGAAATCGAGTAGGCCTGCCATCCTGTCGCGGTGGTCGCGAGCGACTGCACCGTGCGCCAGGTGCTGCCGCCACTCACGGTGATTGCGACGCCGTCGTAATTGCGCGTGCTCGACGAGAAAAAGGTGAACGGCGGCTCGTGTGGTTCGTTGCCGAGGCTTTTCGCCTTAAACGAAAGGACGACGTTTTTCTTGCCGGTCAGGTTTAGCTTCAGCGTTGCCTCTGCCACTGAGTAAGTGAGGTCGTTGTTCGAATCGTCGAGCAGCAAGTGTTTGCTTCCATTAGCTGGCTGGAACTCGCTCGTTACTGCGACACGGCCGTCACCGGTTGCCGAAGTCGACCAGGCGCTGCCCAGCGCGCCCGACTCGAAGCTATCTTGGAAAACCGTGGCCGCGGAAGCGGATTGAAGGAGGCCGGCCAGAACTACGCCAAGGAGCGCGGGACGGCCCGTGTAGCTCTTGGGAAACATGCCGGGGGGCTTTCACGCGTGACCTCTGCTGGCAGATGCGGCGCGCTTGGAAGTAGTGCGGTTATAGTATTCGCGCCGCGATTTTCAAACAAAAAAAGTAAACCGACCTGGCCACAGTCAAATTCACTCTCGGGTGAGGGACCAGCCATCATCGCGCATGACGGCAAACGCAGTCCCGCCATTAACTCCACCGCGCGTCTCGATCCCTCCACCAGCAGGCTCCAAGTTCAGCCTGACCTTCACTCGGCGCGCTCCGGCACAGTTCCGGCGTCGCAAACAATTCGAACTCCCCAGGGAATTGCTTAAGTCGTCGCCCCGACGAGAGTGCGATTCATGAACGTTGGGAATCCTGTGAAAACTCGAAGCGTCGTCGTCGATACCAGCGTGGAGGACAGCAGGGAAGCGGGAGCGTCGTTGGGCGATCAAATCGCCGCGCAGTTGGAAGGTCGTCCGCCGGACGCCGTCATTCTGTTTGTCTCGCCGAAGTACGACGCAGCCACCCTCGTGGGTGCCGTGGTGGAACGCAGCGGCGCGAAAGTCATCGTCGGCTGTTCGTCCGCGGGCGAATTTACCAGTAACACCCACGGCGATGGGAAAGCTTGCGCGATCGCGATCTGTTCATCTGCCTTGCAATTCGCTGTCGGGATCGGGCGTGGAATTAGCAGCGATCGGCAGAAAGCGGCGGAAGACATGGTGCGGGATTTTCGCTGCGGGATGGAAGGGTCTAACGAGTATTGCTCCGCGCTGATTTTGACCGATGCGCTCGCCGGACATGCCGACGAACTGATCGAGGAGCTGACGTTGAAGACGGGCGGCAGTCACCAATTCTTCGGTGGCGGTGCGGGCGACGACGCGAACTTTCGTCGCACCCAGGTCTTCGTGGGCAAAGAGGTGGCGAGCGATGCCGCCGTCGCGCTCGAGATTATTTCCGAAAAACCGATCGGCATCGGAGTTCGTCACGGCTGGAGCCCGGCGACGGCGCCGATGCGCGTGACCGAATCGCGCGGCGCCGTCCTCGTGAGCCTGAACGCTTCGCCGATCCTCGATGTTTTCCGCGAGCATGCCGAAAGCACCGGGCAAAAGTTCGATCAGACCGACCCGATGCCTTTTTTCCTCCACAACATTCTGGGGATCGAGATGGGCGATGGCTATAAATTGCGCGTTCCGCTGGCAGTGAACGCGGATGGTTCCGTGCTTTGCGCGGCAGAGATTCCACAGGGCGCCGCCGTTTGCCTGATGAGCACGGACGTCGCCTCGGCGAAAGAAGCGGCCGCGAATGCGACCCGGTCCGCGGTCGATCAACTCAACGGACACGAGCCGGGCGTGGCTCTCTTTTTCGATTGTGTGGCGACGCGCTTACGCATGGGCCGCGAGTTTGGAAATGAACTGGAAGCTCTGAGGGAAGTGCTCGGGGAGACTCAGTTCGCAGGTTGCAATACGTATGGACAAGTTGCCAGAACGACGGGGCAATTCAACGGCTTCCACAACTGCACAGCCGTCGTTTGCGTCCTGCCGGCTTAACCGGAAATCTTCCTCGCGCGGGCAACTGCTGTCGCTTGTCGCTGCGTTGACAAAGCCCGACAGCCGGTGCGCCGCCGCGAAAGCTCTGGCCGCGCATGCGGGCGCCGACGACTTACTGATTTTCACCCCCGATCGCGAGTTAGGCATTCTGCTCCCGGCGTCCGGTTTTCAACAAACGCTGCCCGATGCCAGCGCCTGGCGGGCGTTCCTGAAATGTTGCCTCGAGAATTCTGTTCACCAAGCAGACCTTCCCCTTCCAATCTCCGGAGCGACCACGCGGGGCACTGGCTTCGCGGCAGATGACGGCTCCGTGATCGTCCTCCTCGGCGGCGAGCATGACATCGATCGCGGCGTCGACATCAGTTTGATGCTCCCGATCCTGGCCGCGGCTTTCGAAGGCGAACGCATCGCCACGGTCGCAGAAGGCAACACTGCCATCGCGAAACAGGCGGCGACGCAGGCGAAATTACTCGCTCGTTCGCTCGATAAGGCGCGGAACGAATTGCGCCATACGCTGGCGGACGCGCAGCGCGCGAACGCAGCGAAGGACCGCTTCCTGGCCGTCCTGAGTCACGAACTGCGCACGCCTCTTAATCCGGTCTTGATGGCGGCGAGCGCGATGGAAACCGATCCCACCATCCCGCCGGAAATCCGCGCAGATATCTCCATGATCCGTCGCAACGTGGAACTCGAGGCTCGCTTGATCGATGACCTCCTCGACCTGACCCGCATCGCAAACGGCAAGGTGCAGTTGCAGCGGAAGATCGCCGATGGTCACGAGCTGCTCGAGGAAGCCATTGCGGTCGTGCGTGGCAACGCATCCTCGGTCCCACCCCACATCGATCTCCAACTTAACGCCGCCCAACATTACATCGACGGGGACCCGGCGCGGATTCAGCAGGTGTTTTGGAATCTTATCCGCAACGCGGTCAAATTCACCGCGCTGGATGGTCGCATTATTATCCGAACAGAAAATCCGGACACCCACACTTTCCGCGTCGACGTGATCGATACCGGCATCGGAATTGCGCCCGAAAAATTGTCGAAAATCTTTAACGCTTTCGAACAGGGAGACACCGAGATCAATCGCGCCTTCGGTGGCCTCGGCCTGGGACTTGCGATCTCACGCGCGCTGGCGGAGATGCACGGCGGGTCGCTTCGAGCCGAAAGCGCGGGCGTCGGGAAGGGTGCGACCTTTGTCTTTGAGTTGCCGGCGATCGAGCCTGGCTCCATCGCGCCTCATGTAGCCGCGGCGCCCCTGCCGGAGATCTGTTGCCGCCGCATTCTGCTGGTGGAAGATCACGCGACCACGGCCGCGTTGATGGCGAGACTGCTCCGCAAACGTGGGCACCACGTCGAGCTGGCTCACAACAAGAGAGACGCCATCGCGATCGGGCTGCGGGACGAGTTCGACGTGATCATCAGCGATCTCGGTCTACCCGACGGGACTGGCTTCGAAGTGATGGAAGCGTTGCGTTCGAAATCGCGCGCGGTCGGCATCGCCCTCACAGGCTACGGAATGGAAGCCGACGTCGCGCAAACGATGGAAGCCGGCTTTCAATTTCATCTGACCAAACCGGTCGATGCCCAAAAACTTTACCAGGCGATTGAGCAGATCCCACCGGTTTCGGCCTAACGAAGTCATTGACTGCCGTTGGGTAGAGTGGCGTCAGTCTGCGAATTCTGAAGCTCTGAAGAAATGGTCAAGGAGTGGGGCGGTCTCAGATTCTCGGCATTCTCCAGCGCGAGAACAGGAATTCGCCACCGCAACCCGATCATCCTCCCTGCCAGCCCTCTCCGGCCTCGCCCGCAACTACGGGCGCGGGGCGGCGCGAGGTGAGGGTTGATCCCGCGCTCGCGGCAATGATCAGCGCGACTGCCACCCATTGCCGCGAGGAGAGCAGTTCGTGCAAAATGACGAGACCGAGGAGCGCAGCGACCGCCGGCTCCAGGCTCATGAGGATGCCGAAGGTGCGCGCCGGCAGTCCCCGCAGGGCGACGATCTCAAGCGTGTATGGGATCGCGCTCGAGAGCAGCGCCACTCCGATTCCCGCCACGAAAAGCGGGAGCGTCAGCCCCCCAAACCCGTCCGTCGCCAGCGCCGCCGGCAGCGCCACGAAGGAAGCGATCAGCATTCCCATGGCCACGGCGGCGCCGCCGGGCATGATGCGCGAGACCCGGCCGCCCAGCAGAATGTAAGCAGCCCAACACCCGCCCGCGGCGAATGCAAGCGCCACGCCGAGAGCGTCCGTTCCGCCGCCCGACCACGGCGTGATCAGCGCGATCCCTACCGCAGCCAAAACGACCCACGCGATATCCACCGCGCGCCGCGAGCCGAACACCGCCACCGCCAGCGGCCCGATGAACTCCACCGTGACCGCGACCCCGAGCGGGATGCGCGAAAGCGAGAGGTAGAAAAGGATGTTCATCACGCCCAGGACCAGCCCATACGGGATCACCGCCCGCCACTGCGCCGCCGACAACGCGCGCAGCCCGGGACGGAACACCGCGGTGAGCATGATCGCGGAAAGGACGACCCGCAGCCCGACTGTCCCGATCGGCCCGAGCGCGGGAAAGAGGCCCTTGGCCAGCGCCGCGCCGGCCTGGACGCTGATGATGGCGCCCAAGATCGCCGGCACCGGCGGGATGGCCTCAAGATGCGTCCGCCTCGTCTCCTTCATCCGCTCCCGATAGTGCCCGCTGTGCGCCGGTCAAGGGCGCTGCTTCTGCGAGCTGTGCGATCGCGCATTTTGGCGTCGTCTTTTGAGACGGTCTCAAATGGCAACGTCAACCTCGATGCGGCCGGCTGGAAAGTTGAGATTTCCTGCGGTTAGGGCAGGCGCTCGAGGAATTCGCTGTCGATGATCGAGGGTGGGACAATCCCCGACGCCCAGATGGCAGCGAAGGTCTGCTGGAGGTTGAACGGTTTGCCGGCCGCTTCTGCTTGGTGGCTGGCGCGCGCAATCATGCGGTCGAGCTGCGTTTTGCCGATGACATAGCTCGGGCCGTAACCGGGCTGGCGCAGATACAGAAGCTGTTCGAATCCGACCAGTTTGTTCTTCGCGTCCGACCACCCGCGCGGGGTCCAGCTGGCGTGGAATTTGCCGGCTTCGGCCAGGGTCATCTCGTTGTTCTGGACGCGGAGCGAGGCGAGCCCGCGCGCGGCGCGATTGGCCAGCATGACCCAAACGAGTTCGCGGCCGTGCGGCTCATCGTCGTAGATGCCTTCCTGCATTGCGATCTCCTCCATGGCGGTGGCGAAACCTTCGGAACGGTCCGCATACATGTTGAACAACGGACGCTGCGAGCGGATCGGCGTCGGCTGTTTTTCGTGCGCGAGGATGGCGAGCTCGATCCAGTGGAATTGGTGGCTGGAAAGCGGGAGCGGATCGAGCGCGGTCACATGACCGAAGAAGTTGCGATCGGCTAAGGGGACGTAGGTCGGCGCCTGGGCCAGGAGCGCGTCGTGCGCATAAGGTTTATCGGCGATCGTGCCAGTGTCGACCCAGAGACGGTAGAGTTTCTCGGCATGAGCCCGGCTCATCTCGGCATAGGCGGCGGGGTCGTCGATGGGCGCGATCGGTGGCTGGTCGCGGTTGCGCGCTTCTTCCAGCCGAAGCGACGAGAGCGACCGATCGAGCTCGCGCTGGAGCAGCTCGACCTGCTGGTCGTAGGTGAACGGTGAGAGCAGGACGTGTCGGAGCCACCAATCGTAATTGGCTTTGCCGACGCCCGAGGGACCCTGGCGTTTGGGCGCCTCCGCCTTCACGTAGGCGGCAAAGTCGGCGCTGGCGACGCGGGCCTTCTCGACCGCGGCCTTGAGCGCCGGGCTCGCGCCGTCGAGGGAGACTTTGCGGGCGCCGCCCAAGTCGCGCAGATGCAGCTCACCCTTTTGCCATTGGGCGAGATAATCCGCTTGATCGGCAAAGGCCTGATCGCCCCAAGCCCAGAGGTCGTGGGCGGTGCTGCGGGCAAGGTTGACTCTGGCGTCGGCGAGGAGGGCCGGAATCGCGCCGAGCAATTCGGTGAGCCGGGCGTCGTCGGCGGGCGACAAGGGAAATTTGAAGGCGAAGAGGTCGATGTCCGGCTCGGCCGACGGTCCTTCGCGTGCGGGCACATCGCTCATTTCCGGGAAAACGGTGGCGTAGAAGCCCGGATCGCGCTGCCAGGGCTTAAGGATGCGAAGAAAGAAATCGAGGCCGTTCATCTCGGCTTCGACAATGCGATAGTCGTTCTTTTGCACGGTCGACCAGCCGCTCGGATCAATAGCCTTAAGACGCGCGCGGTAAGCGGCGAGCCCTTCGGCCTTCTTCGCCATGGCGGCGACGCTGTAATCAGGCCGGCCTTTGACGATGGCGGGATGGTTGAACTCGCGCCAGTCGGAGAACAAGGTCGCCAATGATTGGTAGGACGAAGCGGGCGCTTCGGCCGCCGCCGCCATCTTTCCCGTGAGGGCGAGCGGGACGAACAGAAAGAGGCAGAGAAAATGACGCTTCATCTCAGACATCCTGGCCGACAGGAATCGTCGAAGCGAGATCAAGGTTTAGCGGAGAACTCCGCGCCTTTGTGACACCCGTCGTTTCGCGCCCTACACCTCTGGTTTCGCGTCCGACACATTTCGTTTCGCGTCTGATACCTTCCTTTCCCCGTCCGCAATATTCGTATTTCACGCCGCCGGTGGGCTGGGAGCGCGACCCGTGAGGGGTGACTAGCGGTCGAGCATCGCGGGAGCGATCGAGATACGGAAGCGAAGGGGATCCATATCCTCACCTATGTTCTGTTAAGGCAGCGCCTTCGCTCTTTCCCTTTCCCCTTCCGTTCATCATTCTGAAACTTGCTCATGCGTTCATTTCTCCTTCTTGTCGTGGCCGCGCTCGTCGCCATGGCGCTTTGGGCGGGCCTGGTCTTTTGGGGCACCCTGAACGGTTGGACGCGCACCGCGCTCGCACCCGCCGGCGACGCGCCCGCCTTCATCGCCGCGGCGGAGAAAGAAATCGCGGGTAAACATCCCGGCAACGCCGCCTTTCGCTTGCTCGAGAACGGGAAGCTCGCCGGTGAGTATTTCAGCGGCGACTCCGTCGACCGCGACACGCTTTTCCAGGTGGCCTCGCTCAGCAAATGGCTCACCGCGTGGGGAGTCATGACCCTGGTCGACGCGGGCCGGCTCGATCTCGACGCCCCGGTGGCGAGCTACTTGAAACGCTGGTCCCTGCCCGAGAGTGAATTTGATAACAGCCAGGTCACAGCCCGCCGGCTCCTGAGTCATAAAGCAGGTCTCACCGACGGTCTTGGTTATGGCGGCTTTCCTCCGGGCGTCCCGCTGCAATCGCTCGAGGAGTCACTCACCCGCGCCGCCGATGCTTCCCCCGGAGCCGATGGCAGGGTGCGCGTCGGCATCGCCCCCGGCACGGAGTGGAAATATTCGGGCGGCGGTTTCACCCTCTTGCAGTTGCTCATCGAAGAGATCACTGGCGAACCCTTCGCGTCCTATATGCAGCGGGCCGTTTTTCAGCCGCTCGGCATGAACCGCTCCACCTACGCGATCGAACCCGGGCTGACGCCAAACGTCGCCGACTTATACGGAACGGACGGAAAGGTGCTGACGCCTCCGCGCTTCACGGCCATGGCCGCTGCCTCCTTTTATACCAGCGCGTCAGATCTCACGGCCTTTTTGCAGGCGCATCTTCCCGGTGCCGCTGGTGAGCCGATCGGCCGCGGCGTGCTCAAGCCGGAGACGGTCAAACTCATGCGCCAGCCGCACGCGGCCCAACTCGGCGCCGATATCTGGGGCCTGGGCACGATGCTCTATGCCCCGAATGGCGCGGGCGACTTCATCATCGGGCACGACGGCAAACGCAGCCCCGCCATTAACTCCACCGCCCGTCTCAATCCCTCCACCGGTGACGGCATCGTCCTTTTGGAAAGCGGCCATCCCCTGCTCGCCACGCTCGTGGCCGGCGACTGGGTCTTCTGGAAGACTGGCACGATCGATTTCCTCGCGTTCACCCTCGTCGCCAAAGACATGCTCGCGATCATCCTGCTGGGCTGGGGCGCGATCATCCTGGCCGCTCTCTTCATTGGCTGGCGTCGATCTCGCAGAACGAAGGTAGCAAAGGCAGCTTGACTCTCAAAAAGTCTGCGCGCTTTTCGCGCAAAATCGCCACGACGAATGTCGAATATTTAGACGCGACCCCATTCTTCTTCTCCCCTCGACGTGAGCCGAAATGAAAGAAAAAAGGACTGACCCCTCGCGCTTGACGTAGCAGCTGCCGATAGCTCCCGCATCGGCCTCCTCGCGAAGGACGCCCTCAGCGCCGATTTCTGCACATATGCACGGACTGACCCCTTTTCCCCTCGCCTGCTGCAATTCAAAACCGCTCCGGAATCGAATATCAAGACGCCGGTCGACTCGTCTGGTGGGCGCATCGTTACGCTCACCACCGTCGGCTATGGCGACAAGTTCCCGGCGACCTGCGAATGGCGGCTCGTGGCGTGTGTCCTCATAACCGCTGATGTAGGGCTCTTTGAACCTTCACGGCTTTCGTCGCGGCATTGTTTCTCGAATGCGAAGAGAAGGAAGATGAAACTAAGTGGCGGCAGATTCTTGGCGAGTTACGCGCGCGCTTCGATCAGAAGTGGACTCGATGAAGGCGAAACTCGCGACTGACGTGCCGCGGAGAACCGATCAGGAAACCGGTTAGCGCGGTGATCTCGCGCCGGTAATCCAGACTTGTTCTGCGCCTCGCGACGCGAGAGACTGTCCGCAACTAACGTCCTATGGAACAGAATCCCTTCGCCCCTACGGACGCCCAAGTTGCATTTGCCGACAATCCCGAGCCGCGGTGCGCATCGTTGCTCCTGGTCGACACCTCTTGGCTCGATGGTCGGGGAACCGCTTCGTCACCTTCAGGAGGGCATCGTTGCCTATAAGGATGAGTTGTGCGCGGATAGCCTCGCTCGGAAGAGAGTGGAAGTCGCGATTGTCACGTTTGGCGGATCGGTGGACGTGGTGCAGAGCTTCGTGACCGCTGAATCATTTTATCCGCCGACGCTCGCGGCAAACGGCGACACACCAATGGCACGCGCAGTAATCACCGGCCTGGATCTGCTAGCGGAGCGGAAAAAGGAGTATAGAAACAACGGGGTCGCACAATTCCGACCTTGGATTTTCCTGATTACTGACGGCGGCCCCACTGACGCGAACACGCCTGATTGGCCGGAGGCGATCCGACGTATCAAGGAAGGCGAAGACCGAAAATCATTCTCCTTCTTCGCTGTCGGAGTCGAGGGCGCCGACATGGAGCGGCTCGCACAGCTCAGCAATCGCGAACCGCTGGGGTTGAAAGGAATGCGGTTCCGCGACCTGTTTGCGTGGCTCTCCAGCTCGCAACAGACAGTTTCCCACTCGGCGGTCGACGATGTCGTTCCGTTGCAAAATCCTGCAACACCCGACGGCTGGGCGACTGTGTAGTTTGAAATGTGGCGGGTTGTAGGAGCGAGTGTCCGGGGCACTTCGCATTGTAAATCGGGGGCGCCGTGCCAGGATTCTAGCGACTACCGCCGGACATTCATTGGCAACGTGCCCGCTCTTCTCATCGGGATCGCCGATGGAGCAGGCAGCGCGATCGCTTCGGATGTCGGCTCCGCTCAAGCCATCGAATTCCTGTTTCGTAAAGTCTCGTCGCTGCGGACTCCGCGTGATCTGAGCGAATCGGTCGCCAAAGAGTGGATGCTGGAGACGCGCGCGCATCTTGCCTCAACCGCCGATGCAATTGGGCTGGCAACTAAAGATCTGGCCTGCACCGTTCTTTTGGCGGTCGTGTCGGAGCACAGTTCCGCCTTTATACAGGTCGGCGACGGCGCGTGGGTTTTCGAAGATGCTTCGAACCATCTTCAATGTGCGACCTGGCCCTCGGGAGGTGAGTATGCGAACCAAACTACGTTCATTACCTCGCCTGCCTGGGAAGATGCCTTTCAGTATTGCCGCTTTGAAAACCATGTATTGGCAGTTGCTGGCTTCAGCGATGGTTTGCAAGGTCTGGCGCTGCAATTCGCGTCGCGCACTGCTCATGCGCCGTTTTTCGATCCGATGTTCAAGCCGCTCCGAGCCGCAGAGGATGAAACTGCACTGAAGGCACCACTGATTGAATTTCTCGCCTCGCACTCCGTGACCGAGCGGACGGATGACGACAAATCGCTCGTGCTCGCCTGTTGGGACACGGTCAAGCTTGCTATGCGATGTGGCTTGACGAAAATGGACGGGTAGAACTCGGCCGCCAAATCGGCCGGCGCGGAGGCGAAGGCAGCGTTTTCGAAGTCAGCGGCCGACCTGGTGTTATCGCGAAGATCTATCACGAGCCGCCGACGCCCGAGAAAATTGCGAAGCTCAACTATCTAACGCGCGCAGCGACGCCAGAACTGTTGCACCATGCGGCCTGGCCTGCCGCGCTCCTTTGCGACGAACGAAGAAACCCGCGCGGTTTCTTAATGCCTTTGGTCACAGGGCAAGGAAATCCATTTCTTATTCGATCGGACGGAGCGGGCGGTCGAGTTCCCGGGCAAAGGATGGGATTTTCTTGTGCACGTCGCGCGCAATTGCGCCGTCGCTTTCGATTCTGTGCACGCCGTCGGGGCGGTGATCGGGGATGTCAACGAGGGGAACTTCCTCGTCGGCCGCGATGGCATTGCGCGCTTGATTGACTGCGATAGCTATCAGGTGCGTGATGGCAGCACCACTTGGACCTGCAATGTGGGTGTTCCATTTTGGACGGCGCCAGAACTCCAGGGAAAAGATTTCCGCAACCTCGAGCGGACTGCGAACCACGATCTTTTCGGATTAGGCGTTCTGATCTTCAAGCTACTGTTCATGGGGCGGCACCCGTTCGCAGGCATTCCGACAACGCATGCGGACATCATGCTGGAAGACATGATCGAGCGGCACTTGTTCGCCTACAGTTCGCAAGCTCCTGCACTTGGAGTTCGTCCGCCTCCTTTCAGCCTTCCATTGACGTCGCTGCCGGAAAGTTATCGAATGCTCTTCGATCGCGCATTCCTGAGAGGCTCCGAGAACAACGCTCGGCCACACGCGAAGCAGTGGGTGCAGGCACTCGATGTTCTGCTGCGGAACCTGACGCAATGTGCGCAGGATTCTTCGCACAAGTTTCCGCGGAATCTTCGCGTGTGTCCGTGGTGCGAGATAGCGCGGGCCGGCGGGCCACATTTCTTCGTCGCAGTCTCACTCAACGTTCCTATCGACGGCGGCGATATCGTATCTGCGTGGGAAGCGATAACCCGGATTCAGCGGATCACTATCACCTTGACACCGTTCGAGCAGATCAAATTTCCGGTGGCGCAGCCGAGTCCGTTACCTTCCGGCATCAGGACCCTGCGGCCGCAGTTCGCGATCGGCAGCGCTCTGATTGCCGCAGGCCTGATACTGATGTTTTCCGGCACGGTGCTTCTCGGGCTGGTTGCGATTATGTTTGGCTGCGGGTTAGTCACAGGTGGTCTGCACGGACCGGAATACGCGGCCGAAAAAACGCGACGCTTCCAAGCTGTCGAGCAAAAGCGAAAGGAACTTGCTGCCAGACACCAGGAGCTGACGCATTTTGCGAAGGCGTTCGAGTCAGACTTTGAGAAGAAGCGCGGCGAAGCACAGAAAGCTTACGAACGACTGATGCCACTCAATCAAGAACGCATGGCGGAAGTGCGGAAACTGGAAGCAGCCAAACGGCAACTGCAGCTCAACGATTTCCTGGATCACCAGCTGATTTCTCACGCCGATATCCCTGGATTGGGGCCGGTGAAAAAATCGCGCCTGTTCCACTACGGAATCGAATCAGCGCTCGATATCCGACCCGATATGACGATCCCTGGATTTGGCCCGGTTAACAAAGGCTATCTACTAGCCTGGCGGCAGAGTTGTGAATGGAGGTTTCACTTCGATCCGGCAAAGGGCGTGCCGGTTCAGGAGATGAATCAACTGAACGCACGATTCTCCTCGCTCCGTCACCAGCTCACCTCACAGCTCACGAGCGGGGCAAAAAACCTCGCCAGCCTGAATGCGTCGGCGAGGGCGCGGTCAGTGCAACTGCAAGCGCAACTGGACAGTTTGGTAAAACAAACCGCGCAGGCTGCCGCCGAACTGAAAGCGCTGATACATTGATAATTCCGCCCTCGAACGTCACAATCGAATCGTGGGCTTCCGCTTCCAATTCCGCAGAAGCATAAAGATTCTGCCTGGTGTCCGGTGGAACATCAGCAAAGGGGGAAGTTCGTTCACCTTCGGCGGGCGCGGCTTCCGACACACCATCGGCAAGCGAGGCGCACGGACGACGGTGGGCATTCCCGGCACCGGTCTTTCGTACACGAAACTCCATAAAAAGGCCGCGATGCCTTCTCCCCAGATTCCGCAGCAGCCGCCCTCTCGTCGAGCAAACACACAACGCTTCTTCTATATCGCTGGAACCATCCTGCTTGTCATTTGGCTGCTCGGGAAGTTGCCGCAAATTTCATCGGTTTCGCGAACCGCGCCCGTCGTTTCGAGTACACCTCCGGTCGTTCGAAGCTCGCCGTCAGTCGTTGTACCTATCGCGACTCCAACTCTGGCTCCTGCGATACCGATGCCTATTTCTACTCCCACAGTGGCAGCCACCGGGTCACCGCCCGCACTCGCCACACCGGATTCGAGTTCACAAGTGCCACGAGCCGCACCCGTAAGGCAGCAAGATGATCTTGCCACTCACTTTCGGCAGACCGTCGTTTACCGGGCCGCGGCTATGTACCCCGATCTCCTGAACGTCGATTCGGCACTGTTCCGCGCCACGTGGTCGGCCTATTATCAGCACAGAGTCTCTAATCCCGCATTCTTCAACGATCCGGACTGGCCGCTGGCCCTCGCGAACCAAACTGCTGCGGCTCTTCAGATCCCCTCGCGAGCGCCTGCCGTGTCATCGACCGCAGCCAACACGCCGCAGTCGCAAAAGACGCCGAAGCTGCTATTCAAACCGCAGCCGGCGTTTCCGTACAACGCCGGAAACCTGCGGCGTCCGGCGTCTGGCCGCTTCCTCCTAAAGTTTGGGAGCGACGGCACTGTGGCTACGGTGAAAACAGTTCAATCGACGGGCAATGCTGTCTTGGACGCGAGCGCCAGCGCCACTCTTCGCCTGTGGCGCTGCGAGCCTGGTCAGAATTGGAGCACCATTGTTCCGATTACGTTCGAGACGCGGCGGTAATGGCAAGCTAGATGTTCGGAACTTCAGATCGCGCCCGATCGACTTCTTCGGCAGTCAAGCCGAGTGCGCGCCCTAAGCAATCAAGATACGCCGTCTCACCTGTGTCCACATAGTCGTCGCGAAACAGCAGTTTCTTAAGTGCGTGTTGCCAGATCTCGACTAGGACGGCACGCCGCGTTTCGCGCGCGAGGCCGTACTCCGCCAGAATTGTTTCCGCTGCGTCAGGCGTGATGCTCTCGACGCCATCGACGGCAAGTCGCGTTTGGAGAGCTGCGTGTGCATCCCAATCGCGGGCTGGATCGCCCGATGAATGATCTGCTAACGGTTCGCTGAAGGGTAGCGGCTCAAATGGACGAAACCTCAACTCTGCGTCTGATAGAGCCATTTCTTATATTCCTTTCGGCGGCAGCTCGCGGATGAACGACCAGGAGGTTTCGGTCGTCTGGCCGTTGCCGTAGTGCACGCAGGGGTCAGATCGGCAGGGAGAATTTGGGTCAGTCCTTTTTTCTTGCATTTTCTCCTCGCGGTTCTCCATTCGGAAACACGACGCCGGGCAGTCCGGAGCGGCGACTTTGACTCGTTCGCTCCCGCTCTCTCACCCTTGGGCTTCTTCTATGTCGCTCGCTTCCAAGCGGCTCCATTCCGCGCACACCTTGCGCGCGACACGCGCGAAGGCTCTCTCCGCTCGGGCGACAAATGCCGGCGGCTTTTTCGCCACCTTCGTTTTGTTCGTGCTCATGAATCGATCAACTGCCGGGCAAAATCTATATCATTGCCTTCGCTGGTGGCGAGCCGTTTCGCCTTAATCCCCCGGCTGTCCCAGATCACCCAGCGCGTGGCAAGCGGCAGGTAATCTTTCACCAGGTGGACTCGGCTACGCTCGAACCGACGCCGGATATCAACAGCGGGAACGGCCCGAGCCGGACTGGCCGGTTGCAGAGCCCGGATAATCGGACGTGTCTTCGCGCACGCGCGGCGTCTTTATCTTTCGAGAAAGCCGTACCAGTTCGCCGACCTTGCGGATTTTTTCTTCGAAGGGCTGCCGGGCCAGCTGACGGCGCATTCGCAGTTTTCACGGTGCGACTCCTTACGCAGGGACTTCACGGACTGCGCCGTCTTTCCAAATGATCATTGGCAAACCACGTCGCCGAAGCTCTACGCGTTTCTTTCGTGTCGCGCTGCGGTGCGCGGCCGACGCAACGCGGGCCTCGGGCGACATTTCCTTCTCCGGGATCGGCTTGAGTCCGTTATGAAGCTTTTTCATGGAATGAGAAAAACGCCCGCAGTTGGATGATAGTCTGGGTGGCGGATTCCGCCAAGAGCTTTGCGGGCGGAGCGGCCTACGGATCGGGGCAAAGTTCGTGTCGGCTGGAAGCCAGACACCAGCACGCTGGAAGCATGCGCTCCCCTTTCACGCTACGACTTCGGACGGATCCGCGAAGTTTGCCAACCGGTGATGCAATTCACAGGTGCCGCTGAGAGCGGATTCGAAATCGCCGCGCGTTTGCTCGCGCTTCTAAGAGAAGTTCCGCGAAGGCACGACCTCGGCGAGCGGGATCCGCGGCGATCTCGTCGCGTTAGAAAGCGGACGACACCGATCTTCGGGAGGAATTCTTTGGCGAAGGTCGTCTTGCCCGCGCCGTTGCAGCCGGCGATGAGGTAGATCGTGGGGCAGGGAGATGGCATGGGATCTAAGTTCGTTTCGGCAAGATGCCGAAACCAGCACGCTGGAAGCGTGCGCTACCCATTCGCGTAAATCTTCGCGCCTTTCTCGACGAACTCTTCGGATTTCGCAGCCATGCCTTTCGCGAGTGCTTCCTCTTCGGCGATCCCCTGCTCCGCCGCATATTTGCGGACGTCTTCCGTGATCTTCATCGAGCAGAAGTGCGGGCCGCACATGCTGCAGAAATGCGCGGTCTTCGCTCCCTCTTGCGGCAGCGTCTCGTCGTGGAACTCGCGCGCAGTCTCGGGGTCGAGCGAGAGGTTGAATTGATCTTCCCACCTGAACTCGAAGCGCGCTTTGCTGACACGGCGTTGTCGCGGTATTGGGCGCCGGGGTGGCCTTTGGCGAGGTCGGCGGCGTGGGCGGCTAGTTTGTAGGTGATGACGCCGGTTTTGACGTCGTCTTTGTTTGGTAACCCGAGGTGTTCCTTCGGGGTGACGTAGCAGAGCATGGCGCAGCCGTACCAGCCGATCATGGCGGCGCCGATGCCGCTGGTGATGTGGTCGTAGCCGGGGGCGATGTCGGTGGTGAGCGGGCCGAGGGTGTAGAAGGGCGCTTCGTGGCACCACTCGATCTGCTTTTCCATGTTCTCTTTGATCAGATGCATGGGGACGTGGCCGGGGCCTTCGTTCATGACTTGCACGCCTTTGGCCCAGGCGCGCTTGGTCAGGTCGCCCTGCACTTTGAGCTCGGCGAATTGCGCTTCGTCGTTGGCGTCGGCGATGGAGCCGGGGCGGAGTCCGTCGCCAATCGAGAAGCTGACGTCGTAGGCGGCCATGATGTCGCAGATGTCGTCCCAATGTTCATACAGGAAGCTTTCCTGGTGATGGGTGAGGCACCATTTCGCCATGATGGAGCCGCCGCGGCTGACGATGCCGGTCATGCGGCTGCGCGGTCATGGGGACGAAGCGGAGGAGGACGCCGGCGTGGATGGTGAAGTAATCGACGCCTTGCTCGGCCTGCTCGATGAGGGTGTCGCGGAAGATTTCCCAGGTGAGGTCTTCGGCGCGGCCGTTCACTTTCTCGAGCGCCTGGTAGATGGGGACGGTGCCGATGGGGACGGGGGAGTTGCGGATGATCCATTCGCGGGTGGCGTGGATGTTTTTGCCGGTGGAGAGGTCCATGACGGTGTCGGCGCCCCACTTGGTGGCCCAACGCATTTTCTCGACTTCTTCTTCGATGGAGCTGGCGACGGCGCTGTTGCCGATGTTGGCGTTGATTTTGACGAGGAAATTGCGGCCGATGATCATCGGCTCGAGCTCGGGGTGGTTGATGTTGGCGGGGATGATGGCGCGGCCGCGGGCGACTTCGCTGCGGACGAATTCGGGGGTGATTTCTTTCGGGATGCTGGCGCCGAAGCTTTCGCCGGGGTGGGCGTGGTGCGAGGTCGTTGCGGTTGTAGACGGGATCGGGGATTCCGTGGGCTTTCGACGCGCTGGGGCGGCCGGGGTCGGCGACCCCGGCTACAACGGCGCGGCGGCCGTTTTCGCGGATGGCGATGAATTCCATCTCAGGCGTGATGATGCCTTGCTGCGCATACCAGAGCTGCGTGACGGGATGGCCGGCGCTGGCGCGTAACGGACGGCGCTTGGTGCCTTGGAAATGTTCGAGGCGATTCTTGCGCTCGGCGGTGCTGGCGAATTCTTCGTGGCCGCGCGTGAGGTAGCCGTTGTCTTCAGGCTTGATCTCGCGGCCGTCATACTCGGCCACGTCCCCTCGCCTGCTGATCCATTCGGCGCGGACGGGCGCGAGGCCTTGAGCGGAATCGGGCTGCTGGTTCGGGTCGCCCCAGGGGCCGCTGCAATCATAGACGCGGACCGGTTCGTTCGGCTCGAGGTTGCCGCTGAAATCCTTCGTCGGCGCGAGGCTGATTTCGCGGAACGGGACGCGGACGTCAGGATGGATTTCGCCCTCGACGTAGACGCGCTGCGCTATTCGGCATCACGTAGTCGGAGGATTTTGGTTCGGTCGATTCTTTGGTCGCGATCATATTTCTTAGCCACAGATAGACACAGATGAAACACAGATGGGCAGATGAGCTGATTGGCCCAATCTGTGAAAATCTGTGTTCATCTGTCGCAAAACAAAAAAGCCATGCGTGGAAACGCATGGCTGAAAAATTGCACTCCTCGCTCCCTACGGCGGCATGACCCGCATCAGGTTTAAGGGGTCTCCGGCGAATCGCTCGCCGAACTCTCAGCCAATGGCTCCCCCGCAGTTGCTTCCACGATGCGGGACGGCGGGAGGGAAGTCAATCCAAGCCGGGGCTCAGACTTCGAAGATCATGACCGCGGTGATGACGACGGCGTGGAGCCAGACCAGGATGACGAGCCACATCCGGAGGTTGGCCGAGGCGTAGGTGTCGCCTTCTTCGCCGTGGTAGCCGAAGAATTGTTTCCGCTGTCGAAACATGTAGATGCCCGCGCTGAAGACGAGCACGAAGAGGATGCTGAAGAAAACTCGGAGCCCGTAGGGCGCGTCGGTCGCAGCGAGAAAATCCATATTCGAGATGCTAGCCCACACTGTTCGCCGGCGCGTGTGACTCCGTCCTACTGCCGGAACTTCGGCGGTGGATCGAACTTCAGGATCCAATACTTCCGCGTCTGCACCGGCGCGACAGGAGGAGGCGGGCTCGCCTGCGGCACGGCAGCGACGGGCACGGACGCGGCGGCATCACTCGGTCCTACTTCCACTGCTTCCGGCATGGTCACGGGCTCGGATTCGACTTCTGGCGGCGCCATCTCCGTTGCAGGCTCGGGAACGTGGGCTGGCGGCGCAGCCAAATCGGCGGCGGCGATGGAAGGAACTTCGGAGGCGGCGGCCGGCTGGGAACCTGTGGGATGCTCGTCTTCATCTTCGCCACTGGGAGCCGCGTTAAGATCGAGCAGCGGTGAGGGCTGGTTGCGGACCGGCGTGGTGATCTGGGCAGAGCGCGCGGCCAGAGTGTTTGCGGCCGGATAGAGCTCCGTCCCGGCCACCGCGGGGGCGGGAGCATTGCCATCGCGAGCGACAAGGACGCCATCGAGCTGGCGGCGATAATCGGCGAGCCGAAGGGGCCGCGCTTTCGTCTCGGCCAGGCGTTTGTAATTATCAATCCCAACCGCGATGGCCTGGGCGAGTTGCTCGCGCCAGAGGGGCTTCGCGATGAGGCGGCTCTCATCGCGCTCGGTCAGGAAGCCGCCTTCGACGAGGATGGCGGGAATCTGGGTAAGGCGGAGGACGGCGAAGCGGGCGCGTTTCACCCCGCGATCGAACTCCGGCATGTAGCCGAGCATGGCGTGATAGACGGAGGTGGAGAGGATGAGGCTGGCGGCATCGACCGGGCTGCCGGCCTGCATGTTGGCGAAGCGCGCCTGGAGCGAGTTGTCCTGGGTGGAGGGAGCGCCGCGAGGCGTGAGGGAGTAAATTTCGAAGCCGGAAGCCTCGCGGTTACTATCGGTGGCGTTGAAGTGGATGCTGACGAAGATGGAATCCTTGGTCGAGTTGGCGATGCGCGCGCGCTGCGGCAACGACACGAGATCGTCGCCGCTGCGGGTCATGATCACGCGCAAGCCTTTCGCTTCGAGCATGCCTTTCAGGCGTCGCGCGACGTCGATGGTGTATTCCTTTTCGTTGCCGTAGCTGCTGCCTGCGCCTTTCTCGGCGCCGCCGTGGCCGGCATCGATGACGACGGTCTTGAGCGGCTTGAGGTCGCGGATGAGATGCGGGCGGAATTGCGGCTCGATCGTTTTCGCGAGATCGATGCGGGAGAGGAGATATTTGCCGTCCTTCTCGATCACCGGAAAGCAGAGCCAATTGCGGACGCCATTCACGATCGCCTCCCGGCTATCGAGCATGACTTCGAGCTGATTGGTGCCGTTATCGAGGCGGATCGTCTTCTCCACCGGCGCGAGATCACCTTTGAACCCGTAGAACTCCGCGATGTTCTCGACCGAGAGATAATCCCAACGCCCGACTTTGATCACCTTCCAATCGCCAGCAGCCTGGCTCGCGTGTCCGGCGCCGAAGAGCGCGAGACAGAGGAGAACGAGGCGGAAACGGGCGGACATGAACGCTTATTATGCAACAATCGGGCCGTTATGACAATTACTAGGTCGGACGGCGAAGTTTCTGCGGTTTCGCCAGCCGGGCATGGTTGGACAAGGGGCGCGTTCGGGCGTTTGTTCGTCGATGCTCAAGACCCTCTCCCTCATTGTTGCCAGCGCTTTCGGGGCGTTGACCTTGCAGGCGCAAACGGCGCCCAAGGAATCGAAGCCGCTCGGGAACGCAACTCCTCCCCCCACCGTCCAAAAGCCATCCAAGCCTCCGACGGGAGACGAAATTCCGCCTCCGGTGACGCCCCCCGAGAATAAAGGGGGCGCGGCGACCAGCGCGAAGGTGGCGCCTTTAGACAAGAAGGTTCCGGCCTTCGACGTGAAGAATATGGATACGTCGGTGAAGCCGCAGGACGATTTTTACACCTACGCCAACGGCGGCTGGTTGAAGAAGAACCCGATTCCCGCGGAGGAGTCGCGCTGGGGCAGTTTCAGTATTCTGCTGGAGAAGAATCAACTCGCGCTGAAAGAGGCGGCTGAGAAAGCGGCCGCGAATAAAGCCGAGGCGGCACCCGAGGTGAAAAAGGTGGGCGACTTCTACGCCAGCGGGATGGACGAGAAGGCGATCAACGCTGCCAAAGCGAAGCCGCTGGAGCAGGAAATCAAAATGATCGATGCGATCGATCAACCGGAAGCTTTCGTGAAGGAGATCGCGCACCTGCACAAAATCGGGGTCGGCGCGCTCTTCTATTTTAGCTCCGGACAGGATGACAAGGAGAGCTCGATGGTCATCGCGCAAGCGTATCAAGGGGGGTTGGGGCTGCCGGATCGCGATTACTACCTGAAGGACGATGAAGCGTCCAAGAAGCTGCGGGACGCTTACGTCGCACACGTGACGAAGATGCTGGCGCTGACAGGCGTGCCGGCCAAGAAAGCGGGCGAAGATGCGAAGAAGATCGTCGCGCTGGAGACCGAGCTGGCCAAGGTGGCCCGCGCCCGGGTGGAGCTGCGCAACCCCGAGAAGAATTACAACAAGATGACCGTGGCAGATTTGCAGCCGCTGATGCCCAACTGGAACTGGGCGGTTTACTTCCGCGAGGTCGGTTTACCGGAGCCTGGGCCGATTAATGTGGGTCAGCCGGATTTCTTCATCGGGATGAATGCGCTCTTGAAGAGCACCCCGATGGAGGATTGGAAAAGCTATCTCCGCTGGCATCTGGTGCACGCGGCGGCGGGTGAGCTTTCCGATGATTTCGTGGCGGAGAATTTTAAATTCTACGGCACCACTCTGACCGGAGCGAAGGCGTTAAAGCCTCGCTGGAAGCGTGTCATCGCCACGACCGACCAGGCGCTCGGCGAAGCGCTGGGCAAGATTTATGTGGCGGAAAATTTCCCGCCGGAATCCAAGGCGCGCATGATTGAACTGGTCAAAAATGTGCAGGAAGCGATGGCCGATAGCATCAAGTCGCGGGATTGGATGGACGACGCGACCAAGGAGGCAGCGCTGAAGAAACTGGCCGCCTTTTCGGTCAAAATCGGTTACCCCGACAAGTGGCGCGATTACTCGGCGCTGGAGATCGATCGCGGTCCGTTCGTCTTGAACGCCATGCGCGCGGCGCAGTTTGAGACGGAGCGCCAGTTGCAGAAAATCGGCAAGCCAGTGGACCGGAGTGAGTGGGGCATGACGCCGCCGACGGTGAACGCCTACTTCAGCCCGAACATGAACGAGATCGTCTTTCCGGCCGGCATCCTGCAGCCGCCGTTCTTTAACGCGGAGGCGGATGATGCAATCAACTACGGCGGCATCGGCGCGGTCATCGCGCATGAGATCAGCCACGGCTTCGACGACCAGGGCCGCCAGTTCGATGCGGAAGGAAATCTGCGTGACTGGTGGACGCCGGAATCCGCTGCCAAATACAAAGAACGGGCGGACAAGATCGAGCAGCAATATGCGGAATACGAGCCGCTCCCCGGCCAAAAAATTAACGGCAAACTCACCCTCGGCGAAAACATTGCCGATGACGGAGGCGTGAAACTGGCCTACGCCGCGCTCAAGAAAGCGCTCGCGAAAGACCCCGAGAAGGCGAAGCAGAAGATCGATGGCTTCACGCCCGAGCAGCGTTTCTTCCTTGGCTGGGCGCAAGTCTGGCGCGCGAACACCCGCGAGCAGGAGATCAAGCGTCGCCTCGTGACCGACACCCATTCGCCGACGAAGTACCGGACCAACGGCCCGCTCTCGAACACCCCGGAGTTCAAGCAAGCTTTCGAGTTGCCAGATAAGTGCCCGATGGTCCGCCCGCCGGACCAGGTCGTGAGCATCTGGTAAGGATCAAGTAGCCCCTTCACAAACCGCCGCTCTGCGACACTGTCGCGAGCGGCGGTTTTGTTTTGGGGTTGGTCGATTGATCGACCCGGCGGAAGGAGCGCGAGAGGCGGCTATTCTTTTTCCAGGGTGAAGATAATGACCGCATCGAGGACGGCGGCCGCGACAGTTTTGCGATTGAAGGGCAGGCCGACTCCTTCCGCTTCGTAGAAGCCGGTCATGGACGTCTCTTTGCCATTGCCGAGGTCAGCCCGGAAATCGTCCTCCACCATTCGCAAGGTGATGGCCGTCTCACTCGCCTGGCGCTTGGGCGGCAGAAGCGGATTGAGGATCTGGAATTCGTCGTCGCCCGGTCCGGCGCCGAGAAGGTGGACCCAGTGACCGCCCTGCCGGCTGTAGCCGCCATCGGCACTTTCCCGATACCAACCAAAATTCAGGATCACGACGGAATCAGGATCCTCGGCCGCGCGGGCGATCGAGGGGAGGTCTGGCTTCCGACCGATGAGAAAACTCCGGTTATCACGACTGACGCCGCGCCAGGTGGCCAACTCGAGACGGGTAAAAGCGTAGCCGCGCTTCTCGATGTAGGCGCGCAGACCGGTCAGGATTTTATCGGGATTAGTGCCTTCGCTCGGATCTGTCTCCATCTCTGCCGCGAGATCGGTGATGAGAGCGATTTGCGCGGCGTGATCAGTGCCGTCCACCAAGCCCTCGAGATCACGCGCCAGGGCAAGGTAGACGAGGCCATCGCTGATGGCGGTAGGCGCGCAATGGTTGCGTCCTTCGTTCTCGAAATCAGCCGCAGGGTCGCGCTGCCAAAACGCGGGCGTGTGATCGGCCTTCTCGCTTCCAGCCGACAGAGCACGCCCGAGGGTGAGCGAAAAGATGAGGCCGAATGTGAAGACGAATCGAGCGGCGAGCGAAAGGAAGCTGGGCATACAGGCGAGATGGTTAGCACACCGCCGGCCGCTTCGGCGGAACTTTGCCAAAGCATGCCGGCTCGTGGGAGTTGAAGAGAGATGAAGGAGCGGAGAAGATGTGCGCCAAATGAGAAGCCCATCCTGCGCGGTCCTTGGAATGTTCGGCGTGATCCTGTGGGGGCTCGTTGCGCGGGCAGCGGCAGAGACGGTGCAGTATCCAGCCGCGGAGCCGCGCTTCACGATCGAGGTGCCGGAGGGTTGGGCGGTGCGGAATGAGCCGGACGGGCCGCTCATGATTCAAAATGAGGACGTGAGCGTGGTGATGGTCTTCGATAGCCGGCTGCGCGGAGTGGACGACTTGGCGACGGCGAAGGAAGCCGCGGCGCTGCAGGTGAAGAAGACCGTCGAGACAACGGGGTTCACAGATCTGCGCGAGATCCGAGGGGTGCAGGAGATGCAGCTAAACGACGAGATCAAAGGCGTGGGGGCGCAGTTCCACGCCAAATTTCCCAGCGGTGAACCCTGCATCTACATGGTCATGATTTTCGCTCCTGATGGCGCCAATTACTGCTCCGCAGAGTTCAGCATCAAAGCCCGCGCGCTTCTCCCGGAAGCGGAGAAGGTGCGGAACGCGATCATCGACTCGATCGCCCGGATCGAGGAGCCTTAGATTTGCCAACCGTAGCGGCGCGTCTCCAGCGGCGCGCTTACTTCCCGCGTTCGGCGGCGGAGGCTGCGCGGAGAGGCTGGTATTCGCTCCCCTCCTTCCAGCTCGGCCAGGCTGGCGGAATCTGCTAATTCACGACCCAGCGCGTAGGCCACGCTCGCTTCTTGCGCGGTGCCCGCGAACGTCCAGGCATCGTCAAATTCATCGCAGGTCTGGTGATAGCAGTTCGTGTTAAAAGCGGAGACGATTTTCTGGCCGGCAGCAGTGCCGCCTTCGACCAGATCGCGCCCCGCGCGAAAAGCGAGAGCTGGGACACCGCGTTTGGCGAAGGGGTAATGATCGGAGCGGAAATACCAGCCGGCCTCGGGATTCGGTTCCGGCGTTACTTTCAGGTCGTGGTCCTTCGCGATGCGAGTGAAGTCGTCTTCCAGAGTGGTGCGACCGCCGCCGATCAATTCCAGATCGCGCGCCGCCGGCAGGACGACATGGGGATCGAGATTAATGACGGCTGCGATTTTCGGGAGAGGATGGAGCGGATGCCCGGCGTAGAACTCGGCGCCGAGCAGGCCTTTCTCTTCCGCCGCCCAGCCAACAAAAACGACCGTGCGCGCGGGCGCCTTGCCCGCTTTGAAAGCGCGCGCGATCTCGAGGACTTCCGCAGTGCCGGTGGCGTTATCGACCGCGCCGTTGCGGATGCCGTCGCCGGATTTGTCGGGCCCATTCTTCCCGTTCGCATCCCAATGCGCGCCGTAGAGAACGAATTCGTCGGGCCGCTCCGTGCCTTTGATCTGGGCGAGGACATTGCGGCTGTTAAAGGGAGTCGCTTTAAGTTCGCCGCTGACGGAAGCCGTGGCTTTGGCGAGCGGGAACGCGCGGAAAGCCGGATCCTGCGCGCGCTTTTTTAGATCAGCCAGCGTGTGCCCGGTTTTCTCGAAGAGCGCCGTGGCGACGTCGATCGTGATCCAGCTGCTGAACTGCACCGAAGTGGGCGTGATGGGCGCGAGCACCATCGCCGGCAGCGCATCCCCGCTCCCTATTTGGGAGAACGGATAACTGGCCGCCGCTTCCTCGTGCACCACGAGCAGACCGATCGCGCCGGCTTTCGCAGCCGCTTCCGCTTTGGCTCCGGAGCGGCCGGCAAATGCCATCCGGCGTCCTTCAAATCCGAGGTCGCGACCCGCTTCGAAATCCGGATCGTTCGCGAGGATGACCGCGATCTTGCCTTTCATCTCGACGCCCTGGTAGGTGTCCCAACCCCGCGCCGGATCGGCGACCCCGTAGCCGGCGAAAACCAGCGGAGCGTCTTTCACCGTGGTCTGGCCGGGAGTGCGCAAGGAGAGACTGGCATCGCTCCCGAGCGCGAGCGGCATTTTCTTTTCGCCGAGCTGGAGCGAAAGACTGGCGCCGGGCTGGCGATCGAGCCGGAGGAGTGGAACGTCTTGATACCAACCGCCATTCTCACCAGCCGGTTCGAGGCCCGCTTCCTTGAAGCTCTCGGACAGGAACGCGATCGTCTTTTCCTCTCCCGCTTCGCCTGGCCCGCGTCCGAGAAACTCATCGGACGAGAGAGTTTTCACATCGGCCTTGATGCGCTCGGCGGAGATGGCGGTCGACGATTTCGTCTCAGCAGCGGAGACGATGGCGACGCTGGCGAGAAACAGGAGAAAGAAGGAAGGCGGCATTTTGCTCATGGGTGTTTCGTGGTTTCGATGATCAACAGTCTGGCGGTTGGTTTTTAATTCTCTTGCCCGGTGCGGCCGGAAAGGCTGGCCACCATGGCGAGAAGTTCGGCGACTTCGACCGGTTTGGCGACGTGCATCTGAAAGCCAGCGAGGACGGCCTTCATCCGATCTTCGGTGCGGGCGTAAGCCGTGAGCGCGATGGCGGGGATGCCTCCGCCCTGCGCAGGAGGAAGCGCGCGGAGGCGGCGGATCAAGGCGTAGCCGTCTTCTCCAGGCATGCCGATATCGCTGATGAGCACATCGGGGATTTCCGCCTGAAGGAGCTCGATCGCTTCCGCGGCAGAACCGGCGAGGCGGACAGCGGCACCGGAGTTTTGCAAACAACGAGCAACGACCGCGCGGGCGTCTGCTTCGTCATCGACGATGAGGACTTTCACGCCCTCGAGATCGAGCGCGGCTACTGCCTCGAAGGGGACGGCCTGGGGCGCGCTGGGATGGCGGCGCTCCGGTTCCTCAACGGGTGACCGGACGACGCCGAGCGGGAGCGAAACGATGAAGGTGGCGCCGCTGCCGCGGCCTGCGCTGCGGGCTTTCACGTTGCCGCCGTGGAGTTCGACGAGTTGCTTGACGATGGCCAGGCCGAGCCCGAGCCCTCCATGAAAACGAGTGGTGGAGGGATCGGCCTGACGAAATCGATCGAAGACGAAGGGAAGAAAATCGGGCGCGATCCCCTCCCCGCTGTCGACGATGCTGACTTCGAGGTGGGAGTTCACGCGTTCGAGCAGGACCTGCACGCGACCGCCTTTGGGGGTGAATTTGACGGCGTTACTGAGCAGATTCCAAAAGACTTGCTGGAGGCGGTTGGGATCGCCACTGACGCTTTGGGCTTGAGGATCGAGGATGCTCTGGAGGCGAACATCTTTCGCGGCCGCAGCGGGGCGGACCGTCTCGAGCGCGGCTTCGACGACGCCGGCGAGATCGGTGCGTTGGACATCGAGCCGGACTTTCCCGGACATGATGCGGTTCATATCGAGGAGGTCATCGATGATGCGGGCCTGGGCGCGGGCGTTGCGCTCGATCACTTGCACGCCTTCGCGGTAATCTTCCGGAGTCGCGTCCGTGCTCAGGACATTAGCCCAGCCGAGGATGGCGTTAAGCGGAGTGCGGAGCTCGTGGCTGAGAGTGGCGAGGAAATCGTCCTTCATCTGGCTGGCGCGCTCGGCTTCGGCCCGAGCCGCTTGCTCCGTGGCAAAAGCTTCCTCGCGCTCGAGCTCGACGCGTTTGCGTTCGCTTATATTCCGGCTGGTGCCAGCGACGCTTAAGACCTCGCCGGCGGGCCCAAGGACGGGCGCGAGGATATACTCGAAGTGACCGGAAACGCCTGCGGGATTGCGATAGCCGACTTCGCTCGTGATGGGTTTGGCAGTGCGGAAGACGTAATCGATATCGGCCGTGAACTGACGTTCGAGCTCGGGCTCGTATTGCAGTTCCGCCATGGAAAGACCGTCCGAAGGCAGCGCAGGGCGGCCCCAGAGCTCAAGGAGGATCTTGTTCGCGAACGTGAAGCGGCGTTCCGGATTAATAATGAAGACGTAATCCTGGATGGCGGAGAGGAGGATATCGAAGGTGCGCGCTTGTTGCTCGAGGGATTGCTCGGCGAGCTTGCGGGCGGTGATGTCGATGCCGTGGGTGAAGATGCCGGTGACCGCGCCGGTGGCGTCGCGGATCGGCATGTAGACGACATCGACGAAGGACTTCTCCGGCGGCAGTCCAGGTGCTTTTTGCAGGAGCACGCTCATCTCTTTGCCTTCAAAGGGCTCGCCGGTTTGATAGACGCGATCGAGGATCTCGAAGAAGCCCTGGCCTTCGATTTCGGGGAAAGCCTCGCGCGCGGTCTTTTGCAAGACGTCGCGGTGGTTGCTGATCTCGTGATAGCGCTGATTGGCGAACTCGAAGACGTGCTCGGGCCCACGCGAGATGGAAAGGAAAGAGGGCGAAAGCTGGAAGACCTCGACGAGGCGGGCGCGCTCCGCTCGGAGAGCGTCCTCCGCCTGCGCACGTGCGGCGGCGAGGTCGCGCTCTGATTGCCGTTGCGCCGTGACATCGCGGCAGATGCGGCTGTAGCCGCGGAGTTCGCCGGTGCCGGTGAGGATGGGACGGAAGACGCCGCTGGCGAGAAAGCGCTCCCCGCCTTTCCGCAAAAGCCACCGCTCGTCCACGCTCCGTTTTGTTTGCAAAGCGATGGTGCGTTCGCGGTCGGGCAAGCCTTCGGCGCGATCTTCCGGCGTCCAGAGAAGAGCGGAATCCTGGCCGATGATTTCCTCGGCAGGGTAACCGAAGATCGCCTGCGCGCCGGGGTTCCAGCCGATGATGACGCCCGCAGGATCCATCGTAACGATGGCGTAATCGGAGATGCTTTCGAAGATGAGGCGGAGGCGCTCTTCCCGCTCTTCGAGCGCGGCTTGGGTGCGGCGCTGCTCGGTCACATCTTCGATCGTGGCCATGAGACTGTTCGGCGCGCCCTCGGTGCCTCGAACAAGGGCGAGATCAATGCGAGTCCAGACAGCCGTGCCGTCTGGCCGGAGATAGCGCTTTTGGAAGGAAGCGGTGCGGACAAGTTCATCCCGCAACTGGCGAACCGAATGGGCGCTATTCTCCTGGTCGTCCGGATGCGTCATGTGCTGCGACGTGCGCCCCACTATCTCCGCCAAAGGACGACCGACGATGCGGGCGAATGCTTCGTTCGCGCGGAGAACTACGCCATCGAGATCGGTGATCGCCATTCCGGTAACCGACTGGTCGAAAGCGGCCCGAAAACGCTCTTCGCTGGCATGGAGACTTTCCTCGAGAGAGGAGGCCGGAGCCGAAGGGATGGAGAGAAACGAAGCCTTTTCGGGTGTCATGACGCGATCCTCGACGGTGCGCGGAAAGGAAGCGCTGCGCCAATGAGAAATGCGGGTTTTCCAGCGAGATCTCCGCGACGGAAGAGCTGTATTTTGTTTACGTGTCTTACGGATTATTTTTGCTGTGCCCGTATTTCCCGGTAGAGTCGCCGATGTTAAAAACCAATACCTCAAATGTGGCCCGTAACTTCCTTCGCTCCCTTCCTTTCCTCGCCCTCGCGGGGATTTTCTTCCTGACGGGATGCGCTGGGACGCCTACGACCACCACCACGACGACGACGAAAGTCGATCGGACGCAGAGTTCGATGTACGCCCGGTAAAAAGCTGCGGTCTCTCCGCGTGGCGTCCGCTGTAAGCGAGCGCCACGCGCAGACGGCTGGCATGGCAGTTGAGAAGTAGTTGGCGGACGGTCGAGTGACGAGCGCGCATCCATCGCGCGGGTGGGAAGCGTTTCCTTGGTATGGGAAAACTTGATGGAAAAAAGGTGGCAATCCTGGTGGCGGACGGTTTCGAGCAGGTGGAGATGACGAAACCCCGCGAGGCCCTGCAGGAAGCGGGGGCGACCACGACGATCGTGTCGCCGAAAAGCGGCCAAATCCAGGGAATGAATCACGCCGACAAAGGCGACAAGTTCCCGGTGGATCTCGCCTTGGCGGACGCGAAGGCCGAGGATTTCGATGCGCTTCTGCTCCCGGGAGGTTTGATGAATCCGGACGAGCTGCGCTCCACGCCGGCAGCACTGGAGTTTACCAGGCACTTTTTCACGGAAGGCAAGCCGGTGGCGGCCATCTGTCATGCGCCGTGGATTCTGGTGGACGCGGAATTGGTGCGCGGCCGCACCCTCACCTCGTGGCCAGCCATCCAGACTGATGTGAAGAACGCGGGCGGCCAGTGGGTGGATGAGGAAGTGGTGGTGGACCAGGGCTTGGTCACCAGCCGGAAGCCGGACGATATCCCGGCGTTTAATCGCAAGATGATCGAAGAGTTTGCCGAAGGTCGGCACGAGCAGCAGGCAGAGAAAGCAGCCGCGAGCGCGGCAGTCTAACGCAACGAACCGAAGGAAATCTTATGAGCTACATCAAACAAATGTTCGAGTCCCATCCGGTGAATCCGTCCTCGGATCACGCGGTCAATATTGAATGCATCACCGCCGCCTATTCATGCGCGGAAGCTTGCAACGCCTGCGCCGATGCCTGCCTGGGCGAAAAGGATGTGGCCGCGATGGTGGAGTGCATCCGCAATTGCACCGATTGCGCCGATATTTGCCTGACGACAGCGCGAAACGTTTCGCGCTTCACACAGACGGATAAGAAGCTGGCCGGCGCGCTGCTCCGGGCGTGCATCCAGGCTTGTGAGACTTGCGGTGCCTCCTGCAGCAGCCACGGGGAAAAGATGGAGCATTGCCGCATCTGCGCGGAAGCGTGCGCTCGCTGCAGGCAGGCGTGTGAGGCACTGCTCGCCGAGTAACCCCAGCGAGCTTGCGGCGCGGGTTCCGGTTAGGCGGCCCGAGCGGCAGCCGCGCCTTTCGGGAAGGCGATCACGTCGGGAGCGGCAGGGAGGGTCTGCGAAGGGCCGGTGGATTCCGCGCTCAGTTTCCCAGCCGCAATCTCGCTTAAGGCGATATCCGCCAAACCCATCCCCGGAGGCGCCACGATGAGCGAACGATGGCCGCTCACCAATTGGCGCACGCGCAGGCGCACGATGTTAACCAGAAGTTCGGTTTCGGGGATAACGACGGAGGCGTTTTTGAGCAGAATAGAGTTCATAGGTGGTGGGCGGCGGGCCGGATGGTCGTGCAGATTGAGGAATCAGCACTACGAAATCTTAAATTATCTTTCGGTTGGCGGAGGGGAGAGGCGGACCGGCGCGCCGCCCGACCCAGTCTGACCGAGGCAACCAAGGCACCTTCCAGACGCGTAGCCCCGGACAGTGCACCTGTGTATTCGACCCTCGCTGATCCCTCTCACTCCGACTCATGATCTCTCTCGGAATCGGGGGCGCCGGCCGTGTGGAGATTAGGAGCATGATCAAGCGCAGCAGGGAGCAGCGGGCTGGCGGGGGACGCGCTGTGAGGGCGATCTGTTTCCCGCTCTGCGGCGGCTCGCGGGAAAGCGCATGATTCGATGAACGAACAACCCTCAGAATTGCTCGTTCCACCCAGCCTCGCGGCCGCAGAGGTGGGAACCTGGATTTACGAAATCACAACCGATCGGGTCTTTGCGGATGCAAATCTCGCTCGAATGTTTGGGGTGCCGATGGAAGCGGCAAAAGGCGGTCCACTGCAGCGCTTTCTGGACGCCATCCATCCGGACGATCTCGCCCGCGTTTCAGCGACCATCGCCGACGTCTTGCGCTCAGGGACGACCTACGTTTCGGAATATCGACTGCGTCTGGCGGATGGGACCGAGCGATCGGTAATCGCGCGCGGGACGGTGGAACGAGACGAAGGGGGAAATCCGGCGCGCCTCCCCGGCGTGGTTTTGGACGTAACGGAGAAGGTCGTGGCCGAGACCGCGCGCGGAGTGCTTTCGGTCGAGTTGAAGCAGAGCGAAGAACGGATGCGCGCCATTCTACGCGCGACGGGAATCGGGGCGTGGGAATTAAACCTGAAGACCCAGCAGTCGTGGCGATCGCTCGAGCATGATCAAATTTTTGGTTACGAGGAACTGCAGTCGCACTGGGACTATGAGATTTTTTTAAGGCACGTCTTGCCGGAAGATCGGGCCGACGTGGACGCTCGCTTTCAGGAAGCGTTGAGGGGAAGCGGGAAATGGGAGTTTGAATGCCGCATCCTCCCTCATGGCGGTGGCGCTCTTCGCTGGATCGCGGGTTCGGGCCACATGTTGCGCGATGCCGAGGGGAAGACCGCTCGCATCTTTGGCACCGTCAGCGACGTGACCACGCGGAAATCCGCTGAGGAAGCGGTGCGGGAGAGTGAAGCACGTCTGCGGCAATTAGCCGACGCTCTTCCGCAAATGGTGTGGGTGACGCGTCCAGATGGCTTCCACGAATATTACAACAAGCGCTGGTATGAATTCACCGGCGTGCCGGTGGGCTCCACCGATGGGGAAAGCTGGAATGGGATGTTCCACCCCGAGGACCAGGGACGCGCCTGGGCGCTCTGGCAGGAAAGTCTTCGGACAGGGAAGCCTTATGAAATCGAGTACCGATTGCGCGATCATACCGGCACGTATCGCTGGACGTTGGGACGAGCGTTGCCGATCAGGAATGCGCAGGGGGAGATCGAACGTTGGTTCGGCACCTGCACGGATATTGATGAAAAGCGAAAGACGGAAGACGCCCTGCGCGAAGGGCGCGAGCAGCTTTCGCTCGCGCTCGAGGCTGGCCAGTTGGGGACGTGGGAACTCGAATTGGCAACGAAGGAATTAACCGGCTCGGCGGGATTCAAAGCGAACTTCGGACGCCGCCCTAACGACCCGTTCAGTTACGACGAATGGATCGCGAGCGTCCATCCCGCGGATCGCGAGCAAGCCGAGGCCGCGGTGCAGGACGCGATCGCGCAACGAGACGATGACGCTTCCGAGTATCGAGTGAACTGGCCGGACGGCACGCAGCATTGGATCTCGGCCCTGGGGCGGACAACCTACGCGTCCAATGGCATGCCGTTGCGCCGCGCTGGGGTGACGCAAAATATCACCGCGCGAAAGCTGCAGGAGGAGCAGCGCGAACATCTGCTCAACGCGGAACGCGCAGCGCGAGCCGAAGCGGAACGGGTGGGCCGGATGAAGGATGAATTCCTGGCCACGCTCAGTCATGAATTGCGGACGCCTTTGAACGCCATCTTCGGTTGGACGCAGCTCCTTAAACTGGGTGTAGGCGATCCCAAGGAGGTGGCCGAGGCCGTGGACGTGATCGACCGAAACGTGCGCGTGCAGACGAATCTCATCGACGACTTGCTGGACATGAATCGCATCATCTCGGGGAAGCTGAGACTGGAGATGCAGCCGACAGCGCTCCCGGCAAACATCGACGCCGCCATTGAGACGGTGCAGCCCGCGGCGGAGGCGAAAGGAATTCGGATTGTGAAGGATCTGGGCGATCCGAATGCGGCGTCCATTTTCGGTGATCCTGCGCGAATTCAGCAGATCGTTTGGAATCTGCTTTCCAACGCAATCAAGTTCACTCCGAAGGGCGGGACGGTGCGATTACAGTCTGCGCGGGTGGGTTCCTACGTGGAGCTTACCGTGGCTGATACAGGCCAGGGCATTAGCGCGGATTTCCTGCCTTCCGTCTTCGATCGGTTTCGCCAGGCCGATGCTTCCACCAATAGAAAACATGGCGGGCTGGGCCTCGGGCTCGCGATCGTAAAGCAACTCGTGGAATTGCACGGCGGCTCCATTCGAGTGGCGAGCGATGGCCTGGGTAAAGGGACTACTTTTTGGGTGAATTTGCCGGTCAAGGTCTTGCAAGGGGACGACAGTCGGCCGGGCAAGCTGCTCTCACCAAGCGGAGAGCGGAGCATCCCGCAGCATGGCAGGAATACACGGCTCGCCGGGTTGAAGATTTTGGTGGTGGATGACGAACCAGACGCGCGTGAACTCATGCGCCGCATCCTGGAAGATTGCGGCGCGGAGGTCGCGGTGGCGGGCTCTGCCGCCGAGGCATTGGAACGCGTCGCCGCCGATCGTCCAGCGGCGGTGGTGAGCGATATTGGGATGCCGGATGTGGATGGCTATGAGTTTCTGCAGAAGCTTCGCCGCTCAGGCGGGCACGACCTTCCGGTGATCGCTCTGACGGCGTTTGCCCGTTCTGAAGACCGGGCCCGCGCATTGAAAGAGGGCTTTGCCGCACATTTGGCGAAACCAGTCGAGCCTTGGGAATTGATGATGACGATCGTGACGGTGACGGGACAATCGAGGTGTTAATTTCCGCCGCAAATTCCGAATTTTGAAAGGGGGAATTCGCCGGTTTTCCCTCGAAAAACAAGGATAGCCATCTCCGGAAGATTAATTTTTTGAAAAAAGTTTGTTTTCGCGTTTGACGGTAAGCCTCGACCCCCTATCTTGCACGTCCCGCAGCACTGCGGCATCGGAGATTCCGATGTGTTCTTCTTCTCTGGCTCACGCCGAGCCGACTTGGTTTGAAGCAATTCAACGGTTGGCCTGTGGGTGTGTCGGAATGAGAAAACGATTGCTCTTTGAAAGTTTGATTCTGGATTTCGCCGTGACGAAACGACGATGCGTAACACAGCCTTCGGGTTGGTGACGTGTCCGAGTAAGCGGAAACAGAACGGAAATAAGTCAGCGAAAATTGAATTGTGCGTTATACGTCGAGTTTCTTTGATTGAAAATTTTCCCGAATCGGTTCTTCGGAATCGTGAGGGAATCTTAATTTTGAATAAGATCGGACGAACCCGACTCCTGCTTACGAGCGGAAGTCGGTTTAGAATGGTCAGATTTCAGCTCCCTCTTCGTTAGCGAAGAGGGGCGCAAACTTTGTCCGGACCGTCAGCAATGACACCGGCTCCAAATTTTTACGGAGAGTTTGATTCTGGCTCAGAACGAACGCTGGCGGCGTGGATAAGACATGCAAGTCGAACGGGACTTTTCCGAATAGCAATATTTGGGAAAGTTTAGTGGCGAACGGGTGCGTAACACGTGGGCAATCTGCCGAGAAGTGGGGGATAGCTCGCCGAAAGGCGAATTAATACCGCATATGATCAGGGACGACATCTTCCCAACATCAAAGCCGGGGTAACCTGGCGCTTCTTGATGAGCCCGCGGCCTATCAGCTAGTTGGTGAGGTAACGGCTCACCAAGGCGATGACGGGTAGCTGGTCTGAGAGGACGACCAGTCACACTGGAACTGAGACACGGTCCAGACACCTACGGGTGGCAGCAGTCGAGAATTTTTCACAATGGGGGCAACCCTGATGGAGCGACGCCGCGTGGAGGATGAAGGCTTTCGGGTTGTAAACTCCTGTCATTTGAGAACAAGTGCCAACAAGTAACTACTGTTGGCTTGATAGTATCAGAAGAGGAAGGGACGGCTAACTCTGTGCCAGCAGCCGCGGTAATACAGAGGTCCCAAGCGTTGTTCGGATTCATTGGGCGTAAAGGGTGCGTAGGTGGCGCCGTAAGTGGGGTGTGAAATTTCGGAGCTCAACTCCGAAACTGCATTCCATACTGCGGTGCTTGAGGACTGGAGAGGAGACTGGAATTCACGGTGTAGCAGTGAAATGCGTAGAGATCGTGAGGAAGACCAGTGGCGAAGGCGGGTCTCTGGACAGTTCCTGACACTGAGGCACGAAGGCCAGGGGAGCAAACGGGATTAGATACCCCGGTAGTCCTGGCAGTAAACGGTGCACGTTTGGTGTGGGGGGATTCGACCCCTTCCGCGCCGGAGCTAACGCGTTAAACGTGCCGCCTGGGGAGTACGGTCGCAAGATTAAAACTCAAAGAAATTGACGGGGGCCCGCACAAGCGGTGGAGTATGTGGCTTAATTCGATGCAACGCGAAGAACCTTACCAGGCCTTGACATGCATTTCTAAGTTGGTGAAAGCCAGCGAGTCTCGAAAGAGACAACTTGCACAGGTGCTGCATGGCTGTCGTCAGCTCGTGTCGTGAGATGTTGGGTTAAGTCCCGCAACGAGCGCAACCCCTGTGAACTGTTGCCACTCTCTTTATTGAGAAGCACTCTGTTCAGACTGCCCTGTGAAACGGGGAGGAAGGTGGGGACGACGTCAAGTCAGTATGGCCCTTACGGCCTGGGCTGCACACGTACTACAATGCTCAGTACAGAAGGATCCGAGACCGCGAGGTGGAGGAAATCACTAAAACTGAGCTCAGTTCGGATTGGAGGCTGCAACTCGCCTCCATGAAGCTGGAATCGCTAGTAATGCCGTATCAGCTACGACGGCGTGAATACGTTCCCGGGCCTTGTACACACCGCCCGTCACATCATGGAAGTCACTTGTAGCCGAAGTGCGCGCGCCAACCTGCAAAGGAAGCAGCGCCCTACGCTATGAGCGGTAACTGGGATGAAGTCGTAACAAGGTAGCCGTAGGGGAACCTGCGGCTGGATCACCTCCTTTCTAAGGAGAAATTCATCACCTGCGCGAGAGCTTGCTCTTGCAAAAGCGTGATTGAATAGGTCGACGGCTAACCCTGAGCTCCTTCGGGAGTTCAGACATGCCGTTAAGCCCTCAACAAGGAAACACGTTGAGGCTCTGAGAAACTCGAAACGGTAGCGCACAATTCAGTTTTCACATTTGCTGACTGTCAGATAAGCCGAACATGGCGACATGTTCGGCTTTTTTGTTGGCTCGGAATATCTGGAAGAGGCACTTCTCCGCCGGAAGGCGGTTGCAATCTCTCCTCAGCCAACTAGAATCGGCATTCGCAGTTTCGGGGGCATAGCTCAGTTGGTAGAGCGCCAGCTTTGCAAGCTGGATGTCAGGGGTTCGAACCCCCTTGCCTCCATTTCTCTCCCACCAACTGGAGGCGTAGCGCCCTGCGCGTGGTCCGTTTCCGTTCCATGCCGTTGACCTCTCAGAGAGACCCGCTACCGTCCGCCACATGAGCGACGACCAGCTGGCAAAAATCCGTTCGGCCATCCGTGATGTGCCCGATTTCCCCAAGCCTGGCATCATTTTCAAGGACATCACGCCCGTCCTTTGCGACGGCCCGCTCTTCCGCTCGGCCATCGAACTTTTTCTCGAACGCTGCCGCAAACAGCAGATCGATAAAATCGTCTGCATCGATGCGCGCGGGTTCCTCTTCGGCTCCGCCGTCGCCTACGAACTCGGTCTCGGCTTGGTCCCCATCCGCAAAAAAGGCAAGCTTCCCTACAAGTGCGAAAGCGCTGCCTACACCCTCGAATACGGCGAAGCCGAGATGGAGATGCACATCGATAGCGTCCGACCCGGCGAACGCATCGTCCTCATCGACGATCTCCTCGCCACCGGCGGCACCTCCGCCTCTGCCGTTGCTCTAATCGAAAAAGTCGGAGGCGAACTTGTGGAGGCGCAGTTTCTGATCGAACTCGAGTTTCTGCATGGGCGCGCCAAACTCGAGTCCACTCCCGTGGTCTCTTTCTTGAAATACTAGCCGCAGCGGCGAATCAAGCTCCGTGACAGGCGCAGGCATCGCCGCAACCGCCCGCCTCCGCCACCACCACTTCCATTCCAATCTCCTGCATCTGCAGTTGGTCGTGGATCGCCCCGAGCAATTCAATCGCACGCTCGTCTGGCATGCCCGCAGTGTGTAACTCGATCCGCGCCCGCTTCCCGGCCAGCTCCGGGTGCTCAGTCGCCAGCTCGCCATCGAGCAGGAAAGACACGTAAGCATTAAATTTCTCCTGCAGCTGATGCAGCCGCCGATCCGAGCCATCCCACGGTCGCGTCTCGTTCATCACCAGCAGCACCTGATCGTTTTTCGAATCAAACGCGAAAAGATCGATCGCCGCCGGATTGGCGACTCCGGTCGCATGCGGTTTTTCCTGCTCCGGCGTTTGCTCTCGTTCCTGCTCTGTCTCGTTCATCGCCAGTAACGTCCAACGCTCAACGTCCAGACGTCCAACTTCGAATTGGGGGAAAGCGCGCTGTAGCCGCTTCTTCATTCAAGGTTGGACGTTGAACGTTGGACGTTGGACGTTTCTCTGTGACCCCACTCAAAACCACAGCGTCCATCCTCCTCTGCAGCCTGACAGCCGCTTCCGCCGATTTCTCCCCTGCCCTCCTCCAGAACGCCTCGTACTGGAACGACGGCAAAGCCGAGTTCAGTATCTACGGTGGCGAAATCGCGCGCTACGGCACCCCGCGTCCAGCCGAGGTCCTGCACATCCTCGTGCGCGAGCCCTTTGATCCAAAACAGTCAGTTAAGGCCGACGATTGGAAGCGTCCCGGCGTCGTCCAGGCCCTGAAGATGAACCAGATTCTGCACGTTCCGACTGGCCTCTACGTTTATCAGCAGATGCACTCAAACTTCTGGCGCGTCGACACCAGCAAGCTCGCGAAATTTTCGATGACCAGTAACGACAGCTGCGGCAATACCTACAAGGAAGCGCGGCGCGAAGGCGAAAAACTTGTCTACGAATGGCGCACTTATTGGGACGGAATGGCGAGCGGGAGCGAGGAGATCGCGCCGCCGGCGAACGGATATTTCTACGACGAACTCCCGTGGCTCGTCCGCACGATCGATTTCCGTAAATCTGAGCCGTTCGAGATTCAGCTCGCTGGCTCCGCCATCAATTCCAAGAAGGACACATTCAGTTTCCAGCCTGCCAAAATTTCATTTACCACCACCGACCGCGCGATTGAAGTGACCATCAAACACGCAGCCGGCAGCGACGTCTTCAACCTCGATCGCGACCCGCCTCATCTTCTCCGCGAGTGGAAAGCCGCCGATGGCAGCCACCTGAAAATGAAGCGCAATCTGAAAGTCGATTACTGGAACTACAACAAGCCCGGCGATCGCGAACGCGCGCTCAACAATCCCATGTTGCGTCTTCCGGACTGACCGGCCGACGAAGGTATTCGAGGAAGAAGTTTGGCCACGGATGAACACGGATTTTCACGGATGAGAGGAAAACGGAATTCCGAATCCGTGTTTCCTCCGTGTTAATCCGTGGCTAAGATCAGCCCATGGCGAAACCGCAGAAATCCCGGCTCACCCTTCTCGGTCGCAGCGAAGCTGGCCTTCCCGCCTCGCCTGAGCGAAGCCCGCCTCGAGACCTTCCCCACTCCCTCAAAACGTCCCTACACCATCCGCTTCGAGACTGCAGATTTCACCTCGCTCTGTCCGGTCACCGGCCAAATGGACTTTGCGCAAATCACGATCGAATACGTCCCTGCGAAACTTTGCGTCGAGAGCAAGTCGCTCAAATTCTACCTCGCCTCCTTCCGCAACGAGCGCGCCTTCAACGAAGCCGTCACCAATCGTATCCTCGATGACTTTGTCGCTGCCTGCGCACCGCGCCGCGCCATCGTCACCGCGCAGTTCTCCGCCCGCGGCGGCATCGCTCTCACCGTTCGCGCCGAGCATCCCGCGGAAGCATGAACGCCGCGGCCGTCCCGCCGCCGTCCTTCCGCGAAGCTTTTCGTTTTTGGCTCAAGCTCGGCTTCATTAGCTTCGGAGGTCCCGCGGGTCAGATCGCGATCATGCAGACCGAGCTGGTCGACAAGCGGCGTTGGATCGACCAAGCCACTTTCTCGCACGCGCTCAGCTTTTGCATGCTGCTCCCAGGACCGGAAGCGCAGCAACTCGCCACTTACATCGGCTGGCTCCTGCATCGCACTCGCGGCGGGCTCGCGGCCGGAGTGCTTTTTGTCCTCCCCTCCGTCTTCATTTTATGGGCGCTCAGTGCCGTCTACCTCAGCTACGGCACCGTCCTGTGGGTCGCGGCGATTTTCTATGGATTGAAACCAGCAGTCCTCGCCATCGTGGTTGCGGCAGTTATTCGGATCGGGAAAAAAGCACTGCGCAACTTTGTCATGTGGCTCCTCGCCGCGACCGCATTTGTTTTGCTCTTTTGCTTCCGGCTCCCCTTCCCTGTCGTCGTTTTCGGCGCGCTGGCTCTCGGCTTCTTTTGGCAAACTCCCTTTGCCCCGCGCGTGAGCGAAAGCACGCTGGAGAGCGGGCATCCTCGCCCATCGTTCGCGCGCACGATGCGCGTGCTCCTGCTTGGGCTTGCCCTTTGGTGGGCTCCCATCCTGCTGGCCGGTCTCTGGCAAGGTTGGGACAGCACGCTCTTCCGTCAGGGAGTCTTTTTCAGTAAGGCCGCCGTCGTCACCTTTGGCGGTGCCTACGCCGTGCTGCCATATGTCGCGCAGCAAGCGGTCGAGCACTTTGGCTGGCTTCAAACCGGGCAAATGATGGATGGGCTCGGACTTGCCGAAACCACTCCCGGGCCGCTCATCATGGTCCTGCAATTCGTCGGCTATGTCGGCGGTTGGAATCAGCCGGGGCCGCTATCACCTCTCCTCGCTGCGACCCTCGGTGCGCTTCTCACCACCTGGGCTACCTTTGTTCCCTGCTTTCTCTGGATTTTTCTCGGGGCCCCCTACATGGAAGGCCTCCGTCGCCAGGCGCGCCTGAGCGCTGCGCTCGCCGCTGTCACCGCCGCAGTCGTTGGCGTCATCCTGAACCTGGCTTTGTGGTTTGGCTGGCACGTCATCCTGCCTGCGCCCCGCACTATCGATTGGTTCGCGCTTGGCTTAAGCGCAATCGCTCTCGTCGCACTCATCCGTTGGAAATGGAGCGTCATCGCCGTGCTCTGCGCCAGCGGAGCCGCTGGTCTGCTTTTGCGCAGCCTGCTCTAGCCGAGCGGGCGGTCGGATTGACTTGATACCTTTTGATTTTACCTTGGGCGAACTGTGCCGCCGCGCACAATTTTGCCCTGTGAAACACGTTCTTTTCGTCTGTACCGGAAACATCTGCCGCAGCCCGATGGCTGAAGGACTTTTCCGCCGCATGATTGGAAATCGGCGCGATCTCACCGTCGCTTCGGCTGGTCTGCATGCCGTTCGCGGGCAGCCGCCCAGCCTCCACGCCGTGGAGGTTTTGCGGAACGAAGGCGTGGATATCCGCGCTCTGCGCAGCCAGCCGCTTACTGCCACCCTGGTCGAGCGCGCCACTCACATCTTTGCCATGACTGGCTCGCATCTCGAGGGCATTCACATGCTCTATCCACAGGCGACCGAAAAGACGTATCTGCTCCGTGAATTTGAAGAACTCGGGAACACCGTCTGGCGCGATGTGCCCGATCCCATTGGCGCCGGTCGCGATACTTATCTCACCTGCGCCACCACCATCAAAAACGCTTTACCGAGCGTGCTCGCCTTCGTAGAAGAAACCGAACCCGCCCCGCCCGTCGTCAGCGCACGCCACAGCGGCGGCACACCTCATCCCATGGCCGAATTTTCCTCGTCAAAACCTGTCGACTCGCCTGCCAAAAATTCCACTGGCGGCGGCCTGCAGAAGGCCGATCCCGAGATCTTCGCCGTCATCCAGGCGGAGGAAAAACGGCAACGCGAGGGCATCGAGCTCATCGCCTCCGAGAACTTTACCAGCCGCGCCGTCATGGAAGCGCAAGGCAGTTGCCTAACGAACAAGTACGCCGAGGGCTACCCTGGGAAACGTTGGTATGGCGGCTGCGAAAACGTCGACGTCGCCGAGCAGACTTGCGATCGATCGCGCGAAAAAGCTCTTCCAGTGCGAACACGTCAACGTCCAGCCCCATAGCGGCGCGCAGGCGAACATGGCCGTCTACTTCTCCGTCTTGAAGCCTGGCGACAAAATCCTCGCCATGAACCTGGCCCACGGCGGCCACCTCACCCACGGCCACCCGGCGAATTTCTCCGGCAAATTCTACGAAGTCGCCGCTTACGGTGTGAGCGAAGAGAGCGAGCAGATCGATTACGACGCCCTCGCGAAACAAGCCGAAGCTGAGCGCCCCGCCATGATCACCGCCGGCGCCTCCGCCTACCCGCGCATCATCGACTTTCCCCGCCTCCGCGAAATCGCGGATAGCGTGAACGCTCTCCTCTTTATCGACATGGCCCACATCGCCGGCCTCGTCGCCGGCGGCCAGCATCCCAGCCCGATCCCGCACGCCCACTTCGTCACTACTACCACGCACAAAAGCCTGCGCGGCCCGCGCGGGGGCATCGTCATGTGCCAGGAAAAATTTGCCAAAGGCATCGATGGCACCGTTTTCCCGGGCGTGCAGGGCGGCCCCCTCATGCATGTCATCGCCGCGAAAGCCGTCTGCTTCCACGAAGCGCTCCAGCCCGGCTTCCGCGATTACCAGAAGCAGGTCGTCCTCAACGCCAAAGCCCTCGCCGCCGGTCTTGCCAAACACGGTTACCGCATCGTCTCCGGCGGCACCGACAACCACCTCATGCTCGTCGACCTCCGTCCAAAAGATCTGAACGGAAAGATCGCGCAGGAAGTCCTCGATAAAGCCGGCATCACCGTCAACAAAAACGGCATCCCCTTCGACACCCTCCCCATCTTCAAACCCGGCGGCATCCGCGTCGGCACGCCGGCGGTAACAACGCGCGGCATGAAAGAAGAAGAGATGCTCGACATCGCCGACCTCATCAACGACGCCCTCAACAACCGCGACGACGATGGAAAGCTCGATGCCATTCACGGCAAAGTCCGCGAGATCATGCGGCGCTTCCCGCTGCCGTCATGAAGACGAAGACCGTAGGGAGACGACCCGCGCCCCAAACGCCTGCGGAATTTCATTCGCTCGGCGCGTAACTCGATCGCGAACTGCTGGTCGTCCGTCCGTTCAAACGTGCACGAGGTTTCGTGATCAAAGCGCGGAACTGGGAAGAAACGACCGAGTGGGAGAGTCACCGCGCTGCGGGCGAAGCGCGTCGCTCCGCGCCCGGGTAACGGTCGCCGCGGCGACCTGGTTTTGGCGCCCGAAGAAACGAACTTTTCTCCGTTAAGGAGATTCGCCTACTCTCGCGCGTGAGTGAAGTTCACGCCGTATTTCGAAAATCGTGTCCTGCGGGAGCGCCCTTACCTCACACCGGAAATGTGCTATCGAGTGATGGAATCTCCACTTCGTGTCGAGACGCAAGGAGACGATCGCATCCGCTTTTGAGCCGCTGTCCCGGAACTGAGTGGACGTTTCTTGCGGGTGATCACGCTCTCGGATAGGCTCACGATACACAACGCATCCCAGTCCGTGCATACGTGCAGAATCGCCCCCACGCCATCCCGTTAGCAAACGCCAGCGCGTTCCGGATCGCTACAACTCATCGGACGGAGGGGCGGGGATAGGGTCACGTCTCTGCATTCAACGTTTCCTTCCACCTCGCTCTCAGATTTGCAAGACGCGTGGTGTTTTCCCCGCTCGAGTCTTGAGTTTTTGAGGTCAGCGATTAGCCTCACGGCAGGCCATGACCATCGACCAGATCGCCGCCGCCGCACTTTCGCTACCAAGCGAGGAGCGGGCGCTTCTCGCTGATCGACTGGTCGAGAGTCTCGACGCCGCGGAAGTGAACCGACTGGACCGCCTCTGGGTCACCGAAGCCACACGCCGCCGGGATGAAGTTCGCCAGGGTTTGGTGCAGACGATTCCCGGTGATGAGGCGCTCGCGCGCGTCCGCCGTTCGCTCGGTCGATGAGGTTCGAGTTTCACCCGGAGGCGCTCGCCGAATATGACGTGGCAGGGCATTACTATGCACGCGAGCAGTCGGGCCTGGATTTGCGCTTCATCGTCTGTGTCGAGGAGGCAATCGAACGAATCCTTGAAGATCCCGAGCGCTGGCGCCCATTCGAAGAAGATGTACGGCGATGTCTGACGCGAATTTTTCCTTACGCGATTCTCTACACGATCGAGCCGGACTATGTCCTCATTGTGGCGGTGGCGCATTGCAGCCGCGAGCCCGGGTATTGGCGGAGCCGGATCGACTAGCCATTCCTCGACGAGCGCGTCTGGTAAGGCAGCTGTGCTACACCTTCCGCCGCGCGATGTAATCGTTGACCTGCTGCTCGAGAATCTCCAATGGCAACGCGCCGTTCTTGAGCACGACATCGTGGAATTCCCGCAGGTCAAACTTCGCGCCCAGCGCCGTTTCTGCGCGCGTCCGTAGCTCGCGAATTTTCAGCATGCCGACCTTGTAGGCACAGGCCTGGCCGGGGGTGACGATGTAGCGCTCGATCTCCGCGGTCGCATCCGTTTCGGTGAATCCCGTCTTCTCCATCAGGTAGGCGATGGCCTGCTCGCGCGTCCAACGTTTCGCATGCATGCCGGTATCGACCATGAGCCGCACCGCGCGAAACAACTCGGCTTGGAGCCGGCAAAGGTCGGCGAGCGGTTGGCCTTCGTACCAGCCGGCGTCCTTCGCCAGCCACTCGATGTAGAGCGCCCAGCCTTCCGCGTAGGCTGAGAATGGGATCACTTTTCTGAATTGCGGCACCCCGGTGATTTCCTGGGCGATCGCGAGCTGGAAGTGGTGCCCGGGCACGCCTTCGTGGTAGGCGAGCGTGGGCATGGCCGGCTTCACGATTGCGCTCATGTCGCGCAGATTGACGAAGAAAATTCCCGGCCGGGTGCCGTCGAGCGACGGCGGCTCGTAGGAGGCAATCGCCGAGGTCGCCTCCCGGTATTCGGGGAGGCGTCGCACGTCGATCTTCGCGCGCGGGATGGTGAGGAAGAGGGTCGTCGACCGTTGCAGCGCCTCGTCGATCAAGCGCGTGTGTTCCGCGATGACGGCGGCGCGTCCTTCGTCGTTGTCGGGAAAGAGGAAGCGCGGGTCTTTGCTCAAGCTCGTCATCGCGGCGGCGATCGGCTGGCCGGCGAACCCGTTCGCATCCAGGAGCGCGCGCATCTCGGCTTCGATCCGCGCCACTTCCGCCACGCCGAGCGCGTGCACTTCCTCGGGGTTTACCCGGGCGGTGGTTTGCTGCTGGAGTTTGTAGGCGTAGTAGGCGTCACCGTTCGGGAGTTTCCACACCCCGTCGTCCGTCGTCGTGCGCGGAAGGAGTGCGGTGAAGTAATCGATCAGCTTTTGGTAGGCTGGGTAAACCTCCTGCCGGATCGCGCCTTCCACTTCTGCCTGGAAATTCGAGCGCTCTTCGCTGGTCAATTTGTCGATCTTCGCCGCCCGGTTCTTGAATGAAGTGGCGAGAATGTTTTCCGGAGGCGGCGGCGACACGAAGTCGGTCATCTCTTTCAGGACTCGTTCGACCACGAAACGTGGGGGCGTGATCTGTTTCTCCTCGCGCAGTTTCAAGCCTTCGAGCAATTGGTCGAACTTCACGGGCAGAGCGCGCAACCGGTCCACGTAATACTCGCAATCGCGCGCGCCGCGGAGCCGGTGCGTGTTGGCCATGAACGAGGGGAATTGGTTCTGCACGCCGAACATCTGGTTCACCGGGTAGTCGTGCCATTGCCACTTCTCGCGTTCGGCCTCGGAGGTCAGATACCAGTCGAGCACCGCGGTGGAGAGGCGCTGCGAAGCGGTCTGTTTCTCGAGCGGATATTGGTGCAGTTGCGCGAGACTGCGGCGGACCCGATCGAATCCCTTTTGCTGATGCGCGGGCGACGCATCGCCTAATTTGCCGTTGTGAGCGGTAATCCCAAACTGCTCGACCAGTCCGAGACGGGAGAGCAACTCCGGCTCGTCGAAAAGCAGCTCGATGAAAATCTTCTCGTAGAAAACATTCAGGCTCCAGGGTCGGAACCAGATCGCGTTCACCGCGAAGACCGCGACGATGAGTAAAAGGACCGCGACGATCCCAAGAAACCACTTCAGCGCCCGCTTGAACATCCACCGATGGAACCCGGATGAGGCTGGATTGGTCAACCTTGCTTACTGGTCGTCCGTATCAGTCAGAATCGGAGTCGATCCGCAGCCCTGAGCAGCACGCCCCCACGTTCCAACGGCATCCGTCTTTTGCATCGAATTAGCCGCCCGTCCAGGAAACCTCAAAATCTTTCCCAGTCCAAAAAACGACAGCGGTGGAACTCTCCGGTTTCACCATCATGATGGCGTCGCCTTTCGCTTTTGAGGTTCGGCCCCATCAATCTTCTCGTTCTTCGAAACGATGACCATGCTCGGGCCCGGCTACCCCTCGGTGATGTCCTTGGGAGAGCAGACGCGGCGCGACCGTTCGAGGAACGAGTTGGGCAAACATGAGAGCGCGAGCAAGACAGCCTCGCCTTGTGCTCTGGGGCGACTGCGCTAGACCGCCATTCCAAAAAAAGCGGCCCCGGATTCTTCCGGGGCCGCTTCTATGACAGTGACTTGAAGCCGGGCGATCAGCCTTCCGGATCGGGCGCTTCTCCTTCGCCTTTCTTTTCCTTCTTGGATTGCTTCTCTTTCGCAGGGCGACGGTTGCTCTCCATTGGTTCGGCGTTAACCGGTCCACGAGGAGGCGCGGCCTGACGCTCAGGTTGGGGAGCGGCGGGCATTTGCGCTTGCGGCGCAGCGGCTGGTTCTGGCGCTGCGGGCGCTTCACGACGCTCGGCCTTCTGCTTGCTGCGGCCGTTCCCACGCTCACGCGCCGGAGCTGCCGGTGCCTCCGCGGCACTATCCGGCGCTTTTTCTACCTCCGGTTGTTTCACTGGTGGTGCGTCTCTCAACGGACGCTCACTCGTCTGCATATCAGGTAATTTGCTGGCCTTCTCTTTCTTTCCACCGCGGCCTGCGCGCGGCGCTGGCTCGGCCGGCTCGCTCGCATTCGGCGTTGGAGCGGCACTCTCCGGAGCAGGCGCCTCCGCCTTCTTCTCGCGGTTCTTGCGGTCGGCTTTGTCGGCCTTTTGTTTGCCTCCATCCGTCGGCACTGCTGCCGGGGCGGCATCGGCTGCTACGGCCGGATCCGTGACGCTCGGATTTGCGGGTGATTTATCGCGATCCTTTCTTCTTGTCGGCCTTTGGGGCTTTTGCATCAGAAGCCGGGGTGGACGCGGGCTCGGCGTCCGGAGCTGTGGTCGGCGCGACGGTTGCCGCCGGGATCGGCTGCACTTCCTTCTTATCTTTCCGGTCCGCTTTGTCCCGTCCTTTTGCCTTGTCGTCATCGGTCTCTGGCGCGGCAGTCGCGGTCGCACCGGGAGTGGTTGCACTCGTCGCGCTCCCAGCGTTTTCTGCCGTCCCGGCCGTAGGTTGAGTCGTGTCACCTTGCGGGGCAGCAGCGTTTTGCGGTTGTGATTTTGGCGGCGGGATGGACTTCCGATCTTCCTTCTTCATTTTCGCCTGCATCTCAGCCTTGGCTTTTTCGTCGGAAACATCCGACCACCCAGTCTCGAGTTGGTCCTGCGCGATCTTGGTTTTCACCTGAGCGGGCGCGGCTGTCTTCGCCGCGGCTTTGAGTTGCTGCGGAGCGGCAATCATCAAGGTATCGCCCTGGACTCGCGAGAAGTTGTTCGATTGAGCGACGGCGGCGAAGTCGGCATTTGTCTCGCGCTGAATTTTCAGGCGCTGAATCGGCTCGGTGGAGTAAGCGCTCAAGCGCTCGTAATCCGGCCCGTAATTGTAAACGCGGGAGTCGTTATACGTGATGTTAGTCACATTCACGGAGTTGTTGATGTAGGTCACGTTTTGCGCCGGCGGCAAGATGCGTGACCGCAACCCGGAACCTCCGATATAGCGGATGTCGACAAAGTTGTAGTAGGACGGCCCGATATCGAAATCGATGTCGACGTAGCCGTTGATCGACCGGCCTTGATAAACAACTTCCTCATCCGCCCGATAGCCACGACGTGGGGGCAACGGCGCCCAGCCGACGTGATCGCCACCGGTGCGCCAGGAGACCCAGGCGGGAGCCCACTCGCGTCCCGGCACCCAAACCCAGCCCTGACCGCGCACTCGAGCCCAGCGGCCGTAGTGATAGGTCGCCCAGCCGAAGTCTTCGTTGGAGACCCACGTCCAGCCCACATCGGTGTAGGCCCAATACCCATCGGTGTAGGGGCGCCAGTTGCGATTACTGACCGCGATGTCGGGTTGCCAGGCGTAGCCGTAGTCGCCCACGTCCACCCAACTCCCCCCGTTATTGAGATTGTTGTAGAAGAAATCGATCGATACGTCGACGCCAGCCTCCGCTCGCCGGGTGGCAGGCAGGACCAGGACGAAGATGGCCAAAGCTAAGAGAATTCTTTTCATAATAATTGTGCAGTTGAGTGAAGTTGGACCGCCGCGAGGCGGCGCTTATTCACACAGATGAATCGGCGCACGCCTTCGCCGCGCGTGCCTTCGCCCAGAACGAGCGTTGCTTCCGACCACCCTTAGCGAGCGCGCAGAACCACGAAGGACCGCGTCCGCCCACGGCAAACGGAGAGAATGTGAGTCTCGTTTTGATCCAGCGCAGCCACGACTTTTCGGTAGTCAGCCACGGTGCGGACCGGCTGCTGATTTACCTCTTCAATCACGTCGCCCTTCTGCAATTCGCCTGCGTCGTCCTCCACCTCGGTCACCACCACTCCGCGCACGCCGGCGGGAAGTTCGAGACGTTGTGCGAGCGTAGGGGTCAACTCGCCCACCTGGATGCCGGCGAGCGGCGCCTCGTCCTGCAAGTCTTCATCGGCCGGCCCTTGCGGGGCTGGGAGGCCGCGCGGATTGCGCGGGATCACGCCCGGGCGAGGAGCCGGTTGCTGCGGCTGCCCTGGATTCACCCCGGCCACTTGGTTGTCAATCGGTTGCTCTTTTAGCTGCGTCTCCATCTTCAGCGGCTTGCCATTCCGCAGGACTTCGAGCTCGATCTTTTTGTTCAAATCCGTCTGCGAAACCAGACTCTTCAGTTCCGGAAAAGTCTTCACCGCGCGTCCATCGAACTTCTGAATCACATCTCCCGGCTGCAGCCGCGCCTCCGCGGCCGGCGAACCCGGGATCACATCTTCCACCGTTACTCCGTTGGTCTCCTCTTCCGCCTGCCCGGGAGGCAGATTGCGCATCTGAATCCCGAGATAGCCGCGAATGATCCGACCCTTCGTCAGTAAGCTCTCAAGCGCGTTCTTGACCGAGTTCGAAGGGATCGCAAAGCCGATGCCCTGCGAGCCGCCGCTGCGGGAGATAATCGCTGTGTTAATCCCGACAATCTCACCGCTTAAATTGATGAGCGGCCCGCCCGAGTTTCCGGGATTGATCGCCGCATTGGTTTGCAGGAAATCGCCGAAGCCATCCACGCGATTCGGCCGGCCCTTGGAACTGATGATGCCATCCGTCACCGTCTCCTCGAATCCAAACGGATTGCCCACCGCGAGGACGAAATCGCCCGCCTGCACCACATCGGAATCGCCAAACTTGAGCGGCTTCAATCCAGGCTCATCGATCTTTAAGACCGCCAGATCCACCAGCGCATCCGCTCCCACCAGGCGCGCCTTTTTCGTCCGGCCGTCGTGCAATTGCACCTCGATCTCATCCACCGATTCCACCACGTGATTGTTGGTCACGATGTGACCCTCCGCCGAGACGATCACACCGGAGCCGAGAGAGTTCTGCACCATCTCCTCTTCATTCGGATTGCGAAACTGCCGACGCGAGTTGCGATAGAAAAACTCGAACGGATCCATGTGTTGCCGGCGAATGGGGACTTTCTTCGAAGTCCGGATGCTGACCACGGACGGGACCACACTGGTCACCAGCGCGCGCCGCTCACGGCTGATCGCGTCCAGCGTGGCGACCGCCTGCGGTTCCACGCTCGGCTTCGCGGCCAGCGTATATTTCTCCGGCGTCGCCCGGCTGGCCGAGTTCAACCCACCGTGCTTCGAACGGTAGTCGTAAAGGGCCGAGATAGCCGCCGCGAGGAGGCCGACAAAGAGGAGGAATTTCAGTAAATTTTTCATCAGCTGACGTGGGCGAAGGTTCGCCCCTGTTCTTCGACAACCAAAGGCCGGAAACGTTTATTCTCCGTCGCCTCCAACTTGGGATCCCATTCCATGATCGCACCCGCCGCCGCTCGCGCGCGTCGCATAAGCTCCATGTCCGTCTTCAAGTTCCCGATCTTCAGCACCGCCAGGCCGCTTTGCGCTGTCCCTAAGAGATCACCCGGCCCGCGCTGTTCCCAATCCGCTTCCGCCACCTCGAAGCCGTTGCTGGTTTTCTCCAGCACCGCCAGTTTCGCCCGCGCCTCCAGCGTCTTCTCCGCGCTCATTAGGATGCAATATGACTTATGCTCGCCGCGTCCAATCCGCCCGCGTAATTGGTGCAACTGCGCCAACCCGAAACGCTCCGCATTTTCCACGATCATCACGGTCGCGTTCGCCACATCCACTCCCACCTCGATCACCGTCGTGCTGATGAGCGCGCTCGTCTCTCCCCGCCGAAACCGCTCCATGATGGCCTGCTTCTCAGGCCCCGGAATCCGCCCGTGCAGGAGTTCACAATGGAACGGTCGCAGCCGTTCGCCCCAAACCTCAAACTCCTTCGCCGCCGCTTTCGCATCGAGCTTGTCGCTCTCTTCGATCAGGGGATAAATCACGTACGCCTGTCGGCCCGCCTCCAGTTGCGTGCGCAGAAATGCCAGCACATCCGGCAGCTTCGATTCATCGCGAATCGCCGTGATGATCTTCCCGCGATTCGCTGGCATTTCGTCAATCACCGAGACATCGAGATCGCCATACACCGTCATCGTCAATGTCCGCGGAATCGGCGTCGCCGTCATCACCAGCACATCGGGCGCCGGCTCACGCGCCGTTAGCAGCGCCCGCTGCGAAACGCCAAACTTGTGCTGCTCATCGATCACCACCAGGCCGAGATTCTCAAACGTCACGCCCTCATAAAGCAGCGCGTGCGTGCCGACGATGATCTGGGGTGCAGCCGCGACACTCTGGGGAGCGCGGGCTTGCAGCCTGCTGGTCGAGGCATCTTGCCGCGACGAACTTCCCCAGCGCTCCTCATCTTCTGGCGTCCAGATCCACTCATAATCCTCGCCCGCCCGAGCCACGCCTGCATCCCAAGGGTTCCGCATGATGTAAGCAAACTTCTCCGCTAAATCCCGCTCTGATCGCACGTAACGATCAAACGTCTCCCGTTCCCAGACTGCACCCGTGCGCCCTTCAAGTTTATTTATCTCCCGCGCTGAGAAAGATTTTAGGGACCGCATTAATTCGCTCATCGTCCAGAACGTCTCATGTTCATCGTCGCCGTCCTTTCTCTCTTTCGGCCATGGTTGGAAGAGCGCGTGGACGTGATCAGGCATCACACAAAGCGCGAAGAGCTCGTAGCGGTCGTTGTGCAAATGCCGCCAGGCGTCGCGAACAATGGTCCGGGCCTGGGGTGCCAGCACGCGGCGACGACATGTCGCCATCGTCACCGCATAGATCGCCCACGGTTTTTCGAAATGCGGAAGGCGGCGCTTTGCATAGCGGACGTTCTCATCGCTCTCGATCGCTTCCGAAGTTCGTCGCGGCAGAATGCCGCGACCAGCAGGCTGCAAGCCCGCGCTCCCCGGATTTTTTCGCTCGCTCTCTGCGAATAGCGGGAGCGGCTCGTTATTCTCCTGCCGCGAGCCGGTCCGCAGCGCGAGCGTGATTCCGAACGGCTCCAGCCAACGCCGCAGCACAGCGTAATGCTGCTCCGCCAGGATCTGCGTCGGGGCCATGAAGGCCGACTGGTAGCCGGCTTCGCACGCCAGCAGCATGGCGCCGATCGCCACCACCGTTTTCCCGGAGCCGACATCGCCTTGCAGGAGACGATTCATCGGCTGCTTCGAGCGAAGATCGCGCTGCACCTCCGCCAGAACGCGTGCCTGCGCCTCCGTGAGATCGAACGGCAACGCTCGCAGAAAGCGCTCGAGCAATTCTCCACTCCCGCAGTGCGCACCGCCCGGCCGCGCCGAAGCGTGAGCGCGGCGCGAAGCGATCATCATCTGCATCCCAAAAAACTCGGCGAAAACCAAATGCGCGCGCGCTTCCGCCAGCGCCTCCCACGACTCCGGAAAGTGAATCTGCTGCAAAGCGCGGCGACGCGAGCCGGTGCCGTGATTTCGCGGAAGCACAGTCGCCACCTCCTCTTCCGCCAGGTTTTCCAGCGCATGAAAGACCAGCCCGCGAAACACGCGCTGCGAGAGGCCTTCCGTTGCCGGATAGACCGGCGTGATCCGGCGGAAATGGATCGATTCCTCCTCGTCGTTCTCGATCACCTCAAACTCCGGATGCTCCATACAAATGCGCTGCCCACGCAGGCGCGGTTTTCCGAAAACCACCAGCCGCTGGCCGGTGGCGATCATCTTCTGGATGTAGTGCGCGTTAAACCAGCGCAGCACGAGCGGAGCGCTGAGCGCGTTTGCCTCCTCCTCTTGCAGAGTGACTTCGAAGATTTTCTTCCATCCGCCGAAGCGCCGCAGCGCGGTCTTCGTCACCTCGCCACAAATGCAAAGCGGCGTCTCGCTTTCATCGCGCGGGAAGGTGGCAAATTCCTGCCGATCCTCGTGCCGTCGCGGATAATGAGTGAGTAGATCCTCCACCGTGCTGATGCCGAGCCGGCGCAAGGGCGCGAGGCGCGGGCGCGGCACCCACGTGCATTCGTCCAGTGATTGGTTTAGCTGGATCATTCGATCGCGCCCGCGGCGCGCAATGCCTGCACGTGCAGCTGTAAGCGCTTCTCGCCTTGGTATTCATCCGTCTGCAAACGAAAAGCCACGTCCCAGGGCGGCTCAGGCAACGGCTCGTGTGCTCCCCCGAAGTAGATCGCGCGCGCGTGCGCGTTCCGCTGCCGCAAACGCAGCACCAGGTGCTTCTCTTTCAAAACCTGCGGCGCCACCACCGGCTCCACCGCGCGGGCGAAGAAGACCGGCTGAGCGTTCCCGTTCCCGAATGGTTCAAGCGCTTCGTGCCATTGCAGCAGCTCGAATTTGAAATCCGAGAAGATCAATTCCTGGTCAAGCTGAAGGCGCGCTTCCAGTGCCTCTGTGGAAAGGAGCTCTTTCGCCGCGGTCCGAAAATCCTCGGCGAAAGCCGCGAAATTTTCTTCCTGCATGGAGAGGCCCGCCGCCATCTCGTGCCCTCCATATTTTTCCAGCCACTGCTGGCACCGCCCTAACGCTTCCACCAGCGAAAGCCCGGCAATGCTCCGTCCGCTCCCCTTCCCCCGCCCGTCCGCCTCGAAGCCCACGACCAGGGCCGGGCGGTGATACTTCCGGGCAAGACGCGAGGCGACGATGCCGAGCACGCCCGGATGCCAGCCGCGCGCTCCGACGACGATCGCGGCATCGCGCTCCGCGCGGAAGGTATCGGCTACTTGTGCCTCCGCCGCGGCCAGGATTTCCTGTTCGACGCTTTGACGCTCGCGATTTTGCAGATCAAGAAGAGCAGCCAACTCCGCCGCCTCCGCTTCATCACGAGTCAATAAGAGCCGGAGGGCGTTCTCTGCGTTATCCAATCTTCCGGCCGCATTCAGCCGCGGCCCGAGGCGAAAGCCGATGTCATCGGCCCGCAGCGTTCCGCGTACGCCAGCCAGCTCGATCAACTGCCGCAAGCCTGGCCGGCTCGTCCGCGCGAGTTGCCTCAAGCCCTGACACACGAAGACTCGGTTCTCGGCTTCGAGCGGGACGATATCGGCCACGGTGCCGAGCGCCACGAGATCGAGCTGCGTCTTGAGGTCAAACCCTTGGAGCGGCCGCGTCTTCAGGAGGGCGTGGCAGACTTTAAAAATAATCCCAACCGTGCACAGATAACGAAACTCCGCTCCTTCGGGGGACGCTTTCGGATTAACCAGGACGCAATCCGGCACCGCCTCCTTTGGCTCGTGGTGATCGAAAATGATCACATCGACCCCGCGGGTTTTTAGCTCCGCGACTTCGGCCAACGAAGACGTTCCGCAATCGACCGCGATCAAAAGCTGCGGGCGATGCTGCGTCAGGCAACGCTCCAGACTTTCGCGGCTGAGGCCATAGCCCTCTTCCATGCGCAGAGGCAGAAAGAGCGCTGGGTCGACGCCGTAGCCTCGCAGCATCTCTGCCAGCAGGGCCAGCGAGGTCACACCGTCCACATCGTAATCTCCGAAGACCACCACGCGTTCCCCGCCATCCACTGCGCGGAGGATTCGCGCCACGGCTCGATCCATCTGCGGCAGCAGGAACGGATCGCGCAGAGAAGCCAGGCGCGGCTGCAGGAAAGCCTGCACCTCGTCGGCGGCACGAAACCCCTTCCGCTGGAGCAGGGCCGTGACCGATGGAAGACCGCAAATCTCGTCCCAGCGAATGTCGCCTTCCGCGGGTGCTGGCGGCGGGGCAATGATCCAACGTCGTTCCACCGCGCATTTTATCGGCACGCGTCACGAATGACAACCGTCCCGCGTTCTCCCTAAACCAGCCGAAGCGGAGCTTCGTTCATCGGGAGAAGACCGTGCTTCCCGCAAAGGGCGCGAAAGCGGAGGAGTCCTGCCTTTTCTCGCTCGCCTAAATGGAAACGCAGACAGTCCCGGAAATAGAATGCACAGAATTCGGGCGAGAAATGGTCCTGCGCAGCGATGACTCGATCGAGCTCCTGCAAGTTGTGGTCGCGTCGCGTCCGCAGCTCCTGCGCAATCTCCGAAGCACCTGCAATCCCCGGTCGAATCAGCCAGAGAGCAAAGACAAAGGGCAAACCTGTCAGTCGCTGCCACTCTTCCGCCAGGTCCCAATACATATATTCGCTGCCGTGCTCGGCGCGGAATCGGAGCGCCTGGTCGCCAATCAAGAGCCGGGCTGAAGTTTCGTCGCGGTGTGCCGACGAGGTTCCAGTTTGATCCAGCAACCGCGGCTGCAACCCATTTTCGCCGAGGAGGCAGCGGAGGAGATTAACCGAGGTGCGCGATGCCGGATCCAGCATGATCTCTTCGACGTTCTCCAACGGCTTTTGGTGAGCGAGAAAAACGCTGTAGACCGGACCACTCGCCGCCACGGCCACGTCGTCCACGATTTGATAGACAGGCGCACGGAGATATTCAAACGAGGAGACGAAGGCGACATCGAGCGCTCCCTCGGCCAGTTGCTGACATAACGCCGCCGGATGATCGAAAACCACCGGCCCGGGCCAGCCGTGGATGAGAGGTTGCGCGTTAAGATACTGGACGCAACCCAGGCGAATGGAAGCGACGCTCCATCCCGCGCTCACGCGCAGACGAGCTCAGCCGGCGTGGGCGACCGCTGACCGACGAGATGATTGTAGTAGCTATCGCGCTGCACCGGCACGCGGCCGGCTTCGCGAATCACCTTCTCGAGGGTCGCCACGGTCTGCTCTTGCGGCGTGGTCGCACCGGCCATGTGGAAGATTTTTTCCTCCATGATGGTGCCGTGCAAATCATCGACGCCGTAGCTGAGCGAAAGCTGGGCCAACGGCAGGCCCATCGACACCCAGTAGGCGGTCAGGTGATCGAAGTTATCCAGATAAACGCGGCTCACTGCGAGGCTGCGCAGCTGCTCGACCGCCGAAGCGCGTGGGACATGCGCTAGAATTTCCGTCTGCGGCTCGAAAGCAAATGGGACGAATCCGGTGAAGCCACCGGTCTCATCCTGAAGCTCGCGGAGTTGCCGCAAATGATCGACCCGTTGCGCGAGCGTCTCGATGTGACCATAGAGCATGGTGGCAGTGCTGCGGCCACCCATTTGGTGCCAGGTGCGATGCACATCCAGCCACTCCTCCGCGCTCTCCTTGCCGCGACAAAGCTCGTCCCGGACACCCGCGTCGAAAATTTCCGCACCGCCGCCGGTGAGCGCTCCCAAACCCGCATCGCGCAAAGCGGCGAGCGTGTCGGGAATCGACATCTTAAACACGCGCTGCGCGAGATGCTTAATCTCGATCGCGGTGAATGCTTTTAAGATCAGGTTCGCGTCCAGCGCACGGAGCTGTTGCAGGAGATCGAGATACCAATCCTTCTTCAGGGTGGGATGGAGACCGCCCACCATGTGCACTTCGGTAATCCCGAGCGAGAGCGCGTCGCGCACTGCCTGGATGATCTCATCCGTAGCCAGCTCGAAGGCATGCGCGTCCCGCTTCCGCGCGGCAAATGCGCAGAACTGACAGGAGAGGATGCAGACGTTCGAGTAGTTGATGTAGCGATTGAGAATGTAGGTGGCGTGGTTGCCATTCTTCCGCTCGCGCACTTCGCTGGCGAGAATGCCGAGCGAGTTTAAATCGGGCGCCTGGAAGAGACGCAAAGCATCGTCCTCGGAGATGCGCTGGCCGGCCTTTACCTTCTCCGCGATATCGCGCAGGTCAGCCGAAATGAGAGAAAAATTCATCGATAAAAGGCGGAGAAAAGACGCGCTATCATGCACGCGTGGAAGGAAAGGTGCAACCCCGAGGAGGCGGTGTTTTCCAAAGAAAAAACAAAGAGGCGGGCCCTCTCGCGAGAACCCGCCTCCTCTCAACCCCACATTTGTTTTCGGTCTAAAAATCGCGGTCTTTGGCGTCGGCCATGAAGCGCACTTTGCTGCCGCCGGTCTTGGCCGGTGCGGGCGGGATGCCCGGCTTCGGATACTCGGCGGCGTTGGTCCGTTGCGAAGTGGGCAGGATGCGCACCGCGCCCTTGGCGTTGTTTCTCCAGCCATTCGGATCGGCATATTCTTCGCCGCTGTGATGAAGACCGCTGACCTGATCTTCCAGGCCGGTCCCGTAATCTTGATCGATGATGGTCGGCGTGACGAAGACGAGCAGGTTGCGCTTCACTCGCGAGACGGACTTGCTCTGGAAGAGATAACCGAGCAGCGGCACATCGCCCATGACCGGCACTTTGGTGCGGGACTTGATGGTCTCATCCTGCAGAAGACCACCGATCGCGAGGGTATCGCCGCTCTTGATCAGGACGTTTGAGTCCAGGGTGCGGGTATCGATGACCGGGCTCTGCACTGTGGCTCCGCTGAAGGTGAAGGACTCGTCGCGGACCTTGTTACTGATCTCAGGCTTCACCGCGAGGGTGACAAAGTTGTCTTTGTTCACGGAAGGGCGGACGACGAGCTTGTTGCCATACTTCTTGTCGAGGAAGCCGCCGAAGACTGCGGTGGCGGTCTGCTCGTTGAAGTTCAATTGCGGAACAGGTTGGGAAGTGGTGATCTCGATCGTGGCCTGTTGGTTGTCCGCGGTGACGACTCGGGGATTTGCCAGGAACTCCGCATCGGAATCTTCGTTCAAGGCGTTCAGCGTCACGCTCATCTGCGGGACGCTCAGGATGGCGAAGCTGCCGAGGGCGAGTTTGCCGAAGTTTCCGATCAAGTCACTGTTCGAGCTGGGCAACTGGAAGTCGCCGCCTGTGTTCGGACCGTAACCGACCGACTTGTTCTTGAGAGCGCCGGCCCAGTTGATGCCGTAGTTCTGCTGCGGGTTCGCGGTCACTTCCACGAGGCGCGCTTCGATCATGACCTGTTTGGTCGGCTTGTCGATTTGGACGAGGAGCTTGCGGATGCTGTCCACGTTGCTGCGGGTTTCGCGATAGAAAAGGGTGTTGGTGCGCTCGTCGACTTGCGGGGCATCCTTGCTCGCGAGCTGGGCGGCGACGAGTGGGGCCATGTCTTTCGCGCGGCCGTAGCTGAACTGGTAGCTGTCGCTCTCTGTCGGCTCGGCGGTGCGCTCGGCGGCGGTCTTGATGTAGTAGACCCCGTCGATCTTATCCACGAAGAGGCTTTTCGATTTCGCGATGATCTCGACTGCTTGCATCGCGGTGACATCTTCCAGGCGCATGGTGACGGTGCCGGCGACGGCTTCGCTCACGACCATGTTGACCTTGGCCTGGCGAGCGAGGAGACGCAGGACCTGGCCTACTTCGTCACCTTGAAATTCGCGCACGCCGACGCCGTTGCTATCAATGACCGGCGCGCTCTCCGGGAGGGAGCTTTGCGTGGTGGTGGTGGTCGTGGTGGTGGCAGGAGCGGCTGGCGGGGTGGCCGCTTGCACCAGCAACATGGCCTGGCCATCGCCCATCGTCACGGTGCTGGGAGCACTGTTGGCGGGCTTGGTCGTATCCGGTGCTGGGGCAGCCACAGGTGCGGAGGCCGGCGCGAGAGCGACTGGTTCGAGCGAGTTGGAAAGCGGGGCAGCTGGGCTGACCTGCGCTTGCGTAGCCGACAGTGCGCTGAGCAATGCCGCCGCTCCGCAGAGGATTGGGTAAAGGCGAGTGAACATAGGTTTGATGGAGATTGATGACTGCGGAAAGCTCTAAAGCAGGAAGCAGACCAGCCCCCTGCGCTCTTTCTCCGCGGAGGGATTTTCTCCGCGAGATCGCGCGAGCAGTCCCTGTCTCCGCCCGCTGACGGGAAGCTTTCCCAGGTTCTTAAACCGAATGCGCCGCCGCGATGAAAAGCCGAAGCTTCTCGTGATCTTTCCTGCCCGGCGCCCGCTCCACACCACTCGTGACATCGACAGCGAAAGGTCGAACGATCCCGATCGCGTCGGCCACGTTCTCAGGGGTCAACCCTCCCGCAAGCACGACGCGGAGTGCAGGATTCTCGCGCACAAATTCGCCCGCAATTTCCCATGGGAAAGTATGCCCCGTCCCCCCAAACATCCCGCCTCGCGCGGAATCGAGAATAATCGTGCGCGCGCCAAGAGAGGCAGCGGATCGGAGCGCGGACGCATCAGTCGCCACTATTGCCTTGCCGAAATTGACGCCCGCCTCGTGCAAGCGCATGCAGAATTCTTCTGTCTCATTCCCATGCAACTGCAGAGCGGAAATGAAAGGTAACCGCGCTGTCCGCAGCGCTTCCTCCATGGTGGGATTCACCAGAATGGCAACACGTGCGATCCCCTGCGGGAGCCGCGCGATCCATTCTCCCGCACTGCCCAGGTCCAGCCACCGTTTGCTTTGCGGGAAGCAATTAAAGCCGAGCGCATCAGCTCCCGCTGCGATCGCCGCTTCCGCATCTGCGGCATTGGTGATCCCGCAGATTTTGACCTGTAGACGCCCCGCCGGTTCGCTCTCTCCAAGCATCGGGACAAAAAAAAGCGATCTCGCGCTCAGGCCGCGCTCGCGAAACGCAAGCTCGGGCTCTTGCTAAAATCGGCTTCCGGCATCTGGCCGACCAGTTGCGTGACGCCGATCTGCCATTTCTGGCTGATCTCGCTCAGATAAGGGTCGTCGACCTCAAGCCGCACGCGCTTGTTCGCTTGCAGCGAATCTTTTCGGTAGCACAAAATATCGATCGGCGGCCCGACCGAGACATTGCTTTTCATGGTCGAATCCAGGGAAACAACGCCAAACTTCACCGCATCCGACAGCTTTGTCTCATAACTGAAACCGCGATCGAGGATTGGCTTCCCGTATTTCGCCTCGCCAATCTGCAGGTAAGGACACTCGCGCGTGGCGTGGATGCTGTTGCCTTGCGGATAAATTTGATGGATCTCGGGCGACATCCCGGCAATCTGCCCGCCTACGATCAGGTTAATGTTGAAAGAAAAGCCGTCCGCCTCCAGTGCCGCGCGGTCGCGTTTTTCCACCGCCCGCACCTTGGATCCGATGTAGCGCACCGTCTCGTAAATCGTCTGCCGATTCATGATGTGCTTCTTTTTCGGATCGCCATCGCCCAGGACCAGGTCTTCGTCCAGCATCGCCAGCGTCGCCTGCGTGAGCGAAAGATTGCCCGAGCTCATGATGCAGATGACTCGATCGCCCGGCTTCTCAAAAATTCGCATCTTGCTCCGGAGCGTGATGTTATCCATCCCCGCACTGGTCCGGGAATCGGAGAGAAAAACCGCCCCACTCCGGCAGAGCATCGCCAGGCAATAAGTCATTTCTGGATGGTTTCGCTCGAATCCACCACCCGACCCGGGACTCGTTTGATCTGCGTGTGATGGGTCAAGACGTGCACGCGGCCATCACTCCCGCGGAAAAATGCGCTCAGGATCCAACTAATGAGGCCGACCACAATCGCTCCCCAAAAGGCGCTTCCGAAACCAGCCACTTGAAAGCCCGGGACGAAAGTGGGTACTGCCCAAAGCAGCAGCGCGTTGATTATAAAAATGAAAAAACCAAGCGAGACGAGAATCAGCGGAGCACTTAAAAGCAGCAGCACCGGCCTGATAAAAGCATTGAGAATGCCGAGCAGAAGCGCCGCGCCGACGGTGGCACCGGTCCCGCTAACGGAAATCCCAGGGACCAGCCACGCGGCGATAACGATGGCTACGCTCGTCACCAGCCAGCGAAAAATAAAATGCCGCACGGCGGCACCGTAGGCGAAAAGGAGCGGAGCGTGCAACCGCTTTAGTCTGGCGATGTGCCAGAGCAGCAGGAGCGGAGGCGAAGAACGGGCCCAACCGAGAGGCCGGCGGACAAGGATATTAGCCGTGTCACCCATGGCCTGACCGACCCAAAGCCGGGGAAAATCGCTTGCAATCGGGGTCGGCCCCGCTGATCGCTTGGAAACCAATTTTCTATTTCCCCGTGCCAAAAAAAACCAAGCCAGATTCTGTTGAAAACGCCGCGACGAGTGCCCCGGTAACTCCATCGACCCCCGCTCCCGCACCTCGCGCAGCGCGCAAAAAACCCGCCGTTGCGAAAAAGGCCGCGTCGAAAAAGGCTCCTGCGCGCAAGAAAGCGACGTCCGCCAAATCTTCCGTCCCGCGCTCCAGCAGTAAGCGTAAAGCTGCTACGGAACCTTCCGATGCAGACATCCGGCTGCGGGCCTATTTCATCGCCGAGCAACGGGTGCAAAACGCGCTCCAGGGAGATCCCGCGATGGATTGGTTGGAGGCTAAGCGCCAGTTGGTCGAGGAAATGGCCGCCGAGAAAAAGTAACGACCGCGCGACGGTTACGAGGCCATTTCAGGAAGCGACGGATTCGATTCCTGGAACGCACTCTTTCACCTTCTCCACCAGCCGGTTAATCGCGAAAGGCTTGGGAACGAAGCCGCGCACGCCGACTTCTTGGAGAAGTTCCTGCGCCCGCGCTTCGTCGCCACGACCCGAGATAAGCAGGAGCGGCGGGAGCGGCCGGGGCGGTCGCGCATTCTCGTAAACTTTGCCGATTAGGAAAAATAGCATCGCGCCGTCGATCATCGGCATGGAGAAGTCGAAGATCAGAAGATCGTAATCTTTCTTCAGCGCCAGCTCGAAGCCGTATTCCGGCTTGGGCGAGGTATCGATCTCGCAGCGCAGGAAGGACGAGAGCGCTTCTCGCGTCACCCGCATCAGGGCCACGTCGTCGTCCACGATTAAGATTCTCTTCAGAGCGTCGCTGGCCACGACATGGGCTTGCGCGAAAGCCTGCTCGGTTTCAAGCTTTTCCGATGCAAGAAAACTTTTCCGCCCTGGCTGCCGCCTTGCGCGAGCGGCTCGATATTATTGCGGATGAGGCGGGCCGACAGGACCCCGCCGCTCATATGGCTCGCTTGCAAGAGGTCTCCGAGCGGATCGAAAGGCTGGAACGCGAGCTACCGGCAAAGATTGATCCGGAGCTGCGGCATTTTTTACAGCGACGCAGCTATAGCAAAGCGCTGCACCTGCTCGAAAGCTCTTAACAGGGCCTTGCCAAGAAAGGGGAACGCGAAGGCGCGAGTTTCCCGTCCGGTCGCTGGCGAGCGCGCAAGTTGGAAACTTGCGCCAGTCGAAATCGTTCCGCTTAGCGCGAATACAACTCGACAATCAACTGCTCGTTGACCATCGGCTGCATCTCGTCGCGAGCAGGAATGCGCGCGACCTTGCCGCTTAACGCATCACGATTCGCCACCAGCCACTCCGGCACCGGCGCGATTTGGGTCAACTCAAGATTGCGCAGCGCAAGCTGACGCGATTTTGGTTTGTCCTTAATCGTGACTTCGTCGCCCGCCTTCACGTTGAAGGAAGAGATATTCACGCTGCGGCCGTTTACCTGGATGTGACCATGGGAAACAAGCTGGCGCGCTCCGCTCCGCGTATTCGCGAGCCCGAGCCGGAAGACCACGTTATCGAGGCGGGTCTCAAGCAACTGCAAGAGCGTCTCGCCCGTGACACCACGTCGACGGAGAGCGGTCTGAAAGATGCGGCGGAACTGCTTCTCCAGCAGACCGTATTGGTAGCGCAGCTTCTGCTTCTCGCCCAAAGCAACGGCATAGTCCGACTGCTTGCGACGGGAGCCCTTGGGTCCGTGCATGCCCGGCGGATAATTTTTCCGCTCAAGCGATTTTGAAGGGCCAAAGAGAGGGACGCCGTAGCGCCGCGCGACTTTGGTTTTTGGTCCGGTGTATCTGCCCATGAAAGATTCGAGTTACTGGTTAAAAAATTAAGAGGTCAAACCCGACGCTGTTTCGGCGGGCGGCAACCGTTGTGCGGCACTGGTGTGACGTCGCGAATCACGGTCAAATCAAGGCCAATCGCCTGCAAAGCACGCACAGCGGATTCACGACCTGCGCCAGGTCCGCGGACGAGCACTTCAACCTCTTTCAGACCATGGCCCATCGCCTGACGGGACGCATCCTGCGCCACCATTTGCGCCGCGTAAGCCGTACTTTTGCGTGAGCCTTTGAAGCCGACCTTACCTGCGCTGGACCAGCCGATGACGTTGCCGTTCAAGTCGGTGATGGTTACGATCGTGTTGTTGAAAGTCGAGAGAACGTGAGCCACGCCTGAATGGATATTCTTACTTCCCTTGGCCTTGATGATTTTCGGCTTCTCGACGTCGTTCGGGTCGAGCGAAAGGTTTTCCTTCACCGGCTCTGGTGCAGCCGCTTCCTTCTTGGCCTTGGCTTTCTTAACCTTCGGTGCGGCGGGGGCTGATGCAGCGGCAGCAGGTGCAGCGGCGCCCTCCCCTGCTGGGGCTGCGACCGCTTCTGCGGCAGGAGCATCGGAAGAGGACTGTTCTTGTGCGGGAGGAGCAGCGATCGGCTCTGGCGGAGCGGATTCGCCCTTCGAACTTCCGGCCGGAGCCTCAGGTGCGACCTCCTCGGGTTTCGCTCCATCTTCTTTCGAAGCGTTAGCTTTTGTGTCCGCAGGCGCCTTCGCCGGTTTTTTCTCTTCTGGATCTGCCATGACTAATTACTCGTTCTGAAATTACCGTCCCAGGCTACTTGCCTGCTTTCGCATCTTTGTTCCGAATCACACCCACCGTCTTGCGGGGTCCTTTGCGCGTCCGCGCATTCGTGGAGGTCCGTTGCCCACGCACCGGCAAGCCGCGACGATGCCGAATCCCGCGATAACAGTTGATCGCCTGCAAGCGCTTTAAGTTGCTCTGCAAATCGCGACGGAGATCGCCTTCGATCATCAATTTCCCATCGGTGATGGCGTGAATGATGTCGTTCAACTGCTGCGGCGAGAGATCCTTCGCGCGCATGTTGGGATCGATATTCGTCCGCTCCAGAATATTCCGAGCGGTCGTGGGACCGATGCCATAAATGTAAGTCAGCGAAGCTTCAATTCGCTTGTCTGATGGGATTTCGACGCCGAGTAATCGTGGCATAAATTTTCCTAGCCCTGGCGCTGCTTATGGCGCGGGTTTTTGCAGATCACGCGCACAACATTCTTGCGCTTCACGATCTTGCACGCTTCACAAAGTCTTTTTACTGAGGGTCGCACTTTCATAATCCACTAGACGAAAAACGCGGAGGTATTCTCCGCGTTGTCACTGCTGACAGGTTAATTCCCGCCCTACCCGACAAATCGTAGGGGGAAACCTGTAGCAGAAGATTCAGGCCCCGCAAGACGGGAATGGAAGAGAAGCGCGCTTTCATCAGGTATTGTTAGCAGGTCGGCTGATCGCCTCAGCTCAAACGCTTTTGCCCGCGTCCCGTCAGGACTTCCGGCGCTTCTTTCGTGATCAAAATTGTGTGCTCGAAATGCGCGGATGGCATTCCGTCGGCCGTGCAAACTGTCCAGCCATCATCCAACAAACGCACGTTCGCGGTCCCGGCATTAATCATTGGCTCAATCGCGAGCGTCATCCCCGATTTCAACCGCGGACCGCTCCCGCGCCGCCCATAGTTGGGCACTTGCGGCTCTTCATGCAACTTCCGCCCCACCCCGTGACCGACAAATTCTCGCACCACGCTAAACTGGTGAGCCACGGCTTCCTCTTCCACCGCCGAGCAGACATCGCCCAACCGCACACCTTCCGAGGCGATGGCGATCGCGCGTTGCAGCGCCCGTTCTGTCACCAATAATAATTTCTCGGTTCGCTCGTCGATCATGCCCACCGGCACGGTCGAAGCGGTATCTCCGACCCAGCCGTCCTGCACCACCCCGATGTCGAGCTTGACCACGTCGCCATACTGGATGCGCCGCTGGCTGCCGATGCCGTGCACGATCTCGTCGTTCAATGAGATACAAATGTTCCCCGGAAAAATGCGATGGCCGAGTCGGTAACCGAGAAAGGCACTCTTCACTCCCGCCTCCTGCATCAGATCAGCCGCGGCCTCGTCCACTTCCTTGGTCGTAATCCCCGGCCGGACCAGTTCGCTCACCCGCTCCAGAATCTCGCTCGCGGTTCGGCAAGCGCGCCGCATTTTATCGGCCTCGCGAGCCGTCTTGATCGGGATCATTTTGTCTCCTCGATCAAGCGGGAGATATCGGCAAAAATGGCGTCACGATCGCGATTGCCGTCAATTCGACGGAGCGAATTTGTTTTCTCGTAGAACGCCGCCAGCGGTTGCGTCTTCTGGTTGAACTCACTCAAACGCTTCTGCAGCACGCCAGCATCGTCGTCGTCGCGCCTAACGAGTGGTCCGTCGCAATACGGGCAGACCGGGCGTTCGGCAAACTTCGCGCTCGACACACTGGTGGTGAAACCACAGGACTGACACTGCAGGCGGCTGGAAATCCTTTCGCCCACGGTTTCTTCCGAGACATCCAGCCAGATCGCGAAATCGAGCGGGGTGCGGTGCTTCGTTAAAATTTCGTGGAGGCTATCTGCTTGCGGCGTTGTCCGCGGAAAGCCGTCGAAGACGAATCCATGCCCGCCGTGCAAACGCAGCCAGTCCTCGATCAACTGCACGATGATTTGATCCGAAACGAGGCTTCCTTGATGCGTGATCTCCGCCGTTGCCAGACCCAAAGGCGTGCCGAGATCCTTTTCCCGTCGCAAGATCGCTCCTGGCGACGTGACAGGAATGCCAAAATGCCGCGTGATCATTTCCGCCTGCGTTCCTTTCCCGGAACCAGGCGCGCCAAGGAGAACGAGTCGCCGTTTCACTTAACGACCGTAGACAAAAATGGCGACGCCGCCAATGACAAGCACCGCGATTCCGACGTAAAGCCACATCAACGTGGTCTGAGGCGCCGCCTCACCACGATTATAGGAACGCTCAAAGCGTCCGCGAATCCGACCCTTCCGCAGGAACCCGTCGTAATGTCGTTGGATCAAATGCGTCTCCACCTGACGCATGGTATCGAGGATCACGCCCACGATAATGAGCAAACTTGTGCCACCGAAGAACTGCGCGGTAATCGTTGGCACATTCAATCCCTGGCTCATCAGACTCGGGAGCACTGCAATCAAGGTCAGGAAAATCGCACCCGCGAAGGTCAATCGCGTCATGGTGTAGTCCAGAAACTCAGAGGTCGGTTTGCCTGGACGCACGCCCGGAATATAGCCGCCGTACTTCTTCAAATCGTCCGCAATTTGCGAGGGCTGGAACTGCGTCGCGACCCAGAAGTAACTGAAGAAGAAAGATCATCATGGCCAGGACCACGTAATGGGGCCAACCATTCGAGAGCGCGTCCGAGATCATCCGTGCCGTCCGACTCGTCGGGAACGCCATGCTCACGATCGTGTTCGGGAAAAGAAGCAAGGCCCAGGCGAAGATGATCGGCATCACGCCCGCGTAATTCACCTTCAAAGGCATGTACTGCGTTTGCCCGCCGTACATCTTCCGACCCACCACGCGCTTCGCGTATTGCACCGTAATCTTGCGCACGCCCTGCGTCACCGCGATGACGGCTGCGATCACGAGAAAGAGAAAGGCGATCATGAGCACCAGGATCGCGGGGTTGACCTGACTGGTCCCGGTCTCGGCCGAGGGCACGAAGGTCTTCCAGGCCTGGGCCAGCGCCGCCGGCAACTGCGCCACGATGCCCACGGTGATGATCAGAGAGATACCGTTACCGATTCCGCGCTCGGTGATTTGATCACCCAGCCACATTAGAAAGAGCGTGCCAGCAGTCAGAGTCAAAACGGTGACAATCCGGAACATCATCCCCTGATCTGCCACCAGCGGAATCCCAAGGCGTCCCACGGTCTCCATGATCCCGGGCAACATCGTTTGATAGGACTCTGGATGCTGGAACGACAGCGCCAGGAGATACCCCTGCACAATACAAAGCACCACGGTCGCGTAGCGCGTGATCTGCATGATCTTCTGCCGCCCGCCATCCTCCTTCGCCATCCGCCCGAGCTGCGGAATCACGGCGGTCAGCAGCTGCAACATAATGGAAGCGCTGATGTAGGGCATGATGCCCAGCGAAAAGATGGCGCAGTTCTCCAGCGCGCCGCCGCTGAATAGATTAAACAGAGCCGCGACTCCGCCGCCGGAACCCTGATTAAGAGCATCGCGGAACCACACCTGCAGAACGGCTGGGTTGACTCCCGGTGTACTGATCGCCGCGCCGAGACGCACAATCACGATAACCGCGAGGGTGAACAAAATTCGGCGCCGCAGCTCCGGAATTTTGACGGTGTTGAGAAACGCCGAGACCATCGAACTAGTAGGTGCTAAATCCGCTCAAAGCCTTAGCTCTTTGCGGAAGGCTTCTTTTTCGCGCCTGCTTTTTTGGCCGACGTTTTTTTTGCCGCCGGCTTTTTCGGCGTGGATGCTTCACCTTCAGCAGACGACGCCGCCGATTTGGCTTTTACCTCGCGTCGAGGACCGTCGATCCGTTTCACCTCGCGCAGCGTTACACTTCCGCCAGCACCTTCGATTTTCTCCCGGGCGGAGGCACTCACTTTATGCGCCTCGATCTGGAGCGCGTGCTGCAGGTCGCCATTTCCTAAAACTTTAAGACCCACGACGTTTCCGCGGATGAGCTTCAGTTCGCGCAACATCTCTTCGTTGATCACCGTGCCCGCCGCGAAAGCGTTCAGGGCATCCAGATTGATGACCGCGTAATTCTTGTGGAAGCGCTTGTTATTAAACCCACGCTTCGGAAGACGACGAATAAGCGGCATCTGACCACCTTCGAAGCCGAGACGAATACTTCCGCCCGACCGCGCTTTTTGGCCCTTGTGACCTTTACCACTGGTCTTGCCGTGGCCGGAGCTTTCACCAATACCCAACCGCTTGACGCGATGCTTGGCGCCCGGACGCGGTTTCAGATTATGCAGACGCATCATACCAGCTCTTCCCTTCCATCCGTAGAGTCCGCCGTTGGGCGAATCCCGCGGGTTTTGTAAATTTCATCTTTGCGCCGCAGATTGCGCAGCGCTTCAATCGTCGCCTTGACCACGTTGGCGTGGTTGCTCGAGCCGAGCGATTTCGCGAGCACGTCCTTGATTCCGACTGCTTCCACGACAGCACGCACGCCGCCGCCCGCGATCACACCGGTTCCTGGTGAAGCAGGACGCAGCAAAACGCGGCCGCCACCAAACTCGCCGATCGTTTCATGCGGGATCGTGTTCTCGCGCACGGACATTTTCTCCATGCCCTTCCGGGCTGCATCGGAAGCTTTCCGAATAGCTTCCGCCACTTCGTTCGCCTTCCCAAAACCCACGCCCACTTTGCCGTCGTGATCGCCCGCCACGATCAAAGCGCTAAAGCTGAACCGTCGACCGCCCTTCACGACCTTCGCGCATCGATTGATGAACACGACTTTCTCAGTCGTATCCCCTCTCGCTGCCGAACTCTTGTCTGTTTGACGTTCCTGACGTCTACCGCCGTGTTGTTGTGCCATGGGTTCTTAAAATTTGAGTCCGCTCTCGCGCGCTGCGTCTGCCAGAGCTTTCACCTTGCCGTGATAAAGAAAGCCGCCGCGATCGAAGATGACTTTGTCCACATTCTGCGCGAGCAAACGCTCTGCGACTGCTTTGCCGATTTTCTGCGCGGACGCGAGATTCGCAGCTGACTTGCCTTTGCCGGCGAGCGCTTCTTCCGTTGTCCCGGCTGCAGCCAAAGTCCGGCCGGCGTCGTCGTCGATCACCTGCGCATAAACGTGCTTGCCTGAAAAATGTACCGCCAAACGTGGGCGCTCTGCCGTGCCGCTGACGCGCTTCCGGATCCGGGTGTGAATCCGATGTCTGATAACTTTGCGATCGGTCTTCATACTACTGGACAGTCTTTCCTTCCTTGCGCCGGATCACTTCGCCGGCATAGCGGACACCTTTGCCCTTGTAAGGCTCAGGTGGGTAATAACGGCGAATATCTGCCGCTACCTGGCCCACTTCCTTTTTGTCGATCCCGGCGATGTTGATCTTCGTGTTATCCGCCACCGTGATTTTGATATCCTTCGGGATCGGGAACAGAATCGGGTGCGAAAAACCAAGGCTGATGTTCAACACCTGACCTTGGACCGCGGCTTTAAACCCGACGCCTTCAATAATCAGATCGCGCGAGAATCCTGCGCTTACGCCTTGCACCATGTTGTGCACGAGGCTGCGAGACAAACCGTGCAACGCCTTCACGTTCCGAGCTTCAGTGCTGCGCACCAACGAAATCTCATTGCCGGACATGGTGGCCTTGATTTCGCGCGGCAATTTCCAGTTCAGCTTTCCCTTCGGGCCTTCCACGGCCACAGCGCCGTCGTCGGCGATGTTCACCTTCACCTTATCGGGAATCTCGACCGCTTTATTTCCAATCCGTGACATAAAAAATTCAGTGCCTGCTTACCAAATGTAAGCCAGCAACTCGCCCCCCACATTTTGCTTCTTCGCTTCCCGGCCGGACAGAATGCCGCGGGAAGTGGAGAGAATTGAAATTCCCATTCCGCCCAATACGCGCGGGATTTCCTGCGCACCGACATAACGGCGGAGACCTGGTCGGCTCACCCGCTTGAGGCCCGTGATCGCACTGCTGCGATTAGCCATCTTGTTCGTAATTTTGATGCGTGGATGCTCCGCTTCGTTATCCAGCGTGAAATCGGTGATATAACCTTCGTCCTTCAAGATGCGGATGATCTCCGATTTGATCTTGGAATAGGGGACAAACATTTCATGCTTGCCGGCGGCCGCAGCATTGCGGATGCGGGCAAGAAGGTCGGCGATAGGATCAGTGACAGTGCTCATGGAAAAATTAAGCCGCAGGAGCGGCAACGGGCTTCTTCACGCGGTCGCTGAAAGGCATTCCCATCTCACTCAGAAGCGACTTGGCTTCCTCGTTTGTCCGCGCGGTGGTGACGATGGTAACATCAAAACCGATGTTGCGCTTGATTTTATCCAGCTCGACCTCAGGGAAGATGGCCTGGTCCGGCACACCCAGGGTGTAGTTGCCATTGCCATCGAAAGCTTTCGGCGAAACTCCACGGAAATCTCGAATCCGCGGCAGTGCAGTTTTGATCAAACGCTCGAGGAATTCATACATGTGCGCGCCGCGCAACGTCACCTTCGCGCCGATCGCCTGCGCCTCACGCAGCTTGAAGTTCGCGATACTCTTTTTCGCCCGCGTCTCGGCCGGCTTCTGTCCAGTGATCAGCGTTAACTCCGCTTTCGCGTCTTCCAGCGCCTGCTTCACATCGGATTGCGAGCCCACACAGGTATTGATCACCACCTTCTCCACTTTGGGGATCTGGTGTGTGTTCTTGTAACCATGCAACTCCTGCAGAGCAGGAATGACCCGGTTTTTATAGTCGTCGTAAAATTCGTTCTTCATGGCTTACGCCTCTTCCTTGGTCGCCTTCTTCTTCGCCGGCGCCTTTTTCTTCTCTGCCTTTGGCTTGGTCGCCTTGGCCTTCGTACCTTTGCCCTTGGCAGCGGCGTTTTCTTTCCGCTCCACCACCTTCACATTCGAGATGTGGATCGGACCTTCCCGCTCGGAGATCTGCCCCTGCGGATTATCCTGCGACTTCTTCAGATGGCGCTTGATCATACGCACGCCCTCCACCAACACGCGTTGTTTGCGCGCCAGCACTTCCAGCACTTTGCCAGTCGAGCCGCGATGGTTGCCAGCGATCACCTCAACTTGATCGCCCTTGTGCACGTGAAGTTTCACCCGGTTCATAGGACCTCCGGCGCAAGCGAGACGATTTTCATGAAATTGCGTTCCCGCAATTCACGCGCAACCGGTCCGAAGATACGGGTGCCGCGCGGATTCAAATCCTTATCGATAATAACAATGGCGTTGGTATCGAAGCGGAGCACGGAGCCGTCCGGGCGCTTGATCGGCTGCCGGGTGCGCACAAGCACAGCACGGACGACCTCGCCCTTCTTCACCGTCCCATTCGGGCTGGCTTCCTTCACGTTCGCCGTGATGATGTCGCCAATGCCGGCGCACTTGCTCGTGCCCTGGCCGATGACGCCGATCATGGTGGCCATGCGCGCTCCGCTATTATCCGCCACGTCGAGTCTGGATCTTAAATAGACCATATAAATCTTTCTTAAATTCTGCGCCGCTTACTTCGCGACCACGTCGACCAGGCGCCAGCGCTTCAGCTTGCTCAGCGGACGGGTTTCCATGATGCGGACCGTATCACCGGTCTTTGCCTTGTTCTCTTCGTCGTGCGCGTAGAACTTTTTCTTCTGCTTCACGATCTTGCCGAATTTCGCATGCGGCACCCGGGTCACGGTTTGCACCACGATGGTTTTGTTCATCCCGCTGGAAACCACCTCGCCAGTCCGCGTCTTCCGCGTCCCACGATTTGACTCTTCCCCCGCAGGCGCAGCGCTCGGTGTCGTCTGCTCTTCAGTTGCTTCGGCCATAAATTATTTCTTCTCCGGATGCGAGGCGCGCTCCGCGAGCACCGTCTCCAATTGCGCGACCTGGCGGCGGAGCAAACGCAGCCGGCTGGGCTGCTCGAGCTGACCGCTCTGTTGCTGCAGACGCAGGTGCAGGCTCTCCTGCCGAAACTCGCGCTTCTTCGCCACCAACTCTTCGGAGCTGAGCTCCTTGATCTCTTTAAATTTCATGTCGTTAGGCCGTGGCCACGTGATGTCGGGTCAGGAACTTCGTCCGCACCGGCAGTTTGTTCGCCGCCAGGCGCAAAGACTCACGCGCGACGGATTCAGTTACGCCATCGAGCTCAAACAAGATGTTGCCCGGCTTGACCGTAGCCACCCAATACTCAGGCGCGCCTTTTCCTTTACCCATTCGCGTTTCCGGCGGACGGCCGGTGACGGACTTGTCTGGGAAAATGCGGATCCAAAGCTTGCCTTTGCGTTTCATATGACGCGTCAGCGCGATACGAGCAGCTTCAATTTGCGTATTCGTGATCCACGCCCGCTCGAGCGTTTGCAGGCCGAATTCGCCGAAGTCGATCCGAAGATTGCGCGACGCGGTTCCCTTGCGGCTTCCCCGCTGGGTCTTCCGATACTTTACGCGTTTGGGCATTAAGGCCATGTCAGTGTCTCCTAAAAATTAAGCTTCAGCCGGAGCTGGGGGCGGCAAAGTCGCGGCCTGAGGTTGTTCCGCGGGTGCTTCCTCTTTCTTACAGAGCCAGCACTTCACGCCGATTTTGCCATAAACCGTGTTCGCTTCTGCAAAACCGTAATCGATGGGCGTGCGCAAGGTATGGAGAGGCACCTTGCCTTCGCGATACCATTCCGAACGAGAGATCTCCGCGCCGTTTAACCGGCCCGAGCTCCGCAGACGAATCCCCTGTGCGCCGAAATCCATCGCGATCGAAACCGCCTTCTTCATCGCACGGCGGTAAGCGATCCGACGCTCGATCTGCAACGCCACGTTCTCCGCCACAAGCTGCGCATCGAGCTCAGGCGTCTTGATCTCCTGAATGTCGATCTTGATCTGCTTGCCCTGCGCCATCTTCGAGATCTCCTCGGTCATTTTCTCGATCTCGGCACCTTTCCGTCCGATCACGATTCCAGGACGGGCTGTGTGAATGGTCACGCGAATGCTATTCCAGGCGCGCTCGATAATAACTTTCGAGACCGCCGCGAATTGCAGCTTCTTCTTCACGTAATTCCGGATCTGGATGTCGCTATGAAGGAAGCCCGGCAAATCCTGTGGCGAGGCATACCAACGCGAACGCCAATCGCGATTAACCGCGAGACGGAAACCAATTGGATTAACTTTCTGTCCCATGTTCTAGCTTTCTGCTTTCTCGGCGCTGGTTTCAGTTTTCACAGGCTCAGCTGCTTTTGGCTCCGACACGGACTTCGCAGCTTTCGCGGGAACCTTCTTCGCGGCGGCCTTCTTCTTGCCACCCTTCTTTTTGTCGCGCTTTTTGATTTCGATCTCGTCGGTCAAAATAATGCGAATGTGCGCGCTCCGTTTCAGGATGCGGCTGCCACTTCCTCTGGCCCGGGCCATCATCCGCTTCATCGTCGGGCCTTCGCCGGCAGTCGCCTCTTTCACGACCAGACCGTCGACCCGCAGGTTCGCGTTGTTCTCCGCGTTGGCGACCGCGCTCTTCAAAGTCTTTTGGATCAAGCCCGCTGCCTTTTTGGGGCTGAACGCGACGAGATCGAGCGCTGCCGAAACCGGCAGACCCTGGATGGCACGCGTCACTTCCCGGACCTTAAAGGCCGAGATTTTCGCGTAACGTAATGTCGATCGAACTTCCATTTATTTTAAACTCACATTTTGGCGGGCATCCGCCTGGAGGCGGTCACCAACCTTTATTTTATCTTTTCCTGAAACCATTTCTTGAAGCACCGCACCGCAAATCTTTTGTCGCACATCCACTACTCGCAGCGTGGCGATCAAGCGCCCATCGCGCATGACGCGCAACGGCATCCCGAGTTTCACTCCCTGCTTTTCACCGAAATTACCTACGATGAGGGACCACTCGTCCTTCACACTTACCACGCTCCCATCCATTAAGCTCGGACCAGTTTCCAATGGAGCCGTCTCCGATTGGACCAACGCATTCATACTCCGCACCTGCGCCTCGAGCTCGGCTCGCGCCTTCGCTTCCCCTCCCGTCGACGTTTGCAAAAAATGCAAGATCGACTCCGTCAGTCGCAGCATTTGATCGCGATACTGGTCGCGCTCGCTGCTGCACCAACTGCAGATCACTTACCGCGCTCAGCAGCCGTTGCTCCAAACGAGACTTATCCCGATCAGCCGCTTCCAGCCCGAGCGCTTCCATCCGCAACTGCAACTCCGCATACTTCCGGCGAAACAACTCGGCCTCGGCATTCGACTCCGCCAGGCTGGCCGTCAAAACTTTGACTGCCTCACCTTGCGATGTCTCCTCCCGCCGCTCCTCGTTTCCGAAGGACTGCGCTGCACCGGCCACTTCCGTAGCCGCCGCTTCATTAATGGTAACTGACAAAGAACTATTTCCCTGCGCTGCCAGCTCTCCAGCCAGCCAGACGCTCCCAAACAAACCGATCCACGATCCTGAAATCACAAACCGCCCCAGCGGCATTCGTGAACCAGGAATCGAAAATCGAAAAATCACATCACTTCGTCACCTTCGCCGTATGCGAACCGTGCTTCTTGAAAATCCGAGTCGGCGAAAATTCGCCGAGCTTATGGCCAACCATGTTTTCCGTCACGAAGACGGAGGTAAACGTCTTGCCGTTGTGCACCATGAAAGTGTGACCGACGAAATCTGGCGTCACCATTGAGCGACGCGACCAGGTTTTAATCGGCTTCTTCACCCCCGCATTCATCTTGTCGATCTTCTCGAGAAGATACGGCGCTACGAACGGTCCTTTTTTTAACGATCTGCCCATATCAAATTACTTCTTCTTCCGGTTCACGCGCCGGTCTTGCATAATGAAACGGTCGCTCGGTTTGTGTTTCGAGCGGGTCTTGAAACCCTTGGCCAATTGACCCCACGGACTGGTCAAATGCTGGCGTCCACCGCCACCCTTGGACTTACCCTGGCCACCACCGTTCGGGTGATCGACCGGGTTCATCACCATACCGCGAACCGTCGGGCGGGTGCCCTTCCAACGCGTGCGACCGGCTTTGCCGCTGACCACGTTCATGTGATCCACATTGCCCACCTGGCCCATCGTGGCGCAGCAGGTGTCGTGAATGCGACGAATCTCACCAGACGGAAGCTTCACCAACGCATAACCAGCTTCGCGGTTGCTCAGAGTCGCTTGTTGACCAGCGCTGCGTGCGATCTGGCCACCACGTCCTGGCGCGATCTCGATATTGTGAATGGCCGAGCCAAGCGGAATCGCGCTCAAAGGCAGCGAATTCCCCACCTTCGGCGGAGCAGAAGCGCCCGACATCACTTTCGCGCCAGTGGTCAAGCCATCCGGAGCGATGATGTAACTCATCTCGCCGTCATCATACTTGATCAGCGCAATTCGAGCCGAGCGGTTTGGATCATACTCGATCCCCACTACTTCTGCGGAGACGCCATGCTTGCGGCGTTTGAAATCCACTTTGCGATACTTCTGCTTGTGCCCGCCACCGATGTGACGCGCCGTCAGCCGACCGTTGTTGTTTCGGCCACCGCTCCGCTTTTTGACTTCCGTCAGCGACTTGTGCGGCTTCGACTTGGTGATTTCCTCGAACGTAGGCAGCGTCTTGAAACGCAGCGTCGGCGTGAGAGGGCGATAACTTCTGATTGCCATATGCTGTTAAACGAAATCGATCTTTTCGCCTTCTTTGAGAGTCACGATCGCCTTCTTCCAATGCGCCTTGCGGCCAAAATTCGGACTGCGCTCGCGCTTCTTTTTTCCGGCGTAGTTGCAGGTGTTCACGGCGACAACCTTCTTGTTGAAAAGCTTCTCAATCGCCGCCTTGATCTGAATCTTGTTCGCCCGCGGTGCGACCCGGAAGACGTACTTGTTCAGCTTCTCGCTCAGGAGCGAGGACTTCTCGGTCAGCGACGCTGTCTGGATGAGGTCAAAATGTTCGTTCATTCCTTGGTCGTCCTTTGCGCGAGTTGAGCGAGCGCTTTGCTCGTGACTAAAATTTTATCGAACGCGAGCAGCTGCTCGGTGTTCACATCCGCCGCAGTTGCGAGCAACACCGGGCCGACATTCCGCGCCGCGCGGTAGGTGTTTTCATCAAACGAATCCGAGATCAGCAACACCTTGGTCGCATCCGTCTGCTCGGCGAGTTGGCTGAGGAAAATTTTCGTCTTCGCTTCGGTCACCGCGAAGGTCTCGATCGAGAGCACATCGCCCGCGTGGATCCGCTCGCTCAACGCTTTTTGGAAAGCGAGACGGCGGGTCGACTTGGAAACCTTCTTCGAATAATCGCGAGGCTTGGGTCCGAAGACCACACCACCACCACGCCAGATCGGGGAGGATTTGTAACCAGCCCGCGCACGACCGGTGCCTTTTTGCCGCCAGGGTTTCGCGCCGGAAAGGTTCACTTCCGCCTTTGTCTTCGTGTTCGCGGTGCCGGAACGGCGGGCCGCGCGCATCGCGACAATCGCGTCATGCACCGCTTGCGTTCCACGACCGTTCTCGATCAGAGTGATCTTTGCTTCTTTGGCCGCGTCAGCGGTTAAAATCGTTGCGCTCATTTAGTCTCCCCTGCTGCGGCGGTGGCGGGCTTCTTGATCGCCGGACGGACGACAACGTAGCTGCCGTTCGGTCCTGGCACTGCGCCGCTAATCAAAATGATCTTGTCGCTCTCGCGCACCTGCAAGACTTGCAGATTCTGCACCGTCACGCGCTCGTCGCCCATGTGACCGGGCATGCCCATGTTCTTGAACACGCGACCCGGCGTGGAGCGGTTACCGATGGCACCATTCCGTCGATGCGTCTTCGAACCGTGCGACGCGCCTTGTCCATGAAAGTTGTGCTTCTTCATGACGCCCTGGAAACCTTTGCCCTTGGACTTGCCGATCACGTCCACCCAGTCGCCCTCGGCGAACTGAGTCACGCTCAGATTAATGTCGCCCTCGGGAGCGTCTTCCTTCAGTCGGAATTCGCGCATCAGCTTTTTCGGCTCCGAACCGACCGCGGCGAACTCTCCCAGGAGAGCCTTGTTCACCCGCGATTCCTTCTGCACGTCGAAACCCACCTTGATCGCGGAGTAACCGTCGTTCTCGGTGGTGACTCGTCGCAGCAGGACGTTATCGCCCGCGGCGACCACAGTCACCGGACGCAGACGGCCAGCAGCATCGTAGATGCTCGTCATGCCGATTTTCTTTCCTAAAAGTCCAATGCTCATGATGGTGGGCTTGCAAATGTTTCAGGCGCGCAGGCGCTAAATCTTGATCGTGATATCCACGCCCGCAGGGAGGTTGAGCTTCTTCAGTTCATCCACCGTCTTTGCGGTCGGCTCGATGATGTCGAGCAGGCGCTTGTGCGTGCGAATTTCAAATTGGTCCATCGACTTTTTGTCGACGTGTGGGGAGCGGTTCACCGTGAACTTCTCGATCAAGGTCGGCAGCGGAATCGGTCCCGCCACCCGAGCGCCAGTGCGCTTGGCCGTCTCGACGATGTCGAGAGCTGATTGATCGAGCATCCGGTGATCGAATGCCTTTAAACGAATACGAATACGTTGCCCGCTGGCCATGTTACTTGGTCTCCTTCTGGTCGAGCACGGCCGCTACGAGCTGCTGCGGGACTTGTTCGAAATGTGACGGCTCCATCGAGTAGCTCGAACGGCCTTTGGAAAGTGAGCGAATTGCAGTCGCGTAACCGAACATCTCGGCCAGCGGCACTTCCGCCTGCACCATGGTGAGGTTGCCCTTCACTTCGATGCTGCCGATTTTGCCGCGGCGACGATTGAGATCGCCCATGATGTCGCCTTGAAATTCTTCCGGAGTCGCGTTCTCGACCTTCATGATCGGCTCGAGCAGGATCGGCTTCGCCTTCTTGAAGGCGTCCTTGACCGCAAAAATCGCCGCGAGCTTGAACGCCATTTCGTTCGAATCGACGTCGTGATAAGAACCATCGACGATGTCGACATTGGCATCGATGACCTGATAGCCACCGACCACGCCATTGAGCATCGCTTCTTCGATCCCCTTTTTGCAGGCCGGGATGTATTCCTTCGGAATATTACCGCCCACGACCTTGTTCTCGACCGTGATGCCTTTGCCACGCTCGTTCGGCTGGACCTTGATCACGACGTGTCCGTATTGACCACGGCCGCCCGATTGCTTGATCAACTTGCCTTCGCCGTCCGCCGGTGCGGTGATCGTCTCGCGGTAAGCGATCTGAGGCTTGCCCGAGTTCGCATCCACTTTGAATTCACGCAGCATCCGATCGCGAATGATCTCGAGATGGAGCTCGCCCATGCCCGCGATGATCGTCTGGCCGGTATCTTCGTGAGTGAACACCTTGAAAGTCGGATCTTCTTCCGAGAGACGCTGTAGAGCGACGCCCATCTTCTCCTGGTCCTGCTTGGTCTTCGGCTCGATCGCCATCGAGATAACCGGATCAGGGAACGAAGGCGGCTCGAGCAAGATCGGGTGATCTTCGTCGCAGAGCGTATCGCCAGTCGTGATGTTCTTGATGCCAACGATCGCCGCGATGTCGCCGGCGTAGCAGGTATCGATATCCTCGCGCTTATCGGCTTGAATCTGAATCAAGCGGCTGATGCGCTCACGCTTGTTCGTCCGAGGATTGTAAACGTTATCGCCCTTCGAGAGCGAGCCGGAGTATACGCGGAAGAAAACGAGCTTACCGACAAACGGATCGCTCCAAAGCTTGAACGCGAGCGAGCAGAATTTGCCGTTGTCATCCGTCGGCGCATCCATCTTCTCGTGCGTATCCGGCTCCATTCCCACTGCAGGCGGAATGTCGAGCGGACCTGGAAGATAATCGATCACGGCGTCGACGAGATATTGGACGCCCTTGTTCTTGAAAGCAGAACCACCCACCACAGGCACGAATTTGTTCGCGATCGTCTGCCGGCGGATTCCCGCCTTTAGCATCTGCGGCGTGATTTCCTTCTCTTCGAGGACCGCTTCCGCGATCTCGTCATCGATGTTGGAAATCTGCTCGATCAGCGTCTGGTAAGCTTTCTCGACCTGCTCTTTGTTCTCCTCCGGCACTTCGCGCACCTCGTAGACGGAGCCCATCGAATCATCATCGAGATAAAAAATCGCCTTGCGATTCACCACGTCGAGCTGGCCTTTGAGATAATCCTCTTTCCCGAGCGGGATCAGCACCGGCCAGGCATTCGCAGCCAGCTTCTTGTGCATCGAATCAATCGCGGCATCAAAATCTGCACCCACGCGATCCATCTTGTTAATGAACGCAATGCGCGGGACGAGATACTTGTTCGCCTGGCGCCAGACCGTTTCGGACTGTGGCTGCACACCCGCGACCGCATCGAAAACCGCGATCGCCCCATCGAGCACACGAAGGGAACGCTCGACTTCAGCGGTGAAATCCACGTGACCTGGGGTGTCGATGATATTGACGCGCATTTTGATGCCGTCATACATCTTGTAAACACCCGGCTCCGGCTTCTGCATCCACGCGCAGGTCGTCGCCGCGGAAGTGATCGTGATCCCACGCTCACGCTCCTGCTCCATCCAATCCGTCACCGTGGTGCCTTCATGCACCTCGCCGATCTTGTGGATCATACCGGTGTAAAAAAGGATGCGCTCCGTCAGCGTCGTTTTACCGGCATCAATGTGCGCGGCGATCCCGATGTTCCGCGTCTTCTCGAGCGGGAACTTTCGGTTCGGCGAATTGGGATTCGTCGAGGACGGTTTGTCTAGTGTCGCTGTAGCCATGACCAAAAAATGTTTACCAACGGAAATGTGCAAAGGCGCGGTTCGCTTGCGCCATCTTATGGGTGTCGTCGCGCTTCTTGATCGCGTTGCCTTGTCCGGCGGCCGCGTCTTTTAATTCAGCCGCGAGCGCGTCTGCCATCGGCAGACCACGACGGTTGTCCGCGTAGGTCACAATCCAACGCATCGCGAGCGAAACCTGGCGGGCCGGGGTCACTTCCATCGGCACCTGATAGGTCGCGCCGCCCACGCGGCGGGATTTCACTTCGAGGCGAGGACGCACGTTCTCGAGCGCCTTGTTCACCACTTCAAGAGGGTCCACCGCGTCAGTGCCTTCACGCGATTTATCGATCGCGGTGTAAACAATGCGCTCCGCGAGAGACTTCTTCCCGCGCTTCATCACGGTCGAAATCAAACGAGCGACCGCGACGCTGCCGTAACGCGAGTCGATCTTCTCTTCTTTTTTGTAAACTTTACGCCTGCGAGACATGAGAGGTGATGAGGAGTTCGGAATTAACGAAAATTACTTCTTCTTTTTGCCCTTGGCCGTCTCGGCTTCAGCGCCGGGTTTAGGACGCTTCGCGCCGTACTTCGAACGGCTACGGCGCCGTCCGTCCACTCCGAGGCTATCGAGGGTGCCGCGGACAATGTGGTAACGCACGCCGGGCAAATCTTTCACTCGTCCACCGCGCACGAGGACGATGGAGTGTTCCTGCAAATTGTGACCTTCGCCCGGGATGTAGGCGATGATTTCCTGGCCGTTGGTCAAACGCACCTTCGCCACTTTGCGCAACGCAGAGTTCGGCTTTTTCGGAGTCCGCGTCATGACCTGGGTGCAAACGCCGCGGCGCTGTGGACAGTTCTTCAGTGCCGGTGATTTTGATTTCACCGAAACCTTCTTTCGTCCTTTGCGAATGAGCTGATTAATTGTGGGCATCTCGTTAAAATAAAGGCCGCCCGATCTCAGGATTCGGGCGACAAAAAAACCGCACAGGCGGTGTCTGCATCCCTCACACACCTGATGCGGGGAGCGCGCAATATAGGAAAGGAATTTGAGGCCGCAAGGATATTTTCCGAGCTTTTGGCCCTCTGGATGTCACTCCGGCCCAAAGCCCTCCGCCAGTCCTTCCGTCTAACGAATTGTTATCCTCTAATGCACCACCCACAGGGCATCCGAAACCAAACAGACCCCGCCGCGGCGCCTCAAAATCGGCCGGATCGCCTCCACCACATCTTCGGCCCGCTCGGGCGGGCAGGCCAGCAGGAGCAGGCTGTTGCTGAAAACCCCGCTCAACTCATCGCCCGACTGAATCCCCCGCTCCCCTCGTCCGCGGACATCGCGCACGATCGAGTAGCCGCTCACCCCCAGGTCATCCAGCACGCGGCAGACTTCCCGCATTTCCAGGCTCTCGGTGATAATTTCGATTCGTTTGATGGCTTGCATGGGGGCTAACTCCAGAGGCGGTTGATCACGGCGAGATACAACGGCAGGCCGATGATGATGTTAAACGGAAACGTCAGCGCGAGCGCCATCGGCACATACACTCCCGGGCTGGCCTCGGGAATCGCCAGCCGCATCGCCGCCGGCACCGCAATATATGAAGCGCTCGCGCATAAAATCGTAAGCAGAAGAGCGTCCCCGCGCTCCAGGCCGAGTAGGAGCGAAAGCCCGATGCCGAGGGCCGCGTGCGCTAGTGGAACCACAATCGCGAAGCCGAGATGGAAGGCGCGCAAATCCCGGCTCGCCGCCAGGCGACGCGCGCTCACCAGGCCCATATCGAGGAGGAACAGGCAGAGCACGCCCTTGAAAATCCCGCTCGTAAACGGCGCCAGCGCGGCCTCCCCATTCGCTCCAGTGACGACACCGATGATCAAGCTCCCGATCAGGATAAACACCGAGCCGTTACAGAAAGCCTCGCGCAGCAGATCGCCCCAATTAATCGCACCGGCCGCCTCCGAGCGACGCGCCAGCACCACGCCCACGATGATCGCGGGCGATTCCATCAGCGCCATCGCCGCCACCATCCATCCGCTGAACGGCACCTGCAGATAAGTCAGAAGCGAAGTCGCCGCGATATAGGTCACAGCGCTGATCGATCCGTAAGTCGCCGCCACCGCGGCAGCGTTTGGCACGCCGAGCCGACGGCGCACCGCGAAGAAAATCCACACCGGCACAACCGCCGCCACCAACACCGCCACGCCAAGCGTGAGCGCGACGTGGCCGTCCATCCCGCTCTTGTGCAACTCGACGCCGCCTTTGAACCCGATCGCGAGGAGCAAATAAAGCGCGAGCAGCTTCGGCACCGGCTGCGGGATCTCGAGATCGGACCGAAACCAGACCGCCAGCATCCCAAGGAAGAAGAAAAGGACCGGCGGATTGGCCAGGTTCGAGAGAAGAAGCGCGAAATCCATTTCAATAAACCGGATTGCTCGATCCAGCCTCGTCCTCGGACGGTATCAATTCTGGGCGCCGAATCAGCAAGCCGCAATTTCACTCCACACCTCCGCCACCAATCTGCGAGGCGCTCGATTGCCCTTGCTGGCGGGGCGCTGCCTTCCGAAAGTCCCCGGGCCATGTTTAAACTGCTCGCTCGCGATCCTTCCTCGAATGCGCGCCGCGGGCGGTTGACGACAAATCATGGCGTAATCGAGACGCCCGCCTTCATGCCCGTCGGCACGCAGGGCAGCGTGAAAGCCGTCAGCCCGCGCGAGCTGCGGGAGTTGCCCGCGCAGATCATCCTCGGCAACACCTACCATCTTTTCGTGCGGCCGGGGATGGAGGCGATGCGGCATTTCGGTGGGCTGCACAAGTTCATGAACTGGGACGGCCCCATCCTGACCGACAGCGGCGGCTACCAGATCTTCTCCCTCGCGAAGCTGCGCAAAATCACGGAGGACGGCGTCCGCTTCCAAAACCATCTCGACGGCACGCCCACCTTCATCTCGCCCGAGATCGCGATGGAAATCCAGGCCACGCTCGGGAGCGACATCGCCATGGTGCTCGACGAGTGCCCGCCCTGGCCGTGCGAATACGACTACGCGGCTCGGAGTTTGGACATGACGATCCGCTGGGCGCGGCGGAAGCGAACGCCGAACGTCCCGCCAACGCCGAACGGACCAGCAATACGTCTTCGGCATCGTGCAAGGCGCGACCTTTGCCGACCTCCGCCGCGCTTCCGCCGAAGCCACGGTCGAGATCGGCTTCGATGGCTACGCGATCGGCGGAGTGAGCGTGGGCGAACCGGAACCGGAGATGATGCTCGCCGTCGAGCACAGCGCGCCTTTTCTCCCGGAGGACAAACCGCGCTACGCGATGGGCCTCGGCACGCCCCCGCAATTAATCGAGTTGATCGCGCGCGGCGTGGACATGTTCGATTGCGTCCTGCCGACGCGCCTGGCGCGACACGGAACCGTCTTACACCGCGGAGGGGACGCTCAATTTAAAAAACGCCGAGTTCACCCTGCAAAAGGAACCGATCGAAGAAGGCTGCACCTGCCCTGCCTGCGCCGATTTCTCACGCGGCTACATCCGCCATCTGCTGAAAGCGGAAGAGATCCTTGGCCTGCGCCTGGTCACGCTCCACAACCTCCATTTTTATCTCAACCTCATGACGCGCACCCGCGCCGCCATCGAAGCCGGAACCTTCGCCGAGTTCCGACGCGCCTTCATCGCGGGCTATCGAACGCGAGAGGCGACCTAAGGCAGAAGGCGGACTGCGGTGGAAGGCGCGCTCGCGCATCCCACGCCCTCAGCGCGCCTAGCTTTAAGGTTTTGGCAAAGTCGTCTCTCTCGGCTGCCGCGCGATGGGACCGCACTTCTCCTCTCGCCCCTTTCGGTTGCGTTCGTCTGTTTCAACTTCCTCTGCCAGCGGTAATAGCGTTAGGGATTGCCCGGAAGCGTGGCATGTTATGCCTTCAGCGATGAATCTCTCTTCGCTGCGCAAATCCTGAACGCTATTCCGCGATTCTCGAACCCTTGGGAAGATTCGGATTATGAACTTACCGTACGTTCACCAATTGCTGTCAGCCGCCGATCAGCAGCGCCACGGCTTCATCAAACTACGCGGCAGAAACGCGGACCAGGAAGTCCGCCTCATGGTGGCTGCAGGATTGATCACTGGCACCTTCAATAACGGCGGCGAAGGGGCCTACACTTCCATCAACCGGATTACGGAGGCCGGGCACGTCTTCCTGCGAGTTTTCGAAGGGCACACGTTTTTGGCTCCGCCCAAAACCGCCGCTAGCCGCTGAGCGTTACCGCGGCAGAGCGTTTGGGATCGGTAAGGAAGCCTTGCCGCGAATCGCCGTTCAATTCTACGCCACCAGGCGTCGCCTCGACTCTAAGGTGTCGGCGGAGTCTTCTTCTTCGCTTGCCGCTCGATGTGGCTCGCGGTTCTCCACTCACCCATCTTGGTCGCGTCCGTTTGGTAGAAATTGTGCACAAACGCATCGAGCTGCTTCACCTTCATCAAACCCTCCTTTAAGAGAGGGCTTAAGCCCGCCGTCGCCCCGGCTTGCGCTTCCAGCGACCCCTCTTTGCTGTCGTCTGCGTTCTCGAAAGCGTTGATGTGGTTGCGGAGATCCGCCGCGAAAGAAGGCGCGTGGCCATAATCGATAAACAGGCTCGCTTTCGCTTCCGCCGCCGCTGCCATCGCGGTGGCCCGTGCGACTAGAACCTGATCGCTCACCCCGTGCGGCATGCGGAATTGATCCATCACTCCGGGATCGTTGGACGCTTCTGCGATCGCGCCCGCGGTGCGATTAATCCCGCGCAGTTCCAGCAGAAGCGCGTTCCGCAGCACCCCTTTCGAGGTCGCTCCACCGTGGAAATCGCCAGAGGCACCGGCCTGACTCTCTGCCTGCGCATCGAGGCGATCGATCACACCCGTGGTCTTCGCCGCCAAATCCTCGTGCCACTGCTTCGGGCCGGACGGCCAGGTGGCCACGTTATTGTTTCCAAACACTCGCACGCGTTTCAGCATCTCGATCCGGGTCCGTTCACGATCATTCACAAGCTATTCCTCCTGGGGGTTGGTTGACGGTTTCGCTCACTGGCCGGACGCCCTTTTACCCTTTCAATACCGGCCGATTAGCGGCGAGAAATAGCTAAGACTTGCTCGGTTTGCGATGAAAAACTTTCGCTGCAGTAACCGTCGCAGCTCAATCTGAACAGCGCGATTCCTAGAGCTACGCAGCCCCCTGACCTTGCCGCGCCCGACCTTGCTATATCTCCCGACCCTGCCGCGTTCCCGATCCTGCCGCGTTCCCCCGATCCTGCCGCGCTTCCCGATCCTGCCGCGTTTCCCGATCCTGCCGCGTTCCCCAGATCACGCGTGCCCCTCGTTGACGCGTGCCCGCCTCGCCTGTGCGCGACCGCGTGCGCAGCGTGGAAGCCCGAAGGGCTGCCCCGAAATTAGCCGGTGGCGTCAGCCACCGGGTCACAGGTATAAAATCCCACACGCCCCGGCAGGGGCGCAGGAATCTCACCACCATGGCATCCACCCATATCTCGCTTCATTACCACGTCATCTTCAGCACCAAAGACCGCGCTCCCATCATCGCCGCGCTGTGGCGTGAACGACTGCACGCTTACCTCGGCGGCGTGGTGCGAAACGTCGAAGGCGTGCCCGAAGCCATCGGCGGCGTGGCGGATCACGTGCATCTGCTCATCGGCCTGCGCGCGACGGCTTGCCTCGCGGACGTAGTGCGTGATGTGAAAGCGGTTTCGTCGCGCTGGGTGCATGAGGAAATCGGCGAGCGCGCGTTCGCATGGCAGGAGGGTTACGGCGCGTTCACCGTCAGCGCTTCGCAGCGCGCACAAGTGCGCGAATACATCGCGCGGCAGGAAGAACATCACCTCAGGCGCACATATCAGGAAGAATACCTTGAACTCCTGGGACGCAGCGGCGCGGAATACGACGAGCGGTATTTATGGTAAGCCCTTCCTCCGCCCCTGCCGGGGCGGGTTGCATTTCGAATGTTATTCCGGTGGCTGACGCCACCGGCGACTTCTGTCGGCCCTCCGGGCCACCCGCACTCTCACAGGTGAGAAGCAAAACAGAGGAAGAGCGGCAGTGTCCGCATTTACGCTGTAATCAAATGATCGAAGCACAGGACGATCTCAGAATGATCCCGGACTGCCCCGCGTTCTGTCTCAGTAATCCCGCGATCGCGACTCGGAGCTGCACGCGCGCGAATTTCCCTTTCAGCGCTCCCATGGTAACCTATAGCAAAAGCGCAGTTAGTTTTAACAAAGGCGGCTTCAAACCGACTCAGAGACACAGTAACAGGCTCCGTGTCCTCGTCCAAAAGTTCAAGACTGCGTATCAGGTATGCCGCAGGCGTAAAGTGATCGAACTCGGCAAGCTTTGGCATAGCCGAAAGAGTAGCTTCTGCCTGTTTGAACGAGACCGGCACGAGTTTGACGCCGCCTTCAATTCCTCCGCAGCGCTCCGAGTTCTGCCGAGGCCGGCACATCAAACGCGAGGTTCAGCAGGTTCGTGTAAAACTCCGGCGCAAAAAGATCCTCTATGTCGCTCTCGTCTAGAGAAGTGAAATCAGTGGTCGTGAACGATTGTGCGACGCGTGAAGTATTTCGCTCGGACGAAGGCGTTCAACCTTTTCGCTCCGATCGCCAGCGCCAAAATCCAGCTTCAAAGCAGCGAATGAGGTATTTAAGACGGTTCACCTAAAGAAGTCCATAGACGCCAACTTGTAGGTTCTGACTTTCGATCGCGGAAGGGCAAACCGAGATGCTGCGCCACGGTAGGAGCCGGTTGGGCTCGGGGACGCACAGGTAAGGATGTCACCCGGGTCCTCACGAGGCGGTCGAAAATAAACTCGATTTCGGATTGCATATCTCAGGCGTACTGCTGAAGCGAAAAAGTGTCGCCATCTACTGAAACGAACCTATGCCGTGACTCTTCGTGCCGGATATTCGCGCAGACGCGATCATATTCCGGACATGCGACACGTGCTCCCCACGGCGATACTTGGTGCTCGGGACAAGAGTAGAGTTCGTCGTATAAATGCGGTGTACACTGTGCTTGATGATCGAACGTAGATCAACAGGCCTTCCCGTGCAGTGGCGATGCCCGATCTCGATTACCAGCAACAGAACAACCTTGTCTGACCTATATCGCTAGCGCAGTTGTTTGCATGCGATCAGCAAGCTGCAACTTCCATACGAAGCCGGCTGAATCGCTCGCTCCAGCGAGATCGACGCACTGGATGAGTTTTCGTGCGCTGCCATTCGGTGCTACGATCGCGCACGTCATCAAATCGGCCAAGGACTTCCGCTCGGTTTACCTTCGCCAATCGTCAAATGACTTCATCTGCAACGGCGTCGTTCCAGTGTGACGGCGGAAAGAGCTCGAGCCATTTGTCCTGGCGTGACGCCGGCGACCGCGCTACAAGCTTCATACTGCGTCTTTTGAAGTCCTCGATGGAGTGTCGCGCATCGCTTCGATGAAATCGGAAATATCTGGCTTTCACTGAGATGGATTTGTCGCGTTTATGTTTCTCCAACCGAACGCAGCGATAGTTTCGCTCAGACATGCCTATTGAAGTGCGAGGTTAGAAAGAATTTCGGCATTCTCTCACTGAGAATGTCTATTGCCATCAGTGTGGCGCGCCCATCTCGGTATTGGGAAAACCGATCTTTCAGTTCGACGAGCTTGGCCGGAGGGTCGGAAATCGCTTTAACTTTAATATTATACAGTTCGGCGGGAGATCTTTGCGCCAGACGATTTGCGCTTTCATCTGCTGCGTTTGGGCGGACATTGTATCAAAGATCGCCGAACTCGACGCACTTTTCCTCGTCCACTTGGACCGTCCAGTGAGTTCCCTCCATGCCAATTCCCGAGACTACTTGAATCTCATGAGATTTTAGGACTCCTTTCCCTAAGACCTCGTCAACCGTGGCTACGTCCTCATCTGACAGCGACCACCACGTTCGCGCGACTTCGGACTCCCCGTCGGGATGCCGCTCATCGAACCTCGTGAGAAATCGTCGTGGATAGCTCAGCGGGTTCATTGTCGTATTCGAAAGTGCGGTACGGACGTTGCCCATACAAAGCATCTAGGATTGCAGTCTTCCCGAGCCGTCGTTTTTTCCTACCAAACATGTGAGATCTTCGATACTCGAACTCTCCGGTGTCCTCGACTGATCTGAAGTTTTGGATTCTAGCGGCGTATGAGTTTCATAAATTACTTCCAGGCTCGTTAGCCTGCTCGTCCGCGAAGCCTTTGAAATACGGCTGTGATGCGGATCGTTAATGCGAGCTTGACTGCACTGTTTGCTATTCCCCTCAGCGGCCGGTAAGCAGGTGCCGATCGCGGCGGAGGCCGAAGGGCACGCGGCAAGGTAGCGAAGTCGAGAGCGCGGGGTCAATCGTCGCCGATGACAGATCAGGCGACGCTTTCGAAGCTGTCGCTTCTCGCACTCCGGGCATAGGGCGATGGTGGACGCAGGGACGGGGCGGGGAAAGTGTTGAACGTGCTCGCAGCGACGGCAGCGCCAGCGTTGCGCGCGCGGGGCTTCGGCTTCGCGGAGACGACCGATGCAGTAGTCGAGGAGCTGGCGGGCGTGCTCCAGGGAATCGCGCAGGGTGGTCAGGGCCGTTTTGTCCATAGCGGAAGCTCCAACTGACGCGGACGGGCTTGGTCTCGGGCAAGGAAGAGCACGATTCGGCGAAGAAATGAGCGCATACGTTCAACTGAACACTTCGCGGTTCAGGGCTGCAAGCATGCAGTTTGCGGCGGGTGATTTCAGCTCTCGCGAAAGGCGGTGACACGCTCAAGCAGCCGGCTGACACGGTCGAGGAGCCGATTTACATGCCCGAGGAGCCAAATACGGGGTCGAGGACGCGTTTGACGCTGTTTTTGCTGAAAACGCGCGGGGCGAGCCGGCTGTCATCGGGCCGGAGGGGCCGGCAGACATGGCCGAGGACGCGTTTTGCACGCTCGAGGAACCGGCTTGCATGCTCGATCGGGCGGAAAACACGCCCGAGCGGTCGCCTGACAAGCTCGAGAAGCGTTGTGACGCGGTCGAGCGTCCGGATTTAAGGGTCTAGGACGGAGCGGGTGCGCTCGAGGAGCGGGCGCGCACGCTCGAGGAGCAACGGTGCTGGCGTTCTTTTCGCCTCAGCGGTCGCAGCGAGGGCCGCGCTTAGCGTTTAGATGCGCGCAGGCCACGCAGCTTTGCGTCCAGCCGCGGGTTGAGGTTCGCGGCCCAGGCGCGGGAAGCGGCGGTGTTGTAGTGCACGCCGTCGCGGCCGGATTTCCCGGGGACATACTTCGTCAGTTCGCGGGAATCGATGACCTCAAAATTGTTTCGCTTCCCCGCTTGTTTGATGAGGGCGTGAATGCGGTTTTGCGCAGCGCGATTGATGGCGGAGGAATCGGGCGGGGCCACCCAGATGATCTGCCGCACGCTGGGACCGCGCGCGGCTTGATGAAGCGATCGGCGAAGGAGTTCATCTGCGCTGCGGTGAGATTGCGGTCCATCCAGTTTGTCCCCAACTGCACGATGACCACCTGCGGCCGATGACGCTTCACGAGGGTTTCGAGTTTGGGCGTGAGCTTGCGCACGCGAGTGCTGCCATCGGTGTAAAAGGGTGGCTGGCCGGGAGCGGCGACGCGAAAACCACAGCGGGTGTAGAAGCCGGGCTCACCTTCGAGCCAGTGTTCCGGGGACGAACCGCAGGAGGCGTAGGCGGCAACGTTTAGCACGCCGTATTGCTGCACCAAATGTTGCTGCACCGCCTCGCCGAAAGGTCCGGCCGAGAGCGAATCGCCAATGAAGAGAATGCTCGGCTTGGCGGCGCGGATGTCAGTGTTCAATGTCTTGCTCACGGTCCGGGCGGTGCCGTTTGTGACCAGGACGAAACCTCCCACGCAAAGGCCGAGGGCAAGAAAGGCGAGCGCGCTTCGCGTCATTAGTTTCGTCCCTCCGGATGGCGGCGTTCGTCTTCCACGCGGATGTACGGTTGCAGATTGATCTGGCCGGTCTCGTCTCTCGTTTTCGCGGTTTCCCACAGGCTGCCCTCCAGCCGATCAAGCCGCAATTTGTAGCGTTTGCCAATCCGGTATTTCAGCTTCTGATCTTTTGCATCGATGTGGGCCGGGAGCATGACCAGGATTTGCTTCTGGTCGTATTCCCCTTTCAAGACTTTTTCCACGTCGTAAACGTAGGCCACGAGCGACTCGCGATAAGGCAAGAGTTCGCGAGTCGGCATGGGCTGTGATTTAAAAGTGAGACGCGCGCGAATCACGATCGGCTCGCTCGGCGGCGCAGTTGGCGCGGCGGCGGGCGTGGGCGTCGCGGCGGGCGGAGCGACCGCCTCCGCGCGCGGGATTACCTCCGGCCCGACGGCTTCCGCGCGCGGGATCGTCACGGGCTGAGCGACCAGCGCGGTCGTCTCAGGGTTCTGGCGTCGTTCCGCGAAAGGGCGCACGGAAGCGAGGGGCTGCCGGGCGAGATCTTGATCGATGATGGCGTAAACTTTGTCCGCCCACTCATCCATTTGCGCGCCGAGAAAGTGCTCCTTATCCGGCTCCATGTGCTCGTAGGGATACGTGACCAAAGTGCGGCTATCGATCACCACCGCTTCGGGCTGCAATTTCGCCAGCGCCTGCTGGTAAAGGAAATCCTGCACTTCCGCTCCCACCCGCCCGGAGGTGGGAGGATTGACCCAATAAACTTTCCGGAGCGAGCCCGCCTGCTCGAGCGCGGTCTCTTTAAAAGGCGCCAGGTATTTCGCGAGGGCAGGACCGTGCTTGGCCGGTTGCACGGTTTTTCCGTCCGGGAAAATGCCGAAGAGATTGCTGCCGGTCTGCAGCACCAGGATGTCCGGATGGAACGCCGCCACCATGTCCTCGAGTTTCGGCACCAGATGAGCCTTGGGCGTATGGCCCGAGGTCATGCCGTAGACGTCTTCCAGGACGCGCGGTTTGCCGTCGCCTTGCGACTCAATCGTCCAATAACCGCACTGGGTGCGGACGGTGTTATAGGGCGGTTGCTTGAGCCAACTGAGCGGGTTGGTGCCGCAGGCCATGTAGGTGAAGGTGGCGTTCACGCGCGGGTCGTTTCGGAATCGCTCGTCCAGCCGCTCGCCAAAACCGCAAAGCGCGAGCGAGTCGCCCAGGATAAGGACGTTCATCTTCCCGGGCGGGGCCGGGGCCGCGGTCGGGAGCGGTTGCGGTTTCGGAGGAGTTTTGGTCGCCGCTCGAGCCGCCCAAGCGGTGGGAGCAAGGAGCACGCTTCCAACCAAAACGGCGCAGAGCAGGCGCAGGACAGACGGAGGAGTATGCATTCGAAGAGTGACGCGCATCAGCCGGCTTTACTGCGCGATCGGCTGGACGGCCCAGCCTTGATCGGCTTCGGAAAATTCCCGCGCGGCGAAGCACCACACCACAATCTTTTTCTGCGCGAGAAACTGGGGATCGCTCCGCGCCCGGCGATAGAGGCTGATCCGCACCGCCGTGGCGCCGGAGCCGCGGGTGCCGATGAGATCGGGAGCGAAGCCGAGCTCGGCGCTGAGTTGATCGAGGAGACCGGCGCGTTCGGCGAGGAACTCGTGGAAGACGAGCGTGTGGCTATCGCCCATGAGAAGGACGGGGCTATTCGGTGCAGCTTGCGCCGGCGCTGGCAATTGGCGGATGGCGATGGTCTCCGAGACGGGCGGAGCGCTGGGATGCGCCAGCTTGGCGAGATCGCCCGCGATAGAGATTTCCTTCCAGACGCGGGTCGATTCTTTCGCGGGCGGCAAGCCCGGGACAAGAGCGCGAATCTGTTGCGCGATGGCTTCGCCCGCGAGCGCGCAGCCCACGCCGGACCAATGGCTATCCGTGCGACAAAAGACCGGACCGCGGGCGCTCTCGCGGTTCCGCAGGAAGAGCTCGCTGAGATCGAGCACATTAATTCCGCGCTCACGCAGCACGCCGTAGAACTCGCGCAACGCAGGCGCCGTTTCCGCCGGAGCCACCTCCGCGCCGACCCCCACTTTTTCCGGATAGATCGCGGCCTTCGGCGGCACTGGCACGAGCAGGAGCTCGATCCCGCGCTCTTTCAGTTGGCGATGGAAATCAAGAATCGCGGGCAGAGGATCCTGCGCCGGGCGCTTGCTTTTGCTCACGGCGGCTTCGCCCCAAAAACGTTCCTTCGCCAGAAAGCGCAGCTCGCTGGTCAGGAAGAGCCAGCCGTCCGTGCCCTCGAAAGCCGCGGCGTTCTTCCCCTCGAGCGCGGCCACTTTCTCCGTCACCGCTGCGCGCCAGGGAGCCCCACTGGCCGGGAGCGGGCACATGGCTGCCACGAACAGCGCCAGGAGACTAAGAGGGAGGATCCGCATGAAGCAGGAATTGGAAACCGGAAGCGCGTTCCCCGCAAATTGGTTCGTGGGCAGAGGAGAGCTGGCCGCGCGCAGGCTCAATTCGTCGCCAGACTCTTTTCGCTTTTTTTTCCACGCCACACTCCGCACCTTGCAGCCGCGTGGTTTTCAGTTCTCACATTTTTATCTTCTACTTCCTCCCGCTGGCCTTGCTCGGCTACTACGCGCTGGCGGGAGCGCCGCAGCGGTATCGGAATTTTTGGCTCATTCTGACCGGCTACGTCTTCTATGGCTGGGCGGAGCCGCGCTTCATCCTGCTGATGTTTGCCACGACCTCGATCGATTGGGTGATGAGCCTGGTCATCGCGCATAATTCCTGGCGCTTCTGGACGTTTTGGGGCCGGCGCGTGCAAATACTCCCGCACGGCCGCGGCCGGAAACGCTCGCGCACGCAGCACAGCGCCATCGTCATCTCGGTCGTGGCGAATCTCGCGGTCCTCGGCTTTTTCAAATACTTCAACTTCGGCGTCGATAGCTACAACGCCGCCGCGCAAGCGCTCGGCTTCGGCAATGCGCAATGGGACACCTTCTTCCGCGTCGTCCTCCCGCTCGGGATCAGCTTTTACACCTTCCAGGCGCTCAGCTACACCATCGATGTCTATCGCGGCGAAGCGGAAGCGATGGCGAACTTCATCGATTTCTCCTGCTTCGTTTCCATGTTCCCGCACTTGGTGGCGGGCCCGATCCTGAAGTTCTCCTTCCTGGCCGAGCAGCTGAAACACCGCACGCTCACGATGGATAAATTCGCGCGCGGCGTCTCGTTTTTCATGCTGGGTCTGGCGAAGAAGATTCTGCTCGCGAATCCGTGCGGGAAAATCGCCGATACGGCGTTCGACGCCAGCTCGGTCGGCACGCTCGACGCCTGGGTGGGCTCGGTCGCCTATTCGTTCCAAATCTACTTCGACTTTAGCGGCTACTCGGACATGGCGATCGGGCTCGGACTGATGCTGGGCTTCGTCTTCGCGAAGAATTTCGATTCGCCTTATCGCGCGGAATCGATCACCGATTTCTGGCGGCGCTGGCACATCTCGCTCTCCACCTGGCTGCGCGAGTATCTCTACATTCCGCTGGGCGGAAATCGCGGCACGCTCTCGCGCACCTACGCGAACCTCGTCATCACCATGCTCCTGGGCGGGCTTTGGCACGGGGCTTCGTGGAACTTCGTGATCTGGGGCGCGCTCCACGGCGGGATGCTGGCCTTCGAACGCGGCGGCGGGCGGGAAGGCTTCTACCACAACCTTCCGCGGCCTCTGCGCATCGCGATCACCTTCACGATCGTGCTTTTGGGTTGGGTCTTCTTCCGCAGCGCGGATCTGCCTCGGGCGTTCGCCTACTTGGGGAGCATGTTCGGGATCACCACGGAGGCTCCCGGCGCGGCGCTGCTCGGCGGGTTGATTTACCAGCCGTATTACCTCATCTCGCTCGCACTCGCGGCCTTGGTGGTGTGGGCGGGGCGGCAGACGTGGGATTGGACGCAGCAGCTCACCCTGCCGAAAGCGGCGGTCTGCTGCGGGCTGGGCTGGGTCGCGTTGGTCGTCCTGGCCACGCAGGAATACAACCCGTTTATCTACTTCATTTTCTAATCGCGCGATGCCGAGACGAATCATCAGAGCCTTGGTCGGTGGCTTGCGGAAACCTTGGAAACCCAAGCTCTCCCTGCCCAGCTACGCTGAGCCAACTCCCGAGACCAGCCGGCGCCTTTCCCGCGAGGAGGAGGCGGAGCTCGCGCTCACCCGCACCGTTTTCACGCCTGGCACCGCAGTGCTGCTGACGACGTTTTTCCTGCTCACCATCGTAAGCGTGCCGCTGATCGAGGTCGCGGCCAGCCTGCGCGCGGGGCGGCGTTTACCCATGTGGGAAATGCTGCGCACGCTGCCCTCTCCGCAGCAGGTCGGAGCGGTCCGCAGCCTGCGCGATCTTTGGAATCTGGTCCCGCATGCCGAGGAGTTGAAGCGAGCGGAGAACACCTTGGAAGAGGACTCGGCCGTTTCGCAATGGCTCCTCCCTTCCGTCCAATCCATCCTCGTCACCCGCCTCGGCGCGGGGACCGAACAAGTCTATCTCGGTCGCGATGGCTGGCTCTTTTACCGGCCGGATATCGAATACATCACTGGGCCCGGCTTCCTCCATCCCGCCAGGCTGAAACAACGTGAGCAAGCCGCGCGGGTCACGCCCGATCCCATCCCCGCGATCGTGCAATTTCACCAGGCGCTCGCGTCCCGCGGGATCGAGTTGGTGGTGATGCCGGTCCCGACCAAGGCGTCGATTCATCCGGAAAAGTTGTCCAATCAGGCAACCCCGGGCCAGGCCTTGCAGAACGCTTCCTTCGCCGAGTTTAAGAAACGCGTCACCGCGGCGGGCGTGCGCATTTTTGATCCCACCTCCGCGCTCCTCCCGGCGGCGGACCCGAGTGGGGAAGCTTCCTATCTCCGCCACGATACCCATTGGCGGCCGGCGGCGATGCAGCGGGTCGCGCGCACCCTGGCCGCGTTCCTTGCCCTCACGCCCAGCGACGAGGCTGCTCCGCGTCTCCTGCCGCAAACGGTCACCGGTCAGGGAGACATCGCGCGGATGTTAAAACTTCCGGCCGGCCAGAACGCGCTCACCCCGGAGACGGTGAGAGATCGAGCAGGTCGCGGTGGGCGATAATTTCTGGCGGCCCAATCCCGCGGCCGAGGTGCTTCTTCTCGGCGATAGCTTTGCCAACATCTTCTCGCTCGGCGCGCTCGGCTGGGGCGAAGCCGCCGGGCTCCCGGAGCATCTCAGCGCCGCGCTCGGCGGGCGGCCGCTCGATTGTCTCCTGCGCAACAGTGACGGCGCGTTCGCCACCCGCGAGATGCTGGCAAACGAACTGGCGCGCGGCCGCGATCGGCTGGCGGGCAAGAAGGTGGTGATCTGGGAATTTGCCGCGCGCGAGCTGGCCTTTGGCAATTGGAAGCTGCTCGATTTCCGTCTTGGTCAGCCAGCACCCACCCGTTTCCTCGCGCCGTCGCCGGGCGAAACGATCGAGGCCAGCGGCACGATTGAAGCCATCGCCAGCATCCCGCGCCCCGGCACTGTGCCGTATAAGGACCACATCGTAGCGGTGCATCTCGGGCAGATACAGATCGCAGGCCGCCAGGAAACGGCCGGCCTCCAAGCGGTGGCCTACTTTTGGAGCATGCGCGATAACGTCTGGACCCCCGCGGCCCGGCTCCGCCCGGGCGAGCAGGTGAAAGTGCGGTTACGCCCGTGGGCCGAAGTCTCGGCGCAGAACGAGCAGATCAACCGCAGCGAGCTCGACGAAGCTGCGCTGCAATTGGAAGAACCGGTCTGGGCCGAATTAATGGATTGATCCGCAAGCCGGCCCCACCCCACCGGTTCCCTTGCAATTCGGCGGCGACAGTGTTCAATAGCTGCCCGCTTCCGGGGCTCCACGCGCTGTGCGAACTGAGCCGCTGCGCGTCCATTTTTACCTATGCTCACTCTCTCCTTTCTCGCTCAGACTGCGGCTCCGGCGGCTTCGAATCCCCTCGCTTCGTTCGTGCCGATCATCCTCATTTTCGTGATCATGTATTTCCTCCTTTTCCGCCCGCAGATGAAGCGGCAGAAAGAGGCCGCGAAATTAGTAGCCGCACTCAAGACTGGCGATCGCGTCATAACCGCCTCGGGCATTCATGGGCTCATCTCGAATGTGAAAGATCGCACCGTGACTTTGAAAATTGCCGACAACGTAAAGATCGAGATCGAAAGATCCGCCGTTGCGACGATCCTCGCTCCCGGCGACGAAGCGAAGTAACTCTCGCGACCCTTGGCTTTCCCAATCCCCAATTCCCAATCCGCAACCCGCAACTAAATGTCTCCCGTCCTCACTTTCTCCGTCGCCCTTCTTCTCCTGGTCCTCTTCGGCTGGTATTTCGCGACCGATCACGGTGCGCGGAAGCGGCTTCTTGCGACCGTTCTTTTAGCGCTGCTCGTGGTCTTCAGTTTGGTGGCGATCTACCCACCGGAGAAGAAGATCGCTCTCGGCCTCGACATTAAAGGCGGCACCTCTTTCCTCCTCCGACTGGTCGGAACGGAAGAGAAGCCGGTCGATTCCATCATGCTTTATCAAGCGGTGGAAGTGATTCGGAAGCGGGTCGATTACCTGGGCGGACGTGAACCGGTGATCGGGCCTCTCGGAGCTGATCGGATTTTGGTGCAAATGCCAGGTCTGGAAGCCGCGAACATCCAGGGAGCTCGCAGCCAACTCTCGCGAGTGGCGAAGCTCGAGTTCCGCCTCGTTTATCCGGATAACGGCCAAAAGCTCCAGGCGATCGATGCCGGCACGGACGTGATCCCGCCTGAGTATCGGATCGAAAGCTACAAGCTCCACGCCGAGCCAGGGAAGAAGGCCGATGAAGAGCGCATCCTGGTGAAGAAGCGCGCCGATCTGGGCGGCGACCGGGTGGCCAGCTCGTCGGCCTATTTCGGAAACGAAGGCTGGACGGTGCAGATGAAGTTCGACAGCCAGGGCGCGAAGATGTTTGGCGACATCACGGAGAAATTCAAAGGCTATCGCTTCGCGATCGTCCTCGATGGCGCGATACAGTCCGCACCCGTAATTCGCGACGCCATCTACGGCGGCGACGCTGTCATCACCGGCCGCTTTACTGAGGACGAAGCTCGTAACCTCGCCAGCGTCCTGGAGAATCCGCTGCAGACGCCGGTCGTGATCGAAGAAGAGCGCAGCGTCTCGCCCACTCTGGGCGCCGACTCTGTGCGTAGCAGCGTGGTGGCTGGTCTGGTGGGTTTGCTCATCACAATGATTTGCGTGCTCGCGTATTACCGGCTCCTGGGCCTGATCGCGAACCTGGTCTTGATTGTTAATCTGATCCTGCTCATCGGCGCGCTGACCCTGTTCAACTTCGTTCTCACGCTGCCTGGTATCGCCGGTATCATCCTCACCATCGGCATGGCGGTGGATGCGAACGTCCTCATTTACGAACGTTTGCGAGAGGAGTTGGCGCTTGGGAAGTCGCTTAAGGTTGCCCTCGCCGCTGGTTACGACAAAGCCTTCAGCTCGATTCTGGATGCCAACGTCACCACCCTCATCACGGCAGTGATTCTCTTTTGGCAGGCGACAGGACCGGTCAAAGGTTTCGCGATCTCCCTCACGCTCGGCATTATCGCTTCCATGTTCGCCGTCCTCATCGTGGGCCGGAACGCCACCAGTTGGATGGTGGATACCGGGTTCGTGAAGAAGATGACAATGATGAGCCTGATTCCGACGATGAAGTTCGACTTCATGCGTCGCGGCTTGGTCGCGACTCTGATCTCTGTGGCTCTCCTCATTGCCGGCGCGATTGCGTTCGGCGTCCGGGGCGAGCGGAACTTCGGCGTAGATTTCCGCGGGGGCGATCTGGTCACTCTCAGCACCGCCAAGCCTGTCGCAGTGGCCGATGTGCGCAAAGCGCTCGAGCCGCTGAAGTTGGCCGATTCCACCATTCAACGCTCGGAGCAAGCCGGCCGCAGCTACTTCAGCGTGCGCAGTGCCATTAATACCAGCGACGCCGTCATCAAGCAGGTGGCCGAAGCCATGCCCGATGCCGGGATCAAAGTGGAAGGCTCGGAGCGCGTCGGCGCCCTGGTCGGTGGCGAATTGGCGCGGAAATCCCTCCTCGCCCTTGGGCTCGGATTGTTCGGCATTCTGATCTACGTCACTTTCCGCTTCGAACTTTCGTTCGCCATCGGTGCGATTGTGGCCGTGCTCCATGACGTCCTCCTGACTGTGGGCCTGTTCGCGCTCCTGGACCGGGAACTTTCGCTCACCCTCGTGGGCGCGATCCTGACCATTGCCGGCTATTCCATTAACGACACCATCGTGGTCTTCGACCGAATCCGGGAAGGGCTCGCCAGCGGCCGGCGCGGCAGCATTACCCAGATCATGAACGACAGCATCAACCAGACACTGAGCCGCACCATTCTGACCGGTGGAGCCACCCTGATCCCGATCTGCTGTCTCTTCCTCTTCGGCGGGACGGTCCTGCGTGATTTCGCGCTCGCCATCCTGATCGGCGTGCTCGTTGGCACCTACTCTTCCATTTTCATCGCCTCGCCGATCGTCCTCTGGTGGACGAAGCTCCGGAGCGGCAGTGCGAGCGCGCTCCGGCGGGAAGTGACTGAGAAACCCTCTGCCAGCAGCTCCCCGGTGGCCCGGTAGGAGGAAAGTTATTCACAGGAGTTGACGCCTAACAGGTGGACGCTTAATATCGCCTCGCCCGCGGAGGCCCGACCCCCTCGACAATCCGATTTTTTTGAACCCAGGAGACCAATAAAAATGCCAGAAGTGATCGTACGTAAAGGTGAGCCGGTGGATCGCGCTCTGAAACGCTTGAAAAACAAGCTCGACGCCGAAGGCATTCTCGAAGAAGTGCGCCGTTTGCGCGCCTTTCGAGACCCCCACGCAAAAGACCCGGCGTAAGGCCAAGGCGAATGCGAAGCGTGGTCGGACGAAGTTCCGCTTCAATCCCTCGTAGAAAGCAGCCAGGCTTCGGCCTGCGCCTCTGCTGTAAAAAGCCCCGCCCGAAGGCGGGGCTTTTTGTTTTCCGGCAGCTTTTCTACTCGCAGTCGCACACGATCCGGAAGCCCAGATCGTTACAGGAATAGACGGGTGCATTCGAGCCGCGCGTGGTGGTTCGCAGGCTGTTGAAGCGGGATTTCCAGCTTCCGCCTCGATAGACCCGCTTCGCTCCCGAGGTGGAGCCGCGTGGGTTCACCTTCGGGGCGCCGCGATAAGGCTCGAAGTAATCGTGGCACCATTCCCAGACGTTCCCTGCCATGTCCTCGATCCCGAAGGGACTGGCCCCGAGCGGGAACGCTCCCACTGGTGAGCTCTCCGCATAGCCGTCATCGATGTTCCGCGCGCTCCAGGCGAAAACCGTGTTCCGATCTGCGAAATTCGCCAGGTCGCCTCGCCCATCAAAGTTACCCCATGGATACTTCCGTCCATCCCGGCCGCGGGCGGCATACTCCCATTCGGCTTCCGTTGGGAGGCGATACTTTTTGCGATCGCGCCCGCCCAGCCAGGCGCAAAACTTGATCGCTTCCAGACTACTCACATAGACCACCGGATGGCGATCGCCCGTCCCAGCGGCGCGTTTCCGCACATGGCTCGGATCAAACGCCTCATACTCGGCGTTCGTAATCGGAAACCGCGACATGTGGAAACGCGACAGGCTGATCTTCGTGAGCGGCATCTCGGCCGGCCCCGCATCCGGCGCATCGCTCCCCATCGTGAAGGAACCCGCCGGAACGAAGAGCATCGTACAGCCCAAAGAATTCACGAAACTCGGCAACACGCTCGCGTCGATGGGAACTTCCTCCACCACTGGCTCGGGAGACGTGGGCGCCACGGCCACGACTGGAGCCACCGGAGCCGGCGCTGGTGCAGGAGCGGCGCGAGGCGGTGGCGGAGCGCCTGGGGCGATTTGATCGGCCTCATCCAGGTAGACGTCCACCAAATCCTCGGCGTCTCCGGCGTCGAGACCCATGTTCTCGGCCATGGTGATGAAAGCGTCGCGGGTGTCGTCGCTCATCCCGTCGCTATCCAGTCCACTCAAGCGCAGCATGCGCAAAAATTCGTCCTTCGGCTCCAGCGATTGCCGACGAGGGCGCGGGGGACGCGGCGCCCGCGGCGCATCCGCCGGCACTTCCTTCGTCGCGCGCGTTGCTCCGCTTTCCTTTAATTCACTTTCAATGAAACCCAGCATCTGCTCATCGGTGAGCCGTCTTTCCCGGCCGTAGCGGAGCAGATTCGCTTCTTCGTCGGCGGATAAAATGCCATCGGCCAGCGCGAAGGTGAGGAATTTATGAAACTCCACGATCGCCGCTTCGATCGCCTGCGCGACAAGTTCGGCGTCTACTTTTTGGCGCCGCTCCGGGTCCAGCAACTCCACCCGCGCCTGCGCGAGGTAGCGCGAGGACTCGTCCAGGCCCGGTCGTAAAAGCTGGGTCAGCGGATTGCTCGGCTGATTCTTAAGCGGAAGCTTTTTCTGCCACCAACGCAGCAGCTCGCGACAATGCTCCTCGATCGTCTCGTCGCTCGGAGCCTGGCCAGGATCAAGGCACAGCCGCTCGTAGAGGTTGGGCGATTTGTACTTCGACCACCCATCCCATTTCTTCGGGTCGTCGGGCAAAGGGAGCGGAAAGTCCGTTTTCAATTGGACCATACTTAGAGGACCGCGAGTTTGTCCAGGTTGGCCACGGCCGCAGCTTCCTCATGCGGCGACAACCCGGCCACGCGTTCGATGGAAACCTTGCTTTCGTTGCCGGCAGCATGCACTGCCACCTCGAGAATCTGGTTGGCGTTATAAGCGTAAATCAACTCCACCGGTGAACCCTTCGGCAGAAACGGCGGCAACTCGACATCACAGGTCCCCAGGTTCGTGCATTCCCCCGGCAGGCTGCTCTCGCCTTCCACAATCCGCACCACCGCACGCGGCATGTTCGCGCTGGCCGTGCCGAAGAAATTCTTCGTCATCGCGGGAATGGCGCTCAATTTTTTGATCATTGGGAAGACGTATTCTTCCAGGTGCGCGTCGTCCCAAAGCACCACGCCGAGCGTGTGCGAGGTAATGTTCGATACCTTCATGAGCGAGCCATCGCGCGACGAAAATTGCTGACGGGTGTCGTCTGGCAGCACTTGCTCCCCGGAGGATTCCTCCTCCTCCAGCATCACCAGAATTCCTTGAATCGCCGCCCCGATCGCGACGGCCTCATCGGGGTTCACTTCCTCGCTCACCGCCACCGGCGCAAGTCCGGCGATCATCTCCCGCACCATCGGCATCCGGGTTACGCCGCCCACGAGCAGGATCTTATCGATCGCGGACCATTCCAGTTTCGCTTCTTCCATCGCCATCTCGCAAAGCGTTTTGCACTTCTCCACCAGATGCCGCGATTTCTCCTCGAAGTCTTCCCGCGTCATTTCCACCTTCAGACTCCGGCCGTTGTAACTGTGGACAATGGCCGTGCGCGCGCGGCTCGAGAGCTGAATCTTCGCTGCCAGCGCCCGGCTTTGGAGGTCCTGGTAGCTCGCCAGATCCAGCAACGGGTTTTCGCCATGCTCGCGATCGAACTCTTCCGCGACATGGTTGACGATCACATCGTCCCAATCTTTGCCGCCGAGCCGGTGATCCCCCGTCGTGGCCAGCATCCGAATCTCGTGCCCTTCGATCCGCATGATCGTGACGTCGAACGTGCCGCCGCCGAGATCGAATACGAAAACGGTCTGGTCCTGGTCGAGCTTGTCCAATCCGTAGGCGACAGCCGCTGCGGTGGGCTCATTGATGATCTGGAGAATGTTCAGCCCCGCTAATCGGCCTGCCGTGATGGTGGCGGTGCGCTCCGCGTCGTTAAAATAGGCGGGAACGGTGATGACTGCGTCCGTCACTGGCTGCTTGAGATAGGCTTCTGCGTCCTTCTTTATCTTGCGCAAAATGAGGGCGGAAAGCTCCTCCGCCGCGTAGACTTTCCCGTCGAAGGTGCGGCTAAACTGCGCCTTCGATTTTCCAATCTCGCGCTTTAAAAAATCGACGACGCGTTCTGGTTCAGCGACCGAGTTATTCTTCGCCAGAGTGCCGACGACGACGTTTTCGTTCTCGAACAAGATGACCGAAGGGGTGATGCGTTCGTTCTCCGAATTTGGGATGATCTGCGGCTTCCCGTAGGCATCGATATGCGCCGCGGCGCAGAAGGTGGTTCCGAGGTCGATCCCGATGGCTTTTCGTTTGGACATGTGGCTGGTGATGATTTTTTAGCGACGCCCGTTACAGAAGAACGCTCGCTTTTAATCGCAGCTTTCATGCCTCGCTCCCGAGTCATCCGGGATTCTTTTTTGGCAATTTTCCTGATCGGCAAAATCCCGACGACGCCGGTCCGGCCGAGGAGCTAATTGAAGCGCTTCGCCACCACTTCCTCAGGCCGCAACACCTTGTCCCGCCACATGAAACCGCGTTTCACGCGCAAGACGATCTGGCCGTCTTCTTCCTTGAAGTCCGCCTGCTCATACGTGACCACGCGATGAACGGACAGATCCACCCGATCCCGCGCTTCGATTTCCGTCACTTCGAGCCGGTGCAGGATCTCCATCACGGAGTGAATCGAGCTCTCCAAATTATTGCACCAGTGCGCCATTTCCGGACGCGGGTTCTCGGCCGATTGCATGTGACTCGACAAGCGCGAAAGGTCGTCGATCACCACCAGCAGATCGCGGATGTATGGCTTCTGGAGCGACTCCCGGAAGAAATTATCGCGGTAGCCTTTCAGCTCCTCGTGCAGGGAGTTGAAGAGCCGTTGATTGACCGTCTCCGTGTTTCGGATGGCGACAACATTTTCGTCCAGCCGCTTCAACAAACGCGCCGGCGCAGGGTCTTCCGGCGGTGGCGGTGGTGGGGCTGCCGCGGTGATCGCTGCCGCCAGTTTCGCAAACCCCGTTTTCATCGTCCCTTCCAGACGCTCGATTCGGGTCTCCACCGCTTCCATCTCCCGTCGCAGCTCTTTCGCCGAATCCGCCGCGGCTGCGGATGCCGGCGCGGTCATGCTTTTCTTCGCTTCCTCCACGAGCTCTTGCATCGTGACGGCAAACTCGTCTCGCAGGGTAATGGCGGAAGTGCTCATCGGGTCAGGTTGCCGGATAAAATTTCCGGATCGCTTCCACCAATCCCGGGATGTCATGCCGCTTCGCTTCCACATCCACCGGCAGCCCCAGTTCTCGCGCAGTCGCAGAGGTCACTGGACCGATGCTGGCCACCTGCATTCCTTGCGGCCAGGGCAGGCCCAAAGCCATGAAATTCTCCACCGTGGAAGAACTGGTAAACGTGATCAAATCGGCCCCCTCCTCCGCGAGACGGCGGCGGGCTCCAAATTCATCAATGGTTTCGGGTACAGTTCGGTAAGCGATGCCTTCGTCCACAATTCCTCCCATGGCAGAGAGTTCCTTCGGTAGCACGTCCCGGGCCTTCTCCGCTCGCGCTAAAAGAATTCGCAGATTTTCCACCCCGCCCTGTTTCTTAAACTCCCGCACGATCGCCTCCGCCACGAACTCCGGCGGCTGCAGATCCACCTGCACATGAAAGTCTCGCACCCGTTGCGCGGTCGCCGGCCCAATCGCTGCGATCTTCGCTCCGCCCAGCTCGCGCGCGTCATGGTAAAGCTTGAAGAAAAGATCAAAGAACGAGTCCACGCCGTTCGGGCTCGTGAAGATGATCCAATCGTAGACATGCGCGTCCTGCACCAGCTCGGCAAAACCGCGTAGATCCTCCGGCGGCTCGATCCGGATCGTCGGCAACTCGATGACATCCGCGCCCAGCGCCCGCAATTGATCGCTCAACACGCCCGCCTGTTTTCGCGTGCGCGTGACCACAATCCGTTTGCCGGAAAGCGGCCGATTCTCGAACCAGTTCAGCTCCTTCCGCAACGCCACCACCTCGCCGAAAACCGCCACAGCCGGCGCGGCAAACTTCGCGTCCGCCACCCGCTGCGCGATGTCGCCCAGCGTCCCGACCAGCGTCTCCTGTCGCCCGGTCGTCGCCCATCGAATCAACGCCACCGGCAGCTCGCGCGGCCGCCCGTTCGCCAGCATCTCGGCGCAGATCGCCTCGATCCGCTCCACGCCCATCAGCATCACCTGCGTCCCGCCCAATCGCGCCAGCGCCGCAAAATCGATTCCGCTCTCCGTCTTGCCCGGCTCCTCATGCCCGGTGAAAAAAGTGACGTGGGCATTTGCGCCCCGATGGGTGATCGGAATGCCGGCATAAGCCGGCCCGGCGATCGCTGAGGTGACCCCCGGCACAATTTCAAAAGCCAGTCCCGCCGCCGCCAGCGCCTGCGCCTCTTCTCCACCGCGTCCGAAGACGAAAGGGATCGCCGCCTTTCAATCGCACCACCCGCTTGGCCTCCCGCGTTTTTTCGAGGAGCAGCGCGTTAATCGCATCCTGCGACATGGTATGGGCGCCCGCCTTCTTGCCCGCGAAAATGAACTCACAGCCCGCCGGAGCCCACTTCAGCATCTCAGGATTGCAGAGGTAGTCGTAGACGATCACCTCCGCCGTTTCGATGCAGGCCTTGGCGCGCAGCGTGACCAACCCGAGATCTCCCGGGCCTGCGCCGACCAAATAACATTTCCCGACCGCTCTTTTATTAGCCATGAATTAAATCCCAAAGTCTCGCTGCCAACACCTCCGGCTTTTCCTCCGCATCTGAGCTCTCGACCGTCGCCGTCCGCGGCTCCACTTGCTCCTCCGTGAAAAGCTGCGCGCGCATCTGCAAAACTCCCCTCGACGCTTTGCGCAATCACGCCCACGGGCGTCCCGCAATCACCCTGCAGTAATCGCAGAAATTCCCGCTCCGCGCGCAAGCAGCGAAATGTCTCCGCGTGGTTGATCGAACGCAGCAGCGCGACCGTCCGCTCATCTTCCGCTCGTGCTTCCAGCGCGACAATCCCTTGCCCGCCCGCCGGTAGAAAATCCGCTGTCGTTAAGATCGCCGCGCGCAGCGCATGTCCTTCAAACTCCAATCCACCCAGCGCGCAATCATACCCCAGCCTCTCCAGCCCCGCCCGCGCCAGAATGATTCCCGTCCACGGATTCGCCGTCAGCTTCCGCAAGCGAGTCGGCACATTGCCGCGCAAATCGATCACCTCGAGATCGGGCCGGACCCGCCGCAGTTGATGCTGCCGCCGCACGCTGCCTGTCGCCACCACGCCGCCGCGCACCAGCTCCGCCAGACTCCCCGCGTTTTTGGTAATCAGCACATCCTCGATCCCTGCCCGCGCCAAGGCAGCGCACACCGTCAGTCCTGGCGTTTTCTCGCTCGGCAAATCCTTGGCGCTATGCACCGCGACGTCGATCCGACCGTCGAAAAGCAGGCTCTCAATCTCCGCCGTAAACATTCCCTTCCGGCCCGCGTGCCGGTCCTCAATCGGCGCGTCTTTGCCCGGCTTCTCATCCCCGCTCGTGCGGATGATCTCCGTCACGATCTCCAGCTCCGGATGCGCAGCGCGCAGATGCGCTTCCACCATGGAAGCTTGCGCGCGGGCCAAATCGCTCCCGCGCGTTCCGAGGATCACGCGCTTCACAGCCCGGAAGTCCGCAGCGGCCGTTCCGCCAGCCCGGGGGACCCGGAGCGCACTGAGCGTGGTTCGCCTTTTTCCCGCCGGAGCCAAACCGCGCTCTCGCCTACATGCTGCGCGATGATGACCTCAGCGGCCGCCATTTGTTGCTGACGCAACGCCAGCGACTGCGCGGCGATGGAGCGCAGGGAATCAATGTCGTAAAGAAAAACGCCTGACATCTCGTTCACGTCTGGCGCCACATCCCGCGGCACCGCGATATCGATGATGAATAGCGGGCGATCATAGCGCTCTTTCAGCAGCGGGGAGAGCTTCTCCCGTGTGAGCAACGGCACCTCCGCGGAAGTGGAGGAAATCAAAATATCCACCTCTGCGCATTGCCTTTCCCAACCCTCGAACGGCACCGCTCTGCCGCCCACCGCTTGCGCCAACGCTTCCGCACGTTCGCCGGATCGGTTCGTCACTCGCAAATCGCGCACGCCGCGCGAAAGAAGCGCTCGCGCCGTCCGTTCGCTCGTCTCACCCGCGCCCACCACCAGAACAGTGCGCTCTTTCAAATCACCGAAAATCTTCACCGCCAGATCGACCGCCACCGACCCCACCGAGACCGCGCCCCGCGTGATGTCCGTGTGCGTGCGCACCTGTTTCGCCACCCGAAATGCGCGCTGGAAAAGCCGGTGCAGATACGGACCCGCCCCGCCGGATTCGCGCGCGCCGGCATAGGCTTGCTTCGCCTGGCCGAGCACTTCCGTTTCGCCCACCACCATCGAGTCGAGACCGCTCGCAACGCGGAACAAATGTTGCACGCAATCCTCATCCTCATGGCGATAGAAGACCTCGTGGGTGTCTCCGGCATCGGTCAATTCCGTAGCCGCCAGGCGCCGCGCGATCGCCTGCGTCTCGAGCGCATTCTCCGAGACGGCGTAAACTTCCACCCGATTACAAGTGGAGAGAAGCAGCGCCTCCTGACAGCCGAGCGCTTCCCGCAAGCCAGCCCCGATCTCATTCGTGCGCGCGTAACGTTCCCGCACCTGCACGTCCGCGGTATGGTGGCTCAGGCCGATGCAAACAAGCTTCATCGCTTAAACTGGACCCCGTTGAGCCACAAAAGTGATCGCCCACAACACTGAGACCGCCGCGCTGAATGCGAGCACACAAAGCGCCGCCACCTGCCGCGGCGCGAGCCGAAAAATATGCCGCCCTTGCAGGATGGCTCCGTAAAAAAGCCAGACCGCGAAAGCGCAAATCATCTTCACCAGCGGCAGCGGTTCCCCCGTGAAAAAGCCCGCGATCAACCCAGCCGTGTAAAGCCCGAACCCGAGCCACAAAAGCCGCACGATGGCCGCGTAAAGGTCCGTGAGCGGCGGCAAATGATGGAACACGGAATGCATCTTTCGCGTCTTTAGCTGCCGCTCCTGGAGCAGGTACATCAGCCCCGCGATGCAGGCCAAAGCAAACGCGCCGTAAGCCACGATCGACATCGAGGCGTGAAACTCCAGCCACGGGTTCACCGCCATCTTCGGCGCGCGCGGCCGATCGATTGGCGCCAGCAACGCTCCGGCCTGAATCACCAAAACCAGCGGCGCGGTAAACGCCCCCATCAGCGACAAGCGATAAGTCGGCCCCACCACCATATAAATCAGCGCGACCGACCAGGCCATGAAGATGAAGACCTCAAACAAGTTGGTCAGCGGGCAGCGTCCCAGCGCATTCCCTCGCACCGCCAGAAACGCGGTCTGCAAGAGAAAGCCAGCGACGATCGCGATGAAATTCGAACGTCCCGGGCTGAAAGTTTGCGCCCGCATCAGCAAAGCCGTCCGCACCACCGCGAGGAGGAAACAGAAGGTTGAAGCTACGAGCAGGAGGCGATCCATGGGCGGGGGCTCAGTGTAAAAGTGCGGCCTATCCTTGGCAACCAGCCGCACTCAAGCCCGTGGCCATCATCTCTCGGACAGCGCCGCGCTCAGCCGCCTACCGTCGCCGCAGCTGCGGCCCTTTTATCTCCGTCCACTTCCCGTCCTTCCCCTGCACTGCCAGAAAAGCCGATCCGTAATATTCCGCCTGGTTGCCGCCCGACTCCGCGATGACCGGAAACGAAAGCATCATGTGCCCATCGGCGATTTTGTAGAGAACGAGGTAAAGATGCGCCGCCACCACTGGCATTTGCCGGTCGGTCGTGCCCACGTTCGAGATGCTGAACTGATTCGCCAGCTGCAGGGCCGTCTCGTCGAGGCTCCCCTCCAACTCCGAGTGAGTGACCCGGGAACCAGTAAAGCGCCCGTTCAAAAGCTGTCCCCGGACGACAACAAATCCTGCCACCGGGGAAATCAGGAGCGACTTATAAAATTTCGGACTCACCAACCGGCGCAGCGACTCCCGCGGAAATCCGGGCAGATTCGAAATCGTGCGGGTGTTTCCGGTCAGGCTTCACCGCGGGTGCGGCCTGAAGCGGAGAGAAGATTGCACAGACGAGGAAAGCGATGAGGGGGACCTTCATCCAGCCTTTACATCAGAGAACCGTAAAACGGGCAAGCCGTTAACCGATCGACCGTCGATCCGGCCGCTAGTTGATCGTCACCACCGTGCCCACCGGCACCTCGCTGAAGAGCCGCTGCGCCACATCCGATGGCAGCCGGATGCAGCCATGCGAGGCGGGATAATTCGGCACCACGCCCGCGTGCAAGCCGAAGTCCAGACAGTTCAAGCGCATGAAGAACGGCATCTTCACGTGATAAAGCGACGAGATATGATCGCGGTTCTTGTCCGTGATCACATACTCGCCCGCCGGGGTGGCAAAGCCTTTCCGCCCAGTGGAAACAGAGGTGCTAAAAACCGCGACGCCGTTCTTAAAGACCGAGGCCTTCTGCGTGGCGAGCGAAATCTCCACCCGCAGTTGTTCGCGCGATGGTCCGCGCCCGAGCAGCAGCTGCACGCTGCGCGACTTCTGGGTGCGGGCCGCGAAATAGAGCGCCAGCATCTTGAACCGCGTGGTCTGGAGATTCTTGTTCGCACCCGCTTCCAGCAAAGCGCGCACATACTCCGTCTTGCCCAGCCCGGCGGCCAACATCAGCGGAGTCACGCCGTCGTCGCCGACCACATATCCACGCAAGTGCTCCGAGGTGATCCGTTTTACAAAAGCCTTATCCACTGGCTTCGGCAGGATCACGTTTACATCCGTGCCCCCCGCGATTAAGCCGCGGAAAGTCTCGGTGTCATCCGCCACAATCGCTTCCGCGAGGAGCGGGATATTGCTCCCTTCCGCCAGCGGCACGGAACGATGTTTGCAAAGCAGAATACGCGTAATGTCGGAATCTTCGGAAGCCAGGGCAATCTGGAGCGTCCGCAACGTCCGCGGGTTCCATTCCTGGCCCTCCGGCAGCCGATCCAGCACGGCTTTAATCATGCGCACATCGCCGCCATCGAAGGCGAGCGCGAGGAGGTCGCGACCGTCCTTCGCCGGCACGTCTACATCCGCCAACTGCGGCAGCAGAAGCTCCAGCGCTTCATAAGATCCGCCGGCTACTGCCAGCCACGCGGCCGAGCGTCCCTCCGCATCGACCGCGTCCGGTCGCCGGGAATGCTCCAGCAATAACGGCAACGACTCGATCTCACCTTTCGCCGCCGCCACCATCAACGGCGTCTGCCCCGTCCGGTCCGGCAGATCCACATCCGCGCCAAGGGTCACCAGGCGCGCCACCAAAGCCCGGTCGCCGCGCTCGAGAGCGGCGCGCAAGGGACTGCGCCCGTCCGCGTCCAGACCACTCACGTTTACGTTGTGCGAAAGCGCGTATTCCACCTGCTGCGCGTCCCCGGCAGCGATCGCACGAGTCAGGACATCCGACGCCAACTGCGTGCGCGCCGGCCGCACCGGACGAAGCGCGGTGGGGATCAAGAGCACCGCCGCGAAAACAACGGCCGCAATCAGGAAAAGGATTCTATGCAAAGTCATGGCCGGTCTGGATTCTGTGTGCATTTCGGGTCACTCGTCAACAGCAACCGCTGGGCCGATTTCGCCATTGCGCCCGCAGCCCGGCATGTTAATGGTCTCCTCCGGTCGCGCGGTTTCGTCGCGAGATTGCCGGGCCTGTAGCTCAGTTGGTTAGAGCATGCGCTTGATAAGCGCAGGGTCACTGGTTCGAGCCCAGTCAGGCCCACGGCACTATTTTCCGCCCGGCACCACCGCCGCGCGCTGCCTCTGGCGCAGGAAGAAAAACCAGAAGAGCAGCAGCCCGACCAATGCGCCCGTGGCATCGATGGCCACGTCCACCGGCGAGCCGGTCCGCGACGGGACAAAGGATTGGCGAAATTCATCCACCACCGCCCAGCCGAGGGCGAGGAGCCAGGCCAGCCCCGCCCAGCGCCAGGCCACCTGCTCCATCCCCCAGGTCACCGCCCGCAGCAGCAGCGCGCCCAGCACCGCGTACTCGCCCAAGTGCGCCGCTTTTCGCACCAGGAGCTGCACCGCCGCGATCGTGGCTGGCGAAATCTCCGGCTGCAGCCAGCGCAGAAACGGACCGATAAAGCGCGAGGTATGCTCCGCCGACATCATGTCGCTCGACGCTGCGAAGATCAGCGCCATCCAGCAGAGAGCAGGCAACCAGGAGACGATCAGCGGTCGGAAGGACATCAGTGGAGGCGCAAGCTCGCGGCTTCCATCGCCGAAGACAATCCTATTGCTTCCGGCACACGCCCGCTCGCAAAACCACCGGCGCCCACCTATTTTCCCCCGCATGTCGCCACCCGCTCTCACTGGCCTCACCCAACCGCTCGTCTTCACCCCGCTTTTCATGGAGCGCGTCTGGGGTGGCCGAAAACTCGAGACGCTCTTCGGCAAAAAGCTTCCGCCGAACGTGCCCATCGGCGAATCTTGGGAACTGGTCGATCGCCCGGAAGCGCAAAGCGTCGTCGCCTCCGGCCCCTGGCAGGGGCGCACTCTGCACGAGCTTTGGCAACACCATCGCCTGGAGGTTTTCGGCGCGATGCCCGATGCGCCGCGCTTTCCGCTTCTGCTCAAAATTCTCGACGCCGCCGACGTTCTCTCCCTGCAAGTGCATCCTCCAGCCGCGATCGCAGCCGAGCTGGGTGGGGAGCCCAAGACGGAAATGTGGTACATCGCCCACGCCGACCCCGACGCCCTTCTTTATCTTGGGATGAAACGCGGCACTTCTCGCGCTCAGTTCGAACAAGCGCTCAAAGACGGGACCGCCGCAGACCAGCTTCATCTCGTGGCCTCTCGCACCGGCGACGCCGTCTTCCTTCCCAGCGGACGCGTCCACGCCATCGGCGGCGGCCATGTCGTCCTGGAGGTCCAACAAAATAGCGACACCACCTACCGCGTTTTTGATTGGAATCGCGCGGCCGACAGTGGCAAAGCCTCGCGCGCTGCACATCCACGAATCATCTGCGCTCGATCGACTTCGATGACTTTGAGCCGGAAGTGATCCGGACGTCAGGCGAAACTCTCGTGACCGATCCGCTCTTTCAGGTGGAACGCTGGAACCTCCACGCCGCTCGGCCCGCTTCCGACCCCGGGATTTTCGTCGTCATCGCGTGTCTGACGGGCCGGGTTTCCTGCGCGGGAACAGAGCACGGACCTGGCGATTTTTTCCTCCTCCCCGCCACGCTCACCGACCGCCAGCTCCACCCCGCCGCGCCGGAGACGACGCTTCTCCGCATCACCGGCGGCAGCTAACTAAACCGCTTCCGCCTTCGCCAACTCCGCCCAAAGCTCGCGCTCCCGCTCGGTCAACTCCTTCGGCATCCGCACGCCGATCACCACGTAGAGATCGCCGCGCGTGCCGGAGGCCTGCGGCAGCCCGCGTTCCCGCAATCGAAAGCGCTGTCCCACCTGCGTCCCTGCCGGAATCTTGAGCCGCCCAGCCGCTTCCAACGTCGGCACTTGCAGCTCCGTCCCCAGCACAAGCTGCCAGGGCGCGAGCTGCACCTCGTGAATCAGGTCGCTGCCTTCCACCGAAAAATCCGGATGCCGCGCCAGCCGCACGCGCAAAAAAAGGTCACCGCTCTTCCCTCCCCCAGCGCCAGCCTCGCCCTGCCCCGCCAAGCGGATGCGTTGCCCTTCATGCACTCCGCGCGGGATCTTCACTTGATACGACTCCGCCTTGCTCGACGAACTCCGGCGCAACGAAACCGTCCGCTTTGAGCCGTGTAACGCTTCTTCCAACGTCACCATCAAGTCCGCTTCCACGTCGCTCCCGCGCTCGGCCGAGCGCGGCCGCTGGCCCATCCCGCTTCCCCCGCCGAAAGCCGATTGCCCGCGGCCTCCGCCGAAGAACGCCTCGAAAAAATCGCTGAAGCCCGTCCCGCCAAACTCAAACTCAACGCCTTCACCGTTCCCGCCGCCAAACGGACTTCCGCCCCGCCCACCGCGCTGACCCGCCCAGCCCGGTGGCGGTTGACCCCCGCCCGGCTGATTCCAGTCCGCGCCCAGCTGGTCGTACTTCGCCCGCTTCTCCGGGTCGCTTAAGACCTCGTAAGCTTCGTTGATAATCTTGAACTGCTCTTCCGCCGCCGCTTTGTCCCGCGCCTTCGCCATGTCGGGATGGTGCTTCCGCGCCAGCTTCCGAAACGCGCTCTTCACCTCCTCTGCGCTCGCGGTTTTCGCCACGCCCAGCGTCTCGTAATAATCTCGATATTGAACAGCCATTTTTCTCTCGCGAATTCTCCCCGCTTCCCCCGCGTCGCGCAACCGGTCAGCCGACCATGCGCTCAAACTGAAGTTGGACAGGATTGACAGGATTATTCAGGATTTTAAAGAGCAGCCGTCCTCTCTCCACATCCTGTAAAATCCTGTTAATCCTGTCTAAAGTTCCGGTTTTTTGAGAGTGAGGGATGTCGCCCGATCAACTGCATCGCTTTTTCCAGCAGCGCTTTCCCGGGCGGAATGCGGTGCCAGGGCGAGGCGCCCGAAGGATGCGGTAGAGGAATAAGATCGAAGCGGAGCGAGCCGTGTTTCATCGGGAAAGAGTGACCGATGATTCCATCGAGTTTTGCCACCGGGAGAAACTGGGTGATGGCGAGTTTCCCAACGGGAATGACGAGCCGCGGGCGAAGAATTTCCATCTCAGCTTCCCGCCAGCCTGAGCAGTTGCGGATTTCATCGGGCGCGGGCACGCGGTCGCCGCCGGCTGCGGTCCTGCCGGGGAAACAGCGACAGACCGCGGCGAAGTAGATGCGCGCGCGCGTTTCGCTTTCGTCCATGCCACAAAAATCCTGGAACCAACGGAAGAGAGTGCGACCCGCGGTCCAGGCAAATGGTCGACCGAGCACCGGCTCTTTCACTCCGGGCGCCTGGCCGATGAGCATGATCCGGCTGACGACGGGTCCGCCCGAGATAGGCGGCGGGATCATGCGTGGGCAGCGCCGACATTCCCGCAGGGCGGCGATGTGCCGCACGAGGTCGGTGTGGCGCGACGACGTCGGTGGCATTTTTTAGCGTCGGAAGAACGAGACGAGCACGCTGAGGACGATGCTAAGAATGATGCAGGTGACGATGGGGAAGTAGAAACTGGAGTTCCCGCGCTCGATCCGGATATCGCCTGGCAAACGACCGAGCCAGCCGGCGCCGACTCCGCTCCAAAGCACGAAGCCTACGAGTGCGATGATGACTCCCGCGATGACTAGAAACTTACCGAGTTCGGGCATTGTTTTTAGACAGGATTTACAGGATTTAACAGGATGAGGGAGAAGACGGCTGCTTCCTATTAATCCTGCATAATCCTGTTCATCCTGTCTAATCTTCGCCTGACGCCGCGAGCGCTGCGTTGACGCCACCGTTCCCGCCCGATAAGACCAGCCGCATGCGAAATCGCCCGGCCCCGCGCGCCAGCATCGGCCCCTGGCTGGTCGGCCTCGGTGCCGCCCTATGGGGCACGGAAAGCGCCTGGCGCATTCCGTTGAACGACCTCTTCGACGCGCCCGTCATCGTCTTCTGGGAGCACGTCCTCATCCTGCTCCTCTTCCTGCCCATTCTGCTGCCGCAGCTGGGCGAGATCCGAAAGATCGATCGTCGAAGCTGGGGTTTTCTTAGCTTCTCCGCTTTCGCCGGCTCCGCGGTCGGCACCGTCTTCTTCACGCTCGCGCTCAAAAACGGCAACCCCACCGTCGTCAACGTCATCCTCAATCTCCAACCCGTCATTTCCACCCTCGGCGCCTTCTTCCTTTTCGGCGATCGACTCACCCGTCGTTTCTTCCTCTTCGCCAGCATCGCCATCGTGGCCGGCATCTTTCTCTCGGTCGAGCACCCTACCTTGATCGGTGAATCTTTCGGGCAAGCGGGCTTGAATATCGGGACCGGCTACGCCCTCATCTGCGCGCTCTTCTGGGGGCTTTCCACCGTCGCCGGTCGCGGGGTTATGCTCGGCATTCCGCTCCGACTCGCGGCCAGCCTCCGCATCGTCATCGGTCTCCTGTGCATGACCGTGATCCTCTTTGCGCTGGGAAAATTCCACGGCGCCGCGCTCTGGCCCACCGCGGCACAGGCTCGACCCGGCTCCGCCCTGCTCGCTTTCCTCCTCCTCTCCTCCATCTCCGGCGCGGTGCCGCTCCTGATCTACTTCGAAGGGCTGCGTCGCACCCGCGCCTCCACCGCCGGCTATTTCGAAATGCTGCAGACGCTCGCGGGCGTTGCCATTACCTGGGGATTTTTCCACGCCCGACTGCAACCGCACCAGATCGTCGCCGCCATCGTGCTCATGGCCGCCGTCTTCATGGTGCAGAAAGCGCAGGCCGCGACGGAGCCGCCAGCGCCGTAAGCGATATCCGACTCGCTTGCCGCCCGCTCTCGTCTACAACTTCCCTATGCAGCAACAGATCACCCCATTCCTCTGGTTCGATGGGCAGGCGGAGGAAGCAGTCCAGTTTTACGTCTCCGTATTTAAGGACGCGAAAATCAAGAGCACCACGCGCTACGGTGCGCACGGGCCGGGGCCGGCGGGGTCGGTCATGACCATGCACTTCGAGCTAAATGGTCAGGAGTTTGTCGCATTAAACGGCGGACCTGATTTCAAGTTCACGGAAGCCATCTCCTTCCTCGTGAATTGCGAGACGCAGGACGAGATCGATCATTACTGGGAGAAACTCAGCGCCGATGGCGGCCAGGAAATTCAGTGCGGCTGGCTGAAGGATCGATACGGGCTCGCCTGGCAAATCGTTCCGAGCCAATTCCGCACCTGGACGGCAGCGAACGACCCCGCGGGAATGGAGCGAATGATGAACGCGCTCATGCAAATGCGGAAACTCGATCTCGCTCAACTGCAAGCGGCCTTCGACGGGAAATAGCAGCTGGATATGCCAGCCAGCACTTCACGCGATCATCCTGGCGTTCTGATATTCCCGCCGCTGCTCTGGCTCATCGGCGCGGGCTTGAGCTCGCTCCTGCATTTCCTTTTTCACACCTCGATCATGCGCGCCGACATCGCTCGGTTCCTGGGATTCGCTCTCGCCGCGAGTGCGATCTTTCTCATCCTCTGGGCTGCGCGCACCCTGAAAGCAGGCGGCACCAACGTCCACCCAAACCAGCCCGCCCTCGCCATCGTGCGCGCCGGTCCGTATCGCTTCACTCGCAACCCGATGTATCTCGCGCTCGTCTCCCTGCAGTTGGCGCTCGGCTTTTTCCTCAACGATTGGCTCACGCTCGCCTTCGCTCTCCCCGTCGCGCTGATCCTCCATTTCGGCGTGATCTTGCGCGAAGAACGCTACCTCGAGGGGAAGTTCGGCGAACCCTACCGCGCGCTGAAACGCGACGTCCGCCGCTGGCTGTAACCCGCGCTACTCCGCGTGTGGGAGCAGCGTTTCCCGTAGGAACGCGCGGAACTTCGCCGGATCGCGCAACCGATAACGCGCTCGCGAGATCTGCCGCCCCACCTTGATCCCGATCATATTCGGCGCCTCGATCTCGAACATGCTTTCGTCGGTGGAATCATCCCCCACGCAAAGCGCCAGTGCGTCCGCATTTTCCTCCATCAACAGCCGCACGGCTGCGCCCTTCGAGATTTGTGCTGCGGTCGCTTCCACGATCTTGCGGCCGTGCCGGATCTTCACCGGCTCGTTCGCCATCAGCGCGGCCAGCTCCTCCACCAGTTGGTTTGCCTTCCACGCGCCAAACTCCGGATCTGTCTTTCGATAATGCCAGACCAGCGACGTCTCCTTTTCTTCCACAAGACTTCCGGGAGTCGACTGCTCGTACTGCTCCAGCACCCGTCGCAGCTCGCGCTTCCAATTCAGATTCAGCCCGCGCACCATCGGCTCCCACTCGCGCTCGCCGCGGCGCCGCAGGGTCGCTCCATGTTCGGCCACCAGATTCACCTCCAGCGCGCCAAACCACGCCTCCAGCGTCTCGTCTTTTCGTCCGCTAATGATCGTAACCCCGACGCCACTCAGCGCGCTCAACTCGCGCAATAAATCCAGGATCTCCTCCGTCGGCGTCGCTGCTTCCGCGTCGCGCTCGATCTCCCGCAAGGTCCCGTCGTAATCGATATAGAGCGCGAGCGATTGACCACGCGCGCCTCGCAGTTTCGCGGCCACTTCCTCGATGTCGCCCGCCGCGAGCGGCGCCGCGTCCGCAGTTTCCTTCAGCTCCTCGATGAAGCGTCGCGCCCAATCCTGCGCATCGTAACGCAGCACGCGCTCGCGCATGGGCGCATTCGCCGCACGGCGCTTCTCCTTACTCAACGCCAGCGCCTCCACCAAACTCTGCGCCACCGCGCGCGTATCGTACGGGTTCACCAAAACGGCGTTCGAAAGCTCCTCCGCTGCCCCCGCAAATTCGCTCAAGATCAACACCCCCTCGTTCTCGCGCTGGCAGGCGATGTATTCCTTCGCGACCAAATTCATCCCGTCGACCAACGGCGTGATCAACCCCACATCCGCCGTCGCGTAGAGCGCGCAGAGATCCACGAAATCGACCGACCCGTGAATGAAGCGAATCGGGCTACTGCTGAGCGTGGCATACTCGCCATTGATCCGCCCCACCCGCGCCTCCACTTCCGCACGGAGCTGCTGGTATTCCGTCACTTCTTCGCGCGAAGGCACGCTCACGAAAATAAACTTCACCGCGTCCCGATTCTCCGCCTGCGCGAGGAAGTGTTCGATCGCGTCCAGCCGATGCAGGATCCCCTTCGTGTAATCCATCCGCTCGACCGAGAGCACCACCCGCCGATCGGCGTCCGACGCGAACAATTCCTCCCGGCGTTTCTCGAAGTCCGCCGAGTCCAGCGTCTCTTCAAACTTCCCGGCATTGATCCCAATCGGAAAAACGCCCATCGCGCTGACGTGCCCGTCCTCGCCCCGGATCCTCGAAATCTCCGCCTCCAAGCCGAGCAACCGCAGCACCGTGCTCCGGAAGTGCCGCATGTAACCGAAGGTGTGAAAGCCGATCAGGTCCGCGCCTAACATGCCTGCGACCAGCTCCCGCCGTTTCGGGTGGCAACGGAAAGTTTCAAAGGACGGAAACGGCGTGTGCAGGAAGAAGCCGATTTTCAGCTCCGGCATCCGCTCGTGCAGCATCGCAGGCACGAGCATGAGTTGGTAATCGTGCACCCAAACCAGGTCGCCCGGCTGCGCCAATTCCAGCGCCTTCTCCGCGAAACGCTGGTTCACCTCGCGATAAATTTCCCACCACGCTGGGTCGTAGTGCATGAAGTTCGGCATGTAATGGAGCAACGGCCAGACGCTCGAGTTTGAGAAACCCTCGTAATGCCCGGCCACCTCCGCCTCACTTAGGAAGACCGGAATGCAGCCGTGATCTTGCACTAGCAACTTCTCCACCTCCGTCTGCCGGGCGGGATCTTCAATCGCCGCGCCCGGCCAGCCGATCCACTTCAGCGCATACTCGGAAGCCGATAAGCCATCGAGCGCGGCGACCAGGCCACCGGAAGATTTGGTGATTTTCTCCGCCACCGTCACGGGGAGCCGATTGGAAATATTGATGATGTTCGTAGCCATGAAAGCGCGCGGAGCGCTCTTGTTATTCGCACGCACCCGCTCCACTTGCCGGGAAAAACCCGGCTGCAGCTCACGATTTTTACACTCGTGCCCGGGGCCGTTTTGGGCCAGACTCCCCGCTTCGCCTTCCCATGGAGAGTAAGAACACGAACTGCACCCAAAACCCCAGCCCCGCGCTCGCGCAGCTGATTGCCGACGTGCGCCGGGTGGTGAACGCAGGACCTGATCCCGCGCAAGCCGGCCCCGCGGTCGCGGAGTTACTGCAGCCGCATCTCGGCAAAGCCGATTTCCTTTCCCTGGAGCAGATGGAACCGGACGAGTGCGCTTACTGCCGCCATCTCCTGCATGTGGAACCCGATGGCAGCTTTTCCATCGTCGCGCTCGTCTGGTTGCCGGGCCAGGAAACCGCCGTGCATGACCACGTCTCGTGGTGCGTGGTGGGCGTGCATCAAGGCGAGGAAGATGAGATCACCTACCGCCTGGCCGGCCCAGAGCACGACCAGCATTTGCTCGTGACCGAGCACACTCGTTACCCGGTCGGCACGGTCGCCGCGCTCGTCCCGCCGGGGGACATTCATCAGGTGAAAAACTCCGGCCGCGAGGTCGCTGTCTCACTTCATATTTACGGCGCCGATGTGCAGCAGCTCGGTTCCAGCATTCTGCGTTGCTACGAACACGAAGTGCGCACCGATGCGGAACGCGTTCCGCAATTCGCCTAGTCAGCTTGCCTGACCTGCGCCCGCGCTGGGCTGCGTCCGCTCGATAAACGCCGCCACCGCCTTGCGCATCGCGGCCGCCACATCCGCTTCCGGTTTCACAAACTTCGGCACGAACCACGGGAACAACCCGATCAGATCGTGCGTGACCAAAATCTGTCCATCACAGCTTTCGCCTGAACCAATCCCGATTGTCGGAATCGAGATCGCCTCGGTGATCTGGCGCGACGTCTCCGCGGCCACGATCTCCAGCACCACCGCAAAAGCGCCCGCTTCTTCCACCGCGCGAGCGTCCGCCAGCAACACCTCCGCTTCCGCCTGCGTCCGGCCTTTCAGTTTATAGCCGCCCTCCAGCCGCACGCTCTGCGGCAGCATGCCGATGTGCGCCATGAAAGGGATGCCAGCCTGCACCACCGCGCGGATCTGCGCCGCATGGCTCACCCCGCCTTCGAGCTTCACCGCCTGCGCCCCAGCTTCCACTAATGCCTGCGCATTTCGCACCGCTTCCTCGGGCGTGTTGTAGGAATGAATCGGCAAATCCGCCACCACCAATGCGCGCTCCACTCCCCGCGCCACCGCCCGCGTGTGATGCAGCATCGCCTCCAGCGTCACCTCGGTCGTGTCTTTGAAACCCAGCACCACCATCCCAAGCGAATCCCCCACCAGAATCAGATCGATCCCCGCTTCATCGAGCAAACGCGCGGTCGGATAATCGTAGGCGGTCAGCGCCGTGATCCGCTCGCCCCGCCGCTTTTTCTCTCGGAAATCTTCCATCTCGCGGGACGCTACCACTCCGAAGCCATCCGCACCAAGGGCGAACCCTCCGGCAACGCCACCAGCAACGTCGCAATCGACTCCGCGCTTCCTGGCAAAATCAGGTCAGGGCGAATTTCCGCCAACGGCTCCAGCACAAAGCGCCGCCCTTGCATGCGCGGATGCGGCAGCTCCAACTCCGCCGTCGCCAGTGCGTGCTCGCCGAAGTAGAGCAGATCCAAATCAAGCGTGCGCGAAGCGTTGCGCGCATGGCGCGACGGACGGCCCAGCTCCGCCTCAATCGCGCGCAGCTGCCGTAAGAGCTCGAGCGCCTCGCCGTCATAGCCGATCTCGAGCACCGCATTTAAAAACCTGCCCGCGTCCGCCGCGCAATCGACCGGTTCCGTTTCATAAATCGCCGAGGCCAGGAGCGGACCGCTGCTTGCCGGCAACGCGGAGATCCGCGCCCGCGCCGCGCTTAGATTCGCGCGTCGATCGCCAAGATTCGATCCCAGCGCGATGCCCGCTCTCATTTACGGTTTCAACCCCAGCACGTCTTCCATGCTGTAGAGACCGGCCGGTTGATCGACGATCCACCGCGCCGCGCGCAACGCGCCCACCGCGAAAGTCTCGCGGCTCGATGCCTTGTGCGTCAGCTCCAGCCGCTCGCCGGCGGCCGCGAAAAGCACGGTGTGCTCGCCCACCACATCGCCGGCCCGGATCGCATGCACGCCGATCTGTCGCTGCGGCCGCTCGCCCGTCATCCCCTCGCGCCCGTGCGCCACATCCGCCGCATAATCGAGTCCGCGCGCCTCACACAGCACTTCCGCCAGGCGCTTGGCCGTTCCACTCGGCGCATCCTTCTTCAAGCGATGATGCGTCTCCACGATTTCCAAATCGAAGCCGTCGCCTAACAACTCCGCCGCCCGACGCGTGAGCCAGAAAAGCGTGTTCACGCCCACACTGAAATTCGCCGCCAACACCACCGGAACCTTCGCCGCGGCATCCTTAATGAGCTGGAGCTGCGCTGCGGTGTGCCCGGTCGTCCCGATCACGAGCGGCTTCCGCGCTTGCACGCAGCCTGCCGTAGTTTCCTCCGTCGCATCCGCGTGGCTAAAATCGATCACTGCGTCACAGGCTTCGACGGCAGAATCGATGGCGTCTCCGCGCTCGAGCCGCGCAGCGATCTCGACCGCCTCGCTCCCGTCCGCCGCGCGGACGATGGCCTGTCCCATCCGTCCACCGGCGCCGATCAAACAAACGCGAAGGGACGACATAAACCCGTCGCCGCTTAGACCGCGGCTGCGAATGCGTCCAGCGTCTTGCGCAGCCGCGCCGCGTTCTCGCTCGTCATCTCGCAAAGCGGCAACCGCACTTCGTTCGACATCGCTTCACGCCACGCCAGCGCAGTCTTTACCGGCACCGGGTTTGGTTCCAAAAACAGATCGGTGAAGATGCCGGTCAGCTTGCGTTGCCAATGTTGCGCCGTGGCGATATCCCCCGCGCGGAAAGCCTGCACCAACGCGACGACTTCGGCCGGGATCAAGTTCGACGCCACGCTCACCACCCCCACCGCGCCCGCGGCCATAAACGGCAGGGTCAAGCCATCGTCACCGCTCAAAATCGTGAACGCTTCCGGCATACGGGCGAAGAGCTCGCTCACCCGTGCCACGCTCCCGCTCGCCTCTTTGATCGAGACAATGTTTCCGCAATCGAGCGCCAACCGCTCCACCGTCGCCGCGTTGATATCCACCCCGCAACGCCCGGGAATGTTATAGAGCATGATCGGCAGCTTGGTCGCCTGCGCGATCGCGCGAAAATGGCGGAAGAGGCCCTCCTGGCTCGGCTTGTTGTAATAAGGCGCGACCACGAGCACCCCGTCGACGCCCAGCTTTTCTGCCGCCGCCGTGGCCGCGACCGCCTCACTCGTCGAGTAGGAACCCGTTCCTGCCAGCACCTGACAGCGGCCATTTGCGATAGTGACCGCCAGGCGAATGACCTGCTCGCGTTCATCGTGCGAGAGCGTGGGACTTTCACCCGTGGTGCCGACGGCAACGATGCCCGTGATCCCCGCCGCGATCTGCCCTTCGATCAGTTTCTCAAAAGCGGGCGCATCGATTTTCCCGTCGCGAAATGGAGTGACTAGCGCTGTGTAGGTGCCGCGAAACATAAGAGAGTTCGATCGCGGAATGCGATCAAGCCGGAGCAAACACCGGGAAAGAAGGCGACGCGAGCAGAAGTTCGAGGCTCGAGCTCGTTTCAAGCGAGGACGGCACGGCCGCAGCCGTAACGCAGCGTCAGCGAACAGGCGGCAGGGGACGCCGCTTGTTGCTCAGAGGATTCTGCGCCACCACCACCTGGCTGCTTTGGCCATAGGCGAAGAGCCGGCCATCAGGCGAAAAGGAGATGTCGAAGAGAAAGCGATCTTCCGGGGTAAAGAACTCGTGCGTGGAGGTCCCGTTTTTGAAATCCCAGAATTGTATTTTATTCGGACCGTAGCCAACGCCGAAGGAAGTCGCAGCCACGACGTGGGTGCCATCCGGGGTCCACACCACCTTGTTGAAGGTGGTGTTAGACTCGGCCGGCCCCACGTCGAAGGTGCGCACCAGTGCGCCAGTTGCGACCGACCAAACTTTTACCTGTGCTCCCGTTCCAGTGCGGGCCGCCGCGATGTGAGTGCCATCAGGTGAGAACGCAACTGAATCGACGGAGTATGCATTGTCGAAATTGATGCTGCGCACGGAGCGCTCCATCGCCCACTTGCCAGAGACGCACAAAGCTGTCGTGACCAGAAGAGCCAAGCAGGGTTCCATCGGGCGAAAAGCGGACGGAAAGAGTCCCGCCATTATTTGGCGAACGCAGATGCCCCTGCATGCTGCGGATAATGGTGCGATTACCTGCGTCCACGAGTCGCAGATTGTGATAGTCGGTTGGACCGTAATTGAACCAAATCCCGCCGAGCGCGATATGCTTGCCGTCAGGCGAATAATCGACGGCGTAGTTTGGCGCGTTGCTTCCCGGCGGGACGGCGACCCGCTCCAGTGCTGCATTGTAGGCAAGGTAGGTGCCTTCGCACTGCGGCGGGATTTGAGCGGTGCAGCGGGCACTATCGTTTGCGGTGATGATGGTCCCACCATCAGGAGAGAGCGCGATCTCGCTGGCGCCATCGTAAATGTAATTGGCCGTCGTGCTCCCCAGTTCGGCGCCCGAGGCGGCGTCGAAGCGTTTAATGAGAACACCCTCCGTGCTGCCGCCCGCACGCAAGGAACCGCCCGCGAGCAACTGGGTGGAGTCTGGCGTGAATTTCACCGATTCGTAGCGGCGATCGACCGAGGAAGCCGTCTGCCACACGATGGGTGGAGATTGAGCCTGGACGGTAGAGAGCGCGGCGGCTGAGAGAGACAGGCAGATGATCCAGCAGCGAGTCGGCCAAGAATTTTCCATAGAAGCTCCTCTCCTTTGAAACGGAAACCATCCCCCGCCCGCGCGTATCGGCCGATGGAAAACGCCGCGCGCAGCTCCCCGCGCTACAGTTCGATCGAACCTTCGAAAACGAAATCGGCCGGACCGCTTAGCGTCACGTCCGTCACCTCGTTACCGACGTGCCGGAAATCGACTTCCAGTTCGTCGCCACCAGCCACGCGGACCTGAATCGGCGGTGCGACCTTCTCCAGGAGGGAAAAGATAAGCGCACTCGCCACGACGCCCGTTCCGCAGGCGAGCGTCTCGTCTTCCACCCCCCGCTCGTAGGTGCGGATGGCGATGCGACTCCCGCCGCCATGTTCGATGAAATTCACATTTGCACCGCGGGGCGCAAACTCAGCGTGGTGGCGCAACGCCGCCCCGACCTGCCGAACTTCGATCGGCCCAATCTTTGCCACCGGGACCACCACATGCGGCACGCCGCTATCGACATAATGACAGCGGATCTTCTCGCCCAACGCGGCGACATCGAGCTCGAGTCGCATGTCCTTTGGATCGCTCATGCGCAAGGTGACGCGCTCGCCTTCGAGCGTAGCCGCGATCACGCCGGCCGGGGTCTCAAACGAAACCTTCTCGCGGACGCCTGCGACCTCTTCCGCGTAACGCGCAAAGCAACGCGCGCCATTGCCGCACATCTCCGCTTCGCCGCCATCCGCGTTGTAGTAGCGCATGCGGAAGTCCGCGCCGTTCGCCGCTGGTTCCAGGACGAGCACGCCATCCGCGCCGATGCCGCGATGACGATCACACAGGCGCGCGATTTGCGCGGGCTGGAGCTCCAAAGTCCCGAGCCGGTTATCGAGCATGACGAAGTCATTCCCGGCGCCGTTCATCTTCGTAAAACGCAGTCTGGCCATGGCCGTTTTTACCACACGCGATCCGGCAATCAAATTGCGGGCGCCTCAGCCGCCCTTGGTCGCGCGCACCAGCGGCGTCACGAAACTCGCCAGATCTACCTCGGCGCCGCGCTCCGCGATTTGCTGCACAATCGCGCTCCCTACCACCACCGCGTCCGCGTGCCGCGCCACTTCCGCCGCCTGCTCAGGATTGGAAATGCCGAACCCGACTGCGATCGGCAGCGCGGTGTGCTGGCGAATCTCCGCCACGCGCTCTCCGAGCGACGCCGCCACCGAAGTCTGCGCGCCGGTGACCCCTTCCCGCGAGACGTAGTAGATGAACCCGGCACTCTGCGCGCAGATTTGCGCGATGCGGGTGGGAGAGGTGGTGGGCGCGATCAAGCGGATGTGCCGCAGCGCGTCACTCTGGCCGTGGAGTTTTTCATCGGGCGGGAGATCGAGGATCAGAAGCCCATCGACCCCTGCGTTCTCGGCTGCTTGATAAAACTCCGCGACGCCGAATTGCACGATCGGGTTCAGGTAGGTGTAGAGCACGATCGGCATCTCTGAGCGCCCTCGAATCTGCGCCACGCAATCGAGCACGCCGCGCACGGTCGCGCCCGCTTCCAGCGCGCGTTGCGCGGCCATCTGGTTCACGATTCCGTCCGCGAGCGGATCGGAAAACGGCACGCCCAATTCCAGGATGTCCGTCCCGGCTTTCTCTAGCTGCACCGCCAGCTCGACGGTGGCCGCGAGCGAAGGATCGCCCGCGCCGATGTAGGCGATGAAAGCTTTTTCGTTTCGCGCCCGGAGGCTGGCGAAACAGGTATCGATTCGATTGGGCATGGAGAAGGAGAGAGACGGTAGCACAAGCCGGGCGGGCTAGTGCTTCGGCGCGCGCACCGTGCCGGTCTCAACCGCCGTCCGCCGTTCCACCACCATGCGGTTGGCCGTTTCCTCCACCATTTGCTCGAGCAACATCCGCAAGTGCGTGCCGGGCCGGTAATCGGCCGGCGCGATGTGCTTCACACGATCCGCATGGGTGGAAAGTTGGTAGCACTTCTTGAAGCCGGCGCGCGCGGGATCGTCTGGATTATAAACTGCGATCGCCTCGCCGCCGTTTTTGCGCATGACGGTGAAGCACGGCACATCCGTCGGCCCATCGCCGAGATAGATCATGTGGCGGAACGGGATCGGCCGAATCGCCGGATCCATGTGATCGTTCACATCCTCCGCCATATCGAGCAGGCCTTTGTTTATCCGGAAAAGATACTGCGTCTTCTGCGTGTGACTGATGACCCGTTTCGGGAAGGTGATCCGCCCCTCACTGTCCTCCGCAAATTCGCAGCCGAAAATGGCGCGCACATACGGCGCGAGCCGACTCCCTTCGATCAAAATCTTCATCCCGCTCGAGATGATGTAATGCTCGACTGCGATCCCGTGCGCGACGTGTTCTTCCGAGAGCAGGCCGTGCGCGAACTCCTCAAACATCTCCGGCAGGCCCTGGTAAAAATTTAACTTACCACCCAGCGTCTTCAGCTCCGCATTCGTCGGGCGATCCATCCCGAGGGTGTCGAGGAGCACCTTCATGTAAGCGAGCTCGCTGTCGTATCCGCCGTCGCGCACCAGCTCGCTGCACTTCCGCCAGAAGATGTCCTTGTTAATCCCAAAGGCCGGGAAGACGACCTCGTCCTGCATGTAGCTCGGGCTGAGCGTTTGATCGTAATCGTAAATGATCGCGATCGTGTTTTGCGGAGCCATAAGGTGACGCGAGCTTCCTGTGTTCGAGGGGCTCAATGCAAGCGGGAAGCGTGCGCTACATCTCGGGCGTCGCGTGCGCCTTCAACTCCACGCGCTCCCGTTTTTACGGGAGCGCGGTGCCGCTTTGGCTTTTCACAATCGAAACGTCGGAGCCGTTGATCGATCCGGTCACGGTCACATCGTGACGGAAATTCGAGGTCGAGAGCGGTTGTCCGACCACGACCTTTGTCTGACCGATATCGCTCGAATTGACGACCCTGTTCGCGGAAGTGTCACCCAGGAGGATGCCGAAGGTGACCGCAGCGGTGCCGTTTCCGTTCACATCGTTCAGCGTCGCCGTCACGTTCTGGCCGGATTCAACTCCGGAAACCTGAACGATATACTCGTTAGGGTTCATGGGATTCGCAGCGCGCGAGGTCACCGTTCCATCTGAGACCACCACATCGCTGACCGAGAGGACCGGATTGTTAAAGGTGAAAACCAGCGTGTGTTGATCCGCGGCCCCGCCCGACCGACACTCGATGCCGAACGGAGGCCCAGCCAGCGGCAAGTTAATATCAAACGCGTCCGTCCCGTGCATCTTCCGCGACGCCGCGCTCACGAGCTGCGGGGGCGGCGCGGTGATGGTGAAGTCGGCGTTCGAAATGTCGAAGTAAATGTTATCCACGGCTTGGACCATGATGCGCGCCTTCGTCGTTCCGAGCATCGGGATCGCCACGCTCTGAGAGCCGTCGTTTGGCGTGTTGGCCGCGAGGACGATCGCGAATGAGGGATCGCCTTGCGCCGGGCTGGAATCGGCGGTGAGCAGGATGTTCACGTTGGCGGTGTTGATCGGCGCGGAGGTGGTGTTGGCCACGTTCCACGTCACCGTCTGCTGCGAACCGCCGGCGTAGGTGACCGCCGTGTTAGGCGAAGTGACCTCAAACCCGACGCCGCTATCGATCACGTCGATCTTCATTTCGTCCATGCCAAATCCGCCGAAGCGGTTGTCGCGCGCTGTGACGTTGAACTTCAGTTCGCGGTTGGTGGTGGGAAGTTTCTCGGAGCGTGTCTGCGTCTGGTTTGCGAGCAGTTCGGTCCAGCGCGGGATCACGCGCGTGGGGCTGGTTTTCGGCAGGTAAGACCGCACGATCGGGCTGACTCCGTCGTCCGGCGTATTTGCATCCTTCGCTCCCGGGCCAAGATCGGCCTGTTCCCAGCAATAGGTGAGCGGATCGCTCTCGAGGTCTGTCCCGACCGCGGTCAAGGCATACGGCGTGCGACCGGGAATTTTGTAGTCTGCGCCGGCATTTACGGTTGGCGGATTGTTGCCGGTCGCCGTCATGATCGCACACGTTGGGGCGGGGCCTTGATTGGACTGATCGACCACTTCCGCGACCGCGGTGTACTGATACAACTCAGGCAGCGGGAGTGGAACGACCGCAAAATAGACGGCGCGCGCCGCGAAATTCCCGGTCCCGACGTTGGTCGCCGAGGGTTCGATGTTCACGATCTCCGGCCGATCACCGGAGGGCGACTCGTCGACAATCGGGCCGGTGCTCGAGCCTTTGCGGACATAAATGTCGTAGTCGTCCGTCGCGTTCGGCCAGTTGTAAGTGATCTTGACCGTCTTCTCCTGCCAATCAGCCGCGGTGCCGGTGAGGGTGAGAGTATACGTGTCGCAATTGACGCCCTCGGTGCACGTCTCATCATCCGGTGCTGGGACGGCGCCCGTCGCGGTGCCGGTCCAGGTGAGCGTTTGGCCCGCGACCGGGTCCAGCGTTCCGGAACCCGGTGAGGCGTCAGGTGCCTCCATCAGCGGAACGGCCGCGCCTTTACCGAGAAGGATTCCAGCAGGACGTGACGAGATGCCGCTGGTGATGTAGCCAAACATCTCGTTCAGGCTCGCGAAGTGGAAATAAGCGTCGCTGTTATTCTGGATGTTCTGGTCTCCACAAATTCCGGCATAAGCCTGGATCGTGGAACCGCTGCCGGGCTCATACGCGGTGCTTTCGTTTTGGTTCACGCCGCAGTTCGTGCCGGTGCCGTCGAAAGTATGATTGCCGCCGTACTGATGCCCCATTTCGTGCGCGACGAAATCGATCCAGAAAGGGTCGCCCTCCGGCGGGTTGATGCCAGTGGTGCCGCGCGCTTTGGAACTACCGCCTGAAGTGGGATTCACTCCCCGGCAGACCACGCCCAGACCCGCTACGCCGCCGCTACCGGTTGTGACCACATGGCCGATGTCGTAATTCGACTCGCCGATTTTCAGGTCGAGGTAGCCGGGGTTCGACTGAATGTCGCCCGGCGTGTCGGTGTAGGGGCCGGGGTTTTCAGGGCTGGAAATGATGGCCTCCTGATTTGCGACCAGCACCATCCGCACGCCAAACTCGGTCTCGTAGACGCCGGACACGCGATTGTTCATCGTGACGAGCGCCGCCAATACGGCGGGGACGTCGACCGTCATGCCGCCGTGATACTGGCTGTAGGAAAGGGAGGTGGCGCAGGCCAGGCGATAGGTGCGCAGGAATTTGCCCGAATTCGCGTTCATCGGCGCGGCCGGCAAATTGGGAGAAGCGGGCGCATCTGACGCTTTCGGCAGGTTGTGATCGACCAGGCATTTGAATTCCCGACCGCGCGACGAGACATCGCTCTTGAAGTAACTCATGTGGACACGGCCATCGTTCTGCCAATACGGATCGATGTAGTAAGAGCCCGCCGGCGAGAGCACCTGCGCGTGAATTGTTTTGGGGTTGATGTCGAGTTGGAGCGTGGATGTCGGATCGTCGAGATCGCGACCGCGATAGGTTTTGATTCCCGGATGTCTCGCGGCCAGGGCCGGTTCCATCAACGCCACTTCCTCGATGCGGAACCGCGCAAAGCTTCCGTCGGGCTTCGGCAGCGTGATCTCGCTCGCGCCGCCGTTTCTGGAAAATTCTAGCGGCGCATTCGCCAGCTTCGAGCCGAGAAGTCCGCGATCGACCGTGACGGCGATGAACTTCGTCGGGCGAATACCCTGCCGCACGCCCTGTGGCGCATCAGGCAGGCGGTCCATGGTTTGCCAAATTCTGTCTGGAGAAGTGGCGGCTCGCGCGTGACCGGGTGCGAACGAGACGATCGCGACGAGCAGGCAGACAATATTTCGGGCTGGGAAGCAGGGATTCATGGGCGAATACTCCGGTTGGATCGTCAATTGGGGGCCGCATCGGCGACGCGCCTCGTTTTTATATCGGCGCTCGTTACGCGCGCGCGCGGATGCGAAGCAAAGAATCTTTCCGCTCGCGCTTCCGCGCCGAAAGCGCCGCTAGCCCAAGCGGGAAACGAAATCCGCGAAGAGCGGCGCGTAAACTTCGCCGCCGCGTTCCGGATGATACTGCACCGCGAGCGCAAAAGGATAATTCTGCAGCCGGATTTGCTCGATGATGTCGTCGCTCGCACACCACGCCTCCACCACGCAACCGTCCGCCAGGCGATCGATCGCCTGATGGTGCGAGCTGTTTACTTTCTCGAAGCGATGGGTGGCCGAGCGCGCCATCCGAAGCGGTTGGACATCGTGATTCTCCTGCTCGGGCGCGTTGTGCCCGGGGATGTCGAGCAGGAGGGTGCCGCCGAGGGCGACGTTGAAAACCTGGAGACCTTTGCAAATGGCGAAGATCGGCAACTCACGCGCGAGCGCGGCCTGGACCGCTTCAAATTCCCACCGATCGCGCGCCGCATCCGTATCGAGATCGAGGATGGAAGGATCCGGGACTTCCTGGTGCAGAAACTCCGGCGCGATATCCGGTCCGCCCGTGAGGAGGAGGCCGTGCATGCCCGCCAGATCCACTGCGCCTTCTGTCGCATTCTGGACCATCACTTGCGGATGTGGCGCAAAGGAACGGCTGAAGTGCGGCTTGTCCTTCGGGCGCATCCAGGTGGCGAGATTCAACATCGCGCACTCTAGCACACGCCCCAGCAGCGGCCGCCGTTACAGCCCCATCAACTCGCGCACGTATTTCACCGGCGGGCTGCCGAAGGAGAGCACGGTGTCGTTGTACTTCTTGAGATCAAACTTCGCGCCGTCCTTCTTCTTCGCCCGCTCGCGCAAGTCGAGATGCTCGGTCGCACCCACGAAGTAGGTCGAAAGCTGCGTGGAAGAAAGCTTGGCGCGCTTCCATTTTGCCACCGCTTCGCCTTCCTGCTGGAAGCCTTCTTTCATCATCAAATCGAGCGCTTCCTGTTCGCTCATGTTCGCGGTGTGAATGCTCTGGTCGAGGATGGCGTTGCAGATCACCCGCAGGCGCATCTTTAGCTGCTGCATCTTTACTTCCGCACCACCGTAGCCGGCCTCGGCCATGAATTGCTCGGAGTAAACCGCCCAGCCTTCGATAAAGGTGCCGCTGCGGAAAACGGCACGCACCAAGGTGGGGGCGCTGAACTTGTTCGCATGCGCCAATTGCAGGAAATGCCCGGGCATCGCCTCATGAATGGTCAGGTCTTCGAGCATGTAGTTGTTGTACTCGCGAAAGAAGGATTCCCGGCGCTCCTGCGACCAATCGCTCGGCGTGGGCGAGATGGCGTAAAACGTCTCGCCATTCTTCTCCAGCGGACCTGCGGAATCGCAATACGCGACCGCCTGGCCGCGCTTGAACTCCGGCATCTCGATGATGTCGAGCGGCTGATCGAACACGGTGATGAGCCCTTTTGCTTTCGTAAACTCGGTCGCACTGGCGAGCGTCTTCTTCGCATACGCGACGATGGTTTCGTCGTTCGGATGTTCCTCGGCCAGCTTATCGAGCACAGCAGTCGTGACCTTTTTCTTGTCGGCTAAATCCGCGGCGGTCGCTTTCGGGAATTGCTTCTTGTAGAGCGGAAGCGCGGTGTTGTAGATCGCGGTTTGCGTGGCCGCGAGATCGGCCTTCGCCCGCTTCATAATCTCCTCCATCGACAAATCGGAGGCGAGGGAGAAGCGGAGTTTCTTGCGAAACTGGTCCGCGCCAATTCGGAAATCGCCTTTGGAACGCGGGAGGAGATCGTCCTCCAGCCATTTCTTATATTCTTCCAGCGCCTTCGCGGTTGATTCCTGGAGTGCGGCGATCTCTTTCTTCATCTCCGGCTCGCGGTCGAGCACGGGGGCCAGCCCGTCGCGGACAAAGGAGATCGCGCCGGTCGTCTGCTCGATCGCAGTCTCGGTGTAAACTTTGGGCGGGTTTTGCAGGTTCGCTTTGGCCTGCGCGATGACGTTCGGGATTCCCTCCATCCGCTTGCGCAGATTCGGAATGCGCTCCGCGGGCGGCGCAAACTCGCGCGCGATCAAGACGTAAAGTCCCTGCGCGAGACTCTGGTTATAGGTGAGCGGATTCCACACCGCTTCCTTTAATTCCTCGAGTTCGAAGATGGCGCCTTCCACGTTCTCTTTCAGAATGCGGAAGTCGATGGGGTTGGCGCCGGTAAGCTGGGCGCTGTCTTTGAAGTTGTTTAATTTTTCCAGCAGGGCCTTGTGACCGGCCAATTCCCGCGCGCGCGCTTCTGCAGAGTAATCGGTCAGGAGCCCGTCGAAGCGATGGTCGCCGAGTTCGGTCGCGCTCTCGGGATGCATTTTCAGGCCGCTCTCGATATAGGCGCCTGCCAGTTTCTCGAATTCTTGATCGGCCGGGGTAGCGAAAGCGCTGAGGAAGGGAAGAAGAGCAGCGACAGTGGCGAGAGCGACGATTTTCATGAAGGCGCGCAGACTAGTGACCCGGAAGAACGGCGACAATGAAATTAACATCCACTTCCCCCCTTCGAGAGCGCGACGGGCAGGCGGTGTTCCTGGCATTCCTTGCATCGGGAAAGATCCGTGGTGGAGTGAACGCGTGAGCATCCACCTCTCGCGGCGCGAAGCCGCCCGCATCATCGGCGGAGCGACTGCGGCTCTCCTGGTCGCTCCCACCGGCATTGCCCAGGAGAAAATTTCACTGCTGCAACGCGCCATTCCTTCGTCGGGCGAGAAGCTGCCGGTGATCGGGCTGGGCACATCGCGCGTCTTCGATGTGGGCGCCTCCGCCGCGGAACGGGCGCCGCTGAAAGAAGTGCTGCGCAGCTTTGTGCAACTGGGCGGCCGGCTGGTCGATTCCTCCCCCATGTATGGCCAGGCCGAGCGAGTGGTGGGCGAGAGCGCAGCGGAATTGGAACTGCGCGACTCCCTCTTTCTCGCGACCAAAGTGTGGACGAGCGGACGTGACGCCGGGGTGCAATCGATGGAGACGTCACTCCGGTTATTAGAGGCGAAGAAGCTCGATCTGCTCCAAGTCCACAACCTGGTGGACATGCAGACGCAGTTGGCGACTCTCCGCTTGTGGAAGAAAGAGGGACGCGCCCGTTATCTGGGTGTGACGCATTACACCGAGGCGCGCCAGGACGACGTGGCGCGGGTTTTAAAGAACGAGCCGCTCGACTTCGTGCAGATCAACTACTCGGTCATGGAACGCGCGGCGGCGGAACGCGTTTTTCCAATCGCGCAAGAGCGTGGGGTGGCTGTGATCGTGAACCGGCCGTTCGGTGCGGGTGGGCTCTTCGGGCGAGTGCGCGGGAAGACTTTGCCGGAATGGGCGGCGGAGATTGATTGCCAAACTTGGGCGCAGTTTTTCTTGAAGTGGATCGTGGCTCACCCCGCCGTGACCTGCGTGATTCCGGCGACGAGCAAGGCTGCGCATCTGGCGGATAATATGCAGGGCGGGACGGGGCGCCTTCCCGATGAGAAGATGCGCGCGCGGATGGTGGCGCTGGTCGAGAGCTTTTGAAGGTGCGGGGCCGGGACGCGCGGAAAGCGGGAGACCTCACGGCTTCTCTGGGCTAACGGGAGGCCTTGGGTCCTCTTCCGTTACCTCTCGCCGTTGATCCGGAGACCCTCGTAGAGATCCCTCGGCCGTCTTCGCGGCTCGGGATGACGATGGGAGCTTCCTCGGCTGAGGTGAGATGGCCGCGGGGCTTTTATTTCCCCGGTTATACTTTCTACTTTCTACTTCCTACTTTCTACTTTCTTCCTATGTCGGCGTGCCTCCGGCCAGGAGCGGCTCGGTCGCTGCTTCATCCTGCGATTGCAGGTAGGTCTTCCCTTTGTAGAAAAGCGAAACGACCGAGAAAAGTGCGGTCGCCCCAAACATCAGGTAGGCGAAGAACATGTAGTAGTTGAAGTCGGTCATCTTCGACGTGCCGTCGGGGTTGGAGATGAAGAAGTTCAGCTGGGCCGTGAACTGGTTCCCGAGGGAGACCGTAAAGAGCCAGAGAGCCATGACAGCGCTCTTCATTTTGTTCGGTGCCTGAGTGTAGGAAAATTCCAGACCTGTGATCGAGACCATCGCTTCACCGAGGGTGAGGATGACGTAGGCGAGAAATTGCCACCAGACCGTCGGCCGCGCGCCGCCATCGATCATGCTTTGGATATAGGCGATGACGAGGTAACTGCAGGCCGTTAGACCCAGCCCGATTCCAATCTTCCGCAGCGGCGTGACCTCAAAGAATTTCGCCATTAACGGGTAGAGCCCGTAGTTCACGATCGGGATGAAAAGGAGAATGAAGATCGGGTTGGCCGTCTGCACCTGTTCAGGCAGGAGTTGCAGCCCAAAGAAGGTCAAATCCAGCTTCTTCGCTTGCAGGGTCCAGGCGCCGCCGCTGCTTTGGTCCCAGAGCGACCAGAAAACCGCGACGAAAATGTAAATCACGGAGAGCCGCATCAGCGCGGTCAAGCCTTCCCGGCTGAAGAACTGCTTGATGAAGCCCATTCCGGCCGGCGGGATGTGAACGAATTTCTTGCGACCAGCCCAAAAGAAAATCGTCGCGATCACCATCGCGATTCCCGGCAAACCGAAAGCGTAGCGCGGGCCCCAGTTGGGCGAGTTGAGGAGGAGCGGGCAAAGGATGGTGGAAAGAAACGAGCCGGCGTTGATCGAGAAATAAAACCAGCCAAAGACCTTCGAGAGCAGATGCTTGTTCGAATTTCCAAATTGGTCACCCACATTGGCCGAGACGCACGGCTTGATGCCGCCCGACCCGAGCGCGATCAGCCCCAGCCCGATCATCAACCCCGTTCGCGTCTCGTCGAGCGCGAGCATGAAGTGCCCCGCGCAGTAGACGATCGAAAGCCAGAAGATGGTGTTGTATTTCCCCAGGAACACTTCCGCCAGCACCGCTCCCAAGACTGGAAGGAAATAGACCGCAGAGACGAACATGGAAAAATAGCCGCGCGCCTCCGCGTCGCCCATGCGATCTGGCATCCCCATTTTGTCCACCATGTAGGTGGTCATGAAGACGATCAGGATGGAGCGCATCCCGTAGAAGGAGAACCGCTCCGCCGCTTCGTTGCCGATGATGTACGGCACGCCCGGCGGCATGGTGGAAATGTTCGGCGGCTTGGTCGCGTATTGATGCTTGGCCATAATCAGAGAAAGGCTCGGGACCGCGGTGGACGAGAAACGCTAGGGCGTTGGAGATGGGAAGAATTGCGCCGGCGTCGCAGAAGGAGCTGCCACAGCATGCGTCGCTTCGTGACCGGCGGCCGCGGCGCCATGATCGGAAGCGGGAGCGGCATGCTCCGTATCGTGACCGGGCCCATGCGCGCCATGCGACAACTCATCTGCCCGGTGGCGTTCGCAGGAACCGAAAGAGATGAGGGAAGCCGCTGCTAAAACGAGAAGTGCCGTCCGGAGGTAGGGTCGCATCGCGCGCACATTAAGCAGCACGGGGGAAGCGACGCAAGAGGAAAGGCTGGATGCAAAAGCGAAAATCCCGAGCGGGTATTGCGTTCACTGCCCGGTCGAAGGGGAGTCTTCCGTGCGCCTTAAATCTCCCGATTTACCTAGGCCGGAGCAATTTACGCAGCTGGCAAAAATTACATCGAAAAATCCTTGACGATTGCAGGCCAATTCGAGACAAAAACCGCTACGTCCCACCGAAGAAAAAGCTTATGAAAACAAAGTCAGTTCTCCTCTCCCTTCTCTCCACGGCAGTTCTCCTCACAGCGCCGGATGCGTTCGCTGTCGGTTTTGTTGAATTAGAGCCAAATGATAGCCGACCGACGGCCCAGGTCATCCAGCTTGTCGGCCCGGGCGATACCATTACCGGGAACTCGACTTCGACGACAGGCACGGGCCTTGATTACTACCTCGTGCAGACGCCGGTGCAGGCGGTCGCTATTTATATGAACCGGCTGACGTTGAACCAGGCGAACGTCGGCACCATCCGCGGGCTGGGCCAGACTGCGACGGGCCCGAATAGCGTTGGGCCGGGCGCGCCTAATCCAGCGGCGCAAGACAGCTCCTTTCAAACGTCCACCACCGCCAGCGGGATGATGAATCAGTGGTATTCGTTTGGGCGCGCCGGAGCGATTGATTACCGCGTCACTGGCGCCGCAGCCACGACGGCGAACTACATCGCGACCTTCAGCCAGGTCGTCATCACGCCGGTGAGCTTGGGGACGTTTGCTGCCGGTTCGATCACTCTCACAAACACGGGCCTTAACTCCACGCAGGACACCGAAGTCATCGTTTACGATTCAAATCTGATGCCGATGCCGGGGTTCTTGAATGATGATTTCCTCGATGGCACAACTGTTCCCCCCGGGGGAAGCACGCTGAACACCCTCCTGACGCGTAATTTCGCGCCAGGAACCTACTTTGTTGCGATCTCGAATTTCAATCTGGCCGACAATCAATTGAGTCCCGCAGACGAAGGCACGGCCACTGGCACCTATCTCTCGCAATCCGGCTCCCTTGCGAACAGTTCGACCACTGCCTTGGCCAGCATTCCGTTCGCTATTCGCGACGCCAATGGCACAACCACCTTTACCGCGACCAAGGCCGGAGCCTTCGATGTCTATTGGGGGACGTTCACCGTCATCCCAGAGCCGAGCACGGTCTCCCTGGCGATTGTAGGCGTGCTGGGATTGGGCGTCGCGGCTTATCGTCGCCGGCGCGCACGCTAAGCCTCGCTCTGAGAACGGGCAGAGGAACTCGGCGACAGGTGGAGGGGCTTTCGCTCTTTTGTCTGCTTCCGGGGTTCCTCGATAATAACGAAAACGCGGCGCCTTCGCTTTCTGCAGGCGCCGCGCAGTCGGTTACGCCCTAAGACAGGCGGACTGGGACGTTACTGCTTTACGCGCCAATAGGTCCGTTGCTGGCCGTCACTGGTTGCGATTGTGAAGGAGGTTTCGTCCACTCGCAGGAGTTTGTCGCGATCCTCAACCGACTTCGCGTTCCCTTCGTAATAGGTGTACTCAATCGTCCCGTCCGCGATTTTCCAACGGCCTGTGAACTTTGCCACGTTCGTGCCTTCGCGTAGCTCCGCAGCGAACGTCCCGTCTTGCACGAGGATATAAGTGGCCACCCGTGCGTCGCCTTCGTAGCGCCACGTCCCGACTAATTTTGCGGGATCCAGATCGGAACTCGCTCCATAAAGGGGGAAACACAGACAGAGCCAACTGGCGATGGAGAGAAGGGTGCGAGACATACTCAGGATTAGATCACTTCCACCGGATCAGACAAGGGGATGGGAACAAACTGGAGCGCGAAAAAGAACTGCAACTAATTCCTCATGGAGAGGAATTAACAAAGTTTTCGCAATATATCTTGACCCTTCAAATTCAGTTTCCTAAAACATCGTTCACCCCAAGGGAAGGGTGAAAAGAAACCAGGGTAAACTCCAGCCAAACACCATTATGAAAACCGATCTGAACTCACTTCTAAACCGGGTCGACACCCGCCTGGCCGCCTGCGCCGCGCTGGCCGCTGCCGGCGCTGCTGTCACCGCTACACCCGCAAAAGCCGACATTATTTATAGCGGAGTCGTGAACCACAATATTCCCAGCACGACAGCTGGAGTCTACCTCAACGTGGTGACTGGCGGAACCACGACCGGTAGCTCAACTGGCCTGGCAGGTTGGGATGTGAACCCTTGGAGCACGGGCGGCTTGGGGCTTTTCAATTCCGCCAATCCAGGTGGTGCCGGAACCTACGTAACCTCGACCGCCGGAGGTACAATGACGCTCAATCTTGCCTTGGGCTCACTGATCAGCGGCGCGAATTTTTTCGGAAGCAACTCATCCACTGCCGCCGGTGCCGCCCAGTTTAGTCTGAACAGCTCCAACAATCTTGTCGGCTTCCGCTTCCTGAATGAAGCAACGGGCGTTTTGAATTACGGCTGGATGCGGATCTCGCTCTCAACCGCTCCGGGCGCTCAACCTCGCTCGATCGTGGAATACGCTTACGAGAACACCGGCGCGGGAATCGGGGCTGGAGTCATCCCGGAACCATCGACCATGGCGCTCCTGAGCCTGATGGCGGTCGGAGCGGTGGGCGTGCGCGCCTGGCGCAAGCGCAAAGCAGCGTAAGTTCTACCTCCTGGTTTTCTTGGAAGCCCGCGCGAATTCAAGTTCGCGCGGGCTTTTCTTTGCAGGCACGGATCAGCGAGCCATCGCTCGACTGGCGTTTGCTGCAGTGAGCGCGTAAGACTTCGGCTCTGTTGCGATGACCTCCCTCTTCTCAAGTAGACCCGAAAAACGGACGGTCCTTTGGGTGGCTCTCCTTCTCTTTGGGATCGCACTCCTGCCATATCTGCAAACCTGGCAGCACGATTTCGTAGATTTCGACGATCGGGGCTATGTGAGCAACAACGTTCACGTCCAGATGGGCCTAACCCCAGCCAACGTCGGCTGGGCTTTCTCAACCTTCATGACCGGAAACTGGCATCCGCTCACGTGGCTGTCGCACATGCTCGATATCGACCTGTGGGGATCGACGGCTGGAGGCCATCATCTGACCAGCGCTCTTCTCCACGCCGTCAATTCGCTTCTCTTATTTATCGTTTTTTGGCGGATGACTGGCGGACTTTGGCGCTCCGCCCTGGTCGCTGCCCTCTTTGCTGTCCATCCTCTCCATGTCGAATCCGTAGCCTGGGTCTCGGAGCGCAAGGACGTCCTCAGCACCCTCTTCGGATTGCTCGCGCTCGGGGCTTACGTCGGCTACGTCCGCTCCAGGAGCGCCGGCCAGTATCTACTTACGGTCATTTGCTACGCTCTCAGCCTCCTCTCGAAGCAGATGTGGGTGACGTTTCCCTTCCTTCTTCTGCTACTGGATATCTGGCCGTTGCGGCGGTGGAAACTTTGGCAAATCGAATCACCTGCCCCGCTGGCCGCCCTGGAGGTGAGATCCATTCGGCAAATCCTTTGGGAAAAGGCGCCGTTCTTTGCCTTGGCGGCAATCTTCTCCGGGATCACTTTCGTCGCGCAACGCGAAGGCCAAAATATCTTTGGCTTGGACGACTTCCCGCTCGGCAGCCGAATCGCCAACGCCATCGTCGGCTACGCGGCTTACCTTGGGAAACTGGTCGCGCCGCTCAAGCTCGCCTTCTTCTATCCCCATCCGCTGCACTGGTCATTCCTCGCCGTGGGATTTAGCGGCGTAGTTCTCCTGCTCGTCACAACCTTTGCGCTTCTACGGCGAGATCGATCGCCCTGGTTGCTCGTCGGTTGGCTCTGGTTTGTCGGCACCCTTGTTCCAGTCATCGGTTTGGTGCAGATCGGCTCGCAGACCATCGCCGATCGCTACACCTACCTCCCTTCGATCGGTTTCTTTCTCATGTTGGTCTGGAGCATTCCGACCGAGTGGGCGGTGCGGTATCCGAAAGCTACGGTCGCGGCCGCAGCGACTCTGCTCGCCCTTCTGAGCGCGAAAACCTGGCTGCAGACTTCACACTGGAAGGATAGCCGCTCCCTTTTCTCTCACGCCGCCCGGGTCACGCGAGACAACTATATGGCGCACCAAAACCTTGGCCTCTTGCATGAACGGGAGGGCGACCTCACAGGGGCACTCGCGCTTTATCGAATGGCCGCCGCCGAGCGTCCCGCTTATGCCAAAATCAACGCGCACGAAAACATCGCCAGCATCCTGATTCGGCAGGGGCGAAATACCGAAGCGCGGAGCGAACTGGAAGCCGCCATCGCGTTGAATCCAAAATCCTCCATCGCTTATAATAGTCTGGGCTCGCTCATGATGCTCGCCAATGAAAACGAGAAAGCGGCCACTTATCTTCATCGTGCCTTGGAATTGGATCCGAAAAACAAGGGCGCCCAGCTCAACTACGGTATGACGCTCGCTCTTCTCGGCCGTTCGGATGAAGCGATCGCCCAGCTTACGCCAATCGTCCGGCAGGAACCGGAACGCCTCCTCGCTCGGACCAGCCTTGCCTCAGCCTACGCGGGCCGGGGCGACCAGGAGCGCGCTCTGGAAGAGATTAGCCAGATCCTTCGGATCGATCCGGCCTTCTCGCTTGCCCTCGAATTGCAGGAAAAAATCGCCGCGCAGAAAGCCAAAGAGACATCCCCAATCATCCCATGAGTGTGCCCACAGAAAAGAAACGCGTCCTCCTTATCGGCTGGGACGCGGCCGATTGGCAGGTGATCCATCCCCTCGTCGATGCGGGCCTCATGCCTCATCTCCAGGGGTTGATCGAGAGCGGAGTTATCGGCAACCTCGCCTCGCTTTCTCCCATGCTCTCGCCCATTCTCTGGGCCAGCATCGCCACCGGCAAGCGCGCCTACGCGCACGGCGTGCGGGGATTTATCGAGCCGATGCCGGACCGCTCGGGCGTGCGGCCGGTCGGCAGCCAGACGCGGCAGTGCAAAGCCTTGTGGAATATTCTTTCCCAAGCCGGACGCCCCAGCGTGGTTTGCGGCTGGCAATCGAACCATCCCGCCGAGCCAATCCAGGGCGCGATGGTCTCGAACCTTTTCGCCCTCGCACCAGCTGGTGCAACCCCTGAAAACTGGCCGCTCGCGGCCGGGAGCGTGTCTCCCGAGCAACTCCGAGAAACGCTGAAGGATCTACGCGTCCACCCGCATGAGATCGAGGGATCCCTCATCCAGCAGCTCATCCCCAGCGCACCACGACTCGATCAAAAAGATCCGGTCATCCAGCAGATGTTCACCTTTGTCACCGAGCGACTGGCCGAGGTGATCACCTTGCAGGCTGCCGCTTCCGAGCTGCTGGAAAATAAGGCGTGGGACTTGGGCGCGATCTATTACGAATGCATCGACCAGATGGGGCACAAGTTTATGCCCTTCCACCCTCCGCGGCTGCCGGAAGTCCACGAGGGCGACTTTGAAATCTATAAAGATGTGATGACCGGCATCTACCGATTCCACGATCTCATGCTCGCGCGGATGTTGGAATTGGCCGGCCCTGACACCTACGTGATGCTCGTCTCCGACCATGGCTTCCAGAGCGGCCCCAACCGGCCGCGCGTCCAGGTGGAGCCAGCGCAGTGGCACCGCCCGCAAGGCGTGTTTCTTCTCTCCGGCCCAGGCATTGCCAAAGACCAAATGATCGAGGGCGCCACCCTTCTCGACATCGCGCCGACCATCTTGACCCTGCTCGGGTTGCCAGTGGGAGAAGACATGGAAGGCAAAGTGCTCGTGAACGCGTTTGCCGAACAACCCGAGATCACGCGCATTCCCTCCTGGGAAGCCGTGCCCGGAAACGACGGTCGACTCGCGGCAGAGGAAGGGAAAGAAGATCCGGCGGCCGCGCAGGCTGCTCTGCGACAAATGGTCGAGCTCGGCTATATCGCAGCGCCCGGGGACGACGTTCTCAAATCCATCGCGCAAGCCGAAGCGGAAGCAGACTTCAACACTGCCGCGTCGCTTTGCGAGGGAGCCCGCCCTCTCGAAGCCAAAAAGATTTTAGAAAGCCTGACCGCTCGCCACCCCGACGAGGCCCGCTATTGGCGGCTGCTGGTGCAGGCATGCTTCGCAAGCCAAACGCCGGCAGACGCCGCGCCATGTCTTCCCGCGCTGGAACGTCTCGAACCAAACGCACCGTCCACCGTCGTTCTCCGCGGCATGCTGGCCTGGAGTCGGAATGACATGGCGACGTGCTCGGAAGCCTTTCACGCCGCCGAGGAAATCGCGCCTAACGACCCCACTACCCAGAGCTACCTCGGTCGTCTCTACCTGCGCCAACGCCGTTGGCCGGACGCCGAGCGCGCCTTTCGTCGAGTCCTCGCGATCGACCCCGATTCCGCCGAAGCGCACTACGGCCTGAGCGTGGCGCTCCCGCGCCAGGACAAGGTGGAGGATGGCATCGAGCATGCACTTTACGCCGTCGGCTTGCGGCACGATTTCCCCGAAGCGCATTTCCAACTGGGAGCCGTGCTCTCGCGCCACGGCTGGTACGATCGCGCAGTGCAGGCTTTCGAGATCACCTTGCGGATGCGGCCCGGTTTCGTGATCGCGCATCGTTACCTCTCGAAGATTCACACCCGTTTCGGGCGATTGGAACAGGCACGCTTCCATCGAGAGGCGGCGGACCAACTTCTCGCGCAAAACGTTCCCCAGCCCGCCGTCGATTAAAGCGGCACGCCGGCCTCCCGGTTGGCGAAGCTCGAAAGGATCAGCGCCGAAGCCACAGGGGCGGCACGGCCGGCGAGCGGAAAAAATCCCGAACTCCGTCTCGTTCCCCTCCGTCTTCCTGTGCTACTATCTCGCCCGGTGGCCCGCAGAGTAAAAAACAACGCCTGGAACGAAGTCTTCGCGCTCGTTCTCCTTGGAGTCGGGACACTTCTGTTCCTCGCTCTCATCTCCTATTCGCCGCGGGATTTGCCCTCCTGGGTGCCGTTCAGCAAGGTCTCCACGCCCAACTCTCCTGCGCAAAATTTCATCGGGCCGCTCGGCGCGATCGTAGCCGGATTTTGCTACTTCATGATCGGTGGCGCGTCCTATTTGCTCGCGGTCGCGCTGCTTGGTTTCGGAGCCGCGAAATTGTTTTACGCCGAACTCCAGATCAGCAAACGCGTGGGTTGGATCGCGCTCTTCGTCGCTTCTGGCGCCTGCCTCTTGCATCTGCAATCGCATTTCCTCCGCGATTGGAATTCTGCTTTTAATATCCAGGGACCCGGCGGCTGGGTCGGCTATTATTTTGGCCGCCACGTCTTCGTCCGCTTCATGGGCCAGGTCGGATCGCTCATCCTGCTCAGCGGACTTTACGGCACGAGCTTGATTCTGATGACCGGATTGCGCCCGATTCACCTCGTGCGGCAAAGCGTGACTGGCTTCCGCTCCTGGATCGCCAATCTGCGCGCCTGGCGTCTGCGCCGCAGCCTGCAACGCACGGACTTGAAAGGGAAACTGGAGATCAGCCAGCGCGAGCTCGCGAAGCAGCAACGCTCGATCGAGCGGCAGCTGAAGAAAAAAGGGGCGCCGGTGCCAGAGCCCGCCAGCTCCTTTGTCTCGCCCGACGAATTAGCAGATCGGCCCAAGCCAAAGGTCGTGGACACGACTGCGCTTCCCTCCGAGCCCGCGCGCAAGAAGCCATCCCTCGCCGAACTGCGCGGCAAAGAGAAAGCCAAGGCAGCGCTCCCTGGCCTCACCAGTCCCACCTACGATGCGGAAAACTACGAGCTGCCCGGGCTCGACCTGCTCGATGCGCACGACATGGAAGGCCGCGTGGCGGTGGACCCGGCAGAGCTCGAGCGCATCCAGCAAACTCTGATCGACACGCTCGGCCAATTCGGAATCTCGGTCGCGGCGGGTGACATCACGCGCGGTCCCACGATCACGCGCTACGAAGTCTACCCGGCTAAAGGCGTGCGCGTGGACAAGATCGTAAGCCTGGAGCGCGACCTCGCCCGCGCCACGCGCGCGGAGCGGATCAACATCCTCGCGCCCATCCCGGGCAAGGACACCGTCGGGATCGAGCTCGCAAACAGCCGGAAGGTGAAAGTCACACTCCGCGAGCTGATGCAGTCTCCCGATTGGACGGAGACAAAAGCGAAACTCCCGATCGCGCTGGGCAAGGATGTTTACGGCAAGACCATCATCGCCGACCTCGCGCAGATGCCGCATCTCCTCGTCGCCGGCACCACCGGCAGCGGCAAGAGCGTTTGCATTAATGCGCTCATCGCCAGCATGCTCTACCGCTTCACGCCCGAGGAGCTGCGCTTCATCATGATCGATCCGAAGGTGGTCGAGATGCAGGTCTACAACGATCTCCCGCACCTCATCATCCCGGTGGTGACCGATCCAAAAAAGGTCCTCCTCGCGCTGCGGCACGTCATTCTCGAGATGGAGAATCGCTACAAGATTTTCGCCAAGTCCGGCGTGCGCAACATCACCAGCTTTAACGGCCGCCCCGCCAAGAAGACGCAGAAGGAATTGGACGCCGAGGCCGCGGAGCGTGGCGAACCCGAACGGATCGAAGAGGAAAAACCACCCGTTGGCTCGGTCGAAGAATACACTCAGAAGCTGAACATCCAGGTCCCGCGCGACGACGAGCCGATCATTCCCGACAAGCTTCCTTATATCGTCGTGATCATCGATGAGCTGGCCGACTTGATGCAGACCGCGCCGGCCGATGTGGAGAGCGCGATCGCCCGCATCACCCAAATGGCTCGGGCGGCTGGCATCCATCTTATCGTCGCGACGCAGACGCCGCGCGCCGATGTCATCACGGGCGTGATCAAGGCAAACATCCCGAGCCGGATCGCTTTCCAGGTCGCGTCGAAGATCGATAGCCGCGTCATCCTGGATGAGAACGGCGCCGACCGTTTGCTCGGCCAGGGCGACATGCTCTATCTCCCGCCCAGCACTTCCCGGCTCATCCGTGCGCAAGGCGTGCTCGTGACGGATGAGGAGATTCAGCGACTGGTCGAGTTTGTTTCCGCGCAAAGCCCAGCCGCCTACGACCTGGCGATTCACGAGAAGATTTCCGCCAGCGGCAGCGACGAGAGCGGCGAGGACGTAACCGACGAAGACGAGGAGCTGGTCGAGAAGTGTCTCGAAATTATCCGACAGGAAAAACGCGCTTCCACCTCGCTCCTGCAACGTCGACTGCGGCTCGGTTACACGCGCGCGGCTCGGATCGTTGATATTCTGGAGCAGCGCGGCATATTGGGGCCCGGTGAAGGCGCGAAGCCGCGTGAGATTCTCGTCGATCTCGACGCCGCAGTTTAGCCGTCTCTAAAACACTATTTTTATGGAAGGCTTGGGCGAAAAATTTCAAAAAGCGCGCGCCGCGCGCAATCTCACGCTCGACGAAGCCGCCCGCATGACCAAGATCCGGGCCGCGAAACTGGCCGAGATCGAAGCGGAAGACTTCTCCCAATTTCCCAGCCTCGCCTACGCCAAAGGCTTCATCCTGATTTACGGGAAGTTTCTGAACGTGGATGTCTCGCCGTATCTCGAGGCGTTTGAGACTTCCGATTACGTCACGGTGGACGGTTACTCCTATCTGCAGGATAACCCCGCGCCCGCTCCGCGCCGCACCGAGGTGGTGCGCAAGGTTCAAGTCGGAATGCCGACAGTCAAAACGATCGTCGGAGAAAAGTGTATGCCCGGAGCGCCGAATCATTATTTAGCTGAGGTCGCATACAGCGGACAACAAACCGATATCCCGCTGGATCCGAATCGCCCCGACAACCTCTGGGCCCCCGTCGCAGAAGACAGAGGCGCTCACGACGACCGCCGCGCTCGCCCTCGGCGACGCGCTGGCGATGACGGTGCTGGTCGAAAAAGGATTCAAGCCCGAGGACTTCGCCAACCTGCATCCGGGCGGCAAGCTCGGCAAGCGACTGATGCGCGTCGAGCAGCTGATGAGCGCGGGCGATGCCCTGCCGGTGGTGCAGCTGCACACCGCGATGCGCGACGTGATCTACGAAATGTCCCGCAAGGGCCTCGGCATGACCTCGGTGGTCGAGAAAGACGGCCGGCTCGCGGGCATCATCACCGACGGCGACCTGCGCCGCAAGATGGCGACGACCCCGAACATCCAGGACCTGACCGCGCGCGATGTGATGACCGCCAATCCGGTGGCGATCAGCCAGTCGACCATGGCCGTGGAAGCGCTGGCGATGATGGAGCAACGCAAGATCACGTCGATTGTCGTAATCGACACCGATCGCCGTGTCGAGGGCGTCGTGCACCTGCACGATCTCTGGCGCACGGAAATGGTCTAGGGCCACAGAAGGCGCAGAAGGCACAGCATTGAACCTCGGCGAATCACTCCCATTCCTGTCAGCGCTGCTGATGCTGCTGCTCGGCCTGGCGATCGGCAAGGCCTGGGAACGCTACAAGCTGCGCGACGGCAAGTGGATCGATCGGCGGCGCGCGCGCGCGACTCGCACCACTACGTGCTCGGGTCTAACTTCCTGGTGTCGAACCAGATCGATCTCGCGATCGAAGAGCTGAGCCAGGCCGCCCGGGTTGACAGCGACGCGCTCGAGATCCACCTGATCCTTGGCAACGTGCATCGCGAGCGCGGCCAGGTGGCGCGCGCGATCCAGGTTCACCAGGCCCTGCTGCAGCGGCCCAAGCTCACCAAGGTCGAGCACGCCTACATCCTGCTGTGCCTCGGCCTCGACTTCAAGCGCGGCGGGTTCGTCGACCGCGCGCTCGAGGCGTTCAACGAAGTGATCCGCATGGATCCGTCGAACCAATACGCCCTGCTCTACCTGCAGAAGCTCCACGAAGAACAGCATCAGTGGGCGGACGCGCACCGCATTCGCAAGCAGCTCGTCGCCCTGAGCGGCCCCGATACCCAGCCGCGCAACCAGCTGATCCTGGCGTTTCTCGAGAACGCACTCGGCACCGAAGCGCTCCGCGTCGGCGATCGCGGCCACGCGGCGCGGCATTTCCAGTCGGCAATCGAGCAGGACCCTGACACCACGCCGGCCTACCTGAATCTCGGCGACGTCCGCTTCATCCAGGGTGACTTCCAGGGCGCCGAAGAGGCGTGGGACGGCTTGATGGCCCGCGCCCCCGATCGCGCGTATCTCGCCTTCGATCGGCTCGAGCGCCTGTATGAGCAGCAGGGACTGCCGAAGCGGTTCGAAGAGCGCTGTCTTGGATTTATCGCCGCGAACCCGCAGGACTGGCGCGCGCCTCGGGCTGGGCCGCCATCTCGCGTCCCGCGGCCGCCACAAGGAAGCGTTTGAATTCCTGTTGTTCGCGCTCGAACAAAACCCCCACGGCCTGACCGTGCACCAGGCGGTCTGGAACGCGTTGAGCATCTCGATCTCGATCCGGCGCTGGTGGCGCGCTACATCGAGTTGGTGCGCTCGTCGGTCTTCTCGATCCGCATGTCTGCCTGAAGTGCCATTACCGCAGCACCGATTTGCTCTGGCAGTGCCCGCATTGCCACGAATGGAATTCCTTCGTCGAAGAGCGCATTGCGCCGGCGAAGGAGGCCACGGTGGAAATGTGACGTTGCCTGGCGCCTGGCGGCTGGCGATCGTCGCCTTTTTGCTGTGGTGCTCCGGCGTCCGCCGGACCGGCGGCAGCGCAGGCGCCGGCGATCCAGGCCGGCGACTACGCCATCCGCAACTACCGCTTCCGCAGCGGCGAAACACTGCCCGCAGTCAGGCTGCACTACACGACGGCAGGCACGCCGCGACGACCGCGGCAAGATCCGCAACGGCGTTCTGATCATGCACGGCTCGAGCAGTCCTGCGTCCCAGGTGCTGGCCGCCTCGTTCACGGGCCCACTGGTTGGCGCCGGGCGGCGCCTCGATCCGAGCCGCTATTTCCTGATTTTTCCGGACATCGCTGGGCGCGGGCGGTCGAGCAAGCCGAGCGACGGTCTTCGCGCGCGATTTCCGCGGTACGGCTACAACGACATGGTCGACCTCGAACACCGGCTGATTGCCGACCATTTCGGCATCGAGCGTCTGCGTGCGGTGATGGGCATTTCGATGGGCGGCATGCACACCTGGATGTGGGGCATTCGGTATCCGGAGATGATGGACGCGCTCGTGCCGATCTCGCCGCTGCCGACGAAAATCGACGGCCGCAACCTGCTGTGGCGCCGCATCCTCGCCAACGCGATCCGGACCGATCCCGAGTGGAAGAACGGCGAGTAATCCGCAGCAGCCGCGTGGATTCCTGAACATCATGCCGATGTTCGACATGCTCGTGCAGAGCCCGGCCCGACTCAGCGAACGCCTGGCGGAGCTATGAGCAGGCGGATGCGTATCTCGAGGAGGTCATCGACGAGACGATAGATGAGGACGACGCGAACAACATCCTCTACCGGTTCGAAGCGTCGTTCGATTACGACGTCGGCGGCGAGCTCGAGAAGATCAAGGCGCCGCTGCTCGCGATCCTCTTCGCCGACGACGAACTCAATCCGATTGAGCTCGGAGCGCACACCCGCGCCCTGGCCC
>CAVSRQ010000010.1:0-1352706 GCA_963730385.1 uncultured Verrucomicrobiae bacterium
ACTCGGCAGTAAAAACTCCCGAGGTTACCGAGACGCGATGGCGTTCCTTGGTTCCGTCGTCTCCTTGCCCCCGCCTGGCCTTAGGGGGCAAAGCTTTATTTCCGCTCGCGCGCGTCCGTCCCAGAGCTTCCCGTGCCCGCGCCGGAGGCGGCTTTCACAGCAGAGACATCAGAAGCGTTGATGCTGCCGTTCGTGGTGACATCCGAGCGAAAGGTCGCTTGAGTCAAAGCGGCACCCGAGTTCGCTTTCACTTGAGAGATGTCGGACGCATTCACTGCCCCGTTGCCGTTACTGTCGCCGAATAAGACGTTCATGCGGACGTCCAGGGGAGGCATTGTCTGACCAAAGAAATCCGTCACGTCGCTTAGCGTGACAGTGATCGTCTGGCGATCAGCCACCCCGGTGAGAGTGACCGTGACGGTGTTTCCGGTTACTGCCGTGCCGCTCACGCTCCCCGCGCCGCTCGAAACCGTAGCGGAACCCCCGGTGAGTGCATTGGAATAGCTAACGGTGATGCTGTGCACGCCGTTGCGGCTTTCCACTGCCGGGGTGCCGGTGAGTGGCAGATCGAGATCGAAGGTGCCGGCGGTGCCATGCGTCTTGCGGGAGACGGCGGAAGTAAGAAGGAGCGAGGGCGCACCGGTGCGGATGGCATTGTTGACATCGACCACGTAAAGTTTGCCTCCTGGCCCGGCCGCGATTCCGGTCGGGTTGTCGAAGCGGACATCGCTTCCCGCTCCGTTCCGGCTGCCGTATTGCCGGGAGGATCCCGCAACTGTGCTGACGACGGCCGCGCTGCTGATTTTGCGGATGAGCTGGTTGCTGCGATCGGCAATAAACAGGTCGTCATTCGCCCCGGCTGCGATGCCGTAGGGGAAATAAAGACGGGCGCCTGTTCCGATGCCGTCGTTATCCCCGTAGACTCCGGCGGTGCCCGCAAAAGTTTGCACCAGGCCTGCGGGCGTGACTTTGCGGATGGCATGATTACTTGAATCCGCGACGAAGAGATCACCTGAGGCATTGACGGTAATGCCGCGTGGAAGATTAAATCGGGCCGCGCTCCCGCTCCCATCCGAGCTGCCCGGTGATGAGGCGGTGCCCGCCAAAGTCGTCACCACCGCGGCCGGCGTAATTTTTCGGATGGTGTGATTGTTCGTATCCGCGACGTAGAGATTGCCCGCAGCGTCAATCGTGAGAGCGGCGGGTGCGCGAAACCGGGCTGCGGTCCCGGTGCCATCTGCGCTCCCCTGACTGGCTGCACCGGCTATCGTGGTCACCACGCCCGAGGGGGTGATTTTGCGGATCGTATTGCCGGAGGTATCGGCGACGTAGACGTTGCCATCGGGGCCAACCGCCACGCCCCGTGGCGAGCGGAAGCGCGCCGCGCCGCCTGTGCCGTCAAGGGTGCCGGACACGCCAGGCAAACCAGCCAGCACGCTCGTCAATCCCGCAGGGGTAATCTTCCGAATCGTGTGATTGCCCGTATCGGCGACGTAGCTGTTGCCGTCGCCGTCCACGCCCACGCCCACGCTGAAGGTACTGCGGAAGCGCGCCGCCTCGCCGATCCCATCGTCGGCTCCTGCGCTCACCTGGCCGGCGAGTGTGGTAACAGCTGCCGCTGTGTCGATATAACGGACCGTCAGGTTGTCCGTGTCCGCGACGTAGAGTTCGCCCGCGGCCGTCGCGGCGATGCCGCTGGGATAGCGAAAGCGCGCGGCCGCGCCTGTTCCATCCTCACTGCCCGGGCGCGCTCCCCCCGCCAGCCAACGTGGTAACGGCTGCTCCCGGTGTGATCTTGCGAATCCGGCTATTGCCTTCGTCGGCGACGTAAAGGTTCCCGATGCCATCAAACGCCAGGCCGGATACGGTGGCGAAAGTGGCAGCGCTGCCCACGCCATCGTTGCTGCCGTAGACGCCTGCGCTGCCCGCGAAGGTGCTCACGACGCCGCCGGGCGTGATTTTTCGAATGGTGTAGTTGGACTGGTCCGCAACGTAGATGTTGCCGCTGCCATCCACCTGCAGGCCTGCTGGGGAAGAGAAACGCGCGGTTGCTCCCGTGCCATCGCTGCTGCCGTTGGTTCCAGCCAGGCCGGCCACCGTGCTAACCTCGCCCCCAGGAGTGACGCGGCGGATGGTGTGATTGTAACTATCGGCGACGAAAATCATGCCGCTTTCATCCACGGCGAGGCCAGCCGGGAAGTCGAATAAGGCCGTGGAGCCAGGGCCGTCGAATGTGCCAAAATTTCCAGGAGAACCCGCCAGCGTGCTGACCACTCCCGCGGGCGAAATCTTGCGCAGCGCGTTGTTCGCCGAATCCGCCACGTAGACGAAGCCATCGGGTCCGACCGCGATTCCGGATGGCAGGTAGAAGCGTGCCGCTGCGCCGGTCCCATCCGTGCTTCCTCTATCTCCAGGTGAGCCCGCGAAGGTCGTCACTGTGCCTTGGGGGGTCATCTTGCGGATGGTGTGGTTAAAGGTGTCGGCGAGGTAGAGATTGCCGTCCGGGCCCAGGGCAACGGCCTCCACTCGATTAAAACGCGCACTGCTCCCGCTGCCATCGACATTGCCCGGCGAAACGCCAGCGAGGGCGCGGAAAGTGTAAGGCTGGTAGGTGCGCTGCGGGCTCGGCAAAGTTTGCCATCGCACCACGAGATCGCCGGCGATGTCGCCTAGGGAACCATCCACCGCGAGGTGGTAAACACCGCCTTCGACCGCGTTGAATTGGACACGGGAACTGCTCCGCGCCAGCCCGCGCAGATTGTCCACGGCGGAACCCGAGTAGATGCCCAGCTGAGCGGCACCCAGATCAAAAAAGCTGCCCGTGACATCAAACTGGAAGCGCCCAGTTGCCGGTGCTGTCCATTTGTACCAAATGGAGGTGCCGCCCGAGTTTAAATTATGCACGGGTTCCCCAGGCTCCTTCGAGGCGTCCACGTTGCTCCCTGCGACTGAGCCAGCGCTGCCTGCGATCTCTTGGGCGTCGGCGAAGTTGTCATTCGGCGGCGGGTCCGCGGCGCGCCAATTCAAGACCGTTGGACCGTAACTGTTGGCATTCTCTGTATCGAGCGCGATCCGATAGGTGGCGCCGGCCGTGGCCATGAAGTTGACGCGGCTCGTTCCGTAGTAGAGACCGCTCTCGCCCACCAGCGTGAGCGCGTCGACCACAGAGCCGGTGTAGATGGCGAGCACTGTCCCGTAGTTGCTTCCCGCGTTGTCGAAGACGAAGCGCCCATCCTGCGGCGCGGTCCACGTAAACCAGATTGAGTGGTGGCCTGAGATGCCGGCGTGGATTGGCTCGCCCGGTTCGACGGTGGCCAGATCAGTCGTACCCGCGACACTGCCGCTCGTCCCGGCAAGCGCCTGCGCATTCACGAAATCATCGTTCGCGGGCCCGTCGGTTCTCAGACTCCAGGTGAGAGTGAACCCGCCCGAGCCGCCGTTAGAGCCGTCCACCGCGATGCGGTAGGTGGTCCCAGCCGTGGCTCGCACCAACGCGACCTGGTTGAAGGCAGCGCTGGCGACGAGGGTAAGCCCGTTCACCTGCGAGCCGGTGTAGATGGCGAGGAGCGTGCTGAAAGAGCTGTTGCTGAGCTGGAAGGAGAAGACGCCTGATTGCGGCGCGGTCCAACTGAACCAAACGGAGTGACTGCCGGCGTAGCCTGCGTGCGGTGGCTCTCCGGGCTCGACCGTCGCGGCCACGTTGTTGCTCTCCAGGGTTCCAGAAGCGCCGTTGAGCGCGCTCGCGTTGTCGAAGGAATCGTTCGGTGGCGGCGCTGAAGGGAGGCCGACGCGGACTGCGTTGTTTCTGGTGTCGGCCACGTAGATCCTTCCGCTGGCGTCGATCGCTATGCCTTCCGGCGAAGAAAAACGCGCCATACTCCCCGGGCCGTCCGTACTGCCGGCGCTAAAGATATCGGGACGACCGGCCACGGTGGTGACCACGCCGGCCGCGGTAAGTTTTCTCACTGTACCGTTTCCGCTGTCGACGACATAAATATTGCCGGCCGCGTCGGCACCCATTCCACGCGGTAGATAGAAGCGCGCGGCGTTGCCGATTCCATCGCTGGAGCCGTAGACCCCCACCGAGCCCGCGAGGGTCCTGACTTCCCCACCGGGGGTAATCCTTCTGATCGTGTGATTGTTGGTATCGGAAACGTAGATGTTTCCGCTCGCGTCTACGGCTAGACCATGGGGAGCGTAAAACCGCGCCGCGCTGCCCTGGCCATCGGCGCTGCCGGCACTGCCGGCCAAACCGGCCAGAGTGCTCACAACGCCAGCCGGAGTAATTTTGCGAATCGTATGGTTGTAGGTATCAGCCACGTAAACGGTGCCGGCAGCATCGGTCGCTACCGCTCTGGGATAGGAAAAGCGGGCCGCGTTTCCCATCCCATCCTGGCTGCCTGGGCTGGCGTAGAGGCCGGCGAACGTAGTCACTTCTCCCGCGGGCGTAATCTTTCGGATCGTGCTACCACCAAAATCCGCGACAAAGGCGTTACGATCTCCATCCAACGCGACTCCCACGGGGTAGGAAAAGCGGGCCGCGCTGCCCATGCCATCGTCACCGCCGTAGGCGCCCACCATCCCAGCGAAGGTGGTGACGATCCCTGTTGGCGTGACTTTGCGGATCGTGTTGTTCGATTGGTCGGCGATGTAAATGTTGCCACCGTGTCAGTAGCGGCTCCGGTCGGTTCGTAAAATCGAGCGACCGATCCCGCTCCGTCGACACTGCCCGGGCTGGCCGTTCCCGCAAACGTGCTCACCGCAGCCGGTCGGGGTGATCAGGCGAATCGTGCTGTTGGCAGTATCCGCGACGAGGATGTTGCCGGCGTTATCCGTCGCTACCGCGACAGGACGGAAAAAACGGGCTGCTTCGCCTGGCCATCGGCACTTCCAGGCTCATTCGCCACGCCCGCGACTGTCGTCACCACACCGGCGGGAGTCGACCTTGCGGACGGTATGGTTATAGGTGTCCGCCACGAAGAGATCGCCGGAGTTATCGGCGGCCAGGCCATCTGGTAAAGTGAAACGGGCCGCGCTCCCACGCCGTCCGCACTGCCGGTGGTGCCGGGCAATCCGGCGATTGTGCTAACGTCACCGCCCGGCGAAATTCTCCGGATTGTGCTGTTTGCCAAGTCCGCGACGTAGACGCCTCCCATCCCATCGGCCGCGACGCCGCTTGGAAGATAGAAGCGCGCTGCGCTGCCAATTCCCGTCGCCGCTCCCCGAGCTGCCCGCGAGTCCCGCGAGCGTGCTGACGACACCGGCGGGCGTGATCTTTCGGATCGTGTGATTGCCCGAGTCGGCCACGTAAATAATGCCCGCGGCATCAACGGCCAACCCCTTCGGGAAAGTGAAGCGCGCGGCACTGCCCATCCCATCGGAACTGCCGGAGGTATAGGGCGTTCCCGCGAGTGTGGAGACGACGCCGTTTGGCGTGATCCTGCGGATCGTGTGCAGCGAATCTGCCACATACACATTTCCCGCGCTGTCCAAGGCTATTCCCTCCGGCCGGTAGAACCGAGCCGCGCTGCCTGCTCCATCAGCGGTACCGTATTCGCCGGCGCGACCCGCAAAGGTGGTCACGTCTCCTGCAGGCGTTGTCTTCCGAATCGTGTGGTTGCTCGTGTCGGCGACATACACATTCCCAGCGCCATCCAGCGCCACACCTTCGGGATGAAAGAAGCGGGCCGCGCTGCCGATGCCACCTATCGCGCCGGGGGCGACACCTGCGACGGTGGTAAAGGTGTATGGCTCGTAGGTATTCTGCGCTTCGACCGGAGCCGAGACGCAAATCAGACCGAACGCCAACCAAAGAAGGGGGGATTAGCTTCTTGAATCTGTTCGATTTTGTCGCCCGAAGCGGCAAAACGTCCACTATTTGCAGAAAAAGGGCGAGAGGGCGAGACCTTTTGGGAGGAGCGTCCGCTCGTTTTCTACATCCAGTGAACTGACGGGGAAGCGTGAGTGTGCCGGACCTTTCTTCGGGATCTATGGAATGGGATCAGGCGAGAGACCGGGCTTTTCCTCTGCGCCATCCTCCGGCATCTTCCCGCGATGGCTGAAACTCTCACGCCGATGATGCAGCAATACCAGCGGCTGCGCGCGAGCGTGGCTGCTGACGTCTTGCTGCTTTTCCGGCTGGGGGATTTTTACGAGCTGTTTTTTGAGGACGCGAAGGATGCCTCGGGGTTGCTCAATCTGGCGCTGACGAAGCGTAACGCGGTGCCGATGTGCGGGATGCCTTATCACGCGGCGCCGGGTTATATCGCGAAGTTGATCAAGGCGGGGCGTCGGGTGGCGGTGTGCGATCAGACGAGCGATCCGCAGCCGGGTCGGATCGTGGAGCGTGAGATTACGCAGATCATCACCGCGGGGACGGTGAGCGAGCTGGATCTTCTGGAAGCGAAACGCGCGAATTACCTCGGAGCGATCTATCAGGGCGAGGGCGCGTTTGGGTTCGCGTATGCGGATCTGACGACGGGAGAGTTTCGGTTGAGCGAGGTGGGGAGTTTGAGCGGTTTACGCGATGAGCTGGCGCGAGTGGCGCCGGCGGAGCTGCTGATCAGCGATCAGCAGGCGGCGGTCTTTCGGGAACTCGAAGGGACGCTGGCGCATGACGGCTACGCCTTCCTGCCGGAACAGGCGGTCTTCGTTTTGTGTGAGCATTTCAAGGTAAAGTCGCTGGATGGTTTCGGGTGCGCAGCGATGCCGGCGGCGGTGGCAGCGGCGGGCGCGATGGTGCATTACCTGAAGCACCAACTGCGGCGGAAGATCGATCATTTGACCGCGCTGCGCTGCGATGTGCCGGCGGCGCATGTGCTGCTCGACCTGGCCACGCAGGCAAATCTGGAGTTGGTCACCTCGCGCGGGGCGCGGGACATGAGCTTGCTCGCGGCGCTCGACCGCACGGTCACGCCGATGGGCGGGCGGAAATTGCGGAGCTGGATTTTGCAGCCGCTGCGGGATCTGACGGAGCTGCTTTGTCGGCAGCAGATGATCGCGGATTTGCTCAGCGAACCGGAATCGCTGGGCGCTTTGCGCGCGGCGTTAAAGGCGGTCCGCGATATGGAGCGGGCCATCGGGCGGCTGGGGCAGGTCTCGGGAAACGCGCGGGATGTGGTGGCGTTGCGGATGTCGCTGGAGCAGGTGCCGGCGTTAAAGCGCGAGTTGGCGCGGCTGGTCGAGCGCGTCACTTTTGGGGCAGATAAACCGCATCGGTCTTACACGTCCTCGCTCCGGGATGAGCTGCAAGGAGATGCCGGAGCTGGTGGCGAAACTGGCGGCCGCAGTGGTGGACGAGCCGCCGATGACGTTGAAGGACGGCGGGATTTTTCAGGATGGCTTTCACGCGGATCTCGACGAGTTGCGTCGCGCTTCCCGCCAGGGCAAAAACTGGATCACGGAACTGCAGGAACGCGAGATCGCCAGCACTGGGATCAAGTCGCTTAAGGTGCGGTTCAATTCCGTCTTCGGCTATTTCATCGAGATCACGAAAGCGAACCTGGCGGGCGTGCCGGAGCATTACACGCGCAAGCAAACCACGGTGGGCGGCGAGCGTTTCATCACTCCGGAATTAAAGGAGATGGAGGCGCAGATCCTCGGCGCGGACGAGCGGTCGCGGCAGTTGGAATACCAACTCTTCCAAACGCTGCGCGAGGAGACGCTGCAGGATCTGGCGGCGATCCAGGCGATCGCGACCGCGGTGGCGACGCTGGATGCGATCTGTGGGCTGGCAGAGACCGCGCGCCTCTTTCATTACACGCGCCCGCTGCTGGAGGAGACGCTTCGCCTGGAGATTTGCGATGGCCGGCACCCAGTGCTCGACCAGAATCTGGCGGAGGAGAAATTCGTCCCGAACGACACCTCGCTCGATGGCGCGGGCATCCGGCTGGCGCTCATCACCGGACCGAACATGGCGGGAAAATCGACCTACATCCGGCAGGTGGCGCTGATCGTTTTGATGGCGCAGATCGGCAGCTTCGTGCCGGCGACGAGCGCGCGGATCGGGCTGGTGGATCGCATCTTCACCCGCGTAGGCGCGAACGACGATCTCTCGCGCGGCCAATCCACTTTCATGGTGGAGATGAACGAAACGGCGAACATCGTGAACAACGCCAGCGCGCAGAGTCTCGTCATCCTGGATGAGATCGGGCGCGGGACCTCGACCTTCGACGGGCTCTCCATCGCCTGGAGCGTGGCGGAATATCTACACGATACCATCCAGGCGCGGACGCTGTTTGCGACGCATTACCACGAGCTGACCAAACTGGCGGACGAGCGGAAAGGCGTGGGCAATTTTAACGTGGCGGTGCGGGAATGGAATGAGCAGATCATCTTCCTGCGCAAGATCGTGCCGGGCGGCGCGGATCGCAGCTACGGCATCCAGGTGGCGCGGCTGGCGGGGTTGCCGAAGGCGATCCTGGATCGGGCGAAGGATATCCTGTCGCAATTGGAAACCTCGAATCACGCGGAGGAGCCGCCGGCGAAAGGGAAACGCGGCAAGCGTCTGCGGCCGGTTCCCGAAAAGCCGCAGATGGATTTGTGGTAGGCTGAGCGCCATGCCGGTCAAAACGGAGCAGGACCTCACCGACGCCCAGCGCGGCCCGTGGCTCAAGGCCGTGGCTGCGATCGAGCTGCGCAATTTTGGTTACGCCATCTCGCTCCTGCAGGAAATTTTGCGCCAGGAACCCGAGTTTCTGAGCGGGCGCCAGCTTCTGCGCCGAACCGAAATCAGGAAAGCAAAGGCGGAGAAGAAAAGCTTTTTTACCGTCCCGACCTCCGCGTTGGCCGTGATGAAGGCCCAGCGCGAGATGAAGAAGGATCCGAAGCGCGCGCTGGAAATGATCGAGAAGATTCTGGAAGCGGAGCCTTTCCATCGACAGGCAAATTTGCTCCTAAAGGAAGCGGCGGTCGCGGCTGGCTTCCCGGAGATCGGCGTCCACGCATTGCAGACTCTGCTGGAGGAAAAACCGCGCGATACGAAACTCCTGCACGAGCTGGGACGGCTCTATCGCCAAATGGGCGAGAACGAGGCGGAAGTGGAAATTTATCGCCGCATCACAGAGGCGGACCCGACGGATGGAGAAGCTTTGCGACTGGGGAAAGACGCAGCCGCCCGGAGCTCGATGCAGAGGGGCGGCTGGACGCAGGCCGAGAGCTATCGGGATTTGATCAAAGATAAGAGCGTGGCGATCTCGCTCGAACAACAGAGCCGGATGACGCTGACGGGAGATTCGCTCGAGCAACAGATCACCGAGACCTACGCGCGCCACGAAGGGGAGCCGAAGAACGCCGAGCACGCGCGCCGCCTGGCGTCGCTCTCGGAGCAAAAAGAGGATTTCGAGAGCGCCCTGGCCTGGTCTCGATACGCCTCGGAGTTGCTCGGTGAGAGCGACGCTGGCTTGCTCCGAAAGGTCTCGGATTTGGGCCTTAAACTTTCCGAGCAGGAGATTGCCGAACACGAAGCTTTCCTGGCCGGCCACCAGCCCGAGGAACCGGAATACGCAGAGCGAGCCGCTGCGCTGAACGCGGCGCGCCAGGCGCGCGGCGCCCTCCTGATCGCCGAGGCAAAGCGACGCACGGAGCGCGACCCGACGGATCTGCAACTGCGCTTCGAGTTGGGGCAGCACCTGCTGGAAGCGGGCGAGTGGCGGGAGGCGTTGCCGGAATTGCAACGCGCTCGCCAGAGCCCGAAGGCGCGTCTGCGAGCGATGCATTTGCTCGGGCGTTGCTATCGCGAGCTGGGAATGCCGGACCTGGCGGCGAAGCAATGGGAGGAAGCAGCTCGGGAACTTCCCGTCATGGATTCGCTGAAGCGGGAGATCGTTTACGATCTTGGGCTGGTCCATGAGCAGATGGGCGCTGCGGGAAAAGCCACCGAGTGCATGAAGCAGATCTACGAGGTGGATTCTGGCTTTCGCGATGTAGCCGAGCGAGTGGAACGCTCTTACAAAAACCCTTTGCCTCCCCCTTAGCTCGCCCGAGGCCGCCGTTTTCCCGATGGGCGGGAGATTTCCGTCGCCCGCGCCCTTTTGCGGTGACCTCTGAAGGCGTTGCCCGGCGGTCCATTAGACCGAGTGCACAATCTCCTGCCCGAAGAAATTACCGGACGCGATCGCGAAAATCTGGTGGGGATTTTACGTCCAACAAAGTAGCGTGACGCGAAGCTTGGTTGCCGGGGTTCCGGCAACTCGCAAAAATCCAATCGATAACATTATGAAAAATAACCTTAGTTTTTACCCGCGCCTCGCGGTGGTGGCCTTCGCCGCCGCCAGCCTCTGTTTGGCCCAGACCTCTTTCGGGCAAGCCAACGATGCCGAAATCGCACCGCCCGAGCCGGGCAAAGTCGGCTCGATGGCACGGATCGGTCCCAAGCCGAGCAAAGCTGAGCTGGCCAAGATGAAAGAGAAAGAGCAGGCCACCGGCACGGAGAAGAAAGACGCCAACCAAACGACGGACAAAACGGCCGCGACCGCAGAGCTCAGTGCCCAGGATAGCAAGTTCATCCAGGAAGCAGCCATGAGCGGGATGAAGGAAGTGGAGCGGAGCAAGATGGCCCTCAAAATGGCAAAAAGCCCGGGCGTGAAAAAAGTCGCCGAGATGATGGTGGCCGAGCACACGAAGGCGAACAACGAGCTGATGGGTTTGGCCAAGGCCAAAGGCGTGAAGCTCGAGAAGCCAGCCAAAATGGCCAAGATGAGCACCGATAACTTCGACAGCGCCTACCTCACCGCGATGATGAGTGATCATCAGGCCGCGATCGCGATGTTCGAGACCGAAGCCAAGAAGGGCAAGGACGCGCAGACCAAAGCTTGGGCGAAGAAGATGCTGCCCGCTTTGAAGCAGCACCTGCAGATGATCAAGAAGGAGCAGGGCTCGGTGACCGGCTAGTCCCAGCGGTAACTCCTTAATTAGAAGCGCGGCACGCCGGTTCGGCGTGCCGCGTTTTTTTTATTGCCCGGCCATTTCGCCTGCACCGCTGATTCTCAGGCGAATGGAAAGGGTCAAACGGTCGGACGTCGTCGCCCGGATTTCAGGCAGGTAAATTTGCGGATCAACCCCGGTAATCTGGAGCTGCAAGTGGCTCGCGTGCGGACGACGCTCAGCGTCGCCGCCGATCGCCACGCGATCGAACTCTTCCGGCGTTTCGGCAGAGAATAAGGTCTGCCCATCGCCTTCCACGCGAAGCGCACTCACGTCGACCAAGGTCAAAGCGCTGAAGAAATCCAACCGCAACGGCGCCGCCCCTGCACCCAGCGGCAACGTGATCGCCACCTCTTTCCATTCATCATGGCCCACGCGGGTGCTGACGCTGTTTTCCTCAGAATGACTTCCATCGTGCGTGTGGAAAACCTGCAGCGTTGTCTGGTGCGCAATCGCCGTTTCCCGGATGGTGCCGTCCTGCCATTGTCGCGCGATCTGCTCGTGTAAGGCACGCGTGCGCTCATCGTAAAACTGGAGCGTAGCCTCTCGTGCCGAAGTTTCTCCGCCGAGCAAAACTTCCGCCGGCGGCAGCAAGGAGCGCGCGGGCGGCTTCTGCCACACGCCCAGGCCCGGACCTTTCGTGAAAGTGAATGCGCGCCCACGCGTCAGCATTTCCTCCCACACTTTCCAAACGCCAAAGTCGCCCGTCCGCACCGCCACGTCGTGCATGAGGAGAACGCCGCCCGGCGCCAGCTTCGGGAGCCACGTTTCCACATCATGCCGCACCGCTTCTTCTGTGTGCAGGCCATCGATGTGCAGAAGGTCGATGCTCTCGGGCGAGAACTGCGGCAGCGCCTCGTCGAAGTCGCACCGGAGCAGGGTGGAGAACGCCGCGTAATGCGCCCGGTTATGCGCCGTCACTTCGGCAAACGTCGTCTCATCGTAAGAACCCGTCTGGTGATCGCCCTGCCAGGTATCGACCGCGAAACACTGCGTTCCCGTGCCGTGCTCGGCCGCGGCCTGACAGAAACTGAAGTAGCTCTCGCCCCGATCCGTCCCCAGCTCTACGAGCAAACGCGGACGCAAAGTAGCCACCAAGTCGTAAGCGAAGAAGATGTTATCGGTCCAGGCCCCGAGGCCGTAGCGGCGCGGCGAAAAATGTGCGGAAGGCAAAAGCATGGCTCAGGTTTCTCGAAGTAGAATGGTCTCGATTTGCCGGGCGGAATGCGCCCAATCCATCGTGCGCACCCGGGCGTAGGCTGTTTCCACCAGACTCTGCCGGAGCGAATTATCCTCCAGCAAACGCCCGATGCCATCGGCGATCGCCTGCGCTTCGGGTGGGACCAGCCAGGCATCGTGGCCGTGAGTTGCGATGCCTTCCAGGCGTTCGCTCGCCACTTCCACCACAGCGCAACGGCAGGCCATCAGCTCGAGCGGGACGAACGACGGATTGCTGAGCGAAAGCACCAGGCCCACCTCGCAGCTTGAGAAAAGCGCGGCCAGTTCGGCGGGCGCGAGCAGGCCGCGATCGATAAAGGGAAACGCTGGCCGCGGCTGCGGGTCGGGCGTTCCATAAAAAACAATCTCCACCTCAGGATGGCGCGCGTGGACAAGCTGCAGCGCGGCAATTCCCAGCTCGTAGCCACGCCGCGGCGTTGCTGGCCGAGCGTAGAAACAAATCCGGCGCGCCTGCGTTTTCGCCACTGGCTGCGGTCGGTAAATCCCTGTCTCGACTGCAAAGTCAAAGTGATCCGCCTTCGCGCCATAGCGCTCGCGCAGCAGCCGCGCCAGCCATGGACCCAGGGTGATGCAATGCCAGCCCGCCCGGTATGTATTCTCCGCGCGTCGGATGTGATGCGGATCGTTCGGATAAAAGTCCGGCTCGAAATCCTGCACCAAATAATAGCGTCTCCCGCCTTTCAAAAGACCGCTCGCCTGCTCGAGCGTGGGCCAGAAAGTGGCGAAAGTGCAGTCAGCATTCTCCGCTTGTCCGCGCCAGCGAAAGTATCGCGCCGAGCTTGGCCCAAAGTGTTTACCGATGAACTCCCGCACCTGCTCAGTCGAGAAGTCCTTCATGCTTTCATACCCCACCACGTAGACGCGGCAGTCGTGGCCCCGCTCCGCCAGCAGCCGGATGATCCGGAAAATTCCGAGGTCGCCACCCGCCCCGGGAAAGGGCTCGGGGATGAGCCAGTTAATCGTGAGTTTTTTCCGGCGCCGAAGCCGACTGAACGGTCGAGAGAAAAATCCAGAACCGCGGCGCGCGGCGGCGCGCAGGGAGAGAATTCCGCCGGCGCCAGTTGCGGAAGCAAGCAAGCCAGGTCCCGCGTGCGCGCGGCCGGGCTGTGGCGTTGCTCGACGATCGCGCGAGCGGACCTGCCGACCCGCTCCCGCGTTTCGGGTTCAGTGATTAAAGCGGTAAGCGCCTCCACCCACTCCTGTTCATTCTTGGCCAAATAACCGTCGCGCCCATGTGTGATCGCCGCGCGATAAGGCGCGACGAATGACGCCACTACCGGCACCCCCAAAATGCCAGCCTCGACGAATTTGATCTCACTCTTCGATTCGCAGAACGCGTTCCCCTGCTCCAAAGGCGCCAGCGCGATATCCATTTCGCTTTGGAGCTCGAACCAGCCGCGCCAATCCGTCAGCGGGAATCGCCGCACGCGCGCGCCAAATTTATCGAAGCCTGCACCGGTCTCCAACGGCCCCGCGAGCCACAGCTCCGTCTGCGGAAATTGCTCCAGCACCCGCCGAAGCGCGCCGCTTGCCTCTGCGAAGTCCACCTCATGCGTCGCCGTGCCGCAGCCATAACCAATCACGACCGCGTCGCGCTTTGGCCGTTGCAGCCGGCGCGCGTGCAAGAGCTGGGCCTGCGCCAGCATCTCGTGCCCGAGCGCGTTGCGATGGACATAAGCGATCCGTCCGCGGCGACGCGCGAATTCCACCAGCGGCGGCGTGGCGGCGATCGTCGTCTCGCACGCTTCCAGCGTGGCCAGATAACGGCGCACATCTGCCGCGTGTTGCACTTGATCCTCCGCGCTCAACTGGCTGACCGCCCGATGTTGCCCGAGCAGGTCCGGTTCGAAAATCAGATCGTCCGTATCGAACACGACCGGCTTCCGTCGCGCACGCGCGCCTTCGATGACCTGAGCGAGCGGCCCGCTCATCGGCAGGCGATAAAGGAAAATCACTTCAGCCGCGAGCGCTTCCTCCGGCCGGATGCTCGCTTCCTCAAACCAATCGACCACCCGCACCGCGTGCCCAAGATCGCGCAACTGCTCGGCCAGGTGCTGGCAGCGATAGAGACTGGTGGTCGCGATCGGGCAACCGCTGGCGATAAAACAGGAAGTGCTCAAGCGTCGGGCATGGTCGGTTTATGCAAAATCCCGAGGCCACAAGCGTCCTTATACAGTGGCCGCCGTCCCTCCATCGTGTGCGCTTCGCCGTTTAACATCATCGCCTCCACCTCCGGATGCGCGGCTCGCCATTCCTGGAACGCGCGCCGCACTCCGCCCGCGCCAGTGGTGTCGAATTGCTCCGCAAACCGGCTCGCATCATGCAGCAGCAGGACACCGCCGGGCGCGAGGAGCGGATACCAAAGGTCCAGCTCGTCGAGCGTGGCCTGGTATTGATGCGAGGTGTCGAGGATGATCAACTCCGGCGGCCCGCCGAGATACTCCACCGCCGCCGTCAGCGCCGCCGGATCGGTCGAGAGCTGCGCGACATTTCGGACAAAAGATTCGAGCCCCGCGCGCGCCAGCCAATCCTGCGTCATCGCCACCACCGGCGGATGGTAGTCGAGCGTGAAGAGGCCTTGCCGCGCCTGCATGCGCCGAAGCATGAACCCGATCAGCAAAGTCGAGTACCCCGAGCAGGTGCCGAGTTGGACGATCCGATCCGCGCGATTGCCCATGATGAGACCGTGCAAAAACGAGATCAGCGGCACCGCGCACTCGCCGATCTGCCCGCTCGCATCCGTCTCCTCATACCAGGCGCGCAGGATGGCCCATTCTTCCTCCGTCAGATCGGAGTAGATCGGCGGCACGTAATCCATCCCCGGCAGCCGATGCCACCAATAGCGCGCGCCTGTCTTCTCCGTCCAAGGCCGCGAACGCTCCTGCTCCATGGCGCCAAAGTACCCGGCGCGCGCGGAAAGTCAGCGCGCAAACTTGCTTCCAGCGCTCCGGGCGGTGACTAATTGGGGCTCGTTTCGGTCACCGCATGTCGCCCGCCCTCCCCAGTCTCCACTTTCAGCCGCAAAAGTATTGCGGCGGCCTCTCCCGCTTTTATCTCCCGCTCTTTTACGATCTGGTCGCATTGGACCGGCCGGGGCAGATCGTGGTCCTCGGGTTTGGCGATGGGCAACCGCACGCTGCGTTCGAGCAGGCGTTAAGGGAACACGAAATCGCCGGGCGTTGTCTCACCATTCGGCGCGAGCTCGCAGGGGAGAAGGCGGAGGACGACGACGAGTGGCAGCGCGCTGCTGGCGCAGGAGAATTCGCGCGCTACTTTTCGGGCGGGCAATCCCGAGACGCTGGCGGCTGATTTCGCCGACGGCTCGGTGGATATCTTGTTGCTCGACGATTGCGATTCGGCCGCGATCGCGCGCGCCGAGCTCCAGGCTTGGGGAGCGAAACTCGCTCCGCATGCGGTTGTCCTTTTCCACGGCCTTGATCTCGAGCGGCGGGTCCCGCTGGGCCAGATCTGGGAGGAGGCGATCGGAGCGCATCCGCACTGCGCGTGGCACGATGGCATCGGGTTGGGCATGGCCGTGCTCGGAGGCGGCGAAAAGTTTGCGGGTCGGCTCGCGGCCAACGCCGAGACACGCGCGGAAATTCACGCGATCCATCAGGCCATCGTCGCGCGGATGGACGCGGAGAATCGCGCCCAAAAGGCCGAGCGCAGAAACACGTCGCTGGAGTTGCGCCAGGTCTGGCTCGATACCGTCTTGTCGGATCGGTGGAAGGCGCAGGAAGTGATGGACCATCAGGCGCGCGGCCTGGCTGAGCAGGAGCTTCGCTTGCAGCAACAGACGCTGCGCTTCAATGATCAGGCCAAAGAGCTGGCGGAGCGCACTGGAGCTTTCACCGAGTTGCATCGCGATCGCATGAAGGCGCAGCTCGTGATGGACACCCAAAGCGAGCAGCTCAAACAGTGGGTGGGAATCGGGGAATCGCTCCAGAGCGAAAACGGAAAGTTAAAGGCGCAGCTCGCGCAGGAAAAACGCCTCATCCGCGACGCGAAGAACGCGTGCCGAAAGCGGGGGGAGTGCTTCGGCGAAAAGAAAAAGAAGCGGCCCATTCCTGAGCGGATTTTGCGCGAACTCCAGCGCATCCCCGGAAAGTTTCGGCGCGCGCCCGAGCCGCCCGCGATTGCGCCGAAGAAGAAAAAGGCCGCGCCGGTAGCGCCGTTAGCGGTGGATCGCTACGCGGAGTGGATTGCAGCGCACGAGCCGGATGCCCAGGCGCTTGCGGCGCAACGGAACTGGAGCAGCACGCAACCGTCGCTTCCGTTGCTTAGCCTGCTCTTGCCCACCTTTAATCCGCCCGCACAATTTCTGGCCGAGCTGATCGCAGCCCTGGCCGGGCAGACTTACGAGCACTTCGAGATTTGCGTGGCCGATGGCGGATCGAACGCTGAGGCGCGGGCGCAGTTACAAGCCTGGCAAGCGCAGGAGCCGCGGCTCCGGCTTGAGTTTCTCCCGGAGAATCTGGGCATCGCCGAAAACACAAACCGCGCCCTCGCACTGGCGCGCGGCGAGTTTTTTACCTGCATCGACCAGGACGATCTTCTCCCGCCTTTCGCTCTCTACGAGATGGCGCAGGCCATCCGCGCCCATCCGGAAACCGACATTTTTTACAGCGACGAAGATCGACTCGGGCGCCGATGGAAAACGCCACGCGCCTTTCTTCAAACCGGAGTGGAGCCCGGCCTATCTTCTCTCCTCGATGTATATCGGCCACCTCACGGCTTATCGCCGGACGCTGGCCGAGAAGGTGGGTGGTTACCGGAAGGAATTCGATCTCTCGCAGGACTACGATTTTGCGTTGCGTGCGACGGAGCAGGCGCGCGCTGTCGGTCACATTCCGCACGTGCTTTACCATTGGCGCGAACACGCCGCCTCGGGCTCGGCCGGCGGCAAACCGCAGGCGCGCACCAGCAATCTCGCCGCCCTGGGCGATGCCATGAAACGCCGTGGTCTCGACGCCGAGATCCTGGAATATCCCTCCGCGAATCGCGCCCGGATGAAGCTGAGCCAATGGCCCAAGGTCTCCATCATTGTGCCCACGGATTCGCCTGAGCGCGCGCGCGCTTGTCTCGAACAACTGCCGCAAATGACCGCGTATCCCGACTACGAGATCGTGCTCGTGATCAACAGCGGCCTGGCCGATGCGCTCGAGAAATCCGCGCCTTGGTCCGTGCCTACCCGCCTCGTCCGCTACGACGAACCGTTTAACTTCTCCGATAAATCCAATCGCGGCGCGCAGGCGGCGAGCGGCTCTCGTCTCATCTTTTTCAACGACGACGTCGAGAGCGGTCAGCCGGATTGGATTCAGAACCTGATCGAGCCGCTGGAGAATCCCGAGGTGGGCGCGGTCTCACCCAAACTGCTTTACGAAAGCGGCAAGATTCAACACGCCGGCCTCGTCATGGGTGTGCGCGGGCTGGTCGGGACGGCCTGTCATCAATGGCCAGGCGACTCGACCGATTACACCAACTTCGCGCAATCGATGCGCGACGCGGCCGCGCTCTCCGCCGCCTGCCTCGCCATGCGGCGCGACGATTTTTTCGCGGTGGGCGAGTTCGATGCAATCAACACACCGATTGCCCATTCCGACCTCGACCTTTGCTTCAAGGTGCGGGCTGCGGGGATGCGTTGTGTCTACACCCCGTTCGCCACCATGACGCATCGCGGCCATGCCTCGATCGGCGCGGTGGAAGCGGAGGCAAAGCCCGCGCCGCGCGATCACGCGTCGCTTTTCCTCCTGCAGCGCTGGCCGGAATACACCTGCCACGATCCCTACTTTCCGCCGAACATGCGCGACTGGCTCTACGCCGATTCGCCGACCCCGATCCGGATGTGGGGGCCGGAGAATGGCTCGAACAACGCGAGCGAAGCCGCCGGCGCGCTTCTTCTCATTTCCCACGATCTGAGCTGGAGCGGCGCGCCTCTTATTCTGCTCGATATCGCGAAATGGCTGCGCGCTCGCGGATACTTTGTCGTGGTGATGTCACCTGTGGATGGCCCGTTGCGCGAGAAGTTTCGCGAGGCCGGTCTGGCAGTCATCGTCGATCCCCTGGTGAACAGGAGCCATCCCTCTCTTGCCGAGCTGGCGCGAGAATTCGATGGCGTGGTGGCGAGCACGATCTTCGGCGCGCCGGTGATCCGTGCCTTGCACGCGGCCGGGATTCCGCATCTCTGGTGGATCCACGAAGGCCGCGTGGCGCAGCATTATCTTAATGAAGATGCCGGCTTGCGGCTGGCTTTGAGCGAAGCGGATTTCATCATCACGCCCGACACGGTCAGCGCGCAGGTTTACCAGCCGTTTACCGAGCGTCCGATCCGCGTTCTCCCTTACGGAATACCTGATCCGCGCGAGCGTCTGGCTCCGGTGGCGGAGCGAACACCCGGGCCGATTAGGTTCCTTCTTCTCGGGACAATCGAACATCGGAAAGGCCAACGCGTGCTCCTCGAGGCCCTGGCAAAGATCCCGCGTGAGATCTTGCGCCAGGCGCACTTCGACATTGTCGGGCGCCCCCATGATCCGCTGGTGGCAGAGGAGGTGCGCGCGGCCGCGCAGGCGCAGAGCGAGTATCTCAGTTACAGCGAAAGCGTCTCGCACACGGAGGCGCTGGAGTTAATCCAGTCCGCGGATGTGATGCTGAGCTGCTCCTGGGATGAAACCGGGCCGCTCATCCTGATGGAAGCGCTGGCCTTGGGAACGCCGATCTTAAGCACAACGGTGGGCGCGGTCGGCGAGAATCTGGCGGGCGGCGCGGGTGGTCTCTTCTTCGCCCCCGGCGAGACGGCTGCGCTGGCTGAGGCCATCACGCGCTTGGTGCAAGATCCGCAGTTGCTCGCCCGGCTGACCCGCGAAGCGCGAGGAAGCTACGAGCAATACTTCACCTACCCTCGCTTCGGTGCGGCTTTCGAGGCTCTGCTGGAAGAGACCATCATCCGAAAGGCGGCACCTCGTGGCTGAGTTGCGTGAGCTCTCGGGCGGCGGCGCTCCCCTGCTCTACGCCGAGTGGGTGCAGCGCTACGACACCCCTTCGGCTAACGATCGGATCGTTCTCGGACGTCGCCTGCGCACCCTCCCGCGCCAGCCTTTGATTTCCATCCTGGTCCCGGTTTTCAATCCCGATCGCGCGCACCTGCAAGCGGCTGTGGCTTCGGTGCGAGAGCAGAGTTACCCAGAGTGGGAGCTGTGCCTGGCGGACGACGCTTCAACTGACGAAGGAACCCGGGCATTCCTGGAAGAGCTCGCTGCCACCGACACGCGGATCAAAACGGTCTTTCGCGAGCGGAATGGCCACATCGCAGCCGCGTCGAACTCGGCTCTCGGTTTGGCCACCGGCGCCTGGTGCGCGCTGCTCGATCAAGACGACACCCTGTCGCCGGACGCGCTCGCCTGGGTGGCGCTGGAGATCGCGGCCCATCCCGCAGCGCGGCTGATTTATTCCGATGAAGACAAGCTGAGCACGGAGGGCGAGCGCTGCGATCCTTTCTTCAAAACGGATTGGGATCCTGAGCTTTTCCTCGCGCAGAATTACCTCAATCACCTCGGAGTTTACGAAACGGAGCTGGTCCGCAGCGTAGGCGGATTCCGCGAAGGCTTCGATGGCTCGCAAGATTACGACCTCGCCCTGCGCTGCAGCGAACGGCTTCGGAGCGAGCAGGTGCGACACATCCCGCGCATCCTTTACCATTGGCGGAAAGGAGCTGGCAGCGCGGCGGCGGAAGCGAACGCAAAGCCTTATGCGATCGCGGCCGCGCGCCGTGCTCTCACCGAGCACCTGGAGCGGCTGCACCTCGCGGGCCGCGTAGAGCCTTGCCCGGAAAACAGCGAAGCCCACCGCGTCGTCTATGCGATGTCGAAGCCGGCGCCGCTGGTCACGATCATTATTCCCACGCGCGATCGGGTGGAGCTTTTGCGGCGCTGCCTCGAGAGCTTGAGAACACGGACGGCGTATCGCCCTTACGAGATTATCGTGGTCGATAACGGATCGACGGAGACGGCGACTTTGGAATATCTCGCCAGCCTGACGTCGGCGGCAGACGTGCGGGTGTTACCGGTGCCGGGGGTGTTTAATTTCAGCCGACTCAACAACTTGGCGGCGGCGGAAGCAGCAGGTGAGATCCTCGTCTTTCTTAACAACGATATCGAAGTAACAGAAGCCGGTTGGTTGACTGAACTCGTAAGTCAGGCCGCCCGCCCGGAAGTGGGCGCAGCGGGTGCGCGCCTTTGGTATGCGGACGGCACCCTCCAACACGGCGGAGTCATTCTGGGCTTGGGCGGCGTGGCGGGGCACGCGGAGTTGCGTCTCCCGCGCGGCCATCCGGGTTACTTCAGCCGCGCCATTCTGCAGAAGAGCGTCTCTGCGCTGACGGGCGCATGCATGGCGACGCGCCGGGAAATTTTCCACGACCTCGGCGGGTTCAACCAGGAACGCCTCGGAGTTAATTTTAACGACATCGATTACTGCCTGCGCGTGGCGGCGCGCGGGTTGCGAGTGGTCTGGACGCCAGCGGCAAACTTGCTTCACGATGAATCCGCCTCGCGTGGGCATCATCGCAGTCCGGAGGAACAGGCTCAGTTTTTTCGTGAGGCGACTTACATGCAGGAAACTCACGGCGCGGCGCTCTTACGCGATCCTTTCTATAATCCGAACCTTTCCTTAGAGTTACCGGGTTACGAGCTGGCTGATCCACCGCGCGTCCAGCGCTAACGGAAAGCAAAACACCATGCGCAAAACCAAAATCATTTGCACGCTGGGGCCGGCCTCGGAAAAGTCCGAGGTCCTGCAGCTGATGATGGCGCAGGGCGCTGACGTCTTCCGCTTGAACATGAGCCACGCGCGGCACGATTGGGTGCGCGCGATTGTGCCGGAGATTCGTCGGATCGCGGCGGCGATGGGGCGGCCGGTAGCCATCCTCATGGACACCCAGGGGCCGGCGATCCGCACCGGCGACGTGGCGACCGATCTGGAGCTGACGCCGGGCAGCATTCTGGAGTTCACCGTGCGCGGCGCGAAGAGCGAAGAGGCGTTCTCGGTGGACGTAAACTACGACGGCCTGATCAACGACATCAGCGCTGGCGACACTGTCCTGGTCGATAACGGCGTCATCCAACTCCTCGTGCTCGAGAAACGAGAGAACCGGATTCGTTGCAAAGTGCTCACGCCGGGCGTGCTCGGTTCGCGCCGTCATATCAACCTCCCCGGTGTGCGCGTGAATCTGCCGCCGCTGACGGCGAAGGATTTGCATGACGTCCAACTGGCCGCGGAGATGAAGGTGGACTTTGTTGCGCTCAGCTTCGCCCGACAAAAGAGCGACATCGATGAGCTGCGCCAGGTCCTGTGCACGCTCGGGAGCACGGCGCAGATCGTGGCCAAGATCGAGGATCAATCCGCGGTGCGCGATATCGATGCCATGATCGGCGCGGCGGACGTGATCATGGTGGCGCGGGGCGATCTCGGGGATCGAGTGCCCGATGGAAGAATTGCCGATCATCCAGCGGAAGATCGTGAAGCAATGTCTGCGTTTCGGGAAACCAGTCATCGTGGCGACGCACATGCTCGAATCGATGATCGAGAACCCGGTCCCGACGCGCGCGGAAATCACCGACGTGGCGAACGCCGTCTTCGAGCAAACGGACGCGATCATGCTGAGCGGGGAGACGACGATGGGACGTTACCCGGTGAAGTGCGTGGAGGTTTTCGATCGAGTGGCTCGCCGGATCGAACGCAGCGGCGGCGCGGAATTCGCGCGCGAAGCGCAAGTGCACGAACCCCGGCAGAAGACCGTGGCCGCAGCGGTGATGCTGGCGAACTCGCTCCCGAAAGCGAAGCTGATCGTCTTTACCCGCCATGGGACGATGGCGCGTTACGTCTCAAACATGCGCCCGGAACGCGCGCCCATTTTCGCCTTCACGCCCAGCGAACACATCTGCCGCCAACTGGCGCTTTGCTGGGGGACCTACCCGGTGGTGCTCGAGTTCACGGGCGATCCTAATTCCACGATCGAAGCCGCGACGAAGTATCTTTGCGAAACGGGAGCCACGCAGCCGAACGACAATCTGGTTATCTTGAGCGATCTCCGCGCGGGCGATGCCCAGATCGACGCGATCCAGGTGCGGCAGGCTAAAGGCGGCGACGCCATGCCAGTCGCCGGCTCCTCCTCGATGCAGGAATCGATGATGGACTAGAGCGGCGGCTTGCGGGCGACAAGGGTGGAGTCGTGCCACTTGTTGCTCTCGCTGTCGTATTGCGGGAGGTCCTCCCACTGCGTGGTGGCGACCAGGGTCTCGAGGCCGGCATAGCGGGCGACCGCGCGGAGGCCATCGGGATAAACGCGCCAGCAATCGACCGGGTAACGGTGCTCGGGTCCGCTGGAGGGCGCGAGGATGCAACAAAGGCCGCCCGGTTTCAGCGCGCGCGCGATCTGTTCCATCGTGAGCCAGAAAAACTCCGTGTGCTCAAACGTCTGTCCGGAGATCAGAACGTCGATCGAGCCGGGCGCGATCTCGTTCCATTGATAGGGATCTTGCAGAACGAGATCGACGTTGTTCCCCGCAGCCATATCGATCCCGAGATAGCTCCAACCCGGTTCGGCAAAGAGCGGGCGGTAGGAGCCGTTAATGTCCTGGCTGCCGAGATCAACAATGGTAAGCGACTCCTGTTCGCGACCGCTCAGATACTCGCGACGGAAAGCCGCCATCTTGTCGTAGGAACTCGGATGCATTCGCCAGGAGTGAAACGCCGCGCGCGGCGAGTGGCAAACGAAAGCGCCACCCGCCGCCGCATTTCCGATCGCGGCCGCGCTCTACTGGATGTTGTAACCCTCGACCAAAGCCACGCCGGCCGTGCCATCTTTGCCGCGGACGATGGCAGTGTAGTTCCCGGGCGCGAGCGTGACCACCATCGCGGCCTCTTTGTCGTTCGTGGGTGGGATGGTGGTGGCGTTAATCTCCGCCTCCTGGGTCGCGCGCCAGTTGTCGTTGCTCAAGGTGTTGCCGTGGGAATCCACCAGCTCCAGCGTGGGATCGAGCAAGGCGCCGCTCACGCCTTGTTGCGCCAGGGAGGGGCCGATCGCGCGCAGCAAAACTTTTGCGGGTAATTCCCCCCGATGATGAAGCCGCCGATCATGACGTCGTCCCCGGTCTGGACCAGGCCACGGGTGGAATATTCGCCAGCTGCACCGGCGTGCCGGATTCCAAATCGTAAACTTCGACCAGGCCCACGCCGGTGCCGTTATTCTTCCCACGCAGGATGGCGGTGTGACCGCCGCGAGCGAGCGTGGCGACAATGGCCGCCTCGAGATCGTACCAACGCCGGAAAAACGCCGGATCGGTCCAAAATAATTCTTGGATGGCGGGAAAATTCCGTTCGGCCTAGGATTGAGGGCGATGACGGAGGTGACCGACCTGGATCTGGCGGAAGTAAAAGACCTGATTGCCTCGTTGCCCGAAGCTACCCGCGTCACTCTCGCGGAAGGCACACCGCTGGAACACCTTTTGCCGCAGGTTTATGACGAGTTACGCCGATTGGCGAGCGGGTTTCTGAGAAAGGAACGGGCCGACCACACCCTCCAGCCAACGGCGCTGGTTCATGAAGCCTACCTGCGCCTCCTCAACCAGAAGCTGCCCACCTGGCAAAACCGCGCCCACCTTCTCGCCATCTCCGCGCGCATGATGCGGAGGATTCTGATGACACATGCGGAAGCCCGGGCCGCGCTTAAACGCGGGTCGAATGCACCACGGGTCAGTCTCGACCTTGCCCTCGACGTCTTCGAGCAATGCGCGGTTTCAGCCACCGCGCTGCATGGTGCCTTGCGCGAACTGGAAGCGCTCGATCCACGGCAGGGACAAATCGTCGAGTTGCGCTTTTTCGGCGGCCTCACGGTGGAGGAGATAGCCGAAGTGCTCGGGATATCGTCAGCGACCGTGAAACGTGAGTGGACGATCGCGAAGCTTTTTCTGAAGCGGGAAATGAACGAATCTCTGTGACGCCCGGGCGCTGGCAGGAAGTAAAAGCGGTATTAGGCGACGCCCTGGAGAGGGCGGATACGGTCGAGCGCGCAGGTTTTCTGGAGCGGCGTTGCGCGGATGACACCGCGCTCCTTCGGGAAGTGAACTCGCTCCTGGCCGGTTCCCATGAACGCCTGGAAGCCTGCGCCACGGAGGTGCGCCTTTCCGCTGATGATGAGGAGGACCACGCGATCGGACGCCGGATCGGCGCCTACCGCATCGTGCGCGAACTGGGGAGCGGCGGGATGGGCGCCGTCTACCTCGCGGCGCGCGCGGATGATGAATTTAAGAAAGAAGTCGCGATTAAACTCCTGAAGCGCGGCACGGATACGAACGAGGTCGTGCGTCGTTTTCGCGCCGAACGCGAGATTCTGGCGCGGCTGGAGCATCCGCACATCGCGCGTCTCCTCGATGGAGGGACCACGGACGATGGCCTCCCTTATTTCGTGATGGAATACGTCGTCGGCGCGCGCGTGACGGATTATTGTTTCGCTCTCAATCTCGACGTGAGCGAGCGGCTGCGCCTGTTCCTTAAAATTTGCAGCGCGGTGCAGTTTGCCCACCAAAACCTGGTCGTTCATCGCGATCTCAAGCCGGCGAATATTCTCGTCACAGCGGAAGGAGAACCGAAGCTGCTCGACTTCGGCATTGCCCGGTTGGTCGCGCCCGAGAGCGAGAACGCTCAACACACCATTCACGCGGAGCGAAGGCTTACGCCTGCTTACGCCTCGCCCGAGCAGGTGCGCGGCGATGCCGTTACTACGGTCAGCGATGTTTACTCGCTCGGCGCGCTGCTTTACGAATTGCTGACCGGGCGGTCGCCTCATCGTTTCCAACGCGAGAATCCTGCGCCGACCGAGCTTTGGCGCGTGGTGGGAGAAACCACACCCGTCCGCCCCAGCCTTGCGGTGACGGAAGCCAGCCTGCGCCGGCGTCTCCGCGGCGACCTCGATAACATTCTTCTCACGGCTCTGCGCAAGGAACCTCATCGTCGCTATACCGGTGTGACCGCGTTCGCGGCCGATCTGCAAAGCCACCTCGCGCACAAGCCGGTGAGCGCGCGCTCGAGCACCGTTGGCTATCGGGCCCGGAGGTTCTATCAGCGCAACAAGGTCGCCACCCTCGCGGGTGTTTTCGCCGCCCTCGCCCTGCTCGCAGGCACCGCGCTCAGTCTCTGGAGTGCGCAACGCGCAAAGGCGGAAGCACGACGCGCGGAGCGCAATTTCCAGGACGTTCGGCGATTGGCGAATTCGGTTCTCTTCGAATTTGACGACGCCATCGCCACGCTGCGGGGTGCCACCACAGTGCGCCGGGCGATGGTGGACCGCGCCCTCGACTATCTGGATCGTCTGGCCGCCGAAGCCGAAGGGGACGGGACGCTTCAATTGGAACTCGCGCAGGCCTATCTCAAGATCGGTGATGCGCAGGGCAAGCCGTATCACGCAAATCTAGGAGACGCGACCGGGGCCGAACGGAGCTACGCCAATGCAGCCCGCATCGCCACCCCGCTGGCCGCCGCCGAGAAGGGCACGCCCACGAGTGGCGCGCGGCGGGTGAAAGCCGTCGCCCTCTCCAGCCTTGCCTCCGTCCAGACGCGTTCTCATCGTCCAGCGCAGGCACAGGAAAATCATGCGGCCGTCCTGGCCCTCGGCCAGGAGCTTTTACACGATGCCCCTGAGCACACGAACGATTGGCGCCGTTTGCTTATTCTCTCAAATTTAGGATTGGGCGACGTGGTGCAGGCTGGGAACCATCTGCGCTCCGATCCCGCCCTCCATCGGACTTCGCTCGCCCATTACCGCAGCGCACTGCCCCTGGCGGAAGAGCTGGCGGCCGCAGCCCCTGATTCGGAGATTGATCGACTGCATCTGGCTCGAAGTTATGCGCGTGTAGCCATGAGCCTGTCGGAGTTGGCTCGCGCCGAGAGCGACGAAACGAAATATCGGGAGGCCATTCGCCTGCATCTAGAGATCCGGGAAATTTTCCTCGGCCTGATCCGACAGAATCCGGAGAACTCACAATACAAACGAAATCTGGCCGACGATCTTGTGATGACCGCCAACGCTCGTCTCCTGATCGGGAAAGACCTCGCCGTTGCGGCTGACGAATGCGCACAGGCGCTCGCCGTCCAACACGAACTCTCCGCCACCGACCCCGCGAACGCAGAAGCGCAGCAGGACCTCGGTTTTGCGCACCTCACTGCCGGTCGGGTGAGCGAGGCTCGGGGAAGTCGGGCCGAAGCGGCTAAGCATTACCAGAGATCCCTGCAGATCCTGGAGCCACTGGTTCAGAGAAATCCCGGCAACGTGGAAACGGCTTTCGATCTGAAGCGAGCGCGCCAGGGTTTGGCCCAGACGGAGTCAGAGCTGAAAGGGCCGTGAAAACAAAAGCGCGCGGACGTTTCCATCCACGCGCTTTCGAAATTTTTTCGGATGACCAGTTACGCTTCCACCGGCAGCTCGACGTCCACCGGACGCTCCTTTTTGCTCAGAGCGCGGCGCAATTTCGAGAGCGCGATGTTTTGCAGCTGACGGATCCGTTCACGCGTAACGCCGAACTTCTTCCCGACCTCTTCCAGCGTCTTCGGTTTTCCGCCATCGAGCCCGAAGCGCGAGAAGATGATCTTCCGTTCGCGATCATCCAGCACATCCAGCAGGCCACCCACCTCGTTGCGGAGATTCTTGTCGCGCAGCAACTCAAACGGCGTTTGCGCCTCTTCGTCGCCTACGATCTCGCCAAACTCCGTCGAGTCATCGTCGCTAATCGGAGCGTCCAGCGATGCGGGGCGAATTGAAACCGTCTTAAGCTGCGAAACTTTCCCGCTCGCGATGCCGATCTCCTCGCCGAGCTCGTCATCGGTCGGTTCGCGGCCGAGTTCTTCGCTCATTTGCAGCGAAACGCGGCGCATTTTCGAGATCTTGTCCACGAGATGGACGGGCAAGCGAATCGTCTTCGATTGATTGGCCAGGGCGCGCTTGATCGATTGCTTGATCCACCACGCCGCGTAGGTGCTCAATTTGCCGCCCTTGGCGGGATCAAAACGCTCCACCGCTTTCATCAAGCCGATGTTGCCTTCGGAGATCAGATCGAGCAGAGGCAGCCCGAGATTTGCGTAATCATGCGCAATCTTCACCACAAGACGAAGATTCGAGCGAATCATGAGGGCGCGCGCTTCGCGATCGCCTTTTTTGATCTTCGCTGCGAGCTCGATCTCTTGATCGGGAGTCAAAAGCGGGATTTGCCCGATTTCGCGCAGATAAATTTTTATTCCAGTATCACTATCTTCAGCAGCCATAAAACTCTTCATGTAGGGGGCACAGGGGGAATCAACATTACGTCGCAAACACTACGTATGTGAATGCGCCGCAGGTTGCACCGCTGGCCAAAGTATCAGAAGTATTTAACCCCGTTAACTATTGGCAAACTCTGACAGGCCACGTCCCCCGATTGTTCAATCATTTCGTGAACAGTCACAAAACGTTAAATGCAAGGAGATTGCACCAATCTAATCCTCCCAGGGGCAGGTTCCTCCTGCTTCGATCCTTTCCCATGCTGTCCTGCCAGCGCCTGAGTGTCCAGCTTTCCTTTCAAAAACCTCGCCCAAGCACCGCCTCGGATTTACGCTCGGAACCGGAAAATACGCGGAATCACCGAGAAATTCGCTTCCGGCAGACAGATCCTGCCAGATTCCAATTGCGAATCAGGCCGAAGATGTAATGGAGAAATGGGCTGCCATGGCTCACACTAACCGGTGATAAGCCCGAGATTGTCGGGCAGGAGAGGCGTCGCGCGACCGGCTTTAGGTTTAGAGCGTGGACGCGCCTCTATGAGATTGGAGTGACGAATATGAAAAACAAAATCCGAGTCGGCATCATTGGTGTCGGTAATTGCGCCTCCTCCCTCGTGCAGGGCGTGGAGTTCTATCGCAACGCCAAAGAGGACGAGTTCGTGCCTGGCCTCATGCATGTGGACCTCGGCGGTTACCATGTGCGCGATATCGAGTTCTCCGCCGCCTTCGACATCGCCTCCACCAAAGTGGGACGCGACTTGGGCGAAGCCGTTTTCGCGGAGCCGAACAACACGATTAAATTCGCCGACGTCCCTAAACTCGGCGTGAAGGTGCATCGCGGGATGACCCACGACGGGCTCGGCAAGTATCTGAAAAAGGTGATCAAAAAATCACCCGCCTCGACGGACGACATCATTGGGATCTTGAAGAAAACCAAGACGGACGTGGTCGTTTCCTACCTGCCGGTCGGTTCGGAAATGGCGACGAAATGGTATGTGGAGCAAATCCTGGAAGCTGGCTGTGGATTCATTAACTGCGTGCCGGTCTTTATCGCTTCGCAACCCTACTGGCAGCGTCGCTTTGAAGAGCGCGGACTTCCCATCATCGGCGATGACATTAAATCGCAGGTCGGCGCCACGATCGCCCATCGCGTTCTGACCAACCTTTTCCGCGATCGCGGCGTGCGCCTGGATCGCACCTACCAATTGAACTTTGGCGGCAACACCGATTTCCTAAACATGCTCGAGCGCGAGCGTCTGGAATCGAAGAAAATCTCCAAGACGCAGGCGGTCACGAGTCAGATGGGCCACGCCTTGCCGGCGAACGACGTCCACGTCGGGCCGAGCGATTACGTCCCGTGGCTGACCGATCGCAAATGGTGCTACATCCGCATGGAAGGCACCACTTTCGGTAACGTGCCGATCAACTGCGAGATGAAGATGGAAGTGTGGGATTCGCCCAACTCAGCCGGCGTGGTCATGGACGCGATCCGTTGCGCCAAGCTTGCCCTGGATCGGAAGCTCTCCGGCTCGCTCGTGGCGCCATCCAGCTACTTCATGAAGTCGCCACCGGTCCAGTTCACCGACGACGAAGCCCGGACGAAAACCGAGGAGTTCATCCGGGGCGAAGACGGAATGGTCCTGCCTGGACCAGCGAAGCCAAACGGCGCTGCGACCCGGAAAGTCGCGAAAAGTCGGAACGGCGCGAAGGCGAAGCGGTAACCGCCGACTAAATTTCGCGCACGACTTTCGTCGGCGCTTTATCGTCGCGCAGGCCAAGCCATTTCGAATGGCGAAGGTTGCCTGCGTCCGTCCACTCCACAAAACCGACCTGGCACACGAGCTTCGGCTTGAGCCAGCGGCATTCCTTCATCTTTGCCGCAGTAATCGCCTCGCCCCAGCGCGCGCTCTTTTTTTGCGGCAGATTCACAAACGGACATTCCTCGGTTTGCAGGCCTTTGAATTCGGCGAAGACCTCTTCCCGCAGTCGCGGCACGAAGCCGTCCTTCACCTTCGCCACGTAGTGAAGCTCCTTTTTCTGGTAGACGCCCACCAGCAGCGAATCGAACCCGCGCGTCCCCGGCACGTATCCGCCAATCACGAATTCCTGCGCCCGATCGGCCCGCTGCTTGATCCACGCACCTGAGCGCGCTCCCGCTTCGTAGACCGAGCCGACTCGTTTCCCGACGACACCTTCCAATCCCAGCTTGCGCACCGCCTCCAGCACCTGGCTCGATGGCGCATCGAGGAGCGGCGAAAGGCGAATCGGATCCTCCGGTTCCGCCAGCAGCTTCTGCAATTCCGCGCGCCGCTCTCCGATCGGACGGCCCTGCCAATCCCGACCCTCCCGGTGCAGCAAATCGAACGCATAGAAGTAAACCGCGAGCGGCCGGCTCATGTTGTTCTGCAGCAATTGAAACGACGGCCGCCCTTCATCGTCCAGCGCGACGATCTCGCCATCGAGCGTGAAATCGCCGGGCAATACTCCCCAGCGCCTCGACCACATTCGGGAAGCGCGCGTTTAGCTTCTTACCATTCCGCGAGTAAAGCGTGACCGCGTCGTCATCCTTCAGCGCCTGGCAACGGTAACCATCGAACTTGATCTCGAAGGTCCAATCCGCTTCCGCTGGTAATTTCGCGACCGCCTTGCACTTCATCGGCTCGATGAACTTCGGCGCGCTTTTCTTCGCTTCTTTTTTGTGCGGGTCCGGTCGGTTGCTTTGCCATTGCGCATCATTCTCTTGCGCGATCTTCGCCATCGAGCGACCCGAAAGCGCCGACGTATCATCCGCTTTCGCGCTGAGCGGGCGCATCGATTCGCCGGCCTTGATCAAAAGCCACTTGTTGCTGTCCGGCTCGCGCTTGTCCTTCACCAGGATCCACTCGCCCTTCAGCTTTTCCCCCTGGAGAACAACGTGCATTTTCCCATCGCGGAACGCCGCCGCCGCGTCGCCCGTGATGTCGTCGTAGAGACCGTAGTCCCACACCATCACCGTCCCGCCTCCGTAGGAACCCTTCGGGATCGTGCCTTCAAATCTCTCGTAATCGAGCGGGTGATCCTCCACATGCACCGCCAGTCGCGCCTCCCGCAACTTCGCCGGCGGCCCCTTCGGCACCGCCCACGAACGAAGCACACCTTCCATCTCCAGGCGCCAATCGTAATGCAGATGACTGGCGGCATGCTTTTGAATCACGAACCGGTGATGCGCCCGCTCTTTGCCCGGCTGCGCTGAGTCGGCCGCCGGCTCCGCCGTTTTCTCGAAGTCGCGCTTCGCAGTATAGGCACTCAAGCTCTTGTCACCTGCCGCAGCGCGCCTCTTCTTCGGTCGCTCGGTCTCCTTCGTATTTCGCGGCCAACGACTCAGCTTCGGCTTCGGCCCCGAGGCGAGCGCCTTCGTAAACACCTCCGGCAGCTGCTGCTCCAGCGTAAGCACTGGCGCGAAGAGATCGCCCAGTTTCTTGATCCGCCGCAAAGCCTGCGCCGGCGTGAAGAAAAGCGCCTTCTCGTTCTTCTTCTTCACCGCCCGCTTCAATTCCTCCCAGGTGATCGGCAGCGAAACGAACGGCGCCGGATTCTTTGCGCGCACCGCATAGACCGCCACCGTCGTTTTGAAATCAGAGTTCTGGCTCCAATCGATCAACACCTTCCCTTTGCGCAGCGTCTTCGCCATTTCGGAAACCACCAGCTTCGGAAGCTGCACCGCGCCTAACTCAGCGACCGCTTTCGCAAACGGCTGCGTCATCTCATAAGTCGCGCCCGAGTTTAGCGGCACCGTCAGGTGCAGCCCTTTCGAGCCCGAGACTTTTACAAACGCCTCCAGCCCCCAGGCCTGGAAAATTTCCTGCAGATGCAAGGCCACCACTCCGCATTCCACGATGCCCGCCGGCGGCCCGGGATCCAGGTCGAACACCACCGAGGTCGGCTCATTTAACTCCGGCGCGCGTGCCAGCAGGACGTGCTTCTCGATGTCGCCCAGGTTCGCCGTCCAGAGGAGCGTTGGGCGATCGTTGCACAAAATGTAATTAATCGCCGACCCGCCTTCGCTTCGCGGCACCGCAAAAGTCTCCACCCACGCCGGCGTGTGCTTCGGCGCATTCTTCTCGTAGAAGCTCTCGCCCGTCACCCCTTCCGGCGTGCGCTTCATCGTCAGCGGCCGATCGCGTAGATGCGGCAGAATAACCTCCGCAATCTCGTCGTAAAAATCGATCACCTCCCCTTTCGTGAACTCTGTCTCCGGGAAGTAAACCTTCGCGCGATTGGAAAACACCAACCGCTTCCCGTCGATCTCCACCGCTTCTTTTGTCTTAGCCATTGTCGCGGATGTGCCGATTGAGAAAGTCGCGGATCGCCTGGAGGATGCGGCCGTCCACTTCGGCCTGGGTCTCCCCCGCCGCCCGGAGTTGGCTCTTTGTCACCGCCAAAGAATGGTCGCCGCCTTCCACGACATGCAATTCGTTCGCCGCCGTCATTTCACGTCGAACTTTTTCCAAAAGATCGAGCGGACACAATTTGTCACGCGTTCCCTGCACGAACAGAATCGGCGTGCGGATCTCGCGCAGAATCTTGTCCCGCAGTTTCGTAGGATCGCCGCCGCCACAAAGCGGGTAACCCAGGCAAACCAATGCGCTGACCGATTCCTCCAGCGCGACATGACATCCGATCCGCCCGCCCATGCTCTTGCCGATCAACACCACCGGCCCCTCACCCGCTGCTCGCGCTTCGGTTAAAGCTGCGCGATGCGCCGCGATCAGAAGCGGGCCCGGATCAGGCCGCCGCCGGCCCGCGCGCATGTAGTCGTAATCGAACAGCCTTACTGTGCCGATCTCCGTCAAACGCTCCGCCCAATGCCGCAGCCAGGGATGCGATGAAGGCGCCCCCGCGCCCGGAGCAAACAGAAATCGCGGCCGCGCCATCGAGCATTGCTAGCAGAGTTCCGGGTGACGCTCAAAAGCAGACTGCACCCCGCCATACCCCACGTCATCCCGAGCCGCGCAGACGGCCGAGGGATCTCTCCAGCGCAGTCCACGGCTTAAAAAACGAGAGCCGCCCCACGCAGCCCAAGCCTCCCCATTTCCTCCCGCACAAGAAACCCCGCGACGAGCCCCACTTCTGGCGGATAATGCGCCCATGGAGCGCACCAACCTGAGCGGCACAAACCTGCGCACCGCTTTCGTCCTTCTCCTCGTCGTCGGCGTCACCGCCGCCTTCTTCGCCGTCACCTGGCCCTTCCTGAAGCCACTCCTTCTCGGCGCCATGTTGGCCAGCCTCTCCCGTCCGCTTCACCTTTGGATCACGCGGCTTTTCCGCGGCCGCAAGTCGTTAGGCGCGCTCGTCACCCTCCTCATCCTTTTCGTTCTGGTCGCCGGCCCGATCAGCGCCTTCGTCGGTCTCGTTGTCAATCAAGCCGTCAGCATCAGCAACGAAGCCATCCCCTGGGTGCAATCTCATTTCGGCGCCGCCAGCACCTTCAACGCCCACGATTGGATCGTGCAGCGCTTTCCCTCCATCGCGCGCTACGTCCCGGACCAGGCGCAATTAATGGAAAACGCCGGGAACGCCGCCAAGGCCGCCGGCTCCTTCCTCGTCGCCGGTGTCTCTCGCATGACCGCCGGCACCGCGACCTTCCTCCTCAACCTCTTCGTCATGCTTTACGCCATGTTTTATTTCCTGCGCGATGGCGACAAGATCATCGAGAAGATCCTCTACTACACGCCGCTCGCGCACGAAGACGAAGCGCTCGTCCTCCAGCGGCTCACCTCCGTCACCCGCGCCACCATTAAAGGCACGCTCGTCATCGGCGTCATCCAGGGCACGCTCGCCGGGCTCGGCTTCTACTTCGCGGGCATCGAAGGCGCCGCTTTTTGGGGAACCATGATGACCGTCCTCTCAGTCGTCCCCGGCATCGGCGCCGCGCTCATCTGGGTCCCGGGCGTGATCTATCTTTACATCACCGGTCACTCGCTCGCGGCCACGCTTCTTGTTGATCTGGTGCGCGGCCGCGGTCGGCACCATCGATAACGTCCTCCGCCCCTCGCTTGTCGGGAAAGATGCGAAAATGCCCGACCTTCTCATTCTCATCGGAACCCTCGGCGGCTTGTTCCTCTTCGGCCCCATCGGCTTCATCATCGGCCCGATCGTCTGCGGCCTCTTCCTCACCGTCTGGGATATCTACGGCACGATGTTCAAACACATCCTCCCGCCCGTGCGCAATCTCACCACCGGCGAGCTGCAAAAGCCGCCCTCGATCGAGAATCCGCGGTAGCTCAGGGCCCGAACGGCAGCTCCGATAACTCCAGATCCGGATTGCGCTCCGGGAAAAACCGCAGCGGCCACGAATCGGGGAACAACGCCACCGGGCGATTCTGTTCATCCAACGCCAGCGCCGTTCCTGTCGGCAACGAGAGCGCGCCGTCCACTGGCTCGCCGTCCTTCCGCCGCAGCCAGCGCACGATTTCCCACGGCGCCGTTTCCACTTTCGCCTCCGCGCCGTATTCGCCTTCCAGTCGCGCCTGCACCACCTCGAATTGCAGCGGCCCCACCGCACCCAACAGCGGCACGCGTTGAGCCGCGTGCGGGAAAGAGAAACTCTGCACCACGCCCTCCTGCAACAGCTGCTCCAGCCCTTCGCGGAAGCGCTTCGATTTCGCCGTGTTCGTATTCCGCAGATAAGCGAAACACTCCGGCGGAAAGCGCGGGATCTCTTCAAAGCTAAGCGTCGCATCCTCCGCCAGCGTGTCGCCGATTTGGAACCCGTGATTGCCCACCACTCCGATCACGTCCCCCGCAAACGCCTCGTCCACCGTCTCGCGCTCCCGCGCGAAAAGCTTCTGCGAATTCGAGAGCCGCACCGTCTTGCCCGTGCGCGTCTGGATCACCTGCATGTCGCGCTCGAACCGGCCGGAAACGATCCGGATGAAACAAATCCGATCGCGATGCCGCGGATCCATGTTCGCCTGAATCTTAAAAACGAACCCGGAAAAACTATCGCGCGTCGGCTCCACCACCACGCCCTTGCGACAGGCGCGCTTGCGGTGGCGGCGAGTGATCCAGAAACGCGTCGAGCAGGAGCTGCACGCCGAAATTATTTGCCGCGCTCCCGAAGAACACCGGGGTCAATTCCCCACGCGCCACCGCCTCCGCGTTAAACTCATGCCCCGCGCCATCCAGCATCGCCATCTCTTCCACCGCCAGCAGCCGCGCGTCTTCGTCCACCCGATCGCGCACAAATTGATCGTCCATTCCGCCCACCGAAACCGGCGCGCGATGCGCCCCATGGACCGAGCGCTCGAAGACGTGCACCTGCATCCGTTGCCGATCGAAGAGTCCGCTAAATTGCGGCCCCTGCCCCAGCGGCCAGTTCATCGCCGACGCTCCGATCCCGAGCACGCTTTCCAATTCATCGATCAAGGCCAGCGGATCGCGCGCCGGGCGATCGAGCTTGTTCATGAACGTAAAAATCGGCACCCCGCGTCGCCGACACACTTCGAAGAGCTTCCGCGTTTGCGTCTCGATTCCTTTGCCGGCATCGATCACCATGATGGCCGCGTCCACCGCCGTCAGAACGCGATAAGTATCCTCCGAAAAATCCTTGTGACCCGGCGTGTCGAGCAGGTTGATCACGCAATCGCGATACTCAAATTGCAGCACCGTCGAGCTCACCGAGATGCCGCGCTGCTTCTCCAGCTCCATCCAATCCGAAGTCGTCGCGCGCTGTTTTTTCCGCGCCGTCACCGATCCCGCCAACTGCACCGCACCGCCGTACAGGAGCAGCTTCTCCGTCAACGTGGTCTTGCCGGCATCCGGGTGGGAGATGATGGCGAAGGTGCGCCGTCGTTTGATCTGATCGCGTAACATGGAGAGGCGCGGAGTTCCCGCGCCGCTCGCAAAGTATCGAGAAACACCCGGGCCGCTACCTGTGGTCTGCGTACACGACCCCGTTTCGGAATTCTGAATCCGATCCCGCCGCGCGCAGCATCTATTCAACATGAAGACCCTGCTCCGCGTCGCATTCCTCCTGCTCCTCACCGCTCTGGCCGCGCCCGCCGCCGACGCGCCTCCGGTCGAGGTCATGATCCTGGGCACCTATCATCTCGCGAATCCGGGGCGCGATCTGCACAACGTGAAAGCGGAGAACGTGCTCACCCCGGCGAAACAGGCGGAGCTGGAAGAACTAGCGGAGCAGCTGGCCAGGTTTCGTCCGACCAGGATCGCGATCGAAGCCCAGGCCGATCTGCCAAATTTCAGCTCACGCAAATTTTCCAGCCTAACGATTGATGCTCTGAAGCAAAACGCGGACGAGCGCGTCCAGATCGCTTACCGGCTCGCGCAGAAACTCAAGCTCCCGGGGTTGCAGGCGATCGATGAGCAGAGCGAGACGAAAGATTATTTCCCGTGGGAAAAGGTGCAGAAGTTTGCCCAGGCGCACGGGCGGCAGGATTTGCTGGACGACCTGAATGCGCGGGTCGCGGCCATGACGCGCGCGACCGAGAGCGCGCAGAAAACAACCTCGCTCGCGCTGCAACTGGCGGCGATCAACGACCCCGCACGCGTGCGGACTGAGCACGCCGATTTCTACTACGCCCTCCTCGCACTCGGAAACGAAACGGAGCAGCCGGGCGCCGAGTTGAACGCAGGTTGGTATGAGCGGAACGCCAAAATCTTTGCCAAGCTCACGCAAACAGTGAAGCCAGGCGATCGCGTCCTCGTCGTCTTCGGTGCCGGGCACAGCTATTGGCTGCGCCATTTCGTTGAGCACACGCCCGGTTTCGCGCTCGTGGAGCCAGCAATGTATCTCCGGTGATTGCGCCCGCGCCGAAGGACAGTTTACCTTCTGTCACCATGCATTGCCTTCGCCTCCTCTTCCTCCTTCTCGCTTTTGTCCCTACTTTGCGCGCGGCGGAGCCGGAGAAGGTCATCACCCCGTCGGAGAATCTCGTCGTGGATGGCATCCCGCCTATCCCGGCCGAGCTGGCTGAGCAGGTCGGTCGTTATACCGAGGCGCGCGCCGCTGGCTTCGCGGCCTGGCATCCCACCCGCCCGGAGATGCTCATCCTCACGCGCTTCGCCGATACGAACCAGGTCCATGTCGTCACCCAACCCGGTGGCGCGCGCACTCAGCTCACCTTCTTTCCCGATCGCATCCTCAGCGCCAGTGTCTCGCCCACAAAAGGCGACTACTTCATCTTCACCAAGAGCGCCGGTGGGAATGAGTTTAACCAGAATTACCGCTTCGATTTCGCGACTGGTGCCATCACGCTTCTAACCGATGGGAAGTCGCGTAACTCCGAGCCGGAATGGAGCACGCAAGGCGATCGCATCGCCTACACCTCCACCCGTCGCAACGGCGCCGATACCGACCTCTACCTGCAATCGCCCGCCGACCCAAAAAGCGATCGCCTGCTTGCGGAACTGAAAGGCGGCGGCTGGCAGGTGCTCGATTGGTCGCCGGACGACAAGCAGTTGCTCGTGCTCGAATACGTTTCGATTAACGAAAGTTACCTCTGGCTTTTCGATACCGAGAGCGGCGCGAAAAAGGAACTCACGCCCCGTCCGGCGGATGGCGCGGAGAAGGTTTCCTACGGCAAAGCGCTCTTCTCGAAAGACAGCAAAGGGCTCTTCGCCACCACCGATCGCGAATCAGAATTCCAACGCCTCGCTTACATCGAGCTGCCTTCAGGCAAACACAGCTACCTCCTTCCGAACCCAAAGTGGGACGTGGACGATTGGGATCTGAGCCACGATGGCAACCGCCTCGCCTACACCCTGAACGAAGCTGGTGTGAGCTCGCTCCACATGCTCGACGTTTCCGCGCGGGACAAGGCGCTCACCGCCCGTCCGCTCCCGGATCCGGAGTTCACTCCCGCCCTCGGCGCGGTCGTCATCTCCGGCCTGAAGTTTCATCGTGATCCAAAGCAAACCCTCCTCGCCTTCAGCGTCGCGGGCGCGCGTTCTCCTTCCGACGTCTACACCTGGTCGCTCGCCGATCGCAAAAGCGTGACCGCGCGCTGGACCGCGAGCGAGACCGGCGGCATCGCCGCGACCCAGTTCGTGCAGCCAGAATTAGTGAAATGGAAATCGTTCGACGGGCGCGAGATCTCCGGTTTCCTCTATCAACCCGACGCCGCCAAATTCCCCGGCAAACGCCCGCTCATCATCAACATCCACGGCGGTCCCGAAGCGCAATATCGCCCCGGTTTCCTCGGTCGGAACAACTACTTCATCAATGAACTCGGCTGCGCCATCCTTCTGCCGAACGTGCGCGGCTCCGCTGGCTACGGGAAGACGTTCCTCCAGCTCGATAACGGCCTGAAGCGCGAAGATTCCTACAAGGACATCTCTGCGCTCCTCGATTGGCTGCCCGCTCAGCCGCGCCTCGATGCCGACCGCGTCATGGTCACCGGCGGCTCCTACGGCGGCTTCATGACCTTGCAGGTCGCGACCAATTATGCTGATCGCATCCGCTGCGCCCTCGACGTCGTCGGCATGTCAAATCTCGCCACCTTCCTTAAGAACACCGAGAGCTATCGGCGCGACCTGCGCCGCGCTGAATATGGCGACGAGCGCGATCCCGAGGTGGCGAAGTTCATGGAAAGAATCGCCGCGCTGAACAATGCGGACAAGATCACCAAACCTCTCTTCGTCGTCCAAGGCGCGAACGATCCGCGCGTCCCAAAAACCGAAGCCATTCAAATCGTCGACACCCTTAAGAAACAGGGCACGCCCGTCTGGTTCCTGATGGCGAACGACGAAGGCCACGGCTTCGCGAAAAAGAAAAACGCCGACTTCCAGTTCTACGCCACCATCCAGTTCATCCGCGAGCACCTGTTGAAATAGCCGGCCTCGACTCGGGTCTCGCTTTCCTGTCAGGCTACGTCTGCGCTGACGTCGGAGAGATCCCTCGACCGCGCTCCGCCGGCTCGGGATGACCAGCGCCAGGTCATCGCCAATGTAGCGCGCCATCACTCGCGATCGCACACTCGCGCGCGCCATCACCTGCACTGCACTCACACACTCTCACGCCTCCGTCGGATGCGAACGACGGCAAGCATCGACGCCTCCGCGGTTACGTTCCTGCGCCTCCGAGACACGCCGCGCTCTCCCAATGTCATCCCGAGCCGCGCAGACGGCCGAGGGATCCCTCCGACGCCAGCGCAGACGTTAACGGACAGGAAGCGTGACCCGCAGCAGCACCACCTTTTCTCAAACACTCACACCCCAGCGAGAGATCCCTCGACCGCGCTTCGCCGGCTCGGGATGACCGGCGCCAGGCCATCGCCGATGTAGCGCGACATTACCCGCGATCGCACACTCGCGCGCGCCATCACCTGCACTGCACTCACACACTCCCACGCCTCCGTTGGATGCGAACGACCGCAAGCATCGACGCCTCCGCGGTTACGTTCCTGCGCCCCCGAGACACGCCGCGCTCTCCCAATGTCATCCCGAGCCGCGCAGACGGCCGAGGGATCCCTCCGACGCCAGCGCAGACGTTAACCAACAGGAAGCAAGACCCGCAGCCCATGCGTCCCACTCTCAATCCACAAAGCGCACACGCCTCGCCGCACGAACCCCGCGAAAACCAAACCCTCGCCACTAGACTAAAAACGGTCCCGGCGGCGTTTATTTATTGAATCCAAACGCCCATTTGGCGCATCTCAAGGTAACCCCCCCGCCCATGATGACCGACCTCCGCTTCGCTCTCCGCCAGCTGCTTAAGTCCCCCGGCTTCACCTTTCTCGCCGTTGCCACCCTCGCCCTCGGCATCGGGTTCAACACCGCGATTTTCAGCCTGATCAACGATCTCTTCCTGCGCGACCTGCCCTTTAAGGAACCCGCTCGCGTCGTCCACCTCTTCAACAAACCAAAGGGCGGCGACATCTTCGACTGGCCCCTCTCCGCCCCGCGGTTCATGCACTACCGCGATAGTCAGCAGATTTTCGATGGCTTCGCCGCGGATACGAACGCGGCCTACACCCTCACCGGATTGGGCACCCCGGTTTTGCTCCAGGGTTTTCGGACCACGGCGAACTACTTCGATGTCCTCGGGGTGCAACCCATCCTCGGCCGCACCTTTCTCCCGGCTGAAGAAGAAGGCGCCGACGTCGTCCTCATTTCCGAAAAATTCTGGCGCGCGCGTCTCGGCGGCGACCCAAACGTCCTCGGGCGCAGCCTTACCCTCGATGGCATTGTGCACACCATCGTCGGCGTGCTGCCGAACATGCCGGCGCAATGGGTCGGCCCAAACGGGAACGAAGTCTGGACGACGAAGCCATTCGTCATCCCGGGGTTTTCCTACGAACGCATGATGCGCGGCACAGCTTTTCTGCGCGTGATCGGCCGGATGAAGCCGGGCCAGACGATTGCGCAAGTGGACGCCGGGGTGCGCGTGCTCGGGGAAAGTTACCGCAGCAAATACCCGGAGAAGTTCGATCTCGACATGGTCGGTTTCGGCAAAACGCTGCCAGATGATGTGGCCGGCGAATTGCGGCCGGCTTTTGGGACCTTGCTGGCCGCGGTCGCATTTGTCCTCCTCATTGCCTGCAGCAATGTGGCCAACCTCCTTCTCGTTCGCTTCAGCGGGCGCCGGCGCGAAGTCGCCTTGCGCATGGCTCTCGGCGCATCGAGAAGCAGCGTGCTCCGGCTCTTCGTCCTCGAGAGCTTCCTCGTCAGCCTATTCGCCGGCATCGCCGGTGCCTTTCTGGCCTGGCAACTGGTTCCGCTGGTCCCAAAATTAGCGTCCGATTTTCTCCCGCTCGCTCCCGGCGGCAGCGCTCACCTCTCAGGACCGGTGCTCGCGTTCGCCCTCATCCTCTCGATCGTGACCGGCCTCGCCATGGGCGTCTATCCTGCCTGGCAAAGCTCACGCGCCGATCTCATCGATGGACTAAAGGAAGGCGGACGCGGCTCGAGCGGGAGTGTGAAACAACACCGCTTCCGCAAGATCCTCGTCGGCACCCAGGTCGCGCTCTCTGTCACGTTGCTCGCGGGCGCTGCCTTGCTCATCACCAGCTTCCTGCGGCTCAGCCGACAGGATCTCGGCTTTCGCACCCAAGATCTCTGGGTTGGCTTTCTTACCTTACCCGCGACTGCGTATCCCGACGTCGCAACGCGGGCACGTTTCGCAGATCAGTTGGAGAAGGCATTGCGCGGCGTCTCGGGCGTCGAAACTGCGAGCGTGAGTGGCGATATTCCCCTCGCCGGCGGTAACCGCACCCTCTACACCAAACCCGAGAACTCCAGCACGCCGATCGCGGAACGGGCTGTCGCCCCCTCCCATGACGTCGCACCCGGCTACCTCAAGACTTGGGGCGTGCCGCTCCTCACGGGCCGCGACTTTGATGAACGCGACACTGCCGATCGCCCACAAGTCATGCTCATCAGTCAGGCGGGAGCGCGCAAACTCTTCGGCGACGAAAATCCGATCGGTAAAACCTTGCTCGTGACCAGCAACAGCGTCCCGGCGGAGATCATTGGCATCGTCGGCGACGTCCGCTCGGAGCGTCCTGCGCAGCGGAACGACATGGAATTTTATCGCCCGCTCGCGCAGGAAAATTTTCCCTTCCTCACGCTCACCCTTCGCAGCACGCTTCCCGCCGCCGAGATCACCCGCCGCGCGGAAAAAGCGCTGGGCAGCGTCGATCCCACCCTCGCCATCGCCCAGCCGCAAATGATGGATGCGATTGTCGCGCAAGCCATGGGTCAGGCCCGGCTCACCACTATTTTGCTCGGCGTCTTCGCGGCGGTCGCGTTTCTCCTCGCCACCGTCGGGATCTACGGCGCGGTTGCCTATAGCGTCGGGCAGCGCACCGGCGAAATCGGGGTGCGGATGGCGCTGGGTGCGCAAACGCGCGACGTGCTGCGGCTGATCGTCGGCCAAGGAATGAAGCCCGTCTTATTCGGTTTGGTCGCCGGTCTCGCCGCCGCGCTCGCGTTGGGCCGCTTGATCACAGCGCAGCTCTACCAAACCTCTGCGCATAACCCGCTTCTTCTCATCGGCGCGCTCACCGTCCTCGGCCTGGCTGCGCTCGTGGCCTGTCTCCTCCCGGCCCGCCGCGCCACCCTCGTGAATCCCGTCGAAGCCCTCCGCGCCGATTAAAGAGGGTAGAAGGGCTGAGCCCCAGCGCCACGTCATCCCGAGCCGCGCAGACGGCCGAGGGATCTCTCCGACAACGCGAAATCCATCCCAACCGAAAAACACCGGCCGCAGCCAAGGCCACACCCGCATTCGCTAATCAACCACGCAAAATCCTTCCGCCGCCGTCCGCGCTGTAAACAGCTCGCTCAGCCGCCGCGTCATCGCGCCCACCTCACCGTCCCCGATCACCTTCCCGTCCACGCTCGTCACCGCCGCCAGTTCCCCCATCGTCCCAGTGCAAAACATCTCATCCGCGCTGTAGACATCGTTCACGTTTAAATCCGACTCGCCGCACTCGATCCCATTCGCCGCGCAAATCTCCAGCACCGTCGCGCGTGTGATCCCATCCGGACACGCCACCACCCGGCTCGTCAGCACACAGCCATTCCGCACCACGAAGACGTGCGTCGCGTTCGTCTCCGCCACCATCCCGCGCAGATCGAGCATGAGGGCATCATCCGCGCCCGCGTCGTTCGCCTCGATCTTGGCCAGGATCGAATTCAACAAATTCGCGTGATGAATCCGCGGATCGAGAATCTCCGGCGACGGCCGGCGAATGCTGCTCGTGATCAACTTCAATCCCGTCTTCGCGTAGACCGGCGGCTTGTGTTCCGCGAGCACGATCAAGGTCGGCCCGCTTTGGTTCAGCCGCGGGTCCATTCCTGAGGTCACCTTCACACCGCGCGTCAGCGTCAGTCGGATGTGCACGCCATCGCGCATCGCATTCGCCGCCAGCGTGCGCTTGATCTCCGCGATGATCTTCTCGTCCTCGGGTATCTCGACAAACGCCAACGCGGTCGCAGAATCGCGCAGCCGCTTGAGATGCTCCGCGAGTTTAAAAATACGGCCATCATAAAGCCGCAAGCCTTCCCAAACCGCGTCCCCGCCCTGCACTGCCGAGTCGAACGGACTAATGCCCGCCCGGTCGCGATGGAACAGTTCGCCGTTGATGTTGACCTGGAGGTCGCGGTTCCGCGCGTCGAATTGTTGCTGCATATTTTTACCTCAAGCGATGCTGGTAAAGCCGCTCATAAATCTCCTGACATTCGTCGCACAGCCTCTCCAGCCGCGCCGGCACTTCCAGCTCCCGGTCCATCGGCGGACGAAAAGAAGTAGAGGTAGCCACTTCCCCATACCAATGCGCAGCCCAGATTCCGTCAGTGGGCCGTAAGCCCGCCGGCCAGGAGAGCATCGCGTCGGAAAATTCCACTCCCACCGCCGCGCAGAGCAACCGCAGCACGCGCTCCGGATTCTCCGCCACCTCCCGCGCATCGATCACCGGCGGCACCGTGCCCGTCCGCGCCCGCACCAGATCGAAAATTTCGGCCTGCTGCAGAAACCCGACATCGAGCGCGCTCGGTTCACCGTTCTTCTTCAGATAAGACGCGATCACTTCGCGCGGATCGCGAATGAGAAAGCAGTTCACCACTTGGTCCAGCCATTCCCGCCCCATCTCCGGGAGCAGATGATGCGTCATTTGTTTCTGATAAAAAACGGCGCGCCCGTTCGGCACCGCGCCGGTCAATTGCGCCACCACCACGCGCCAGTCCGTCTCCCCAGCCGCGATCACCTCCGCCGCGATCGGATGCCGCGCGCCGGTCGCCTGCAAGTAATGCGCGTAAAGAGGCTCATCCACCACCACCGTATCGGGGCGATTCTCCCACGCCCGCATCATCGCGGTGGAGATATTGCGCGGGCCCGACCACATCGCGATGCGCAGCGGCTCATTCATTGGTGCGCAAGCTTCCATCTTCTCTCCCCCCGCCCGCAAGCCGGAAGCTGGCGCACCCGGCGCAGCACAGAAAAAAACCTTTGACCTCATTCACCGTGCGCCACATACTGTGTTGCACATAGTGTCTGTCACACGGTAACCATGGATCCCGATCTCTTCGAAAACATTCGCCTCGAGCTCCGCCGCGGCTTTCTCATCGTCGCCGTCCTCGCCCAGCTTCGGCGGGAGCATTACGGCTACACCCTCCGCAAGGATCTGGCCGAGCTCGGCCTCGCGATCGATGAAGGCACGCTCTATCCCCTCCTCCGCCGCCTGGAAACCCAAGGGCTTGCTCACGAGCGAATGGCGCGAGGAGAACAATCGCAAAAAACGTTTCTACCGCCTCTCGCCCGACGGGAAACAGATCCTCAAGCAACTCCTCGCCGAGATGGCGAAAATCAATTCCTCCCTCACCCGCATCGTCTAACAACCAACCCATACCCCTATGCAACTCATCGAACGCTACATTGAAGCCGTGAAGTTTTGGCTGCCACGCAAGCAGCAGGACGACATCGCGGCCGAGCTCCACGCCAACCTCATCGCTCAGGCCGAGGACAAGGAAGCCGAACTCGGCCGGCCTTTGAACGAAGAAGAGGAAGTCGCCATTCTGAAGCAAGTCGGCGCGCCGCCCCTCGTCGCCGCGCGTTATCGAGAGGAGCGCCGCACCGTCACCATCGGCCAGCAGCTCATCGGTCCCGTCGTTTTCCCGTTCTACTGGGTCGCAATCAAAGCCACGCTTTCTCTCCTGGTCGTGCTCGGGTTGGTCACCGCTGCGGCGCTCGCCTTTCAGGACGATGGCAATCTGACCCGGCAAATCGCGCAAGCGGGCTGGCGGTTGCCGGGCCTCGCTCTCCCCGCGCTTCTGCTCGTGACGATTTTCTTTGCCGGGCTCGATTACGCGCTGGTCAAGTTCCGCTTTTTTGCCGATTGGGATCCGCGCACCCTCTCAGCGCTCGATCGAACAAAGCACACGGTCCCCCTCGCGACCTCCATCGCCGGCATCGTCGTGCAGACTGTCTTCATTGTCTGGTGGCTGAGTCTGCCGAACTTCTCGACCGGGATTCTTGGTCATCTGCGCCTCGCGCCGATCTGGCAGACGCTTTACCTGCCGACGTTGCTCATCGCAGTCGCGATTCTGGGGCAACACCTCGGGACTCTGTTGCGTCCGCGCTGGACGTGGCTGCCGCCCGCGGTCGGGGCGGTTACTTCCCTGGCCGCACTGGTGGTGATCTACCCCTTTCTGGAAACCTCAGCGCTCGTCCACTTGACCGCGGAAAGCAGCACTCCTCTGGGCATACTGAAGGTGGGCAAATTGAACTACGGCCTGCACCTTGCCGTCTTTTGGACCTTGATCGGCATCCTTATCGCGGCCGTTGTTGATACCGTGAAATTCCTCCGTCACGCGCGCAATTTCCTGACCGGGAACCGCACATGAACCCTCCGCGCGAATCGCAAATGGGAGCGCGACGTGATCACGGCAGCGCGGCGCGCCTACGAGACGTAAACCCCGTAGCCGTTTAATCTCCGCTCGCGCGAAGCTTCCCGCTTGCATCCTCCGCCCCGCTCGCGGGAAGCTGGCCTCACCTTGCACCTACCGGCTGACTACGTGCTCAGAGTCCTGGAAGACGTCGGGCTGATAACGAATGCGCAGATCGAAAGCGCCCGTGCCCAGCTCGGCGGTGATGCGACTGACATCATGGCGGTGCTGCTGCGCGAAGGCGTGCTGACCGAGCCCGATGTTTCACGCGCTCTCGCTGCGCAGGCGCACATGGATTGGGTGGACCTTTCCGGACGCGTGATTCCGCCGGAGATCATCCAGCAGATTCGCGCAGAAGACGCGCGCCGCTTCAAAGTCATCCCGCTCGCCCTGGGCGAAAGCGGTCTCGTCGTGGCCATCGGCGATCCGCTCGATATCGATGCGATCGACGGGCTTGGATTTCTTTTGCAGCGTGAACTCGAGGTGGTCTGCAGCAGCCCATCCATGATCCGGGAAGCGCTGATCAAATACTACGGCACCGCCGATGACGCCTCCGCCCTGTTGGAAGAACGCCTCGGCCACACCGTCGAGCTTGAGCTCGCGGACGGCGGCGACCTGGCCAGCAGCAACGAAGCCGATGCTCCCATCGTGCAAATGGTTTCCATGCTCCTCGTCGAAGCCCATCGCCTCGGCGCGAGCGATATCCACCTCGAGCCGCTGGAGAAAAAATTCCGCGTCCGCTTCCGCATCGATGGCGTCCTCCAGGAAATGCAGGCGCCGCCGAAGCGCCTCCAATCCGCCATCGTCTCCCGACTCAAGATCATGACCGGCTCCATGAGCATCGCCGAAAAGCGTCTCCCGCAGGACGGCCGCATTCAGGTCAAAATCGCGCGTCAGCCGCTCGATCTCCGCGTTTCCACCATCCCCACCAATCACGGCGAGAGCGTCGTCCTGCGGTTGCTCGATAAGTCCAGCCTCATGCTCGGCCTGCCCGAGCTCGGCTTCCTCAGCGACGACCAGGAAACCTTCGAGCGTCTCCTCCGCCTGCCCGATGGCATCCTGCTCGTCACCGGCCCGACTGGTTCGGGCAAGACGAGCACGCTTTACGCGTGCCTCCATCACATGAACCAACCCGACCGCAAGATCATCACGATCGAAGAGCCGGTCGAGTACCAGATGAACGGGATCAACCAGGTGCAGGTGAACACCGAGATCGGGATGACTTTCCCCGCCGCTCTCCGTTCCATCCTGCGCCAGGCACCGAACATCATCATGATCGGCGAGATTCGCGATCTTGAGACCGCCTCCATCGCCACCAACGCCAGCCTGACCGGTCACCTCGTCTTCAGCACTCTGCACACAAACGACGCGCCCTCCGCCATCGCCCGCCTCGTCGATCTCGGGATGCAGCCGTTCCTCGTGGCCTCCTCAGTGCGCGCGATCATGGCGCAACGACTCGTGCGGCGGCTCTGCCGCGATTGCAAGCAACCGGGCGTGCTCAGTGAAACCGAGCTGCGCGCCCTTCGGATCGAGCCTACGCAGCTCCGCCAGGCCCAGGTCATGCGGCCGGTCGGTTGCGATCGCTGCCGCGGCCTGGGCTACCGCGGCCGCATGGGCATCTTCGAAATCTTCGTCGTCGACGACGAAGTGCGGCACATGATTAACCAAAAGAAGTCGACTTTGCTCCTTCGCCAAAAAGCCCGCGCGCTTGGTTTGCGCACACTCCGGGAGGACGGCGTGCGCAAAGTCCTGGCCGGCCTTACCTCGGCCGAGGAAGTGATCTCCATCACCTCGGGAGATGCGCACTAATGAAGACGAGGAGCCGCAATGAATAATAACCAGGTCGCCGAGCTCCTGCGTGACCAGCACGTCCTCGGCGCGGTGCAGATCGACGACGCCCTGGCCGAAGCCAACCTCAACGGCCTTACCCTCGCCCAGACTCTGGCGAATAACGGTCTCCTCGGTGAATCCGCAATTCTATCAGGCGGTCGCCGATTCGTTAGGCCTGGAGTTCCATCCCTTACCCGCCGAGATCGCGCCGCAGGTTCTCCGTTCGATTCCGAACGGGCTCGCCCGCCTCTACCGCGCCCTTCCGCTTGCGCAGAGTCGGGAGGGTCTCACCGTGGCTCTGGTCGATCCACTCGATCATCGCGCGGCGGAAGATCTTCGCTTCGCGCTCGGCCAGGATGTCCACATCGTCGTCGCCCCTCCCGAGCAAATCGAAGAACGGATCAAGCGCGTCTACGGGAGCGACTCCGCCAGCATGGACGAGATCCTGCACCAGCTCGGCGAAGTGGGCGACACCATCACCGTTACCTCCGAAGCCGCGGCCGATCTTGCCCACCTGGAAGCGGATGCCAACGCCACGCCTATCATCCGTTTCGTCGATCTGATTCTCTTCCAGGCCATCCAGGATCGCGCCAGTGACATCCACTTCGAGCCCTTCGAAAACGAATTCAAAATTCGCTACCGCGTCGATGGCGCCCTCTACGAAATGGCCCCGCCGCCGCGACATCTCGCGCTCCCGGTTATTTCCCGCGTGAAGGTAATGGCGAATCTGAACATCGCCGAGCGCCGGCTGCCGCAGGATGGTCGCATCCAGAAAAATGTCGCCGGCCGCGTGATTGATCTGCGCGTCTCGACCTTGCCCACGCAGTTTGGCGAAAGCGTTGTCCTGCGCGTGCTCGATCGCTCGACCGTGAACCTTGAACTCGGGGCGCTCGGGATGCCGGAATACGTCCACGCCTACATCCTGGAAGTGATCCAACGGCCCAACGGCATCTTCATTGTCACCGGCCCGACCGGGTCCGGAAAAACGACCACGCTCTACTCGTGCCTCCGCGAGATTAACACGCTCGATTCCAAGCTCCTGACCGCGGAGGAGCCGGTGGAATACGATCTCGATGGCGTGATCCAGGTGCCGGTGAATGAAGCGATCGGTCTCTCCTTTGCTCGCGTCTTGCGCGCCTTCCTCCGCCAGGATCCGGATCGAATCATGATCGGCGAAACGCGCGACCTCGAGACCGCGCAAATCGCCATCCAGGCTTCGCTCACCGGCCACCTCGTCTTTACGACGTTGCACACGAACGACGCGCCCGGTGCGGTCACGCGCTTGATCGACATGGGGGTGGAGCCGTTCCTGATCTCGTCCACGCTCGAAGCCGTCCTCGGCCAACGCTTGCTCCGCACCATCTGCCCGCGCTGCCGCACCACTTACCAGCCCACGAAGGCGGTGCTCGACCAGCTTCAGCTCAGCCAACGCGACCTCGGCGAACGGGAGTTCTCCTACGGGCGCGGCTGCGAAAGCTGCAACGACACCGGCTATAAAGGTCGCAAAGGCATCTACGAATTGATGAGATTGAGCGACCCGATTCGGGAGTTGATTAACGAACGCGCGCCCACCGTGGCCTTGAAAGAAAAAGCGATCGAGTTGGGCATGATCACGCTGCGCCAGGATGGGTTGCGCAGCATTTTCGCGGGCGATACCACGGTGGAGGAAGTGTTGAAATACACTTGAGCCACGGATGGACATGGAATTTCACGGGATTCAGAGCAGGATTGATTTCAATCCGTGTTTCATCCGTGTTAATCCGTGGCTGGAAAACATGCCTCGTTACAATTACGTAGCCCTCGACGCTCGCGGCCAGGAGTTCACCGGCCAGGTCGAGGCCGCGACCAGTAACGAAGCCATCGGGCATCTCCGGCAAGCTGGATACTTTCCCACCGAAGTTCTCGAAGAAGGGAAAGGCACTGCCCGCTCATCGAAGAAAGCGCCGAAACAAGGAAAGTCGCCACGGGCCGCCAAGCCAGCGAAAGCGCGGAAAGAGATCGTCCTCTTCGAGCGCAAGACGATCAAAGCGAAGACCCTGATGGTCTTCACCCGCCAGCTCGCCACCCTCATCGGGGCCGGCCTGCCTCTCCTCCGCGCCCTCGCCGTCCTCGCGAAACAAGAGCGCGATCGAGTCCTCCGCAAAACAATCGGCGCCCTCTCCGATTCCGTGGAAGGCGGGAGCACCTTCTCCGAAGCCCTCGCGCAACACCCCAAGATCTTTAACAACCTTTACCTCAACATGGCGCGCGCCGGTGAACTCGGCGGCGTTCTCGAAGGGGTCCTTACCCGTCTGGCTGAGTTCCAGGAAAAGGCGCAGAAGATCAAAAACAAGGTCGCCGCTGCGATGGTCTACCCGATCATCGTCATGTTTCTCGCCATCGCCATCATGGCGTTTTTGCTCGTCTTCATCGTCCCTCGCTTCGAGCAAATCTTTCACGACATGCTGGGCGACAGACCGCTCCCCGGCATCACCCTTTTCGTCATCGCCGTCAGTAACGCAGTCAAAAATCATTGGGGCGCAATCGTCCTCGTCGTCGTCCTTCTCCTCGTCCTCGGGAAATTCCTCAGTCGCAATCCGCGCGGCCGGATCGCTCTCGATCGCCTCAAGCTCCGTCTCCCGCTCTTCGGCGATCTCCTGCGCAAGACCGCGATCTCCCGTTTCTCTCGCACCCTCGGCACCCTCATCACCAGCGGCGTCCCCATTCTCCAGGCGCTGCAAATCACCCGCGAAACCGCCGGGAACAGCGTGATCGCCCACGCCATCCTGCAGGTGCACGACAGCGTGAAAGAGGGCGAATCCCTTGTGGTCCCGCTCGACCACAGCGGCGCTTTTCCACCCATGGTCGTGAGCATGATCGACGTCGGCGAAGAGACCGGCCAGCTTCCCGAGATGTTGCTCAAGATCGCCGAGGTCTACGACGACGAAGTGGATAACTCCATCGTCGGCCTCACTGCCATGCTCGAGCCCATCATGATCGTCTTCCTCGCGCTCGTCGTAGGCACCATCGTGATCGCGCTTTTCCTTCCGCTCATCAGCATCATCAGCGGCCTGCAACAGCAAACGTAGCGAACGATGAAAAGCGCACCGCGCAGCTTCCGGAAAGCGGACGCGTTCACTGTGATCGAACTGCTGGTCGTGATGTCGATCATCACCGTGCTCGCGGGCCTCGTTCTCGCCACCTCCGGTTACGTGCAGGAGAAGAGCAAACGCTCGCGCGCCGAAGCCGAGATCGCCGCGCTCTCCGCCGCCCTCGAAAGCTACAAAGCGGATATGGGGGTTTATCCAAGCGACAACTCGACCGATAACCTGAATCCAAACTCAGGGGCCGCCAGCGATTACCGCTCCACCAGCGCCTTCCTCTACCGACAACTGGCCGCCGATCTCGACGGTGATCGCGTGAGCGAAGCCAAATCGTATTTCGATTTCAAACCGGCCATGCTCGCGCCCGCCGCTCCAGCCACTCCGATCAGCGCCATTCTCGATCCCTTCGGAAACAGCTACGGCTACTCCACCATGAAGGCATCCGATCCCAACGCCGCGGGCGGCTTTAATCCCACCTTCGATCTCTGGAGCACTGCGGGCCTCGAGAACGGAGGCAACCGCGCGAAGTGGATCACAAACTGGTAGTGTTCACTTGAACTTGCGCGACCGTTCCAGCTGTGCACTTTAGACCGTGCTCACGGAGCGGCAGAACGACATCCTCGGTTTCATCCAGACCGAGCAGCGCGAGAAGGGAATCACCCCCAGCACGCGCGAGATCCAAAAGCATTTCGGCTACGCCAGCCAGACCTCCGTTATGCAGTATCTCGCAGCCTTGGAGAAGAAAGGCGTGCTCGATCGCCATGCCCGTAAGGCGCGTGCTCTCATCACCCCGGTGCAAAAGGTCCGCATCACCGACATCCCGATTTACGGACAAATCCCGGCCGGCATGGCTGGCTCCACCGAGCAGACGATCGAGGGACATGTTTCCCTCGACACACGCACGGTTAACGCTTCCAAAAACGCCCGCACCTTTGCCCTCCGCGTGCGCGGCGATTCCATGATCGATGCCCATATCCTGGATGGCGACATCGTGATTCTGGAGGACGGGAAAGAAGTGCAGAGCGGCGACATCGTAGCGGCCTTGATCGATGGCGAGACCACGTTGAAACGGTATGTCACGGACCATGGTCGTCCGTATTTAAAGGCCGAGAACCCCCTCTTTCCCAATCTGGTTCCAGCGCGGGAATTGCGGATTCAAGGGGTGATGGTCTCACTGGTGCGGCAACAATTCAGTCACACCACCCGACGCAAGCGCGCTTAATGTTCAGTTGAACATACGCCGCTCCCCTGCCATTCTTGCAGGATGGGAGCGAGCAGCCAGATCATCGACCTCCGCCAACTTCTGGCCGAGCGCTTCCCCACTCCCCGCCTTACCGCCCAGGCCCGCCTCGCCACCGGTCTGCCTACGCTCGACACCGCCACCGCGGGTGGCCTGGCGCAGGGCGCGATCACCGAGCTGACCAGCCCCAACGTCAGTGCCGGCAGCGCCCTGCTCATCGCTCAACTTCTCCAAACTGCCGCGCGTGAACGCTTCTTCGTCGCCCTGATCGATGGTCGGGATTCCTTCGATCCTCAACCGCTCGGTCCGCAGCTCTTGCGCAACCTGCTTTGGGTCCGCTGCAGCCACGCCGCTGAGGCGGTTAAAGCCGCCGACCTCCTGCTGCGCGATGGCAATTTCCCGCTCGTCCTCCTCGACCTCGTCCTGAATCCCGCGGACGAGCTGCGCCGCATTCCTTCCGCCAGTTGGTATCGCCTGCAGCGCCTGGTCGAGCCCACCCCCACCGCCTTCCTCGCGCTCACCCGGCGCAGTCTCATCAGCAGCGCGCAATGGAAGCTGGTCCTGGAAAATTCCTGGCAACTCCGAGACCTGGCGCAGGAGGAAAACGCTCCCCGGTTGCAATTCCAGGTGCAACGCGTCCAGGGCCAGCGCCACGAACTTGCCGGAGTCGGCTAAATGTTTGCCACGATTTATCTACCGGATTTTTATCTGCAAGCCGCCCTGCGCCATCGCACAGAACTGACGGGTCACCCTGTGGCTTTGATTGACGACCAGGCCACGCGCGCACTCATCATCCAGCTTAACCAGACCGCCGCGCGCGCCGGAGTGCACCCGGGGATGACGCCGAGCCAGGGCCTGGCCCGCTGTCTTGAGCTGATCGTGAAACCGCGCGATCGCGTCCAGGAAAAGCTCCTCGATGAATTGCTGCTCCAGTTCAGCTTCTCGCTCAGTCCGTATGTGGAAGCGACTGCGCCGGGTCTCTGCACCGTCCAATTTTCCGAACAGCGGAACCCGGAAGCTCTGGTCCAGCGGATCATCGTGCAGATGACCGAAGCCGCGCTGCACGCGCAAGCCGGGATCGCCGCCACTGCCGATACCAGCCTGCTCGCCGCGCACCTCGCGCGTCCGGTTCTACAAATCGGCGACACGAAGACCTTCCTCGCCTCGCTTCCGATCGAGACTCTGGCGCGAGTGTGATTTTGCCGATGGAGCATCCTCGATAAAATGCGGTTCTTTGAAGCCGGGCAACCATTGCCTTCGCACAGGTAAGGTAGCGCAAGCTTCCAGCTTGCAGTCGCGGAGAGAGCAAGCTGGAAGCTTGCGCTACCTCTGCGATCCACCACGCTCCCTGAGAACGCGAAAGCCCGCGCACCAAGCACAGAAAAATCCCTCGCGTAAATCACCGCCCACGTCATCCCGAGCCGCGAAGACGGCCGAGGGATCTCGCCGCGGAGCCCGGGGTATAAAACTGCCCTGCGACTAAAAATTTCCCCAGCCCACGCCAGCTAACGTCCAAACCGCGAGCCCCGTCCGCCTTACGTCCCCACAAACCCCGGATACTTCGCGCGCAACTGCTCGCTCGCTTTCGCGGCCTCTGCCGTCTTACCGGCTTTCTCATAGGCCGCTGCTGCCTTTTGCAGCGCACGCGGCGTGATCGCCGGATCGTCATAGAGCAAGACCACGCTCATGAACGCCTTTCCCGCGTCTTCAAAATTCCCGCGCTCCACCTGCACATCTCCCGCCAGCAAACGCGCCTCCGCATTCACTTTCCCCTCCGGTTGCAGGCTCATGATCTCCTCCGCGATCTTTTGCGCCTCATCCGCTTTATGCGCCGCAATCTTCGTCGCACCCAGCGCGAGCAACGCCTTTACCTTCGCGGCCGGATCGGTCGCGCTTTGCAAAAAGCGTTCATAGGACGCTTCCGCTTCCGCAAATTTTCCCTGCTTCGTCTGCGCATCGGCGGTGTAAAACCAAAAATCCGCGTTGCCATTCGTCGGCTCATTCGCTCCCACCAGGCTGAGATATTTTTCCGCCGCCGCGTAGTTCTTCTCGTTGTAAAACTCGATCCCGAGCGCCTGCAAAATCTCGCCCGGAATCTTGGCCTTCGGATCGGCGGCCAGAAACTTGTCGATCTCCGCCGTGAGTGCCGCCCGGTTCTTCAGGTAGAAATGCGCGGAGATAATCCGAACGGTTGCGGGTGTGTAATACTGCTCGGCATTTAGCTTTCGCGCCGCTTCCAGCGGCGCCAGCGCCCGCTTGTAATCCTTCGCCTCAAACGCCGTCTTTCCGATGTAATACTGCGCCTGCGCCGCCACCGCCGTCTTGGGATATTCCTTTAAGAGCTGCTGAAACGTCTCAGCCATTGCCTGGTCGTTCTCCTGCTGGCCCAGCAAGAGCGCTTTCTGCTGGAGCGCAGCTTCTCGTTCGCGCGCCTTCGGATAATTCTTCAGCAAGGCATCGAAGTCAGCAATCGCACCCGCAATGTCTTTCAAAGTCTGGTGGGCCAGCGCGCGCTGGACGAGAGCAACGGAAGCCTGCGAGTTGTCGGGAAACGCCTGCAGGAAATAAGTAAACGCTTCCACCACGCGCGACGTTTCCTTCTGCTGCACGTAGCACCAGCCGAGCTTGTAGGCTGCTTCCGCGCGCAGCTTGGGCGTGAGCTGCGATGCCCGCAGCGCTTCGTAGAGCGGCGCGGCCTCGGCAAACTTGCCATCTTTGTAATAAGACTCCGCTTGCAAGAGTCGGGCCTGGTCGGCGCGCTCTGCCGTCGGCTTCGTGGCGAGAAACTGTTCCACCTCGGCCGCCAATTCCTTGGGGTCCGAAGTGTAAAGATTGATCAGGCGCTGGTAGCGCGCGTCCTTCGCCTCCTCGCGGTCGGGATACTTCGCGATGATTCCGCTATAGAGCGCTTCCGCCTCTTTATGGTGGCCCAACTGGCGCTCGCTATTTCCAGCCACCAACATCATCTCCGGACGCACCTCGGCCGGGATGCTCTCAGCGCTCCGCTTATATTCCGTCAGCACTTGCGCGTATTGCGCCGTGGAATAGAGCAGGCGGAGCAGGCCAACCTGGGCAATACCCTGCCACTTCCCGCCGTCGCCTAACGAGCGCCCCTTCTGCAGTAACGCGGTCGCCTTCTGCAACATCGCCTTGTCCTTCCCCTTCTCTGTCTGCTGCAGATCGAGCGCGATCATGCCCGCCCGCACGGTGGCCTCGGCTTTTAACGCTGGTTTGCCGGTCTCGTTCGCCAGCGCTTCATACTGCACCAGGGCATCGTTTTTCCGGCCGCGCGTCAGCAAAATGGAGCCGGCTGCCATCCGCGCATCCTCGCGAAACGGATTCGGATTCTTCGCTTCCACCACCTGCAGGTAGAGGTTGGCCGCGTCTTCTTTCTTCTCCAGATTCTCCAGACAGCGCGCCTCAAAATAGCGCGCGGAAAGCGCGAGAGACGCGTCCTTCGACTTCGCTGCCGAGCGGTTAAAAAGGGTCGCCGCACCTGCGTAGTCCTTCTGATTAAAGAGAATCTCCGCCACTCCGTAAGCTGCCGGACCGGCGAACTCGCTCTCGCCGTATTGATCGAGCACGCTTTGAAAAGAGGTGCGCGCCGCTGATGTTTTGTTCAGCGAGCGGTAGGCATCTCCAAGATAGAAAAATGCACCAGCCCGTCCTGTCGCGCTGGGAAACTGGCCGAGGAATTTCTCATACTCTGGGATCGCAAGATCGTAGAGCTTTCGACTGAAGAGATCGTTCGCGTAATTGAGCTGGCGTTGGTCGGGCGCTTCCACTTCCGCCACGGGCGCGGAAGACTCTTCGGGCTCCAAATCCGAGACACTGGGACGCGGCGGTGGGGATTCCGCCGGGCGTGGAGTGGCGACGGGCACGGGAACAGGAGCAGGCGTTTCCCGCGGGATGGCCGACGGTTCCACCACCGGAAGCGCGCGGCGAACGGGCGGTTCGTTTACTGGCTGCGCGCGCCGAATTTCATCCGGGCGCTGCGCGAACGCAGGGGCACAGCCAAGAGCCCGAGCGCGAGAACGGCGAGCGCGTTCGCCTTCTTCCTACTCATTTGGCCGTGGCAAAGGCGACGTTCGTTACGCCTGCCGTGCTGCAGATGTTCAGAACGCCCACCACGTAGCGATACGCACCCTCTTCATCTCCACGAATCACGACCGCCTGGTTGGGATCGAGCTGGACCAGTCCTTGCAACAAAGTGGTCAGCTCGGATTCATTCAGCGTGCGCCGATTCACCACCACGCTGCCGTCCGCCTTCACGTTCACCACCACGTCGCCGATCGGCGCGTTCTTCTCCTTCGCTTCCGAGGCCTTCGGGATTTTCACATCCAGCTCGTTCTCGTTCCGCGCCGCGTTCCAGGTCAGGAGAAAGAAAATCAGGAGCAGCATCAACACATCGACCAGCGGAGCCAGCTGGATGCCGGGATGCGGTGGAGCGCCGTTTTTACGCAGGTTCATGGAAGCAGGAGCCGCAGATTACAGAAGGTCACTTCGAGAGCGCCAATGCGTGACGCCCTCGCACTTGGCCGCACCACTCTGCGCTTAAAATTCATCCTCGAGCAACGCGGGCGCGCGCTCCGTCCGCTTGTTATATTGCAACGAAAGCAACGCCAGCACATGCGTCACCGCCGCTTCGAGCTCCGAGATCAAGCGTTGCGCACGGCCGCGGAAAAACGCGAAGAAGATCATCGCGGGAATGCCAATCGCGAGCCCGCCCGCAGTGTTGATGAGCGCCTCGCTTACGCCTTTCGAAAGCTGAAGATAACGCGCCGAGCCCACATCCGCGCCGAGCGCACTGAAAGACCGCACAATCCCGATCACCGTGCCGAGCAATCCAATGAGCGGCGCAATCGTCCCGATATCCGCCAGGTAGGTGACGCGGTTATTGATACTGGACGCCACCCGCGTTCCTTCCGTCTCCGCGATCTCGCGCACCTGCGCAAAATCCGCTCCCGGGATTCTTCGTCGTGAACTCGAGCATCTTTTGCACGACTCGCGCGATCGCTTCGCCGTGACGATTCGAGACCGCGAGGAGACCGAGGTAATCGCGCTTCTTCAAAAGCGCATCCGCGGTCGCCATGTATCCGGTCGAGACCACCGCCCCGCGGCGAATGGTGAGAAAATAAACGACCACCAGCATGACCGAAAAAATCGAGAGGACGACGAGCGGGATAATGATCGGCCCGGCGTGGATCATGGCATCGAGCAACGACGACGTCTGAGGTAGATCCGGGCTCGAAGGCAGCGCCGGCGGCGGAGCTGCGGGATCCTGCGCGAAGAGAGGCGTAGCGCTCGCCAGCGCGACGAGCATCGAGAAGATGCGGCGTTTCATTCCGTGAATTCCGAATATCATAGGCAGCAGCCCTCCGTGGTGCAAGGAGACCCGAGCAGACAGAGACAGCGCCCGGCGTCGGATTGTTCAGACGAATCCCACGGAGAGTTCTTCAAAACTCTGAGCCGCACGGCGCTTCATTGCCGCGCACATCAGCGACAACGGCGAATCCGAGGCCCGCAGTGTAGGCGTCTGTGCGAGACGCCTGCACGCGACCGGTCTATGGATTCCCCGAATCCACGTCGTACGCCTCCAGCAAAACGACGCCTTCCGTCCCCGCCTCGTTGATTCCGTGCAGCGTATAGGCGCCCGGAAGAAGCGTGAGGAACATTGCCGCCTCGCGCTCGTTCGTGGGCGCCAGCGCCGGATACGAGTTCCGCAGCACGTCCGCCCGCGCGTCGCTCTGCCAATCCGCATTGCTCGCCACCCGCGTCGAGCCGCGATAAACCTCGATCTTCGGATTCGCCGCCGCCTGCTGCACGCCCGCCGCGCTCAAGCTCGGCCCCAAGGCCCGCACCACCACATTCCGCGGTTCGCCGCCGGTGATGATCAAACCGGTAATGAGGGTCTTTTCGCCTGCACCGGTCATGCCGCGATTGGAGACATTCGCCATCGCATCACGCTTACTTGGATCGACTCGGCGTTGAATCGCATAACGGATGGGCCCATATCCGTTTCCATTCCGCTGAATCCACTGGACCGGGTCGGCCGCGATGTCCGACGGATTGGCGATGAGAGGCGGACATTCACAAAATGGGAACACCGTGGTGCGGAAGTCGAAAATGGTTTGGACTGCATCAACCTGCCAATTCCAGACCGGCTGACCAGGTGCAGAGTAATTCTTATTATAACTCGCAGCCTCGGCAGTAATCAGACCGCTGAATCCCGGAATACCGCCTCCGTTCCGAATCGCGTCAATCTGAGCGGCATGCTCACCGTCAACTTCGATCACGAAGCTTTCTCCTGTGATTGGGTGAAGGGCCGGGTCGGGATAAACCCAGTAGAAAAATCTCTCTGTTTCCTGCGCGGTGACCGTCAAACCTGCCGCCACACTCGCGGCCAGGGCCACATGAAGACCCAACCAAATTCGCAGTCTCCCCAGTCGAAACATTTTCATTCCCCTTGTTTACGGATTCCCCGCGTCCACATCGTATGCTTCCAGCAGCACCACGCCCTCCGTTCCCGTTTCGTTAATTCCGTGCAGCGTATAGGCGCCCGGAAGAAGCGTGAGAAACATTGCCGCCTCGCGCCCGTTCGTGGGCGCCAGCGCCGGATACGAATTCCTCAGCACGTCCGCCCGCGCGTCGCTCTGCCAATCCGCATTGCTCGCTACTCGCGTCGAGCCCCGATAAAGCTCGATCTTCGGATTCGCCGCCGCCTGTTGCACGCCGGCTGCACTCAGGCTCGGTCCGAGAGCTCGCACCACCACGTTGCGCGGTTCCCCGCCAGTGATAATCAAGCCGGTGATGAGCGTTTTCTCCGCCACACCGGCAACTCCTCGATTCGACACGTTTGCCAAGGCGTCTTTCCGCGCGGGATCTACCTCGCGCACGATGTAGTATTTGGTGGGAAAATAATACGTCCCGTTATTGGCAATCCATTGTGCTGGATCACCCGCTATGTCGGACGGATGCGATTCGCAATTGGACGTACGCGTCCCGATACAGCCAGGAGGGCTGGCCTGTCGGGTATAGAGATTGTCGATCGAAACAAAATGCCAGTTCCAGACCGGCTGATTGGCGGCGTGGTAGTTTTTGTTATAAGGCACGCTCCCCGCAGCGATCTGACCATCAAAAATGACCGGTCCCTCTGCGTTGCGCGCTTCGATTTCCGTCTTCTGCGCTGCCGTCACCTCGATGACGAAACTCTCAAAACGGTTCGCGAGCTCCGCACTAGGGAACGGAGCCACCCAATAGTAGAACATCTCCGGGGACTCCGCGGAGGCGGTGGGCGGCGTCAAAAGCGCAGTGATGAGCAGACAAACGCCCGTGAGACCGAGCAGCTTAAAGGCTTTCGCCATGACGCCTGTTCGCATTTCGCGGAATCGCATCAAGGTTAAAATCACTAGCTCCTCCGAATCGAGAATCCTGCCGGAACGGCAGGATGAGTCGACCGACCCGCGGAGGGCGTTACAGCTGTCTCAGGCAAAGCCTCTTTTAGAGGCATTACGCGGTTGAACAAAGCCGACTTTTTCCCAACGACGCGACGACTCGATGCCGGCAACCGAATTCTCGCTAGAGATGATCGGGCGGCTTGGGCGTGGAGCCGGGAGCGGCCTGCGGCGCACCTGGCGGTGGGACGCTGCCTTGATTTGGCGCTGGCGGTGGCTCTCCCTCGGGACGATCGAGCGCGGCTGGAGCTACGGCGGTGCCGGAAAGCTCGGCCCGCTCCTTCAGCCAGGCCTGGTAATCTTCCGGCGTATCGACGACGAGCATGCCTTTCATGCTGTAATGCCCCAGCCCGCAAAGCTGGCCGCAGACAATTTCAAAGGAGCCCAGCTTCACCGGACGGAACCACATCGGGATGATCTGCCCTGGGATGGCATCCTGCGCGGCGCGCATCGCGGGCACGGCAAAGTTATGGATGACGTCTTTGGACGACGTTTCGATGATGACCGGGCGATCGATCGGCACGTGTAATTCGCCCAAGACCACGAGGTCGTCCTTAGCCGCACCATCGGCCTGGTCCAACCCGAGCGGATTCGCGTTATCGACCAGATACGGGGAGCGACGTCCGAAGACGCCATCCGGCCCGGGGAGGTGAAAGTTCCAGTTAAACTGCTGACCAACGGCGTGGACCAGGATGGCGTCTTTCGCGTCCGGAAATTCGTTCACAAACTTGGCCCAAATCGGGATCGCGAAGCCGACGAGAAGCACTGCTTCGATCAAGACAACGGCAAACTCGAGGTGAGTTGAGATGCCGGTTTTGACACCTTCGTGATCGGCGACCGGATTGCGACCCTTCCGGAAACGGATCAGGACAAAGATAAAGAAGGCTGACCAGCCCACGAAGAGCGCCCCCATGAACCAATGGCTGAATTCCAGAATGTGATCGATCTGGAAGCCGTGCTCGGAAGCATTGGGCGGCTGACCGAGAAATTCGTTAATCAACGCAAGCGGGGCGTTAATCATATTGTTTGAGATCTTCCTGTGCGAGTTCCTGATGTGGTTCCAGCGGGATGCGACCTTGCCGCCAGAGGTGAAAACTGAATGCGCCCACTCCGCCGAGGACGGAAAGGACTGCCGCCATCAGCATCCAAACGGCAATGGCCATGCTTTGGGACGTTTTGGATTGCGGCGCACCGTAACAGACCGCACAAGCCATGGCCTGACTCATTTGCGCGATGAAGATAAGGGCGCTGATCGCGCAGATTTTTCCCCTCATGTGAAAATTCGCAGACGTTTCATCTTTTTGTAAAACCATGCGCCATAGACGACCAGGCCGAGGGTGATTGCGAAGCTGGCTACTGCGCCAGTGAGATAAGAGGAAGCGGCGAAGGTCAGATAAACCCAAACACACCAAGCCCCTACGCCCATCGCCAGGAGGGACGAAACCGTAATGAAAATGAGGTGAAATCCTTTAAGCGACATCAGCGAGAAATCGGATCGTACCAGGCCAGATAAGTGAGCCAGAAAAGCGCCACGACGAAGAGACCGGTGAAGATCAACACCTGGTAGACAAGCTTTTTCTCCGCCGCAAGGTGCATGAAGATCACAGCCACGAGACCTGCTTTAATCGTGGCCACAAACATGCCAATGGCCATGTTCGCCTTGTGGGAGCCGAAGTCGAAATACGAAAGCGCGACCGTGATCACGGTGAAGACGAGCAGAAGGCCGCCAACGAGCAGATACTTGTTTACGTGCTTCGAAACGTCATGATGATCGTCGTGCTCCTCTGGAGCGAGGACGACTTCTTCGGCGGCAGGCGGATGGGAAGGATTCATCGGCTTTAGAGAAGGTAGAAGAGCGGGAAGACAAAGATCCAGACCAGATCGACAAAGTGCCAGAAGAGGCCCGCCACCTCAACCCGATTGGCCAGATGTTCCGGATTTCTTTTGTAGAGATTCGCGCTCCATCGGCAGCCAAAGATAGGTGAAGACGATAATACCACCGAGCACGTGGAGACCATGCAGACCAGTGATCGTGAAGTAAGTCGCGAAAAAAGGTGCTGTGCTTCGGAATGAACATGGAGGCGAGCTCCACATCCTCCTTCGCGACGTGCGCGATCTTATCGCTCTTCTTTAACGGCCAAAAATGCGGCCGGTCGCTCACTCGGATCTGTCGGTGCGGCATTCACCTGATCGAGCTGGATTTCGTACTCGCGGATATTTGGGTCGTGCAGGGCATCGTGGTTATGAAGATGGCCGGTGATCTCGACCCGCGGTTCGAGACCCTTTTCGCGCAGGTGGTTGTTCCCGAGATACGCCTCATACTTTTCCAGCCGATCCGCGCGAATGTAAGCGCCGAAGTGATGAAATTTATCCGGCCACTCATAGGAAAGCTTAACCCCGAGGAAAATCACGCCGCAAAGGATGGTGATTCCCATGTAAAACTTGTAGCGCGCAAATTGTCGCATCTTCAGCGCGGCCCAAGCCAGCACCACCGTGACCGATGACGCGATCAGAATCGCGGTGTTCATCGTCCCGACCGGCACGTTGAGCAGACCGTGTGGCCAATAGCCGGGCTGCGCGTCGAGACGAAGGAAAATATAGCCGGAGAAGAGCCCTCCGAAGAGCATCACTTCCGAGGCAAGAAAGAGCCAGATGCCGATTTTGGCGTTCCACAAGCCCGTGTCCGGGCGTGCGGTCGTCGTGTAAGGAATATCCATATGAGCGAGCAGCTAAATCTTAATGGACGGCGGCATCGGCGGCTTCGTAAGCGCGGCGATCGCTCTCGCGAATGGGTTCGTTTTGCATGGTGAAATCTCGTTCGCGGCCGGGCAGACTGTATTCGTACGGTCCGCGATATGCGACTGGCGCGACCAGGAAATTTCCATGCGGCGGCGGAGACGGCGCTGCCCACTCGAGGGTGGTGGCTTCCCATGGATTATCGTCGGTCTTCTCGCCACGCTTGATGCTCCAGAAGAAGTTGATGATGAACGGAATCTGCGCCAAACCCATCACCCAGGCGGCGGTGGAGATAGGCACGTTCCATTCGAAGCCGGTCAATCCCCAGACCTTCTCGTTCGCGAGATTCCAACCCTGGCCACCATCATACCAACGCCGATGCATGCTCAGCATCCCCTGCAAAAACATCGGCAGGAAAATCACGTTCATGCAGATGAGTGACGGCCAGAAATGCACCTTCCCCCAAAACTCGCTCATCCTTCGCCCCGTCGCTTTCGGATACCAATAATAGATCCCGGCGAAGAGCGCGAAGATCGTGCCGGGGGCCACAATGTAGTGGAAATGCGCGATCACGTAGTAGGTGTCGTGCAGGTAGAGATCGGAGGAATTGAAGGCGAGCGGGATGCCCGTGAGTCCGCCAATGCCGAACATCGGCAGGAAGGCGGTCGCGAAAAGCATCGGGGTGTTGAAGCGGATGGATCCGCCCCAGAGCGAGATGAAAAATGCGCTCAAAATGATGACCGACGGAATCGAAATGATCATCGTCGTGGTTTGGAAGAACGCGCTCACCACCGTCCCCATTCCGGTGAGCCACATGTGGTGCGCCCAGACGATGAAGGAAAGAAAGCCGAGGACGAGACCTGCGAAGACGAGAGACTTGTAACCCCAGAGCGGCTTGCGCGTGTTGTTCGCGATCACTTCCGCCACGATGCCCATGCCGGGAAGAATCAGCACATACACTTCCGGGTGACCCAGGAACCAGAAAAGGTGCTGCCAAAGGAGCGGGCTGCCGCCGCCGCTGATCTGCATCGCGGCGCCATTTACCACCAGGCCAGAGGGCATGAAGAAACTGGTCTCAGCCAGGCGATCCATCAGCTGCATCACCACCGCAGCTTCGAGCGGGGGAAAAGCGAGCAAAAGAAGGAACGCGGTGATGAGCTGTGCCCAGACGAAGAACGGCAGGCGCATCCAGGTCAGCCCCTTGGCCCGGAGCTGAATGATCGTGGTGATGAAATTAACCGCGCCGAGAAGAGAGGACGTGATCAGGAGGATGAAACCGACCAGCCAGAGCGTTTGCCCATTCCAGAACCAAAGATGGCCCGGGCCGGAATCGGTGATGACAGAAAGCGGCGTATACGAAGTCCAGCCACCTTTCGCCGCACCGCCAGGGACGAAGAAGCTGATCAGCATGACCAATCCCCCGAGGAAGAAGGTCTGGTAACTGGCCATGTTGATCTTCGGAAAGGTCATATCCGGCGCACCGATCTGGAGCGGAACAACGAAATTTCCGAAGGCAGCAAAGGCCACCGGCACGATGCCAAGGAAGATCATGATCGTGCCGTGCATCGCCCCTAACGAGTTATAAAAATCCGGCGTCATCTTCCCGTCCGGCATGCTCCCAGCCCCGAAAAGCTGGCCAATGACATTTCCAATGACCGGAAGGGCCCGGCCCGGATAAGCCAGCTGCCACCGCATCAGCATCATGAGAGTGAAGCCGAGAAAAAGGAAGATCAGCCCCGTGATCGCATACTGAATCCCGATCACCTTATGATCGGTGGAGAAGACGTATTTCCCCCAGAAACCCGGCTCATGATGATCGTGTTCACCGTGATGGTGAGGATCGTGCACGGCGTGCGATTGGTGCGAGGCGAGGTCAGTGGAAGCGTCCATATTTGGAAAATCTGAAATCGAATATCAGGGCAAAGTTTTCAAGAGGAAAGCAGCAAATTGCAAAGCACGCGCACGAAACAGTCCATTCCTGCGCGATCGGTCAAACACGCTCCGGAATCGTCGTCTCCCGCTCTAATTGCACCTCGCGAAAGCGGCGGAGGGAATGCGATTCTAAATTCTCCTCGAAGAGGTCACGATTGATCGCCTGGGCAGCGGTGGCACCCTGGCCGGCAGCGATGATCATCTGGCAATTGGCCGGCGTGACACAGCCGGCGGCGTAAAAACGGGGCACACTGGTGCGCAGGCATCGGTCGACGGTGATCTGGCCATCTTCGTCCAGCTCGGCGCCAAGTTGAGTCGCCAGATCGGTGTGGAAAATATCTCCACGAGTGGTGAAGAGATAATCGATCTTCACGCGCTCACCCCCGACGAAATGGAGCGAAAGAATTTTGCGCTCCTGATGCTCGACATCGCCGATCGCCTGATCGAAGACGGGAATCTCGTATTCCTGCAAATACTCCGCGTGACGTGGACTCCAGCGTGGACGTTCCCCATTGGTCGCAACCACGACACAAGGCGAGTAATGCAGGAGACCGAGCGCGTATTCCACTGCCTCATCATTGGCACCGCAGACCGCGACTCGCTTGCCCCGCACGCGGACGCCATCGCAATCTTTGCAAAAGAACATGCTGTGCCCGAGGCACTCATCCACTCCCGAGATCTTGGGCGGCAAATGAAAAATGCCGGTGGCGAGCAGAAGTCGTCGTGTCTGGTAGATTCGGCTTTTTCCACGCAGCTCGAAGCCGTCTTCCAACGGGGTGACCCCGGTGATCTCATCATCGGCAAACTGCACTTCGTAGCGCGCGGCCTGCTGACGCCCGCTCCGCAAAAGATCTTCGCCTCCCACCCCGTCAGGAAAGCCGAGATAATTTTCCACGACCGGCTCCCAACGCGCCATGGAATGGCCGGAATCCACCACCAGCGTGTCTCGTTGCGCCCGGCCCAGGTAAATCGCGGCGGAAAGGCCGGCGATACCGCCACCAATGATAATCACCTCGCGGACGCGGGGATCATCCAGATCCTTGTGCTTGATCATTTCCGACAGTTACGCACCAACACGCGCAGAAGCGCGCATTTTATCTCAGCGGGCGCTGAATAAAACGCCCAAAGCGCCAAGCTTAAGGTTTCGGCGGCACCGGTCCAGCCGGCGCAGCACCACCAGCGGGAGCGGCAGCGGCCTCGCCTCCAGGAAGGTTTGCGTCTTCTGGGACCGCGAGAAGATCAGCCGCCGTATACAAACCTGCATGCCCGGCCACCTCCTTGCGCAGAGCGCTGATTCCTTCAGGAGCCACCGGCCCAGCCGCGTTGCCCCATTCCTGGCGGATGTAAGTCAGAACATCAGCGATTTTGGCGTCGTTTAGCGTCTTCTCCCAAGGCTGCATCACCGCGGTCCCATACTGTTGGCCCTTCACCGTCACCGGGCCTTGCAAACCTTTCAGGAGGATCATCCCCAACCGGCGCGTTCCGCCTACGACCCACTCCGAACCTGCCAATGGCGGGTAACCCTGCCCTGCCGCACCCACGCCGCTGGGTTGATGACAGACTGCACAGTTCGCCGAGTAAATCTTTTTGCCGCGCTCGGCTGGCCCGAGGACAGCGACCTCCGCAGTCGCCGCACCTGACGAGCTTTTGGCAGCGCGGGGCGCCCCACCCATTGGGTCGAGGCCATCGCCGCTGAAGTTCCCGGCGAAACGGCCGAGATAAGCACCGCCGAAGAAGACGGCCAAACCGTAAACGGCGATCAACCAAATCGCGAGCGGCTCCTGGCCGGCGCGAGGTTCGCGTTTTTCTCGCTGAATGGAAGCATGCACCTGCTGCACGTCTTCGGTTTCACCGTAGTCCATTCCCTGCCGCGGACGGCGCTCTGGCGAAGGCGTCGGATCACTCATGGCGCAGCTTTGGCAGAGGTGGCAGGAGCCGCAGGCGCAGCGCCTTTGACTTCATCCAAGGGGTGAGATTGATCGAGCGACATGAGGTAAGCGACCAGGCATTCCGCATCGTAGGACGGGACAATCTCCCAGCCCTCTGGCGGTGCGGCGTGGTCGGGCAAATAAACAGCATCCGCAGAGCGTTGGCCTCCGATCCGCTGTTTCACGTAAAGAAACGGGAACGCCGGCATGGTGGAATCGCGATAGATGCTTCGCGGATCATAAAGATGCCGATGATGCCAGGCTGCTGAGTAAACGGCGGGTTCGCCCTTATCGGCGGTGGCAACTTCTGCCGTCGCAGTGACCGGCGCCGGCGCAGCTTTCTCGGTTCCTGCGGCAACCGGCGCCCCTGTGGGCGATGCGGGAGTGGAGGCTGCAGCGACGGGTGCAGGGCCGCCCGGCGCAGGCGTGGCCGCCCCAGGAGCCGGGGCAGAGGCTGCTGCCGGGGCCGCAGCCGGACTGGCAGAAGCGACCGCGGGAGCGGGCGAAACACCCGGAGCCGCAGGAGCACCAGGGGTCGCAGAGACTGCTGGAACCGCAGGGGCACCGGGAGCCGCTGCAGCCGCGGGATTCGCCGTCGCGGGCACGCCGGCATCTGGCGCCGGAGCAGCTGGGGCCGCGGCATCAGGAGCCGGCTCTTCGGAAGGCGCGCGTTGGCCGATGTTTGCCAAATCAGGACCCAACCGCGTATTGCCGATCAAGACCGGCCGATCAAAGATGTAATCACGCGGCGCACTCCGGCGCTCGCCCCATTTCCGTTCGATATCGGACCCGGCATAGTCCGCGCGAACCTGTTGGCTATGGCAATAGACGCAGCCGTTGGCGACGTAGATCTGACGGCCGCGCTCAGCCATACCAGAACGGGGCGCGGGATAGGGATCGTTACCGTCCTCGTCCATCTGCGGATCGAGGTGCCCGATCTGGGCATTGGGGATCATGATCAATCCCACCCAGGAAAAGGCGAAGGTGCCGAGGATACCGAGGATGAGCGGAGTTATTCCCTTCATACCTGAGCCTCCAGATCGTCCGCCTGCGGGTTAAGGAAGGTGGGCATGCTCGAGGTGCGGCCGAGGCCGAAGAGCATCATCCCGAAGTGAAAAGCGAAAACAAAGTGCGCCACCGTGAGGAGGATGCTGGCGAGACTGCGGCCGCGCAGATATGCGAGGATGGAGTTCGTACTTTCGGTAAAAGCGAGCGTGCTGTTGTTCAAATCACGACCTTGAACCAGTCCGCCCACGAAAAGCAGCAGCACCATCAGCATGATCCCGTAGGCCGAAGCCCAGAAGTGCAGCTTGATCAGTGACGCGTGGCGCCACTCCCGCCCGACCAGACGCGGCACGATGTAATACATGGAACCGAACATGATCATCGTGAAAAACGCATAAATCCCGAGCTGATTATATGCGGCTGACGCCTCGGTAAATTGGACAAACCGCGCCATCGAGCGCAGCGAGATGAAGACACCAACCAAACTGAAAACCGTGTAAGCGATCGCGCCGAAGACGGTAAAGCGAAGGGTCGGGCTGTAGCGCATGAGCGGGAAGTTACCGCGCATGGTCATGTGATGGTTCAGGCCCACGGTCGCCACAGGAATGATCGTGAGAATGGCGGCAGCGATGCTCGCCGTAACCATCCAGGCTGGGAACGGACCATCGACCAGCCGTTGCATCCCCGTCCAGCTGGCGAAGAGCGCGTAAGTCCAGAAGCCGATCGCCGCGAGATGATAGCTATAAACCGGTCGCCCGATCACTTTTGGAATCATGTAATAAGCGGTCCCAAGGCCGATCGCGCCCAGCCAGAGGAACAGCAGATTATTGGCAAACCACCAGGTCACCGCCGCCTGCATCACGCCTTGAAGCGGAGTCACGAAAGAGCATGATTTGGGTGGCGCCGTAGAGCCAGGGAAACCAGAGCAGCGCGCCAAGCAGATACCATTGCGTGATGTAGATGAGACCCTCGCGACGGAAGCGGAACATCAGCACCGCCCACGACATGACGAGTGAGTAAGCGACAAACAGAACAGCGGCAGCAAAAGGCGGAAACTCGAGCCACTGATACCCAGTGCTGCCGCCGGCCAAGATTGCGATCACGCCGATCAGGACGCCGAGATTCCAGAAGGCCGCTCCAGCGACGAGAAGCAACGGATGCCGCAGCGTCGTCCGGCAGAGGCGAGCCATTAACCAAATTGTGGTGCCGATGCCCGCCATCGAAGCCCAGCCGAAGATCATCACGTTCATGCTGGCCGGTTGAATACGACCCCAAGTAAGAAAACTCACACCGCCGAGGAGGCCAGGGATGTGGAGTTTAAAGGAAGTAAGAAGAGCGAGCAGCGTCCCCAGCAGTAGCCAGGCGACCGCTGAGGTGTAAAACATCAGGACCGGGAGCCGGGTGGAAGCGTCGATCAACGCCCGCTCCACATGTTCGATCTCACCCCGCGAGACAGCCATCTCCGCGGGATCCGCGAGGGCGACCGTGCTGGACGGCGAAGACAAAGGTATCTCGGCAGGAGTCATGATGCGGTAATGGGCTGGCGCATTACGTAAATAACGTCACGGCTGGTTCGGGCGGACGGGCAAAGGTGTGCCCGGCGCAGATTGCACGGGGGTGGGGCCACGCTGGCCGGGAGGTGCGGGCACCTGCTGCGCGGGCGCCGGTGGAGTCGCGGCTGGAGTGGATGAAGGGCCAGGCTGTGTGCCGGGAGCCGCGTCGGGAGGATTTGCAGCGCTGGTAGGCTGCCCATCGATCTCCGAACCAGGACCGGAAATGGGCCGGGTGACCGCTGGTGTAGGACTCGATCCAGGCGCTGGGCTGGCGGCCGAAGCCGGTACCGCAGGTGCAGCGGCTTGCGGTCCGGGCGCAGGCGGCGTCCCCGGAGCTCCGGGAGCGGCGATCGGTCCCGCGGGGGCAGGCTTTTTTTGGGCTAAATCGGCAACCGTCAATGCCATCGCACGATCGATCGGAATCCGGGCTGTCCCTTTTTCCTTATCGATCCACGCGTAGCTATGGAGCGCGGCCTGATACTCCTCGTTCGCCGCCTTCAGTTTCTCGGTTCGAACCTGTGCACGCTTTTTTTCGTACTCGTCGCCCCGCGGCATCACGCCCATGACCACCCACACGAAAAGCGCGAAGACGCTGAAGAGCAGGACCACGCCCAGCCAGGTTCCGAAAGCGGAACGCGGTTGCTCGAAGCTGAGTGGTGTTTCGTCGGTCGGCACGGTTTAGTTTTGGCTGCGGAGTGATTCAATCAGACGCGGATCGCGCACTGGGAAGAGCGAGGCCGTCTTGATAATGCGGAGATAAAAGAAGGCTAACGTCGCGCCCATCGCGATCAGCGGCGGAAGATCCACGATGCTGAAGTGGACGCCAGCGGTGTGCAGCTCCGGTAACACGACGACGTAAACATCGAGCAACTGCATGCAGAGAATCCAGCCCGCGAGGAGGCAAAGTTTCTCGGGTTTCTTCTTCGTCGCTCGCAGCAAAAGCAGACCGAAGGGGATAAAAAAGCGGCCGAAGACCAGAATAAGGCTCAAGAACGTTCCAGCCCTCAGTGTTCCGCAGAATGAAATACTCGGTCTCTTCCGGGATGTTCGCATACCAGATGAGCATGTACTGGCTGAAGCCGATGTAGGCCCAGAAAACGGTGAAGGCGAGCATCCACTTGCCCATGAAATGGTAGTGCTCGATCGAGACTGTTTCCCGCATGTAGCCGGCTTTCCGCAGTGCGGAAATGACGAGAACGGTGAGGGCCATCGAGCTGCCCGCCGCACCCGCGAAGATATAGACGCCCCACATGGTGGAGAACCATTTGTAGTTCAGGCTCGAGAGCCAATCGAACGCGCCGAACGTGAGCGCGAGCGCGAAGAAGGGCAGGAAAACGAAGGCCAGCGATCGCATCTTCAAGGTGGAGGCGGGATTTCCGTCCTTGTCCTGGGAGACTGAGATGCGGCGATAGATAAATGACGCGATCGCAAAGAAGGCAAAGAAGAAGACCGCTCGAATGACCCAGAAGTTCAGGTTAAGGTAGGCGCGTTTGCTATCAAGCAGATGGTCCTGTCCCGGAGGGATGACGAGCCATTCGTAAAGATGATTCCGGAAGAGGAAGATCGGAATGAAGAAGAGAGCAAAGAGGGGGAGAAGCGAGGCGATGTTCTCCCACTGACGCCGCACCACGACTGACCACTCAGCGTCCGCTGCGTGATGGACGATGGTCCAGAAAAAGCAGCCGGCGCACAGGGTAAAGAAAAACGCGAATCCGAAGAGCCAGGAATAAGCAAATTGTTGCGGCGCAAGAAAAGCCGCCAGCGCGCTTAAACCAAAACCCACCAGCGCGACGATCGCGAGGATGAAGGAAATTCCGCCGAAGCGATTTTGCGCGACAAATTCGCCTTCGGGTGTCGGCATGACCTGGGATCTTTCGCTCATGGTTTCGCCGCCTCAGGTTCCGTCTTCGCCACCGGCGGTTTATCCAGCTCCGCGCGGTTCTCCGCTGGCACATCCGCCACGGTCGCGTTCTGGCTCCGTTGTAACGCGCGCAGATAGGCGATGATCGCCCAGCGGTCGTTGACGGTCACGTTTCCGCCGTAGGACATCATCGTATTCTTGCCGTTCGTGATGGTGTCAAAAATTTCGCCGTCGGACATCGCGCGGATCCGCTCGTCCTGCAGCGACACGACCGTAGCAAGGCCATACTGCTTCACGATTCCGTTCCCCGCAGCCGAGGGTCCATGGCAAATCGCGCAGTTCACGTTATAGCGCTGAGCTCCGCGTTCCATCACCTGCGGGGTCACTTCAATCGGGAATGCCCGTCCCCCAGTTGCCACCCATTTTGCCAGTGCTGATGTAATCAGAACCCGCGCTGAAAGCCAGGTGCGGCTGCTCTCGAGGACCGGTCGGCACCAGCGGTGCGCCGGGCGAACTTTGAACCGACGGCGCCGGCATTTCGTATCCCATCGGGACTGTGCCTGCCACCGGAATCCGTGCTCCGCGGTCATCGGCAAAAAATCCCAGCGGCGCCTGCGCCTTCACTTTGGGCTGACGCACCATATCCGGGAAAACTTCGATCGGCGCGCCGGTGCTTTTTTGACCCCGGAAGCCGAGGAACGCCACCATCGCGATGCCCACCAGCAGGAAAGTGAGAAAGAATCCGCGCAACATAATCAGTCTTCGTGGACCACGGTGATGTGCTGGCCGCCGCTCTGTTCGAGCAGCTCGCGCGCTTCGGTTTCGGTGAAACGCGGATCGCGCGCTTCGATCACGAGGAAAAATCCATCGTTCGTCGCCCGCGCAAAGCGGTTCCAGTTAAAAATCGGATGATACCAACGGGGCAGCCCGTTCATGATCAGCATGGCAAAGAAAGCAGTGAAAGCAGAGAAGAGCACCGTGAGCTCGAACATGATCGGGAAGAATGCCGGAACCACTTTCCAATCGAACGGTTTCCCGTGCACGACCAACGGGTAAATGAACCAGGAAGGACCAAAGGTCAGAAGCGCAGCTGTGCAGAAACCAGTAATACCACCGCCCAAAACAGCAGCGCTCAACCACGATTTGCCCAGCCCCATGGCATCGTCCATTCCGTGAATCGGGAAAGGCGAATGCACATCCCAACGCTTGAAACCCGCGTCGCGCACGCGCTCAGCGGCGTGATAGAGGGCGGAAGCGCTGCCGTATTCAGCAGCCATTCCGTAAACTTTGTTTCCGGATGGGCGTTCTCATGTGCGCTCCTTCCCACCTGCTTGCACAGGATGGTGGCCACCCGGTGTGGCGTGGTGCGGATCAGCTTCTGGCAGGACAATCTTCACCTCCGACATTGCGATCATCGGCAGGAAGCGAATGAAGAGCAGGAAGAGCGACATAAAGATGCCGAACGTGCCGATGAAGGTCCAGATATCGACCCAGGTCGGGTAAAACATGCCCCATGAGGACGGGAGGAAATCGCGGTGCAGACCACCGACGATGATGATGAAACGCTCAAACCACATTCCCGCGTTCACGCACATGCAGACGAAGTAAACGACGTAGATGTTGAAGCGGAATTTCTTGAACCAGAACAGCTGCGGCGCAACGAAGTTGCAGAAGAGCATGCCTACCCACCAGTACCACCAGTAGGGTCCGAAGATGCGGTTATAGAAGGCGTACTTCTCAAATTGGTTGCCGCTATACCAGGCCACGAAAAACTCCATCGCGTAGGCGTAGGAGACGATCGAGCCCGTGAGCAAGATGATCTTCGCCATCTTGTCCACGTGCTGTGGCGTGATGATGTCGTGCAACTTGTAGATGGCGCGCGCGGGAATGAGCAGCGTGAGAACCATGGCGAACCCACCGAAGATTGCGCCCGCCACGAAGTAAGGCGGGAAGATGGTCGTGTGCCACGTTGGGATCACCGACGTCGCGAAGTCGAAAGAAACCACGCTATGCACTGAGAGCACGAGCGGCGTAGAGAGACCAGCGAGTAGCAAGTAGGCCATCTCGTAATGCCGCCAGTTCCGGTTCGAGCCGCGCCAGCCGACTGCGAAAATTCCGTAGAGCAATTTCTTGATCTTGGACGTCGCCCGATCGCGCAAGGTGGCCAAATCAGGAATCAGCCCGGTGTACCAGAACAAGCACCGAGACGGAGAAGTAAGTCGAAACTGCGAAGACGTCCCACAGAAGCGGGCTGCGGAAGTTTGGCCAGATCCCGTAGTTATTCGGAAGCGGCGCGAGGAACCACGCCATCCAGACGCGCCCCACGTGCACGCCCGGGAAAATAGCGGCGCAAATCACCGCAAAGAGCGTCATCGCTTCCGCAGCGCGGTTGATCGAGGTGCGCCACTTCTGGCGCAGCAGGAAGAGAATCGCCGAAATCAAGGTGCCGGCGTGGCCGATACCGATCCAGAAAACGAAGTTCGTGATATCCCAGGCCCAGCCGACCGGATGGTTCAATCCCCAAACACCCACACCCGTCGCAATTTGATAGCCGAGGCAGAACAAACCGATCGCTGCGACCAGTGCGCTGACCGCAAACGACACCCACCACCACCGCGGGGCCGGCCCTTCGATCACGCCGGTGATGCGTTCGGTGATCCAGTTGAAATTCCTCTTGTTCAGGACCAACGGCACCCGGGCCAGCGGGCTTTCCACCGAAGCCGAGGCTTCGCCCTTGATCACGTCTGGAGCTGTGGATGCGCCGTTCATAGCTGTGAGCTGAGAGAAGCAGACACCGTCGGATCATTGAAACCGGAAAAGATTGAGGCCAACCCGGAGTCACGCGTTGTCATCAATGCCCCTCCTTATGTGGAGCCTCAGCGCCATGGGCACCCTCAGCGCCGTGTCCCGCGTCCCCGTGGCCGGCATCGCCATGACCCGCCTTCGGGCTGGCTACGCCGATGAGCTGGGCATCAGGCATTTTCGGATTGGGATTGCGCAACCGCGCCAGATAACTGGTCCGCGTTTTCACATTCAAATATTCCAGCAGGCGATAGTTCCGCTCCTGCGCTTTGATCTTCGAGACCTGGCTTTCTGGATCCGCGATGTCGCCGAAGACGATCGCTTCCGTCGGGCAAGCTTGCGCGCAGGCGCTGGTAAAGGAATCCCGCGGGATCAGCGTCTTGTCGGAAGCACCGGCCCGCACGTGCGCCGTCGATCTTCGCTTCCTCGAATTCGCTGCACGCAAAAGGTGCATTTCTCCATCACGCCGCGCATCCGCACAGTCACGTTTGGGTTCTTCTGCAGCTTCACCGAATCCGGCGTGCCTTTCTCGGTCAGAGGGCCGAGGTATTCTTGGTAAACCGAGAACAATCCCGCGACCTTCTTCTTCCCGACCGGTCGCTGATTGTAATCGAAAAAGTTGAACCGGCGCACCTTGAACGGGCAGTTGTTCGCGCAATAGCGAGTGCCAATGCAGCGGTTATAGGCCATCACGTTCAAGCCATCCTCGCTGTGCACGGTGGCGTTGACTGGGCAGACGGTTTCGCACGGCGCGTTTTCGCAGTGCTGACACATCATCGGCTCATGCACCATCTCGGGATCTTGCGGAAACTCGCCGCGATCCTGATTGAATGGCTTCGCACTCGCGTAGTAGCGATCGATCCGCATCCAGTGCATCGCCCGCCCGTGCGTGACCTGCAATTTGCCGACCACCGGGATATTATTCTCCGCCTGGCAGGCAATGACGCAGGCGCTGCAACCGGTGCAGGTATTCAAGTCCACCGTCATGCCCCACTGCTGCGGCGCCGTCATGGGTGGGTGACTGTAAAGGCTCGGCAATTTGGCGGGCAATTCATCATCGCCCCCGAGCTTCTTTACGAAATCCTTGTCGGCACGGTAACGCTCCAACGTCGCTTCGCGAACCAGGCCGCGACCTTCGATGCTCCAATGCTCCTGCGTGGAAGCGAGCTGATAGGTGCCCGCGACTTTCGCGAGCTTCACACTTTTAACCGACTTCCCGTCCGCGGTGATGAAGTGCGGATTCGTGCTCGTCCGCAACAGGAACCCATTGAACCCTGCCACATCGCCCGCAGGCGGATGTGTGACCGCGTTATTCCCAGAATACGGCAGCGGCCCACGTGGCCCGACCACCCGGCCATAACCCAGCGCGACTGAGACTGAGTTATCGGCGTGCCCGGGCAGAATCATGGCCGCGAGGGCGAGCTGACGCAGCACCGGTTTCCCATCAGCGCCCGTCGTCGTTTCCTCCACCGTGATCTCCACCATGTCGCCGGTCGCGATCTTATGGTGCGCCGCCGTGGCCGGGCTCATCAGCGCGGCATTATCCCACGTCAACTTCGTTACCGGATCCGGCATCTCCTGCAGCCAGCCGTTGTTAATATAACGACCGTCATCGATCGAGTAGCTGCGCGTAAGCACGATCTCGGGCGAATCTGGGGTTGGGACTGGAGGCGACGACCACAGAGTGTGCGCGACGCCACCGGCAGAGTTGCCGTTAAAGGTCGCCGGCTTTTCCTTGGCCGGATTGTGGGTGCTGAAACCGTCCCGCAAGGTCTGCGACCAGGCCGTTTCAAATTCTCCCGGAGGATTGGTCGTGCGGAAAGTGGCTTGCACCAGCTCCGGACCCTCCAGTTTCGGTCCGCCCAGCATCCCATTCAGCAATTCCAAATCAGACACGCCATCGTAAAGCGGCATGATCATCGGTTGGATGGCGAGATAGCTGCCATCCGGCGCGAGCGCGTCGCCCCAGGATTCCAGATAATGCGTCGCGGGCACATGCCAATGCGCGGCAGCCGAGGTGGCGTCTTCGTAATAGCCCACCCGCACCACCTCCGGAACTTTTTTCAGGAGGTCCTCAAAATTAAGCGATTGCTTCGTCTCGCGATCTTCCGCCAGACCGCGGGGCGCGTTGTAGACCGGGTCACCACCGATAACGACGAGCTGTTTCACCCGACCGGCGTTCATCTCTGCGGCCAACTGCAGAATGCTGTTGGTGCGCGGGTTCCGCGGAAATTCCCGGGCCAGCATCGTGGTGCCCACATTCTTGAGGGCCGCATTGATCCCGTAGACCATCATCTGCACCACGACCGGTTGCTGCGGACTTGCCACCACCAGACTGGCGCCTGGTTTCGAGAGCAAATCAGCCGCGCACTCCGTCAGCCAGCGCTCGTCAAACTTCATCGTGTCAGTCGGCGGCGTAAGGGTGCCAATGACTGCGCCCAACCCTGCGTCCTGCGTTGCCGCCGCGATCTTGCCTGCCAGCGCGTAAGTGAACGCCGGAATCTGGCTGGCTGGGCAGCGCAGCCGATGGTCCGCCATCGCGCCCGTGACGGTGAAACGATTCTCCACCACGTAGAGGCGGTTCATCGAATCCTTCGAAGAAGTCACCCGCCGCCGCGCCGCGAAAGCGCGTGAGGAAGCGATATCGCCTTCTCCGCAATCGAGGAAATCGCTCCCGAGCGAAAGAATCACATCCGCGCGATCAAATTGCGGCACCAAACGCGTGTTATCACCGAAAGAGATCTGCGTGCTGAAACTTTGCGCCTCGCTCAGGAGCGGGTCGTACTGACACCAGCGCATTTTCGGGAAAACCTTTTCCAGCTCGCTCCGCAGACGCTCACGCGTAGGAGAAAGCGTCTCCTCCACCAGGAACGCCAGCCCTGCTCCGCCATCCGTCGCCGCGCGGGTGCGGAATTCGCCAAGATATTTTACAAAGGCCGCACGATCGCGCTTCTCCGAGTGAACCGTCGAACGACCGCCGCGCTCGTCCTTCTTCGCCGACCGTTCGATAAAGTGCTGGGACCGGGCCGGATCATAGAGATCGAGCACCGAAGCTTGCGCGAAGGCATCCGTCGCACCGCCGCTGGCAGGATGGAGCGGGTTGCCCTCAATCTTAATCGGCCGACCATCGACGGTTTTGACCACCAAAGGCAATGCCCCGGTGCGGCGCGGCATGGCCGACGCATAATAAAGCGGCTTGCCCGGGATGGCCCACTCCACGCTCTTTGTGAAAGGCACCAGGTGCGCTTCCGGACGGCGGCAGCTGCTTAACCCGAAGCCGGCGAGCGCCATCGACGCGCCCATCATTTTCAAAAATCCACGGCGCGACCATTCATCGCCTTCCAACTGCGCCGCCCCAGCCGGGAACTCGCGCTCCAGCCAGGTGCGAAACTCCGGCGTGTCGCTCAGCTCACCGACGCTGCGCCAGTATTGCTTCCCGGTCGTCGCCGCGGGCGGATGTTCGAGAATGCGTTTCATAGCGGCAAAAATCCTCGGGAATTCCTGCTCATCGGTGGCACCCCTGGCAGTTCAATGGCGGCTGAATGTTCCAGCGTTCCTTTAAAGTCTGGCCGATTTCGCGCTGCGTCAGCGTCTGGCCTTTCCCGAAATCTTCATCCGCATCCTTCGGCTTGCCATATTTCGCGATAAACTCGGATGGCTTCACGTCTTCCGGCTTCCAATCCAAATTGTAGATCTGGTCTTCCGGACGAAGGAACTTCTCGGGCTGGCGATGGCACTCCAGGCACCACGCCATGCTGTGCGGCTTCGCGTGCTGCACCACTTCCATCTGGTTGACCTGGCCATGGCAGCTCGCACAACTGATCCCGCGATTCACATGCGCGGCGTGATTGTAGAAAACATAATCCGGCGTGCGGTGAATCTGCACCCACGAGACCGGTTGCCCGGTTTTCCAGCTCTCATGGACCGGCTTCAGCTTCGGATTCTCCTTCTGCACCTGTGTGTGGCAGGCCATGCACGTCTGAGTATTGGGAAGATTCGAATGCGCCGCCACATCCACGAAGCTGTGGCAATAACGGCAATCCATCCCCAGCTGGGTCACGTGCAGATCATGTGGGAACGGCACCGGCTGCACCGGCTCGTATCCGACGCGGGTATATTTCGGCGTCACGTAATACCAGGTCGCGGCGGTCAAACCACTCACCATCACCAGGCCGATCACCGCCACTTTCAGCGGGAGCCAATTTGACCAGCGTGGGAAAAAATTCGCCATATAAAATCAGCGAACCGCTCTCCGGAAATCGCGGCGCCGACACCATCCAAACGAGCGCGCGACCTTCCGAGGATGTGCCTCGGTCTGAAGTTTTGCAGTGAGATGAAGTGCAGACGGAGCCACGGAAGCGCCCACTCTATGAATCGGCATCATGTTGGCAAAAGAAAATTATGCACTTCGTGAAAATGAAATCCGTTTTTCCGCGCACCTCTCTTCATAGAGAAGATCGCACGACAAGCAAAAGCGAAGATTGCGAGAGTAGGCAGTTTCATTTTTATCCGTGCAAAAATGTCGGCGGGCTCAATCAAAAATCATGAAGAACGCCATCATGATCGCGGTCGGCACCAGCGCCCCCACCAGCAACCAAAGCGCGGAGACACCATCTTTGAAATAGGGACCAAGAATTGATTGCCCGGCGGGGTTTGGCGCATTCGCGATCACCGTCAATCCGCCACCGGCCACTGCACCTGCCACCACCGCATATTTCAGGGTTGGCCCAAATTCCGGCACGAGAGACGCGAGGTAGGTGATGGCTGCGTTGTCGTTAAACGCCGTCAAAGTCATGGCGGCAACCATGAGCGGTTTCTCCGTCATCGCTTCCAGAACCGGCGCGATCCACCACCCCTGAAAGCCACCGTGAATCACCAACCCAGCAAGGAAGAAACCCACCAGCAGCGCCGGCTTTAAGTTGATCGGATTTTGATGGTGCTCCGTCGCCGTCGCCACCGCGAGGAAGAACAGAAACCCACCGATAAAGAGCGATGGGTAATGCGCAGTGAAGACCGTCCAACCGAGAAAGAAAAGATGGAGCGCCGTCACTCCCACCGGCACGGGATCGGTGCGATCGGTCCAGCGCTGCGGCCGCGATTGATCGAGATCCGGGCGCTTCATCGCCGCGAATTGCCGACGGAAAACCAGGAAGTAAAGCGTGTTCGCGGTCAGGATTCCGGCCATCGCCTTCCACCCGAAATGTTCAATCATGAAGAGCGTGTCCCAGCCCCAGCGCGAAGCCACCATCAGAACCGGCGGCGCCGCGAAATGGGTCAAGGTTCCGCCTACGGACACGTTCACGAAGAGCAAACCCAGGGTCGCGTATTGGAAAGCTACCTTCGGTTTCAGCTCGTAAAATTGATGCGCCAAAAGCAGTGCGCTAATCGTCATCGCCGCCGGCTCCGTGATGAAGGAGCCCAGGAGCGGACCAATCGTTAGAATCGAGAACCACCACGCCGCGGGTGAGCGCCCACCAATCGAAGCGAAAAGCTTCATGAGCTGCTCCGCCACGCGCAGGACTGGCCGCGTTGAAGCGATCGTCATCACCACCACCACAAACATCGGCTCGGTGAAATTCACGCCATGGCTGATGTAATTTTCCGCCGTGCCCCAGCCGCGATAAACCGTGATCGCGATCAACAGTGGAATCACCCAGATCCCAAAGATCGCCTCCACCTCGCCGAGGAAATGCATCACCTCCGCGCGCCAATCCACATCCGACCGCGCATCCAATTGCGGCTTCGCTTTCCCCGTCCTCCCTTCGTCCTCGATCACGCGCTGGTGCTCATCCCGCCAGCGATGCGAGACCTCGGTAAATTTGCGGGCGAAAAATGTGTGCGCGATCGCGAGCAGGAAGATCACCGTCGCCACCACGTTGAACGGCTCCGCGCGCGCGCGGCTTTTAAGAATCGCCCACACGTTACCCACATCCGCGTCGCGGTATTCAGTCAGCGGTTTGGGGAAACTTACGGCTTCCTCGACCGCCTCCTGCGTGCGCGCCGGATCTACGGCTGCGATCAGACTGGCCGATGCGCTCAACCAACAGAGGAGGCAAAGCAACCGCAGAAGAAATCGGGCCGGGTCTCGAAAGTTTCGCACATGCGCACGATGACTGTTTTTCGCCTCACGCGAAAGCGCCAAGATGCGATCCACGGTGAGAGCCGGATGACCAAGCCCCCGCAAGGCTGCACCTCACCTACGAGTAAAGATACTCGTCGTGATACTCACGCGCGGGCGCAAACTGCGCCGCCGCGCCGGTGCCCGTCTCCGGATACTCGAAGATCTCGCCTTCGTAATTTCGAATCACGATTTTTTCCTGGTCGTGATACAGCACATAACCGGGGTTGATTGGCACCTTGCCGCCGCCGCCCGGGGCATCGATCACAAATTGCGGGACCGCATAACCGGTGGTGTGCCCGCGTAATCCTTCAATAATCTCGAGCCCCTTCGCGACTGAGCTGCGCAAGTGCGCGGAGCCGGTAATGAGATCGCATTGGTAAATGTAATACGGCCGCACGCGGCACATCAGGAGCTTGTGCACGAGCGTGCGCATCGTCTCGAGGTTGTCGTTCACCTTCGCGAGCAGGACGCTCTGGTTGCCGAGCGGGATGCCGTGGTTCGCCAGCATCTCGAGCGCGGCCTTCACCTCCGTGGTCAGCTCGCGCGGGTGGTTCACATGCACGCTCATCCAGAGCGGATGATATTTTTGCAGCATCTGGCAGAGCTCAGGAGTGATCCGCTGCGGGAGGAAAATCGGGACCCGCGTGCCGATGCGGACAAACTCGATATGCGGGATCGCGCGCAGGCGGCTCAGGATTTTTTCCAGCTTGTTGTCGCTAAAAAGAAGCGCGTCGCCGCCGGAAAGGAGGACGTCGCGGACTTCGGTGTGCTCTTCGAGATAGCGATAAATCTCGTCGAACTCCGTGTGCAATTCCTGCTCGCCCACACCGCTCACCACGCGGCTGCGCGTGCAATAGCGGCAGTAGCTCGCGCAACGATCCGTCACCAAAAAAAGCACGCGATCCGGATAGCGATGCACCAGCCCCGGCACCGGCATGTGCGAGTCCTCGCCGCACGGGTCCGCCATGTCGTAAGGCGACTCCCAGCTCTCCTCCACGCGCGGGATGACCTGGCGCCGAATCGGGCAATCGGGATTGTCCTTCTCGATCAGGTTAAAAAAGTGCGGCGTGACCGCGAGGGCGAGCTTTGTCCCGGAGAGCAGGACGCCATTGCGCTCATCATCCGAGAGCGTGAGATGCTGCTCCAGTTGCGCGAGCGATGTGACGCGATTCTTCAGCTGCCACTTCCAATCATTCCAAAGCTCCGGCGCCACGTCCGGCCAATAGCCCGGCGCGTGCGAGACGAACTCTTTTCCATCGATTTTGCCTGCGGCAGAAATGCTCATTTTGGTGTGTGGAAAAAAAGGTTAAGGGCCTTAACAATCGTGTCAATGCAGGCACCTGCGGGTGCGCGGTGAGGCTTCGTTTCCCAAGGATGAAGCTGGACATTTGCACTCATTGACATAACAACTTCTCCTTTGGTGTCTGTGACACGAGCGGCGTCGATCCGATCGAACCCGGCCCAACACTGTCCCCCTCTTATGAAGAGTAAACTTCTGCTCGCCGTCACGCTCGTTGCCGCCAGCGTTCTTGCCCCGCTTTCGTTCGGCAAAGCCGCTTCCCTTGAACTCGATCAAGCTTTCCGCGCGCCGCTCTTTGCCCAACCTGGTCCGACCTCGCGCACAGTCCTGCTGCCGGACGGGAAGTTCCTCAAGTTTTTCAACACCGACACGCTGACGGATCAGCGCACGGGCGCGCTCACGCGCTACCTGCCGGACGCGACACTGGATACTTCTTTCAGCTTTAGCCGCGATTATAGGTCCGTGAGCGCCGCGACAGCTGCGGCTGACGGCAAGATCATTATTGCCGCTACCAGATATGTATACGGAGACGGAATACTGACTGAGGAAATCCTGCGCTTGAATGCAGACGGATCCATCGATTCCAGTTTTAGCATCACGCTTGTCGAGGTCGGGCCCGACGCAGTTTCGAGCGTCCGGCACATCGTCTTGCAACCGGACGGGAAGATCCTCGTCGCGGGTTACTTTCAGACTTTCTCGGGATTACCGAGGCAGGCGATCGTTCGCCTGCTGCCGGATGGAACGCTGGATTCCAGCTTCACGCCTCCAGCGTTCGAAGAGTATGGCGGCGTTTGGTCAGACCCGGTGGTCCTGCCGAGCAGCCAAATCCTGATCGCGGGGACTTTCCGGCGCGTGAATGGCGCGCCCACCCTTCAAGTCGCGCGACTCAACTCAGATGGATCGGTCGACGGAACCTTTCAGCCAACCGGATTTAATGCAACGGGAACTCCGATTCGCGGCTTGGTCGTGCAGAGCGACGGCAAGATCGTGCTGGCTGGCCGATTCCAATTTGGGTCGGGCATCAGCGCGACGCGCGCGCCATTGTTTCGGCTGAACTCCGATGGCAGCGCGGATGACACTTTCACGCTGTTGACGAACCTGATCACCGGCTTTCCCTCCTCGACCGATCTCCTCATGCAGCCAGATGGACGGCTCGTCGCTGCGATCAACTTTTCGATTTACCGTTTTAATGCGGACGGGTCCGCGGACGGCACTTTTGCGCCACCGGCGCTGCGGGACACGACGTTTTACGCCGCTGGCGGTTCCGGGCGGGCCTTCACGCTGAACCTTGAGCCAGACGGAAAAATTTTGGTGGGCGGTATCTTCACCGATGTGAATCCACCCGACGGGCTCACCGGCTCTCACTTTGGTGTCGTTAGGCTAAATTCCGACGGCTCCGTCGATCCAGCGCTGGTCACCAGCCACCGGACGGGTATCGAAAAATTCCCGGGCAGTTTTGCGCGGCTGCCGGACGGATCGACCCTCGTCGCCTTTGATGTCGCGAGCGTTCGGATGGATCCGCCGATGCCATTTAATGTCGGCCGTCTTCTGCCCGACGGAACGCTGGACACAAAGTTCAGCCTCTCTTCCTCCGATCCCGGGAGCGTTTTGAATCAAGAGTTTTTGGCCACTGATTTTATCCGATCGGCGGCGGGCAGCTTTTTTGCCAACGGGCTCACGGCAGATTTCATCGCCACCGGCGCGCGCTTTCTCCCGAATGGAATGGAGGATCCATCCTTCGCCTGGGACACCGCCACCCCCACCCACAAAGGCTCGGTCGCACGCCCGAGGGCAACCTGCTCCTTTTCGCGGAGGCAGACGACCAATCCGCGGTGGAAAATACCCTCACCCGCCTGCGGCATGGCGGAGAGATCGATCCGGATTTTCAATTGCCAGCCTCGATCCGCGCCGAGCAGATCATCCGAGAGCCAGGCTCGAATTATCCGACGCGGATGGCAACCGGCAGCCGTGTTCTGGCAGTGCAACCGGATGGAAAGATCATCTTCATCTATCTGGCCCTCAGCGATCAAAACTTCCATCTTGTTCGCCTTCAGCCGGACGGTGCTTTGGACGATTCGTTTGCTCCCAGCATTCTGATACCGAAGAACCTGACCGTCGCCTACCCCCAGGTCTTCGACCCGGTCACGGGAATAACGCTCCAGCCCCAAGATGGCACGCTGCACGCAACCATCCCGCTCGCGGATGCGCACGTCGAACCCGATGGGCGCATCATCGTGGCCGGACCGTTCACCTCTTTCGCCGGCAACCCGGCCCGGGGGCTGGTGCGCTTGCATGCCAACGGCTCGCTCGATCCGTCCTTTCACATCGGCGGCGGCGCACAATGGACCGAGACGAGCGAGAGCCCGACGCTCTTCCCTGCGGTCGAAAGCATGGAGGCGCAGGTGGACGGAAAGCTCCTGATCGCCGGCACCTTCGAGGCCTTTAACGGCGTCGTCCTCCCTGGCATCGCCAGCCTGAATGCCGACGGCTCGGTGGACAACTCGTTCACACCCTTGGCGAAGCGGCTGAAATTCGCCAATGGCAGCGCTCGGCTCGCGCGCCAGCCGGACGGATCATTTCTGCTGAGCGGCCCCTACAGTTTTCCCGCGGAGAACGCGCCGGCGCTCATCCACATCAACGCAATCGGCGGAACGCCCATCGTCGGCAGCCCTACCCTGGCCACATCATGTCATCCGGAAGGTTACGCCCGCCGGCGTGGTCACCACTCTGGCCGGTCTTCCGGGCGTGAGGGGCTATGTCGATGGCACCGGGGGCGCGGTTCGCTTCGCCTTCCCCGAGGGAATCGCGTGCGACGCCTCAGGCAACGTCTTCATCGCAGACGGGGCAAACAATGTGATTAGAAAAATCACACCCGGCGGCGTTGTGAGCACCTTCGCCGGGACCGCTGGCCTCTCGGGCAGCGCGGATGGCCTCGGTGCGGCCGCCCGGTTTTCTGGTCCCCGCGGTCTCGCGGCCGATAATGATGGAAACCTCTATGTCGCCGACTCGAGTAACCATCTTATTCGAAAAATCACGCCCGCCGGCCTGGTCGCTACCGTCGCCGGTGGCGCGGGGCTCCAAGGCAGCGCGGACGGGAACGGGAGTGCGGCTCGATTCAGTGCGCCCCAGGGGCTCACCGTGGACGCCAGTGGAAATGTTTACGTAGCCGACTCGATCAACTTCACCGTGCGAAAAATCACGCCAGCAAGGGATGTGACGACGATCGCGGGCTTGGCCGGAAGTTCAGGGACGAGCGATGGGACGGGGAGCGCAGCCCGGTTTTATTATCCATCCGACATCGCCGTTGATTCCGCCGGCTTCCTCTACGTGACGGATCACGTCAACCACACGGTTCGAAGAATATCGCCAGCGGGCGCGGTCACGACTTTTGCCGGCAGTCCCAACCTGAACGGCGCGCAGGATGGAACCGGCAGCGCGGCGCGCTTCTACTTTCCCGCAGGAGTGGCGTTTTCAGGAGACGGAAAGCTCTCGGTAGCCGATAACCTCAACCACACCATCCGCCAGATCACGTCAGCGGGCGTGGTCACTACCTTCGCGGGGCGGGCTCCCTCGGGCAGCGAAGATGGGCCGCGCACAGATGCGCGCTTTTCTTCGCCGTGGAGTTGCGCCCGCGATGCGGCGGGGAATCTCTACGTCGCGGACACATACAACCAGACGATCCGGAAAATCTCGCCAGCGGGAGTGGTGAGTATTTTCGCGGGCGCTACTGGTAGCTTCGGGAGTGCAGATGGCCAGGGCAGCGCGGCCCGCTTCGGCTACCCCACTGCAGTGGCGACCGGTGACGATGGCAGCGTTTACGTCGCCGATTACAGCAATCGCACCATTCGCAAAATCACCCCACAGGGGTTGGTCAGCACGCTCGCCGGTTCACCGGGCCAAACTGGGAGTGTCGATGGCCAAGGGAACGCGGCGCGCTTTAATGATATGTATGGCATCGCGCTCGACCACAGCGGGAATGTTTACGTTGCGGACACCGGCAATCACACCGTCCGAAAAATCACGCCTGGCGGCCTCGTCAGCACGCTCGCGGGGCTGGCCGGTGCGCCCGGAAGCGACGATGGACTCGGGCTGGCGGCGCGCTTCAAGTTCCCGCGCGCAGTAGCAGTGGATTCCGCGGGCAATGTCTTCGTGGGCGACACGGATAACTACACCATCCGCAAGATTGAGCCTGATGGGGGGCACCGGCACTGTAGCGGGCAGCAGCGCTTTCTCGGGTGGAATGATGGCAGTGAACCTGACCGGCGTGGCCGATATCCAAAAACTCACCGTGCGAGTGAGCGGCGTGACGGACACTTTCGCGCAGATGCTCCCTGATACCGAGGTGAGCGTTAATTTCCTGCTCGGGGACACGAACGGGAACAAGACGGTGACTGCCACCGACATCGGACAAACCAAGGGGCAGGCTGGCGCGCCGGTGACCGGGACGAACTTCCGCAGCGATGTAAACGCCAGCGGCGCCGTAAACGCGACCGACATCGGACAGGTGAAAGTTAATGCCGGGCACACGCTGCCGTAGTTTTCCCGCTTCGAGACCTCGCTGCAGACCAAGTCATGCATGTTGGCTTTGAACGAGGAGGGTGACACCGTGTCCAAGCTGAAAACGATGCGTTACCTGAGCTTCTCATTCTGGTTTTGCGGTTCCCTTGCACGCCGCGCCACCGCTCTCTCAGCCGGAGACCGGACCAACGCCGAGCGTGGCGCCGGAAGAAGCTTCCGCGGGGAAGAGCGTGGTGCAGCAGCTCAACAGCGCTTTTACGAAAGTCTTCGAGGTCGTCGCGCCGACGGTGGTGATCATCGAGACGACGAAGAAGAATGATGAGGGTGGTGCCACTACCCTGGACGATCTCTTTTTCCAACAGCAGCCGGATGCGGTCCCGCGCCGCAATCCGCGCGGGCGAGACCCAGTGCAGAGCGAAGGCTCCGGCTTCATCGTGCGAGCCGATGGGTTCATCATGACCAATCACCACGTCGTGGAAGGGGCGGAGCGAATCGATGTGAAGCTGAAGGATGGCCGCGAGTTCCAGGCCAAACTCGTGGGCACGGACGAGAAGACGGACGTGGCCATTATCAAGATCGAGGGGACTGATCTCCCGGTGGCGCAATTCGGCGACAGCGAAGCGGTGCGGGTGGGGCAATTTGCGTTCGCAATCGGCGCGCCGTTCAAGCTCGATTACACCTTCACTTACGGAGTGATCAGCGGAAAAGGGCGGAGCAAATTGATCTCGAACGGCGGCTACTCCATCACCGATTACATCCAGACGGACGCCTCGATCAATCCCGGCAACAGCGGCGGCCCGCTTTGCGATATCGACGGCAAAGTGATCGGCATGAATACGCTGATCAACGGGCTAAACCGCGGGCTCGGGTTTGCCATTCCGAGCAATCTCGCGAACGAAATCGGCCAGCAACTCATTACCGGTCAGCGGATCATTCGCCCGTGGCTTGGGATTCGCATCGAGACGCTGGGCGAAGACGAGTCGATCCGTAATCTTTTCAAAGGGCTCGAGAAAGGCGTCGTCGTGCGCACGATCGAAGCCGACGCGCCGGCCTACAAAAGCGATCTCCGACCTTTCGATGTCATCACGCAGGTGGATGGCGCGCCCGTGGCGACGGACTCGCAATTGCAGCGCGAGATCTTGAAGAAAAAGGTGGGCCAGAACGTGGAGCTTTCCGTCTGGCGGAAGGGCCAGGTCATGAAGATTCCGATCATGACGGGCGAACTGCCGGGAGAGATCGGCCGCGCTGCCAATGTGCCTACACCCGCGCCACAGAAGCCGGATGACGGAAATAAATTCGGGCTGCAGGTGCAGGAGCTGAGCAAGGAAGTCGCGGCGCGCCTGAAGCTGCAGAGCAATCAAGGCGTGATCGTCACGGACGTAGCCGATAACAGCCTCGCCTCCGCTCAAGGGATCGAACGCGAAGACGTGATCACAGAAGTGGACGGCAAAAAGGTGACGAACGTCGCCTCGTTCCGCGAAGCGTTAACGAAGGCCGATCCGGCGAAGGGCATCCTGCTCTACCTGGATCGTAAAGGAAGCAAGACGTTCGCCGTCTTGAAGGCCGGCGGATAGTTCGGCTCTTTCCTGTGCGCCCTTTCGCGACCTTTGCGTGAGGTCATTCCCGAGATTTTACTTTCGCTTCACGCGCTGCACGGCCGGAGCCGTGGCGATGAAATTTCCCGCCTGCGACTTCGCGAGCGAAACGTCGGCCGCGTTGATCGATGCGTGCGTTGAGGGTCGGGAGGTTAATGCTGTCGCCGGCTGCCCCACCTGCGTTTCACCTGACCCACGTTTACCTCGGCGGATTCTCTGCCCGATTGGGCCAAAAGAATGCGAGCACTTTGTTTGTGCCGGGCGTGGCGGTTATATAACACCCATCGGCCGTGAGCGTGGCGAAGAGCGGAGCGAGACGTCCGGAGACAATCTCGCTGCTATCGAAATCCCAGCGGCAAGGGATTAACCGACATGTTTTCGGGATAGGGCGACGTCCCCTTCCCCATCGCAAGATGCTCAGCGCTGCGGCTAAGAGCCCTCGCCCCTCACCGCAGCACTGAGATGGGATGTTTAACCCTTCTTACTCCCCACCAGGACGAGAACAATCCCGCCGGCGAGGCAAAGCCCACCAAGAATGGGCGGAAACGGCACGGACTTCTGCTTGTCCGCGCTGACTTCGATCGGACCTACATCGACCACTTTCTCGCGCTTCGTATAGGTGAAGCCTCCGTAAGCCAGCGCGATGATTCCGATGGCGATAAGGATGAGACCGACGATGCCCATTGGTTTCATACAAAAATGACGCCGGCTGAGGTCAGAGCGTCCGCCGCCCCTGGATCAAATTAATGATGAGAACCACGACCGCGATCACAAGAAGGATGTGAATCAGCGAGCCACCGACAGACCCGAGAAATCCGAGGAGCCAGAGGATGAGAAGAACGACGAAGATAGTCCAGAGCATATTTAATTTCCTTTTTTAGGGTTGAGTTTCCCCTTCATTTCGCGGCTCGAGTCGCCGCTGCGCTTATCTGATTTGCCAGACTTTCAGCGTTTCTTAACGCTGAGCATAAATGGAAACAAAAGACTGGCCGAGAAGGCGTTTAGAAGTTAAAACGGCTCGTCAACTTTTCCGGAACCTCATCTTATGCGCTTTGCTACCGTCTTCCTTCTTTCCGTCTCTGCGTTTCTCGCGGGCTGCGCTAATGAGGGAGTTATTGTCGGGAAAAACTCTGGCCCGCAACCTTTCTATCACACCCTTGGGGTGGACGGCTCTTACACCTTTATGCTGCGCGACTCCGGCGGCGCAGTGCATCGGCAATTGGTCACTCCGGAGGTTTTCGAGCGCTACGCGGTGGGAGATTATTTCAACGATCTCCAGACTGCGCCCGGCCAGACGCCTGGGGGAGAGAGCAAAACCATGCAGCCTGCCCTCCAATCGCCACAGCCGGTGGTCACGGTGGCGAAGCTGAAAAAACGGGCCGTGCCGCCAGCGCTCAAAATGGCGCAGAAGAAAAAGCCCGTCACCGCTTCCAAACGAATCGCCCAGCGGACGAAAAAATCCACTCCTGCCACCCGCCGGAAGGTGACGCGTCGTTCAATCAAACCACAGCCTGCCAAACCAAGCGCTCTTCCACACCACATCGCGCAGGTTTCCATCACCGCGGCTCAAGGGCAGCAGCCGGACAGCCTGCGCGTCGTCAGTGTGCCTCGCTGCCGGTAATTCGCGCCACCCGCACTGTCGGTGCGTTGTTCGCGGATACGCGTGAGGTCCTCACGTGAGGAAGGCGGCTGCCTTCCGATTGCTCCTCTGGGCCAGATTTGTATGATGCGGCGTGCCTGACAAAAAAAGCGCCGCGCGGAAACGGATCGCGGAGTTAAGCGATCAGATTCGGGAGCACAATCGGCTCTATTACGAGGACGCTGCTCCGACGATTAGCGACCGCGATTACGACCACCTTTATGCAGAGTTGGTGAAGCTGGAAGCGCAGTTCCCCGAACTGGCTGAGCCGGATTCCCCAACGCAAAAAGTAGGCGGTGCGCCGCTGAAATCGTTCTCGCAGGTCGCGCATCGGGCGCCGATGCTGAGCCTCGATAACACCTACTCCGAAGAGGAGGTCCAGGATTTCTACACGCGCCTGCGGAAGCTGCTCCCCGAGCAATCCGTCCCGGTGGTGATCGAGCCGAAGGTCGATGGCGTGGCTGTCTCTTTGCTCTACGAAGACGGCGAATTGCGCTACGCCGCCACGCGCGGCGACGGCACAGTGGGCGACGACATTACGCAAAACATCCGCACCATCCGCTCGGTCCCCACACAGTTGAAAGGGAAGGCGCCCGCGTTGCTCGAAGTGCGCGGCGAGGTCTTTATGCGGAAGGACGGCTTCGCAAAACTCAACGCCCGCCGCCTCGAAGAAGGCCTGCCGCCTTTCGCCAATCCTCGGAACGCGGCTGCGGGTTCGCTCAAACAACTGGATCCCGCCATGGCTGCGCGCCGTCCGCTCGGCCTGGTCTGCTACGGCACCGGTGCGATCGAAGGTGGGGATTTGGAACGCCATTCGGAGCTCTTTGTCTGGCTGAAAAAACTCGGACTGCCCGCAGCCGAGAAATGGTGGATGGCGGAATCTGTGGAAGAGATCCTGCATGCCATCCAGGAGCTCGACGAACTCCGGAACGATTTCCCGTATCAGACCGACGGCGCGGTCGTGAAAGTGGATCAATTCGCACAACGCCAGGCACTCGGCTTTACCTCCAAGTCTCCGCGTTGGGCGATCGCCTATAAATACGAAGCCGAGCGCGCGGAGACGAAGTTACTCGATATTCTCGTGCAAGTGGGGCGCACCGGTGTGCTCACGCCCGTCGCCGCGTTGGAGCCAGTGACCGTCTCCGGGAGTCGCGTCGCCCGGGCGACTTTGCACAATGCGGAGGAAATCGAACGAAAAGACATTCGCATCGGCGACACCGTGGTTTTGGAGAAAGCTGGCGACGTCATTCCCGCGGTCGTGAGCGTGCGCGCTGATCTTCGCACCGGCGCTGAGAGGGCTTTCGCGATGCCGACCGAGTGCCCGGAGTGCGGCAGTGCGGTGCAGAAAGATGAAGGCCAGGTCGCCATCCGCTGCGTGAACGCGCAGTGCCCCGCGCAACTCCGCCGGCGCCTTGAGCATTTCGCCAGTCGGGGCGCGATGGACATCGAAGGCCTCGGCGAAATGATGGTCGGCCAGCTGGTCGCGCGCGAGCTGCTGCGCGACGTGAGCGATATTTATCAACTCGATGAAACCAAACTCGCCACCCTGGATCGCGTGGGAGAGAAGAGCATTCGCAATCTTCTCGACGGGATCGCGGCAAGTAAATCACGCCCACTCTGGCGGCTCATCTTTGCTCTGGGAATTCTCCACGTCGGAGCCACTTCTTCGCGCGCGCTCGCTGCCCGTCTCCGCTCGATGGATGCGCTCATGCAAAGCAGTGCGGAAGAGCTGCAACAAATCCCGGATGTTGGCGAAGTGGTGGGCCAAAGCATACACGGATTCTTTCAGGAGCCGGCTAATCGCGACTTGATCGCCAGACTCGAGCAGGCCGGCGTGCGGATGGTCGATGAAGGCCCCGCCCCAGCCGCGGCTGACGATTCTTCGCCTTTCAGCGGCGCATGGGTGATCACCGGAACGCTCTCGCAAACGCGGGACGAAATCGCGGAGGAGATCATCGCTCGCGGCGGAAAGGTCAGCGGGAGCGTAAGCAAGAAAACGCGCTACCTATTGGCGGGCGAGGAGGCCGGGAGCAAGCTGGAGAAAGCGCAGAAGCTCGGCGTAAAAATTCTGAGCGAGAAAGAATTTCGAGCGATGTTCTAGCGACTCGCGAACGAGCCTACCGCTCTCAAGAGACGCTGCCGCCTAAGGCGTGCGCTCAAGTCCCAACGGCATGCCTTGATTCGGCGAGAGCGGCGAGGCGATCACTGCGGGACGCTGGGCCGCTGGATGGAAACCTGCCTCCACTTCAAACGTCATCCGCTCGCTTCCGCGCATGACGGTAATGGGCACCTTGTCCCCGGCCGTGATGAAAAATGAGGCGTCGATCACGTCCTCCGGCACTTGGACCGGTGTTCTCCCCACTTGCAGCAAGATGTCGCCCGGTTTGGCGCCAGATTCAGCGGCCGGCGTTCCCGGAACGATATCGGTAAACTCGGCCGTCGATCCGTCCACCGCCGCCTGTGCGCTGGCAACATTGATTCCGATCCAGCCATGGCGCGCTTCGCCGAAGCGGACGTAATCCCCACGAATCTTCTCTGCCGCATCGATCGGGAGTGCGTAACAAGCCGCGCTGTTATCCACGCTGCTCACGAGCACACCCACCACTTCGCCCTTGAAGTTCAACAGCGGCGCACCCGCCTCGCCCCGTTGGGTGGTAAGATTTACTCGAAGATGCGTGGTGGAAAAATAGCGGCCCAAATATTTCCGATCAAAGCCTGCCACCATTCCGAAGCTCGGCGTCTGCGGCAGATCGAGCGGGAAACCCACCGTCATGACGGGCGTCGCCACCTCCACTTCGCTGGAGCGACCGATCGGCAAAGCTGGCGTCGGCACGTCCACTTTTAAAATCGAGAGACCGCTTCGCCGATCGGTCATCACCTGTCGAGCCGGGATCTGCTTGCCATCCAACTCCACGGTCAAATCTTCCGCATCAGCTCCGACGGAAAACGCGGTGAAAAGCGTCCCGGCTGGATCAACGAAAAAGCCGGTGCCTGCCAGACGCCCGTGCTTGTCATTGCCCCGGATCTTCACCACCGCGCGGGATGAGCGTTGGAAAATCTCTTTGACCTCGCGACCGATCTCAGCCGAGGACTGGTTCTGCGCCGGCGCCTGAGCTTCCGCCCGATCGGGCCAGCCGACGAGAGAAAGACAAACGACCGCAACGACTCCAGCGAGATGAGCAACCGGAAACGACCGGTCGAGTTTTCGCGCCTTAGAAGCGAAGGGACGCCTCATAACTCACGGGAGTACTATCAAGCACATAGCGTGGGGGTACGGCAGTCTGGCGGGTCGGAGCACTTTGGAACGTCGTCGGGAAAGCGCCCGCATCCTCAAAGCTGCGGGCACTGACTGGAGTGGAAAGACTCCACGCAGAATCGCCCGTCACGCGCGCCACCACTGGCGCGGATTGCTGCTCGATCGCTGCCAGCCGCGATCCCACTTCATCGCCGCTCGGCGCTTGAGAAACCTTGAAAGAGATTACTGCCGCGCAAACCAGCAGAGCCGTCGCTGCGGCGGGATACGACATAAGCGAGGGCACGCGCATCTCGGTGACAAAGTCCTGCACTCTCTGCCAACCCACCTGCCACGGAGATTGGCGCAGCATCTCCACCCGCTGCCGGCGATGGAACTCTTCCAGAAAATTATCGAAATAACCTGGAGGCGGCTGCTCGTGCCGTTTCAGTCGCAGGAGCTTGCCGATATCGTTCTCGTTGAATTCGTTCATGGATCAGATCTTAGGAAACGGGATTTTTGCGAAACTCTTCCAGGTAATTCTGCAGTTGGCGATTCGCGTAAAAGAGGCGCGATCGGACTGTGCCCTCCGAGACTCGCAATATTTTACTAATTTCAGCATGAGGCATTCCTTGAATGTGAAACATGCTGACCACCGCCCTGTGTTCATCAGACAGTTTCATCATGGCCTCGTTCAATCTTACCTGAAGTTCGGAGAGATCCGCCTCACGCACCGGACTGCTCGATTGGGTCAGCTCCAGGAACTCCTTGTCGTTCTGAATGCTGGCATCCACGTCGTCCAGGCTGAGATTGAAGCGGCGGCCGCGCTTTTTCAGGAAATTCAGGGTCATATTGACCGCGATGGAGTGAATCCAGGTGTAAAACGAGGATTTCCCGCGAAATCCGCAGATGGACTTATAGGCCTTCGCGAACACGTCCTGCAGGAGGTCGTTCGTGTCCTCATGGTTTGAGGTCATGTTGTAGACCAGGCCGTAGAGTCGCGGGGTGTACTTCACCACCAGCTGATCAAACGCCGCCACATCGCCCCCCTGCGTGCGGGCGACGAGCTTCGAGTCTTCGTCCGTGCGGGGTTGATCCATCGTGCTGCGTTTAGGCTTAACACGCGCAGGAAGACCCGACGACAACAAATCGGAGAGTCGCCGTGCCGGGGAGGGCAAGGTGAGGGCCGGATTCACTTTGGACGCGGCAGGCAACGTCAGTTCCGGTTCCGGATCGACATGAGGTAAAGCAAGTTCCCCAGAGTCGCTACGAAGGCCGCCACATAGGTCAGAGCCGCAGCATTCAGGACGCGATTCACTCCCGCCACTTCTGTCCCCGGCTGCACCATTCCCATCTTTTGCAGAATGATCTTGGCCCGACGCGAGGCGTCGAACTCCACCGGAAGCGTGATGAGCTGGAAGGCGAGCAACACGAGATAGCAGTAGATACCGATCGTAATCAGGCCGGTAATGCGGAAAAAGAGACCGCCCAGAATCACGAAAGGCAGCATCCGGGAAGCGATGGATGTAAGAGGCACAATCGCCATCCGCCATTTCAACGGCGCATAGGCCTTTGCGTGTTGAATCGCGTGGCCGCTTTCGTGCGCAGCGATCCCAAGCGAGGCGACCGAGGGCTCATGATAAACCTTCGAAGACAGGCAAAGCCTTTTGTTTGAAGGGTCGTAGTGGTCGCCGAGATAATCGTTCGTCTCGACCACTTCCACGTCTTCGATTTGCGCGGCGACAAGGATCTGCCGTGCCGCTTCGGCGCCGCTCACATTCGAGCTCGCCCGCACTTCGCCCCATTTTTTAAAAGCGCTGCTGACCCGGAATTGCGCCCACAGCCCGATCAGCAGCGGCACGCCCACGAGAAGCAACCAATTACCACCTATTCCAAAGCCGAGAGAATTCATATTTTGATAAATTACGTAGTTTAGACGCCTACGGACGTGGTTCGTTCATTAACATTTTGTCATCAGGTCTCAGCTGCGCTGCCGCAGCGGGATGTCTTCGCTCCCCGTCAAATTTCCAGCTTCTTTTCGAACCGCGAGAGGACGCGATTTCCACTCTCTGTCACGACTGCGATATCCTCCAGCCGCACGCCGCCCAGACCCGGATAATATAGACCGGGCTCGACCGTCAGGACCTGCCCGGGCTTGAAAACTGTTTTTTGAAAACGCGGGAACTCATGGATTTCCAAGCCCAAGCCGTGCCCGGTGCCGTGGAAGAATCCCACCTGTTGCCCGTTTCGAATCTCCGTCGGAAAACCGCGGTCCGTGAAGAGCTGTTTCACTTCGTTGTGCAACTTCAAGCCGTCCACCCCAGGCTTCATTTTCTTTAACGCCAGCGCCTGCCCTTCGCGCACCGTTTCCCACAGCTTCCGTTGCTCATCGCTCGCGCGGCCGCGCACCACCGTGCGCGTGAGATCGCCGTAGTAGCCGCTGGCTGCGTCCCGCGGGAAGACGTCCAGAATAATGAGCGAATCGGCGTAAAGCGGCCCTGAGCCGCGCTCATGCGGATCGCAGGCCTGATCGCCGCCGGCCACGATCGTGTTCGCCGGCAAACCGCCGGCCCGCAGAATCGCGGAGTCGATTTCCGCGCGCAGGATCTCCGAGGTTAGCACCCGCCCAAACCAATCCAGCCGCTTCCCACGCCGGGATTTACACGCTGCCAATACCTCCATCGCCCGCGCCAGTCCCTTTTCCGTAATCGAAATGGCGCGGCGCATTGCCTTTAGTTCCTCATCGCTCTTCGCCTCGCGCTCCGGCCAAAAAAGGTCCTTCGTCGTCTGGAGGCGAATCTTGTTCGCGCTCAGTTCCTCTGCCAGGCCAAGAGGGAAATTCGCCGGCACCGTCGCAGAGCGCACACCCTGCCCCTGGAGGAAATGCGCCACCACTTTCTCAAAGCGCGGCGCTCTCTTGGCTGTGCCCTGCACTTCGCGCTCAAATTTGCTATAGGCCAAAATCTGATCGGCCTGCGCCTGTTTTTTTCCGCGGTCGATCTCCAAATCGCTCAAAACCACCGTGCGCTTCCCTTTGTGCTCCAGAAAAATAAAGGGATCGGGCACGAACATGCGCGTGGCGTAAAGCATGTCGGGATCGCGTTCGCTATCGGCAACGATGAGACGGGTCGGCTGTTGGGCGGCGGTTTTTTTGCTCACGCCACATTTCTACGCGCACCCGCAGCGCTTGTCATGCCTCGAGCGCGCCGCGTTAAAGGCTCGCGCTCGAACCTTCCGCGTCTACCCCCGCCGCACTTCGAGCTGGCGCTTCAAGACCCAGAGCAAAAGTCCAAAGAGGACTAAACTCGAAGTGATCAAGACCGCCGTGTTGAAGACAAAAACGCCCACCTTGGTCCCGAGATAGCGTTTCTCGGCGCCGAAGAAGACGTTCGGTTTTCCGCCACGCCGGTAATCGTTCTGCTCCATGTCAGCGTTCGAAATCAGGTCAGAGATCTTCTGGTTGATGTAGAGCTGCTCCGCCGTCACCGGACCGACCGCGTTCCGGAATTCCGCCCGATTAAATCGCCGCTTGCCCGCCACCACCTTGTCCACCAGTTCGAGATATTTATCGACCTCGCGGGCTGAATTCGCCTCCAGCCCGGAAAGGATCGCCAGGATCTCCTTCAGCATGTTGAGGCGGGCGCTGATCTCGGGCGTGCTGGCCTGCGGGGCCAGCCGTCGGATCTCCGCGTTCACCTTCTCCTGGCGCCGCGTCAGCGGATTCAATTTCGCCTGCGCCACGATCAACTCCTCATACGACCAGCGCATCGCGATGAACTGGCAGATGAATGGCACCTCCAGTTTGCTATCCATTTTTTTCCCTATCTCCTCGTCCGGATGCTCCGCCACGAAGCGGGAAAAGGTGTAAACGAACCCGAGATTCCGGTTCATGTCCTCATACTTGATCAACGCGCCGCCCATGATGATCTGCGGAATCAAGACCAGCGGGACAATGTTCGCGGCGGTTTTGGGAGCGGCGACGAGGGACGAGATCACCAGCCCGAGCGCCACTCCGCCCATCGCGGTCATGAACATGACGCCGAGGTAAATCCAAAACATCCCGCGGATGGAAAGAATCCAGTTCCCGATCAAGACAAAGAGGATGCACTGCACCAGTGCGAAGACGCCCAGCGAAAGCACCTTGGCGAGGACGTAATAGGAAAGCCGGACGTTAAGATTCCTTTCCCGTTGCAAGACGGCGCGATCGCCAATGATGTCGTCCGCGCTGTTGGTCAGCCCGAGGAACATCGCCACGATCAATCCCAGAAAGAGGAACGTCGGGATGTGATAAGCCGAGGCGAAATCGTAAGTGCCGCTATCCGAATAGCGCAGGAGCGTGGCGATCAACAACGCCAGCACCGGCGCCACTCCGATCGTGATCATGAGATTGCCGCGATTGCGCAGCTTGCTCATGAAGGCGCGGCGCAAGAGCGTCCGCAGCTGCGTCCACTCATCGTGCCAGCGCACCCGCACGCGCTTTTTCCCTGCCGGCGCTTTCGGTAATTCCGCCACCGGTTCCCGCCGCAGCGAAACCTGCTTCACGTCCTGGATCAGGCGAAAGGCCTCATATTTATCGCGCCAGAATTCGGGCGAATAACGCCGGGCGGCTACGAGTTGCCCGCGATTATTCTCCTCGTAAATAACGTCGCCGCTGATGTCGCGCAGCGGCGTCTCCAGCACGTCAAAGATAAACTCCGGCCGCGTCGTGCCGCACGACGGGCACGCGCCGAGATCGGCTCCGAATTGATGTTGATGCTCCGCTTCCGCGAAGTAGCGCAGCATATCCGTCGGCGTGCCGAAAAAGACGAGGCGCCCCCCTTTGTCGAAGAGGATCGCCTTGTGAAACATCTGGAAAATCTTCGAGCTCGGCTGATGGATCGTGACCACGATGATCTTGTTGTGCGCCATCCCGCGGATGATCTCGATCACGTGCTCGGAGTCTTTCGAGGAGAGGCCGGAAGTCGGCTCGTCGAACAAATAGACGTCCGCGGAGCCGATCATATCGAGCCCGATATTGAGCCGCTTCCGTTCGCCGCCGCTCAGCGTCTTCTTCACCGGGCTGCCCACCACGCTGTCCTTCCGCTCGCTCAACCCCAGCTCGGTCAGCTTGCTCTCCAGACGACGCGCGCGGTCCCGTTGCGAAAGGTGCGGGGAGCGGATCGCAGCCGCGAACTGCAGGTTCTCCTCGATCGTCAGGTTCTCATCGAAGGCATCCTCCTGCGGGATGTAGCTGACGTAGCGTTTTAGGTCGTCGAGATTTTCGTAGAGCGACTCGTGGTTCAGCCGGATCTGTCCACTGCTCGGCTGGATCTGGCCTCCCAGCACTTTCAGCAGCGTGCTTTTTCCCGAGCCGCTCGCGCCCATCACGCAAACCATTTCCCCGCGATTCAGGGCAAACGAGATCCCATCCAGCGCGACCTCGGAGTTGGAGAAACGGTGATTCAAGTCCGCTACTTCCAGGCTGCGGATAATGTTTCGCTCCTCCTCGATGATCCGCTCGGAGAAATTGCACCGCAGGAACTGCCCGGTATCGATCCGAATAGTGTCGCCATCCGCCAGTGGCGCGCTCCCCCGCACTGCGTTTTCGCCGACCACGATGGGGCGATCCGAGGAGATCACTTCCAGCGTCCCGACCCGGGCGTCGTAATCGCAAAAAATCTTCAGCAACACTTCACCGCTGGTGCCGGGCGAGAGAAGAATATCGTCCGCTTCCAAAAGGCTCGGGTTGTTCGAGACGAGATACTCGCTCTTCGACGCTTTGAGTTGGAAACGTCCGCCCATCGCTCGCGCTCTGCGACGCAGGTCGATCAGGTCCATCTCGCTGTCGTTATGGAAGACGATGCGGTCGTCGAGATTCGCCTCCACTTCCTCGCCCGCCTTTAGCGTCACGCCCTTGATCACCGCGTCCACATCGCGCAAGGCTTTCACCCGCACCTTCAAACCGAACGTCACCTCGATGGAACTCTCCCGCGTGCGTGAGCGTTCCAATTGCACCTGGTCGCCATCCTTCGGCACGCGAATGAAAATCTGCGGGAGCGAGACGTTTTTCTTCGCGTTGAAATAGGCGGCCAGCTCCTGGTAGGTCAGCACCTGGTCGCCGATCAAAATCCGTTGGCCCGGATAGATTCGGCAAAAACCTCCGCGCAGCAGCGGTCGGCCTCGCACCGAGACTGGCTGCGAACAGTAATTCTTCAGCAGAATCAGATCGTGGTAGCGAAACGAAAGGAGCCGATCGCCCGCCGCGAGCGATTTCACCAGCACATCCGCGCTCCCATCGGGACCGAACGAGATCGACTCCAGCGGAGACGCGCCCCGTTGATAGATCGACGAGTCGGATTCCTCGGAGGCGTTCAGTTGATAAACAATATCGATCGCCTGCGCCGCCATCCCGAGCTGCGACATGAAGGAATAAAAGGCGACCACTTGCTCCTGCTTCAGGCCGGCCTGCGAGATCAGATCGTAAAGCTGGACCCCGAGCATGATCTTGCGATCGGCGCTGAGCTGGGCGGAAAGGTTCTGCGCCATCGCGGAGAGATCCTGTTGCTCGTAAAGCGCCTGGCGGAAAAGCTGGCGGAGCTCGGAGTAAACCGCTTCCGGATAATCGTAACGCAGGAAGCCCAGGCTGGAATCGATCTCCTCCTCCAGCAGGACCCCGTCTGCCTTTGAGAAGCTGGCCAGCACCTGGATGAGGAGCGGAAGAAGATTCGGTCCCTCCGCCACGCTCCGGGGTTTTCGGAGAGCCCGCCGCATCCAACGCCGACTTTTCCGCTGCATGCGATACGCAAACGGCGTCACGCGTTGCACGGCGCGATCGATTTTGTCGGCTAAAGTGAGGGTCGGCTCGGGCATCAGGACTCGGGCTCAGGGTAATTCTTTCGCTCCGCCCGCGCAACGACCGGCGGGCCTCCCTGATCCACTACGACATTTTGTAACGCCCGGACGGCTCGCGCGCCTGCCTCTTTTGCATTGGCAAACCCTTCATGGTAACCTCCTTTCCCGCTCGCCTTTTGCGAGCTTCTTTTCGCTATGTCCCAATCCGATCGTAACTCCAAAAAGGACAATAAATCCGGTGGCAACGAGCCCACGTTTAACTGGCGTGGAATCGTCCTCATCGCCATCGCATTTGCTCTCATCGGCCTCGCTGTCCTCTTCCGCGGTGGCGCCTACGCCAATGTCGAGGACGTCCCCTACAACCGGTTCCTCGAGCTGCTCGAGAACAAGCAGATCGCTCCAGATAAAAACTACCCGCTCCAGCTCGTCGTCGAAGAGGGTCGGCCGACGCAGACGCTGCGTGGCTATTACATGAAGGAGGGAGTCGGTCCTACGCCTTCGGAACAGGTGCCCTTCCGCACGACCGTTTTCCTGAGCTACAACTCGAACCTGCAGGAGAAGCTCGCAGCCTCTGGGATTCAGCCTGCGATCAAAATGGAGTCGAACCTCTGGGCGCAGACGCTCGTCGGCTTCCTCCCGATCGCTTTCTTCCTGCTCATTCTTTACTTCCTCTTCCGCCAACAGATCCGGATGGCTGGCAAAGGCGCGTTGAACTTCGGCAAATCAAAGGCCCGCATGCTGGCTCGCGATAAGAACAAGATCACCTTCAAGGACGTGGCCGGCGTGGAAGAGGCGAAGGACGAGGTCACCGAGATCGTCGATTTCCTGCGCGACCCAAAGAAGTTTCAGAAGCTTGGCGGTCGCATCCCGAAAGGTGTCCTGCTGGTGGGTCCTCCGGGAACCGGCAAGACGTTGCTCGCTCGCGCCATTGCTGGCGAAGCGGATGTGCCGTTCTTCTCCATCAGCGGCTCGGATTTCGTCGAGATGTTTGTGGGCGTAGGCGCCAGCCGCGTGCGGGACATGTTCGAGCAAGGCAAGAAGTCTGCGCCTTGCATTATTTTCATCGATGAAATCGACGCCGTCGGTCGTCATCGTGGACACGGCGTGGGCGGTGGACATGACGAGCGGGAGCAGACGCTGAACGCTCTCCTCGTCGAGATGGACGGCTTCGATACGCAGGAAGGCGTCATCATTATCGCCGCCACCAATCGTCCGGATGTGCTCGACCCCGCGCTGCTGCGTCCGGGTCGTTTCGATCGCCAGATCACGGTCAACCTGCCCGATGTGAAAGGTCGCGAGGAAATCCTGCGCGTTCATTGCAAAAAAGTGAAGCTGGCCGAAGGCGTCGATCTGCAGGTCGTGGCGCGTGGCACTCCGGGATACTCCGGCGCCGAGCTGGCTAACGTGATCAACGAAGCGGCCCTGCTGGCCGCGCGGCGCGGTTTAAAGGGCATCACTCTCCGCGAGCTGGAAGAAGCGCGCGATAAGGTCCGCTGGGGCCGCGAACGCCGCAGCATGGCGTTAAGCGAAAAGGAGAAAACCAACACCGCTTACCACGAAGCTGGCCACGCGCTCCTGCTGGAAATGTTGGAGCACACCGAGCCGCTCCATAAAGTCACGATCATCCCTCGCGGGCCCTCGCTTGGTTCCACCATGTGGCTCCCGGAGGAGGACAAGTATACGAATCGCAAAAACGAATTGCTCGACAGCCTCGTCGTCTCCATGGGCGGACGAGTGGCGGAAGAAATCGTTTTCGGCGACGTGACCAATGGCGCCCGCGGCGATATCAAAATGGCCACCGGCATCGCCCGGCGCATGGTCTGCGAATGGGGCATGAGCGAAAAGATGGGGATGGTGGAATACGGCGAGCACGAAGACTATGTCTTCCTCGGTCGCGATATTTCCCGCGCGCGTGATTACAGCGAAGCCACTGCGGAGGAGATCGATCTGGAAGTGCGGAAATTGATCGATGATTCCTACGCCAAGGCCGAGCAAATGCTGACCGAGCATCGGTCGAAGCTGGAGTATATCGCGAAGGCACTCTTGGAATTTGAGACTCTGGATGGCGCTCAGATCCGCGACATCATCGAACACGGACGGATGTTAAATCCGCCCCCGGGCCCGCCCACCAGTTCCGGCGAAACGATGAAAGCGGAAAAGCCTCCGAAACAAGTGGTGATCGCGCCGGACGTGGATCCTCCGCTCCCAGGGGATTTGAGCGGCGCGCCAGCTTGATCTCGAGCCGCACGTAGACGCGTTCGCCGTGGAGTCTCCAGGACTCCTGGCGCGCGTGCGGTTTACTCGACGGAAATCGCCGGCTTGGTTTTGATCCAACCGAACTCGTAGAGCGGTCGGGCGTACCAGGCCGTCTTTTTATCGTCGAAAATCTCTTCAGCGCGCTGGAGCCACTTCGCGCCATCTTTCTTCTTGTCGTGCGCAAACGCCCAAGCCGCCTGCGCGTAGTAGTAGGAAGGTGATTCCGTCGGGAAAACCAGCCGGTCGAGAGCGGCTTTCGCTTCGGTCTCATTCTTCTCACCCAGAAAGGTGAGCAGAATCGCGTAACGCATCCGCTCGTGCAGGATCAGGATGTTTGTGTCGGCCATTACCTTCTCGTAAGCGGCACGCGCCTCAGCCCACTTCTTCGCCCGCAAAAGGGTGTCGCCCAGGCTGAGCCGGGGCCCGTAAAAAGAAGGCTCTTTTTCCGTGGCACTACTAAACGCGGCGATCGCCTCCTCGAATTTTCCTTGCTCAAGCGCAATCGTCCCCCGCAAAGCCAGCACCTGCAGCTCGGGCGGCGGCGGGGTTTCCTTCAATGCTTTCTCGAGAAGGGTGAGCGCGACATCTGGGCGCCCAGCGACCAATTCGCGGATGCTATCTCCCAACGAGTCATGCCCGACGGTGGTCTGCCCAAAAGCAGCAGTCGCCGCCCAGCACGCACAAAAAATAACGAAATAGCGATACATGTTCAGTCGCCCTGTGGCGGATGGGCAGGGATTCGAACCCTGGTTGCCTTGCGGCAAACACGCTTTCCAGGCGTGCGCATTAGACCACTCTGCCACCCATCCACGTAAACTTGTTCAGGAACGTTCCCTCTCATCGCGCCCGAATCCCCGCTGCTCAAGCTCCATCCTGAGCATGACCCGAGAGCCGGAGCGCGAGTGCTAAAGCTGGAGGCGACGGAACAACTCGTCGAGCGGCAGTTGCAGCGCGATGTAAAATTCTCCGAAGTCGCCATAGTCGGCACTGACCGGATCAAAACGCATCTCGTAGACGATGGCTTTGATTTGAAAAGTGTCGTGCGCGAAAAGGGTCACGCCCCATTCGGCATCGTCCAGCCCGGTGGATCCCGTAATGAGCTGCTTCACCTTCCCGGCGTATTTCCGGCCCACCGCGCCATGGCCGAGCATGAGGCGGCGACGTTCTTCGCCGGGCAGGTTATACCAATTCCGCTGCTCACCGCGGCGCTTGCTCATGTTATAAAAACAGACCACCGGCCAATCGGGGAGCGTCGGGTAAACGCGATCGTGCCGGTAATGCTTCATCCGCTCGCGAAAGACGTTCATCGCCTCGGTAAACTCCGGCGACGCGGGAGCGAGCTTCTGCTCGTTCTTCAACGTGGCCGCGTATTCTTCGTCGGAAGTTTTATATTCGCTCTCCTCCGTCAACGAAAGGTAGCTGTAGACCGGAATCAGAACGTCGGGGCCAAGCGCGAGCCCGAGTTGCTTCTCGATCCGGTTTGCCGTGTGCAGGTCGGGCGTGATCAGCATAAACCCGAAGTCCGCTTTCGGGGTCACCACGCTGAGTGTGAGCAGCTGCGTCTTCTCGATCGCTCGCACCTCTTGCACGATCTCCGCCAGACGTGTCTTCGCGCCGAGCTGCTCTTCATTCGTCAGGAGCTGCCACTGCCCGTGCTCGATCCGGTAAAAGAGATGGAGGCAATGCCAGCCCTGCTCAGGAATCACGGTGCTGGGAGTGTCGTCGCTCATCGCGGCCCAGTGTCGGCAGCGAGCGCGGAAGGGTCAAGCGATGAGACCACGCGCGGCCTACCGCCGCTCCGCCGCCGCGACTGCGCTTGGCAGGTGGGCCAGGCAATATTCTTCGCCATCGCTCGCCACCCGAAATTCGAGGCTCGGGTCGCTCAGCTCAGTCGCCTGGCAGGTCGCACATCGGTGCAGAGGCTCGGCCTCGCTGCGCGTCTGCACTTCGAAACGTTTGCGGCGGCTGCTGATATCTTTGCGCGTGCGAAACTCCCGCCAGATCTCCGGGCCGAAGAAGATGAAATAATTACTCAAAGCCGCGAGCAGCGCCATTCGGTAGGAGTTTGTGTTCACCAAAAAACCCAGGAGAAGGAACGCCGCCGCCGCCCAGGCAATCCACTTGATCTTCAGCGGCAGGATGAAGAAGACGTAAATCACTTCATCTGGATAAAATCGGGCGAAAGCAAAGAAGAGCGCCGCGTTCAAGATGCTGCTGGAGAAGTTGCTGCCAAAGAAAAAAGCCGCCGCAGTCGTGCCGATCATCCCCACCAGATAAAAAAGCGTGACCCGAAACGCACCCCACGCTCGTTCAAGGCCGTCGCCGATGAACCAAAGAAACCAAAGCCCGATCACGACCCAGAGGAAATGCTGGATCCGCGGGACAAAAATATAGGTGACCAGGCGCCACACCTCGCCCGCCATGATCCGGGCGGGATCGAGTCGCAGATATTCTTCGAAGCCAGGGTTGAGCAGGACCAGCCCGAAGACGAGGGCGTTAAAGAGGACGACGATCCGTATTAAACCGGGAACAGCGAGGAAGCCGATCCGGCGTTCGAGAGTATCCAGCACAGTCATTGTTTAATCTTCGTATCCGCACCCCGCGCTGGCCCCACCGCCGCAGTTCGCGGCATTCATTATGCATTACGGGTCAGGTTGCACCGGATTGACGCAATCTAGCACGCCGCCTAGGCTCGTGCGCGTGAGCGACGCCGAAAGCAAAACCACCCCACTCTACGAGGAACATCGCCGCGCCGGCGCCAAGATTATCCCCTTCGGCGGCTGGCTCATGCCGGTGCAATACTCCAGCATCAGTGAGGAACACCAGGCCGTGCGGAACGCGGTGGGCGTCTTCGATATTTCGCACATGGGCCAGCTGGTCGCGCACGGCCCGGGCACGGGTGCCTGGCTCAATCGGATGCTGACCAATAACGTTGAGAAGCTCGAAGTGGGTGGCGGGCAATACACCTTTTTGCTGAACGAAAATGGCGGGATCATCGATGACTTGATCGTCTACCGCACCGGCGCGGAAGAGTTCCTTCTCGTGGTCAACGCTTCCCGCACGGAGGAAGATTTCGCCTGGCTGGAGAAGCATCTGGCGGAGGGGATTCGCTTCGAAAATCGGAGCGCGCACTCAGCCGGGCTGGCCATTCAAGGGCCGAAGGTGGTGGAGCTTTTTGCGAGCGTGTTGGGCTCCGACGCCGAACTGCCCGCGCGCAATCAACTGAAGGAATTTCAGCATGCCGGGGTGACTCTGACGATCGCGCGCACTGGCTACACCGGCGAAGATGGCGTGGAAGTTTTCTTCCCGGCGGAACACGCGGCGGCCGTCTGGAACACCATCCTCGAAAAAGGTAAGGCACTCGGGTTAAAACCCTGCGGCCTCGGCGCGCGCGACACGCTTCGTCTCGAAATGTGCTACCCGCTAAACGGCTCTGATTTGACGCCGGAGCACAATCCGATCGAAGCCGGTCTCGGATTTTTCGTGGACCTGACGAAGCCAGAGTTCACCGGACGCGAGGTGCTGAAAGCAGCCAAGGAAAACGGGCCCGCGCGAAAGCTGGCCGCCTTCAAAATGAAAGGCAAAGGCCCGCCGCCTCGTCCGCATTATCCGGTCTGGATCGACGGCCAGCCCGTCGGCGAAGTGGCCAGCGGCACGCTTTCACCCAGTTTGCAGGAAGGCATCGGCATGGCTTACCTCCCGGCCGCACACGCCAAAGTGGGCGGTGAATTGGAGATTGAGATTCGCGGCCAAAAATTTCCTGCTGTCATCGCGAAGAAACCACTCTACAAGAAATCATGAGCAACGTTCCCGACGATCTTTTCTACACCGAGTCGCACGAATGGGTCCGCGTGGAAGGCGACCTCGCGCGCGTCGGCATTACCGACCACGCTCAGGCCGAGCTGACCGATGTGGTTTATGTGGAGCTGCCGAAAGTGGGCACGCAAGTGGACGCACGCGGGCAGATCGCCGTGGTGGAATCTGTGAAAGCGGCCAGCGATATTTACGCGCCGATCAAAGGCGAAGTGGTGGAAGCAAACGAAGCGCTCTCCAGTAATCCTGCGCTGGTCAACACGGACCCGTTTGGCGATGGCTGGATTTTTGTCCTGAAGATGGCGTCACCCGAAGACGCGAAGCAGCTGAAAGACGCTGCGGCTTACCGGACGGCGATCGGATAGGATTTGGCGGGCAGCCTAGCGCGCCATCGCGTCGGTCGCCTGCCGCTCGCGGGTCGTCCGCGGATGGAGCAGTTCTCTCACGTAGCGGACGAAGTCTTCGATGCTGAGTGAACTGGCGAAGAAACTATAGCCGCCCAGGACGCCGCCGCTCGAGACCACGCCACCATTATCTGGCGGAGCCACTCCCAGGAACACGAGCGGCGTGCTACGGAGGGCTGGATCCGCTTGAAGCTGGCGCGCTACCGCACCTGCTTCTGCCGGCGCGATCGCGCTATCAAACAAGATCAAGTCCGGCTGAAACCAACTGGCCGTTTTGAATGCGAACCGGCTGTCATGCTCCTCCTTGAGTTGGTAATTCCCGCTCGCTTCCAACATCTTTCGGACACGACAGGTCACGCTCGGGTTGTAGTCGACCAACAGGATCTTTTTCAGGAAGTTCATGGCAGGTTAGATTCTAGTAATTATAGCAACCGCTGTGCCATCTCCGGTCGGCCGCGCGCAAGCGTCCCGGTCCTCCCAAGGGCCACGGAGGTTTCCCTCCCCAAGTCGCCCTCGCAGTGCGCAAGACATCCCTTTGTTCTCGCGGAGCGCTATGCTTAATTGCCCTGTGTCTTCCCCAGCCAAGAAGCAAAACCCCGAGCCTCACTTTGAGGCGGCCATGGATCGTTTGGAAACGATCGTGGAGGAAATGGAATCCGGGGAAATGCAGCTGGAGCAACTGATCGTGCGCTACGAGGAAGGCATGAAGTTGGTCAAGACCTGCCAGGACCGTTTGGCGAGTGCCGAACAACGGATCGAAATTATTACCCGAAATCACGCCGGCCAGCCGGTGGTAAAGCCGTTTGACGCAACCGCCGCCGCTCCCCGCCCCAGTTCACCCGCCCCAGAACAGACAGAAAATACCCATGACGAAGTCAGCCTCTTCTAACGCGCCCACTGCCGTGAAGCTTTTACCAGGAATCCGCACGCCGGCGGACGTCAAGGCGCTGAAGGAATCGGAGTTGCCGCAGCTCGCGCAGGAAGTGCGCGATGAATTGATCAGCGTCCTCTCGCAAACCGGCGGGCACCTCGGGCCAAACCTCGGGGTGGTAGAGCTGACGATTGCGCTGCATCGGGTTTTTGAGACGCCCAACGACAAATTTGTCTTCGACGTGAGCCACCAAGGCTACGTGCACAAAATGTTCACCGGCCGGCTCGATCGCATCGCGACCATGCGCCAATACGAAGGCCTGAACGGGTTCCTGCTGCGCTCGGAAAGCGAGCACGATTCTTACGGCGCCGGGCACGCTGGCACGGCGCTCTCGGCCGCGCTTGGGATGGCGGTGGGCCGGGATCTAAAAGGCGGGAAAGAGCATGTCGTGGCCGTGGCCGGCGACGCCGCTTTCACCTGCGGCATCAGCTACGAAGCGCTGAACAACGCCAAGTCGCAGACGAAGCGCTTCATCGTGGTGCTAAACGACAACGAATGGTCGATCGCGAAGAACGTCGGCGCGATTGCGTCCTACCTGAACAACATCGTGGCCAACCCGACCTACGCCGGGCTGCACGACAAAGCGCGCCGCTTCATCGAGGCAATCGCCGGCAAATCCGCGCTTCAGTTCGCTCACAAGGTCGAGGAAGGCGTGAAAGGTTTGCTGGTGCCGAGCGTGATTTTCGAGGAGCTCGGCATGCGCTATTACGGGCCGATCGACGGTCACGACATCGCGCTGCTCACCCGCACATTTGAGTTTTTGAAAACGCAGGACGAGCCGGTTCTCCTGCACATCCTGACGAAGAAGGGCAAGGGCTACGAGCCGGCGATCGCGAAGCCGGATAAGTTCCACGGTCTCGGCAAATTTGCCGCGGACACAGGAGAGACAGCGGCCGCGGGATCGCCGACTTACTCGGAGTTAATCGGCCGCACGTTGAGCAAGTTTGCCGATTCCAATAAGAACATCGTGGCGATCACTGCGGCCATGCCGAGCGGGACTGGCTTGGGGATTTTCCAGGCGGCGCATCCGGATCGCTACTTCGATGTCGGAATCGCGGAAGAGCACGCCGCCCTTTTCGCCTGCGGCATGGCGACGCAGGGATTGAAGCCGTTCCTCACGATCTACTCCACTTTCATGCAGCGCGCCTACGACATGATCATTCATGACATTGCGCTCCAGAATCTGAACGTGGCTCTTTGCATGGATCGCGCGGGCTTGAGCGGTGACGATGGCCCAACGCACCACGGACTTTTCGATATCGGCTATCTCCGGCACGTGCCGAATCTGGTTCACATGCAGCCGAAGGATGAGGACGAATTCGTCGACATGCTTTGGACGATGGCGAATTACACCTCCGGCCCGATCGCGGTCCGCTACCCGCGCGGCGCGGGCACCGGTGCGCAGGTCAAACCCGCGCCGAAGCTGCTCGAAATCGGCAAGGCCGAGGTGGTGCAACATGGCCGCGATGTCGCCATCTTTGGTCTTGGCAATATGTTCGAAGTAGCCGCGGAAGCGGGCCGCATGCTGGAGGAGCAAGGCTACTCGGTGGCTTTGATCAACCCGCGTTGGATCAAGCCGCTGGATACCGGCACGATCGAGTTCTTCGCGCGCGGCACCCAGGTGATCTGCACGATCGAAGACCACGTTCTGCACAATGGATTCGGCTGCGGCGTGATGGAGCATCTCTCGACCGAGATGATCCACACCCCAGTCGTCCGTGTGGGTTGGCCGGATCAATTCGTCGAGCACGGCACCATCCCGATCCTGCGCAAAAAGCATGGCCTGACCGCCGAGGCGCTGGTCGCGAAAGTGTTGCCTTTCTTGAAGAAGAAAAACGAACGCACGCAGCCGACTGCCGCCGCGTAGGGACCGGTCTTCCCCGCGTATCCCCTCGTTGCCGATGAGCGTGATCGAGACGCGCGGGCTGACGAAAGTCTACCGCACTTACAAAAAAGAAGGCGGGCTGCGCGGCTCGCTGAAGGGGTTGGTGCGCCGGAAGTATGATGAGACGCGGGCGGCGGACGATATCACCTTTGCCATCGAGGAAGGCGAGCTGGTGGGTTTCCTCGGGCCAAATGGTGCGGGCAAAACAACGGTGCTCAAGATGCTCTCCGGCCTGCTCAATCCCAGCGCCGGCGAAGCGCGCGTCCTTGGCTTCGTCCCGTGGGAGCGAAGCAACGAACTGAAGCGGCAGTTCGCGCTGCTCATGGGCCAAAAGAACGCCCTCTGGTGGGATCTGCCCGCGCAGGAGTCGCTCGAGCTGAACCGCGCCATCTACGGCATCGACCGGGCGCGTTTCAAAAAAGTCGTCGGCGGCCTGGCCGAGCTGCTCGACGTGCAGGACAAGATGAACGTGATGGTGCGCGAGTTATCGCTCGGCGAGCGGATGAAGATGGAGCTCATCTCCGCCCTGATCCACGAGCCGCGAGTTCTTTTTCTCGATGAACCCACGATCGGCCTCGATGTGGTGAGCCAGAAGCGCGTGCGTGAATTTCTGCGCGGCTACAATCGCGAGCACGGGGTCGTCATGATGTTGACGAGCCATTACATGCAGGACATCGAGGAGCTTTGCCAGCGGGTCATCATCATTGATCACGGCCGAATCTTCTTCGATGGGCCGCTCAGTCAGATCATCGATCGCTTTTCCGGCTTCAAAATTTTGAGCCTCACTTTCGCCGAGGTCGCCGAGCGCGACTTTTCCTCTGCCGGCGAAGTGCTGGAGCAGACGCCAGTCTCCGTGCGTTTAAAGGTGCCGCGGGCTCAAGTGACGGAGACCTGCCGGGAGCTGCTCCAGGACGGCCAGGTGACCGACATCAACGTCCAGGAACTCCCGGTGGAAGAAGTGATCCGGCAGCTCTTCGGTGAGCGCCAGCCCGCGACTGCGGAAGGGTCGGGTGCCGGCGATTAGCAACGCCGACAGGCGAGCTTGATCTCGTGCACGTAGCTCGGGTTTACCTCGAAGAGCGTGGACGCTACTTCCTCCAGCGGGACCACCTCGCGGAAAGGCGAACACTCTACGAAACCGGCCGAGATCAGGCTGTTTAGGACATCGCTCATGTCCTCCGCCTCCATGCGCGTAAACTCCTGAATCTCGGAGCCCGCCACGCCGGTGGTATAGCCAATCGCTCGAATCACGCTGGCCTCGCGACCGGTAAGTTTAATCGTCCGCACCCGAGTTTTTTAGCAGCTTTCATTCCGCCTACTCGGCCGCTCTTGAGAGTGCGGTGGCCTTTATCGCGCTTGCCCAGCCTCGCCCGGCAGGAAGGAGGGCAGGATGCTGTCGTTCATCGCGATCTGGAATGTTCCGTAACGCGGTTGCCAGCCGTGCACTTGCAGCTTTGCGCTGCTGACCCGCTTGTTTCCATCGCCGCGCTTTCGTTGCTCGGCTGCGGCAGACGCCACCGGCATCGGTCGTCCCAGTCGCTCCGCCAGCCACTCGAAACACTCACGACGTGAGATGGGATGGCCATCCGAAACATTGAAGATCTGGCCGCTATCAGCACGTTCACTGGTTCCCGCTTTGAGAAGATGAAGAAGCGCCGTGGCCACATCGTCGCGATGGACATGATTAAGAAAGCGGTCGGCTCCCGGGTCGAGGCTTGCCGTCCCCGCGAGAAATTTCGTCAACAAAGCCGAGCGGCCTGGACCGTAGATGCCTGCGAGGCGCGCCACGATTCCTCCGTGCTCAAGAACAAAATCTTCCGTCTCGCGCAAGACCCGCGCGGTCGCTCGCTTCGGCTCCGCAGCGCTTTCCTCCGTGACCCATTCCCCGTTCGTCTGCGCATACACGCTCGTGCTGCTGGTGAAGAGATGGAGCGCATTTGGAAAACGCTCCCGCAAATGACGCGCGCTCGCGCGATAGATCCGCTCATACCCTTCCACCCCGCCGCCGCGCGAACTGGCGCACTGCACGACGGCGTCGAAATCCCCTCCCGCACTTTGCACGGCGGCGCGGTCCGTCAGATCGACCGCGCGAATCTTGAATGCCTGTGGACCCAACGCGGCCGCGGAATCGGGCGATGACGTCCAGCCTTCCACCTCCCACCCTGCCGCCGCGCAGAGCTGCGCCGTCGCGTTCCCTACGTAGCCGCAGCCAGCTATCAACACGCTCGGCATGGCGAACTCTCCGAGAACCTAAGCTGACGGGCGCCGCGATCTCGATTTCATCGAACGGGTTCGGCTGCGTCGCGCGCACCTGTTGCAATCGGATTAATTCCAACAAAGCCAGGAACGTGACCACGATCTCCACCCGCGACGCCATGGAAGCAAACAATTCCGAGAATCGCAGCGGCACGCCATCGGCCACCCGGCCCAGGATCCATTCGATCTTGTCCGAGACCGTGTAGTGCTCGCCAAAAATCTCACGCAAATCTTCCCGGGCATCGACGCGTTTCAGGACCGCCTGGAACGCGTTGATGAGTTGAAAAATGCCCACCTCACCAAGCCGGAGCGGCTCTGCCAGAACGGGCTCCATCCCTAGCGGTTCGCGCGCGAAAATCCGCTCTTGTTCGAGCTGCCGCTGCTGCAACTGCGCGGCCGCTTCCTTGAATTTTTTATACTCGATCAACTGCCGGATCAGATCCCAGCGCGGATCGTCTTCCTCGGCATCTTCCTCCGGTGGCTGTTGGTCGACCGGCAGAAGGCTGCGGCTCTTCAGGTAGATCAAGTTCGCCGCCATCACGACGAACTCGCCCGCGACGTCGATGTTTAGCTCTTTGAAGGCCTGGAGGTATTCCAGATACTGCCCGGTGATGCGCTCGAGCGAGATTTCATAGATATCCAGCTCGTCCCGCTTGATCAGATAAAGCAGGAGATCCAGCGGACCCTCGAAGATCTCGAGCTTAACTTTGTAATCGGTCTCCATCTGGGCAGGTCGTGCGCTCTTTTGGAAAAACAGATCGCCGGCCTAGAGCGCGACCGTTTTACGATGCACCCAGACGCTGTTCACGATGCCGAGGCCGAACATGATCATGAGCACGAAGGAGCCGCTATAGCTGATCAGCGGTAGCGGGACGCCCGTGATGGGGAGCATGGAAATGGTCATGCCCACGTTCTGGAAGATGTGGGTAAAAATGAGCGCGGCGATCCCGATCACAAGGAGCATCCCAAATTGATCTCCTGCGCAAAAGCCGACGAAAAGAGCTGTGAGGATAAGCAGAGCAAAAGCACCCAGCAAGAATTGAACCGCCCACGAATCCCCACTGCTCTCCGATGGCCGAGAAAATGTAATCGTTATGCACCGCCGTCGCCGGGAGGAAGCCGAGCTCGATCTGCGTATTCGGCGCTTTAAACCCTTTCCCGGACCAACCACCCGAACCGATCGCGATCAGCGATTGATTGATCGCCCAAGCCGATCCCTGCTTGTCGATCTCCGGGTTTACGAACGCGATGATGCGTTCTTTTTGGTAGCTTTTCAGTCCTAGATTGTAGGCCAGCGGAAGCATCGCGGCGACCAGCAGCACGATACAAATCAGGTAACGCAACGGGACGCCCCCGACGAAAAGTAGAGCCATCAAAACCGGCCCCCAGATCAGCGTCATGCCCAAATCCGGCTGCATCATGATCAGCAAACACGGAGCCGCGCAGATGGCGCCGGCCAGAAGCAGGCGCATCATGGGATGCATATCTCGGAATTGACTCAGGAACAGCGCCAGAACCATGATGCCCGCGATGATCGCGAGCTGAGCAGGCTGAAAATTGAGCGGCCCCAAGTGCAGCCAACTTCTCGCGCCGTAGACTTTCACCCCGATGAAGCGCGTGAGAATAAGGAAAAATATTCCGGCCAGATACATCGGGAGCGCTCCCCATTTGATCCAGCGATAATCGATCAAGCTCGTGACCATGAAGGCGACGAACCCGATCGCCACCCAGTTGGCCTGCTTCCGCCAAAACTCAGCCGCCATCGTATCCTGCCGCATGTAAGTCGCGCTATAGACCGCGACGACCCCGAAAATCGCCAACGCCAGCATGTTGGCCATGAGAAGCCAGTTCATCCCGAGAAGTTTTCGAAGAAACGGTGTCATGGAAGGAAAGAGGTCTGGGAGGCCCAAAGGTGCGAGCACCGCCCGAATGCAGCCGAATATAGCCACAACTTTCCCGGTGGTAAATCCTCGCCCCTCGTGGGGGTGGATTGCACACTTGATCTGCGGCCTGCGTCAGAACGCGGCCGCCCCCTGGCTGACCTCTTTTTCCCCTTATTTCACCGCATTTTGTCGGGCCAATCTGACCCGGAAACGCTTTCTCAACGCGCCGCAAACCTCTGTTGCGTAGCATTTTGAGCGATTTCTCGAAGTAAAACACCCTCCTGTCTTGTCAGCATGGGCCCCTCGATTAGACTATTCGTTAGGCAACCGCTTCGAGACCAGTATGGCGACGAAAAAACCCAAACGTAAATTGGCCCATCCGCATCTTCCGATGCAACGGCAGCTCAATCTTGAGACAGAAGGCAAATATTTCGATTTGCGCGCCATTTTTGATGGCCTAAACGCCCGCTACTTCCGAAATCGTCTCCGCGGTTACAAGGTCGTTTGGGGGCGTCGGCGGCGGCAACGACCGAAGGATTATTTCGTCTTCGGCACCATCCAGGAAGAGGACCGGCTCATCCGGATTAATCCCGGCCTCGATCAGTCCTTCGTCCCGCTTTGGTTTCTCAAATACGTGCTTTATCACGAGATGCTCCACTCCGTCGTGCCCGATGAGGTCGATTCCAGCGGGCGGCGGCGCGTGCACACCGAGGAATTCAATCGGCGCGAGCGTGAATATCCCGGCTATCGCCGTGCTCGACGGTGGGAGGAAGAAAACCTCGCGCGCTTCCTCCGCTAAGCGGCCCGCCTCACTTGGCGTGATATTCCTGCAAGCTCTTTACGGTCAATCCACCGCGTTGCAGTGAGCGAATCCCGTTCGCGCTCGCATGCGCCGCGCGCATTGTCGTCATAATCGGGATTCGGCGCGCGAGCGATGCATTGCGGATGGTCACCTCGTCCTCGCGCGGGATCTTTCCGCTCGGCGTGTTAATAATAAAATTGATGTCGCCGTTCTTCACCCGGTCGAGCACGTTCGGCCGTCCTTCGCGCATCTTGAACACCTTCGTCACGGGGATGCCCGCGGCCGCGAGCGCTTCCGCCGTTCCGCTGGTGGAAATGATGCCGAAGTTTAGCTCCACAAATTCACGCGCCAACGGGATGACGCGATCCTTATCCGAATCCTTTACGCTAATGAAAACGTTCCCCGCGCCTGGCAACGCCGGCTGCGCAGCCATCTGCGACTTTGCGAATGCCAGGCCCAAGTCGGCATCGATCCCCATCACCTCGCCGGTCGATTTCATCTCCGGGCCCAACGCGATGTCGAATCCCTGGTAACGCAGAAACGGAAAGACAGCTTCCTTCACTGAGAAATGCTCCGGGATGATTTCCTCCGTGAAACCCAACTCGCGCAGCGTCATCCCCGTCATCACTTTGGCCGCCAGTTTGGCCAGCGGGACGCCGATCGCCTTGCTCACAAACGGCACCGTGCGTGAGGCCCGCGGGTTCACTTCCAGGACATAGACGACGTCGTCTTTGACCGCGAACTGCACGTTCATCAACCCGCGCACCTGCAGCTCACGCGCCATCGCCTTCGTCGCGCTGGTGATATCGCGCAAGACCTGCTCGGAAAGCGAAAACGTGGGCACCACGCAAGCGCTATCGCCGCTATGGATGCCAGCCTGCTCGATGTGCTCCATGATCGCGCCGATGACCGCAATCTCGCCATCCGCGATGCAATCCACATCCACCTCGATCGCGTCCTCCAGAAAGCGGTCCACCAGCACCGGGCGATCCGGGCTCACCTCGATCGCGGTCGCCATGTAGCGGCGCAAGTCAGGTTCGTTATAAACCAACTCCATCGCGCGTCCGCCGAGCACAAAGGACGGCCGCACCAGCACGGGATAACCCACGCGCTGCGCGATCGTCACCGCTTCGTCAGCGTTCACAGCCGACCCGCTCGGCGTTTGCCGCAGGCCCAGCTTGTCGAGCATGGCGGCGAAAAGCTCGCGATCTTCCGCCTGCTCGATGCTCTCCGGCTGAGTGCCAAGAATCGGCACGCCTGCCGCGCGCAGACCGGCGGCCAGGTTCAACGGCGTCTGCCCACCGAACTGCACGATCACGCCTTCCGGTTGCTCCTGGTCGTAGATGTTCAGCACGTCCTCGAGCGTCAGCGGCTCGAAGTAGAGCTTGTCGCTGGTGTCGTAATCGGTCGAGACCGTCTCCGGGTTCGAGTTCACCATGATGGTCTCGAAATCCAACTCGCGCAGCGCGAAGGCGGCGTGGACGCAGCAGTAATCAAATTCGATCCCCTGGCCGATCCGGTTCGGGCCGCCGCCCAGGATCATGATCTTCCGCCGCTCGCTCCGCCGCATCTCGTTCTCGGAGCCGTAGGTCGAATAATAATACGGCGTGAAAGCCTCAAACTCCGCCGCGCAGGTATCCACCAACCGGTAAGTGGGAATCACACCCGCCGCTTTCCGCGCGTCGCGCACAGCTTCCTCGGTCGTGTTCCTTGCGACTGCGATCTGACGATCGGAGAAGCCCAGCTTCTTCACCCGCCGCCACCCTGCAGCGTCGAGCGGCTCCGGGTTGCCCGATTCTCCCGCGAGCCGCAGCGCCTCCGCTTCCTGCACGATCTGGCGAATGTTATGCAAAAACCACGGATCGATCTTCGTCAGCTCAAACGCTTCCTCCGCGCTCATCCCATTCTGAAAAGCCTGCGCGAGGTGGAAGATCCGTTCCGCATTGGGCGTGGTCAGCTTGAGGCGCAAGGCATCCGCTTCCAGCCGATTCTCGCGTCCATCGCCGCACAGCCCGAAACGCTTGATCTCGAGCGAGCGCAACGCCTTTTGCAGCGCCTCCTTGAAGGTGCGCCCGATCGCCATCGCTTCGCCCACGCTCTTCATCTGCGTGGTCAGGACAGGGTCGGCTTGCGGGAATTTCTCGAAAGTGAACCGCGGCACTTTCACCACGCAATAATCAATCGTGGGCTCGAAGCTGGCCGGCGTTTCGCGCGTGATGTCGTTCCGGATTTCATCCAGCGTGTAGCCGACCGCGAGCTTGGCGGCGATTTTCGCAATCGGGAAACCGGTCGCCTTCGAGGCGAGCGCGGAGGAACGCGAGACGCGGGGGTTCATCTCGATCACCACCATGCGACCGTTCGCCGGGTTGACCGCAAATTGAATGTTCGAGCCGCCGGTCTCGACGCCAATCTCGCGGATGACCGCAAAGGAAGCGTCGCGCATGAGTTGATACTCGCGATCGGAGAGCGTCTGGGTGGGCGCGACGGTGATGGAATCGCCGGTGTGCACGCCCATCGGATCGAGATTTTCGATCGAGCAAATGACGACGCAGTTATCCGCGCAGTCGCGCATCACCTCCATCTCAAATTCCTTCCACCCTACGAGCGACTCTTCGATCAACACTTCGCTGACCGGTGAGAGATCGAGCCCGCGGCCGGCGATTTCGTCGAGCTCCTGGCGGTTGTAGGCGATCCCACCGCCTGAACCCCCAAGCGTAAAGGCAGGGCGAATGATGAGCGGAAACGTCCCTATCTCGTCCGCGATCCGGCTCGCGTCTTTGATGTCATGCGCCACGCCCGAGCGCGGCATATCCAGCCCGAGCCGAAGCATGGCTTCCTTGAAAAGCTGGCGATCCTCGCCCTTGGCGATGGCCTGGGCGTTGGCGCCGATCAGCTTCACGTTATGCCGCACCAGGGCGCCGTTGCGATTCAACTCCATCGCGGTGTTGAGCGCGGTCTGCCCGCCCATGGTCGGGAGGATGGCGTCGGGCTTCTCGCGTTCCAAAATTGCCTCCACCACTTCCGGCGTGATGGGTTCGATATACGTCCGGTCGGCGAACTCCGGATCGGTCATGATCGTGGCCGGGTTCGAATTTACGAGCACGACCTCGTAGCCCTCTTCCTTCAAGGCTTTGCACGCCTGCACCCCCGAATAATCGAACTCCGGTCCCTGCCCGATCACGATCGGGCCGGAGCCAATGAGGAGGATTTTCTTCAGGTCGTTATTGCGGGGCATGCGGGCAGCGGGAGGGTAAATGAAAATCGCGGAAGGTCACGGCAGAATCGCCATTAGAATTTCTCGCCTGCCTGCAGAGCAGCGCCCACCGCCCATCTACGCTGCGCGGCGCTGGCGATCGAGATACACTTTGCAGATCCCTTTCATCCTCGAGAGGATGTAATACGTCGTCTGGCTGCGCACTCGCACCAGCTCAGCGCCCACGATGCGAGTCACGAAATCGCTCGGCAAATCGAGCACCTCCTGCGGCGACACTCCGTCCAGACCTTTGCAAAGAATCGAGGCCATGGCGCGCGTCAGCGTCTGCACCTCCGGGCCGAGCGTCATGCGGAAGTGCGCCTTGCCTTCGTCGTCCACCTGCAGGTAAACGCCCACCGTATCGGCGCACTCTTCGTCCTTCCGCACATCTTCCAGCTGGAAGTTTTCTCCTTCGCGCGGCTCTTGTTTCCCCGCGCCTTCGGCGTAGGAAACAAGCGTCTCGCGCCGCTCCACTTCGGGCAGCATTTCGAAAAGATCGATGATTTTCGCGAGCTTCGGCGGATACATCGGAGCTTAGGCGCTGCGCTCGATCGGCATCCCCACGCGATTACCCCATTCCGTCCAGGAGCCGTCGTAATTCCGCACGTTCTCGAGGCCGAGCAGGTAGGTGAGGACAAACCAGGTATGGCTCGAGCGCTCGCCGATCCGGCAATAAACGATCGTCTCCTTCTCCGGCCCGACCCCGCAGCCTTCCAGGTAGATCTTCGCCAACTCCGAAGCCGACTTGAACGTGCCGTCATCATTCGCGGCGGTCTTCCAAGGCACGCTCTTGGCCCCCGGGATGTGACCCCCCCGAAGCACGCCTTCCTGCGGATATTCGGGCATGTGCGTGATCTCGCCTTTGAACTCACCCGGCGACCGCACATCAATCAAAGGCAGCGCACCCTTGCTCTGGGCCAGTGCGTCGTCGGCGAAAGCGCGGATCTCGTTGTCATAACGCTTCGCTGGCACTGGGTAATCAGTCGCGGGAAATGCGGCTTCTCTTTCGTAAACTGCCGGCCCTCGGCCTTCCATTTATCGCGGCCGCCGTTCAGCACTTTTACGTTTTTGTGCCCGTATAACCGGAAAGCCCAGAGCGCGTAAGTAGCCCACCAGTTCGCCTTATCCCCGTAGAAAATGCAGGTGGTTTCCGGGGTGATGCCATTGCGGCGGCAGAGCTCGGCGAATTTCTCCGGCGTGATGTAGTCCCGCACCAATTGGTCCTGCAAATCGGAACGCCAATCGATGTGGACCGCGCCAGGGATATGCCCGCTGTCGTAGAGCAGGATATCCTCGTTCGACTCCACAATCCGAACCCCTTCGTCTTGCAGATGGTCGGCGAGCCAATCGGTTTCCACGAGCGCCTCGGGATGGGCATAAGAAGTGGGCGAATGGGTCATGTGGGGACGTTCCGTCTCCTGCGGAAAGGTGGCAAGGGCTTTCGGGCTGGTATGACCGCCACGCCTCGCCTTTCCCCCTCGTAAAAGTGCCGCCAGGAAGGTTGCCGACCACCGTTTTCCACGCCATGATGAACGCCCTTCGCGCCATGTCGGACAACCTTACCAACCACACCATCGATCAAGAGCTCATCCTTGGGGCGCGCAACGCCATCCGCGATTGCCTCCGGCTCCAGCCGCACGAGCGGATCACCATCATCACCGACGAAGCCACGCAGGACATCGCGGCCGCTTTGCAATCCGAAGTGGAACAACTGGGAGCCGCCAACGCCGTCTTCGTCCTGGAACATTACGCCGCCCGGCCGTTGACCGGCATGCCGCAGCTCATCCTGGATGATCTCGCGACCTCGCAGGTGAGCATCTTTTGCGCGCAAACGCAGCGCGGCGAACTCGGCTCGCGCATCGAGATGACTACCGTGGTCAATCGCCACCGTCTCCGCCACGGCCACATGGTGAACATCAGCCGGCAGATCATGCTGGAAGGGATGCGCGCCGATTTCGTGGCGGTGGATGAGCTGAGCCAGCGCCTGGTGGAACGGGCGCGCCAGACAAAGAAAGTGACCTGCCGCACCGCGATCGGCACCGACTACGTGGCCGAGCTTTCGCCCGATCTAAAATGGCTCAAGACGAGCGGCATTATCACCCAGGAAAAATGGGGCAACTTGCCCGGCGGCGAGATTTTCACCTCTCCGTTCACCAGCAACGGCATCTTCGTGGTGGACGGCGTGGTGGGCGATTATCTCTGCCAGAAGTATGGCGATATCCAGGCCACGCCGCTCACGATCGAGATCAAAGACAACCGCATTGTCTCTCTCGCTTGCAGCAACGACGAGCTCCTCGAGGAATTCCGCGCCTACACCAGCACGGACGAGAACAGCAACCGGGTGGGCGAGTTTGCGGTCGGCACCAACACCGCCTGCACCCACGTCATTGGCAACATCCTTCAGGACGAGAAAATCCCGGGGATTCACATTGCCTTCGGCCATCCTTACGCGGAGCACACCGGACAGAATTGGATCTCCAAAACCCACATCGATTGCGTGGGTCGGGAGTTCGATATCTGGTTCGATGACCTCCAGGTGATGGAACGCGGGAAGTTCCTCGTCTAGGGCTGGAGCAATCCCATATACCAGCCGAGAAGCGCGTCGCCGAAGAACATCCAAACCAGCGCGCCCGCCGCCAGGTAGGGGCCGAAAGGAAGCTTCGCCGACCAGACCCGTTTCCCGATCAAGAGCGTGGTCACACCCACGAGAGAACCGAGCAACGACCCGGCAAAGATGCTGAACAGGACCGCCCGCCAGCCGAGGAAGGCACCGATCGCAGCCAGGAATTTTAAATCGCCGCGCCCCATCGCTTCGCGGGGAATTTGCAGCTCGCGCACGACACCCGCGATCGAGTCGACTGCGTCCAACTGCCAGGTCTCCCCTTCCACTCCCACGCGGTTGTAGTGGCAACGCAAAACGCACGGCCCAAATTCCCGGCCGTCGATCGTCGCCGCGTCGCAGTGCAAGAGCAGTTGATCCTTTTCGCGCGCGAAATTCTCGCTCCAAAGGCCCTGCTCCTCGCCCACCACGAACTGCGCGTCGTCCCCTGCCCGTGTCCAGGTGAACGGCGTGGGCGCGTCCAGGCGGATCGTCTTTTTGCCAAAGACCAACTTGCCGCCTTCCAGCACCAGCCAGAGCGCGCCGTAACCCAGAGCCGCCGACGCGAGCGAAGTCCCCAGAGCGAGCCAGCGGCTCTCCGTCAGCATGAGAGCGGGGACCAGGAGACACGCCACCGCCCCGGCCGCAGTGCCGCCGAGCGTGATCTCATCGGGAATGATGAAATGCTCGAAATCAATGAACGTGGCGACCAGCAGAAGCGAAACGAAAACAAAATAAGCCAGCGCCACATCCCAGGAGAAGGTTCGCCAGACAATCAGGAAAAGAAGCGCGGTGGCCAGCTCGACCAGGAAATACCGAAACGCGATCCGGCTCCCACAATTTCCGCAACGACCGCGGAGAAAAAGCCAGCTCAGGAGCGGAAGGTTTTGGTGCCAGGGAATCTGCTTTTTGCAGGACGGGCAAAAGGAGCGCTTGGGCTCGTTGACCGACAAATCGAGCGGCATCCGGTAGATGCACACATTCAGAAACGAACCGACCACCGCTCCGAGCACAAAAGCGAAGACGGAGAAGAGGGTCTGGTAGAGCGCGAGCGCGTTATCCATCAATGAGGGCGGCACGCCGCTTTTTCCGTTCCATAAACCAGGCGATCCAAATGCAGCCTTCGTAGAGCGCATACATCGGGCCACCCATCGCCATCAAGGTGAGAATATCCGGCGTAGGCGTGATGAAGGCCGCGAGGATAAAAATAAGCACCACCGCATACGGCCGCGTCCGCTGCATGAAGTGGAAGGTGATTAATCCGAAGCGCACCAAGGCCAGCACCACCACTGGCAGTTCAAAAGCCAGCCCGAAGCCGATCGTGAATCGCGTTACAAAGGAATAATACTCACGCACGGTCCACGCCGGCACCCAGCCCATCTCCTGCGCGTCGCGATAGAAAAACGCGATCGTCTTCGGGAGCAACCAGTAGAAACAGGACACCACTCCGATGAGGAAAAGGAGGAAGCTGCCACCGATCGCGGGGAGCATCAGGCGTTTCTCGACCGCTGTCAGCGCCGGCAATATGAACTCCGCCAGAAAGTAGAGTAGAAACGGAAACGAGATCACGATCCCGGCGTAAAACGAGAGGGTGAAGGAAATCGTCAGCGAGTCGGTAATCCCAAGCGCCTGCAGGTTCCGCAATTTCTCGTCCACCTGCGAGAGCGGGGTCTGCAGCAGCGCCGTCAGCCAGCCACGAAAGGCGAAACAAAGGACCATCGCCACGAAAAGCGTGATCGCGATCTTCACCACCGTCCATCGCAAGTCCTCCAGATGTTCCAAGAAAGGCTTGGTCGCATCGGCCTCCGGAGCCTCCCGAAACTTGAAAAAATTGCGCAGTGCCATCCGTTATTTTTGGTCGTGGAGATTGAGAAAACCGAGCGCCACCAGCTTGGTGCAAACGCTTAGTGTATTCGCGTCGCAGATCTCATTGGCTGCAATCAGGCGTGCGATTTCCGCGGGCGCAAAGGCCTGGCAATCCAGGATGGCCTCCGATTCATCGTGCGCCGAACCTGTCGCGGCAGGGGTAACGCCGCGCGCAAGGAAGAAGTAGGAATGTTCGTCCGTGAATCCTGGGGAAGAGAAGAAATGGCCGAGCGGAAGTAATTCGCCGGCGTCGCCGAGCTCGTAGCCTGTTTCTTCCCGCAGCTCGCGCCGCGCCACCTCCGCAATCGCTGCGGTCGTCTGTGGTCCATCCGCATCGATCTGCCCGGCCGGCACTTCCCAAATCTGCGCCTGGATGGGGATGCGCTCCTGTCGAATCAGCAGCAGCTTGCCCTGCGGCGTGAGGGCTGCGATCACCACCGCCGCCTTCCGATGCACCACGGTCCAGCTTCGCGGTTCGGGGCGAGCAGGCGTGCGCACCTTCTGCGTCACGACGGCGAGGTGCCCGTTCGAAAAATGGGTTTCGCTGGCGTCCACCTCCCATCCTTCGGAGCGATGGGGCAGCGGGCGAAAGTTCACCGCGCAAGATTAGGAGCGCGTCCGCGAAAAGCGAATTTTTCCAGCCCGGCTTCCACTCCTCCTACTCAGCCTGAGCTCGTGCGCGGGTAATGATGACCCCCACGTATCTCACGTTTGGGAGGATGAATTTCCGCAATTCCAGCCGGATTTTTCTCAACGGAAAGCCTGCCAAGAGATGCGCAGCCAGGGCATCGGCCAGGGTCTCCAGCAGATGATCGTCACGCCCACTAACGAAACGCTCTACCTCCGTCGCCAGAGCGGCATAGTCGACCGTCCGGGCCAGATCATCGCGCACATCGCTGAACTGCTGAAGCGGCCAAAGGGTGAACGAAACGGTCAAACGCTGCGCCACCGCACGCTCTGCTTCCGGCACGCCGATGTGCGCGGAAAGCTCCAGTTCTTCGATTAAAATCGCGTCCGACGGGGCATCAGAAAGGGTCACGCAAGGAGTGCCTACTGGCGGAAGCCAGCCCGACCAAGCGGAAAATACATTCGCAAAATTCGAACCATCCCATCTCAAAGTCGTAGAAGACTATGCATGCGAGTCGAAATCCTCTTTCTCCGTTGGCTCGCCATTATTGCGCTAGGCACGCTGGCTTTTCTCTATTTCCGCATGCCTTATCGCACGGCCCACACTCCGCCCTACCAGGCAATCCCCATTATCCAGGATGGAAAGTCTTCTGGTCATAAGCTCACTGGCGTGGTGGTCGATCCAGACCAACGGAACGTATATGCGATCGTCGGCGGCCCGGCCCATAAGAAGGCTACAGCCAACGACTTTTGCCTCGTCTGGAAAGGTGAGGCGGGGAAGTTCTACGGCACCACTTTTTCTCGCGAAAAGAGCAGTGGTCGGCTGATTGAGATAAATCCGGAGGACTTATCTGCCGGATCGGCCTCGCCTACTGCTCCCCCGCAAGATCCGACTACGGTCGCCAGCGCGGAGAATACGATTCGCTCAGTGGTGGAATCGCTGAGTCGCGTCCAACCCCGCTAAGCTTCGCTGCTACCCCACGCGGAAACGCAGGTCGCGCACGGTGCGCGCCCCGAAGCGACGTTGGAGTTTCTGCAAGATTTCCCGCTTCGAGATCGTCTCGAATTGGTAATGCAAAGCGGGCTGCAGGACGCGAACTATCAGCACGCCCTCGCGCAGATGAATCGGGGCTGAGTGCGTGGCGATGAACTCCCCCACCACCTGTTTCCACGCTTCCAGGATCTCAGATTCACGGAGGCGCTCCCGCAAACCAAACTGCTGCATCAGCTTCGGAAGCAGGTCGCTCGTCGCATGCCAGCGATCCGGACGAGGCGTCTTCTCCGGCAATCCCCGCCACTCGGCAAGAAGGGCGGCACGGCGGGCGGGAGTCATAACAAAAAGACGTTAGCGCACGCCAGACGCTCGCAGCCAGACCCAAAAATCGCCTGCAAGCCGAGGGGTCGCCTAGTATTTCCGCCGCATGTTGCTCGGCAAAATGTTCAGCTCGGTGCGGTACTTCGCGACCGTACGGCGCGCGATAGGAATTCCTCGCTCGCCGAGAATCTCGACGATCTCCTTGTCGCTCAGCGGCGCGCTTCCGTTCTCATTTTTGACCAAGTCCTGGATGGCTTCCTTCACGCTCGTGTTGCTCATGGCCTCGCCGCTCGAGGTCTGATAGCCGGGCGTGAAAAAGTATTTCATCTCATAAACGCCCTGCGGAGTGGACATGTATTTCCCTGAGATGGCGCGACTCACGGTCGTCTCGTGCACGCCCACGATGTCGGCGATTTGCACCATCGTCATCGGTTTGAGATGCGCACTTCCGTTGTCGAGGAATTCGATCTGCCGCTTCACGATCTCGTGCGCGATATTCGAGATAGTCTGCTGGCGTTGGTGGATCGACTTGATCAGGAATTTCCCGCTCCGGATTTTGTCGCGGATGTAATCCTTCACCTCACTCCCGTTCCCGTCCTGGGACATGATGTCCTTGTAGGTATTGCTGATGCGCAGGTGCGGAATTTGTTCACCGTTGAGGATGATCTGATACTCGCCGTCGATCTTCTCCACGGTCACGTCCGGGAGCACATAATTCTGCGGCGCCTCGGCGAAGATCTGTCCGGGACGGGGATCGAGCTGGGCGATGTTATTCGCGCACTTTTGCACCTGCTCGACGCTCAAGACCCATCTTGCGCGCGATCTCCGGAAAGCGGCGCTTTCCCAGGTCGACCATATGCTCGGCGATGATCTTAAACTCCAGGGAGCTATGGCGCCCTTCGCGCTTTAATTGAATGAGGAGACAATCCTGCAAATCTCGCGCGCCAACTCCCGGCGGATAAAAGCTCTGCACCAGCAGGAGCATGTTCTCGAAATCATCCTGCGGGATGCCGGTATTCATCGACATGTCCTCAGGGCTGGATTGCAGGAAGCCGCTGTCGTCGATGTTGCCGATGATCACCTCGGCCGTCTTCCGGTCGGCGGTGTCCAGCGCCGTCTGGTTCAACTGCCCCATCAAGTGCTGCTGCAGCGTCTCCTGGGTGGCAATGGAATCGAGGAAGAACTGCCGCTTTTCCTCCTCATCCTGCGAACGCGCGCTGTAGCTGTTCGATTGCGCCATGTAATCGCGCCATTCGTCATCCAGCTTCGCCAGCTGATCGAACTCTTCTTTAAATTCCTTATCCGCCTCGGCGTCTTTCGGATCCTCCCCTTCGTCCGAGCCGATCTCCGTCGCCAGCTCCTCCAGGACAGGATTGGTTTCCATCTCTTGCTGCACGAGATTGCGCAGCTCCAACAACGGGGCCTGCAGAATCAGGAGGCTCTGCTGGAGCTGAGGCGCAAGAACCTGTTGCAGGGACAGGTTCTGAGATTGATGCATACCTAAGCCGGCCATAAGCGTTGAGGGTAGGCTGCGATCCTACCCCTAAGCAAGCAACTTCCGCGCCGCGCGTAATCCGCGTAAAGGCCTTCAGGCATCTTGGGAACGCAAGCTGCTTGGATAAGCGCAGCCACCCCATCTACTCATGAATCGCTTCCTTCTCGCAGCCAGTCTCCTCTGTGCCAGCTTCGTCCAACTGACTTCGGCCCAGCAACCGCCTGCGCCGCAGGAGGAAAAGGCGCAGGCCTTGATCCTCGAGATTCGCACCCAACAAGCGGCCATGGTGGAAAACCAGGCTAAAATCGAAGCTCAATTGGCTCGCTTAAACGAGCTGATCCGCCAGGCCCGCATCTACTCCAGCCGCTCCGGAAGTTAATTTCATGAAGACAACATTTTGCCTCCTCGCACTCGTTTTCTGCCTCGGGCAGGTTTCCGCGCAGACGCCCGCACCGGTCACAGCGCCTGCTTCCGCGCCGGCCATTGCTCCCGTTTCTTCCGCACCCGCATCCGCTCAGCCATCATCTCCGGCTGACTCGACGATGAAAGCCTTGTTGGAGATAAAGAATGCCAATAACAGCCTCCTTCTTCGGCAAACCGCTACCTTGCAGCTCCTGGACGAACTGGAGAAGGCTGCGGAGCAATTGCGCATCTATACCAAGCGCGGATAAGCCCCGACCGACCAAGCCCTTGGCGCGGCCAACTTTTCAGCCCGCCCCTACTTTTTGCTCTTGGACTCCACTTTTCGATAGAGCGTGGCCATGCTGATCCCAAGCATGCTCGCCGCCTTCTCGCGGGAACCATCGCAGTGCGCCAGGGTGGCTTCGATGTAGCCACGCTCTTGTTGCTGCACAAATTCATCCAACGCCTGCCCCACCGGCATCGCGGGAGTGGTCTGATCGCCCTTACCGCCTTTGGTCGAGGCGACCAGTTGAGGCGGAAGATCGCTGGGCAGAATCATATCGTCATCGCACAACGCGCACGCGCGCTCGATCGCATTTTCCAGTTCGCGCACATTCCCGGGGTAATCGTATTGGCACAAAATCTCCACCGCCTGCGGGTCGATCTTCTTCGGCTCGCCTCCCGCGGCGCTGGCTTGCTTCTGCAGGAAGTGGTTCACGAGCAGCGGCACATCTTCCAGCCGATCGCGTAAAGGCGGAATCTCTACCGGGATAACCGCGAGACGATAATAAAGATCCTCGCGGAACGTCCCATCCTTCATCTTCGGCTGGAGCGCCTCATTCGTCGCTCCCACCACGCGCACATTCACGGGCGAGCTCTTGTTATCGCCCACTCGTCGCACCTCCCGCTCCTGCAGCACGCGCAACAGTTTCGTCTGCAGCGACGTGGCCATCGAGTTCACTTCATCCAGGAAAATCGTGCCTAAATTTGCTTCCTCGAACAGCCCGCGCTTGTCCGCCACCGCCCCGGTGAACGCGCCTTTTTTATGGCCGAAAAGCTCCGACTCGAGCAGGTTTTCCGGTAGCGCGCTGCAATTGATCGCGACGAACGGGTGATGCTGCCGGTTGCTGTTGAAATGGAGGCCGCGCGCCACCAATTCCTTCCCTGTTCCACTCTCACCCTGGATCAAAACCGTGCTGTCGGTATCCGCCACCTTGTTGATCAAATTGTAAACCTGCTGCATCGGCTGGCTCGTCCCGATGATGTTCTCGAAACGGTAGCGATTCTTCAGTTCCTTCCGCAGGTAAACGTTCTCGCGCAGCGCCGCTTGATAATCCAACGCCCGCTGCACCGTCATCTGCAGCTCGTCGATCTTGAATGGCTTCGTCACGTAATCGTATGCGCCCATTTTCATCGCTTCCACCGCGGTCTCGACCGAGGCGTAGGCGGTGATAAGAATCACGGCCGTTTGCCGATGATGCTCGCGCACATGACGAAGAACGTCGAAGCCCGTCATCGTCTCCATCTTGATGTCGGCGATCACGACTTGCGGAGAAATCGCGTCGAGTTGCTCGATCGCCCTCGGCGCGGAATTGAAAGGGAAAACCTGGTGGCCCTTTTCCCGGCACAGGGTCACGATCACCTCCACCATCGCTGGTTCGTCGTCTATAATAATGATCTTAGCCATAATCGCAGGGCGGAGAATATTTCAGATTTGAGAAAATTAAAGCAGAAACGAGAATCACTCGTTAGCTCGCGTCCCCTACCTTCCCCGCCAGCATTCGCCAAAGTTGCGAGCCTTTGCTTTCAATGACTTCGTCCGCCAGCTCCGCTCTGGTCGTGGACCAGGGCAGAGCAATCAAATCTGCGAAAAAGCCCGCCCGCACTTTGCCCAAACACTCCTGCTGCCCAAGTGCCGCCGCGCCATTCACTGTCGCCATCTTGAGAATTTCGTCTGCCGACAGAGCGGGCTCCGCCTTACGTAGCTGCCGCATCTCCGCAAAAAGGTCGAGATCGGCATTACTCGCCAGACTGTCAGTTCCGAGACAAAGATTAAATCCGAGCGCGCGCCAAATGGCCCAGTCGAATCGGGCGTGACCAAAATACGCGTGGCTGCGCGGGCAATGCACCACATGAAAACGCGGCGCTTCGGCCAGGAGCTCGCGATCGCCCGAGCTTAACTCGTTCAAATGCGCGACCAGCCAGCGCTCGCTCAAAACGCCCTGTTTTAAAAGCAACGCCAGGGACGTCGCGCGCCCGCAATCCTCCATCGGCCGCCCAAGCTCTCGTAGAAAATCAAAGAGCGGACCGCGTCCGTCGCGAAACATCGCCGTCTCCTCCACCGATTCCGCCAGATGCGTCGTCACCGGGATCCGTCGCTCCGCCGCGAGCTGCGCTGTCTCTGCGTAGAGGTTAGCCGAAGCCGTAAACGGTGCATGCGGCGCCAGCCCGATCCCGCCGCGCCCCGGCCTCCCCCGCTCCACCTCCGCCAGCTTCTCCTCCGCCGAAACCTTGCCTCGCACATCGATCATCTCCGCCAGCCACCAAACCCGCAGCGGCAGCTCCCCCACCTCCTCGATTAAGTCCGGGAACGCTTCCAGATTCGCCACCGTGGTCGTGCCCGAAGCCGCTGCTTCCGCGGCGCCCGCTCGGATCGCACCCACATAATCCGTCGGAGTGAACCCGGCCTTGTGCCGATTTATTTCTTTGATCCACGCCGTGAAAGAAGTCGGCGCCGGTATCACTCCGCGCAGCATCGTGTAATCAAAATGGCAGTGCGCGTTTACCAAGCCGGGCAGCAAAACGCGCTCGCCCAGGTCCAGGATTTCCGCGCGCGATGCGCCCCGAAAATCCTCCCATCGCCCCACCCGCGTGATCGTCTCCCCCGTCACTTCCACCGCGCCATTCTCGATCGGCGCACCGTCCATCGTCATCACCCCTCGCGCGCGAATGATCATCGCTAAAAACCTTCCCTAGCCCCGCGCCTTCACCCGTTCCCGCGCCGCCGCGACGAGGATATTACACGCCTCCTGACAGAGCAGGGGAAAAGCGTTCCCCCCTCCGCCCGTCTGGTCGTGCGCCGGATCGAATTTCGTCGCCGGGAGTTTCCGCGAAGCCGGCGTGCCCGCGCCATCGCGCGACCAAAGAATCGTCCGCAAACATCCGCCGTCCGAGCGACACACCTCCGCCACTAGATCATCCGCCTCCTCTTCAGTGATCCGCGCCGCCACGCGATACATCCCCGTTTGCCGCTCCAGCGCCTGGCGCAACGGGATCACCGGGAGCGCATCGTTCCGGTATGCGAGGAACGCAGGCACTCGGCCCGGGTAGAAACAATCAAGCGCCCGCCGCACCGCTCCCTCGTTCTCTAATTCCAAACGCCAGCCTCTCCGCAAATTTGGCGCCGTCTTCAGCGGCCGATATTTCCCTCCGGCATCGTAGAGTGCGAGCGCAGTTGCGGCTTCCGGGTCGCTTGCCGTCTCCAAAGTCGAAAGGCCCGCATCCGCGCGATGGCGAATCTCAAATCGCCCGTCCTCGAGCCGGGCCAAAAGTAATTCGCCCCAAAAGCAGGGCAGCGTTTGAAACAGCTCCGCACCCAGATCGCGGCCCGCGCCGCCGTTCACTTAAAGGCGTGCCCCATCAACATCGCGATGCGCTCAAACACTTCGCGGTCTTCCTTCGTGAACGCCTTCAGCTTCTCGCTCTCCACCGCGATCACGCCCACCACTTTTTCCGATTGGCTAATGATCGGCACCACCATCTCCGAGAGCGTGCTGCCGAAAGTCGGGAGGTAACGCGCGTCATGCCGCACATCGTCCACCACCACCGTCTTCCGGGATTCCACCGCCGCGCCACAGAGCCCGAGCGTGGCCGAAAAGCGTTGGTAACACGGCGGATCATCCCCCGTTCCTGCCACGATCACCAGGTCGCCCCGTTCCAGCCGATACACTCCCACCCAGCGGCACCCGCGCGCCACCCGGATCATCTCCACCATCTTCTTCACATCCTCCGGGCCTTTCGCGCCCGCGAGAATAAACGCGCCCAAATCCTGGAGCATCTGAATGGTGGCTGGTTCTTTCAAGAATCTTACCCTCGCGCAAAACGCTCCGGACGCGAGAGCGGATCACGCACAAACTCCTCCACCTGTTCCAGTACCGATCTCTGCCAGCCGCGGCGTCGTCCCGATCGAGCTCGCATAATACAAAGTCCGTCCGTGCAGGTGATGCGGGTTCGTCCGAAATACCTCACCCGCGCGCTCCTTCTCCGATGCCGAGCCGGAAGGCGCCGCCTCCATTCCGAGCAACACCGGGATGTCCTCGTAGCTATGCAGCCCGTCCGAAATGAAGAACGGCACCACCACCACGTTCGGGGTGCTCGTTAGGGCGGCCCACTCCGCGATCAGCGGCGCCTCCTCCATATAAGTGCTCAAAACCGCCGCGTAGCGTCCCTGCTGCGCGATCTCTTCCACCACCCGCTTCGCCGCCACCGCGCTGTTGTCGTTCAAACCCGTGCCGTGTCCCACGATCAGCAGGCTGGTCTCGCTCTCCGGCACGCCTGGCGCCACTTCCGCCGCCCGTTGCAAAAGCAACTCCGCCATCGCCGGATGGTTGCCTACCGGCGCGCAATATTTCCAGACCTGCCCCGTCAGCCGCTCCGTCTCGCGCCCGCTTAACTCCAGCTCCCGCGGGATCACCGTCTGCGTGAAGTAGCCCTCGCTGATAAAATTCGGCACCACGAAAACTTCCCGAATCGCCGGTGTCGGAAAAAGAAAGAGCGCATCGCGCAAGCTCGGTTCCTCTTTCCAGAAACAACAAGCCACCTCGCCGAACAAGCCGCGCTGACGAATCGCGGCCGCGTGTTCCAGCGTTGGCCGGCTGGAATCTGGATTCACGGTCGAGCCGTGTCCGACAATAAGAAGCGCCGCCTCTGGTCTCTGTTGCATGGAAATGAATACGTCAGCTGCCCGACTTCGGGCGTCCACCTAATCTCCGCTCAGCTCTTCCTCGTCCTCAGCTTGCGGCGCAGATTTGCGCCGCCCGTTCTTGCCTGCGCTCTTGTAAACCTCACGAAAGATCTTCCCGATCATCGGGGCCGCGTGACTGCCACCATGCACATCCGCGCCCACCTCTCCCTCATAAAGCGCGGCAAAGGCATACTGCGGTTGCGCCGCCGGGACGAAGCCCGTGAACCACGCCGCCGTCCGCTCACGTTGCTTCGGCCCCCACTGTGCGGTCCCCGTTTTCCCTGCCATCACCACGTTATCCAAGCCCGCTTGATGCGCCGTGCCGAAAGAAGAATTCACCACGTCCGCCATCGCCTCGTGCAGTTGACTCATCGTTCGGGGCGAGACATCCAGCGTCCGCTTTTCCCGCACCTGATAGGCGGTCACGATTTCGTTGTCCAACGTCTGCACTTGCAGAACCAGCCGCGCCTGGAGAAAGCGCCCGCCATTGCCCACGATCGCCATCGCCTGCGCCATCTGCAGCGGCGTCACCTCGGCATCGCCTTGCCCGATCGAAAGGTTCGCGACGTCGCCATTCAAAAGCCGCCGACCGTGCGCCACCTTCATGTATTCATCCGTCGGGATGCGCCCCTCCACCTCGCCGCGAAGAGGAATGCCGGTCTTCGCGCCCAGGCCCATCTTCACCGCCCAATCGATCATCGGCGCGGCGCCCATCTTAATCCCGGCTTGGTAAAACCAGGTGTCGCACGATTCGGTAAAAGCCTGCACAAAATTCAACGGTCCGCGGTCCACCTTCTTCCAATTCCGGAACAGTTGGTTGCCCACCTGCAGCGAAGGCGTGCACTGAAAAGTATCGCTCGCGCTCACCGCTCCGCTTTCCAGCGCCGCGATTCCCACCGGCACCTTAAAGACTGAGCCCGGCGGATACGACGAACGAAAAGCGCGCGGCAGGAGGGGAATATTCGGGTCATCCTGCAGCGCCTTAAACTCCTGGTTCGAGATGCTGGGAATGAACGCATTGGGATTGTAAGTAGGCCACGATGCCATCGCCAGGATGTCGCCCGTGTTCGGCTCCATGATCACGATCGCGCCCTTCTTCGCCTTCGCCGCCAGCGCTTTCTCGGCTAATTCCTGCAACCGCACATCGATCGTCGTCACCACGGTGTAACCGGGAATGGGCGGCGTCACGATCTTCTCCGACGTCTTATTTCCGTCCTTGTCGAAGGTCAGTTTGTATTCGCCATGCTGCCCCGTGAGCATGGAATTAAACGTCTGCTCCAGCCCATCGCGCCCTTCTGTTTCCGGCCAGAGCACCTCATGATTATCGATGATCCCATTCGGGGGCGCGCCCGTCTTCCCGGCGTAACCAATGACGTGCCCCGCGAGCGCGCCATGCGGATAGACCCGCACATAAATCGGGCGCAGAACCATTCCCGCCAGCGGTTTGCTCTGGAAAGCGTCCACCTGCTTCTCACTTAAATTCTGCGCGATCTCGAACGGCAGAATCCCGCGATTTTGGTAATGCCGTAGCAGCGTGGCATCCGAGACATCGAAGCGGCGCCCGAGAAACTTTTCCGCCGCCGCCATCTTCTCTCGCGCATAGGAAAGCGCCTGCACATCCGAAAACTCCAGCGGCGTCGGGAAACTGATCGCCAGATTGTAGCTCAATTTATTCTGCGCCAGCGGCTCCCCATTTCGATCCACGATCTGCCCGCGCGGCGCTGGGATATCGAGCACGTAAGCGCGCGCCTGCTTTTGCGTTTCAAAGGTGGGGACGATTGATTCGCTCACCGCGTCTGGCGACGGCGCTGGATTCGCCTCCTGCGCCCAGCCTCCTGCCGGCCCGCCCAGAGCCAGTAACCCTACCAAGATCAATCTCTTCACATCGTTACCAGTAGCAGCGCCCCGCGCCCTGTCACTCCGCACCGTCGCTCCCCCCTCCTGCTCCTACTCATACTCCTACTCATACTCCTAATCCCAAACGCGACCCGCCCCCGCGGACTGAAGGAGTAGGATTAAGAGTAGGATTAAGAGTAAGAGAATCCGAATCAGTGCCGCGCCAAAAACCGATGCACTTCCTCCGCCAGCTTCGGCCCGATTCCTTCCGTCGCCGCGATCTGCTCCACACTCGCCTTCCGCAGTCGGCTCACCGAGCCAAAAGCGCGCAGCAAAAGATTCTTCCGGTTCTGACTCACCCCCGGGCAATCATCCAGAATGCTTTCGCCGATCCGCTTCTTCATCAGCAATTGGTGATAGCCGTTCGCGAACCGATGCGCCTCATCCCGGATCCGCTGCAACAAACGCAGCGCGCCCGAATCCAGCGAAAGCTGCAACGGCAACGTCCGCCCCGGTCGGTAGATTTCCTCAAACTCCTTCGCCAGCCCGATGATCGGCAGCTCGCTCAATCCCAGCCGCTGCAATTCCTTGCACGCCGAAGAAAGCTGACCCTTCCCGCCATCCACGATAATCAAATCCGGCAGCCTAACGAATTGCACCACGCGCCCGCCGCCGCCCTTCTCCAGTTCGACGTTGGACGTTGAACGTTCGACGTTGGACGTTTCCCTCTCCATTCGTCGCATCCCCTCCACCGTCTCCTCCTGCGAATACTCCGCCTCCGGATTCGTCTTCCCGCGCCTGCAACAAAACCCGCGCGTATCGCCGCCGCACCACCTCCGCCATGCTCGCGAAATCGTCCTGCCCCGTCACCGTCCGGATGCGATAACGGCGGTAATTATTCTTGTCCGGCACCCCTTCCCGGAAGCAGACCATCGAAGCCACCACATGCGTGGTCGAGATATTCGAAATGTCGAAGCACTCCATCACCGTCGGCGGACGGTCGAGCTGAAGCGCTTCCTGCAGCGACTCCACATCGCGCGCCGGATCGATCGCGCTTGGCAGACTGTGCCGCGTGAAACGCCGCATCGGCTTCGTCGTTCGCTTCAAGTCCTCCAGCATGTTCCGCAGCTCCGCCGCCTTTTCGAAGTCCAGGCTCTCCGCTGCTTTCCGCATCTCCGCCTCCACCGCGCCGATCATCTCGCGCGAGTGCCCTTCCAGAAAATCGCACGCCTGCGCCACGCGCTCGCCATACTGCTCCGCATTGATCTCGCTCAAGCGAAACGGCACCTGATAGGTCGACGACTTCAACTCGCGCGCCGTCGGCGCTCCGCGCCCAAACGTGAGCACGCCGAATTTCTTCCGCATGAAATTCAGCGTCTGCCGGAGCGCGCCCGCATGCGCGTAAGGCCCGAAGTAGCGCGCCCCATCATCCTTCTTGAACCGCGCCAAACGGAAGCGCGGCCAGTCTTCCTTCGGGTCCACCTTCACCACCAGGAAGCGCTTATCGTCGCGAAACGAGATGTTATAACGCGGCCGATATTCTTTGATCAGCTTTCCTTCCAAGAGGATCGACTCCGGCTCATTCTGCACCGTGTGGAACTCAAAATCCCAGACTGCTGCGAGAAGCGCGCGCGTCTTCAGGTCCGCCTGCGCCATCTTTGAAGGCAGAAAATAGGATCCCACCCGCTTCCGTAAATCGCGCGCCTTGCCGACGTAGATCACGCGATTAAACCGATCCCGCATCAAGTAAACGCCCGGCTTATGCGGCACCTCCTGCACCTTCTTGGGGAAGTCAGCTTTTTCTTTTGCGACCGTGGTGGACAAAGCCCTTCAGCGTCCCGCCACGCCCCACAGATTGCAACTAAGCGCCAAAGCATGAGGCGTCTCCGCCCGCTTCCGTCCACACGGGCAACCATTCCGTCATCCCGAGCCGCGAAGACGGCCGAGGGATCTCGCCGAGGAACTCCGCGGCATCCCCATCCCAAAGCAGTCGCCGCAGCCCCACCCACTCTTCGAGAACAAAACCAAGGAACTCGCGAGAGATCCCTCGACCGCGCTTCGCCGGCTCGGGATGACACAGTTCGCGGCAATGCCGCCCCTCGCAGCGTCTACTTCTTCCCCGGCCCCCACAGCGCGCGACCAGGCTTGGCATTCGTATGCTCGCCATCCTTCAAGACCTGCACACCATTCACAAAAACATCCCGCACTCCCGTCGCATACTGATGCGGCTTCTCGAACGTGGCGTGATCGGAAATCGTTTCGGGATCGAACACTGCCACATCGGCAAACATCCCCTCCTGCAAGAAGCCACGCCCAGCCAACCCAAGATTCGTCGCCGGCAAGCCACTCATTCGCCGGACCGCTTCCGCCAGCGAAAGCAGCTTCTCCTCCCGCACATATTTGCCCAGCACTCGCGCGAAAGTTCCCATAAGCGCGCGGATGCGGATTCGATTTTAAGAAAGCTCCCTCCGGCGCTTGCGAGGCCTCGTCTGAGCCGAAGGAAATCCACGGCCGCGCGAGTTGTTTCCGCACGTTTTCTTCCGACATCACGAAATAGATCGTGTCGATGCGCGACTCATCCTCCGCGATCAAATCCATCAAGGTCTCCACCGGATCGGTCCCCCGCATCCTGGCGATCTCTGCCAGCGATTTCCCGGTCAGCGGCTTCAGTTTCTCCGACTTGAACCCCACCAACAAAATCCTCTCCGGCGAACCAGCTGCGAGATAGAAATTCTCCCACTCCTTGCTCGGAGTGCGCAATTGCTCCGCGATCTTTGCCCGCGCCGCCGGATCGCGCAGACGCCGGAAGAGCGCGGGGTAACCGCCCTCCGCCGTCCATGGCGGCAAGGAAGCGTCCAGGCCTGTCCCAGCCGCCGTGTAGTTATACATATCGGCGCTGATCTTCAGCCCTTCCTTTTGCGCCGCTTCGATCTTCGACAGGAGCTCGTCTTCCTTTCCCCAGTTCGCTTCGCCCGCCGCTTTCAAGTGGTAGACCTCCGCCGGGATGCCCGCCTCGCGGCTAATCCGGATCAATTCGTCCAGCGCTTCGAGCAGATGATTTCCCTCGCTCCGCATGTGCGAAATGTATTTCCCCTGATACTTCGCCGCGACCTTGCACAGCTCGATCAACTCCTCGGTCTTCGCATAAAACGCAGGTGCATAAATCAGTGACGAGCCAATCCCGAGCGCTCCCTCCTTCATCGCCTGCTCGACCAGCGCGCGCATCGCGTCGAGCTGCGCCGGAGTCGGCGCTTTATCTTCCAGCCCGATCACATTTTCGCGCACCGTGGTCGCACCGAGAAATGAGGCGACATTGCAAGAGACACCGCGTTTCTCCAGGAACTGCAGATACTCCGCGAGCGTGTTCCACTTGATCTCGTATTTGATGTCCTTCTGCTCCGCGCGCATCCGCTCCTTCATCACCGCGGTCAACGGTCCCATCGACATTCCCTCTCCCATGATCTCCGTCGTCACACCCTGCCGGATGTCGCTCTGCGAACGCCCATCCGCGATGAGCGATTCATTCGACCACGAGAGCATGTTGATGAACCCCGGCGCCACCGCCAGCCCGCTCGCGTCCAGAGTTTTCTTCGCCTTTGCTTCCGCGAAATCTCCCACGCCCGCGATCTTATCCCCGCGGATCGCCACATCCGCGCGGCGTGGCTCCGCACCGGTGCCGTCGTAAACCATCCCGCCTTTGATCACGAGGTCGAACGGCTCCGCACCGTGCGCCAGGGATAGGGTAATTGCAGCGCCCAGGATGATCAGAAATCGGAAACGCATCATCGCGAAAAAGTGACAGCCCGCGGCGCGCGCGTCACGGTGAAAGATGTTCGATGTCGCGATCGTGGGCAGCGGTCCGGGCGGGGCCACCTGCGCGGCCTTCTGCGCGCGCGCTGGTTTGCGCACGCTCCTGCTCGAGCGCGAGACCTTCCCGCGCGAGAAAGTTTGCGGCGATTGCCTTAACCCCTCGTGCACGCCGGTGCTGGAACGTCTCGGCCTTACGGACCGCGTCCGCGCCTTGCCGCATGGCACGCTCAAGCAGGTGGATTTCATCGCCATCGGCGGGCAGGTCGTGAGTGTCGCCTTGCCCGCCGCCGCCGAGATCGCGGTGAAACGCAGTTTGTTAGACCACCTCCTCATGAACTGCGCGGCGGAAGCCGGAGCGGAGATCCGGCAAGGCGCGACACTCACCCGCCTCGTTCGCGAGAACGCGGGATGGAGAATCACTGCAGGTTCGGAGACAATGCAGACGCGCGTCCTCGTCGCAGCGGATGGTCGCAACTCCACTGTCGCGCGGTTGCTGGATTTGCTGCCGCGGATCGAAAAGGAACGCGTCGGATTGCAGACTCATCTGCCGCTCCCGACCGACTTTGGCGACCGCGTAGTGCTGCAATTTCTCCCGCAAGGTTATTCCGGGCAGGCGCCTATCGGAGATGGGCTGCTCAATCTCTGCCTCGTCGGCAAACCCGCAGATCTGCCCGCGCTCCGCGTCTGGGCCGGGGAACAGTTCGGCGTTGCTCCAGATCACGCCTGGCGAACGATCACGCCTTTACGACGAGCGGCCATCTCGCCCGCCGCTCCGCGCTTGTTTCTCGTCGGAGATGCCGCGCGCGTGGTCGAGCCCTTTACCGGCGAAGGAATCGCATACGCGCTGCGCTCCGGCGAGCTGGCCGCGGAAAGTATTCGCGCGCTTCAAGAAAATGGCGACGAAGCCGGCGCTGCTCGCCGCTACGCGCAAGCGCACGCAGCGCTTTATCGCGGCCGGCTCTGGGTGAATCGCCTTGCCCGCGCCGCCGTTCTCTCGCCACAGCTCACTTCGCTTCTCTTGCGCGGAGGTCTGCTCCCAACGCCGCTCCTCGCCGCGCTGACCACGAAGATCGTGCGGTGAGGTTGTCCCGCGGGCGACCGCGTTGGGGTAAGAATCAGATTTCATCGGAGAGATCCCTCGGCCGTCAGTGCGGCTCGGGATGACGCGACGCTGGCGAATGTCCATGGGTGACGACCACAACCGGTCATCCCGAGCCGCGCAGACGGCCGAGGGATCTCCCGCCGCACCCAGACTCCGCTCGCCCAACTCTCCCTGAAGCCCCAGCCAACCCCTCCCGCATAGCGCGTCACACCCGTCTGCAGCCGACACGCTTTCACCGTGTTCGACATCAACATCGCGATCGTCATCGGCCCCACGCCTCCGGGCACCGGCGTGATCGCGCTCGCTTTCGCCGCCACTTCCTCAAACGCCACATCGCCCACCAGCCGATAGCCGCGCTTGGCCGCCGCATCTTCCACGCGATTAATTCCAACATCGATCACGACCGCGCCATCCCGCACGTGTTCCGCTTTCACGAAGCCGGCCTGCCCGATCGCCGCGATCACGATATCGGCCGAGCGCGTGATCTCGGCCAGGTTCCGACTGCGCGAATGCACCACCGTCACCGTCGCGTTTGCGCCCTCGGCCTTCTGCATCAGGAGCAGCGCGACGGGTTTGCCGACGATCATGCTTCGCCCGAGCACCACCACATGCGCGCCGGAAATCTCCGTCCCGCTTTCCACCAGCAACCGCTGGCAACCCAATGGCGTGCAAGGCACAAACCCCGTGCCGTCGCCGAGCGCCAGCTTGGCCACATTCGCCGGATGAAAGCCATCCACATCCTTCGCCGGATCGAGCGCCTGCACGATCGCGGACTCATCGATGTGGGACGGCGGCGGCGATTGCACAAGGATACCGTGCACCGCAGGATCGCGATTCAACTCTGCGACCCGCGCGAGCAGCTCCGCCTGCGTGGTCTCCGCCGGCAACTCGAGCTTTACCGAGTGCAATCCCAGCTCGCGACACATCTTGTCCTTCGAGCGCACATAAGCACGCGAGGCAGGATCATCGCCCACCAAAACGACGGCGAGCCCAGGCTGCACGCCGCGCGCCTGCAACTCCGCGATTTCCCCGCGCAATTGCGCATACACCTTTTCCGCGATGACGCGGCCATCGATCATTTCAGCCATGAGTTATCGTGTCTCCACCAGCGCCATCATCGCATTTTCCAAACGCAGACGCTCCTTTTCAAATTCAGCTTCATTCGTTGTCGGCGCCACTTGATGCCGAGGCCCGAAGATCACCCGCACGGTGGAAAACGGCCGCGGGATCATAAAACGATCCCAGCTTTTTAACCGCCACGCGTGGGAGAATTCCAAATTCATCGGCACGACCGGCGCCCCGGATTTCTGTGCGAGGTAGATCACGCCGCCCGCCAGTCGATAAGCCGGGCCGCGCGGGCCATCCGGGATGAGAGCGACCCCCCGTCCTCCCGCGAGAATGTCGGACAACTGCCGCAGAGCGCCCGCGCCGCGCCGCGAGGTGGAGCCGCGCACAATCTCAAAACCGTAGCGCGCCACCAGCTCGGCGATGATGTCGCCATCCCCGCTCGCACTGATCAAAGCGGCACCGTTGTAATGAGAGAGGTAGCGCCGAATGACGTAGCCCCAAAAGAGAAGACGGCTATGCCAGAGGGTGGCGATGAAAGGCGGCCCGGCGGGGAAGTCGACCAAGGCCGCGCGGTCATCCATCTCGAAGCGCAAAGTGCGCGCCCACAATTGCAGAATGCCATATCCAAAACCGGTCAACCAACGCACCGGACGTCCGCGAATTTTCAAGTCGCAGAAGGCGGCGCGCTCTCTTCTTTCCAGCGGAAAGCGCGCGGGTTCGGGAGGTCGAGTTGATCGAGGATGCGCCAGACCACGGTGTCGACCACCTCGGTCACTGAAGTCGGCCGATGATAGAAGGAAGGGATGGCCGGGAGCACGATCGCGCCCGCCTCGAGCAGCGTGACGACGTTCCGCGCATGGATCAAACTCCATGGCGTTTCGCGCGGGACGACGATGAGCTTGCGGCGCTCTTTCAAGAAAACGTCGCCCGTTCTCAGCAAGGCGCTCTCGCCTGATCCGCTCGCCAGCCGCCCGAGCGTGGACATGGAACAGGGCACGATGACCATGGCATCGAAACGCGCGGAGCCACTCACGTAAGGGACGTTAAGATCGTTCTCCGGATGCTTCTGCACACCTTCGGGGATGCGCAGCTCGTCCGTCTCCTGCGTGGCCACCTGCCGGGCGTGCCCGCTCAGGATGAGATGCACCTCGTTCGCCACGCAATCGATCTGCTCCAGCAAACGCTGCAGATAGACCGTGCCGCTGGCGCCAGTGGCGGCGATGACGAGTTTCATCGCGCTCAAAGAACCACATCCGCCCGCGGAAGACTAGCGTGTGTCGCGCACTTCTGACGACGGCTCCACCGAGCCGGGCTTGCAATGCCCGAGTCCGTTGTAGGGTAAGCGATGGTTAAACGGCTTCTGCACACTCGCTATCGCGTGACTCGGATTTGGAAAAAACGGTCTCCTTTTACAAGGACGTCCTCGGCTTGGAGGAAATCCGACGCCACACCTCCGGACGCGGTTCGCAGTTGGTTTTCTTGAAAGTGCCCGGCGGCGAGGAAGAGATCGAGCTTTGCAAATTCGATGAGAGCGGACCGGTCGTGGTGGGCCCCGATCTCACGCACCTCGCTTTCGAGGTGGAGGACATGGAGGCCTTCGCCCGCCACGCCGCAGCGCAGGGTTACCCCCTCTCCGATGGTCCGCACGAGAATAGCAGCGGCGGCTCGATCGCCTTCGTGGATGCGCCGGAAGGGTATGAGATCGAATTGATCCAGCGCGCGGCCAAGTAGCCTCGCACCCTTGCGCCCTGCCCTGCCCTGCCCCACTTTCCGCGCAATGAATTTCCGACGGCATTCGCCTTTTCACCGCCAGTTCTGTCTTTGGACGGTGGTGTTCTGCTGCCTTTCCACCAGCGTCCTCGCGGCGCCGGCGAAGAAGAAAAAAACTTCGAGCAAAAAACGTCCGGCCGCGATCGAGATGGAAGCCGTCCGCGCGCTCCCCGCCACGAGCGAGGAAAAAAGCGGTGTGGTGCCCAAGACCGCCGCCGCTGCGGTCATCGTGATCGATGCTCGCACTGGCGCCATTCTTTTCGAGAAAAATGCCGATGCGCAACGCGCGGCTGCCAGCACCCAGAAACTCCTCACCGCCTTGATCATCGCGGAGCGTGGCTACCTCGACCAGATGGTGACGGTGATGCCGAGCGACACGCAAGCGGAGCCGACGAAGTTGAACATCAAAGCCGGCGAGACCTATCGCCGGATCGATCTCCTGCGCGCTCTCCTGGTGAAAAGTCCGAACGATGTCGCACGCGCTCTGGCGCGGGACGCGGCTGGCAGCATCGAAGGATTCGCCGACTTGATGAACCAACGCGCCCGCGAGCTGGGTGCGACCAACTCCAACTTCCGCAACCCGAACGGGCTTCCTCTGCCCAACCAATATTCCACCGCCCGCGATCTCTCCCTCATCGCCCGCGCTGCCTACGGCAACGCCACCATCCGCTCCATCGTCTCCATGCCGAAACTGGTCTTCCGTTATCCCGATGGCAGGACGCGCGAATTGCAGAACACCAACAAGGTCCTGACTCGCCTGCCTTATTGCAACGGAATGAAGACCGGCTACACCGACGCAGCCGGACATTGCCTGATTTCGAGCGGCGCACGTCCAGGACGCGATGTGATCGCGGTTGTCCTGGGCGACTCGGAAAGGCGCAAATCTGGAAAGACTCTGCGGCTTTGCTTTCCTGGGCGCTCTGGATGTAAACGCGTCGCGCCCAGCTTGGCGCGGTATCGAACATCCGACAGTCTAATCTGCGCCGCGTCATCCCGAGCCGCGGAGACGGCCGAGGGATTTCCCGCCCGCCCGCCGTCCACGCACACCGACGACCGGCTCCGCATCCCAAGCGCGCCCTCGTTCCGGCAAAGCCACGCCACGCCCACGAATCTCCGAACCTACGGTTTACCCGCTCCAAAACCGTCCTAATCTGAACCCAGAAGGGCCGGAGTTTTTCCAGTCATCCTCGACGACACCATGAGCGATCTTTTTCATGAACAGCTGCAGGCGCTCCGCGCGCAATCGCTCCATCGCAAGCTGCGCGAGATCGGCAGCGCACAAGGCCCGGAGGTGGCGATCGTGGGGCAGCAACTGGTCAATTTTTCCTCAAACGATTACCTCGGCCTCGCGAACGATCCCCGCCTGCGCGAAGCCGCGGTGGCGGCAATCCACGAATTCGGGGTCGGCGCCGGGGCTTCGCGCTTAATCAGCGGCACGCTCTCGCCGCATGTGCGCCTGGAGGCGGCGCTGGCGCAATGGAAAGGCACGCAGGCCGCGCTCACGTTTAGCAGCGGCTACGCGGCTGCCGTGGGCACGATTCCCGCGCTCGTCGGGAAGCGGGATGTGATCCTGCTCGACAAACTTTCGCACGCCTCACTCATCGATGGCGCGAAGCTGAGCGGCGCCACCATTCGCGTCTTTCCGCACAACCATCTCGGCAAGCTGGAGAGCCATTTGGAATGGGCGCGCGAGGAGCACCCGGAAGGTCGGCATCTCATCATTACCGAATCGGTTTTTTCAATGGACGGCGACCGCGCACCGCTCCGCGCTTTGATCGGATTAAAGAAACGTTTCCGCGCGCTGCTCCTCCTCGATGAGGCCCACGCCATCGGCGTGCTGGGCGCGGGCGGACGCGGCCTGGCGCACGAGACCGGCCTGGCCATGCACGTGGATGTGCAGCTGGGCACGCTGAGCAAAGCGCTGGGTGTGAGCGGCGGCTACATCTGCGGTTCGCGCAGTCTGATCGAGTGGCTGGTCAATCGAGCGCGTTCTTTCATCTTCTCGACTGCGCCCCCGCCTGCCCTGGCCGCGGCTGCGCTGGCCGCGATCGAATTCATCGGGTCGGAGGAAGGCGAAGCCCGCCGCGCCGCTCTTTGGAAAAATATCGCGATCCTGCGTGAAGCGTTGCCGTTCCCTGCGGTGGAAAGTGAGCCCGCGAACGATCCGCTTCCAGCGGTTAAACCGGTAAAGCCCGGGGTGTTTAGTCAGCTTTTGCGCGGGGGGCAAGGCGCTCCTGTGAGTGCTCCGCCGCTTGAGTCGGTGCCGAAGGAAAAAGGCAGCGCCATTCATCCACTCATGGTCGGCGATGAAGAGGACGCCATGGCCCTGGGGCGTGCGCTGCAGGCGGAGGGTTTTCTCGCCCCCGCGATTCGTTACCCGACTGTCGCGAAAGGCTCAGCGCGGCTCCGCCTCACGGTCACAGCCGCGCACGAAGAAGCGCAGATTCGCGCTCTGGCCGGAGCGATTAAGCGCCTCCGGCCAGAGTCAGCGGCAAGCAGCGCTTAGAGGCCAGCAGCGGCGCTGCCGCGCAGCAACGGAGTGGGCAGGAGCCCGGGATTCCGGGTTGGATCCACTGGGCCTTCCGCTGGAATATCTTCCGGCCCTTCCGCTGGAGGAGGAGGCTCGTTCAACGAAGCGGAAGCGGTGGCGCTAGTCGCCACACGTTCCGAAAGCGTCTGACGGCTGGCAGTGGATTGAGAGGATTGGCACGCGGTAAAGACCGAAAGTGCTAGCAGGCAGGTGGCGATTTTGATGATCATTTTTTTGCTCCGGGTGACGGAATTTGTTCTGCTCCGCCGACGGTCTTTATAATTACTATATTTAATTCCCGACTGGCAAGTACGATCTTTGCTAGGTCGTTTCCGAGACGCATTCTTGCGAAAGCTGCCGGGTTCCAGCCGGCTGCAGGATAGTTTTTTTCTCTATAAAAACCGCCCCAGCACCGCCTCCGAGTTTCTTCGTTGTCGCCTCTGGCCAGAGCTGGCGATCGGTCACGAGAGCGGAATCGAGCGCCGAGTGTTCCGGCCAGGTCGGCTCCGTCGGAATCTGCGGGATGGCGTGCGCCAGAATCTTCTTCGCCGTCCCAGCGTTGGCCAGGAGATGACCGAAGACCGCCTCCGCGGTAACCGGTTCCTCTTCCACCTTCCAGCAATCGTAATCCGTGATCATCGCCAGCGTCCCGAGCGCGATCTCGGCTTCGCGCGCCAGCTTCGCTTCCGGGAGATTCGTCATGCCGATGACATCGAAACCTTGCCGCCGATTAAACTCCGATTCCGCCCGGGTGGAGAAAGCCGGGCCGTCCATGTTCACGTAGGTGCCGCCGTCGTGCACCGTCACGCCCGCGGCCTCGGTCGCGCTGCGCAGGATGGAGCGCATCCCGTCGCTGATCGGATGGGCGAAAGAAATGTGCGCCGCAATTCCTTCGCCGAAAAAAGTGTGAGTGGCGCGCTGGCTGGTGCGATCGAAAAATTGCGACGGCAACACCACGTGCCGCGGCTCGTATTGTTCCTGCAAACTTCCCACCGCCGTCACGCAGATGATCCAGCGGACGTTAAGCGAGCGGAGCGCGTAGATGTTCGCGCGATGATTTAATTCATGCGGAAGGATGCGATGCCCGCGTCCGTGGCGCGGCAGGAAGTAAATCTGCCGGCCGTGCCAGGTGCCGCCGATGAGAGCATCGGAAGGATCGCCGAAGGGCGTGGAAATGCGCTGCTCCGTCGGATTCTCGACGCCCTCCATTTGGTAAAGGCCGCTTCCGCCGATAATTCCGATCGCTGCTGGCAACTGCTCGCTCATGGGGGCGGCTTTTAAAGCGAAAGGCCGGGCAGCGCAAGCTTCCTGTCCCCTCCGGCAGGCCGGGGATTCCGTCATACCCGTCCGCTTCCGGGGAAAATATTTCCTCGCAACAAGGCGCGAAGCGCGAGGAGGGATAATACGCATCACGTCTCACGAATCCTTCCTCACCTTGGCGACTCTGGCGCCGCCTGCGTGAGGCAATCGAGCGCTTCACCCGCTTCGGGACCCATCATGGCGCGTCCGGCCCGTCTGTGGCACAATGGCGCTCGCCCATGCCGAAATTCTTCATCAAGACTTACGGATGCCAGATGAATGAGCGCGACTCCGAGCAGGTGGCGCATTCACTCATCGAGCGCGGCTTTCAAGCGACGGCCAACGAAGCGGAGGCCGACGTGGTGCTCTTAAACACCTGCAGCGTGCGCGATATGGCCGATCAGAAGGCGCTCGGCAAAATGGGCATGCTCGGGCAGATCGCGAAGCGTCGGCCGGAAGTGGTCTTCGGGTTTCTCGGTTGCATGGCGCAGGCGCGCGGCGCGGCGCTTTTCCAAAATCTGCCGCACCTCGATCTCGTCGTTGGCACGCAGAAATTCCATCGCGTAGCCGATTACGTGGAGGAGTTGCTGGAGAAAAAGCGCGCCCGCCGAATGGACGATCCGCGTTTCTCCATCTCGGATATCGCGGAGGAGGAGGGCTCGCAGGACACCATCCGTGAGCAGGCGATCGCGCCGCGGCAGGCGACGGCCTTTGTCTCGATCATGCAGGGCTGCAATATGCACTGCACGTTTTGCATCGTCCCGCGCACGCGCGGCGCGGAGCGCAGCCGCACGATCGCCGATATCGTGGCCGAGGTGCGCACGCTCGTGGCGCAAGGCGTGCGGGAAGTGACGCTGCTCGGCCAGATCGTGAATCTCTACGGCCGCCATGAGTTTCCGAAGCTCGGCGGCAAGAGCCCCTTCGTGCAATTGCTCGAAGCCGTCCATGCGGTCGACGGCTTGCACCGGCTCCGCTTCACTTCGCCGCATCCGATCGGCTTCCGCTCGGATCTGATCGAGGCGATTGCCACGCTACCGAAACTGGCGGAGCACGTGCATCTCCCGTTGCAATCCGGGTCGCCGCGCATCCTGAAAGCGATGCATCGCCCTTACACGCCGGAGCGTTATTTCTCGCTGGTGGAAAAAATCCGGGCCGCGCGTCCCGGGCTGGCCTTGACCACGGATGTCATCGTCGGTTTTCCCGGCGAAGAGGAAAGCGACTACGCCCTCACCCGCGACTTGGTGGAGCGTCTCCAATTCGATAACGCCTTTATCTTCCGCTACTCGCCGCGCGCGGAAACGCCGGCAGCCACCGCCGCCGCCCAGGTTTCTGAAGAGGCGAAAGAAGCGCGCAACCAGGATCTGCTCAAAGTAGTGGACGCCTCCGCTCATCGCGCGAACGAGCGCCTGGTCGGGACCGAAGTGGAAATCCTCTGCGAAGGCCCGAGCCGAAACAATTCTGCGCGCCTGATGGGCCGCACTGGCGGGAACAAGATCGTCGTCTTCGAAGACGCGCGCGATCGGAGCGGCGAGATGCTGCGGATGAAGGTCGAGCAGGCGAACGGATTCAGCTTGTATGGGACGCCGCTCATGTAATTCTGCGGCGTTCGCACCCTATGATGTATTCCCTTTCACTTCATCACGCCGGGATCCTGGCGGGGCTCTTCCTCATTCTGCTCGGCGCCGCTGGTCTTTTCCTTCCTGGTCTGACGCGCACGGCCTGGAACAAATTGCCGCGCTCTTTCGGCATGGGCTTCGTTCTGCTCACGCTTGTGTTCGTCTGGAGCTTTTATCTTTTGGCCACAATGGAGATGGGCGAATTTTCAAATTTCCGGCGTCCGCTCCTCTTCATCCTTCCGGTCGGCTACATCCTCGTGCTGGTCTTCGTGCGCGAGTTTCTCGCGGTGCGCGCGCTCGGGATGCTCTGTCTGCTCGCGGGTGAGCCTCTGCTGGAAGCGGCTTTTTTGCGTTACGAAATGAGCCGCCTGTTTGTGACTGTCTTCGCCTATGGCCTCATCATCGTGGGGCTTTTCTGGGTCACGCTGCCCTATCTTTTGCGCGATCAAATTGCGTGGACGGCAAAGAGTAACGGTCGTTGGATCGCCCTTCACCTCGTAGCGCTCCTTTACGGCGGGACCGTTTTAGCGCTCGCTCTCACTCGATATTAGGTTCGGGGCGAAGTGCCCAAAGCGGAGCGAGGTGAAAAGCATCCTGGTCATCCGCGGGGGTGCGATCGGCGATTTCGTTCTCACGCTGCCTGCGATCAAGCTCTTACGCGATGCCTATCCCGAGGCGCGTCTGGAGATTCTCGGCTACCCACACATCGCTGCCCTGGCCGAAGGGCGCTTTTACGCGGACGCGATTCGCTCTCTCGAAAGCGGCACCCTGGCCAGCTTCTTCGCTCCGGAGACGGAACTACCGCACGCTTGGGTCGAGTATTTCAGCAGCTTCGAACTCATCGTCAGTTACCTCTTTGATCCGGCAGGAATCTTTACTGCGAATCTGCACAGATGCGGCATTGGCCGGCTCATCACCGGTTCTCCAAAGACCTCGGACACTACGCACGCCGCACAGCAATTGGCCCAACCTCTCGGTGCGCTGGGCCTTTCCCTGCCCGATCCCGCCGCCTGCCTCTTTCCATCTTCATCGGATCGCGCAACGGCACGCGCGTTGTCTTTGCCGCGAAGTTTGATCGCGCTTCATCCCGGCAGCGGGAGCCAGACGAAAAATTGGCCAATCAAGTGTTGGATCGAACTGCTGCAGGCCTGCCAAAGCTACCGTGCGGCCTCCGAATTTCTCATCGTTGGAGGCGAAGCCGACGCGGCGGAACTGACGGCTATGCGACAGGCTTTTCCGGCTGCCAACTTCGCAGAAAACCTCCCGCTCCCTGTGCTCGCGGCCGTGCTCGAGGGCTGCCGCGCATTCCTCGGTCACGATAGCGGGATCGCTCATATCGCCGCGGCGGTCGGAACCCGTTCGCTTCTTTTATTTGGCCCGAGCGCTCCCACCATTTGGGCGCCCGCGAACCCCGAGGTCAGAACGCTCAAGGCGCCTGACGGTGATCTGACGAAGCTTCCAGTTGCCGCAGTCGCCGCCGCATTTAGCGCGCTGCTTCGAGAAAGCGATTCGACTACGAGCTGATGCGCATCGGCATCAAGACGTAAAGAAAAGGCGTTTGGATCTTTAAAACCCCCGGACTCATCTCGTCGATCAGATCGAGGAAGACCTCGTCATCCGGCAGCGCCCGGAGCGGCGCCATGAAAAACTCCGGATTAAACGCGATCGAAAATTCCCGCCCTTTGTAAACCACCGGGAGCGACTCTTTCGCCTCGCCCACTTCCGGCGTATTCGCGGTGATCTCGATGTTGTTTTTGGTGAAATTCAGTTTGATTGAGTTCGACTTGTCGCTCGCCAAGAGCGAGACGCGGCGGAGCGAGTTGAGGAACGTCTCGCGCTCCAAAGTGACGCGCTCCTTCGTCTCCGAAGGAATGACCTGCCGATAATTCGGATAGTTTCCTTCGATCAACTTCGAGACCAGGAGCGTGTTGTTCAGATCGAAAGCAATCTGCCCGCTTCCGAAGCTCACCTTCACGTCGCCTTCGTCGGTCAGGAGACGCTGCAATTCAGTGACTGCTTTCGTCGGGACAATGATCTCGGCTTCGTGGCTGCGCGGAAATTCCAATTCCAGATCGACCATCGCGAGACGACGACCATCCGTCGCGACGAGCGTGAGCTTGTTCTCCTTCAAGCTAAAGAGAACACCGTTGAGAACGTAGCGCGTCTCATCCGTGGAAATGGCATACGCCGTTTTGCGCAACCCATCGCGCAAATCCTTCTGCCGAATCGTGATCACCTTCGCGCCCTCAAACTTCGGCAGCGGCGGAAATTCCTCCTCCGGCAAACCGAGGATCTTGAAAAAACTCTGCCCACTTCGAATCGAAGCCGCGTTTTTCCCATCGACTTCGATCTGGATTTCGCTGGAGGGCAATTCGCGAATGATGGTGAAGAGCCGGCGCGCTGGCAACGTGGTGGCACCTTCCTTATCGACCTTCGCTTCGAAACTTCCGCGCACGCCCACGTCGAGGTCGGTCGTGGTGAGATGCACCTCACCGCCGCTGGCCTGGAGGAGGACGTTCGACAGAATCGGCAAAGTCGTGCGGGTGCTGACGACGTTCTGCACCTGTTGCAAACCTTCGAGCAACTTCTCTTTTGTGACGCTGAATTTCATGGTTAGGGCGAGGTAGATGTAAGGCTGACGGTTTTTTTCAGCAACCGCAATTTCTACGCAGGGCGCTCGAAAGCGAACCCGATGGCGAGGTGAAAAATTAAACTTCTACCGCTGCAAGGAACTGTCGATGAATGAAACCGTCTGCCGGATGTTATCCTGCTCGATCATCCGCTTCTTCACCAGCTTGCAGGCATGCAGGACGGTGCCGTGATCGCGTCCGCCAAAGGCGTCGCCGATTTCGTTTAACGAGGCCTTCGTCAGCTCGCGCGCCAGATACATCGCAATCTGCCGCGGGAAGGCGATGTTCGCGGGCCGGCGTTTACTCGTCATGTCCGCGATCCGCACATCGAAGTGCTCGGCCACGCGGCGCTGGATCTGTTCAATCGTGACCGCGTGCCGCGCCTCTTCATTGAGGATGTCCTTGAGCAAATGCTCGATCACGTCGCGCGTCAGCTCACGACCGCTTAGCGACGCGAAAGACGCCACGCGCATAAGCGCGCCTTCCAATCGGCGCACGTTTGTCCGGATCCGAAGTGCGAGAAAATCGAAGACTTCGTCCGCTAACTTGATCTGAAGCGAGCGCGCTTTCTTGCGCAGGATGGCAGTGCGCGTCTCCACATCGGGCGGCTGCAGTTCGGCTGTCAGGCCCCACTCGAAACGGGAGACAAGGCGATGCTCGAGATTGGCAATCTCCGAGGCCGGTCGATCGCTGGAGAGCACGATCTGTTTATGCCCATCGAAGAGCGTGTTGAAGGTATGGAAGAATTCCTCCTGCGAGCGTTCTTTCCCGCCGAGGAATTGAATGTCGTCGATCAAAAGCAGATCGGCCTGGCGATAACGCTTCCGGAATTTCACCAAAGTGCTGTGCTGGATCGCGTCGATGAACTCGTTGATGAAAAGTTCGCTCGAGAGATACATCACCTTCGCTTTTTTGTTCTTCGTCCCGACATACTGCCCGATCGCCTGCATCAGGTGCGTCTTGCCGAGGCCCACTCCGCCGTAAACGAAGAGCGGGTTGTAGGTGCGCGCGGGGGATTGCGCGACCGCAAGACTGGCGGCGTGCGCGATCTCGTTATTTCGTCCGACGACGAAGGACTCGAATGTGTTGCGCGGGTTCAACCCCAGAGTGTTGCCGGCGGCGCGCGCGTCGGGCGCGGTCGGCTCCTCATCCTGCTCCAGGACGGTGATTGAGGACTTTGCCTGGCCTTCCGGCGAGGATGCGACATCGGAAGGAAGCGCGAAGACGACTGAACGCGGACCGGAGAAGGTTGCCTCAATCGCGCTCTGCAACGCGGCCATGTGGTTACTCTCAATCCAGAACTGGTAGATGTTGTTCGGGACCAGCAGCGTGACCGACTCATCGGTCACATCGGTCAGGCGTACAGCCGAAAACCAGCGCTTAAAAGTATCCGGACTGACCTGCGGTTTGAGGGCTGTCGAAAGCTTCTGCCAAATAAGGGTACATTTCTCGTCCATGCAGACTTGTTAACAGCGTTAAGCAATCCGCAGGGACGGCCGGGACGCGAAGATTATTGAGATGAAAGGCGGGCGCTGGCTGATCCAGCGGCTGCCCAAAGGAAGAAAAATACGAGAGCGGAAATCCAGAAAACTGTTTTTATACGAGGAGAAAAGGCCGCAACGACGGTTGCCAACCGCGATCCCGCCTACGCAGAGCGCGACGGCACTTTGCGGATGCTGGATAGGGGAAGGTCGATTCGTCATGCACATTTTCTCTCGTCGCTGCCAAGCTATTCACATCTTATTCACACCCACTAGATTCCCGCCCTGCCAGCGGCTTGAGACTAGAAATGCTCGCGCGACCCGACAAGAAAATTTCGGAAGTTTATTTCCACTTCGCGTCCGAAAAATTCTTGACTCAAAAATTGAACTGACAGGGCGCTTTCCAGTCTAACCAGACGCTTCGCATGAGGTTGACCGCTTCCCTCTTGTCGCGCAACCTCGTCCGCGGAAAAGAGCCGCGCCTGGCCGCAGGGCATTGCGATATGTTACCGAATTTCTCCTTCACCCCGCTCTTCCGCGCACGCCCGTTCGCGGTGCGCCGCCCTGTGCGCGAGCGGTCGATATCGCTCTGGTTTGTTGTTTTGGGCCTGCTGGTTGGGACGGTCATTCCAACCTTGGCGGGCGATGATATCCCGCCGCCGTTTGGCTTTCGTTGGAATGATTCCGCGGCCCGAGTTGAACAAATCCTCACCGCAGCCAAAGCCAAGATCATCAACCGCGAGACGAAGGAAAAACGCGATGTCTGGACGGTGGAAGCACTGGAGCAACCGGGCCTAAAGCGCACCCTCTTTGAGTTTAAAGAAGGCTTTCTGGTCGAGGTGGAGTTGCAGTACGAATACGACAAGTGGTCGATCGAAAACTACAACGACCGCATGGGCGAAATCCGGCGTTACTTCGATGGCAAGTTCGGCACGGGCAAGCTCATCTCGCGCACGCGCGACACCGATTCCGACGTGCTGCAGACCCTGGTCGGCTACCAATGGATCGTGGGCGGAACGATGCTGGAACTCTTCTACTTTTCCGCTCAGCGCAGCCCGACGCTCGTCTACCGCACCATCACGGTAACCTATAAGGCGATATAGAATCGCGCGGCGAGCGCGCGTTCGGCACTACCGACCTTGCGTCTCTTTCTGCAACCGCTTCAGCCGGCTGCCCAGACTGGCTTTCGTTACCGAGCTCATTCGATCGATGAAGAGGATGCCTTGCAGGTGATCGATCTCATGTTGTAACGCACGTGCGAGCAGCCCCGACGCTTCCACTTCGATCGGTTCTCCGTCGAGCGTCTCCGCTTTCACCACCACTGTTTCCGCACGTTCGATCTCGGCCGTGATCTCCGGAAAACTCAAGCAACCTTCCGTGCCGAAAACCGCTTCGCTCTCGCCGAGATGCAGCTCTGGATTGAGCAGAATCAGCGGCATGGCGGTGACCGGATCGGCTTCCTTCCCATTTAACTTCAGCGTGCTGGGGCGATCATCCACCTCCGAGACATCCAGGACGGTCAGCTGCAAAGCTTCGCCGATTTGCTGCGCGGCCAAACCCACGCCGTTGGCGGCGTGCATCGTCTCCAGCATATCCAGCGCGAGCGCGCGGATACTCTCATCCACCTTCTCGATCCGCTTGCCTTTGGCGCGCAGGACCGGGTCACCATATTTTACAATCGCGCGCTTCATTTCTCTCCGTGAGTGAAAGCGGGCAGATTTTTCACGCCCGCGAGTTTTAAGGCATCCATTACTTTTATGATGATCCCGAACGAGGCTTTTTTATCCGCCTGCAAAGCCAGGGTCGCTCTCCGATCGGCCGCCAGATTTTTCACCGCGGCTTCCAGTTCCTCGATCGGCAACGGCTCGCCATCGAGCAGGACTTCGTCCTTGTCATTCACGCTCAGGATCGCGTGATCAGTCTCCGCCGGCGCCTTGGTCGCGGTCTGCGATTCCGGCAGGTTGATCTGCACTTCCGGTTGATCCTTTTTGAAGGTGGTCGAGACGACGAAAAAAATGAGCAGGATGGTGAGGATATCCACCAACGAGACGATGATGATGGAAGGCGCGCGCCGTCTTCGAACCGCAATCTTCATGAGAAACTTCGGCCGCTAAACCACGGGAGAACGCGCCGGCGCCGCGGCTGGACGCGCAGCGGGCGCACCATCGTCCCGACCCACGCGGCCGTAATAACATTTGCCGATCAACTCCACGACCAGGGTTTCGATTTCCACCGACATCACTTCGACTTTCTTCGAGAAATAACTGAAGGCGATGAGCGTGGGCACCGCGATGGAGAGACCGAAGACAGTGGCGTTCAACGCCTCCGCAATTCCGAGCGCGATCGCCTCCGTATTGGAGGAGGCGGAGCCGAGGCCGAGCGCGGAGAAAACATGCACCAGGCCCGAGACCGCACCGATCAAACCCAGGAGCGGCGCGATGCCCGTGATGATCTCGAGCACGATCAACCCGCGCTCGAGCACGATCACTTCGTGCCGCGCTTTCGTCTCCACCATCTCCACCGTTTCGTGACGCGGTGCGCGCAGGTGCAGCAAAGCAGCCCGCACAATTCGGCCCAGCGCCGATTGATCATGGTGCACGATCCGGGCCAGCCTCTCTGCACTCGCACCCGGCACCAGACGCTCGATCTCGCTCTCGATCACGAGCGGCAACACATTCCGCCGGCGCAAGGCCAGCCCACGTAAAATGATGATCGTGACCGCGACGACCGAGCACGCCAGGAGCGGCCACATGAAGAGACCGCCCGTCGAGAAAAACTTCCAAACGGAACTCACCGGTCCGGGCAGTTGTGCCAAAAGCAATGCGGGCATCATCGGTTTGCGTAAGTCGTAAAGTAAATGTCCACCGGGAGTCGGCCATCGGGCAACGTCGCGACCAGATCAGGCGGAATCGGGGGGATTTTTGCCTCCTGAAATGAGCGCAAGCAGATGTTGGCGAAGGCTTCGTTCGCATTATTCGAGAGGACCCGCAAGTTCCGCACGGTCCCATCCGGCGCCACCTCGGCCTCGATGTGGGCCGTCCCGATATCCACCATGTCCATCTGATCCTTCATGAAGCGATACCAGAGGACGCCGATGGCATCGGAAACTTTCTTCTGGTAGCGACCCAGCGGCGTGCCCACTGCATCCACCGCGGCCGGGCCGCGATCGGTGATCCGACCCGTGATGCGCGTTTCAGTTTTTTCTTTTTGATAAGCAGCAGCCGGTTGCGCGGGGCGTGGGCGGGCCAGAGCAGGATTCAGCGTGGGCCCTACCTGCGGCGTGGGTGTGGGCTCTACCTCCTCGGGGTTCTGCAACGGCGGAGGCGGCGTGGAAGTTAACATCGCCAGCTGATCCTGCCTGGGCGTGGCGCTCGGCTCTGGCAACGGCGTGGCTTTAGGTGGCTCGGTCGGTTTCGCCGAGGGCCGTGGAGTGGCGGTGGCCACGGGCGTGGGCGCAATCGGCGGCGCAGGCGGCTGCGCGGCGGCCTGCTCGCTCGGGATCGATGAGCGTTGCGTCTGGAGGTCGATCGCCCTTTGCTCGCGACCTTCCTGGCTCGGCAAAGGGAGATCGCCGGACGCGGGCGCGCTGCTTTTCGCGATCGAGTTTGCGTTCGATTCGAAAATCTTGTTCTCCGGTTCCACCGCCGACTCGTTCTCCGGATCGGTCTCTACGTAGGCCGGATTAGCCGGTGGCGACGGGAGAGGCGGCGGCGTGGCCGAGAGATTCACCATCGTCAACTCCACGGGCGCATCCTCCGGCTCAGGCAAGGGCGCAGAGCTTCCGCCAAATGCCGCGAGCGAGAGCGCCACGAGCAGATGGACGAGGACGGAGCCGGCAATCGCCAGCCAAAGCCGCTTGCGTTCGCGTGTTATTCTCATGGCCGCACGGGCGGGGATTATCGCACGCTCCCGCCCGGGAAGAAAACGCGGATCATTGGGCTTTCACCGAGCGACGCCGGGCCGATGTTTTGCGCGCGTGGTGAAACAAGTATTGCTGCGCGTAGCCGCCATGTGCGCCGAAGTAACGGTCGCAAAAAACGCGGAGCCGCTCGGCCGTAAGCTTGCGCGCGCGCGGGAAATATTTCTCGCGCAGGACGCGCTCGATCCAGACGTCGATCGGGAAAGCGCGCAGACGTTCGTAGGCGAAGAGCATCACGCAATTTGCCACCTTCGTGCCCACGCCCGGGAGGGTGCGAAGGCGGTCGCGCAACTCGTCATCCCCCAGGGCGCGCCACGCTTCCAAGTCAGCCTCGCCGCTCGACACGCGTTGCGCTGTCGCGAGGAGATTTTTCGCGCGATAACCCAATCCACACGCGCGCAATTCCTCCTCCGTGACGCTCGCCAGACGCGTCGCGCTGGGGAAAGGGTATACGTGGGCCCCGCATATCATGGCTGGCGTCCCAAAGCGTTCCCGCATCGCGCGCGACATCTGGCGAATGTGCGCCACCTGCTTCATCGATGAAGTGATGAAGGCTGCCAGACATTCCCATAGCGGCTGCCGCATGATGCGCAGCCCCGCACAATAAGCGCGCGCCGCCTGCATCGCCGGGTCGTCCGGAAAGGACGCGCAAATCTCTGGAAGCGGATGATCGAGCGCGAAATAGTGCGGCACCGGGCGGCCGCTTCTTCGTTCACAAAAAGCTCGTTCGCCGCGTTGCTCGAGATAAACGGCGCGCTCGCCGATCGTGCCAATGAAACCCGCGCCGAGCTTTTCCCAGTAAAAGACCTGACCCGAGTCGAGCGTGGCCGCTAGATCAAAATCGGGCGCGGCGACCGTTTCCAGCTTCATTTTCGCCACAGATTAACACAGATGAAACACAGATGAGGAGATCGGGCCTGCGGCCTGTCTCCGAAAAATCTGTGTTTCATCTGTGTCCATCTGTGGCTAAACAACCGCATGGATTCACGCCTGGCCATCGATACCGCGGTTCTCCTGTTTTACTTCTTCGGCATCGTGGCCCTCGGCTTGTGGGCCGGCCGCCGAAACAAGAACCTCCAGGACTTCTCGCTCGGCTCGCGTTCCATCCCGTGGTGGGCCGTGCTCGCCTCCATCGTCGCCGCCGAAACCAGCGCTGCCACCTTCCTCGGCACGCCCGCGGAGGGTTTCAAAACGCGCGCCTATTTCTACGGGCAACTCGTCATCGGCACCGTCCTCGCCCGGGTCATCATCGCCTACACCTTCATCAAGCCCTACTACGATTACCGGGTGCAGAGCGTTTACGAATTTCTCACCGTGCGCTTCGGTCCGGCCACGAAAAACATGGCCAGCGGGATTTTTCTTTTCACCCGCGTGCTCGGCATCGGCGTCCGCCTTTACCTGGGCGGAGCGATCATGGTCGTGATCTGGCGTTATCTCTTTCCGACCCTGCCGGTGAGTTTAAACACCTACATCTGGGGCATTATTTTCGTCACCGTCATTACTACGCTTTACACCGCGGCGGGTGGAATCAAGGCCGTGGTCTGGACCGATCTGATTCAGGCGATCCTCATGCTCAGCTCTGTTGGCTTCGCGATTTATCTGCTGCTGCAAAATATTCCCGGTGGCTTTGAAACGGTGAAAGAGAACTTCGGCGGCGTCGCCAATATCCAGGTCTTTCAAACCGGTTGGGACGCGAGCCTTCCGTTCGGCCCTGCATTGAAAGCGATGCTGGAGGAACCGTATACGCTCTTCGCTGCCTTCATCGGCTCCACTCTCCTCACGATGGCCACGCACGGCACCGATCAAGACATGGTGCAGCGGATGTTAACCGCGCCGAACTATCGCAAATCCCAGCTCTCCCTCATCCTGAGCGGGCTCATGGATATCCCGATCGTGGCCGCGTTTCTCACCGTCGGCATTCTGCTTTCGGTCTATTACACCGTCGTCCCCGGCGCCTCCCTGCCCGCGGCCGATAATGAAATCTTCGGCCACTACATCGTGCATGAGATGCCGGTCGGCTTCCGCGGTCTCATCATCGCCGGCGTCTTCGCCACCATGATGGGCTCCACTTCCGCGGCCTTGAACGCGCTCGCCACCAGCTTCACGAAGGATTTCTACCTTCCCTATATCAATCGGAGGGCGACCGACCGGCAGGCGATTCGCGCAGCCCGCATCGCGACCTCGGTCTTCGGCATCCTGATGATTGTCGTCGCTGCCCTCGCCGCCAACGCTGTCCTGCACGACTCGAAGTTAACCATCATCCCGATTGCCATCGGCATTCTCGGTTACACCTACGGCGCGTTGCTCGGCGTCTTCCTCCTCGGCATGCTCACGCGCAGCCGTGGCGCGGATGGACCGAACGTGGTGGCCATGATCGCCGGCGTGACCTCGGTGTTGATCCTCTGCAAAGTCTCCATACCCGCCTTCGATATCTTCGCGCTTCTCACCGGCAAAGTCGTGGGCGTGCAGTGGGTCTTCGGCTACTTCATGCCGGAATGGTGGCCGAAGATCTCGTGGCCGTGGTTCGTCTTCGTGGGCTGCGTCGTTACCCTCGCGATCAGCGTCCTTTTCCGCACCCCGCAAAGCCAGATGGACGCCGCCGAAGCGCACGTCGCGGCCAATGTCTAAACGGGCGGGCCCGCTTTCTCCGCGAGTTTAATCCCGAGATCGCGGAGCTGATGCGCGTCCACCGTGCTGGGCGAATGCGACATCAGATCGACACCGCGGTTGTTTTTCGGGAAGGCCATCACTTCGCGGATGCTATCCTCGCCGCAGATGAGCATGACCATGCGATCGAGACCCATCGCGATGCCGCCGTGCGGCGGCGCGCCCAGCCGGAAAGCGCGCAGGATGTGGCCGAACATGGCCTGTTGATCTTCCTCGCTCACACCCAGCGCGGTAAACATCTTCGCCTGCAGATCCGGCTCGTGAATCCGAATGCTGCCGCCGCCGATTTCCACGCCGTTCAGGACAACGTCGTAAGCTTCCGCGCGGGCTTCGCCAAACTTCCCCGCCTCGATCAACGGGATGTCTTCCGTCTTCGGTCGCGTGAACGGATGGTGCACCGCGTTCCATTTATTCTCCGTGGCATCGAAGGCCATGAGCGGGAAGTCGGTCACCCAGAGGAAATCGAGCGCGTCTGAGTTTTCGACCAGCTTTTGATACTCCGAGATGCGCAGTCGGATGCGGCCGAGCACTTCGCAGACGACCTCCCACTTATCAGCGCCGAAAAGGACGAGATCGCCCTCTTCCATACCGAGCTTTGCGGTGAGGGCGGCCTTTTCTTCCTCGGTGAAGAATTTCACGATGGGCGATTTCCATTCGCCATTCTCCACCTTGATGAACGCGAGCCCCTTCGCGCCATATTGCTTCGCCATCGAAGTGATCTCTTCCGTCTGGCCCGTCGTGATCCCGGCGAAACCTTTGGCGTTGATCGCCTTCACCACCCCGCCGGCATCGAGCGCGCCGCGGAACATTTTGAAACTGCTCGCCGCGAAGATATCGCGCAGATCAGTCAGCTCCATGCCGAAGCGGCGATCGGGTTTGTCGCTCCCGAATTGATCCATCGCCTCGCGCCAGGTCAGGCGCGGGAAGGGGCGCGGGATCTCGATCTCGCGCGCAGCGCGGAAGACGGCGCCCAGCATTCCTTCGACCAGGGCGAAGATATCCGACGGCTCCACGAACGACGCTTCGATGTCGATCTGGGTGAACTCCGGCTGGCGATCGGCGCGCAGATCTTCGTCGCGGAAACACTTCGCAATTTGGAAATACTTCTCGATTCCGCCCACCATCAGGAGCTGCTTGTATTGCTGCGGCGCTTGCGGAAGCGCGTAAAATTTGCCCGGCGCGAGCCGGCTCGGCACCAGGAAATCGCGCGCGCCTTCCGGGGTGCTCTTGGAAAGAATCGGCGTCTCGATTTCCACAAAGCCCTGCCCATCGAGATAATCGCGCGTCGCTTTGGTGATCTTGTGTCGCTGCCGCAAATTGCGCGCGAGCGACGGGCGGCGCAGATCGAAATAGCGGTGGCTTAGCCGCAGGTCTTCGTTGCTCGGATCGGAGTCGAGCGGAAACGGCAGCACATCCGCGCGGTTCAAAATGCGCAAAGTCCGCGGCAGAATCTCGATCGCACCGGTCGGGAGCTTTGGATTCTCCGTGCCCGGGATGCGAGGCGCGACCGGCCCCTCCACTTCGACCACGTCTTCGTGGCGCAAGGTGTGCGCGATCTGCGTCAGCTCCGCATTTTCCTCCGGGCGAAAGACGACCTGGGTGAGGCCTTCCCGATCGCGCAGATCGATGAAAACCACGCCGCCGTGATCCCGGCGCACGTGGACCCAACCCGCCAGCTTCGCCGTTGAACCGATATCCGAGGCGCGCAATTGAGCGCAATGATGCGTGCGATACATGAAGATAAAACGAGAGGTTTCTAGACGGGGGAGGACAAGCTGTGGAGCCGCGCCAAATGCGCAAGCAGCTCTTCATGCGGGACTGATTCCTCGGCGCGCGAAGCGAGGACTTTCACTTTCACCTGCGGCCATTCGTCGCCGTAAAGCACGGCGAATTTCGCCTGGAGCTGTTCCGCATTTTGAAACTGCTTCCCCACCTTCGCGGGCAGAAGCGGGTAATCGACCCGATAACCGCCATCACGCAGCGCCTGCACCGCAGCCAGCGCCTCCGCGCGGCGCTCTTCCTTGGCCACGACGACGTAAACGTCCAATTGCTGATTAGCGGCCACCGCCGCCTCCATCTGTGCCCGCGCCGTTGCAGTCTCCTTGATCAACTCTCCCAGCACCACGTCCCCCATCGCGAAACCGAGCGCGGGAAGCGAAGCCGCCCCATCGCTTAGATGTCCAATAAGGTGATCGTAGCGTCCCCCTCCCGCGATGGCGCGAAGCTCGCCGCGACGATCGAACGCCTCGAAAACGACACCCGTATAATAAGCAAGCCCGCGCACGATGCGCAGGTCCACTTGCACGAAATCTGCCAGGCCGCGCACCTGCAGGCCAGCCAGGAGTCGATCCAGTTTTTCACTCGTGCCGCCCTCGTCGAAGATCCGGAAGACCGCCTCCGCCAATGTGCCGAGGCGCGCCGCCGTCTTCTCGCGCGGTTCGCGTTCGCTCTTATCGATCACGCTCAACATCTCTTGCCAGCGCTCCTCCGGCACCTCGTGCTGCCGAAGGAAATCGACCCAAAACTCGCGGTCGCTGATTCGCACCACTACGTCCTGAGAGGTGAAGCCGAAGCTGCGCAGCACATCCACGCAGAGCGCGATCAATTCCACCTCGGCCTCCACCCCGGCCTCACCGATCAGATCGGCATTATACTGGTAGTGCTCGCGCAGCCGGCCGCGTTGCGGGCGCTCGTAGCGGAACATCTGCGGGATGGAAAACCACTTCATCGGCTTCTTAAAATCCCGATGCGAGGCGGCCGCCATCCGGGCCAGGGTGGGCGTCATCTCTGGCCGGAGCGCGACCGCGCGCCCGCCTTTATCCGTGAAGTCGTAGAGCTGTTTCGCGATCTCCTCGCCGGACTTCTTTTTGAAGAGCTCGAGATCTTCCAGGAGCGGCCCGTCGTATTCGACAAACCCGTAGCGCCGCGAAACCGCGCGCCACTGCGCGAAGATATAATTCCGCACCGCGCAATCCGGCGGCAAAAAATCCCGAAAACCTGTCAGCGCCTGCATCATTTCAGCGGAGTTCCCCTCCCTGCCCACACGGCCGGAGAAGGCACCGTCCGCGAAAAGAGGGAGTTGCGTTGAATAAAGGCTGGACCGCCCCAGTCGGATAGAAGCACGGCGGAGAACATCCGTTTAACCAAAGCAAAGGACAAATAATGAAACACACACCATTGATGAAATTGTTGACCGTCGGAGCTGTGAGCGCACTCGCACTCGGCACTTCCTTCGGCCAGGTCACGAAAGAGACCACCACCACGACCGGTGCGGGCGGCGTTAGCGCCACCACCACCACCCATGCGCACGATGCCGGCGTCAGCGCCAGCAAGACGACGACCACGAGCCTCGATGGCACGGGCACGATCACGACCTACACCCCCGGCCAGGAATTCGTCGAGTTCCGCACTTCCACGAGCACCGCTCCGACGAAGTATTACTACACGAAGAACACGACCGTCGTCGATTCGACCGGCGCTGTGGTCGACATGAGCCTGCTTCGTCCTGACCTGCCAGTGAGCTACAGCTACGTGAAGGAAGGCGATCGCATGGTCGTCTCGAAGATCACGGTGCAGAAGCCTCTCGCTGAGATCAAGAAGGTGACGACTGAGACCACCACCACGACGACGAAGACTGACCACTAGTCGTTCGTTCGATCTGACTTAAAATAGAGCGCCCGCGGAACGTGTTTCCGCGGGCGTTTTTTTTGTCTCCGATGCATAGTCCAGGCGTGCGCATCGAAAACGTCCTCCTTCCCCGCGGCCAAAGAGGCGGTGCCTGAGCGATGCGCGTCCTCGGAATTGATGCTTCGTTGCGGAACAGCGGCGTAGCGATCGTGGAAGCTGAAGGCGGGAAGCAGCGCGCGCTTCACTACGGAGTCATCCACAATCCGGTCAAGCTGCGGCCCTCCGCCTGCCTGGTCGCCATTCACGAGCAAATGGCTGATTTGATTCAGCTGCACCAACCGGATTGCTGCGCGCTGGAATCGGTCATCTACGTGCAGAGCTACAAGACGGCGATCGCGCTGGGCGCGGCGCGCGGGGCGGCCATCCTGGCCGCGGCGGAGCGGGGCCTGCCGGTCTTTGAATACGCTCCTACGCGGATCAAGCAGGCGGTCGTCGGACATGGTGGGGCGGATAAAGCGCAGGTGGCATTCATGATTCGCGCTCTGCTCGGGCTAACGGAGACTCCCGGCCCGGACGCGGCCGATGCGCTCGCCATCGGGCTCACGCATCTGCGCGTGCAGGACTCGGCCCGGCTGGGCGTGCCGATGGGGACGCAGATATGAAGGCTGCGCTCGCCGCGCGTTGGCTGGGGCGGATCGGCTACGCGGAAGCGCTCGCGCTGCAGGAAGAAATCGTAGCTCGAAAGCGCGCCGATCGTTCATTGCCCGACGAGCTTCTGTTGTTGGAACACGAACCGGTTTACACCATTGGACGCACGCCCGATCGGTCGAGCCTGCTCGGCGCGGAGCATCTGCCGCATCCCCTCTTTCCGATTAATCGCGGGGGACAGGCGACTTACCACGGCCCCGGACAATTGGTCGGCTATCCGCTCCTCGACCTGCGGGGCCGGCGCCAGGATTTGCACCTTTATCTTCGCTGGATTGAAAACGCGCTCATCGAACTCCTCGCGCGCTGCGGCGTGACCGCCACGACACGTCCCGGCCTGACCGGAGTGTGGGTGGCAGAGCGCAAGATCGCCTCCATCGGCGTGGGCGTGCGGCAATGGATTACGATGCACGGCTTCGCGCTGAACGTGTGCGGCGATCTCACGCCCTTCGATCAGATCGTGCCCTGCGGCATTGCGCAGGTGCGGATGACTTCGTTGGAAAAGGAATCCGGCCGGACGTTGGCAGTCGAAGATGTGGGATGGCAGGTGGCGCAGGTGCTGCAAGCGCGCTTGAGTGAACTCGACCAGCCTGCAACTGAAGCCCACACCTTATGATCCCACTCGAAGACAATGCCGGCGATATTCTCGGCAAAGCGCAACGCGGTCTCGGAATTTCCGATAGCCAGCTCGCGGAAAAATCCGGGGTCGGGCCGGAGCGTATAAAGGAAATGCGCGAGGGTAAATACGAGGACGATGCGCTCCGCGCGGTGGCGCCGGTGCTGGGCCTGGACGCAGCGTCGCTGATCAAGCTGGCCAACAATGAGTGGGTGCCGGAACCGGTGGCAGAGATGGCTGGGCTGGCGCAGTTCAACACCACCTACGAAGACATGACGGTAAACGCTTACCTGGTCTGGGACCCGACGACGCGCGCGGCGGTGGCGTTCGATACCGGCGCGGATTGCTCGGAAATGCTGGCGCTTGTGAAAGAGAAAAATCTATCGGTTAAGTTAATCCTGCTCACGCATGCGCATCCGGATCACATCGAAGATCTGGCCAAGCTGCAGAAGGAAACGGGCGCGCCCACTTATCTTTCCGCACGGGAATCGGCGGAGGGAGCGGAGGCGATCGAGGAAGGGAAACGTTTTACCTGCGGCGCGTTGCAGATCGAGTCGCGGCTCACCTGGGGCCACTCCAAGGGCGGGATGACGTTCTTCGTCGAAGGATTGGCGCGGCCGGTCGCGGTGGTGGGAGATTCGATGTTTGCGGCTTCGATGGGCGGCGGTGGAGTTTCTTATCCCGACGCAGTTCAAAACAATCTTCAGAAGATTCTGACTTTGCCGGAGGAGACGATCATCTGTCCGGGACACGGACCACTCACCACGGTTGCGAAGGAGAAGAACGAGAACCCTTTTTTCGCCGGAAAGCTTTAATATGAACATCGGATTTGTCGGCGTAGGACGAATGGGCGCGAACATGGCGCGGCGGCTAAAGGAGCGCGGTTACCACGTAACTACACTCTTCGATCAACAGCGGACCGCTGCGACCGAGCTGGCGCAGGAAATTGGCGCCACGGCCTGTCCCACCCTCGGCGACGTGACCGCGGGCGCCGATATCATCTTCACCGTCGTCTCGGATGATGCCGGGATGCGCGGCATTTTCCAGGGAGACGACAGCTTGCTTAAGAACGCGAGCGGCAAGCTTTTCATCAATTGCGCCACCGTCTCCCCGGGCGTGCACGAGGATGTGGAAGCATGGGCGAAGAAGGCGGGCGCGGAGACGCTCGAGGCTTGCATGGCTTCCAGCATCACGCAGGCGCGGGAAGGCTCGCTCTATCTGATGTGCGCAGGGGAAAGAGCGGCTTACGAACGCGCTGAACCGGTGTTGAAGGACTTGAGCAGCGCGCTCCGTTTCGTCGGAAAAACGGGCGAGGCGGCGAAGGTGAAAGCGCTCGTGAACATGGTGATGAATATCAACACCGCCGGCCTGGCGGAGGGGCTTGGTCTCGGCGAAGCGTTGGGGCTCGATTTGACCATGCTGCGCGAAGTCTTCTCGCAGACGGGCGCGGCTTCGCGCGTTTTGGAGACGGATGGTGAGGATATGCAGAAGCGCGATCACGCGGTCTTCTTTTCCGCGGCGCACGCGGCAAAGGATAGCGGGATCGCGCTCGCACTCGGGGAGGCTGCCGGGCTGGATCTGCCGCTGGCTCGGGCGACGAAGGCGCAATACGAACGCATGATCGCGGCAGGCTTGGGCGAGCTGGATAAATCCGGGATCGCGGAGCTGACGTTCAAGGGTCGCGGCGGGGAGAAATAGGGATTGCTGGCCACGGATTAACACGGATGAAACACGGATTCGGATTTTCGGATTCTGCCATCCGTGAAAATCCGTGTTAATCCGTGGCTAAATTTTCTGATTGGGGCCCGTGCGCGATCTGCGGGCGCGAGGAAACGCTGACGCGGCATCACCTCATTCCGCGCACCCGTCATCACAACAAACGGAACAAGCGCGAGTTCGAACGCGCGGTCGTGCGGCAGGTGGTGGGGATATGCCGCCCGTGCCATTCGCAGATTCACCAGCTACTGAGCGAGAAGGAATTGGAACGCGATTACAACACCGTCGCGCGACTGAAAGCGCATCCCGGCATCGCGAAGTTTGCGGAGTGGATCGCGGCCAAGCCCAGCGGCTTCAAGGCGGCGATGCAGCGGGCCCGCCCACGCTAGCCTTTTTCTCCGGGCAGCAGACGTTCAGCCCCAGCGTAGACATTCATCGTTTCACCGCGAAGAAAGCCCACCAGAGTCTGCCCGCTCTCGCGCGCAAACTCGACCGCCAAACTGGTGGGCGCAGAGATGGCAGCCACGATGGGGATGCCAGCGGCGAGCGCTTTTTGCATCATCTCAAAGGAGACGCGCCCGCTCAAAAACAAGACCTGCGCGCGGGCCGGCAACCGCTCCGCGAGCAGCTCATGACCGATCAATTTATCGAGCGCGTTATGGCGGCCCACGTCCTCGCGCAACGCCAGCAATTCTCCCGCAAGGCTAAAGAGCCCGCACGCATGCAGCCCACCGGTGCGCTGGAAGGTCTCCTGCGCCGCACGCAGAGCGGCTGGCAGACTCTGTAAGACAGCGGTTGCGACCTGGCAGCGATCGTCGATCGGCGGGTAAGCCTGGCGGACCGCTTCGATGGTGGCTTTGCTGCACACGCCGCAACTGGAGGAGCTGAAGACATGGCGGGTTAACTTTGCAGGATCAAAGGCGGCGGGGTCGCGCAGGGTGACGTTCACCACCTGATCGGCTTCGGATGCGCCGCAAAGGGTGATCTCAAAGATTTCCTCCGCGCGCTGGATGAGGTTTTCCGTGCGGAGGAAACCGGCGGCGAGCTCGCGATCGTGACCCGGCGTGCGCATCAAGACCGCGACGCTGTGGCCTTCGATCCGCAGCTCGAGAGGTTCTTCCGCTGCCACTTCGTCTTCCTTCTCCAGCGGACTCGCGCCCACCGTGTGGCGCAGGATGTTAAACGGATGGCTGGTTACGCGATTCACGCGGCGCGAGCCTAACAACAAAAGATCAGTTGGCGTGTTGAGATTGAGAAAGAGAGGGCGCTCGGCTTCGCCCACCGCGCGCTCTTGCACGATGCGATCGATCGAGACAGGCACGCACGAACTTCTGCAAGCCAAAATCCCCGCTCTGCAGCCGCTCCTCGGCCAGAGGAAGCGCGCTCCGTGGATAGACAGCGGCCAATGGTTCAAAGCGGTCGCCGATGCACGGGACCACCCCGGCTTCTCCGGTGCATTCAGCGAGCAAGCGACGCAGATAAGTCTCGCTCATCGCGGGGAGGTCCACTGCGAGCACGAGGAGATGCGCGCTCGCGCCTCGCCGAAGCGCAGCCAAAATCCCACCGAGCGGTCCGGTGTCCGGCGCAGCGTCCGGGATCACGACGCAGCCATCGTCCGGCTGCAGACCGGGAGGCGCTGGGCCGGCGAAAAATATCTCTCGGGGAGCAAGGTCGCGCAGCAGAGCCAACTGCCGCCGCCAGAGCGGTTGGCCATTGATTTGGAGGATCGTTTTATTACGGCCCATCCGGCTGGATCGCCCTCCGGCGAGGAGAACGGCGCTGAAATCGACGCTCACTGGACGACGGGACGCGGGGCGTCAGCTCGAGGCGGACTCAGGTTCAGTCGCGAGCCAGCCGTCGCTCAAAATCTCCGCGCGCAGGCCGCCCCTTTTCGCGAGCGCTTTCTCCGCACCGGGTGCAAAAGCGCGGTCCATCCAGAAGCAGGGTTTGCAGTGCGCACGGCCCCGGAAACGAATTCCTTGCACGGTAAACTCCTGGCCGATGAGCGCGTTTAAATCCACCGCCGAGACGATGACGTTACGTCGGAAGACGCCGGGCGATTTGTTCACTCCCGGAAAAGCCGTGCAGAGATCCTCGTAAACTTCGCGGGCGAAGAAGGTGATCTGCCCGCTGTAATCATCCTTGTAATCGAAGAAACGATCGCCGCGCAGCCCGCGCCCGGCGACGCATTCCACGCGCTCGACTTCCTGCAGCGGATGCTCATCGGGCTCGCGGCCGGCATGGCCGAAATAGTTGTGACCGGGAGAGATGAAGAGCTGGTGAATCCGCATGGTGAGGGGTTGGCGGAGAACGTCCAACGTCTAACCCACGACGTCCAACCTCGAATGCGGCGCCGGGGCCGGACCTTGCGTCTGCGGGGTGGTCGCGGACGTTAACCTCACATGGGAACTGTCTGGCGCGTCTTTGCATATTTGAAGCGGTATCCGCTGCTCGCAGTGGGGACGCTCTCGTGCGCGATCGTGGGGACGTTGATGGTGGTGGTGTTCCCGGCAGTGACGAAAGTGGTGATCGATGAAGTGCTGGTGAAAGGCCGGGGCGAGCGCCTGACTTCGCTGGTCTTGATCGCGGCCGGCGCTTTCGTTTTGCAGCACGGGCTGAACGCGCTCCGCATTATCTTGAACAACACCTTCGAGCAGAAGGTGATCTTCGATCTGCGGAGCGATCTCTATTCGCACATCCAAATGTTGCCGCTGCGCTGGTTTGATAACCGGGCGACCGGCGATTTGATGACGCGCATTCTGGAGGATGTGAACTCGGTCGAGCGGATGCTGATCGATGGCGTGGAGCAGGGCATCGTAGCGGTGCTGCAGGTGGTGATCGTGCTCGGGATGATGTTTTATGTCAGCACCTCGCTCACGCTGGTGGGTCTGGCGCCGGCCCCGTTTCTCGCCGGCGGTGCGCTTTGGTATACGCTCACCGCGCATCGGCGTTACCGGCTGCAGCGGCGCGCTTCCTCCGCGATGAATTCGCTTCTGCACGATAACCTGGCGGGCATTCGGCAGATCAAAAGCTTCGTCCGCGAACGGGAGGAGCATGGGCGGTTTAACAAAGTGAGCGACCAGCTTCGCCACGCCACCCTCGTGGTGATGAAGGTGTGGGCGGTTTATCACCCCTCGATGTATTTGATCGGCTCGCTCGGGATCGTGCTGGTGGTTTGGGTGGGTGCCCGCTCCGTCCTCGCGGGCGCGATGGAGGTGGGCGATTTGATCGCGTTTCTGATGCTGACTGGATTTCTTTACGAACCGATCAACAAGCTGCACCAACTCAACCAGCTCATGCAGGCAGGACGCGCGGCGGGCGAGCGCGTTTTCGAGATCATCGATCAACCGATCGAGCCGGGTTGGGAAGTGGAACCGGAGACGCGTGAGATCGCGGGCGATGTGCGCTACGAGGATGTGAGCTTTCACTACGGCGACAAAAATACGCCGGCGCTGGAGGGGATTTCTTTCCATGCGCGGCCCGGCGAAACGATCGCTTTGGTCGGCACGACCGGCGCGGGCAAGTCGACCTTGGTGAATCTTTTGACCCGCTTCTATGAGCTGAGCGGGGGCCAAATTTTGGTGGATGAGCAACCGATCCAATCCTACGGCGTTCGGCGATTGCGCGAGATGGTGGGGCTGGTTTCGCAGGAGAGTTTCCTCTTCAACGGGACGATTCGGGAGAACCTCCTCATGGGGAACCCGACTGCGAGCGATGAGGAAGTCCTGCGCGCGGCCGATGCGGCGAATGCGCGGCCGTTTATCGATCGGATGCCGCTGGGGCTCGATAGCGTGGTGGGCGAGCGTGGGGTGAAACTAAGTGTGGGCGAGAAGCAACGGCTCTCGATCGCGCGCGCGCTCTTGAAGGATCCGCCGATCCTGATTTTGGACGAGGCGACGGCGAGCGTGGATACGACGACGGAGCGATTGATCCAGGAAGCGCTCGAGCATTTAATGGCGGACCGGACGTGCTTTGTCATCGCGCATCGTCTCTCGACCATCTTGCGCGCAGATCAGATTTTGGTGCTGGAACGTGGACGCATCATCGAGCGCGGCACGCATGGCGAGCTGGTGGAGCTGGGCGGTAAGTATGCGCGGCTCTGGGAGCAGAGCTTTCTCGAGAGCTCGCCGGAAGAGGGCGCGGACCTTATCGCCGCGCGCTAGCTGGCGCGGGTGTTTAAGGAGCGGGCGTAGGGGACGGCGCGGGCGTCGCTCCAGAGGTGGGGATCGAAATCGTCTGGCCAATCTGGAGCGCGCGATCGTTCTCGATGTGATTGAACTTCTGCAATTCCTGCACGCCCACGCGATAGGTTTTCGCGATGGAAGTGAGGGTTTCACCCTTGGTCACAACGTGAGCATTCCCATTCGGTGCAGCCGAAGGCGCGGCCGCAGCCGAGGTAGCGGCTGAGGGCGCAGGTGTGCTTTCGCCGATCATCACCCCTGGGCGGATGGCCTCGATCTGTTTCTCCATTTTCAAGAGCTGCTGAGAGAGCGCGTCGAGCTTCAGGTTTTGCTCGTCGAGCTTTTTGCTCAGGCTCTCGATCTGCGCCGCCGCTTTGTCGTTCCCGCTGGCGAAGGTTTGCGCATGAGCGCGGGGCAGACCCAGCGCGAGACCGAAAGCGACGAGGGGGAGAAGGAAGAGGCGCGGCTTCATCGGGCGAAACATTGGCATTCCGGCAGGAAAGTGGCAAGAGCGACGCGTGTGCGTGCACGGGGGAGCGAAGAGCCAAGGCGGAAGAGGGCGTGGGCTTGCGTTCGCATTCCCGTCCCGTAGTTTTTTCCCATGCCTGATCGCGTGCAAAAGACACCGGCCCCGTGGCGACCTCAGGAAGGTGGCGATGGAGGAGGCCCCAAAGCGCCGGATGTTTCACGACCGGACACGCAAGAGCTGCTAAAGAAAATGCGGAAGGTGGATCCTGAACAGGCGAAGCGCTATCGCCAGCGGACCGGGGAATGATGGACGCGCCCTCGGCGGCGACAGGTGATAATGACTTTGTCGCGCTCTTGCGCCGGCAGGGCCACCTCGCCCCGGTTAACCAAGTCGGGCCACTGCGAAGCGATCTGGCGGTGCCGCAAACTCAGGCCACCACGATTCTCGCCTTCAAGTTTGCCGGCGGAGTCATCGTCGCCGGCGATCGTCGGGCGACCGCAGGCAACATCGTGGTTTATGACCGCGCAGATAAGGTGCTCGAGATCGATCGACATTCGATCATGGCGATCGCTGGTGTTCCGGCCACGGCTTGGGAGATGGCCCGCGTCCTGGAGCATTCCTTCCAATTCTTCCGCCGGACCCAACTGCAGGAAATGAGCGTGGACGGAAAGGTGCGGGCGCTTTCAAAATTGCTCCGCGACAATTTCGGCTTCGTGATGCAAGGCGTGGGCGTGGTGGTGCCGATCTTCGCGACCTACGATGCCGCCTCGGAAGCAGGCGCGCGGCTGTACTTTTACGATGCGATGGGCGCTAATTTTGAGGTCGCAGAGTATGCGGCGACCGGCTCGGGCTCGCCTGCGGTGCGCGGGATTTTGCATTACGAAAACCAGTGGGGAAAGAAGACGCTCTCGAAGCTGGACCAGGATGAGGCGGTGGTGGTGGCTTTGCGCGCACTGGATACGGCGGCGGAGGCAGACACGGCAACTGGCGGGGTGGATCGAAACGCGAAGATCTTTCCGATTATCAAAATTGTGTCGAAGGACGGCATCGCGACTTTGCCCGACAAACAGATCGGCGCGCTCTTCAAGAAAGGGGTGGCATGACCGAGGAGCCTTACCGGTGGATGGAGGCGATCGCGAACCGGCGCGAATACGTGGAGACGCAGCTCGCGACCGGAAGCCCGATCGTGGCTCTGGGTTGTCGCGAGGGTATTCTCTTCCTGACTCTGGGACGGAGCGGTCAGAAAATTTTTGAGATCTACGACCGGATCGCGATGGGCGCGATCGGGCATCCGGGCGACATCGAGCGGCTGCGGATGGCGGCGATCGAGTTGGCCAGCACGGAGGGATTTACGCGCTCGGCGGCGGATGTCTCGTTGCGCCGGCTGGCTTATTACTCGTTAAGCCCGGTCCTTAAGACGGCCTTCGAGCAGGTTTTTGGGGCGCCGTATCTGGCGCGAATGCTCTTTGCCGAAATCGGCGCGACACCGCAGGAGGACCTCTTCCTGCGAGTGGAATATGATGGCGGAATCGCAGTGCCGGGGCTGCCGGGCCAGAAGACTCCCACTTCCTTCGGCGTTCTGAGCGGATCGCCGGCTTCGGTCGGTTTGATGGAGGAGTTTCTGACCAAGGAACACAATCCCAAGGCAACTTTAAGGCAGGCTCTGCAAACGGCTTTGCAAGCGTGGACGGTCGGCTTTCTGGCCTTGGGCGAGGATGGGATGGTCGAGCTCCCCGCGAATGAAGTTTTGGCCAAGGCTCGTGCGGAACAGATGAAAGAGCGAGGTTTGGAAGCGGCCTTGCTGGAGCGAGCCGGATCCTCCGCCATTCGGTATCGGCCGCTGCAAGAAGAGGAACTGCAGGCGGTGCAGGCCTAACGAGAAGAATGTCGATCGCCCGCCGCCGGGAGAATGGTCCAGTCCAGCGCACGTTGGTTTGGCTGGGGTTTCTCTTGATGCTCCTTTCCGTGATCTGGTGGGAAATCGTCCCTGGCCGCTCTGCTGGTCCCCAAACGGATCGCGCCAAAGTCCTGAGCGGTCCGATTCGACGCGTGGTGATCGATGCCGGCCATGGCGGCAACGATTCCGGCTCGATTCAGGCGGGAGTGCAGGAGAAAGACCTCACGCTGGACGTGGCGTTGCGCCTGGATCGTTTGCTGCAAGCGAAAGGGTTGCGCACCACCCTGACCCGCCCGGAAGATCGCACGGTTTCATTAGCCAAACGCGCGACGGCGGCGAACGAAGAGGAGGATTGTGTCTTTGTGAGCATCCACTTCGATGAAGGCACCCGCGCCGCGGCTTCGGGCGTGCAGACCTTTTACGCTGCGCAGCAACGGAGCGCGGGGCCGCGGCTGGCCGGGTGGATTCCATTTCTGCCGCAGGCTAATCCGTCTTCTCAAACACTGGAAAGCCGCAGCCTGGCGGCGTTCGTCCAGGAGGCGATGGTCAAGCGCACCGGAGCGATCGATCGAGGAACGACGGCGCAGCAATTTTACGTCGTGGCAAACGTGCGCCACCCCGCCGTGCTGGTGGAAGGCGGCTTTCTTTCGAACAAGGACGAGGCGGCTAAGCTCGGAGACGCGAACTATCGCGAGCAGCTGGCGATCGGAATCTGTGACGGGATTCTGCGCTTCCGCGAGGTGGTGGCGCAGAACTAGAATGGTCGGCGCGGTACCCGTGGTTCCTGAATATTAAGGGAACCTTCCGCGTCCATAGGGACCAAGCCATGAATGTAAAACTTTTCTTCTGCGCGAGTGCGACGGCTTTTCTTTTCACCAGCACCGTGGTCCGAGCAGACCCGGCGACGGAAGCTGTGCAGCAGAAGCTGAAGGAACAGGGCTTTTATTACGGCGAGGTGACAGGGACACCGAGTGCGGATACGTCGGCCGCGATTCGTCGTTATCAAATTCGGAATGGTCTCAAGGTGACAGGCGAATTAAATGCCGAGACCCAGCGATCGCTCGGAGTGAAAGGTCAGGCGACGGTTGCGCGCGCGACGCCTGCCCCGCGCTCCACGCCACTTCCGCAGGTGCCACGGGTGGTGGCCCAACCTACGCCTCCGCTTGCTGTGTCCTCCTTGCGCGATGACCAGCCGATGGGGGGAGGATTTGCAGAGGTACCACAGCCTGCCGCACGAGACTTGAGCGAAATTTTCTTCGGGACTCCCTATGAGAATGCGCCGGATGGAGTGCGGCAGCAGGTGATCGCCGGGGCGCAAGTGCGGCTAACGCAACGGGGCTACTACCGGAGCGGGGTGGACGGCCTCTTCGGTCCGGGAACGGAGAACGCGTTGCGCGCCTATCAGTCACGGTTTGGGTTGGCGCCGAGCGGGCGCTTTGACGAAGAAACGCTCGGCGCGCTGGGCTTGTTGCCGGGGCAAAGGTCGCGAGGTTTTGTCCCTCCACCGCGGCGCCGCTATGAGGCGCAACCCCGGGTCTTCAGTCCGGCAGGAGAACGGATTTACATCCCACGCTGAAACGCTCGCAGGGCCGGCGTCTCTAGGGTTTCGCCGTGAGGAACCTGACGGACTGCAGGTCGGCGAAGACTTTCCCGACGAAGATCTGCGCTTCAATCCGGAGCGGTAAACGATCGCTATCATCAGAAAGCCAAACGGTGGCGCTGCGGAATTTTTTGTGCGGCTGAAGCTGCATGTCTTTCCCGATTTTGCTTAGCTGCACGCCGAGCTTAATGGCGGGATACGCTCCGGTGGCACCTTGAAAGCGCTCCCGGCCGAGTACGGTGATGGTGCAGAGGTAAGCAGAAGTGGCAGGGTAGACCACCACCCGCGCGCGCGAACCATCGGGGAGAGGCTCGGTGCGAAGGAAAAGCAGGGCGGAGTGCAAGCTCAGCACGTTTGGGAAATCGAAGGTGCGGGTCTTCGCCTGCACCTTGCCGTCCCTCCGCTCTTCCCTGGCACTGACCACACCAGTCGGCGTGTAGGTGAGGATCGTTTTAAATTCCTTTGCGCGCCTGGTTTCCTGCTCCTCGACCCGAAGAGGCCGGAGCGAGACGCTATCGGCGAGCGCCTGCTGTTTGATATCGAAAGGCCAAAGCTTCCGGGCGAACCCGATCGTCCCTCCAGTGGCGTCGAAATGAAATGGCCCAGCCGCGGGTTTCTCCAACCGAATGACGGCACTGGCCGCAGTGACCCCGCTCCACCCAAAGCTGTAGGTAACCTCCACTGGCCGCAGCGGTGGAAAATCACCGGGGGTGAAGGGTGTGACGGTGGCCGCCCAATCGGGCGCCGGAGCGCCCTGTGCATTCCCCACGGCCGGGGCCATTAGTGGCAAAGCGAGCGCGAGCGCGAGGAGGAAGATCTTCGGAAAGGCCATGAGCAGATGCTTCGGCTAGCAAATGCAGCCGTCAGAAAAGGTATCCCGATCAGGCCAGGACGGAAGTGCCCTCCTGAAAAAGGAAACACACGCGGGATCGCCGCGTGTGTTTCCAGAACAGAATGGGAAGCGGATTAGGGCTTCTTCGCCGGCGCGACCGGAGAAGCAGCAGCCTTCGCCGGGGAGGCCGAAGCGGCCGGTGCAGCGTCGGTGCTGGTGGAAACCCGACCTGGCTTGTTCAAAACGGTCACGATCTCATCGGTGAACTCGACGTTGTCACGGGAGTACATCAGGAGCGGGACACCATTCAGACTCATCCCGGACTTATCAAAAACGAGGTCGAGGTTCTGCGCTTGCACGCGATCCATCACGATATCGGTGATCTCTTTGACGATGCCTTCGCGCATCCGAAGCGCCTGCTCCTGCAACTGGCGCTCACGGGTTTGGCGGAACTCGTTGATCTCGCGCTCCATGTTTTTGATGCTCGTGATCTTTTCGTCACGCTCTTTCGCTTTCGCGCTTTTCGCATCAGCGCTCAGAGCCGGGGCTTCGAGTTGCTGGTTGAGCTTGTTGATTTCATCGAGGGCTTTCTTGTAGCTCTCTGCGCGATCGTCGTACTCCTTTTTGGCCGCGTTCTTGGCTTCATTGATCTTCGCCTCAGCGTCCTTCGTCTTGTTGTATTCCTTGAAGGCGCGATTCATGTCGACGGTGCCGATCTTGACGCCTTGGGCAAAAGTGGAGAGGGGCAACGCCAGAGAGGCGAGAACCGCGAGAGAAAGAAGCTTTTTCATAAAGATTTGTAAAACAGGTAATTGGAGAGGTCTTAGACTACAAGGTGCTTGATTCGTTCAAAATTGATAGCCGACGTTGAAATTAAATTTCCCGCTCTTGTTGTTATTCCCACCGGTCTCAATGGGGATGCCGTAATCGAGCCGGAGAGGGCCGATTGGTAGGTCAAGCCGAAGGCCCACGCCCACGTCGGAGGCAGCACGTCCACCGAGATTAAAGGCTTTGGGTTCCACAAAACCGACGTCGTAAAACACGGCAGCGCGCACTTTCTCGATCACTGGAAAGGTCAACTCGATCGTCGCGCGGGCCAGCGTCTTGCCGCCGAGCGGTTCGCCGTTTTGGTCCTTCGGACCCACGTCGCGGTAGTCAAATCCGCGAAGGTTGTTTGCGCCACCGAGGAAGAGACGGTCATAAATCGGCACGCGATCAAACTCCCCGCCGCCCCACGTATCCACTCCGGCGAATTGGCCGTTGAGGAGCAGAATCATGTCGTACGGAAGATGGAAGTATTGGGAGGCTTCGAGATCAAACCCGTAAATCTGCGTGCTTCCGCCGAGGAAACCGCCGGCAATAAACGGCGTGAGAACAATGCGCTGTCCGGTCCGGCTTAGGAATGGATTATCCCGCGTGTCGAAGGTCAGGTTGGTCGTGATCACGCTCTTGGAGCGGGTCCCTTGTTCGATCAAAATTAGATTCGAGGCGCTGTTGGAGACATTGAAGATCTCGATATTCTCCAGGCGGTATTCGATGCTGGCCGACGTGAAACGGCCAATTCCGCGCCGGGCATTTAACGAGAAGCCGTAGTTTCGTTGATCGTAAATCGAGCTGAGGAAATTAGCCTCGCTGAAGAAGACCTGGCCACCGACGGATAGCCGGCGATCGAGAAAATACGGTTCGGTTAACGAGACCACGATATCCCTGCGACTCGTGCCCAACTGAATACGCGCGCGGAATTTCTGGCCGCCGCCGGTGAAATTAGGCCAGTTCCAAAGATCGAAATTTCCCTGGCTCAATTCCACGAAACCGATGATGTCATCGACCGTGCTGAAGCCGGCGCCGAAGTTCAAGGAGCCGGTGCGCTTCTCTTCCACCTGCACAGTCAGATCTTTCCGCCCCGGGACGCCGGTGTCTTCCGGATAAGTCTCGACGCGCGAAAAGTAGCCGAGGTTATCGAGCCGCTTCTTTGTCGTCTCCACCCGAGTGGTGCTGTAGACATCGCCGGGCGCGATCAAGACCTCGCGCCGAATGACTTTGTCCTTCGTGCGCGCGTTGCCCACGATATTGATCCGCTGCACGAAACGAGCGGGTCCCCTCTTCGATCGTGTAGACGACGTCGATCGTATTCGGTCCACTCGGGACGCCCTGAGGCGAAATGACCAGGTCCACGTAGCCGCCTGAGCCATAGGCATCGGCGATGGTCTTTGCGTCATCGCGAATCCCTTTCGGCGAGTAGACGCTGCCTTCTTTTACCTTCACGAGCTGGCGAATTTTTTCTTCGCTCGTGACTTTTTCACCCTGGATCGTGATCCGACCCACCTTGTATTTATTCCCTTCAACAACCGGCATGACGAGGACCGTCCGGCCGCGCTGACGATCTTTCCGCACCGGCCCGACTTCGGCATCGACGTAGCCATGGTTTTGATACCACTCGCGCACGGAGTCGACGTCCTGACCGAGTTGGGCTTCGTCGAGCCTTCCTGATTTATCGAGGAACGAAATGAGCGTCTTCGATTTCGTTTTCATCTGCTTGCGCAGAACGCGATCGCTGAACGCCTGGTTCCCTTCGAACTGAATTCCGGTAACCGTTCCTTTGTTGCCCTCGTTAATCACGAAAATGGCGCGTGACGTCCCGCGCGCCTTGTCAGTCTGAATGGTGAAATCAACATCGACATCGTTGAATCCCTTGGCCCGATAAGCCTCGATGATATCCTGGCGGGCAGTGCCGAGCACGTCTTCGTCGGACGGCTGATTGACCTTCAGTTTGATCTTTTTCCGGAGCGCTTTGGCCGAGATGACATTGGCGCCCTGGATTTCGATCTCGTTGATGATCGCCCGCGTCTGCACCGCTACGATCACTTTCACTCCGTCGCCGGAAGGCTGCCCAAAGATGCGGACGTTCTGCAATTTGCCCGTGCCGTAGAGGCTGCGGATGTCTTCCTCTGCCACACCATCGGAGTAATTCTGCCCGACCTTCGTGCGCATCTGCGCCAGGATCCGCTCCCGGCTGAGCGTCTCAGGGCCGTTATATTGCACCTCGATGGAAGTGATCCGGACGCCACTGCCTTCCTGCGCAACGACGGAGTTCTGCGGAAGCAGGGCGAGAAGCACGACCAATAAAAACGGAGCGGCGCCTGCGCCCAAAAAACGAACTAGATGTTTCATAATGAGTAGAAGGCGCGGTCCCTCGAAGGGGACGGCCCGTTGCAGTGCGTATTAGTTGGGAAGGAGCGGGGGGTCGTCAAGGCAGGATTTCCGAGCTGGGGACGGGGAAGAACGCACTGCGGCGCGCTAATTCAAGAGGCCGTACCAATTATTCCTGCGGCGCGGTTCATACCCGGCCTCTCGAATGAGCGTCTCGATTTGCGTGGCATCGAGGCGGAAGGAAGTCCCCGCACTGCTGACCACGTTCTCCTCCATCATGACTGAGCCGAAGTCGTTTGCGCCGAATTTAAGCGCCACTTGACCGATCTCCGGCCCTTGCGTGACCCACGAACTTTGCACGTTTGGGAAATTATCCAGATAGATGCGCGAGAGCGCCTGCATGCGGAGATACTCGGCCACGCCGGCCGGTTCCTTAATTTTCAGGACGGTGTTCTCCGGTTGAAACGTCCAGCAGATGAACGCCGTGAAGCCGCCGCTGGCCTCTTGCTGCTCGCGCAATCGCTGCAGGTGTTCGATCCGATCTTCCACCGTCTCCACGTGCCCGAACATCATCGTCGCGCTCGAGTTTAATCCCTCCTCGTGCGCGATTGCCATCACCTCCAGCCAGCCATTCGAGTCGCACTTCAGCGGAGAAATCCGTTGGCGCACTCGATCCACCAGAATCTCGCCACCCCCGCCGGGGATGGAGCCGAGACCCGCCTCGCGAAAGGCGCGGATGATCTCCCGCAGCGGCATCCCGAAGACTTCTGAAAAATGCTGAAACTCGGGCGGACTGAAGCCGTGGATATTGATGTGCGGGTACTTCCCGCGGATGTGCTGGAGAAGATCAAGATACCACTCGAAGCCCAGCTTCGGGTGATGGCCGCCCTGCATCAGGATTTGCACCCCGCCGGCCGCGGAGAGTTCGTCCAGTTTTTGGTCGAGCTGCTCCCGAGTGAGCACGTAGTGATCGGGGTCTTTCTCCGTGCGATAAAAGGCGCAGAATTTACAGTAAACGTTGCAGACGTTGGTGTAGTTGATGTTGCGATCGACGATGTAGGTCACGATCTCCGCGCCACGTCCGGCCAATGCCCCGCACGTTGCCCGGATGCGACGTTCATCCGCCAGGCGGCCGAGCTCCGGCAACGGCCAGCGATAAAGCTCCAGCGCCTCCGCCGCGGTGATTCTTTCCCCGGCGAGGATTTTATCGGCCAGTGCGGAGGCAGCCAAAGCAACCATAATTCTGAACCTAGGCGAGGCCAGGTCCAGGCGCACCTGTATCCCAGCGCCACCCCGCCGCGGTCGTAGCTTTAAAAACGCCGAACGCTTCCCGGCCTGCCCCGGACTTCCCTAAGCCTTGCGGCTCCAGGTCAGCGCCGTGGCCTTGAAAGAGCTCACGACATCGTCCGGCCCTTTATCGGCGAAGAAGCATTCGTAAAAGCCTGGCCCCAGCTCCCACATTTCGCCCTTGTAGTAATCGTCGCGGAAAAATTGCCACACCCCGCTCACGATCACGAGAGAGCTGATGCGATCGTTCCAGAAATCGCCCAGGTAGAGAAAGCTCAGATTCGTCCGCGCATACGCGCCCTTAAACCCTGCGTGATCGTAGATCACGATCTCGGGCATGGGCGGCGATTCCGTCAACGTCGCTTCCTTGCCCGACATCGAGGCGCAGGCGTGATACCGCAGCGGGGCGACGTTCCATTTCGTATCGATGACACAGCCATTATCTGGCGACAGTTCGGTTTTCGGGATTTGTCTCATAAGCGCGTTTGGTGGCGGGATTGCAGCAAAGGCCAACGCAGATGTCGAGAATAGATCTTCGCGGGCGAAAGTGGACGGTAAAAGACGAGCAGACGCTGAGCGTGAGTCGCGCTAGATGCGATGCTCCCGCTGATCCGAGCGCAGGCGAATCGTTTTACTCTTTAAGTCGTGCTGCGCGCGGATGAAACGCACCGTCTTGCTCTTGGCCCTCATCAATACCGAATCCGTGATCGTGTGCGGCCCCTGCGTTTTAATTCCCTTAAGTAAAGCGCTGTCGCTAATGCCGGTGGCGCAGAAAATAATGTTTTTCCCATGCGCCAGATCGTCCGCGAAAAAGATTCGCTCGAGATCTTTTTCGCAGCCTTCCGCGATCAGCTGCGCCCGCTCCTTTTCATCCCGCGGCCACATTTTGCATTGCATATCGCCGCCCAGACATTTTAACGCCGCGGCCGCCAGCACCGCTTCCGGTGAGCCGCCAATCCCGAGATAAAGGTCGATCCCACTCGCCGAAATAGCCGGCCCGATCGCCGCCGCGATGTCACCATCGCTAATCATCCGCAGCGAGGCGCCGACTCGCCGCACTTCCGCCACCATCTCTTTATGGCGCGGGCGATCCAGCATCATCACCACCACATCCTGGACCCGTTTATCGAGCGCTTGCGCCACGGTCGTGAGCGTCTCCTCCAATGGATTTTCCAAAGCCAGCGCCGGGATGGCGCCCGACTCCATCGCCTGTGCCACCGCCGGGCCATAGGAAAGCTTCGTCATGTAAAACGAAGGGATGTCGCGCAGCGCCACCTTTACCCCTTCCTCCGGGCTGGCCGCCGCGATACACGCGATCGAGTTCGGCATCCCTTTCGAAATGTTCGTCGTCCCATCGATCGGATCGAGCGCGATGTCGAAGGGCGGCGTTCCCGGCATCCAGGTGCCCAGTTGTTCGCCCTTAAAAATGCCCGGCGCCTCATCTTTAATCCCCTCCCCGATCACGACCTCGCCGCAGATGTTCATCAAATCGAACATCCCGCGAATCGCATCGCACGCCGCCGCGTCCGCCAGCTCCTTCTCTCCGCGGCCGAGCCACTGCAAAGAATTCAGGGCCGCCGCTTCGGTCGCGCGAATGAAATCAAATTCGATGATGCGTTCGATGTCGTGATACTTCTGGCGAGGGAGGCGCGGCATGGCAGCATCTTGAACGCGCCTGCCGCGGAAAACAAGCAGCCGCCGCGCTTCGGAGGGAGTTGACGCGCGCCCGCGCCGAACGACTTTCGCCGCAGTCTCAAATTTCACGATTACTACCCTATGGAATGGCTCTCTGACCCCAACGCCTGGATTGGCCTCCTCACCCTCACCGTGCTCGAGATCGTCCTCGGCATCGATAACATCATCTTCATCTCCATCCTCTCCGGCAAACTCCCCGCCGCGCAGCAGAAGAAAGCGCGGCAGACCGGACTCGCGCTCGCCATGATCATGCGCATCCTCCTGCTGCTTTCGCTCAGTTGGATCATCGGCCTGACCCGCCCGCTTTTCACTGCGCTCGGATTCGACGTTACCGGCCGCGCCATCATCCTCATCGGCGGCGGTCTTTTCTTAATCGCGAAAAGCACACACGAGATTCACAACAAACTGGAAGGCGAAGAACAGAACAGCTCCATCCGCGGCGTGGTTTCCTTCACCTCTGTCCTGATCCAGATCATCCTCCTCGATATCGTCTTCTCGCTCGATTCCGTCATCACCGCGGTCGGGATGGTGGATGAGATCGGCGTCATGGTCGCCGCGGTCATCATCGCGGTCGGCGTCATGATGTTATTCGCCGGAACGGTAAGCAATTTCGTCGAACGCCATCCCACGATCAAAATGCTGGCGCTCAGCTTCCTCCTTCTCATCGGGGTCAACCTCATGGGCGAAGGTCTCGGCTTCCACATTCCGAAGGGTTACACCTACGTCGCGATGGGCTTCGCCGTCTTCGTCGAGCTCTTGAACATCAAGCTTCGCCGCAAAGCCGAGCCCGTGAAATTGCACAACCCGCTTCCGCGCCTCTAAAGAAAACTCCCCCGTCGCATCCCGCCGGCAGCACAAAACGCCGGCGGGCCGCCATCATGAGAAAGGCACTCCTGCTTGGGCTGTGGTCGCTCCCGGTCCTCGTCGCCTTCGTCATCATGTGCACGCACTGGGTCGCGGTGCCGTATTGGGACGAATGGGAAACGCCGGGCGCGCAGCTCGCCTCTTTCTATCGTGGCACCCTCAGCTTCGCGGAGCTTTGGAGCCAGCATAACGAACATCGCCTGCTCTTCCCGCGGTTGATCTGGTTGCCGCTCGCGCTCGTGGGCGGGTGGGATGTGCGACCCGCCATGCTGCTCTCGTTCGCGTTCGTCTGCCTCGGCGCCATCGGTCTCTACCGTCTGTTGCGCTTCACCGGCGCGTCTTCCCCCGCCCGCGCTTTCGTCTTTGGTCTTTTCCTCCTTTTCCTCTTCTCGCCGCGGCAATACGCCACCTTTCTCGTCGGCGCGCAGGGGGTCACCTTTGTTCCCACTTTCGCGCTCATCTTCGCGCTGCTGATGAATCTCTCGCGCCAATCGTTGGCGAGAAAAACTCTCGTCAATGCGGCGCTCGCTTTCATCGCCACTTACTCTTTTGGCAACGGGATGCTCCTCTGGCTCCTGGCCTTTCCGTTGGCCGCTCCCGCTGCCCGCGCCCGGATTTTTTGGCGCATCGTTTTTGTCCTGCTCGCGCTCGTTTCGATTGCTGCCTATTTCATTTCTTATCAACACCCGCCGCTCTCGCCGCCCGTGGTGGCATCGTTCGAGCACTTGCCGGCGATCGCGCTCTTCGTCGTGGTCTGGATCGGCTCGCTCTTCAGCGTCAGCGCGCCCGGCGCATGGGGTGCAGCCTTCCTCCTCCTTTTTTTCGCGCTGGTGATCGCCGCCATTCAGCAAATGCGGCGGACCAAAACCTGGCGGCCGTGGTATCCGTGGCTCACTCTGGGCGGCTACACTCTGATCAGTAGCGGCATCGCTGCGGTGGCTCGCCTGGGCTTCCCGCAATCGATGGCCGGCGATTCGCGTTACACCGCCTTTTCCGCCTTCTTTTACATCGCGCTCTGCGGTCTCGCGTGCGCGGTTTACGCGCAGCGGAAATTGCGATCGCCGCGTCCGCGTTTCGCCCTGCCGCTGGCGGCACTCTCGCTCCTGTTCATCCTGGTCCTCTGGGGAATTACTTTTCAACACGAGCGGCGTTGGCTCCGCGAAGATCGCGCCCTACGGGAACACACCCGCCTGGTGGTCCAATGGATCGACGCCATCCCCTTAAACCCCGAGCTGGTCCTGACCACGCCCTATCCGCGCGACGAGACGCTCGCGACCATTCGCACGCTCGATGCTCACCATGCGCTGCGTCCGGCGCTCGTCAGCGACCTTCTCGCGAAGACGGTGAACGAACGCCCCCTCGCAACCGACGCCTCTGCCGGAACGCTGCAGCACGCGACCCGTGATCGCGCTGGCTACATCTCCTTTCACGGGCAGGCCCGTATCCCCGATCAAGATCGGCCGGCGGATTGCGTCGTGCTGGGTTTTGCAAACGGCGAAGGCGCTTGGCAAACCTTCTGCGTCATAAAGACGGAGGGAACCGGAAGTTTCTCCCGCATGCTCGAAGCCAAAACCCTCCCCTCCGCGCAGATCACTTTCGCCGCCTGGGCGATTGATCTGCCGCGCCAGCGCGCATTTCCCATTGCGGGCGCGATCGAAGTCTCGCCTCCCTGAAGCGAACGCCGCCGCGGAATTCTCCGCCCGAAAATTGCGGTAGGCGAAGGCACCCCGCGCAGACATGTTCCCTCATGCCGCAAGCCAACCATGAGACCGATTACGTTTTAGGCACGCACGATGAAGAGGTGGCGCGGCTCGGCTTACAACATCGCGTCTGGCGCTCGATCGTAGCCGATTGCTGGCAACGCGCCGGCATCACTCACGGCACCCGCGTCATCGACGTCGGGTCCGGGCCCGGCTACGCCACCGTTGATCTGGCGGAAATTGTCGGACCGGCGGGTGAAGTTCTCGCGGTGGAGCGTTCCACCCGCTTCCTCGAAGTGGCGCGGGAGCGTTGCCGAAACCACGGCGTGGCGAATGTGGAATTCCGGGAAGGCGACCTGATGGAGATGTCGTTAGGCGAAGGCGGCTACGATGCGAGCTGGTGTCGCTGGGTGGCGTCCTTCGTCTCTTCGCCGCCGAAGTTGCTCGCGAATATCGCCGGCGCGCTCCGACCGGGCGGGCGGGCCATCTTTCATGAATACAGCGACTACGAGACCTTCTGTTTCATGCCGGTGCAGCCGAATCTGCAGCGCTTCATTCAAGAGGTGATGGAAAGCTGGCGCGCGGCCGGGGGCGAGCCAAACATCGCGAAAGATCTGCCGCGCTTGCTGACCGAAGCAGGCTTCCGCGTCCTCGAGATTCGACCGCATGTGCGCACGGTTTCACCACGCGATTACACCTGGCAATGGCCAGCCAGCTTCACCGAAATCAACCTCGCCCGCTTGCAAGAGCTGGGACGCATCACGCCGGAATGGACCGCAGCCGTCCTGCGCGAATTCAAAGCAGCTGAGAGCACCCCGGGCTCCTGGTTCACGACGCCGATGTTCCTCGAAATCATCGCGGAGAAATTGTGAGAACACCTGCTCTGATCCTCACTCTCGTCCTGGCCGCGACGATGGTGCGGGCGGAGCCGGTAGCCACTCTACTCCTTAAGCCGGCAGCGGTGTTCGACGGTCAGGAAATGCACGCGGGCTGGAGCGTGCTGGTGCGGGGGGACAAGATCGCGGCCGTGGGGGCGGACATCTCTCCGCCCGCGGAGGCGCGTGTTCTCGAGTTGCCTGGTCTCACTCTCCTCCCCGGTCTGATCGAGGGCCATACCCATCTCTTTCTCCACGCCTACAACGAGACGACGTGGAACGATCAAGTCCTGAGCGAGTCGTTAGCCGAACGCGTGGTCCGCGCCACCGTGCACGCGCGTCAGACGCTGGAAGCGGGCTTCACGACTGCACGCGATCTCGGGACCGAAGGCGCTGGCTACGCGGATGTCGGTGTGAAGCAGGCGATCGAGAAAGGCCTTATCCCCGGCCCACGTCTTCTCATCGCCACGCGCGCGATCGTGGCGACGGGAAGTTATGGGCCGAAGTTGTCCATCGATGTGGCGGTGCCGCAAGGTGCGGAGGAAGCGAGCGGGCTGGACGAAGTGGTGCGAGCCACCCGCGAGCAGATCGGCAAGGGCGCGGACGTGGTGAAGGTTTACGCCGATTATCGCTGGGGGAAAGACGAGCCGGCGCGGCCCACTTTTTCGCAGGCAGAACTCGATGCCATCGTGCAAACAGCGCGTGCAGCTGGTCGTCCAACCGTGGCTCACGCCAGCACCCCGGAAGGAATGCGCCGCGCCATCAACGCGGGCGTGGAAACGATCGAGCACGGCGATGAAGGCACGGCGGAAGTCTTTCAGTTGATGCAGCAAAAAGGGGTCGCGCTTTGCCCAACGGTGGCGGCCGGCGATGCCATCTCCCGCTATCGCGGTTGGAAAGCTGGCGATCCGGAGCCGCCGCGGCTGGTGGCCAAACGCGCCAGCGTAAAAGCGGCACGCGCGGCCAAAGTGACTTTTGTCATGGGCGGCGACGCGGGCGTTTTCCCGCACGGCGAGAATGCGCGGGAGATGGAATTACTGGTGCGCGATTACGGCTTCACACCGCTGGAAGTGCTCCGCCAGGCCACGAGCGGAAACGCGCACGCGTTTCACCTCACGGATCGCGGCGCCATCCGGGAAGGGTTGCTCGCCGATCTGGTCGCAGTGGCGGGAGACCCAACTAAGGATGTGGCCGCGTTGCGACAGGTGCGGTTGGTGATCAAAGGTGGCGCGATCGTCCGCCACGAAAAATAACCGTCACGTTTACACGCCCGGCATCGCCTTCTTCAACGGCCGCAGGAGCAGGAGCAACACGATCGCCATCAGCAACGCGCAGCCGCTCAGCAGGAGCCAGAACGAAGAGTGCAGCCAGTCGTCCCAAAGCATGCCGATTTGCGTGAGCTTGTTCCCGATCGCAGTCGCTAAAAACCAACCGCCCATCATCAGTCCGCGCACGCGCACCGGCGCGACTTTCGAGACCAACGAGAGCCCCATCGGCGAGAGCATGAGCTCGCCCAGCGTGAGCACACCATAGGCGCCCAGCAGCCAGAGTGGCGAAACCTTGAACGCATACGGATCGTTACCCACCACCGTCGCTTCGCCGGACTTCGCGCCGAAGTAGAGGATGAGGAACGCGAGCCCGGTCAGCATCATTCCAAAGGCCATCTTCGTGGGCGTGGAAGGCTCGAGTCCACGCCGATCCAGCCAACCCCAAAACGCGACCAGCGGGAACGTGAGGATGATGACCCAGCCCGGGTTGATCGCATTCGAGATAATCCCGGTGACCTGCCAATCCGTGTTCTGATTCGCCCAGTAAGTGAGGGTGGAGCCGTTCTGATGGAAGACCATCCAGAAGACGATCACGATCGCGTAGATGACGATGAGCGCGCCGATTCGCTTCCATTCCGGCACCGCTTCCATGGTTTCCCGGCGGCCGGTGTTGAGTGCATCCTGGGAACTGACGCTGGCCGGCGGCGCATCCACGGCCACCGCCGCAGCATGGGCCAGGGCGCCCTCATCGCCTTGCGCGGAACGCTCAGCGCTCTCGATGTGGTGCTTGAACTTCCACATGATGAAGACCGAGATCGCCATCCCACCCGCGGCGACGGCGAAGGCCGGGTGGAATCCAAATTTGCTCTGCACGAACTCCGCCACCACCGGCGCGAGGAAAGCGCCGACGTTGATCCCCATGTAGAAGATGTTGTAAGCGCGATCCTTTAGGTGGCTGCCTTCGGGATAAAGATTGCCGACGAGGGTGGAGACGTTCGGCTTGAACAAACCGTTACCGATGACGAGACAGGCCAGCGCCACGTAGACGATCGGGATGGAGCGGAAGGAAAGCAGGAGATGCCCCGCCATGAAAAAGAAGCCGCCGATCATGACCGCTTTGCGGTAGCCGAGCTTCCGATCCGCCAGCCAGCCACCCACGAGCGGGCTGAGATACACGAACATGAGGTAGTTCGCGTAAAGCCCCGTGGCTGCATCGGACGACCACCCGAAGCCCTGCCCGGTGGTGTCGCGCAAGTAGAGCGTGAACATCGCCAGCATGGAGTAGAAGCTGAAGCGCTCCCACATTTCGGTGGCGAAGAGGACGTAGAGTCCCTTGGGATGTTTTTCGTTGGCTGCGCTCATTTCGGCTGGGCTTTCTTGGGCGTGACTTCGTTCTCCGGTGCGAAGCGAAATGTCTCCACGGGGATCGCCTCATTCACGAAAATCTCCCGATGGGTTTCCTCGAGGATGTGGTCCGCATAAGTGGCCACGATGCGGCGGACGAGATGATCTTCTTTCCCCAGCCAGACCTCGTAGGAATCGCCCTGCCAGTTTCCTTTTAAGTGGTAGCAATCCACGCCATCCGCCGGCCCTTCCCCCACCACCTTCGCTTCGGAAAGCTCGTGCAACCGCCGCGAACCAAAGCCCGCTTCGAGCAAAGTCGGGACATGATACGCATAGGTGCCGAACATTCCCGACCCGGCCAGTTGCACCTTTGCCAGACTGGTTACCGGCTTGCCGGTGGACCAGCTCCGCGTGATCGCGCCATCGGTCCAAAGCACCTCGCGATGCGCCGCCGCTCCGCCCTCCGGCGACCGTGATTCCGCATCCACCCGAAAGCCAGACCCGCGCACGAACCAAATTTTAAACCGAACCGAAAGCCGTTCGCTCTCGTCGCGATTCCGATAAATGGCCGTGCTTTCATCGGCGTAGGAAGTGAGGCCGGCGTAGGTCTTTTCCATTTCCTGCAGAAGCGCAGAGGCCGAAGGCGTCTCCCCGCGCGCAGTGGGAAAGCCGCTCGCCAAAAGAAAAAGACCAACCGCGAGAAAGGACAAAGTGCTCTGCTGCATAAAGAGGTGCGGGCAATTGGGTGAAGCCGCGTCTAACCGGACTGATCCACGCTCGGATGTCAACCAGCGGCGCGGCGCTGTGATGGCCCGTGACAGAGCCGGTTGGTGCGGGCAGGGTTTATGATGAAGCTATATTTCCTTCGGCATGGTCTGGCCGACTGGCCGGATTGGACGCAACCAGACGACGAGCGGCCGTTGACGAAAAAAGGGCGCAAGCAAGTTCGCCGGATGACGAAGTTTCTGCGGCAGCTCGAGGTCGCCCCCGCACTGGTTCTCTCCAGTCCTCTGCCGCGCGCCTGGCAAACTGCGGAGATCGCGGCCGCGATCCTGGACGTCGAATTGCGCCCGGCCTGCGAGCTGGGCAAAGGTTTCGATCTTGCGGGTCTGCGCCAAATCCTCACCCGCCACCAAGGCGAAGATCTGATGCTTGTAGGTCACGAGCCGGATTTCAGTGCAGTCGTTGCCAGCCTCACGGGAGGCGAAGTGAAGTTGGCCAAAGGCGGTCTGGCGCGCGTGGACCTTGCGGAAGGGAGCGAGGAGGGCCGTCTCGTCTGGCTCCTGCCGCCGAAAATAGCACAGTCGAAATGACGACGGGAAACACTTCGCGCCCAGCGCCGGGACATTCCCGGTGGGCGGTCCGCCCATCGCGAGAGCGCCTTAGTTGATCGCGAAGTTTGCCGGCGAGATGGAGAAGAAAACGTTCCCGACCGCTTCCACCTTTACCCGCGCCGTCGTCGAGGAGATTCCAGCAGGCAACGCGACCGTCTCGGTCCCATCATTCGGAGTGCTGGCCAGCAGCACGGTGGGATAGGTGTAGCCGCCATCCGTTGAGAGCGAGATTTTCACGTTGGCCGTACTCACCGGAGGGAGGTTGGTCGCAGCCAGGTTCCAGGTCGCGGTCACGTTCGATCCGGCGACCACGCTGCCGCCGCTCGGAGCGGTCACGGCAAAACCTGAGCCGGTGTCGACCACGGTCACCGTCATGTCGGCGGTGTTGAGGCCGCCACCGTTGGGGCGGTTGTCCCGCGCGCTGAGCCGGAACTTGAGTGAGCGATTTGTGATCGGCAGCGTCTCGCCATGCGGCGCGGCCACGTTATCGAAAATACCGGCGACGATGTTTGCCATCTTCGGAAACGTGCGCGTGGGCGTGTAGGTGGGATAGAACGAGCGGAAGATCGGGCTCAGACCGTTGTCGGCTGTGTTCCCCGCTTGGGCCGCGCCGAGATCGCGCTCTTCCCAGCAGTAGCTCAAGAGGTCGCCATCCGGATCGGTCGCCGTGCCGGTAAGCGCGAAAGGCGTGCGACCCGGAATGGTGAAATTCGCACCCGCGCTGACGACTGGCACCGCGTTCCCCGTGGGAACAGCCACGGGGCAATTGCCCGATCCGGTCGTGGTGTAGGTCACGATTTCGCTCAAGCTTTCAAAATGAAAATAGGCGTCGCTGTTGGGCGCGAGATTATCGTTCGCGCCGCAGATCCCGGCGTAAGCCATGATGGTGCTGCCGCTGCCCGGCTCGTAGGCGTGTGTCGCGCTGCGGTTGGTGCCGGAGCAATTACTGCCGGTGCCGTTGAAAGTGTGGTTGCCGCCGTATTGGTGCCCCAGCTCGTGCGCCACGTAATCGACATTAAACGGATCGCCGATCGGCGACGGCAGGCCCGTCGTGCCGCGCGCTTTCTGGCTGGTGCGACAGACCACTCCCAACCCGGCGACGCCGCCGCTGCCCGTGGTGAAGACGTGCCCGATGTCGTAATTCGCATTCCCGATCTTCGCGTCCAGGTTCGTCTGGTTTTGGCCGAGCGCAGCGGTGCTGTTGCTATAAGGATCGGCCCCGTTCACCGGATTGCCGGTGGTCGGATAAATGATGGTGTCGTTGTTCGCGATCAATTGCAGCCGCACCCCGACCTCCGCTTCGTAGATGGCGCTGACGCGGTTCATGATTACGACGATGGCCGACAAGCCCGAGGCCACGGTGTTGCCAGTGAAATTCGTGAAGGTGCTATTCGCCGCGCAAGCGAGACGGTAGGTGCGCAACTGCGTGCCGGAGGCGGTGACCGGCGCAGCGACTTTGGCCAGGTTCGTCACCGCACTGCGAAGATCGCCGCCGGTCTCGCAAAAGAATCCGCCCTGCTTGCGGCCACGATCCCCGTCGGCCTTGTAATAGCTGGCGTAAACCCGGTCGTTCCCGCGAAAGGCCGGGTCGATATAAATCATGCCGTCGCGTGAGCGAATCTGCGCGTGCATCCCTTCCGGCGTGATGTCCAGGGCCACAGTCGCGGCGGGGTCATCCAGGCCGCGGCCGCGATAGGTTTTTATCCCCGGATATTTCGCGGCCAAAGCCGGATGCATAAACGCGATCTCTTCCACCACGAAGCGGGCAAAGACTCCGCCGGACGGCATCGGCAGAGAGAGCTCCACCTTTTGTCGCGGATACTTGGAAGGCGCACCCGGCGTCACATTCGGATCTTCCGGCGTGGCGCGAGAAAGGACTTCGCGGACGCGATCGATCTCGGCGGTGAACGATTGAGAACCTTTCACTTCGATCAAAGCCGGGATCTGGCCGCGCACCTTGGGTGCTGCCGCCTGCAGTTCGTAGAGCCCATCGGGCGATGGTCCAGAAGCAGTTCCCGCTACCGCGGTGGCAGCGAAAAGAAGGCCGAAGGTGGCGCCGCTAAAGAGCCGGCCGAAAGATGAAGTGATCCAGGATTTCATGATGAAAGAAGAAGAGTTAGTTGCGCGCGGGGGCGGAGAGAGTGTTGCCGGTATTGGCTTTCGCTTGTGAGACATCGGCGGCGCTGAAGGTGCCGCTGACGTTGAGGTCGCTCCGGAAATTTGTGGTCGTCACCGTTCCGCCGGTCAGGCTTTTTATTTGCCCCACATCCGCTCCACTCACCGAGCCGCTCCCGTTTGAGTCTCCGAGCAGGAAGCTGGCGCGGACATCCGTGGACGGCAGGACCTGGCCGAAGCCATCGGTCACGTTCGCCAGCGTCACGGTGATCGTCTGCTGATCAGCGACGTTGGCCAGACTCACGGTCATGGTGTTGGCGGAAAAGGTTGGGCTGCCTGCGACCGACCCCACGCCGGCGCTCACACTCGCGCTGCCACTCACGACGGAATTTGTGAAGGTGAAGACCAGGGTGTGACCCATCGCTCCGGCGCGGCATTCCACGCCCGGCGTGCCGGCCACTGGCAGAGGCACATCGAAATCGCTCACCCCGCCGTGAGTTTTGCGCGACACGGCGCTGCTCAGTTGCAAGGCCGCGACGCCCGAAGTGGTGATGGTCATGGACCAGCCGCCCGCGAATCGACCCGCGTTCCCCGCCACGTCATCGACGATGTAAAGACTCCAGACGCCGTTTGGATTGGTGCCGAGAAACGGGGCAAACGAATTGCCATACGGCCCCACCAACGGCGCGGGAGCCGGGAAGCCGTCCACGTTGCCGACCGGGTCGAAATTTGTCGGCCTAAAAGTGCCGGAGGAAAGCGTGCCCGCACTCGGCATGCTGGCGGTCGCGGTGTTGGTAAAAGTGAAAGTGCGGCCAGTGACCGGAGTGAACGCCCCCACATCGGACATCAGCATCACATTCTGTCCCTGCGGCCCTACCAGCAGCACATCCACATCGGCCGGGTAAAGGTGGGAGAAATCTGAAAGGGTGACCGAGATGGAATCCAGCTGCGTGCCCGCGCCGGCGACGTTGATCGCTGAAGGATACGGCGAGGCCGGTCCCTGCGTGACCGTTTCACTCGGCACCGCGATGGAGGCGGCGTTGGAAAATGTTTGCGCGGAAATGGAGCCGGTGAGGCCTGCCCAAGCGAGGGCGAGAGCGAGCGAGCGGAGAGGACGGGCAGGAACGCAGTTCAGTTTCATGGATCGGTGCGCACTCTCATGACGGGACGGGGGAGAGGTGTCAATGCGCCTCTCCATTTAAATCAGAAAGAACCGCAAGGGCGCGCGCGATTAGCGGCGTGAGGTGCGCGGCTCGTATTTATCGACCGTTTGCCAGTGCTTCTGCCGCACGGCGTAGAAGGGGAACGTCACCACCGTCTCCGCGTTCGCGCGGGAAAGCCGGAAAAGCCGGTTGCCGCCGGGGTTGGGCTCGAGGGTGTAGCTGAAACGGAAAGTGGTCACGCGGGCCAGGATCCAAAAAAGCGAGCTCGGCGATTGAAGCGCCGCTTCTGCTTTCAAGACGGAGTAGTCGCTCGCGCTCACCTTCATCGTTCCCGCGAGCAGACTAAAGAATCGCTCTTCGCGTGTGCGGGCTTTCTGGTTTGGTTTCGGCGCGAACGAGAGGACGTAAACGCGCTCGCCGTCCACGACTGCATCCGGGAGACGCCGCCATTGATAGCGATCGCGCAGTTTATACTTCCGCACTGCGGCAACGGCGGATTCGGCCTTGTTCGTTTCCAACTCCGCCTCCGTCTTTGCCGTCGTTTTCGCCGGGGTGGACTTTCCCGCGGCGCCCTCTTCCCCGCCGGATTCGAAGAAGGACAATTTTCCTTCCATGCTTTTGAAGGTGTATTCCGGTGGCCGCGGATCGCCCGGGCGGACGATCGATTTCCACGTCCCCTTCGCCACCACCTTCGCGTCGGCGTCGAGCTGGTGGGTCGTCAGCGTCTGATGATATTGCCACGCGCCAAGCGCAGCGCGATCGCGCTCAAACCTGGCCAACGCCGCGTCGAAGATCTCCAGCGCGGAGGGTTGTCTCTCCTCTCCCTCTGCTGCCGGGAGTGCCGGCAGCAGAGCGAGGAAAATAAACGCGACGTAAATGCGCGTCTTCAGAATGCTTACTGCGCCGGATGCTGGCCGACTCGCTCGTCCTGCGCGGCTGGCCTTGCGGAGCGCCGGCACCTTCGGCTTCGGCGCGTTCTTTGAGCGCAGCTTTGCGGCTCAATTTCACGCGACCCTTGTCGTCGATGCCGATGCACTTCACCCAGATCATCTCGCCGATCTTGGCCACGTCTTCCGTGCGATTGACGCGGAAGTCGGCCAACTCGGAGATGTGGACGAGGCCGTCCTTGCCCGGGAAGACTTCGACGAAGGCGCCGAATTCTTTAATCGAGACCACCTTGCCGTGATAGGTCTGGTTCACTTCGATCTCGCGCGACATGCCGCCGATGATTTCCTTCGCGCGGTTCATCGACTCAGGGCTGGTGGCGTAGATGTGCACCGAGCCGTCGTCTTCGATGTTAATCTCGGCGCCGGTTTCGGCGACGATGCCTTTGATCGTTTTCCCGCCGGGCCCGATGAGCGCGCCGATTTTCTCGGGGTTAATCTTAAGGGTCTCGATGCGGGGCGCGTATTTGCTCAGGTCGCCGCGCGGTTTGTCGATCGCTTGCGCCATGATCGCGAGGATCTTGGTGCGCGCTTCTTTCGTCCGCATGGTCGCTTCGGCCATGATCTGGTGGCTCACGCCGCGCAGTTTGAGATCGAGCTGGAAACCGGTGATGCCGTTTTCCGTTCCGCAAACTTTGTAATCCATGTCGCCGAAATGATCTTCGGAACCGAGGATGTCGGTCAGGAGTTCGTAGCGCTTCATCTGGCCGCTCTCGTCGTTCTCCGTGACGAGACCGACGCTGATGCCCGCGACCGGCGTCTTGATCGGCACGCCCGCATCCATGAGGGCGAGGACGCCGCCGCAAACGCTGGCCATCGAGCTGGAGCCGTTCGATTCCATGATCTCGCTCGTGATGCGGACCGCGTAACGGAAGTTATCCATCCCGGGAACGACGGGCTCGATCGAACGCTCGGCGAGCGCGCCGTGGCCGATCTCGCGACGGCTGGTGCCGCCGGTGCGTCCGGTTTCGCCCACGCTGAACGGCGGGAAGCTGTAATGCAGCAGGAAGCTCTTCGAGGTCAGGCCGCCACCGTAGGCGTCGATGTTCTGTGCTTCTTCGATCGGCGCCAGGGTGACGAGCGCGAGCGATTGCGTTTCGCCGCGTTGGAAAATGGCGGAACCGTGTGCGCGTGGGAGCACGCCCACTTCGCATTCGATCGGGCGGAGATCCTGGTAGCCGCGGCCGTCCATGCGCTTCTGCTTGTCGAGCACGCTGATGCGGAAGGCTTTCTTCTGCACGTAATCGAACGCCTGCGAGATGGAGAACTTGTCGGCCTCGGGGAATTTCTCGAGCACGGCCGCTTTCACTTCATCGGCGAGAGCGTTGACGGCTTTCGAGCGGTCGACTTTCTTCGCGTTGTAGAGCGCGGCTTCGATGCGATCGCCGGCCACCTGATAGGCGATCTCGAGGATCTCCTGGTTCACGGTCATGAGCGGCATGTCGCGCTTCGGTTTGCCGACCTGCGCCACGAGTTCCTTCTGCGCGCGGATCATTTCCTTGGCGTGACCATGTGCGAATTCGAGCGCCTTGATGAAATCCGCTTCGGGAATTTCGAGCGCGGAACCTTCGATCATGAGCACGTCGTTTTCCGTGCCGACGTAAACGAGGTCGAGATCGCTATCAGCGCGCTCGTCGTGCGTCGGGTTGGCAACGAATTCGCCATTCACACGGCCGACGCGCACCGCGCCGATCGGGCCGTCCCAAGGAATATCGGAGACGGCGAGCGCGGCGGAAGCGCCGTTGATCGCGAGGATATCCGGATCGATCTGCCCGTCTGCACTAAGCAGAAGCGAGATGATTTGCGTGTCGTAAAGATAACCAGCCGGGAAGAGCGGACGCAGCGGGCGATCCGTCATGCGCGAAGTGAGCGTCTCTTTTTCAGAGGGACGACCTTCGCGTTTGAAATAGCCGCCGGGGAACTTCCCGACCGCGGCCGCCTTCTCGCGGTAATCGACCGTGAGCGGGAACCAATCCTGGCCCTCTTTGATTTTCGTGGCGGAAACTGCGCTCGTGAACACCATCGTGTCTCCACAGGAGAGAACGACTGCGCCGTCGGCGAGCTTCGCGATTTTGCCAGTCTCGAGTGAGATCTGTTGGGACCCGATTTGGGCCGTGACCTTGTTTTGCATAACTAACTTTCTGGAATTGGCGAGATTCCAGGCCGGTCACTTCTGATTGTAGGTTTCAACTCCGAAGGCAGCGCAAGCCGCGAGCTTGCCGTCTTCTTCGACACTGAAACCTCAAATCAGGGGTGAGGTGGGGCCCGGATCGCCGGGTTTTATCTGCCGGTTAAACGAATGGCCGAAAGCGGCGAACCGACGGGACGGAGGGGAACCAAAAAAGATCGCCCGCGTTTACTTACGCAGGTTGAGCTTCTGGAGCAGGCTTTTATACCGGTCCGAGTTCGACTTGCTCAGGTAGTCGAGCAAGCTCCGGCGCACTGCCACCATTTTCAGGAGGCCGCGGCGCGAGGAGTGATCTTTGGCGTGGCTCTTGAGGTGGTCGGTCAACTGCGCGATCCGGTGCGTGAGGAGCGCGACTTGTACATCAGCGCTGCCTGTGTCCTTCTCGTGAAGTTGAAACTCCTTCATGTCCATCGTGTCACTGCTTTCTGCCATAACGAACGCCCAGTGTAGATGAAGAATCCGCCTTCGCAAGTGCAGCTACGAAACGCTTTCGCAACTGCGCCTTTGCCTTGTTTAACCGTCGGACCTGATTTCCCTACGACGCTTGGGTCGGGCCCGGAAGCGCCGCGACTCGAATCCCTCCAGGTCAAAGGCCGCAGTCAATCCGTGCAGGTTTTCAGGCTCGCCTGATCGTCGGCCTTCCCGTCGGCATCTGCTTCTACTAGAACTACTTCACCAGCCTGCGCGTGGCGCTTGCCCCCGAAGACCAAATTATGAATGCACAAACGTCCCGCCAATCGATCGCCGGCATGAGCCCGGAGCAGTTGCCCATTCCGAAGCACAAGCTTCATGGGTGGCGGCACTTCATGGGGCTTTACGCGGGTGAGCATGTGGCCGCGACCGAGTTTGTGATTGGCGCCACGTTTGTCGCGCTGGGCGCCACGACCAGGGACATTCTGATCGGGCTGCTGATCGGAAACATCCTCGCCATTTTGAGCTGGACGCTCATCACGGCGCCGATCGCGGTCCAGACGCGACTGAGCCTTTATACTTACCTGCACAAGATGGCCGGGGATTCGATGACGAACCTCTACAATTGGGCCAACGTCATCATCTTTACCGTGATCTCGGCGGCGATGATCACGGTGTCGTGCAGCGCGGTGCGAATGCTGTTTGGCATTCCGGCGCAGTTAAACTGGTATCCCACCAACGCCATGTTTGTGCTGGTCGTGCTGGCCGTCGGGATGATCGTGGTCTTCGTGGCCATGTATGGCTTCTCGGCGGTCGCCGAGTTCTCCGGCCTTTGCGGGCCGTGGCTGGTGGTGATGTTTGTCAGCGGCGCTCTCGTTCTCTTCCCGGCCATCGCGGACTCCGTGCTCGGCCGCACGCAGTTGCTGGGCTTCGGCGATTTCATGAAGATCGGCGATCAATCGATCTGGACGGGAGTGAATAGTCGGGGCGAACCGGGCATCGGTCTGGTCTCGGTGATCGGCTTCGCCTGGGCGGCGAATACCATCACGCACTTCGGATTGATCGACATGGCGCTGCTGCGCTACGCGAAGAGATCGATCTACGGGCTGTGCACCGGTGCGGGGATGTTGTTCGGGCACTATGTGGCGTGGATCGCAGCGGGCATCATGGGCGCCGGCACCGCGGTGCTGATGAAGACGACGATCGTGAAACTGGATCCGGGTGACGTCGCCTACTACGCGCTGGGGCTTTCGGGATATGTCATCGTGATCGTCGCGGGTTGGACCACGGCGAATGCGAACCTTTACCGGGCGGGCCTGGCGGCGCAGGCGATCTTTCACCGGCATTCGCGGAAGGGCGTCACTTTTACGGTGGGCGTCATCACGGTGATCGTGGCCTGCTTCCCGTTTGTGTTCGGGCAGATGCTGCCGCTGCTGACTTATGCCGGCTTAATCGTCGTCCCGGTCGGTGGGATTGTCTTTGCCGAGCATGTGATCTTTCCGCGGATCGGATTCACTCGCTACTGGGTCACCTACCGGAAGCTCACACATAGTACGCCCGCAGTTGCGGCCTGGGGTGCGGGCCTGGTGTTTGGCTTCGGGCTGAATGCCATGCATCGTGATGTCCTTCTATTATCTTTTCCTCCCCACGTGGGCCTTCACGATCATCGTCTATACTTTTCTCGCGAAGCTCTACGGCGCCGCGGAGAAGTATCCGGTGGAGGAAGAGGCGGAACGCAAAAAGAACGAAGCCATCGCCGAGTATCAGGCGCAGCAGGCGATCGACGAGGGGGACGCGGTGGAAGATCACTCCGCGCTGTCGAAAGTGTTGCACGGACTCTCCCGCGCCAGCCTGGCGATCATCCTGGGCCTCGCGCTGATGGTGATGTTTTGGAGCCCGGAGATGGGCGTGTATGAGAAGAATCGCGCGATCTTCTACACGTGGGGTTTTGTCTTCACGATCGTCTATTTCGTCTCCGCCTATTTGACGCTGCGCCGCACGAAGGCTCTGAACCCACACCACTAGAAACGGAGAAAGCCATGAGTGAACCGGTGCAACTAAATCAGGAAAACCTTCCGCTGCTGCCCGCGGAGATCGCGAAACCCACCTACGACCGAAGCAAGGTGACGGCTGGGATCGTCCATATCGGCGTCGGCGGATTTCATCGTTCGCACGAAGCCTACTACACGGACGAACTGATGAACTCGGGCGAAGCGTTCGATTGGGGAATCTGCGGCGTCGGCTTGCGCGAGGCGGACCGAAAAATCTGCGGGGTGCTCAAGAACCAGGACTTTCCTCTACACGCTGATCGTGAAGCACCCGGGCGGGAAGATCGAGAACCGGGTGATCGGTTCGCTGGTGGATTTCATGATGGGGTGCGACGACCCGGAGGCGGTCATCGAGCGGATGGCCAGTCCGCAGACCCGGATCGTTTCCCTCACCATCACCGAAGGCGGCTACAATGTGGATCCGTCCACGGGCGAATTCGACACTCGCAATCCCGATGCGCAGCACGATCTGGAGAACCCGCTGCTGCCGAAGTTGGTGTTTGGATATCTCACCGCGGCGCTGAAGCGACGGAAGGAACGAGGGATTCCCGCCTTTACCATCCAGTCCTGCGACAACATTCAGCACAACGGCGATCTCACCCGCCGGATGGTGCTGGGCTTCGCGCGCGAACAGGATGCCGAACTCGCCCGATGGATCGAGAGCGAGGTCTGTTTTCCGAACGCCATGGTCGATCGCATCACGCCGGTGACGACGGCGGCGGACATGAAGTATCTCGAGAACGAAATGGGGCTGCGCGATGAGTGGCCGGTGACTTGCGAGCCCTTCACCCAATGGGTGATCGAGGACAACTTCTCCGACGGACGGCCCGCGTGGGAGAAGGTCGGCGCGCAGTTTGTGCCTGATGTCACGCCTTACGAAAAGATGAAGATCCGCCTGCTCAATGCGGGGCACTCCGTGCTCGGCATCCTCGGCGCGATGTATGGTTACGAGACCATCGACGAATGTGTCGGCGATCCGCTGTTCGCAAAGTATCTGCGCCGCTTCATGGACAAGGAGGCGACGCCGGTGCTGGACGCCGTGGAAGGGATCGACCTCGATGCCTACAAGGACACGTTGATCGAGCGATTCGGGAACCCGAACATCAAGGACAAGCTGGCGCGGATCTGTCTGGAAAGTTCCAGCAAGCTGCCGGTGTTTTTGATTCCCACGATCCGGGAGAATCTCGCGCGCGGCGGGAGCGTGAAGTATGCGGCCCTGGTGATCGCGGCGTGGTGCCTTTATAGCGACAAGGGCGTGAACCAATACGACAAGAAGCTCGAGATCGTGGACGAGATGGCGGAGGCACTGCATCAGGCGGCAAAAGGCACCCGTGGCGACAAGCTGGCTTTTCTGAGGCTCACTCCTGTCTTCGGCGATCTCATCGCAAACGAGCGCATTCACCAAAGCTTATGCGGAGATGATCGACCGGCTTTACGCGAACCCGGATGTCTCGGTGCCGATGCGCACGCTTCTGTCCGACGATCAGTAAATGACAGCCGAATTTTATGCCTTCGGAGAAATCCTCTGGGACTGCCTTCCCTCCGGCCGTCACGCCGGAGGCGCGCCCTTCAACGTCACTGCGCACCTTGTTCAGTTAGGCGCCTCGGCGTCGCTTCTCTCCGCCATCGGCACTGACGACCTCGGCGACGAGATCCTGCAAGTGGCGATGGACAAGGGCGTCCACACCGAGTTCATCGCACGCCATCCGAAACTGCCGACCGGCACGGTCCGCGCCACCGTCGATGCCGACGGAAACGCCACCTACGACATCGTGGAGCCGGTCGCGTGGGACGAGATCGAAGTCTCGGCGGAAGCCTTGAAAGCGGTGGCGAAATCGCGCGCGTTTATTTTCGGTTCCCTCTCCTGCCGCTCGCCCAGCAACGTTCGCCAGCTGCGTGCCCTTCTCGATCTGCGCGGCCCGATGAAGTTCTTCGACGTCAACCTCCGGCCGCCCTATGCCGATCCCAAATGCATCCTCCAGCTCGCGGCCCGCGCGGATGTCATGAAGCTGAACCACGAGGAAGTGGGAAAGCTCGCCGCCTGGATCGAGACCGGAGACATGAAGTCTGAGCCGCCGCTCGATGCGGAAGCCGTCGGTCGTGCCGCCGCCGTTCTCGCACAAGCGACCGACACCCCGCGAATCTGCGTGACGCGCGCCGAGAACGGCGCCGCGCTTTGGGACAACGGCACTCTGGTTACAGCGCCCGCTCCGAACGTCGTCGTCAGGGATACAGTCGGTGCCGGGGATTCCTTCATGGCCGGCCTCATGATCGGACTGACCCGCGGCGACGATCCGCAGAAGCTTCTCGAGAACGCCTGCCGTGTCGGTGCCTACGTCGCGTCGCACCACGGGGCCACGCCGCTCCTGCCGAAAGAGATCGCTCGCCTGTTTGCGTCGACGACGTAGATGCGCGCGTCTTGAAATGGCGTCGGCTTTCTGCAACGGACGTAATCCGCCGGCGACTCAAGGCCAATCAAAAATAACTCAGCCACCCGTCGCTGCGTCGTTGTTTCAAATCCGCAAACCAACGGCAGAGCGGGTAGAGCAGCAAAATCACCACCCCCCAGATTACATAGACACCGATCAACCCGTAGCCGAAGTCCGGCGGGAAACCATCCGCCACGCTCCCGACCGGCCCGTGCAGGATCGGCCCCACCTTCCCGTAGCGCAGATACGTGAGCAGGATCGCGATCCCATGGATCAGCGGCAGGTGCAGCAGGTAGAAGAAGAGCGGGACGCGTCCGAAGACGACGACCGGTTTCGTCCACGCCCCCAGATCGCGATCGAAAAACGAAAGAAAGACGAGCGACGGCCCCAGCGTCATCATTAAGTAGAGGAGCGAGGGCGGGTATTTTGTGCAGTTCAGAAACGACAGCACCGTGAAGAAGATCGACGGCTGCACGCTCCAAGGGGCGGCATCGCCGTAAAGATTCGTTGCCCGCAGCAGAATGAAGCCCGTCGTAATCCCGAGTCCGAGCCAGAGCAAAACCCGTCGGCGCGTCGGACGCTCCATCTTCAGCAACCCGCCAAAGGCAAAGCCAGCCGCGATCACGCCCAGCCACGGCACCAGCGGATAGGCGACAAAGAGGACAAAGCCAGGCACCGGCACCACCGCCGCCTGGACGTGCAGGACTTTCCAAAGACCACTCCAGTTCCCCCAGGCCGCGGGGTTGATCGAGTCGAGCAGATTGTGTCCGCCGATCATGAGCAATCCGAACGCGCCCACGCCCCAGAGCGGCAGATGAATGAGAGCGGCCAGCCCGATCATCGACCAGCCGATCGCCCAGATCACTTGCAGGAAAAAGAAGTGCGGATCGAACCCGAAGAACCAGGAAGAGTTTACCACCGTCATCTCCAGGAAAACCAACCACGCTCCGCGCGTGACGAGAAACCAGGACAGGTCACGTTTCGACTTCCCGCGGCCGAGTGAAAGAAACGCCCCGGTGCCAGCCAGAAAGACGAAGACTGGCGCGCAAAAATGCGTGATCCAGCGCGTGAGAAAAAGCCAGCCGGTCGTCTTGGTTAAATCCAGCGGATCGAAAAACATCGCGTCGTGGCTCACGAAATCGCGGGTGTGATCCAGCGCCATAATGATCATGACTGCGCCGCGCAGCAGATCGAGCGCATCCAGTCGGGGGCGAAACGTCACGGGCCGAATGGGGATGGCGGATTCGCTGACGCTAGCCATAACGGGAGCGTCATCCTGCCTGCGCCGTGGGACGGTTGCGAGCTAACACTTGCGGCGGACGCGGCTAGAAGAGGCGATAAATCTCCAGCACGCCGAGCGCGAGGAAGAGCGCAATGACGAAGCCCAGGAGAAGATTCGTCGGGAATCGGTTTTGCCGAACAGGAGACGCCCACGCGACTCGATTATTGAGGTGAAGCAACGTAGCGGCGAGAAACGGAATGAAGAAACTGCCGAGAATCGTAAAAGCCACCACGAGCAGGAGTGGTTTGCCGAGAAACGCGAACGGCACCGCCGCCGCTGCCATAAAGATCAGCCCGCCGCGGTAGCGACGTTGCCGCGCCGCCTCCTCATGGGGCGCGGTGCGTTCGCGCAGAAGCGACCAGCATTCCGCAATGATGTGCGGAACCGTTTGCCACACCGCCAGAAGGGAGGCCAGCACCGCCGCCCAAAAGCCCAGCGAGTAAACATAAAATCCCGCCGGCCCCAGCAGCGTGGCCAGCAAGCCCGCCATGCGCGAGACGGCTTCGCCATCGCTCACCGCGATCCCGGCGGAGAAGAAAACGCGATCCGCGATCAACATAATCGAAAGGCCAAACACCGCCGTAAACGAATAGGCAATCGCCAAATCGATCCGCACGCGCGCTAAGTTCTCCGGATGATCCGCCCCTTCCTCGCGCAGTAGGTAGCCGTAGTTTAAAAGCGTCAGCGAACCGCCGATGGCGCCGATCAGCGACAGCACATAGGGCCCGCTCCCGGCCGGAATCCGCGGCAGGAAAAGCCCCAGCGCCACCTGCGCCGGATCGCGCAAGGTGAAGGCCGCGCAACCCACCACGCTCACAAACATGACCGCGATCAGCGGTTTCATCACGCTGGCAAAGCGCTTCGTGCGCGCAGTGAAGATGAAGAGGAAAACCACCGCCGCATGCGCCAGCGCCCCCGCCGTGAAAGAGACACGCCCTTGCGTGATGTTCACCATCGCCAAGCCGCAACCGCTTAAGAGCGCGCCGCCCACCGCGATTGACCAAAGGATCAGGTAGCCGAAGAAAAGTCGCAGCACCCAGCGCGGGAGATGGCGCGCCCAACCTTCCACGATGGTGGTGCCGGTGGCGATCTGCCAGCGGGCCAGCCCTTCCGTCAGGACAAACTTGAAAAACGCGCCCAACGCCAGCGCCCAAAGCAAAGCTGTGCCGTGCTTGGCGCCTCCGATCGTAGCCGAGATCACGTCGCTCGCGCCGATCCCGCTCACGGCCATGATCAAGCCGGGGCCGATCCAGCGAATCTTTAGCGGCTTGGTTTGAGGGACTAAGGTTGCGCCGCTCGATGGCATGAGCGCAACCCTACGCGTGCTGCCACGGTCCAGGTAGGTTTAACGGATCGTCCAGTCTCTCTGTCTCGTCGCCTGTCACGCAGTGAACGAAGCCGCCTCCCGTGATTCACTTCGCAGCCGGGGCACGTCGGTGGCGAGTTGGCGCTCTTCCGATCGCCTCCCCTCAAAATTCCAGAAGAAAGAGCAATTTTGTTCTTTCTCGATCCACACCTTCCGGGCAATAAACGTCCTCTGCTCGGGCCACTGGCATCTTCCGAGCCTCGCACTGCCTCACTCGAAATCTCGTCGCGGAAGAGCGCGAAGAACTCTTCGTCCCACCAAATTATATGATTATTTCAAACCTTCTTCATTGGACCTCAATCCAAAGCGTTCGAGCTGCAAAATGGGCTGCGATGGTCGCCATGGCCATTGCGCTGACCGGGTGCCCGGCCCCGAAAGATTCCACGGCTGAAGCTGATCTGAGGGCAGAAGTGGCAAAGCTGAAAGCGGAGGCAGATGCGAAAACCGCAGCGCAGGTAAATGGCGCGGTCGCGAGGACGGACGCCGCCGCCGCGAGCGCCGCCGCCGATGCCAAAGCTGCCGCAGACTCGCAAGCGCGGACGGCGGCAGACGTCGCTAAAGCGGAGGCCGAAGTGGCCAAAGCCCAGGCCGAGGCTGACGAGGCCGCCAAATCAGCCGCAGCAGCGCAGGCGAGTTTTGTCGACGCTCGGACCGAAGCGGACAAGGCCAAGGAAGTCGTCGAGGAGATCAAAACTGAGGCCGAAAAGAGCCAGGAAGTGGCCAGCTCACCTTCGGCTACTGAAGCCGATGTGCTGAAGGCTGAGGCGGACGCAAATAAACTCGCCGTCGAGGTCGCCAAAGCTGAGGCCGCTCGATTGAAAGCAGAACTGGCTCGAACGAAAGCCCGGGCTGCGGCCCAAAAGATTCAGGCGCCGATCAGCAACAAGATTGCCGATTTCTTTCTCGGCCTGGCCACCGCCCTCACCAATCCGGCAGCGGGAGGACGGGTTTTTGGTCTCGGGACTTCCGGGTATGGCTCGTTTATCGTGCCACCGGGTCTTCCCCCGACCAGTGGGCCGTGGTTTATGAACCCATTCGGAGTTCCGACCTATCAGCAGAACGCCACTTGGAGGACTGTCGGAAGTGGAAGCGGCGCGCGCAGCGTTATCACCACCGCGCAATTTCTTCCTTCCCCCACGACTTTCCCTCCCCCAGGAGCGGAGGTCTTTATCGATCTGCCTTCGCCAGAGCCCACCGGTTCCGTCTTTGAAGTAATGGAAGAGACGGGCGGCGGCATTTTCGCCACCTGGAGTTCTTATACGCCGAGCCCGGTCTACGCGACCGTGACGACCAATACCCTGGTGGCGAGGGCAATGCTGCCACACTTCACCGTGGTCGCATTAGTTAAGCCTCAGGCAGGGGATCCTAATCTCCCGAAAAATCCAGAAATCGTCACTCCGCCGCCGAGCCAGGAAGAGATCGTCGCGAAAGCTAACGCCGAGGCGAAGGAAAACTTCGAACGCGACAAAGCGCTCGCCGCCAAATATGTCGCTGGCGCCAAAGAAGCGAAACTCGCCTACCTCGCCCAGGCCGATAACAAGGCTGCAACTGAGAAGGCGCTTGCCGAGAAAAAAGCCGCGGATGATGCCAACCAAAAGCGCAAGGAGTTGGCGGACAAGAAAATCAAAGACCTAAAGGACAAGAAGGCGAAGGCATTGGCAGAGGCGAAAGCGATCGAAAAGCAAAACCGCCAGGCGCAGCAAAAAGCTCAGCGGGAGAAGGCGGAAAAGAATCGAAAGGCAGGCGAAGCCGTCGGGAACTTTCTCGATGCGCTCGGTCGCGCAGCGCAAGAGAACTCACAGACCGACCAACAGCAGCAGGAACAGCTCCGGCAACAGCAGCAGCAGCAGCAGCAACGACAACAGCAGCAGCCCGCGGTGCCAGACGAGGATAACCCGAATAATAACTGAGCTGATTCAAGAACGACCCCACAGCCAACGTGACGTGCATGCCACGAATTCCCGGCCAGTGATTTTACCCTTATGAGCTACAACTTTAAGACCCCAATGTCGAAATCCCGAAGCGCAAAATTCGTCGGGCTGCTGGCCGCGTCTCTGTTGCTGCTCGGGAGCATTGGCCAGCTCTGTGCCTCTTCTCCCGACGCCTGGAGCGACTTTTCGAAAGACGTCAGAGAAAAGATGGACAAAGCCGTTAAGCAGAAATTCGGGAACTATGCGCTGGTGGTGGACCCGGTTGGGACGGAATCATACGGGGTAGCTCTCGCCATTGGAACCAGTGTGAAGGGGAACCAGCCGCTCACCGTGATCGGCATCTACAACAAGAGGACGAAGAAATTGGAACTCATGGAGATGCCGGGGATGAAGCTCGAAGGTTAACGCTCCCGCGCAGCACTGGACGAACGAGTGGGTAGGTCCGCCGGTGACGCTTCGATAACCGTCAGGTGTCCGGTTGTCAGACTCCTGATTACTACCGATCCACCTCGCCCATCACGATGTCGATGCTGCCGAGGATGACCATCACATCGGCGACGGTATGGCCGAGGCACATGTCTTCCAGGACGGTGAGGTTAATGAGGCTCGGCGGGCGCACGCGGTAGCGGTCGGGACTCCCACGCGCAGATAAGGGGCAGCGCAACAAAACGCGCGTCATCGATCGGTTCGCCGAAGTGCATGAATCGCCCGCCCACCCCACATCCCGAAAGCCGTTTTCGTCAGTTGGATTGGAACGAAATCCCAACCGGCAACGGGACGTTCTCCAAATCCCGCTGATTACCCGCAGAGGTGGGACAACACGTGCGCCTCGCCGTCTTCTACTCGAGCAAATTGCTCGCAAGCGGCTCGATGCTTGCAAGCGGTTCGCCGGCGCGCAGCCGGGCGAGCTGGCGTTCGACATCGGGTCCCTGCGGATTCTCCGGAGCCATCACGCGCTGGGCATGCGCATAAGCCTCGATCGCAGCGGGTCCATTGCCGGCTTTGAGCCAAAGATTGCCCTGCAGAACCGCGGTGCTCGGACTCCACGGCATAGCGACGAGCACCTCGCCGAGCCTGGTGGCGAGCAAAGTCCAATCTGGCTGCGGATGGGTATAGATCGCTTCCAGCACGTGTTGGCGGAGACTGAGCCCGCGCGTGCGGGGCGAAACCCAGCGTCCCTTGTAGACGAGTAAATTTCCCAGGCGCGCAGCCAACTCGAGACCCTGATAGCCCTCGACCGGATCCCAGTGTTCGTGCGGCGTAGGCACGAGCCGGCTGGTGTTGACCAAATAATAGCCATCGAAAATCGCCGCGGCGTTCTGATCATCGAGGCTCTCGACGAATCGGGAATATTTGATGCGATCGGCTTTGGCCTGTTCCTCGATGAAGGCCCAATAGCTTTCCTGGTAGAGCGGTTTGCCGGATGGCTCGATCACCTGGTCGTAGAACGTCTTGAACTCGTGGTAACGTTGCCCGAGGTCCTGGCCTTCGTTGGCAAAGGCGCGATAAGCGCCCGCGCTCCCGCCGACGAGCGCGTTGCTGTATTCCCAAAGGCGCGGTTCGCGAATCGTGGTGACGAGCGCAAGGAGGAGACAAGCGGCGCAGGCGATGCCGAGCGCGCGGCGGCGCGATTGCGCGGCGCGCCAGATCGCGGCGCCGGCCGGAATCGCAAGGAACGAAATGAGGGGCAGAGCGTGGCGAATTCCGCCCCATGTGCCGCGCGAAGTGAGGAGCGCGAGAAAATGCGCCATCGCCACCACGGCCGAGCAGAGAAGGAGCGCGCGCTGTGTTTTGGAAAGCGGTGCGCGCCAGAGGGCCGCGAGACCGAGCAGGGCGAGCGCGAGCAACGCGAGCGGCACTTTCGCGGCGATCAGACCGGGCCAAAAATAAACCGGCGCGCGCCCGACATGCCATTTGCCGAAGAAGAGATGGTAAAAATCGCGCCCCTCCACGCCCGTGCGCACCGTGTCGGCGAGGCCCCAGAGATAGGAACGCGGCAGCACGCGCCATCGGTCGGCGAGGGCGATGGCTCCCTTCGCCGTGCCGTCCCGCAGACCCGCGACCTTTTTTGACATCGCCATGTTGAACGGATCCGTCCCGTCCGGCGACGCGTGAAAGCGCCCGCCGTATTGTGCCCAAAGCAGGAGCCACCCGAGGATTCCCGCGAGCGCGATCTTGCCGAGCCGGCCAAGCCCGACGCGCCAGCCGCGGCGCCAGGCCGAGACAAGCGCTGCGACAACTCCTATCGCGCCAGCCCCGAGCAGGCCCGGCAGTGCAGAATGTTTCGCGCCCAAGGCCAGCGCGAGGCTCAGTCCGAGAATGCCGATCCAGCGCCAATGCCAGGTCGAGATCGCGAGGGCCGTCGCGGCAGCCACGATGCCGAGCGTGAGCGCGAGCGGGAGATCGGTCATGGCGACCGGCGCATGCGCCATCAGGGTCGGCTCCAGGGCGACGAAGGCGAGCGCGCCGGCCGCCCAGGCGAGGCCGGCGACGCGCCAAAGCAGGAGTCCGAGTGCGAAGAGAAGCACGGCATGAAAAGCCCAAAGGCTCGCGCGCGTGCGAGCCTGCGTGGCGGCAGCGGCGTTGTCGTAGAAGACGGTCTCTTCCGTGAAGTCGCGCTCCTCGACTTTCTCGTTGAGCGGCCGAAATGGGCGGAGCTTGAAGCTCTCCGGCATCGATGCGCCGAGCCAGAGTTTCATGAGAGGCGGATGCTCGGGGTTCAACCGAAAATCGCCCGTTCGCACATAGGAAGCGCCCGCCACGATGTGATACGGCTCGTCGAGCGTAAAGCTATCGAGCCGCGTGCCGAGATGGGAGCGAAAGATCGCGAAGGCCACGATCGCCAAAAGGAGCAGCCATCCTGTCCAGGCCGGCGTCTGCACATCGTGAGGGCGTTCCGCCACGAGCGCAGTTCTGGCAGGTGGCGCGACGTTGGTCAATCGCTCGTGCGGCGGCGGTTGACCTCGAGCTAATGGTCAGGCGTGCTACCGATCCACCTCGCCCATGACGATGTCGATGCTGCCGAGGATGACCATGACGTCGGCGACGGTGTGGCCGAGGCACATGTCTTCGAGGACGGTGAGATTGATGAAACTCGGCGGGCGCACGCGGTAGCGGTAGGGACTCGCGCTGCCGTCGCTGATTAAGTAGAAACCCAGCTCGCCTTTTGGCCCTTCGATCCGGCCGTAGGCTTCTCCAGCGGGCGGTTTGAAGGCGCGGATTTTTACCTTCGGATTCATGATCGGGCCGGGCTGAATTTGCGCGAAGGCCTGATGCAGAATGCTCAGGCTCTCGCGCATCTCGAGCGCGCGCATCATGAGGCGATCGTAGCAATCGCCGTGATCGCCCAGTGGGATGCGGAACTTGAAGCGCGGATAAAACCCGTAGCCGTCCACTTTGCGCAAGTCGTAGTTCACGCCGCTCGCGCGCAGCATCGGGACCGGTGATGCCGGCGTTGATCGCGAGTTCGGCGGAGAGGACGCCGATCCCCTGTGTGCGCACCATCAGGATTTCGTTGCCGGTGATGAGCTTTTCGAATTCATCGAGGAAGCGCGGATACGCCTCCACGATTTTGCGCGCGTGGGTCATCCAGACATCGCTCGCATCGACGCGGCAACCGCCGAAACGCATGTAATCGCACATCATGCGCGAGCCGGAGAGCGACTCGAAGAGATCGAGAATTTTCTCGCGTTCGCGGAAGGCATACATGAGCGGCGTGCCCCACGCGCCCATGTCGCTAAGGAGAAAGCCGAGGAGCGAGGTGTGATTCTGGAGACGCGTTAGCTCGGCGAGGATCACGCGCAGATACTCGGCGCGCTCCGGCACTTCGATGCCGGCCAGCTTTTCCACACTGAGCGCGTAGGCCCAGTTGTTGGTCATCGAGCAAAAATAATCGAGCCGATCCGTGTAAGGCATCGAGCCGAGGTAGCTCGTGTTCTCGCCGATCTTCTCGTGATTGCGATGGAGGTAACCGAAGACCGGTTTCAGCTTCCGCACCACCTCTCCTTCCAGCGCCACGTTCATGCGAAAGACGCCGTGGGTGGAGGGATGCTGCGGCCCCATCGAAATCTCGAGCAGCTCGCCTTCGAGCGTGGAGGTCATTGGCGGTGGCGCTTCCGCGAGTTCTTGAAAGCCGGTGGTCATCTCAAACGTTTTTGGGAGCCACAGATGAACACAGATTTACACAGATGAAGAAATAGTAGGGATCCCCTCTTCGCCTTTCCCATCTGTGTTTCATCTGTGTTCATCTGTGGCCAATTTTTCCGCCCCATCGATCGCGGGTCGCGCCGGATAATGTTCCTTTGCCTTCGCCAGCACCTCGTCGTGCGGGGTCGGCTCGTATTCGTAATCGTCCGGCTCCACGTAATCTTTCCGCATCGGATGATCCTCGAATTCATCCCACATCAGAATTCGCCGCTCGTCGGGATGGCCTTCGAAATGAACTGCCGTAGAGATCGAAAATCTCGCGCTCTTGAAACTCCGCACTGCGATAAATCGGCGTGAGCGACGGGAGAACCGTGCCGGCAGCGCGGTCGGTGGTGCGCAAGCGCACGATCACCGGTCCCTGCTTTAGCTCCATCGAGTAAAGGTGATACACCGCCTCCAGATATCCCGGGACGGTTTCCTCCGAGACCTCGTCGACTTCCTTCTCTTCGCCGTCGATTAACTTCCGCACCTTGGTGGTTTTCTTCACCTTGCGGTCGAGCCAATCGACGCCGGTAGCGTTCGAGCAGAAGTCCAGGCGCAACGCCGGATCGTCTCGCAAAAAACGAACAACATCCGCCGCGGAGGCGTGCCCAAGCAGGAGCGACGGCTGCTGCGCCGGGCCGGGATTGGGCACAATCTCAATCTCCGCGCCCGGCATGGCCTGCTCGGCGCGTGCTTTGATTTCCTCCAGCGACTCCATCATCTATTGCCGCACCACTTCCGGCGGTCGGAAGAGATCAGGATTGCTCGACGGCACGAGATCGTGCGCGCCGAATTCCGGCACCGGGAACTCGCTCGGCCGATCGCGCTGCAGATGGTCCGCTTTTCCGTCGCCGGTCAATTGTTGGCCCTCGATTTTGCGCTGCAGTTCCATGAACGCATGCAGCAACGCTTCCGGCCGCGGCGGGCAGCCGGGAATGTAAACGTCCACCGGGATGAAGCGGTCGACGCCCTTCAGCACGTTGTAGCCCTGCTTGAAGGGGCCGCCAGAAATCGCACACGCGCCCATCGAGATGACGTATTTCGGATCGGGCATCTGATTGTAAAGACGCACGATTTGCGGCGCCATTTTCTTCGTCACGGTGCCGGCCACAATCATGAGATCAGCCTGGCGCGGCGAGGGGCGGAAGACTTCACCGCCGAAGCGCGCCAGATCGTATTTCGAAGCGGCGGTCGCGATCATCTCGATCGCGCAGCAGGCGAGACCAAACTGCAGCGGCCAGATCGAGTTCTTGCGGCCCCAGTTGTAGAGCTCCTGCGTGGACGTGACCCAGACGCCCTGCTTTTGCAGTTCGCTCCGCAGACCTTCATCGACGCCTTCGCTCATCGTGTGCGCGCCCAATCTAGAAGACCTTTGCTCCAGGCCCAAACCAGGCCTTCCAGCAACAGCAGCGTGAAGACCAGCATGGCAACGAACGCGCCCACCGGCAGATCGGTAAAGGCGACCGCGAACGGAACGAGAAAGATCGCTTCCACGTCAAAGATCAAAAAGATGACGCAGTAGATGTAGTACTGCGATTGGAACTGCACTCGCGCCTCGCCGAGCGACTCCACCCCGCACTCGTAGGTGGCGTGTTTGCGCGGGCCGGGCCGCGGCGGTTGCAGAAAGCGCCGCCACATCCACGCCAGCGCGAGCGGCCCAAGCGGAAAAACCAGCGCCACGCCACAGAGGATGACGAGGAAGAAGTAGGGATGGGGCGTCGCCATGCGCTAGGACGCGGAATTCTGAGCCACAGATGAACACAGATGGGACACAGATGGGGAAAGTGCCGGGCGGCAAGCCTTCTCCCATCTGTGAAAATCTGTGTTTATCTGTGGCAAAAATATCCCCTCTCTCAATCAGTGAGCCGCCCACTAGACCACGCCCTGATCCATCATCGCGTTCGCCACCTTCCGGAAGCCCGCGATGTTCGCCCCGTTCACATAATTTCCCGGGGTGCCGAATTGCTCCGCCGTCGTGCGACAGGTCCGATGAATCGCCTGCATGATGCTCTGCAATTTCCCGTCCACCTCTTCCCGCGTCCACGACATGCGCATGCTATTTTGCGCCATCTCCAGTCCGGAAGTGGCGACGCCGCCCGCATTCGCCGCCTTCCCCGGCCCGAACAAAATCCCCGCCTCCACGAATTGCTCGATCCCGCCGAAATCGGTCGGCATGTTCGCGCCTTCGCAAACCACATAGACGCCATTGCGGAGCATATTCGCTGCGTCGCGCGCGCTGATCTCGTTTTGCGTCGCGCTCGGAAAAGCGCACTCGGCCTGGTGATTCCAAAGCGGGTTATGATCGAGCGCCGGCGCGGTCACATTCGCGGAGAAGACCGCTTCCGGGAATTTTTCGGCATACTCCGCCACCCGTCCGCGGCGGACATTTTTTAGCTCCATCAAAAAAGCCAGCTTCTCGCGCGTGATGCCCGCCTCGTCATAAATATATCCCGCTGAATCGGAGAACGTGATCGGCTTCGCCCCCAGCTCGATCAGCTTCTCCATCGTATATTGTGCGACGTTCCCGCTGCCGGAGATGAGGCACCGCTTTCCCTCCAGCGTCTCGTTCCGCGTCTTCAACATTTCCGCCGCGAAATAGACCGCGCCGTAACCGGTCGCTTCCGGACGGATCAGCGATCCGCCCCAGGTCAGCCCCTTGCCCGTGAGCACGCCGGTAAACTCATTCCGCAGCTTCTTGTACATGCCAAAGAGGTAGCCAATTTCACGACCACCCACGCCGATATCGCCTGCCGGCACATCCCGATACGGCCCGATGTGGCGCGAGAGCTCCGCCATGAATGCCTGACAAAAACGCATCACCTCCAGATCGCTCTTCCCCTTTGGATCGAAGTCCGAACCGCCTTTCCCGCCGCCCATGGGCAGGGTGGTGAGCGCATTCTTAAACACCTGTTCGAAAGCCAGAAATTTCAGGATCCCGAGATTGACCGAAGGATGAAAACGCAGCCCGCCTTTATAAGGCCCGATCGCGCTGTTCATCCCGATCCGCATCCCGCGGTTCACCTGCACCTCCCCCTTGTCGTCCACCCACGGCACGCGAAAAATGATCACGCGTTCCGGTTCCAGCATCCGCTCGAGAATCTTCGCTTTCCGATATTCCGGGAACCGTTCCAGATAGAGGGCGAGCGATTGCGTCACCTCCGCGACGGCTTGGTGAAATTCCGGCTCGGCCGGGTTTTTGGCCTTCACTCCCGCGATTAACTCTGAGACGTAATCCTGCACCGGAAGCTGCTAGGTATGTCCGGCGCGGACCCGAAACAGAAGCAAAAAATTCCGCCAGCTCGCCCTTTAAGGATTCAGCCTTGCCTTAAATTTCGCGGATCGCTTTTCTTGCGGGCTGGTGCGCGATTCTCTCGACCAGATTTTTGTTCTCGCGAAGCATTGGCTGCTCTCGCTTCTCTCTGGTGCGCCGGAATGGGTCGCTCCCATCGCCTCCAGCCTGCTGAACATCTCCGTCATGCTCGGCGTTTTCATGGGGCTCTTCGCGCTCATGTCGGTCATGGAACGCAAGATTCTCGCGCGCATCCAGAATCGCTACGGGCCAAATCGCGTCGGCCCGTATGGCCTCTTCCAGCCAGTGGCCGATGGGATCAAGCTTCTCATTAAAGAAGACATCGTCCCGCTCCGCGCCGACAAAGTCGTGCACTTCCTCGCGCCCATCATGGTGGCCGCGCCCACCATTCTCGCGCTCGCCGTCATTCCCTATGGACGAAACATGACGCCGTTCGCGATCGATGGCGGCATTCTCTTTTTCTTCGCCGTCGGCTCGGCGACGGAGCTGGCCGTCTTCATGGCCGGCTGGGGAAGTAACAACAAGTTCTCCATGCTCGGCGCCATGCGCGCCATCGCGCAGATGGTCAGCTACGAACTGCCGCTGCTCATCACCGTGCTGCCTGTGGTCATGGTGGTCGGCTCGCTCTCGCCTGATGCGATCGTCGCCGCGCAGGAAGGCTATGCGCTCGGCTTCATCCCGCGCTGGTTTGTCACGACGCCATGGGGCGCGGCCGCGTTTCTCTTGTTCTTCATCTCCGGGCTGGTGGAATCGAACCGCACTCCGTTCGACGTCCCTGAAGGCGAATCGGAAATCGTAGCTGGTCACATGACCGAGTATTCTGGCTTCAAATACGCCACCTTCTTCCTCGCGGAATACTTCGGGATGTTCGCGATCGCCGGGATGTCGATCACGCTTTTCCTCGGTGGCTGGCACGCGCCGCTGCCATTTCTCGAGTTCCTGCCGTCGTGGTTTTGGTTCTTCGCCAAGCTGAGCGCGTTGCTCTTTGTCTTCATCTGGTTGCGCGGCACGCTCCCGCGCATGCGCGTGGACCACGTCATGAATTTCGCCTGGCGCTTCATGCTCCCGATGGCGTTTACCTGTCTGCTCGCAGCAGCGATCTGGCATTATCAAGCGCGTGGGCTCGCGGCCTGGCTCTGGTCGCTCGCGATTGTCGGGATCGTTTATTTTGTGCTGTCGCGCATTCTTGAGACCGGGAAAAAATTCGCGCCGCGCACCTACCGTTTTGCCGAATGAGCACCGCCGCCTTTCTCATCATCGCAATTGTGACGCTGGCCGGCGCGCTCGCCGCCGCCACACTCCCGAAGCTCATCCACTCCGCGCTTTGCCTCGTGGTCGCGTTCATCGGATTGGCGGCGTTTTACTTCTGGTTAGGCGCAGAGTTTGTCGGCCTCGTCCAGGTCTTCGTCTACGTTGGCGCGGTCGCGGTCCTGATCGTTTTCACGATTCTCCTTACCCGCCCCGCAGACGAAAAACCCGAACGCTTCAAATGGAGCGGAGCTCTCATCGCGCTCGCCGTTTTCGCCGCCCTGGCCTGGGCCATTCTCCACACCCCACTCTCGGCGAATGCGGCACCTCCGATCGATGCCCTCACCGTCAAACGCATCGGCGAAATCTTAATGACCGATTACGTCTGGCCGCTGCAATGCATCGGCGTCTTACTCACCGCTGCGCTGCTCGGAGCCCTCGTCCTCGTGATGGAGGAAAAGCGATGAGCGCAGAGCTCTGGGGAGCGCACGCTTATAGCGTGCTGGTTTCGGGATTCTCCCGAAACGAACTTTGGCGGCGTTGTCAGACCCTAGGACGGGGAGGGAAGTTCGTTTCCGCAGAATGCGGAAACCAGCACGCTGCAAGCGTGCGCTCCCCGATCAGAATCCACACGCCATGACGCTCCACCACGTCCTCCTCGTCTCCGCCGCGCTCTTCGCGATCGGCCTTCTCGCCGCGCTCAGCCGCCGTCACGCCATCTTCATCCTCATCGGCATCGAACTCATGCTCGCGGCGGCGAATATTAACTTCGTCGCCTTCTGGCGCTTCGCGCCCCAACCACAGCCGCCCACCGGCGTGATGGTCGCGATTTTCTCCATCGCGATTGCCGCCGCCGAAGCCGCCGTCGGCCTCGCGCTCGTCATCGCGGTCTACCGACACTACCGCACCACCAACGTGGAAAAACTGGATCAACTCAAAGGATGACCAGCCGCTCCTTCCTCTCTGAGTTCGACGTTCGGCGTTCGACGTTCGGCGTTCGGCGTTTCTTCCCTTCCCCCGTCACATGACGCCCTGGATCGTTACCAATCTTTGGTTGATCCCGGCGTGCCCGCTGGCGCTGTCACTCCTCGTCCTCAGCCTGCACCAGAGCCGCCGAAAACCCGCCGCCGCGCTGGCAATCACCGGCCAGCTGATCGCTTTCCTCCTCGCGATTGCCGCCTTTCTGCCCACGCTGCAAACGCCCGGCTATCGCGCCGTCCACAACTTCACCTGGTTCACCTTCGGCGAGCAATCGCTCCGTCTCGGCTGGGTGCTCGATCCGCTCACGGCCGCGATGCTCCTCATGATCACGTTCGTGGCGCTCTGGATTTTCGTCTTCAGCGTCGGCTACATGGCGGAAGATAAAAATTTCACCCGCTTCTTCGCCTACCTCTCTTTCTTCACGGCCGCGATGCTCGGCGTGATCATCGCAAACAGTCTCCTGCTCTTGTTCATCTGCTGGGAATTGGTCGGCCTTGCATCGTATCTGCTCATCGGTTTTTGGATTCACAAACCGAGCGCGGCCGCGGCGGCGAAGAAGGCTTTCATCACCACGCGCATCGGCGACATCGGTTTCTTCCTCGGAATTCTCTGGCTCTATCAATCAGAGCGGCACGCTGCTCTTTTACGACAACGGCGCGGGCTGTCTGGAAGACGCCGGACTCATCGCGCTCGGCGCTGCGGCCACTTCCGTCGCGCTCCTGATCTTCTGCGGCGCGGTCGGCAAGTCGGGGCAATTCCCGCTCCACGTCTGGTTGCCGGATGCGATGGAAGGCCCGACGCCGGTGAGCGCGTTGATCCACGCCGCGACCATGGTGGCGGCGGGCGTCTTCCTGGTCGCGCGCGTCTACCCGCTTTTCACAGTTGTAGCCGGGGTCGCCGACCCCGGCCGCGTGACCGTCGCGTTAACCGTGGTCGTCTGGACGGGCGTGATCACCGCGCTCATGGCCGCGCTCATCGCGGTCGCGCAATCCGACATCAAGCGCATCCTCGCCTATTCCACCGTCTCGCAGCTCGGCCTCATGATGGTGTCGTTAGGCGTGGGCGGAGTGGCGGCTGGAATCGCGCACCTGATCGCGCACGGCTTCTTCAAGGCACTACTTTTCCTTGGTGCGGGTTCCGTGATTCACGGCTGTCATCACGAACAGGACATTCGAAAAATGGGCGGCCTGCGTCGGCTCATGCCGGTCACGTTCATTACCTACGCCATCGGCATGATGGCGCTCAGCGGCGTGCCGCTTTTCTTCGCGGGCGCGTGGACGAAGGAGGAAATCCTGCACGCCACTGCGCATTGGCCGGCTTCACACCTGCCGCATTATCTCATGATGGCGGGCGTGGTCCTGACCGCGCTCTACATGACGCGGCAAATGATTTACGTCTTCTTCGGCAAACAGCGCGATGCTGCGGAGCACGCGCACGAGAGTCCGGCGGTCATGACGTGGCCGTTGCTGGTGCTCGCGGCTTGCACTGTCGTCCTGAGCGTGGTTCTCACGCCGGCGTGGCCGTGGTTCCATCGGTATCTCGAAGGCGAGCCAGCTGTCTTCGAACCTGGCCTATTGCTTCAGCCGATGCTGTTCGTCGCACTCGCGCTGGTCGCGGTCGGCATCGGTCTTGGTTGGTGGATGTATCGCAGCTCGACCGATCCGCTCGAAAAACGGTCGCCGGGGCTCTTCCGTTTTCTGGAAAACCGGATGTGGCTCGATGAGCTTTACGAGTGGTCCGTGCTTGCCTTCGCGCGAATGGCCGCACGGACTTCTGATTTCCTCGATCGCTATTTTTGGGGCGGAATCGTCTGGCTCGTCGGCGCAGTGGCCGGCCTGGCAGGAAGCGCGAGCAAAGGCTTCGATGAGCACGCCATCAATGCCGGAATGGACGGTGCCAGCGTCAAGACCGCTGGCCTCGGGAGTGCAATCGCCAAACGTCACTCAGGGCAAATCCACACTTACCTCGCGGCAGTCGCGGTCAGCCTGCTCGCATTGCTTCTTCTCTACGCATGGCTGGCATGATCACCGTGCTCATTCTTGTGCCGTTGATCGGCGCGGCTTTTGTGGCCGTGTCGCGGCCGCAGCAGGCGCGCTTCATCGCTCTCGGGTACACGATGTTGACCGCGCTGGTGACGCTGGCGCTTTGGCGAGATTTCGACAAAACAGCGGGTGGTTTGCAACTCGTCGAGCGTCACGCGTGGATTCCCGCGATCGGCGCGGAATATCTGGTCGGCGTGGATGGCTTGAGCCTGCTCCTCGTTATTCTTACCTCGCTCATTATCCCTTTCGCGCTGCTCGCGGCGCGCGCCGATCGCGGACTTTGCGCGCTCGTGCTCTTCACCCAAAGCGCGCTTTACGGCACCTTCACCGCGCAGAATTTCATCCTCTGGTTCCTCTTTTACGAGATGAGCCTGATCCCGGCTTTCCTGCTCATCAAACTCTGGGGCGGCGAGAAACGCGACCGCGCGGCGACGAAGTTTTTCCTCTACACTTTCCTCGGCAGCATCGGGATGTTGCTCGCCTTTCTCGGGATCTACTTCGCGCGCGGGACGTTCGATTTCGTGGAGCTGGCGGCGATGGGGAAGACCGGCCTGTTCGGCGGCGACGGGATCTGGTTTGTCTTCGCCGGAATCTTCCTTGGCCTGGCGGTGAAGGTGCCGCTCTTCCCGTTCCATACCTGGCTGCCGGACGCATATGAAGCCGCGCCGACGAGCGTCTCGATGATCCTGACCGGCCTGCTTTCGAAGATGGGCGTTTACGGGTTTCTGCGACTACTCCTACCGCTCTTTCCGCGCGAAATTCAGATGCTCGGGCCGTGGCTGCTCGGCCTCGCGGTCTGTTCGATCGTCTTCTCCGCGCTCGCCGCCTGGGCGCAGACCGACTTGAAACGAATGGTCGCGTATCTTTCGATCAACCATCTCGGCTACTGCCTGCTCGCGATCTTCGCGATCGGCGCGAGCGCGACACCATCGACAGCCGACACGGAGGCCGCGCTCAGCGGTGTCTTCCTGCAAATCTTCAATCACGGCCTGACCGCCGCGGCGCTCTTCTACTTCGTCGGATTGCTCGAACAGCGCCGCGGCCTGAGGGGTCTGGGCGACTTCGGCGGACTCATGCAACGCACGCCGCTCCTTTGCGGCTGGATGAGCGTGGCCATGTTTTCTTCGTTAGGCCTGCCGGGATTGAATGGCTTCGTCGGGGAGTTCCTCATCTTCAAAGGCTCCTTCGCGCTCGCGCCCGTTTTCACCGCCGTCGCCGCCTTGGGGCTGCTGGTCACAGCGATCGTTTTCCTGCGGGCGATGCAGGCGCTCTTCAGCGGCCCGCTCGCGGAAAGTTGCGCCGCGTTCCCCGATCTGCGGCGGGGCGAATTGCTCGTCGTGGTTCCGGCCACGCTGCTCATGTTCGCCCTCGGCCTCGCGCCACAGCTACTGCTCAGCTTCCTCAACGCCACCGTCGCGCAAATGGCACGGCTTTTTGCCTTGGGAAGAATGACACGGAATCGCAATCGCGAAGTATCACGCAGCCGATCCGATCGTGCGCGGCAGAAGGTGCTGCTGGATGTCGATTTGGCGAGCTCTACGGCGTTACGACCGCCAATCTGAACAAAGCGGTTAAGCGGAATCGCGACTCGTTTCCCTAAGGATTTTATGTTCCGACTTACCACCGCCGAGGCGAAAACTCTGATATTCCAATTTGTGAACTATAAAGTCGGGGCGGCCGACGCACCCTGCCCTACGCCTTCACCGAGCAAGGCGTGGCCATGCTCTCCAGCGTCTTGCGGAGCGAGCGCGCGGTGAAGGTGAACATCGCGATCATGCGCGCCTTCGTGCAGCTGCGCGGAATGCTGGAAACGAATCGAGAACTGGCGCGCAAATTCTCCGAACTCGAAGGCCGCGTCGGCAAGCACGACGACGAGATCGCGGCCATTATTGATGCGATCCGACGACTGATGGCGCCTCCGAAAAAGCCAGCGCGAGAGATCGGCTTCCACGTTCAGGAAACGCCGCCGCCCTATCGCACGCGCAAACGCCGATGATCGCCTGGACCATTTATCTCACTTTCGCAGGCGCCTTTCTCGCGCTCTTGCTGCCGCGCGCCTTCGCGCGTTGGATCGCGCTAGCGACCACGCTGGCAGGTGCCGCAGTGACGGGGATTGCGTTCTTCGAGAGTTCGCCCGCCGGCGGATTCACGACTCTGGTCCGCCTCCCGTGGGTGCCCGCGCTTGGGATGGAATTCCATCTCGCGGTCGATGGCATCAGTCTCACGCTCGCCCTTGTCACCGCCATCACCGCGCTCAGCGCGGTGCTTTTTTCCTGGGACGTTAACGAGCGCGCGAATGAGTTTTTCTTCTGGCTCCTGCTCGTGGTGGCTGGCTCCTACGGAGTCTTCCTCAGCGCGGATCTCTTTCTCTTCTTCGTCTTCTACGAGCTCGTAATCGTTCCAAAGTATTTTCTGATCTCCATCTGGGGATCGACCCGGAAGGAGTACGGCGCGATGAAGCTCACGCTCTACTCCTTCGCAGGTGGCGCGCTTGTCTTCATCGGAATCCTCACGGCCTACACCAGCGCAGGCACGCTCGATCTCCAGCAGCTCGCGGGATTCCCATTTCCGCCGGCGCTGCAAGCTTGGGCCTTCCCGGTTTTGTTCCTCGGCTTCGCAATTCTGGCCGGCATCTGGCCGCTCCACACCTGGGCGCCGACGGGTCACGTCGCCGCGCCCACGGCTGGCTCGATGTTGCTCGCGGGGATCGTGATGAAACTCGGAGCCTACGGCGCGCTCCGCGTCGCGATGAACCTCTTCCCGCAAGGCTTCGCGCTGTGGCGCGATTGGATCGCGGTCGCCGCGGTAATCGGCATCCTCTATGCGGCGGCAGTGGCGCTGCGGCAGCGCGACCTGAAGTTCGTTATCGGCTACTCCAGCGTCAGTCACATGGGCTTCATCCTGCTCGGCCTCGCCACCGCCAACACGCTCGGCCTTTCCGGCGCCGTCCTGCAAATGTTCTCGCACGGCATCATCGGCGCACTCCTCTTCGCCATTGCCGGCCGCATGATCTACGCCCGCACTCACACGCGCGATCTCGACCAGCTCGCACAGATGAACCTCGGCCGCGCCTTGCCCTTTGCCGCCTTTACTTTCGTGATCGCCTCCGCTGCGTCGATGGGCATCCCAGGCTTCAGCGGTTTCGTGGCCGAGATCACGATCCTGCTCGGCGCGTGGCAAGCCTACCCGATTGCCGTCTGGATCACCGGTCTCGGCATGGTGCTGGTGGCAGCTTTCACCCTGCGCGCTCTGCGCAAAACCTTCTTTAGCGAGCCCTATCGCGAGGCCCGCTCACCGGAAGGTCGCGGGGAGCCCGCCAGCGATTGGGAGGGACAGCCACCCGCTCAGCCGCCGATCACATTCCCTGAGAAACTCGGCGCCGCTCTGCTCATTCTCGCCACCCTCGCGGTCGGCCTTTATCCGAAGCTGCTCCTCGACCGGATCGTCCCCGCAATCGAAGCCATGAGGTTCTGGCAATGAATTACCTCCATCTGCTTCACCTTGCCTCCCCGGAAGCGGTGGTGGTGGGGACCGCGTTGGCCGTCCTGACGCTTGGCCTAACGAAATGGCGCTCCTCCGGCCGCTTGATTTCCGTCGCCGCTCTTGGCCTCGCCCTTGCCGGTGGCGCAGTGCTTCAGTTGCCCGACAGCGCCACGCTCGGTGGCGGGATGCTCGTCATCACTCCGCTCACGTCCCTCTTTAAAATCATCTGTCTCGCGCTCGCCCTCTGCACTGTCCTGCTTACGCACGGCGACCGCGCGATGCACCGCAATCACAGCGAATACCTCGCCCTTCTTCTGCTCGCCACCGTCGGCCTCATGCTTCTCGTTGGCAGCGAAGAGCTGCTCATGATTTTCATTGGCCTCGAGCTTACCGGCCTCTCGCTTTACGTTTTGGCGGGGTTCAACAAAAGCGATCCTCCATCTGCAGAAGCGGGCCTGAAGTATTTCCTCTTCGGCAGCACAGCGAGCGCTTTCACGCTCTTCGGCTTGAGCCTCATCTATGGCATGACGGGCACGACTGGCCTCGCCCTCATTGCTCAGAAATTAGCCGACCAAGCGCTCACGCCGCTTCTTGCCATCGGCCTCGTCATGACCTTGATCGGCTTTGCTTTTAAAATCGCCGCCGCGCCGTTTCATCTGTGGGCGCCCGATACCTACCAGGCCGCTCCTGTGGCGAGCGCCGCCTTCATCGCTTCCGGTTCGAAAGTCGCGTCCTTCGTCGTTCTTGGGAAGCTTGTCCTTGTCGGCTTCGCGTCCCTGCAAGGCAGCGCGGGGTGGCATGCGATGTTGCCCGGTTGGGCGCCGCTTCTTGCCGTTCTCGCCGCGCTCTCCATCATCATCGGCAACCTCGCCGCGCTCGCGCAAACAAACGTCCGCCGGCTGCTTGCTTACTCCGCGGTGGCGCACGCCGGCTACACCTTGCTCGGCCTCATCGCTGGCGGGCGCGACGGTTTTGGCGCCACGCTTTTCTACACCACGATCTACGCTTTCACGCTTATCGGTGCATTCGGCGTGATCGGCTGCGTGCGGCGGGCGACTGGCGGCGATGATCTCGCGCACTTCGGCGGGCTCGCCGCTCGTTCGCCCGTTCTGGCGGGCGCGATGGCGATCTTTCTTCTCTCGTTAGCCGGGCTTCCGCCACTGGCCGGATTCTTCGGCAAGTTTTACCTTTTTACGGCGGCGTTCCGGGCTGGAGAAAGCCACGGTCTCCTGTGGCTTGTGGCTCTTGCGCTCCTGGGCAGTCTCCTTTCGCTCTACTACTACCTGGTCGTTTTACGGGAGATTTTCCTCGCCCGACCAGACACAACAGCGCCGCCAACCTCTCCCGTCGTTTTGGAAAACGCCGTGATCGTCCTGATGGCGGCCCTTGTTCTTCTGCTAGGGATCCTGCCCGGCTTTTTCCTCGACCTCATCCTCGCCGCGCTCCCCGGATAAAATTAGGGGAGGCAAAATTCTAATATTCTGTTACCGTGGGCGATGGCCAAACCTACCGGTGCTTCTTTCACCCGCCGCGCTCCCGATAATATCACGGAGGAGCTCGTAGCAGTTCTCTCCTCGAAAGCGTCCTTTGAATTCAAGGCGCTCTTCGACGTTATCTTCGCTAATTTACGCGAACGCAACGCCGCCAGCGGTGGTGAAGAAATGCTCCGTTTGCGCACCTATGAGAAGCTGCAAGGCCTCGTCAACCAGGGCGCCGTCACCCGGACGGTGAATGGCGTGACGAAGAAGTACAAGGGTGTGCAAAGCCAGCTCACCAAGCTCAACGCCGAGATGAAAATTCTCCGCGCGGAGTGGACCGTGAAGCTGCAGGCCAAGGCCGCTGCGGCCGCGAACTAAGGAAGGCGCCCGGCGTTTCCAGGCTCGCGGTTTGTGGGCGATTACGCTTGTTAAACCACTGTCCCTCGCGCTACCCGAGGCGCTGAGGGTGACTGACGTCGTCCCTCGATCGGTCGCAGAATCACTTCATGAAGAAGTGGTTTTTCGAAGCTGCTCCTCCACCGCGCAGGCTTTGCTCTCGCCCATGATGGAAAGCTCCAGCAACTGGCTCGCCGGCAGACTCCTGCTCGCGGCCGGCGTCTTTCAATTTACACCCTGGAAAAACAGCTGCCTCACCCATTGCCGGGCGTCCGGTCTCGCTCTCAGCGCCTGCGGCGCGTGGGTCCTGGCGGGCGGAAACGCGGCTTGACCAAACGCGACACCTCCTCGTCGTCGCTCCCCGCGTCCCCTACTTCTTCGCGACCGCTTCGTCGAAGTTCCCCATCGCCCGGAATTTCGTGTAACGCTGCTCCAGCAGATCATCGCTCTTGAGCGCGCTGAGGCGTTCCAGATTTCGCCGAATGGCGTCGCCCAGATGCGCGGCCGCCATGTCGTGATCGCGGTGCGCGCCGCCTTCGGGCTCGCGCACGACTTCGTCCACCACGCCGAGCTTAATCAGATCATCGGCCGTAAGCTTGAGCGCTTCGGCCGCTTCTGCAGCATGCCGGCGATCCTTCCAAAGAATGGCGGAGCAAGCCTCGGGGCTGATCACGGAATAGTAAGCGTTCTCCATAATCATGACGGAGTCCGCCACGCCGATGCCGAGGGCACCGCCGGAGCCACCTTCGCCGATGACCACCGCCACGATGGGCACTTTCAAGATCATCATCTCGCGCAAGTTCACCGCGATGGCTTCGGCGATGTGGCGCTCCTCCGAGCCGATTCCCGGATACGCGCCCGGCGTATCGATCAGGGCAACCACGGGAAGATTAAACTTCTCGGCCAGGCGCATCACGCGCAGCGCTTTGCGATAACCTTCAGGATAAGCGCAGCCAAAGTTGCGCAGCACATTCTCCTTCGTATTGCGCCCTTTTTGCTGGGTCACAACCGCACAGCGCCAGGGACCGATCCGGCCCAGGCCACAGGGCATCGCGCGATCATCGCCAAAGACGCGGTCGCCATGCAGCTCCACCCAATCCGTGAAACAGCGCGAGACGTAATCGAGCGCGAACGGGCGTTGGATGTGGCGGGCGATTTGCACGCGCTGCCAGGCGGTGAGGTTATCGTAAATCTCGCGCCGAGTGTCGCGAATCTTCTTCTCCATCGATTCCACTTCCGCCTCGAAATCGATCGAGTGTTGATCGGAATGGCTCTTCAACTCCTGCAACCGCCGTTGCAGTTCCAGGATGGGCTTTTCAAAATCGAGCGGCTGGACGTCCATCACTAGTCTGTAATGGTGACAGCGGTCTTGCTGTTGACAAGGCCGCTCAATTCTTCGATTTCGGCCGCAGCCAGCCCGAAGCCGTTGGGCGGCGGCTCCACCCCGCCCGGTTGAGCGCTGCCAGCGGTTGGCTCGGTGAAAAGCACGTAGCCCGGAGCAGCGAGCCGAATCCAGCGCGCGCTCCCGAGATATTCCTTCGTGCCAAAGCCCACGCGTTTGCCGTCGCGCCAGGCCAGGATTTCCGCCACCCGGGTGGTGACACGGGGCGCTGGTTTGGGTGGCAACTTAATGCTGCGGGCACGGTAGCGTTTGAAGAACATGCCTTTGTCGAGCAGCACGATGCTGCCCTCTTTGCGTTGAATGAAGAGCGAGAATTCCGGATGTGAAATTAAGAGCCTGTCTCCGATCTGGAGCATGATGCCGGAAAGATTGTTCGTCCGCATGATCAGCTCCGGCGTGGTTTTATTCTTCGCCGCTACCCGCGCCAGGACGTCTCCGCGTTTCACCACATACTCGGTCTTCTCGGGCGAAGGATATTTCGAAAGCAGGATCGTCATGTTGATCTCGCCCAGGAGATCTTTCGCCTCTTCGCTCCGCGGGCTGGTGGGATACTTGCGGAGGAAGGCTACCAGCGCATCGCGCCCTTCCGCCAACTTGCCTTCCTGACGCAATTTCGCCGCTGCCTCAAACTCCGGCAGGCTCACGTCGATCCGCGGCGTGTCGGCGATCGCGCCGCTCTTCTCCGCCTTGATCGCCAGCTCCGGTTTAAGGATGACGAGGTAACCGAAATAGCCCGCACTGCCGAAGATCACCAGCGCGAGGAGGAATGCGAAAAGCCATTTCATCAGTCGAAGAAAAGATAAATCCAGAACGCCCGGCCGAGCTGTCTCGCACAGGCGCTATGCGGTTTCGCGACGCGAGGGCAGCGCCGCCTTATTGCGCGCTTTAGCGCTTGCCGTTCGCCCAGGTAAACTGGCAATCCCGGCAGTAGAATTCCTTCTCAAAAACCTTCAGCGCGAACATCAGGTTCGCCAGCCATGGAGTGAAGAATCGGCGGGTCATCTGCGGATACTCGATCCGGGGCGACTGACACTGCGGGCAGCGAATCGCGGCCCCGATCTCCGGATCCGTCGGCTCCCACTCCACCATTAGTTTGTGCGCCGCCTCGAAGTCCTGCTCCTCCACCATCACCTTGGCGTTGGCCTGCGGCTTGGCGCCGAAAGCCGCCTTCTGGAGTTGCCCCTCGGTGTGCACGTCCGCTTTCACCCCAGCTTGCTGGAGCCGGTCCTTTAAATGCTTCGCGTGAGATCCTTCGTTGAACGTGGCAATCGTGACCATAAATTTTCGGCTTCCTGTCGATCAAACATCAACATCCCGCGCAGTGCAAGGAACCGCTCCGCCCGCGCCCGTCTCCGATCACAGCCCCGCTGGCGGAAACCATTGGTAAAGCATGAAGTAAACGATCACCCCCGTGACCGAAACATAGAGCCAGATCGGCATCGTCCAACGCCCCATCCGCCGGTGCTTATCCCAACGCCGCCGCAGCGCCGGCACCACCGTCACGATCACCAGCGGCAGGACGGTAAAGGCCAGCAATATGTGGGTGAGCAGAATCGTATAATAGATCGGCCGCTCGATCCCGGTGGAAGTGAACCGGGTCGACCCCGTGTGAAAATGGTAAATCAGGTAGCTGGTTAAAAACGCGCCCGACGACACGAGCGCCGTGACCATGCAGGCGATGTGCCGACGCCAATAGCCGCGCCGAATAAAATACCAGCCCGCCGCCAAAAAAAGAGTGCTGAAACCATTCAGCGAAGCATTTAGCGCGGGCAGATCGGAGATCGTCATGAGGATCTATACGTCGCATAAGTCCTTGAGGAGACATAGGCCATCCTTGAAAAATGCGCCCCGCCGCCCGACTGGAAGAACGTGCCTCCCAGCGTTCTCGATCTGCCGCCGCGGCGGAAAATCGCGCGCAGCTTTTATCGGCGCTGGACCTGGCGTCGCCAGCTTGTTGCCACCGGCATTCGGCTCGTGGTGCTGGCCTGCCTCGCCCTGCTCGTGCTCGGCGGCTGGTATCTCGCGAACAAAGGCTTCGGTCGCCAATGGCGCACCACCGTCGCGGACGAACTCCGGAAACGCGGCGTCGAAGCCTCCGTCCGTCGGCTCACCCTCGATCCCTTCCGCGGGCTCGTCGCTCAAGACGTCCGCATTTACGACTCGACCGGGCGCGATCAGCCACCCCTCGCCGTCATCAGCGAGCTCTCTCTCGATATCAACTACGCGGCGCTGCTCCATCGCCAGCCTTTCCTCAATGCGATCGATATCCGCAACGCGAACGTCACCTTTCCCGCTCCGGCCGGTGCCGCGCCCGGACCTCGCGCGCGTCTGCAAAACTTTCGCGCCCACGTCTATTTCCCGCCCGGCCAGATCTACATTAGCCAGGCGGAAGGCGTCTTCGCTGGCGTCCGCCTTTCGGCCACCGGCCAGTTGATCAATCAAAGCCCCGCGCCCGCACGCGTGGTCACGCCGGAGGAGTGGCAGCAACGCTGGCGCATCCTGCACCGCGTCGCCACCGAGCTTAATGCCATCCGCGCCGCGGGAGCGTTGCCGTCCATCCAGGCCACGTTTGCCGGCGACCTCTCGCAAATCGAAAACGCCCGCGTCGAGGTCGTCCTGCGTGGCGCTCGCCTCACTCGTGGCTCCTACGAGATCGCGAACATCGAAGCCATGGTGGAGTGGGCCGCGGGCCGTCTTCTCCTCAATAAACTGGAATGGACCGATCGCAGCGGCACGCTCTCCTCCCGCGCCCAATGGGATCTCGCCGATGGCAAAGGAGACTTTCAGCTCCGCAGCACGGTCAGGATCAATGACGCGCTCGAAGCATTCGGCGCGGGCAAATATTTACGTGAGGTGAGCTTCGTCCAGCCGCCCCAGGTTGATCTCTCTGGCTCATTCCATCTGGCCCCCGGGCGTCCCGCGCAGTTCCGCGCGGTCGGGCATCTCGCGCTCGGCGATTTTGTTTACAAGACCATCCCCTTCCTCGGCCTTTCCGCGGATGGTTCCTGGGATGGGACGCGCCTGATGTTGCGCGATGTGCGCGTGCGCCACGCCAGCGGCGAAGTCCTGGCCGATGTGCTCGACACCCCCGGCGATTTCCGTCTCAAGCTCGAAAGCTCGATCAATCCCGCGGCCCTGCGCGCGCTCGCGCCGGAAGGTTTACGGAAGTTTCTCAGCGAGTGGGAATGGACCCGGTCGCCCGCCCTGCGCCTCGACCTCCACGGTTCCTCCCGCCATCCCGATACCTGGGTCGGCGAAGGCACGCTCACGCTCGCCCGCACCCGCTTTCGCGGTGTCTGGATGGATAGCCTCAGCGCCGATCTCCGCCTGAGCGAAAAGGCGATCACTTTCGATGATCTCCGCGTGGCGCGCGATGCCGGCCGCGGCACCGGCTCCTTCACCTACGATTATGGCCACCACGAAGTCCGCCTCCGCGACGTGCGCGCCACCTTGCAGCCGACCGATGCGATTTACTGGATCGAGCCCAAGCTCCACAAGGTCGTCGCCCCATACAAATTCCGCGGCGCGCCCTCCCTGGTCGCCAACGGCGTCGTGCAATATCGCGGCGGGAAAAACACCCAGCTCGAGATCAAAGTCGAGGCGCCAGCTGGGTTGGACTACGACTTCCTCGGCAAGACTCTGCCCATCACTCGCGCGCGCGGCGACATCCTCATCACCGACGATCGCGTCCAACTTCTCACCGTGGAAGGGACGCTCTTCGACGGCACCGTGCGCGGCACCGCCGATATCGCCACCGCGAAAGATAACAAAGCCTACTCCGCCAGCGTCGCGCTTAACGGCGTGGATTTCCCGCGGCTGACCGATCTCTATTTCAAATACGAGACCGCCCGGGGCCAGCTCTCCGGCAGCTACGATTTCAAAGGCGTGGGTGACGACGCGCGCACCATGCGCGGCGCCGGAAAAATTCGCATCTCAAACGGCAACGTCTTCGCCATTCCCGTGCTCGGCCCGCTCTCCGGCCTCGTGGCCGAGATTGTCCCCGGCGCCGGCTACAGCGTCGCGAAAGAAGCCACCGCTTCCTTCACGATCAAAGAAGGCGTCATCCACACCGACGACTTTAAAGTTTCCGGAAAACTCTTCGGGATGGTCGGCCACGGCGATCTTTTCTTTCTCGAAAACAAAATCGACTTCGATCTCCGGATCAGCGCAAGCGGCCCCGGCATCGTCCTGACCCCCGTCTACAAACTCTTCGAATACAAAGGCGACGGCAGTCTCTCGAAACCCAATTGGCATCCGAAGCGGTTCTAGATTTCGTCATGCCCGTTTCTAAAGATTCTGCTCGGCGCGCACATGTCGATCGGCGGTGGATTGCATCGGGCGCTGGAGCGCGCTCGCTCCGTCGAGTGCACCGCGGTGCAGATCTTCGTAAAGAATAATATGCAGTGGTTCGCGCGTCCGTTGGAACGCGCCGAGATCCGCGCTTTCCTCGACCACACCGTCGCGCCACGAGCTCGGCGCCGCTTTTGCGCACGCGAATTACTTGATCAATCTCGCGGCGACCAATCCGCAATTCCACGCCAACTCCCTCCGCGCTCTCGCCGAAGAATTAACCCGCGCTGACCAGCTCGAGCTTCCGTTCCTCGTTCTGCATCCCGGCGCGCACCTCGGCGCCGGCGACGAATCCGGGCTCGATCGCATTGTCGCTTCCATCGATGCGGTCCACACCGTCCTGCCAAAGACGAAAACCAAAATCGCGCTCGAGACCACCGCGGGCCAGGGCACCACGCTCGGTCACACTTTCGAGCAGCTCGCGCAGATCATCGCTTCCGTGCGCGCGCCGGAGCGGCTCTGCGTTTGTCTCGATACCGCGCACGTCTTTGAGGCCGGCTACGATCTCACCACGGCGAGCGGCACGCGTAAGACCCTGGCTCATTTCGATCGCACCATCGGCCTGCATCGTCTGGCCGCGCTCCACTTGAACGATTCCAAGACCGCGCGCGGCTCACGCGTCGATCGCCACGAACACATCGGCCAGGGCAAAATCGGGCTCGACGCCTTTCGCGTCATCATGCGCGATCGGCGGCTTCGCAGACATCCCAAAGGTGCTCGAGACGCCGAAGGGTAAAGAGCTGCAGGAAGACGTGGAAAACATGCGAACTCTCCGCAGTCTCCTGCAGGATCAGACCCGCCGACCAGCCCATTTTCGACGCCCGCTGTGAACCAACGCCCCGGTCATCCCGAGCCGCGCAGACGGCCGAGGGATCTCTCCGACGCAGCCCCGATTCTCCCAAAAACAAAAGGGCAGCCGCAGCCTAATCCTTGCGTAGCCACCCGTAAGCAGACCCGCGGAGCACCTCTCACGTTTCTGCGCGGGCATAACCTGAAGTTCCTCGGAGAGATCCCTCGACCGTCTTCGCGGCTCGGGATGACCGGGGCGCCGTTTTTATCCGTTTGGAACCTGCCAGTGCAAAGCGTCATCGAAGGAGTCTTCGGTCAACGCTCCATATTCTCTCGGCCCGCCCCGTCCGACAGCTTCCTGCTCGTCTCGCCAAAATCCGACAACGACCGACCGAGCCCGCCACCACCTAATCGCACTAAATTGTCGACAACGCCCACGTCATCCCGAGCCGCGCAGACGGCCGAGGGATCCCTCCGACGCAGCCCCGATTCTCCAAGCAAAAAGCGGCAGCCGCGCAGCCCGGACCGTCCTCAAGCCGCATCGTTAGGCGCAAGACGGCGGCGACTGCGGCGTTGCCAGAGTTGCCGCAACACCACGCGGTCGGCCTCCTCCAGTCCAATGACTTTCCACGCCGCCACATACGCGACGAGAAGAACAATGCCCGCCGCCAGCTCGCCTCGCCAGCCGTGCCAGAGCAAACGCAAAGGCAGCGCCGGAAGCAACGCGAGCAGGAAGGCGTAAGCCGGCCGGGCCAACGCCCGCCAGGGCCAGTGCCAGTGGAAAAGAATCCGCAGCTCGAGATAACGCAGCACTCCCTGCGTGACGTAAGCCAGCACCATCCCGAGCGCGGCCCCAGTCGCGCCCAGCCACGGGATGAGGAGAAGACTCGCGCCCAACTGCAGCAAGACCGTCGTGCCCGAGTTGATCAAATTTAAGCGCGGCCGCTGGATCATGATCACGGTCTCGGCCAGGCCGACGAAACTGCTCGTAGCATGCGCCACCGCCAGCAACGCCACCCACGTCGCTCCTTGCCGGAACCCCGGCCCGAAGAGATCGAGCCCGATCCCGCCCGAGAGACAGAGCACGCCCATGAGTGGCAACTGCGCGGCGAGGACCCAGCGGCCCAACTGCGCAAAGCTCTCCTCCATCGCCGGTTGATTCTGCAGAGCCGATTGCCGCGCAATGATCGGCGTGAACATCGGATCAAAAGCCTGCCGCACTTTCCGCATTCCGCCCGCTATTTCCACCGAGGCGACAAAGATCCCGATCGTGCCCAGGCTCACGCCCACCGACGGCCCCATAAACCCGAGCAGCAGCACGTCCATCCGCATGATGAGCATGTTGAGCAGGCTGTAGGTCGCGATCGGCGCAGAAAAACGGAGCAAGCCCGCGGGCCCCACCTTCGCCTGATCGCGTCGATGCCCGGCAAAAAGACTGCGCGCCAACATCACCGCCATCAAGCCGCCCGCACCCGTCCCGCACACCACCGCCACCGCCGGCGCGAGACTGCGCAATCCGATTCCCACCGCGACGAGGAAACAGGCAATCGTCCCAAACGTCTCCGTAAACCCCTTCGAGTAGAGGTCGTGTCGCATCACCTTCATCCCGCGCGAGACGCCGTTGCTGAGCCGATAAAGCGCGATGCCCGGGAGCGCGAGGAGCATGAGCGAAGTGCTGCGCACCAACTCCGGCGATTGCCCGAGCTGCGCCCCGATGGTTTGGAAGGCAAGGATTCCCGCCAGCGCCGCCAACACACTGAAGAGCAGGCCGAAGGTCACTGCCCGTCGCATGATCGCCCGCGCCCCGCCCAGATCGTCCACCGCGTGGCGTTTCGCCACGAGCGCGATCGTGCTCGTATCCATCCCGAAGGTGCCGAATTTACTCAGGAGATCGGTGGTGGACCACGCGATCCCGAAGGTGCCGAGCGCGTTCTGGCCCAGCAGACGGGCGATGAGGAAGGTGAAAATCCCGCGCAAGTTTGCCGCGGCCAGAGTGACCACGTTCACGAGCGCGCCGCGCGCCATCTCGGTCGCGGTATCCGTTTCCGGCTTGAGCGCCTCGCGCAAGACCTCTTCGGATTCCGGGGCGCTCATTTCGGGCGGGAAACTGCGAGCGCACCCGCGCGAGAGCAAGTGCGCGTTACTTCTCTTCCCTTCATACTCCTACTCCTACTCCTACTCTACTCCTAATCCCTCCCCTCCTCGCTCAGAAGAGAGTAGGAGTAGGAGTAAGATTAAGAGTATGAAGGGGAGAAAGCGGCCGCCGCTTAATCCTTTGATTTCACGCGCTCGATCTGCGCGCCGAGCGCTCCGAGTTTTTCATCGAGATGCTCGTAGCCGCGATCGATGTGATAGACGCGGCTGATCTCCGTCACGCCTTCCGCTTTCAATCCCGCCAAGACCAGCGCCGCCGAAGCGCGGAGATCGCTCGCCATCACCGGCGCTGCGATCAATTTCTCCACCCCCTGGATCACGGCCGTTGGCCCTTCAATCTGCACCTGCGCGCCCATCCGCTTCAGCTCCGCGAGATGCATGTAGCGCTGTGGGAAAATGTTCTCCGTCACGACACTGATGCCCTGGGTGGTGGAAAGGAGAGCGCACATTTGCGCCTGCATATCGGTCGGGAATCCTGGGTAAGGCTGGGTGGAAAGCTCGAGCGGCTTGGCCGCGCTATTGGGCGAGACGGTGATGGAATCGCCCTTCGTCTCGATCTTGTAGCCGGCGTCCGTGAGCGCAGTCGTCACGGCGCTGACGTGTTCCGCGTTGGCGCGGGTCACCGTCACCCCCGTGCCACAGATCGCGCCCGCCACCAGAAACGTTCCCGCCTCGATCCGATCGGGAATGATGTCGTGCTCCGCCCCGTGCAATTCCTTCACGCCCTCGATGATGAGCCGCCGCGTCCCCGCGCCCTCGATCTTCGCGCCCATCTTGTTGAGGAAATCCGCCAGGTCGCACACTTCCGGCTCGGAAGCCGCGCCTTCGATCACGGTGGTGCCTTCGGCCAAGACTGCGGCCATCATGATGTTGTCCGTGCCCAGGACGGTGGGGCCAAACTTCCCGCGCAGATTGATCACCGCACCTTTGAGTTGGTTCGTGAACATCCGGACGTTGCCGCCTTCCACGCGCACCGCTGCGCCCAGTGCCTCGAAGCCTTTTAAGTGCAAATCAATCGGCCGATCACCGATCACGCAGCCGCCCGGAAGCGAGACCGTCGCCTCGCGGCAACGCGCCAGAAGCGGCCCGAGCACACAGACCGACGCGCGCATCTTCCGCACCACTTCATAAGGCGCGACCGATTCCACCTTCTCCGCCTGCACCGTCACCGTCCCGCTGGCGCGTTCCACCTGCGCGCCGAGGAACATCAGGATCTGCAGCATGTAATTCGTGTCGCTTAAATCCGGCACGCGATGGAGCACGCACGGCTCGCGCGTGAGCAGGGTCGCGGCCAGAATCGGCAGAGCCGAATTCTTCGAGCCGCTCACTTTGATCGAACCAGAAAGCGAGTGACCGCCATGCACGAGAATTTTATCCATAACGAGCGAGCAGGAACCGTGTCACACCTGCCGAGTCGTGTCGCTGGGAAATGTCCCGATACTTCCTCTCCGCCAGCGCGGCGGTGATCGCATCCGCCTGACCGAGGCCGATTTCCAGCGCCAGCAGCCCTCCCGGCGTGAGACGCGACGCAAGCTTCCTCGAGCAAACGCCGAATGATCTCGTCGCCCGCTTCGCCGCCGAAGAGCGCAAGCGCTGGATCGTGCATCACCTCGCGCGAAAGCGTGGCGCGGTCGCTCAGCGGCACGTAGGGGAGGTTCGCGACGATGAGATCGTAAGCCTGCGTGGTGAATGCCAGGAGATCGCTCTGTTGAAAGACGACGCGCTCGAGCAAGCCAAGTTTCGCAGCGTTTTCTCGCGCCAGCGTCAGTGCATCCTCCGAAAGATCGACCGCGTGCACTTCGGCTTCCGGCCAGGCCGCCGCCAGGCTGAGCGCAATCACGCCGCTGCCCGTCCCCACATCGAGAACGCGACGCGGTGTCTGCGTTTTGAAATCGTTAAGCAAAAGCTCGACCAGTTCCTCTGTCTCCGGACGCGGGATGAGCGCGCGTTTATCCGACGCGAAGACGTGCCCGCAAAATTCCACCGTGCCGAGCAGGTGCTGCAACGGCTCGCCCTGCCCGCGGCGGCGCACCAGTTCGCGGAGCGGCGCCAACTCCGCCTCTCCCAGCGGTCGATCGAAGTCGAGGTAAAGCTCGATCCGTTTCCGCCCAAGCGCGTGCGCGAGGAGATGCTCGGCATTGAGTCGCGCGCTTTCGACTCCGCGCTTCTTAAAGTAGGCGCTGGTCGATTGCAGGATTTCCAGGACGTTCATCGGCTAGGGCGAGGATTACGTCGGAATGGCGCGCGCGCCAAACGGGGAACGCGCGCAATTTGCGCATCGCGCTCGTCGGGAAGCCCTCTATAAGTCTCTCCTTCTCATGACCGCGATGCTTGCCGCCGGCTCCGCTTTCTCCAGCGCTCTTCTCCTGAAAGGGTTCATTCTCGGCTGGTCGGTGGCCTGGCCGCCCGGGCCGGTCAACGCGGAGATGATTCGCCGTGGGGTGCTGCCCGCGAACGAAGGCGGAGGGTTTTGGCCAGCCTGGCGCGTGGGGTTGGGCGCTTGCGCGGGCGATTTTCTTTGGGCGCTCAGCGTTTCGGCGGGAGCGGGCGCATTGGTCAACACGCCACGCGTCCGGCTCGGGCTCGGGATTGTGAGCCTCGGCTTGCTCCTCTTTCTCGCGTTTGTGTTTTTGCGCGGAGCCTGGCGCGCTTATCAAGGCCAACGCGCGGCTGCAAGCGATGCGGCGCCAGGATCGCAAATGAAGAAGCGGCAGCTGCCGGGCTTCCTGGTCGGGTTCACCCTGGCGCTCACCAGCCCGTGGAATATCGGCTTTTGGCTGGCGGTGATCGGAAGCCAAAGCGGGCAGCTGACGGCCGGTTTCTTAAGTTCCCTCTTCCTCGCCAGCGCCGTCGTGCTGGGCGCGATCACGTGGGGATTTGTCCTCGCGCTCGCGGTGAAATTAGGCGCGCGCGTTTTCTCACGCCCGGGCTGGCAGATTGCCACTCAAGGTCTCACCGCCCTGGTGATGCTCTACTTCGCCGCGCAACTAGTCCTGCGTCTGCGCGCTTAAAACCAACGGCGCCTATTTTTTGGCAGCGCCAGCGGCATCGGTGACCATTTTGCGAAAAGCCTCCGCCCCCGCCTGCACCGTCTCCGCCGGGCCAGTCATCTTAACGTAGACATCGCCCGTCTGTGCATTCTCGAGGATGGCCCCGCGCAAAGCGTAGTTCGCCATCGGCGTGGTCGGCCCGCCGGGCATGCCGCTGCTGAAAGTGCCGGACGCTTCCACGAAGGTCACCTTCACGCCGTTGACGTCGACGGTTTCGCTCTTCTGCGATTTCTCGCTCCCGGGAAATTGCGAGAACCAGCGGGCCACGTTATCGGCCGCACTGCCACTGCCGCCACCGAAGTGGAAGAACGTCACATCCGCTTTCGCCGCGCCGTCGCCCACTTCGAGCTGGGCCTTTCGCATGGGCGAAGGAGGCGGGACCTGTTTCCAGCCCGCCGGGACAGCGAAGGTAAAGCTCTCGACTGCGAACGTTTGATTGTTATCGGACGCCGCGAAGAGCGAAGGGACGACAACAAGAAGCGCAAAGAATGGCGCGAGGAGATTTTTCATCGGGAAAGATGGGGCTAAATCCGGCGCTTGGCCAGCGGGCAACGGTCACCGGACGGCCGGGGCATTCTCAGCGGATTTCGCACGCACCACCGGCTCGAGCACGCGCCAGACATTCTCGGCCAGGATGCGCTGACCGGCCGCGTTCGGGTGGATGCGATCCGCGAGATTCAAGGCGGGATCGCCGCCCACACCTTCCAGAAGATACGGCACCAGGGCGGCGTTGTTCTTCTCCGCCAGCGCGCGATACATCCGGCCAAATTCCTGGACGTATCCTTCCGCGCCGGGAATCGGGAGTTGCATCCCCACGATGACGACGCGCACGCTGGGATTCTTCTTTTCCACGCGATCGATAATGCTCTGCAAGTTGTTCTGAATCTGGGAAACGGCCACGCCGCGGAAGACGTCGTTGATGCCAAGTTGCAGGACGAGAATATCAATCGGGCGATCGAGATACTTCGGGATTCGCTGCAACCCGCCGGAGCTGGTCCCACCGCTCAGGCCGGCATTGATCACATCGTAGCGGAGACCAGCGGCGCGCATTTTCTCCGCCACCAGCGCAGGGTAGGCCTGCTGGCGTTGCAAGCCGAAGCCGTCGCTCAAGCTGTCGCCCAGGATGAGAATGGTCTGCACGGTTCCAGATACGCGACGAGCGGCGCTGGCAGATGGGAGAAGCAGCCCAAGGCCGAGGATTAGACAGAGGAGAAAACGGAGAGTGGCTCGGAATTGCATGCGAAGAGAAACGTCTTCGACGCGGTCTGCGGACGCGGCATTCAACCAGAGGCCGCTGCACTTCCCCATTGCCTGCCGCTCCTCCCCACTTTAGTGATAACGGCGCTTCGGGCCCCTCGCCGCACGCACTGCATCCCAACCCTCAAACGAGAAAACTCTTTATGGCTAACTACGGAATCAACGGCTTCGGCCGCATCGGTCGCAACGTCTTGCGCGCCATGTCCCAGGAGGACGTGGCCCGCGTGAAAGGCATCAACGATTTAACCGACACCGCCACCCTGGCGCACCTCCTGAAGTGGGATTCGGTGCACGGGAAATTCGACGGCGAGATCGGACACGATGAGCAAAACATCATCGTCCGCGGCCACAAAATCCGGATCATGAAAGAGCGCGATCCGGCTGCGCTCCCGTGGAAAGACCTGGGCGTGGACGTGGTCATGGAATCGACCGGATTCTTCACCGCCCGCGAAAAAGCCGAGCTGCACATCAGCAAAGGCGGCGCGAAGCGGGTGCTGATCAGCGCTCCAGCGAAAGGGCCGGACGCCACGATTTGCCTCGGGATTAACGACGAAGTTTACGACGCCGCGAAGCACACCGTGGTTTCAAACGCGAGCTGCACCACCAATTGCCTCGCGCCGATGGCGAAAGTCTTGCACGACACCTTCGGGATCGAGGCGGGCTTCATGAGCACGATTCACTCCTACACGAACGATCAGAATATTCTCGATCTCCCGCACGCCGATCTGCGCCGCGGCCGTGCGGCCGCGGTGAATATCGTGCCGTCCAGCACCGGCGCCGCGAAAGCGATCGGCGAAGTCATTCCTGATCTGAAAGGGAAGCTAAACGGCGGAGCCTTCCGTGTGCCGACCCCGGACGGCTCGGTCACGGATTTCACCGCGCTTTTGAAAAACAAAGCGAGCGCAGAGGATGTGAACCAGGCCTTTAAAGAAGCCGCTGGCACCGATCGCATGAAAGGCATCCTCGAGTATTCCGACGAGCCGCTCGTGCTCCAGGACATCGTGGGGAACGCGCACTCCTGCATCTTCGACAGCGGGCTCACGCTCTCCTTGGGCGACAAGTTCGTGAAGGTGGTGGGTTGGTACGACAACGAGTGGGGCTACAGCAATCGCTGCGTGCAGATGCTGGCTTTGCTCGGGAAGTAGGAGACGGGCTGGAATAGAGTAGGAGTAGGAGTATGAAAAAAGATGCAGCCGCGGAGCCTCCTACTCGTAATCATACTCCTACTCGTAATCCCCTCTTCACGAGCCCCTTTTCGACCACGAGAAACTAGAGGTTTACCAGGAGGCGATCGCCTTCTGCGCGTGGGCCGGCGAGATCATCGATCGACTGCCGCGATTCGCGGCCAGCGATCAGCTCGATCGCGCGTCGACCAGCATCCCGCTCAACATCGCCGAAGGAAACGCGAAGTTTTCAGCCGCCGATCGAAGCGCGCTTTCTCGAGATCGCGCGCGGGTCGGCCGTGGAGTGCGCCGCGTGTCTTGATGTGTTGATCGCGCGAACGATGAGCGACCAGGCTTTTATCCGACCTGGGAAAGAGCAACTGGCGGCGATCACGCGAATGCTAGTCGGTCTATTAAAGCGATTTTCTGAGCGCGCGGCGGGGATTCGCGAAGACGAAGCGACTTATGGGATCGATTACGATCACGAGCAGGAGTAGGAGCACGATCAATTATGAATAAACTTTCCCTTCGCGATCTCGATGTTCGCGGCAAACGAGTGCTGGTGCGGGTGGATTTTAACGTGCCGGTGGAGGAGCACGGCGATCATGTTCATATCACGGACGACACCCGTATTCGCGAGTCGTTGCCCACGATCAATTGGCTGCGCGAACAAGGCGCGAAGACGATTCTGATGGCGCACTTCGGACGGCCGAAAGGGAAGCGGGTGGATAAATACACTCTCCGACCAGTGGCTGACCATTTGCATACCCTGCTCGATCAGCCGGTCGCTTTCAGCCACGACACCATCGGAACGATTCCGGAGGAGATCATCGCGCATATGAAGGACGGCGACGTGACGCTGCTCCAGAACGTGCGCTTTGAAGCAGGCGAGGAGGCGAACGATCCCGCCTTTGCGGAAGCGCTCGCCAAGCTGGGCGACATCTTCGTGAACGACGCTTTCGGCGCCGCCCACCGGGCCCACGCCAGCACCGCGGGGATCACGAAATTTATCGGTCAGGCGGCGATGGGCTTTCTGATGGAGAAAGAGCTGAAATATCTGCGCGGCGAATTGGAAAATCCCGCGAAGCCATTCCTCGTTATCATGGGCGGCTCGAAGGTGTCGGATAAGATCAGCGTGATCAAAGCGCTGATGGAAAAGGCGGACACAATCCTGATCGGCGGCGCGATGGCGAACACCTTCTGGAAAGCCGAAGGCATTCCGGTGGGCGCGAGCCGCGTGGAAGCGGACAAGCTCGATCTCGCTCGCGAACTGGTGGAGCACGCGAAAGCGAAAGGCGTGAAGTTTCTCCTTCCGGTGGATGCTCTGGAGACGGAGGAATTCAAAGCCGGCGCGAAAACGCGGAACGCGGAAGGCAAAGGCCACGGAATCAGCGAAGGCTGGCAGGCGGTGGATATCGGCCAGGCCACGATCGCGCTTTATCTTGAGGAGATCGCGAAGGCGAAAACGATTTTGTGGAACGGCCCAGTCGGCGTTTTTGAAATCGCGGACTTCGCGGCAGGGACGAATGCCATCGCGCAGGCGCTGGCGGATTCGGATGCCGTGACCGTGATCGGCGGCGGAGATTCTGTGACGGCGGTGAAACAGGCGGGCCTGGCCGAGAAGATGACCTTTATTTCGACCGGCGGCGGCGCTTCTCTTGAGCTATTGGAAGGCAAAGAACTGCCGGGCGTGGCGGCGCTTTCAAACAAGTAAACGCTGGGACCAGCCAGAAAGCAGATCACACTTTTATGCGCAAAAAAATCGTAGCAGCGAACTGGAAGATGAACATGACGCAGGCGGAATCGGCCGCGTTTGTGGAGACCTTTCTCCGTGAAATAGGCGACGCCAGCGAAGTGGAAGTGGTCCTGGTGCCACCCTTCACCGCGCTCGCGAAAGTGAGCGGGGCGCTGGACGATTCCCAAAGCGTGAAGCTGGGCGCGCAAAACATGTCCGCGGAAAAGGGCGGCGCGTTCACCGGCGAGATCAGCGCGGCGATGTTGCGCGAATTGTTCGTGCGTTACGTGGTGCTCGGGCACAGCGAGCGGCGGGCGATGTATGGCGAGACGGACGAGATCGTGAACCGCAAAGTCCGCGCGGCCCTGGAAGCCACGCTTCGCCCGATCGTTTGCGTAGGAGAGACTCTGGAGCAACGCGAAGCTGGCGAGGTGGAGAAGGTGATTGGCGGGCAATTGCACGGCAGCCTGGCCGGGTTGAGCGCGAAGGAACTCCTTGAGACCGTCATCGCCTACGAGCCGGTCTGGGCCATCGGCACCGGCAAGACGGCCAGCGCGGAACAGGCGCAGGAAGTGCACGCTTTCATCCGCAAGACTTTGGGCGAAATCGCCGATGAAGCGACCGCCGCCAAGATTCGCATCCAATACGGCGGCAGCGTGAAGCCCGACAATGCGCACACCCTCATGTCGCAGCCGGACATCGACGGCGCGCTCGTGGGCGGCGCCAGCCTCGATCCGCGCAGCTTTGCGCAGATCGTGCAAGGCGCACGCGAGAGCGGGTCGTAGCCGCCTCTCGCATCGCCGCCGCTCGGGCGGCGTCCGCTTACTGGAACTGGAACACTTCCACCAAGGCGACGCCGGTCGGCTGGCTCCCATTGCCTGCCACCACCGCGGTGTAAGCACCTGATGGAACCGTGGCGATCAAAGCAGACTCCCGCGCGTCGCTCGGCGCGAGCCCGATGCTCTGCAGCTCAGCAGCCTCGGGGTTACCGGTTTGCCAATCGTTATTCGACTTCACGATCGCCCCTTGGGCATCGCGCAATTCCAAGGTCGGATCGGGCAGCGTGCCGGGGACGTTAAACTGCGCCAGGGAAGGCCCAAGCGCGCGCACGGCCAGGCGACGGGCCTCGGTCCCTTGCGTGATGAAGCCGCCGATCATGACGTTGTTGCCCGTGCCCACCTGGCCACGAGTGGAGACGTTCAAGATGGTGGCTCCAGCGGCACTATCGAGATCGAACACTTCGACCAGGGCGACGCCCGGGACGTTGGCCACACTGCGCACGATCGCGGTGTAGTTGGTGTTCGCGGCGCTGGACGGCACGGTCACGAAGAGCGCGGATTCCTGGTTATCGATCGGAGCAAGGCCGAGATCGGTCAGCAGTTGGCGATCCGGGCTGCTGACCCAGTTATCGTTCGAGGCGATGAGCGATCCATCGCCCGCGCGCAGCTCCAAGGTGGGATTGTTGATCCCATTCACGCCGACGTTCGCCAGGGAAGGGCCGATCGCACGCACGACCAGCCGCTTCGAGGTCCCGCCGCGGATGATGAATCCGCCGATCAGTTCCTCGTTCCCCGCCGGGAAATTGACCCGGGTGGAGATGTTCCGGAGACGACCAGGAGCGGTGGTGATGTTGACGTTGAAACTCTGCGAAACGGCCACGCCATCCAGATCCGTGGCGGTGACCGTGACCTGCGCGCTGCCGATCTGGAGACCTGCGATGAGCAGCTGCGTGCCGCTGGTGGAGACGGCGGCCACGCTGGGGTTGCTGCTCGTGGCGGTGAAGGTAAAGGGCGAGGTGCGGACGAAGCCGGGAATGGAAACAAGGTTCGGCACCTTGATCGGATTCGGTGAGGTGTAGTTGCGAACTGGGAGACTATCGAACGGCGAACCTGCGTTCACGATCGGCAGGGCGGCGATGGCGTCGACCACGCTCATGCCGGAGCCGGTCACGCGTCCGAAGACGGTGAAGCCGCCGTTTTGGTTGTCGAGATTGGCACTGTTGTCGGCCAGGTTCACAAACCACTGGCTGGTCGCGCTGTTCGGATCGCCGCCGAGTTTCGCCATCGCGATCGTGCCGCGGATGTTGGAGATGAAAGGCTCGTTCTGGATCGGCGGAAAAGTGGCCACCTGGCCGGCGAGGACGTTGCCGGACCCGTTTGGATTGACCGTGCCGAGAAAGCCGCCGGTCTGGATGACGAAACCTGGAGCTGAGCGATGGACGAAAAGCGAAGCGACGCTGTTCGCCGTGGCATCGTTGGTGAAGTAACGGCCCTCATCCACATAGCGCAGAAAATTCGCCACCGTGATGGGCGCCTGCTCGCCATCAAGCGTCATCGTGATCGTGCCCAGAGACGTGGTCAGAAGGACGGCGGCCGAAGCATCGGGATCGCGAAAGAACGGCGACAGATCGACAATTCCGCTGGTTTGAAGATAGACGCTGCGATCACCGATCGGGCCGCTCACCACCGGCGCGACGTTGGGTTTCACCGTGAGTGCCTGTGCGGGCGAGAAGCAGAGAAGAAACGCGAGAACACCGGAGAGAAGGAGGAGCGGACGAGGGCTTTTCATCGGCGTCTTCTCTACACTATTACCGGAAGAATGGCGAGTGCTGGCGGCTGAGGCAGGAGACGGTGGTGGTAGCTGTGCTGTGCGCCTTCGAAGAGAATGCGGAGCGCCGCCACCCTTCGTCATCCTGAGCCGCGCAGACGGTCGAAGGATCTCTCCGAGACTGGGTGACGTTTTTTGCCGCTGATCTTGCTATGCAGCCTGAAGCTTCCCCGGGGTCGCCTGCTAGCACTCGAGAGTCCACGCGGGTGGGCTTCGGCTGCGATCGCGGCTTGGGGAAAGGAAACATCATCCTTCCATCGGAGAGATCCCTCGGCCGTCTCCGCGGCTCGGGATGACACCGGGTGTGCGTGAGACCGTCCTTCGACCTCCAACCTCCAACCTCCAACCTCCAACCTCCAACCTCCAACCTCCAACCTCCAACCTCCAACCTCCGCGCCGCAGCCCGCTATTTCTTCATCTCGAGATAGGTGCGCTTTTCCACTTTCCCCGTCTCGGGCGCGAAGCTCTCGATCCGCATCTGTTTCAAAAACCACCGACCTTCGATCTTCTGCGCCGAGACCACTTCGAAACGCTTCGCCAGCTTTACGTTCCAATCGTAGCCCTCCATCCGCATCAAGGCCCCGCCCTGTTGATCCACCCAGAGCAGCACGTTCGAGTATTCCGATTGCCGGGAAGGCGCCTCCAGCTGCAGCTTCCAGCAGCGCCGCGTCCGGAGCGTGTCTTCGCCCAGCACCTTCGCCTTTTTCCAGTAGATAAATTTCAACGCCAGGTCCGCGTAGCTGATCGCTGTCCCGCGCACTTTTTGGTCGAACTCCGGACCCGCAATGCGATCGACCCCGTCGCCCGAGATTTCGTCGAGGCGTGAATCGGAGTCGCCGAGTCGGAGCTGGAGCGCCTCGTCCGGATCACGAAAAGTGTAGCGAATGACCGCGCCGGATTGCATCAAGCGAAAGGGGACGATCCGCGCGTCTTCGCGCAGTTGCCCGGCGAGATCGACCTCCTGTTGCGATTGCTGGAGGCGAACGGTGGCGAGAATCTCCTGGGCCGACGGTGCGGCGACCGCGAGAGGCGCGAGCGCGAGAAGGAGAAGGGCGGCGAGTGGTTTCAGCATTGGTCTTTTCCGGTGATACGCTCTAGATGAATCTGCTCGAAGGCGCCGAATACTTCGCGCGCACTGTTGCTGTGGACCAGGCTCTTTTTCATCAGATCAATCAAACGTGGACGAGTCCGGCGCTCGACTTGTTCATGGCGGGCTTGAGCGACGTGAATGTCTGGATGCCGTTTCTGGTCGTGCTCGGCCTGGCCTTGCTCGTCTTCGGCGGGTTCCGGGGACGCGCCTTTGTCGTGTGTGTGGCGCTCACCCTCGCGCTCTCGGAGACGTTTGTTTTGCGGCCGCTCAAGAGCTCGATCGGTCGTCCGCGTCCGAAACAAACTGAGACGGTGCGTCTGGTGCAGCTGCAGAAGGCGCGGCCGAAATTCCTGACCGTGTTCAAAGCACCGCGCGTCCATTATTCCACGCAGAAAGATCTCCGCCCGGCTGGCCAGGGTTCTTCCTTTCCGTCCGCGCACACGGCGAATCACTTCGTGGTCGCGATCTTTTGCCTGCTCTTTTTCGGGCGCTGGGGCGCCAGCTATTTTCTGGTGGCTGGGCTGATCGGCTACGGGCGCATTTATCTCGGCGCGCACTGGCCGAGCGATGTGGTGGGCTCGGCATTGCTCGGGATGGCGGAGGCGCTTCTGCTGGCCGCGCTGCTGGCGTGGGGCTGGCGAAAAGCCGGGACGCGTTGGTGGCCAGACTTTCTTGCGCGCCATCCGCGCCTGTTCGGAAAAGTGGCGCGCGAGGCGCGGCCGCACGATAGAAAGACGTCGGGTGAAAGCTCGCGCCCTTTATCATGACCAAGACCCGCGCCGTCTGGCTTTTCCTTTTCCTCCTCACCGGGATCCGACTCACGCTGGTCGGGACCGCGGATTTATCCTCCGACGAAGCCCATTACTGGATGTGGTCGGAGCGGCTCGCGCCCGGCTATTTTAGCAAAGGCCCCGGCGTGGCTTTCACCATCTGGTCGAGCAGCGTGCTCCTGGGGGCGACGGAATTCGGCGTGCGCTTTTGGAGTCCGGTCCTGGCGGCGGCCACCAGCTTGCTCCTCTTCTACTTCGCCCGCCGGATTTACAATGTGACGCTGGCCTTCTGGCTCGTGATCGGCCTCAACGTGGTGCCGATTTTTAACATCGGCAGCTTCGTCATGACGATCGATCCGCTCTCGATCTTCTTTTGGGTGGCGGCGATGTATTCCTTCTGGATCGCGCTGGAGCGGCATCCGGAATGGTCCTGGCACTGGCCGCTCACCGGCTTGCTCATCGGGCTGGGCTTTCTTTGTAAATACACGAACGCGTTGCAGCTGCTCTCGGTCGTGTTGGTGCTCGTGCTCATCCCGCGTTTCCGCTCGGAGTTTCGCGGGCCGGGGCTTTACCTGCTCCTGGGCGCTTTCCTGCTTTGCACCATCCCGCCCATTGTTTGGAATCACCAACACGCCTGGGCCACCGTCGGGCACTTGCGCACCAGCGGCAGCCTGGACGACGCGCCTGGTTTTCATCCGGGCGAGTTCTTCGTCTTCTTCGTGGTCCACTTCGCGATCTACTCGCCGCTGATCTTCTTCGGGATCGTCTGGGCCGTCCTGGCGCGGTGGCGGCGCTGGCATCAACAATTCAAAGGCGTTTTCCTCCTCTGGTTTGGATTGCCCATCTTCTTCATCTACTCCGTGCTTTCCTTCAACGAAGCGGCCAACCCCAATTGGGACGCGCTCGCTTTTCCGAGTCTGGCTCTGCTCGCCGCCGCCTACTGGCAGGAGAAAATCGCGGCGCGCCCAGGCCTGCGCATCGTCGCTGCGAGCGCGCTCCTCCTCGCGCTGGTTATGAGCGTGTTCTCGCTCCAAACCGATCTACTCCGCACCGTCGGCTTCGAGTTTAAAAAACGCGATCCCGCCGATCGGATGCGCGGCTGGAAGACAGGCGCCCGCGCGATCGAGCAAGTGCGCGCACAGGTCGAGCAACAGCTGGGCGAAAAGGTTTTCGTAATCGCGGATGCGCGCGATCGCGCTTCGGAGTTCTCGTTCTACTTCCGCGAGAAACGCCGGGAAGGCCCGGGGCATCCGGAGGTTTATCAGATCGAATCGCAAGCGGTGGAAAACCAGTTTTCCTTCTGGCCGCGCTACGATCAATTCGTGGCTGCGCCGCGCCCAGCCGCGCCCACCGATGGCGACGTTTATACCGAGGAAGACGGGGTCAATCCCTTCGCCGGACGGAGCGCGCTTTACGTCCAGGCCAACAAAAATCCCGACGCGCCGCGGAACATTCGCCAGGCCTTCCAATCAACAGAATTGTTTGCCACGATCGAGGTGCGGCGGTCCGGGCGATTGCTCCGCACCTACCGGGCTTACCTTTGCAAAAATTATCGCACGCTCCCGCTATGACCACTTCCGTGCCGGAAAATACGCCCGCAGTTTCCGTGGTGGTGCCGCTCTATAACGAGGAAGAAAATGTGGCTTTGCTGCAAGGCGAACTCACCGCCGCGCTGGCCGGTATCGACTACGAAATCATCTTCGTGGACGACGGCTCGAGCGATGCGACGATCGCGCGGATCGCGGCGGGCGAGCGCATCCGCGTTTTACCCTTTGCCAAAAACGCCGGTCAGAGCGCGGCCATGTATGCGGGGTTGCACGCCGCGCGCGGAGCGACAGCGGTCTTGATCGATGGCGATCTGCAGAACGATCCGGCGGATATCCCGAAGCTTTTGCGCGAGATCGAGCGCGGCGCGGATCTCGTGTGCGGCTACCGGGCGCAACGGAAAGACACGGTCGTAAAACGAATCACCAGCCGGGTGGCGAATTTCGTTCGCAGTCGATTTACGAAAGATGGCGTGCGCGATACCGGCTGCACGTTGAAGGCGATGCGGCGCGAGTGCGTGCAGGCCTTGGTGCCTTTCAAGGGGATGCATCGTTTTATTCCCGCGCTCGTAAAAGGGATGGGCTATCGCCTGGTGGAAGTGCCGGTGAATCATCGGCCGAGGCAGTTTGGCGTCAGCAAATACGGCCTCGGCAATCGCGCCGTGCGCGCCACGGTGGATATGTTCGGCGTGCGCTGGCTGCTCTCGCGGCAGCTAAGTTACAAGGCGGACGAAAAAACGGGATAACGCTCTTGCCCGTTCGAGTCCGGGTTCCTCCTGCTTTTCATGTCTCGCTCCGCGCGCTCCTTCCTTCGCCGCTTTGCTGCCCGCGGCATTTATTGGCGCGAGTATCTCGACTGGGGAGTGCGGCAGGTCCCGTTTTATCTGCAGCCGATTCTGCTCTTCGGGATGACGGTGTTTTTCTTCTTTTTCGCGGCATCAGTTCGTCGGGCCTCAATCCAAAACTTTCGCCTCATCCTGCCCGGCTCCTCGCGTTGGATGAATTACTGGCGCGCCTTCCGCACGCTCTTGAACTATGCCTGGACGATCGCGGACGCGGCCAAGTTTAAACTCTCGAAATTCGAGTTCGGCTACGAGATCGAGGGCGCTGCTTTTCTGGATGAGTTGGCCGCGGCCAAAGGAGCGATCGTGCTCACCGCGCACATGGGAAATTACGATTTAGGCGCAGCCATTTTCGCGCAAAAATTTCAGCGCGGCATTCGCATGGTCCGCGCCCCGGAACCCGATGCGGAAAGCGCGCGCCATCTCCAGGCTTCGCTCCAGCAAAGCGGCGAAGGCGCAGTGCAAGTGGACTACAATCGTGGCGGCGCGTTGCTCTCTTTCGATCTTCTGAACGCAGTCCGCGCGGGGGAGATTGTCTCCATTCAAGGTGATCGCATCATCCCGGGAGTGGCGAGCGCGGAGGTGACCTTCTTCGGCCAACCGGTGCATTTTCCGACCGGTCCTTTTACGCTCGCGCTCGTGGCGCAGGTGCCGATTTATCCGCTCTTTTTCGTGCGCGCGGGTTATCGGCGTTACCGCATCGTGACGCGCGCTCCGATTCATCTCCGACGCTCGGGCGCCTCGCGCGCGGACGACGTCGCGACCGGGTTGGAAGCCTGGCGCGATGTCCTCCAGACGATTGTGACCGAGCATTGGCGGCAGTGGTTCGCCTTCACACCTATCGTGCAGCCCGATGCCCAATCCTGAGCCTGTTTTCCATTTCGCTTTGGCAAGGCTGTGGGCTCGCGCCACGGGCGGGAGCAGTCGACCCGCCGAGAAAAGCTGGCTCGAAGCCAACGTCGTGGGCGGTCTTGTTCACGGCATGGCATACCTTTTTGCCGCGCACTTTGCCTGGCGAAATCTCACCGCGTGGCAGGCGACACTCCTTGCGCTTCCCCTCGCCCTCGGTGTCGGCCTCGGCTGGCTCCTTGTCTTGTATCTCAACTCGCTCGTCATCCGTCTGCTTCGCGCTCTCGGACTGCTCCGGCGGCTGGGCGGATGATCGTGCGCAAAGCCTGCTCATTGGAATCATGACCACCGCGTTCGCCGTCTCGCTTCTGCGCGCGGGATCTTTCTTCAGCGTAGCGGCTGCGATTTGGCTCGCTCTCCTGGTCCTGAATCTTCTCGCGGCCGTCGTCCTCGCTCTCCTCCCTCGCGATGCAACCCCCGCCGCGTAACGCCCACCCCGCCCGCGCCGGGCTCCTCGCCTTTGCGTTTCTAGCACCCGTGCTTTCGCTGGTGCTCGTCTTTCGCGACGCCCCGTGGTGGCTCAGCCTGCTGCCGCTGTTCGTCTCTCACATGCTTCTGCTCTACGCGACGCTGGTCCCCGCGTGCCAATGGTGGGGCCCCGTGTTCACCCATTTCCAAACCTCGGAGCGCGAAGTCTGGCTCACGATCGACGACGGTCCATCCCCGGCGCATACCCTCGCGATCCTCGACCTGCTCGCGCGCTACGAAGCTCGCGCCACCTTCTTTGTCATCGGGAAAAACGCGGAGGCCTTCCCGCATCTCATCACCGAAATCCTCACCCGCGGTCACACGCTCGCCAACCACACCTACTCGCACCCGAGTCGATCGCTCTGGAGCGCCGGGCCCGGGCGGATCCGGCGCGAGACTTACGCTGGGCGCGGAGACACTGCGCACCACGCCGGCCCGCGCGGCGCATTATTTTCGCGCGCCCGCGGGGATGAAAAACATGTTCGTGCATCCGCTCCTCGCCGAGCGCGGGCTGGGACTGATCGGCTGGACGGTGCGCGGACTCGACACCGTTTTGCGCGATCCCATCCGCGTCGCCGACCGCATCGAAAAGGGCGCGCGGCCGGGCGCGATCATTCTCTTGCACGAAGGTCACCAGGCGGAGCGTGCGCCAGAGTTTCAGCTTCGTTGTCTGGAATTAACTTTGGAACGACTGAACGCGCGTGGCTATCGCTGCATCATTCCCGAGCCGGAACGCTTGCGGACGTAGAAGCGCGGCGCGGCCCCGCGGTTACGCGGGTCTTCGGCGGAAGGTGAAGAGCCGATTGTTAAAGGGCGTGCCACCCCAGGCGGGTTGCTCGTGATGGATCCAATCTTCTGGCGGAAAAGCGGCGGCAATGGAAGCGCGGGTGGCGAAGTGCAACGGGACGCCCACGTTCCAACGAATCGTCTGCGCAAAAAGCTCGCCGGCGTAAGTCAGCCAAAAACGCGCCGACCCATCGCGCGGTGCGTCGCGCAGCAGAAACATACCGCCCGGCAGAACGGCTCGCGCGAGCGTTTGCAGGAGAGTCTGTTGCGCGGCCGGCGGGAGATAGTGGAGGACGTCGAAGAGCGCGACATTACCGCGAAAGTCCGGCAGCTCCTCGGTGATTACATTGTGCTCGCGTAAGCTCAATTCCTTGATAATGGGCGCGCGCCACGGCGTTCCCTTGCGCCACTTTCGGAGCGTCGAGATCGAGACCGAGGATCGGGATTTCACACCCTCGTTCGCGAAGATAAAAAGCCAGCAGTCCCACTCCACAACCGACATCGAGCAGCGGCTCGGACGAATCTCGCAGGAGTGCAAACGCTGCGGGAAAGAGCGGATCAGAACGTAATTTCCCGGAGACGTAACCCTGCAACCAGCGCGAGCCGAAGCGCGCCGCAACCCTTAGACAAGCTTCTTCGTGCGTGGCCACGGCAGGCGGGAGGTTTTCCATTTGCGTCGGATTTTCGCGCTGTCAGACTAGCGGGTGGGCGATTTTTTCTCCGGTTACGATGTCGGAGACTTCTTTGATGAGATGTTCGCAGCGCCGGAGACGCCGCGCCCGCATTACAGCAAACTGGCGGCGCGATTCAAGGAGATGACGCGGGCGGAGTTTGAAAAGAAGCGCGCGCTGGCCGCCGCCACTTTTCTCACTCAGGGCATCACCTTCACGGTTTATAACGACGACCAGGGGACGGAGCGCATCTTCCCCTTCGATCTTGTGCCACGAATCATTCCCGGTGGGGAATGGGAAAAAGTGGAGCGCGGGTTGGTGCAACGGATCACCGCGCTGAATCTTTTCCTGCACGACATCTACCATAACCAAAGCATCCTGCGCGACGGAACCATCCCGAAGAACATCGTGTGGGAAGCGGCACATTTCCGGCCGGAGTTCATGCACTTCGATGTGCCGCGGAATATCTACATTCACATCTGCGGGACGGATCTGATTCGCGATCGCGACGGGAATTACCTCGTGCTGGAGGATAATGCGCGCTGCCCGTCCGGCGTCTCTTACGTGCTGGAAAATCGCCAGGCGATGAAGCGCGTTTTCCCCTCTCTCTTCGGCCAATATGGTGTGCGGCCGGTGGAGGATTACAGCCAGGAATTGCTGAACGTCCTCCGCTACGTCGCGCCTCACGCAAAGGCCAATCCCACGGTCGCGCTCCTTACTCCCGGGACTTATAACTCCGCCTACTTCGAGCACTCGTTCCTCGCGCGCTCCATGGGCACGGAGATCGTGGAGGGCCGGGATTTGGTGGCGCAGAACAGCAAGATCTTCATGCGCACGACCAAGGGCTTGAAGCAGGTGGATGTGATCTATCGCCGGATCGATGACGATTTCCTCGATCCGAAAGTTTTCCGGAAAGATAGCGGGCTGGGCGTGGCCGGACTGGTGGAAGCCTATCGCAAGGGCAACGTCAGCCTCGCCAACGCCATCGGCACGGGAGTGGCGGACGACAAGGTGATCTACCATTTCGTGCCGAAGATGATCCGCTATTACCTCGGCGAAGATCCTATTTTGCCGAACGTCCCCACTTACCTCGCGTCCACGAAATCCGACCTCGCTTACATCCTGGAAAACATCGAGCAGCTGGTCGTAAAAGCCGCCAATGAAAGCGGCGGCTACGGCATGCTCGTCGGCACTCAGGCCACGAAAGCGGAGTGCGATGAGTTCCGCAAAAAGGTGCAGGCCAATCCGCGCAATTACATTGCCCAGCCAGTCGTCTCCCTTTCCCGTTCGCCTTCTTTCTGCGGCGATAGCATGCAAGGCCGCCATCTCGATTTGCGGCCTTACATCCTTTACGGCGAGAAGGTGAAGATCATCCCCGGCGGCCTCACTCGCGTCGCGCTCACCGCCGGCTCGCTCATCGTCAATTCCTCGCAAGGCGGCGGAAGCAAGGATACCTGGGTCATTGATGAAGAGGATTAGGAGCCAGAAGCAACGACCATGCTGAGCCGCGTCGCCGAGTCTCTTTATTGGATGAGCCGCTACATCGAGCGGGCGGAGAATAATGCCCGCATCGCGGAAGTGAATCTCGAGCTCTTGCTCGATCTCACCAACCAGGCCGAGCCCGCCGATTCGCCGCAATCCTGGAACCCAATCATCAGCTCGCTGGAGGAGAACGAATTTTTCGATTCGCTTTACAAGAAGCCCGACGGGAAGGCCGCGATCGATTTCGTCGCGCTGCAAAAGAAGAATCCGAATTCCATTTATTCCTGCGTCGTCCGGGCGCGCGAAAACGCCCGCACTACGCGCGAGCAGATTTCGAGTGAGATGTGGGTGCAACTCAATCGGCTCTATCTCTTCATCACCAGCGACGAGGCCCGGCAGATGTTGCGGACCAGCCCTTACGAGTTTTTTAATCGCGTCATCGCGGGCTCGCACCTTTTCCAGGGGATCACGCATTCCACCATGACGCATGGGGAAGGCTGGCATTTCATGCGCATCGGCCGCTTGCTCGAGCGGGCCGATTGCACCTCGCGCATCCTGGATGTGAAATATCACATCCTCCTTCCACAGGGCGAAAGCGTGGGTGGCAACGTCGATACCATCCAATGGATGGCGGTGCTGAAATCCTGCAGCGCGCTGGAGGCTTACCGGAAGATCTACGTGGATCAGGTGGCACCCTGGAAGGTGGCGGAATTTCTCATCACGCACTCCGGCTTTCCGCGTTCCATTCGCTTCAGCGTCGATTTTCTGGACGAAGCGCTGCACTGCATCTCCGGCTCCGATGAGTCCCGCTACGCGAACGAAGCCGAGCGCCTTTCCGGGCGGCTACGCTCGGATCTGGATTACGTCACGATCAGCGAAATTTTCAAAACGGGTCTGCACCAATACCTGGCTTCGATCCAGAAGCGGTTGGGAGAAATCAACCGCGCGACCTACGACACCTACTGCGCGAACACCGCCACCGCAGAAGCGGACGGCGAAGCTGGCTCGTAGCGGTGCTTAGGCGTCGCTCGCGAGAGCAAGCCGCCGCGTCGCCCAAGGGCGAAGGAAACCTAGCGTCATCCCGAGCCGGCGAAGCACGGCCGAGGGATCTCTCGCTCCGCGCTGCGCTTTCCCGTACGGCTGGCTTAGCGGGACCCCGATCGTCTTCGAGGCGGGCTTTGGCTGGCGTGGGGCGATTCACACCTGTTCACCCACAGTGTTCCTCGGAGAGATCCCTCGGCCGTCTTCGCGGCTCGGGATGACGTTCGCGCGCGTGGGGAGAGACCACGATCAGCGCGACTGAACGTGCGCCCTGATTACTTATCGGAGACGACTCGCACGCGCAGGAAGGATGCGGCTCGGGTGGCGTTGCGCGGGATAGGAGTCAGGCTGCGAAAGGTGACAGTCTCAAGATTGGGGCCGGGACCTGGGGCGGCGGAGACGAACTGCACCGGATCGTTCCACTGTCCCAGCGTGGTCGAGCTCTCTGGGTAGTAGATCAAACCGGGCGCGTCGGTGCGGCGTCGGAAGGTGATGGTGAGATAGCGGGTCGGCGTGAGCCCTTCCCGATTCGCGAGTTCGATCGTGCCCAAAATCGGGAGGATTCCCGGATCGGAGACAAGCGGGTTTCCGTCGAAAGCAAACTCGCCGAAATTCGAAAGATCGTCGCCGTCGAGATCGAGGGTGGGCGCAGCGTCGGCACCGCTAAACCCCGGGAATCGGCTGGCCCAGGCTGCGTTGTATGGGGTGTCGTCGTGAATCGTCGCACTGGCTGCGCCCGGCGTGCCGACGGTGTAACCGGCCGCCGGCTGCAGGGTCACGCTCACGCTTTCGTCGAACTCCGTCGGGTCGTTATCCGCGGCGGGCGTGAGCGACAATCGCGCGGTGGAAGTGCCGGCGGGAATGGTGAGGGCGTTCGCACCGGTGTTGCCGCTTAACGTATAATCCGCGCCAGCCGCTCCCGGCATTTGCGCGCTGCCGCCGAGCTGGAACTGCACCGGCAACCCACCCGCGCCCGCGGCGAGCGAGCTGGTCACGACCACGCTGGCTGGCTGCGCGCCGCGCTCATAGCCATCCGGATTTTCGACTGCGATCGTAACTCTCGGCACAGCGATCGCCTTGATCTCCAGATCATCGATCCGGTTATTCGGCGACGTGCCGGTGGCGCCGCCAAGCGTGTAGCGGAGACGAACGGCGGCGGCGTTATCCAGCGCGGTGATGCTCGAGAAATCGACTGTCTTACCCGAGAAAGTCGTCGAGGTGGTGGCCGTGTTTACGCCGGGCAAAACGGTGAAGGGCCCGCCATTTACGCTCCATGACCAGGTGCCGCTGTTATAGCCGGTGGCGGTGCCGCGAGTGGCGAAGGCGAGGTTTAAGCCCGAGAAGCCGCTCATGGAAAACGAGAGCTCGATGTAGGTGCCGTTCCCGGCCGTGCCCTGGAGCGCGAGCGCCTGCCCGGTGACTCCGCCGAAGTTCGTCACGGCGCCGCCCCAGCCGTTGAAGCTGATCGAGCCGGTGCCGGCGCTGGCTGGGAGAGGATTCGGATACGGGGTGGCGTCGAAATTCCAGGAAGCAATCGTCGCGGCGCCCGCAGTGGGCGGGACGGTGAGCATGATGGAGAGCTGGATGTTCCCCGCGGCGCCATCGGTGCCATCCACTGCGATGCGATAGGTGACGCCGGCCGTGGCCGTGAAGGAAAGAGTGCTCGTGATCCTTTCGCTCCGTCCGCCGCTCGGCGTGACCGGCGTGAGCGCATCGACGGCGCTTCCAGTGTAAACGCCGAGGAGGCTGGCAAAGTTGCTCCCGTTCGTGCTCACGACCGCTTCGCCCGTGGCGGCGGCGGTCCAATTCCACCAGACAGATTTGCCACCGGGATTGTTCTCGTGATTGGGCTCGCCGGTCTCTTTGGTGGCGAGGACGTTACTGCCTCCGGCATTAATGCTATTGCCGCTCAAGGTGAGCGCGTCCGCGAAATGATCGTTCGTCGGCGGCTGCGCGATCTCGTCCGCGATGAGCCAAAGGGTGGCGTTGATGATCAGCCGCGCGTCGTCGCCATTGCGATCGTCCCAGCCGTTGAACAAATTATTGCCCGGCGCGCCCGTGCCGTCATCGATCGGCGAGCTATCGCCGGTGGCGACGAACTTGCCGGCGCCGAACGTGCCGAAGGCCACCATCACGTTGCTGTTCGTGTGGGAAGCGTTTGTCCAGACGGCGGCGCGCACGCTGGGATTGGCCGCGGGATTGATCGTGAGCGAAGCACCGGCGGCGTAGAGGAAACGTGTCACCGTCCCGGCAGGCCCGTGCGTGAGAGGATTATCGAGCGAGCTATCGGCCGTCTCGTTTGCGGGTGAAATGGTGTCGGAATTAAAAACGAAACCGAAGGGCGCGGTCTGGACGCTGTTCGTAGCGAAGAGATCGTTCCAGATCCGGGGCGAATCCCAGCCGTCGTTATCGCGATCGGAATTAATGTGATCCGCGCAAATGAAGATGCGGCCGCCCGCCTGCACGTATTGCACGATGGCAGTCTTCTCCGCGGTGGAGAAGACGCGGTTTGGCTCGATCACAGCGAAGACGGTGTAACGGGAGAGATCCTGCGCGTTGGCGCTATTCCCGAAAGTGATGGCTCCGCCGACCGGGAGGGTCTCGACCTGGTGGCCGCGTTTTACCATCTCGATCCCCCAGGCGGAGATGGCCCCGGTCCAGTAGGTCTCGGGGGTGGAAGCCGTCACTGCCGACTGGGCGGGAGTGGGGATGCGCTGCGGGACGCTGTTGTCCTCATCGATCACCCAATCCGCGTTCCCTGCCGTCTCGGCGTGACTGGCATCGTAGAGAATGCTGGCGGCCGGGAGCACCGGCACGAGGAAGAAAAGGCCGGCAAGAAGAACAACGAAACGGGAGAGCGCTTTCACGATGGAAGGGCGCTGACTCTAGCGGGCGACTGGAGGGTGTCGACGTTTTTGCGCAGCTGGCGCGAGAATCGCTTTTTAGCCGGACGGATGCAGACGCGGACGAAGAGAAATTTCTGGAGAGTGGGAAGCGCGGTGCTGGTTTTGCTTATCGTTTTCAGCTCAATCGCCGAGGCCCGCACCCGACGCCAACGTCGGCGCGGCCCGATAGCGACTGCGCTGCGGCCACTGCTCCTGGTGCGCTCCGCGGTGCACGCGGTGGCGGATCCGATTGTCTTTAATGTCCCCCGCGCCGTGGCCACCATCGCCACCCTCCCGGTGCGCACGCATCGCAGATCGCAGGAGCGAATTTATCATGCGCAGGAAGCGGAAGCGTTTCGCGAGGAGGATGAGGACGATAACGACGCTCCCGCGTTACAGGTGGCTTACTACAACGCCCGCTCGCGCCAGCCTGCGCCGCCGCGCGCGGAGCTGGCCGATCCAATGGAGGAGGACGCGGAAGAGGAACGGAGCCTGCGCCAAACGGGTGCGGACGAAGAATTCGAGGAGGCAGCGCCTACCGTCTCGGGTCGGCGAGCGGTCCTGCGGAATGGCGTGGCCCGCGCGCCGGCCGGAGCGCCCACCAGCGTGAAAAACGCGATCGCGGCCGCCAATTCTCTCCGGCGCAAACCTTACGTTTGGGGCGGCGGGCACGGGAGCTTCCATGATCGCGGCTACGATTGCTCGGGCACCGTCTCGTTCGCGCTGCACGGTGCTGGCGCGCTGACGGCGCCGTTGCCTTCGCGCGATCTGATGCGCTACGGCGAACGGGGCCGCGGACGCTGGATCACGATCTACGCGCGGCCAGGGCACACCTTTGCGGTGATCGCCGGCCTTCGACTTGATACGACGGATTTCCGGAATGGCGGCAACACCGGGCCGCGCTGGCATGCGGAGATGCGGGACACACGCGGCTACGTCGCGCGGCATCCGGCAGGCATGTGAGGTCACCGAGCGCCCGGCGCGGCTGCGGCGAAGCTTGACCTCGGCGCTTAATCTTGCGGAAGATGGCCGCATGATCTCCCCCTATCGAACTGCTCTGCAATTACTTGTAACGACGTCTGCCTTCGCCTTCGTCCTCTCGTCGGGCCTCGCTCAATCCCCTGCCCCCTCGCCCGCCAGCCCCGTTCCGACCGTCTCGAACTCCACGAAACCGAGCGAGGAAGAAATGATGAAGCAAATGATGGAGCTCGCGAAATTAAACGAGAACCACAAGCTCCTCGCCACTCTCGCCGGCACCTGGGATTACACGACCAAGATGTGGATGGACCCCGACCCGAAAGCAAAGCCGGTCGAATCCAAGGGAACGGCGGTGCGGAAATCCGTCATGGATGGCCGCTACTTCGAAACCGAGACAAAGGGGAAATTTCCGATGCCGGGACCGGACGGAAAGATGACGGAGATGGATTTCATCGGCCGCTCGCTCGAAGGCTACGATAACGTGAAGAAGAAATTTGTTTCCACCTGGGCCGATAATATGGCGACCGGCATCATGATGTCGGAAGGCACGTACGATCCGGCGACGAAGACATTCACCTACCATGCGGAAACCGAAATGATGCCGGGCATGAAGATGAAGATCCGCGAGGTGATCAAGATTGTGGACAACGATCACCATACTTTCGAGTGGTTCGATAACTCCCGCGGGACCGAAGCGAAGACGATGGAAATCAGCTACACGCGCCGGAAATAATTCGGCGGCGGTGTGGAGAGTGTGCGGGGGCAATTGACCGTTGAAGGTTTGGCGGGGGCCGGTAGGGTTTGGGCCATGAAACTCCACCTCCTCGGCCTTTTGGCTGCGTGCGCGCTCGCCGCGCCCCACGCCTTTGGCCAGGATTCCACCGCAACCCCGTCACCCACTGCCTCGCCCACACCCGCCATGAGTCCATCACCCAGCCCCGCCGCAAACGAAGTCGCCATCATCAAAACCAGCGAAGGCGAAATGGTCGCCGAATTCTGGGATGACGTCGCGCCCAAGACGGTGGCCAATTTCAAGAAGCTGGCCAAGGACGGCTTCTACGATGGGACCGCGTTTCATCGCGTGATCAAAGGCTTCATGATCCAGGGCGGCGATCCGCTCACGAAGGATGAGTCGAAACAAAGCCGCTGGGGCACGGGCGATCCCGGCTACAAAATCGAAGCTGAATTCAATCCAAAGTCGCACGAGCGCGGAGTGCTCTCGATGGCGCGGTCGCAGGATCCAAACTCGGCCGGAAGCCAGTTCTTTATCTGCCACGGCGCACCGAAATTTCTCGACGGGCAATACACCGCTTTCGGGAAGCTGATCAAAGGCGACGAGGTCCTGGAAAAAATCGCCAACACCCCCACCACCACGCCAGATCGTCCGTTGACGCGGATGAATGTGGAGAGCGTCAAAATCGTCCCCGCGGATTCGGTGAAGTAAGTGTGCTCATAGGTCCTATACGACTTAGGTGACCTATGGCCGCGCCCGAAAAAGCCAGCGTTGCCCTTGTCCAGATGCAGTGCGGGACCGATCCCGCGGCTAATCTGGAAAAGGCGATCGCCTTTATTCGCGAAGCGGCCGGGAAAGGCGCGCAGATCGTCTGCCTGCCGGAGCTTTTCCGTTCGCAGTATTTTTGCCAGGCGGAAGATCACGCGAACTTTGCCCTCGCGGAGCCAGTCCCCGGGCCCACCACCGAGCGCCTCGAGACCGTGGCGCGCGAGACGGGCGTCGTCATCGTCGCATCGCTCTTTGAAAAGCGGGCGGCCGGTGTGTATCACAACACCGCGGCGATCATCGATTCCGACGGAAAGTTCATGGGGAAGTATCGCAAGATGCACATCCCGGATGACCCGGCCTTTTACGAGAAATTCTATTTCACGCCCGGCGATCTCGGCTTCAAAGCCTGGCCCACTCACGAGGGCAACATCGGCGTCTGCGTTTGCTGGGATCAATGGTATCCCGAAGCCGCCCGCCTGACCGCGCTCCGCGGCGCGCAGTTGCTTTTCTACCCCACCGCCATCGGCTGGCATCCGGCGGAGAAAGAGCAGTACGGAGCCGCGCAACATTCCGCCTGGGAGACAATGCAACGCAGCCACGCGATCGCGAACGGCTGCTATGTCGCGGCCGTTAATCGCGTTGGCCACGAAGCACCTGCGGGCGGCCCGGGCTCGAATTTTGGGGCCAAAGCTTCCTCGTCGCGCCGGACGGGCAGATTCTCGCCAAAGGCAGCGTCGACCGCGAAGAGATTGTCCTCGCCGACGTCATCTGGAACACCCTCGATGTGCAGCGCACCCACTGGCCTTTCCTGCGCGATCGCCGCATCGATGCCTACAGCGGGATCGAGCAGCGCTTGATCGATTAAGCGCCCGAGCGCCGGTCGCCCGGCCGCCCGAACCATCCCAGCCACGCGATCCCGACGATTCCCGCGAGGAGGGACGCCAGCAAGATGGCCATCTTCGAGGCATTGATCGCTGCCGCGTCGCCGACGAAAGCGAGGTTCGTGATAAAGATCGACATCGTGAAGCCGATCCCGCCCAGCACGCCGGCGCCGAAGACGTGCCGCCAGTTCAGGCCGGGCGGCAATTTGCAGAAGCCGAGTGTGACCGCGAGAAAGCTCAGCAGGAAAATGCCGAACGGTTTCCCGAGGACCAACCCGCCGATGATGCCCAGGCTGTTTGAACTCGTGAGGGCCTCGGCCCAGTTGGCGTTGATGACGATGCCAGTGTTCGCGAGTGCGAAGAGCGGCAGAATGAATAAACGCCACCGGCTTGTGCAGGAAGTTCTCCAGCTTATGCGAAGGCGAACGGGCGTCGTCCGCCCGGGTGGAAAACGGAATCGCGAACGCCAGGAGCACTCCCGCAATCGTGGCGTGAACTCCGGAGCGCAGCATCAAGAACCACATCACCACCCCACCAAGCAGATACGGTGTCAGTGCGGTCACTTTGAAAAAGCGATTCACCACGATGAGCACCCCCCAAACTGCCAACGCCCCCGCGAGATAAAGCAGGGAAAACTTCGCCGTGTAGAAGACGGCGATGATGACGATCGCGCACAGATCATCGATCACCGCAAAAGCGACGACGAAGACTTTAAGCGCCGCGGGGACGCGGCGACCGAGGATGGCCAGCACGCCGAGCGCGAAGGCGATATCCGTCGCCATGGGAATGCCGATGCCGGCTGCCGTCGGCGTGCCGGCATTCGACGAAAAGTGAATGAGCGCAGGGAAGGCCAGTCCGCCGATGGCTGCGAAAATCGGGAGAAGTGCATTCTTAAACTCCGAAAGTTCGCCGTTGTAGAGCTCGCGTTCGAGCTCCAGGCCGATCATGAGAAAAAAGATCGCCATGAGCGCGTCGTTTATCCAATGCGACACGCTCAACCCGCCGACCGGCGTCTCCCAGAAGCTCACGTAAGCTGGGCCGAAACTTGAATTCGCCAGACCCAGCGAGAGACCGGTGCACAAGATGAGCAGGATACCGCTCGATTTTTCCGACTCGACGAAGGCGGTGAAGGTCTTGGTCAAAGCGGCCGAGGTCGGTGTCATCTCTTCTCCTGTCGCTCAGGAACCGGTCGCGCTCCGCTGAAATTTGACCCGACGCACGCGGCGACTGTCGCACTTCGTCACCGTCGCGCGATACCCCCCCACTTGCAGCGTTTCGCCTTCCTTCGGGAGATGGCCGAGCCGTTCGATAATGTAACCGCCGACCGTGCTGACCTCTTCGCTGACCACTTCCAGGTCGGTCTGGGCGCGCAACTCGTGCAAAGGGAACTGCCCGCGCACGACGAATTCCTCTTCGCTCACGCGCTGGATTTCCGGCTGCTCGCGATCGAACTCATCCTGAATCTCGCCCACCAATTCCTCGAGCACGTTATCGAGTGTGACGATGCCGGTGGCGCCGCCGAATTCATCCAGCGCCAGAGCCATGTGCGCGTGGCGACTGAGAAAAAGATCGAGCAAGCGCGGGAGCGACAACATCTCGGGGACCGTGCAGAGGTCGCGCTTGATCGCGAGCAGATCCGGGTGCGGCTCGCCCGCGAGCGTGAGCAGGTCTTTGATGTGAATCAACCCGAGCGTCTCGTCGAGATGCCGCCGACAGAGCGGAAAGCGCGTGTGCCCTGAAGCCTTGGCGAGTCGCAGATTTTCCGTGAATGAATCCTCGACGTCGAGGAAGAGGACATCCCGGCGCGGAGTGGTGATGTCGCGGACGGCAAGGCTGCGGAGGTCGAGCACATTCAGCAGCATCTGTTTCTCGAGGGTGGAGACTTCTTCGGCCTGGTGGCTTTCGCTGAGGATGAGACGCAGTTCTTCCTCGGAGTGCACCAACTCCGTTTCGGCCACTGGATCGACGCGCATGATGTGCCGCAGGATAAGATTGGCCGCGCCGTTAAGCACCCAGATCGCAGGCTTGAAGACAGTGTAGAAAACTCCGAGCGGACGGCTCACCCACAGCGTCGTCTGCACCGCCTTGCGGATGGCGAGCGACTTCGGCGCCAGCTCACCGAGCACGATGTGCAGGAAGGTGATGATGACAAAAGCGAGCGCGAAGGAAGAAGCATGAATCAGCGGCGCGGAGGTGATCCCGGCGAGCGCGAAGGCTGGCTCTATCATCTGGGCGAGAAATGGCTCGCCCAGCCAGCCAAGTGTGAGACTGGCGAGCGTGATGCCCAGTTGCGTCGCGGAAAGGTAGGCGTCGAGATGGGCTGCGACATGACGCGCGAACTTTGCGCCCTCCGTGCCCCGCGCGATGAGCGAATCAAGCTGCGACCCGCGCACCTTTACGATCGCAAATTCGGACGCGACGAAGAAGCCATTGAGCAAGACGAAGAAGGCGATCGTCAGCAGCTTCAGAGTCATGATCCCGAACGGCTCCCACTCCGTCGCAGGTGCAACCGCAGCGGCAAGAAGAAGAGATGGCGACTCGAAGAACATAAGCTAGCGCACGCCCGCTGGTGGCGAACGCAGGAGCGAAAAGAGGACGGAGGCAGCGAGAATCCCGACCACCACCATCAACGCGACCATTGTCGGGATTTTAAAAAAATCGGCCAGCAGCATTTTCGCGCCCACGAAGACCAGGATCGCGGCCAGACCGTAGTGCAAGGCGTGAAAGCGTTGCATCACTCCCGCGAGGGCAAAGTAGAGCGAACGCAATCCGAGGATCGCCATCACGTTGGAAGTAAAAACGATGAACGGGTCTTCCGTCACGGCAAGCACGGCCGGAATGGAATCCACCGCAAAAACGAGATCCGTCCACTCCACCAGCACGAGCACGATGAAGAGCGGCGTAACCGCGAATGCGCCGTTGACCCGAGTGAAAAAGCGCGGCCCGTGGTCGCCCTCCGCCACCGGCAGGACGCGCCGCACGAAGCGCAACACGGGATTCGTCTGCGGGTCAATTTCCACGCCGTGGCTGCGCCACATTTTGATCCCGCCGAGGACGAGGATCGCGCCGAAGATGTAGATCACCCAATGGAAGCTCTGCAAGAGTGCCACCCCGGCGAAGATCATCGCCGCGCGCATGACCAGCGCGCCGAGAATTCCCCAAAAGAGCACGCGATGCCGATAAAGCGGCGGCACCCGGAAGTAGGTGAAGAGAAGCGCGAAAACGAAGACGTTGTCCACGCTGAGCGAGAACTCGATCACATAACCGGTCAGGAACTCCAGCGCCGCCTCATGTTGCGCCGCTCGATCCGGATAGGCGCCGATCCATCCCAGATAAATTCCGAGACCGAAGAGGAACGCGAGACTTATCCATACGCTGACCCAGGTGAGCGCTTCCCGCATTTTCACCTCATGGTTCTTGCGGTGAAAAACGCCCAGATCCAGTGCCAGGAGCGCGAGGACGAACCCCACAAATCCCGCCCACCATAAAGTTTCCGGTGTCACAAACAGACCGCTACGCTCTTACGCTCTGCTCCGGACCAGGTGGGCTGGGCCACGCAGGTTATCCTTCAACCGGGCGCGCTGTTTCCCGGCCCGGGCGCCGATGATTTGCACCAGGCGTTGGGCGACCTTTCGTAACGCTGCGCCCAAGGTGTGATCCCGCGCCTCCGCGAAGACGTCGGGGCCGGGCGTGACCAGTTGCACTCGCACGCGATAAGGCGGGCTCGACTCCTGTTCGCGCACCAGATGCACGATCGCTTCGTCGATCTGGCGGAGCGGCTCCAGTTTTCCGAGGTGCTTGCGGACGCGCGCTTCCCCGGCTTTCACCGGATTGATCGCGGAGTGCTTGAGGAAGAGTTTCATGGTGGTGCTGATTTTTTATGCGCGCGGTTTTCTCTCTGCGCAGCCGATTATCCCCGCTGTCTGGACTTCGACTAATACGAAGTTCGTTCGGGAAGCTTCGTTTTTATGGAACAGTCAGCCTATTCATGAAATGGCTGAACTATCATCACCTGCTTTATTTTTGGACGGTGCAAAACGAGGGAGGCCTGCGCCAGGCTTCCGACAAACTGCATGTCTCCCAGCCTTCCATTTCCGCCCAGATCAGTGCCCTGGAGGAAGCGCTGGGCGAGAAACTATTTCGCCGCAGCGGACGGACCAAAGTTCTCACCGAGATGGGCCACGTCGTCTTCGGTTATGCCGACGACATCTTTTCGCTCGGGCGCGAGATGCTGAACACAGTCAAGCACCAGGCCGGCACGCGCCCGCTGCGGTTCCGGGTGGGCGTGGCCGACTCCGTGCCCAAGCTGATCGCCTACGAAATCATCCGGCCAGTCTTCCAGCTCCGGCCGCCGGTGCAGATCGTTTGCCGCGAAGGAAAAGTGGGAGCGCTGCTCGCGCTGCTCGCCGCCCAGCGACTCGATATTATTCTGGCCGATGAGCCGGCTCCCAGCGCCTTGAAACTGAAAAGCTTTAACCATCCCCTCGGCACGAGCGATGTGACCTTCTGCGCCGCCGCACCTCTGGCGGCGAAGCTGCGCCGGAAATTTCCTCATTCACTGCATGACGCGCCCGCGCTCCTGCCCGCGGAAAACTCGGCCTTCCGCGCCTCGCTTGAAACGTATTTCGACTCCGTCGGCGTGAGACCACGCCTGGTCGCGGAATTCGAAGACACCGCGCTCATGCACCCGGCCGCGATCGACGGTTTGGGATTCGTCCCCATTCACAGCGTGACGGCGAAGCGTGCTGCCCGCCAGTATGGTTGGAGCACCATCGGTCGGGCGCGGCAATGTCTCGGGCAATTCTACGCCATCACCGCCGAGCGCCGGATCAAACATCCCGCCGTGGTGGCCATCACCGAGCATGCGCAGGCAAGGCTCTTCGCTTGAGAGCGCGCTCTCCCGAAAGCCGCGCTCCCGGGTGGCGCTTGTCTCCTCCGAGAGGGTGCACTAAGGTGCGCCCGTCAGTTTGCCGGCTTAGCTCAGTTGGTAGAGCAGCTGATTTGTAATCAGCAGGTCGTCGGTTCGAACCCGTCAGCCGGCTTTTTGTTCTTGTTGCCCGCCCGCGCACTGAACGTCTGCTCCGGCCGCCTCGGAGATCATCTGCCAAACCGCTCGCACGTGGTCTTCGGTGGTGAGGATGTTGCCTAGACCTAAACGGATCGCGCTTTGGCCGTGGAGTTTCGTTTGGGTGAGGTAGGTTTTTCCGGAGGCGTTGAGCGATTCGACCAGGCGATTTACGTCTGCATCTTGATCGGCTTCGCTGGCGTTTCTGAATCGGAAACATACAACTCCCATTGTGACCGGGGCCGCGAGTTCGAAGCGGGAATCTTCCGTCACCCAGCGGGCTACGAGTTGGGCCAGGCGCATGTGCTCGCGGATCCGCGCTGCGATTCCTTCGCGCCCGAGCGCGCGCCAGACCATCCAGGCTTTCAGCGCGCGAAAACGCCGGCCGAGTTGCACCCCGTAATCCATGTAATTGATAGCGGCGCCGACGGAATCGCCGCGGAGATACTCGGGGACGAGGGTGAAGACATCCCGCAGCCGCGCGATCTCCTTCACGAAGAGCACGCTGCAATCGAAGGGCACGAAGAGCATCTTGTGCGGGTTGATGACGAGCGAGTCTGCGGCCGCCCAACCGGCTTTGACCCACGCCGCCTCAGGTAGGAGCGCGAGCCCGCCGCCATAGGCTGCATCGATGTGCAACCACATGCGATGTTGCTGGCAGAGGGCGGCGATCTCCGGAACGGGATCGACGCTTGCGGTGGAGGTGGTGCCCACCGTCGCGACGACGGCGAGCGGTTGGAAGCCCGCTCCGAGGTCCGACTCTACTGCGCGCTGCAAGGCGGCGGTCTTCAACCGGAAATCCGAATCGCTCGCGATCCGCACGACATTTTCTTCGCCGAGACCGAGCGCGATGGCAGCTTTTTCGACCGAGCTATGCACCTGATCGGACGCGTAAACGCGGAAACGAGGGAGCGACCGCCCAGTTAACCCGCGGCTTCGGACGGAGTCCGCGGCCTGCTCCCGAGCAGCGGCCAGCGCATGCATGGTCGAGATCGAAGCGGTGTCGTAAATGACGCCTTCGAAGGCGGAAGGCAGGCCCAGCCATTCCCGTAGCCAGCCGAGAATCACGGTCTCCAGCTCGGTGGCCGCCGGGGAAGTGCGCCAGGTCATCGCGTTTACGTTCAGCGCGGCGCTGATCATTTCGGCCAGTATTCCCGGCGCTGTGGTGGTGGACCCGAAATAACCCATGAAGCGCGGATGCCCCCAATGAACCACGCCCGGCACGATCAACTCCTGCACCTCCCGCCAGATCGTGCCAAGCGGCTCGCCTCGTTCCGGCGCGACCGACGGCAGCGCACGCACGATCGCCCCCGGCGGGGCCGTGGGTGAGATCACGCGATCCTCTATGCCTTCGCGGTAATCGGCAATCCAATCGGCCACCTCATGCAAGAGCCGGCGAAATGCGTCACTCGAAAGATCGCCGAGTTCTCCGAGTGAATCAGGCGCTGACATTTTTTCTTTGCCGAAGTTGTTGGGAAGCGGCTCGTCCGCCAGCCACCCACGCTCGCCCTATTCCTTTAGACAAGATGCGGTCGCCAAACGGATAGCCGCCATACTTAAGATACCAATACCCTGCGATGTAAGTGCTGACTGTCCGCTCGCCGACCCAAAGCGGAGCAAAGAAACAGACCACGAGGGGAAAGAACTTTGCCGCGCATCCCCGGCGCCAGCCGCGCAGAGCCAGCAAGACGGAAAAAATGGCTATCACTCCCACGTAGATCGCTGCGCCGCGTAGACCGGATGCAACTCCCGCGACCATCAATCCCACTGGCAGGGCAAGGAACAGCCCTGTCTTGGCCCGCATCCCAAAGTCCTCGTAAGCCTGGCGCGGCCGTTGTTCGATCCACTTCCGAAAGCGCGGTGGTCGCTTTTGCACGAAGAGATCGGACGCGTAAGCGATCTGCCGACCCATAACGGCGAAGTGCCGAATGATCTCTTCGTTATCGAAAAGGACATCCCCATCGTAGCTGCCGCTCTCCAGCATGACCTCGCGCCGGAACGCGCAAGTGCCCGGGTAGTCGGCCGCGCGGAGCGTGGCACGATTAATCAGCATGCGCGCCGCCTCCGTTTTTCCCCACCAAGGTAAAGGGAAGAGAAAGTTTTGTGGCCGCACTACTTCGAAGTCGTCCAGCAAGGCTTCGACCGCCTGGATCTCGGCGGGTGTGTATCGGATGTCGTCATCGGCCAGGATGATCTTCCCGCTTCGCGCAGCCTGCACGCCGGTATGGATGCCGTTCACCTTGTCATTCCGATAGCCGAAGCTGCGGTCGACCGGCAGGTGCCGACACGTTCCCCGCCAGGCCTCCGCCTGCCGTGCGAAGATCGCCTCCGGCGAGCCATCCACCACCAGGAGCTCGCATCCTGTCTGACCTATTTCGGTGAAGTAGGTGGCTAACTCTTCTGCTTCTTGCTGGTCGAAGGTCGCGCGCCGGATCGGTAGCAGATAAGTATAAGGAACCGAGGACACCGTGAGGAGATCGCGTCTCGGCAGCCCGTAGTGGGTATGAAAGATTGCGATCCTACTTCAGCCTGTGAGTAAGATTTTCCCCTATAAAATGAGCAGGCCGAAACCCGCAGCCGCAACGCAGGAATGGGTCGTATCTCGGTCATGCCAGGAGAAGATTCTGCGGGCGAAACGCGGGCGGGTGACTCTGATCTAGCAAGACAATTTCAGGAGTTTATCGAAAGCGCAGAGTTTCCCTGCCTGGGCGCACGCGCGGCGATTAATGCGCGCACGTTTACCGTGTCGGTTTTTCCAGAGTTAGGCTCCTCCTCCGCCCTTCTGGCCCGTGAACTGGAGAGGTTTGTTCATGGGGAGGCGCTGGCGCAAAATCCTTACGCGACTTTCGTGGCGCTGTTTCGCGAGCCGCGCCACCTATCGGAGGAAGACTTCGAGCGACTGCTTTGGTCACAACTGGAAGGATTACATGCTATCGACGCCGAGACGCATTCGTGGGATCCCTCGGTCGCCTCGGATCCGAGCGATCCGCGGTTTTCTTTCTCCTTCGCCGGCCACGCGCTCTATGTGGTGGGCCTGCACGCCCATAGCTCGCGCCTGGCGCGGCGTTTCCCTTATCCCGCGCTTGTCTTCAATCCGCATGCGCAATTTGAGCGTCTGCGACAGGAAGGAAAATGGAGCCGGATGCAAACCGCCATCCGGGCCAGGGATGTCGCTTTGCAAGGGAGCGCCAACCCGATGCTAAGCGATTTCGGCGAACGCTCGGAAGCGCGCCAATATTCCGGACGGAAGGTGGATGAGGATTGGAAAGTCCCCTTTCGCCCTGCTGCGGGCGAAGGTAATGGAGGAGGGCGCTGCCCTTTCGCTCACTGAGAACATGAAGACCCATACCCTCGCCCCGCAAACTGGAACCGGCTTTCGCCTGAACCGCGGCCAGCTCCTCACAGTCATCGATCCGCAGGGAGAACAAGTGGCGGACTTGGTCGCGTTTAACTACGCCGATCGCCAGGAGTGGCTCTCGTCCGGCCGCAGCATCGATTACGCGAACACGATCTACCTGACTAAAGGCCACACGCTCTACTCCAATCGTAGCCAGCCGATGTTCACCATCGTGGAGGACACGGTCGGGCGGCACGATTTTCTGCTCACACCTTGCAGCCCGGAGACGTTCCAAATCATTTACCGAAACGAAGAATACCATCCGAGCTGCTTCGAGAATCTTTGTCGGGGCCTGGCCGCATTCGATATTTCGCCGGATGCAATCCCGACCACGCTTAACCTCTTCATGAACGTGGAAGTGGATGCGGGCACAGGTGTTCTCTCGATCAAGCCTCCCAAGTCGCGGGCGGGCGACAGGATCACGCTCCGGGCCGAGATGGACTTAATCGTAGGGCTGACCGCGTGCTCGGCGGAGATGTCGAATAACTACAGCTTCAAACCCATCAGCTACGAAATTAGCGACGGGCCAGCTTAGGGATCGTTCGTTTAGCCGACCGCTTCCCAATCGAGCACGATCTTGCCGGATTGGCCGGACTTCATCAGCTCCAGCCCTTCGATCACTTCCGTGTAGGGCATGCGGTGCGTGATGACGGGTGAGATATCGAGCCCGCTCTGGATGAGCGCGGTCATCTTGTACCAAGTCTCAAACATCTCGCGGCCGTAGATGCCTTTGATCGTGAGGCCGTGAAAAACGACGAGGTTCCAATCAATCGCCGCGCTCCCAGGCATGATCCCGAGCATGGCGATGCGGCCACCGTTCACCATCACGTCGAGCATGTCGGTGAAAGCTTTCGGGTTGCCGGACATCTCGAGGCCGACGTCGAATCCTTCTTTCATGCCGAGATCGTGCATCGCGTCCTGCAGCTTGGTTTCGCGCACGTCGATCGCGAGAGTGGCGCCCATCTTACGCGCGATCTCGAGGCGGTATGGGTTTACGTCGGTGATCACGACCTTGCGCGCGCCGGCCATTTTACAGATGGGAACGGCCATGCAGCCGATCGGCCCGGCGCCGGTGATGAGAACGTCTTCGCCGACCAGATCGAAAGAGAGCGCGGTGTGGACGGCGTTTCCGAGCGGATCGGAACAGGAAATCACGTCGAGAGGAATGGTGGGATCGCAGCGCCAGATGTTTGTGTAAGGAACGGAGACGTATTGGGCGAAACCGCCGGGACGTTGCACGCCGATCCCGATCGTGTTCGGGCAAAGATGGCGACGGCCGGCGAGACAATTCCGGCAATGCCCGCAGACGATGTGGCCCTCGGTGGTGACGATTTCGCCTTCTTTAAAATCGGTGACGGAGCTGCCGACCTGGTCCACTACGCCGACAAACTCGTGACCGATCACGAGCGGCACCGGGATCGTCTTCTGCGCCCAGGCGTCCCAGTTGTAAATGTGCACATCTGTCCCGCAGATGGAGGCTTTCTGCACGCGGATGCGGACCTCGTTTGGCCCCACTTCCGGCACGGGCACTTCCTGTAATTCCACGCCCGGACCGGAGCGTGTTTTGACGACCGCTGGCATTGTTTTGCTCACGGGAGGGAAGCTAGGCGGTCGCTCGGCGGGTGCAAAGTCTGTTGTCGCGTGGGGTGTTGTTTTGGGGGGCGTCTTTTGGATGGGAGGGGCTTAGGGTGCGGGTCACGGTTTGGGGTAGGCATGACGTCGGTTCCTCGGAGGAGATCCCTCGGCCGTCTTCGCGGCTCGGGATGACAGGCGCCAACGCTTATTTTTCAGGGCTACTCGCTGATTCCCGGATGTCGCCCGCCACGGACACGGCACGGTCATTCAACTCGAGCACGTCATCCCGAGCCGGCGGAGCGCGGTCGAGGGATCTCTCGCTGGCTCTCGCGTCTCCGCTAATCAGACGCCGTGGCTGCGGCGTCGGCGTTCGTTTCTTTGGGAACGTGGACTGCGTCGGAGAGATCCCTCGGCCGTCTTCGCGGCTCGGGATGACAGGCGCCAACGCTTATTTCTCAGGGCTACTCGCTGAATTCCCGGGTGTCGCCCGCCACGGACACGGCACGGTCATTCAACTCGAGCACGTCATCCCGAGCCGGCGGAGCGCGGTCGAGGGATCTCTCGCTGGCTCTCGCGTCTCCGCTAATCAGACGCCGGGGCTGCGGCGTCGGCGTTCGTTTCTTTGGGAACGTGGACTGCGTCGGAGAGATCCCTCGGCCGTCTTCGCGGCTCGGGATGACCGCGGAGGAGCGGGCATCATTTTACGAGGCTCCGGAAATGCCCCTCTCCGACCGGGATGAATCGCCACTCGCGTTCCATCCTTGCGTTCGCCCTCATCCTTCGGGATGGTGGTCGGCCATGGCTGCGACGGCTGACGGAACAACAAAACCGCTCACCGCGAAGCTGACCTTCCTGTTCCGTTTCGCGAGCACGATCGCGCTCTGGTCAGTCGCGCTGCTGATCATTTTCTCCGGTTACGAGCTGGCCTTCTTCGGCTTGATTGCGGCGCTCGGGCTGCTCACGCTGTGGGAGTTTTACGGGATGCTCGATCACAAGGGGCTCCCGAATTTCAAGATCACGGCCATGATCTGCGGGGCGATCATGCTCACGGGAAGTTTCTACTACTTCTCCACCGTGGGCCCGGCCCAATCCTACGACTTTGAGATGACGGTGCTGCTCGGGTTCCTCCTCACGGTTTTCGCGCGGCAAATGTTTGAGAGTCTGCGCGATGATTTCCCGCTGCGCACGATGGCTTACACGCTCTTCGGATTGCTCTACGTGCTTTGGCTTTTCAACTTCATCACCAAGATCGTTTACGTCGTCCCGCGGTCGCCAGACGGCGCGGTCATGGGGCAGTTTTACGTGCTCTACTTGATCGCGATCACGAAGTTTAGCGACATGGGCGCGTATCTCACCGGGAGCGTTTTCGGGAAGCACATGATGGTGCCGCACATCAGCCCGAAGAAATCCTGGGAGGGTTTCGCCGGCGCCCTCTTCTTCTCGCTCCTCGCGAGCTGGGGGATGTTCATGCTGATGCCGAACTACCTCTCGGCCTTGAACTGGACGCACGCCACGATCCTCGGCCTGCTCCTCGGCTTTGCGGCGGTGATCGGCGATCTGGCGGAGTCGATCGTGAAACGCAGCACCGGGGTGAAGGATTCAGGCAACTTCCTCCCCGGCATCGGTGGCGCGCTCGATCTCATCGACAGTCTGCTTTTCACTGCGCCGCTCTTGTTTTTCTATCTCCGACTCGTGATTCGCGTTTCCTAGATGAAGCGGAAACGCGTGGTCGTGTTGGGCGCGACGGGGTCCATCGGCGAGAGCGCGCTGAAAGTGGCGCGCGATATCCCGGAGCGGATGGAGATCGTGGGCCTGGCTGCGCACAGCAGCGCAGCAAAGCTGGCCGCACAGGCAAACGAGCTTCGGCCGGAAGCCGTCTGCCTCGTTGATGAAACAAAGCTGGCCGAGCTGCGCGCGCACTTAAAGTATCAGCCGCGCATTCTCGCCGGCGCCGAGGGTCTCTGCGAAATCGCGGCGCTCGCAAGTGCGGAGATGGTGCTCGTCGCAGTGGTGGGCACGGGTGGGTTGCGGCCGGCGCTGGCGGCCATCGCGGCGGGCAAAGATCTGGCAGTGGCGAGCAAAGAGATCCTTGTCATGGCAGGCGAGATCGTGATGCGCGCCGCCGCAGAGAAAGGCGTGCGTGTCCTGCCGGTGGATAGCGAGCACAACGCGATCTTCCAATGCCTGGCGGGCAAAAGTCTCACGCTCGATGTTTCCGATGTCAGCCGCCTTATCCTGACTGCGTCCGGCGGCCCTTTCCGTTCCCTACCCGCGGATCAGTTTGCCACCATTACAAAAGCGCACGCGCTCAAGCATCCCACCTGGGAAATGGGGCCCAAGATCACGATCGATTCCGCCACCCTTTTCAACAAAGGCCTGGAAATGATCGAGGCCCGCTGGCTCTTCGACGTGGAGATGGCGCGCGTGGATGTGATCGTCCATCCGCAAAGCATCGTGCACTCGATGGTCGAGTTCCGGGATGGCTCCGTCCTCGCCCAGCTAAGCCACTCGGACATGTGCTTCCCGATTCAATACGCGGTGACCTGGCCGGAGCGGGTCCCAAATTCTCTCCGTCCGCTCGATTTCGGGCAACTTGGGCAGCTCAATTTTGAACCACCGCGCTACGCAGATTTCCCCGCGCTCGGCCTGGCCCGGCATGCTGGTGAGACCGGCGGCACCCTCCCTGCTGTCTTGAACGCTGCCAATGAAATCGCCGTCGCTGCTTTCCTCGCCGAACGCCTCTCCTTTTCCGGGATCTGGCAGACGGTCGAGCAAGTTATGAATCGCCACGCCTCCGTTGCGGACGCTTCCCTCGATGCGATATTGGCCGCCGATCAATGGGCCCGCGCAGAAGCCGCAGGTTTGGTCGGGAAATAACCTCACCGCATGATCCCGCAAGCTCTCCGCGTCATCCTCATTCTTCTTGAGGTCATCGTCCTCTTTAACCTCCTCATCATCGTGCATGAGCTGGGGCACTTCCTCGCCGCGCGCTGGCGCGGGCTCTACATCGAAGGCTTCGGGGTCTGGTTCGGAAAGCCGCTTTGGAAGAAAACGATTAACGGCGTGGAGTATTCGCTCGGCTCGCTTCCCTTCGGCGGCTTCGTGAAATTGCCGCAGCTCGCTCCCATGGACATCATCGAGGGCAGCGCGGATATGGATCGCGCGCAGCTCCCGAAGATCTCCGCGCTCGATAAAATCATCGTCGCCATCGCCGGCCCGCTCTTCAGTCTCCTTCTCGCTTTCTTCTTTGCCGGCATCGTCTGGGCGGTCGGGCATCCCGTCGGTGAATCCGATATGACCACGGTGGTCGGCTACGTCCAGCCGGATTCCCCGGCGGCAAAGGGCGGCCTGCTCGCGGGCGATCGCATCCTGGAAGTGGATGGCCAGCCGGTAAAACGCTTCTCCGGGATGGATAACAGCGTGGTCTGGAACGTGGTCCGCAGCGAAGGCCCGACCATTCCTTTCAAGGTGGAACGCAACGGCGCGGTCCGCGATTTTAGCATCGTCCCCTACATCGCGGAGACGAGCGGCTGGCGACGGAAGAGCGTGCGGCAGGTGCTCATCATGCCCGCGCAAACGCCCATCATCGAGGAGGTGCAACCCGGCACGCCCGCGGCGGAAGCAGGTCTGCAACCGGGGGATGTTATTGTCGGCTACAACGGCGTAAAAATTTACACGCCAGTCGCGCTCGCGGATTACATCGAAGGCCATGGACAGGAGCCCCTCACCCTCCAGGTCATGCGCGACGGGCAACTGCTCGAGCCGCGCTTGCAACCGAAGCTGATCGGTGAGGAAAAAACCCCGCGAATCGGGATTCGCTGGGACAGCGCCGGCCGGATGTCGATCGCCCACCCGGGCCCGATCGAACAGGTTTACAACAGCATCACCAGCACGCTCAGCACGATCGGCGCAGTCGCTTCGCCCAAGTCCGACGTGAAGCTGCAACACCTCAGCGGCCCGGTCGGGATCGGTCGGATCTATTATCTTCTCTTCCAAAGCGAACGCGGCTGGCAGCTCGCGCTCTGGTTCAGCGTGATCCTGAATGTGAACCTCGCGATCCTGAACATGCTCCCGATTCCGGTCCTGGACGGCGGCCACATCGTGCTCGCGATCATCGAATCCATCCGGCGCAAACCGGTGAACACGCGCCTGCTCGAGATTGTGCAAACCGGCTGCGCGGTCCTCATCATCGGCTACATGGCCTACGTGAGCTTTTTCGATATCGGCGATCTTTTCGGGCGCGATCGCTCGGAGGAAAGGCCGGCGCCACAAAGCGAAGCGACCCCCGCGCCGTAGCGGCCTGTCGTTGCGCGATCTACCGCCCAGCGGTTTAGTAAAGAGCGATGAGCATCGAAGAGATCCGCACGCTGAAACACGCGAAGCCGTTTCGTCCTTTTGATATCGTGACGAAGGATGGACGCAAACTTCACATCCCGTTCGAGCATCGGGTCGCTCTTTCTCCCACGGGCGAAAGCATCTCCGGCTTTGCGGTGAATGGTTCGTTTTTCCTTCAGCTTCCGGAGATCGCAGCGGTTAAAGCGCGCGCCAAACGTCAGGCGAAAAAGTTATGACGAGCGAACAGGTTCTCCTCCGCAAGGACGCGATCCCCTTTGTTCCTTTTGAAATGCTGGCGGCGGACGGGCGCGTTCTCCTGATTCCGCATCCTGACTTTCTGACGGTGGCAGAGGACGAAGAATTAGCCCATGTCCATGGGTTGGACGGCAGTGTTGAGGTCGTCGACTTGCTGCTCGTGGTCTCGCTTCGCTTTCCGGCAAAGCTTCCGACACGAAAGGCCGCGTGAACTACTGCCCTGATCCCTTTCAATATCGGCGCCGCCCCACTCGCGAGGTGATGGTGGGCACGGTGGGCATCGGCGGCGCGAACCCGATTCGCGTTCAGTCGATGATCACCTGCGATACGATGGACACGGAAGCATCCATCGCCCAGACAATGGAGCTGGCGGAGGCGGGTTGTGAGGTGGTGCGCATCACGGCGCCGACGGTGAAGGACTCGGCCAATCTGCAGCACATCGTCGCCGGCTTGCGCGCACGCGGCTGCGCGGTGCCGATCGTGGCCGATATCCATTTCAAACCCGAAGCCGCGATGGAAGCGGCGCGCTGGGTCGAGAAAGTGCGGATCAATCCTGGCAACTACGCCGACTCGAAGAAGTTCAAAATTCTCGAATACACCGACGAGCAATACGCGGCCGAGCTCGAGCGCATCCGCGAGCGATTCACCCCGCTGGTGCAGCTGTGCAAAGAGCGCGGCATCGCCATCCGCATCGGCACCAATCACGGCTCGCTCAGCGATCGCATCATGAACCGCTACGGCGACACGCCGCTCGGGATGGTGGAAAGCGCGCTCGAGTTTGCCCGCATCGCGCGCGCGCTGGATTACCACGCCTTCATCTTTTCGATGAAGTCGAGCAACCCGAAGGTGATGATCAACGCCTACCGCCTGCTCGTGGCCCGGCTGGCGGAGGAAGGCGCCGATTGGAACTACCCCATTCACCTCGGAGTCACCGAAGCGGGTGATGGCGAAGACGCGCGAATCAAGAGCGCGATCGGGATCGGTTCGCTCCTCGCGGATGGGATCGGCGACACCGTCCGCGTCTCGTTGACGGAGGATAGCATTCACGAAATTCCGGTCGCGAAAGCTCTCGTCGCGATGATCGAGGAGATGCCGAAAGCCGCGCGCCCAACGCCTGAGGTCGAAGTTTCCTACGACCCATTTTCGTATCAGCGCCGGCCTTCGCAGACGATTCGGCTGCCGGGCGTCGCGGGCGAAATCGCGTTGGGCGGCGAGGAATTGGTGCGCGTGTTCGTGCGTGCGGCCGGCTTCGAAAAGATCGCGCACAAGGTCGACCGGATGGGCGATTACAAACCCGAGCTGGTCTACGAAAACGCGGGGGTGATCGAGATCGATCCCCGCGACGACGCGCAGATCGCGCAACTCAATCAAGAGAGCGCCGCGCGTCTTGTCACTGTGCGCGATGGAGTCGACCTGCCGGTCATCACTGCGTTCCGCCTCCTGGCGGCGCGGATCGAACCACGGCATCCGATCCTGCTTAAGGATGTGCTGCAGCCCACAGCGGCCCAGGATTTCCTTCCCACTCTTCTGGTGGCTTCCACGAATATCGGCTCGCTCCTCTGCGATGGCATCGGCGACGCCATCCTTGTGCAAGGCGAGGAAGCGCCCGGGCAGGCGCTCCGGCTCAGCTACAACATCCTGCAAGCAGCCGGGACGCGGATTTTTAAAACCGACTACGTGGCGTGTCCCTCCTGCGGGCGGACGCTCTTCAATCTGCAAACCACCACGGCGCGGATTAAAGCGGCCACCTTGCATTTGAAAGGCGTGAAGATCGCGGTCATGGGCTGCATCGTGAATGGCCCCGGCGAAATGGCGGACGCGGATTTCGGCTACGTCGGCGGCGCGCCCGGCAAGATCAATCTCTACGTCGGCAAGACGGCGGTGAAATTTAATATCCCCGAAGCCGAAGCCGTTGATCGCTTGCAGGATCTCATCCGCGAGCACGGCAAATGGATCGACCCGGTCGCGGAAGCCGAGCCGGTTTTGACCTAGAGCCCGGACCGCTGCGGCAGGCCGGCTTCGAAAGCGGGGCTCGGCGGAAGCGGGCGCGCCGCTGGCTGTAAAATGAGGCGCAGATTGGTCAACTCCGCGCGCCACCAACGGAAGAGGCCCGTGCGGATTACCTTCCAAACCCGGCCGTCCGGCACGAAGCCATCGAAGAGTTCGCGCCAGCCGGCGTTGCGCTGACCATAGGTGCCAGTGGCAAGTCTGCGCTTCGCCAGGGTGACGAGGCGCCGATTATAAAAACTCATTAACGCGGCCACAATCCGACCCTCCATTCCCGCAAATGGCAGGTGCGCAAATTCGCGCTCCGGATTTTTGTAAATGGGCGTCACCAAACCGACGAAATACATCCCGACATCAAGAAAGAGCGCGGCCGACATCAGCTCGGCGTCGCCCATGTAATGGTATTTGTCCTGATACAGCGTCTCAAACCAGCGCCGATAGGTGACCGGATATTGCGCATTATAATAATCGATCCGCGCGGTCACATCTTCGCCCGCAAGCTGCGCGGCAATCATCTCCGCCACGTAGTAGGTCGTGTAAGCGCTAAAATCCAAACCCGGGCTGTAAAGCGGATCAATAAAGCCCGCCGCGTCGCCCACCGCCGCCCAGCCATCGCCGCAAACCTGCTCGTTCGAATAAGGCAGCGCAGAGAAGGCGTGCACGTCGCCTTCCACGATTTGCGCACCCGCGAAGATCTCGCTTCCAATTGGGTGCGACAGCAGATGCCCCCGCAAGCGCTCGCCCAGACTTAGCCCTTCGCTCAATTTAAAAATGCGCGAGTCGTAGACCAGCCCAGCGCTCACATCGCCGCCCTTCAGCGGGATAATCCAGCACCACCAGCCGTGGCCCATCAAGTGGTTCGTCGCCCAGCTGCGCCCGGTGCGGCAGGCGTTCGCATAATCGGGGAACCGCTCGCGCCAATCGTAGCTGTCCCAATCCTTCACCCCGGTAAAGCGCGCCCAGACGGCGTTGATCGGGTGGTCAGTGTTCGGGCGAAAATGGCCGAGCTTACGACCCAGCACCGCGGCGCGTCCGCTCGCATCCACCACCCAACGCACCCGCGTGGTCCCGCTCCCGCCCTCTGCCGTAAACGACAGCGTGGTGCCCTCAGCGCCGTTCATCTCCAGCCCCGTTACCTTCGCCGGCCGCTTCAGTTCGCAGCCTGCCGCCACCGCCTGCGCGAGCATGTGCTCGTCCAGTTTCGCGCGATCCACCTGGAAAGCTGGGAGCCGCGATTGATAGCGCGCGCCCACCTCCACGCAATCGTCGAAAGCCTGTCCGGAGCGATTCGAAAACCACATCCGCAATCCCTGTTTCACGAGGTGATTGTGCCCGAGGTAATTTGTTAACCCGAGAATGCGGGTCATGTAGCAGCTGCTGATCTCGGTCGTGGATTCGCCGACCTTGCGATCGAACTCCTTTGCCTTTTCGATGATGACGACGCGGGCCGCCGGGTGCTTCCGCTTTATGACCAGCGCTGTCGCCGCCCCGGAAAAAGCCCCGCCCAACACGGCGACATCGTAATCGAAATCCACGCGAGGAAGATCATGGAACTCGCGCTAAAACGCAAAGCGCCGCCGCACGCCTCCCCCTCCTACTCATAATCCTACTCCTACTCATACTCCTCCCCTCTCCCGGTGAAGAAGCAGAAGGATTAGGAGTAAGATTAAGAGTAGGAGTAAGAGTGGAGCAGCCGGAGACACCACCAACGCGACGGATCGATATGCACGTCCACATGGTCGGCAATGGCGTGGCCGGGTCGGGCGGCTGGCTACGGTTGCGCGGGCAGCACCGCTGGCTCGCCGCCATCATGGTGCGCCAGCTCGGCTTTCCGGCAGCGGTGTTGGAGCAGGATTTGGAATCGATCTACTCCCGGCGACTGCTCGAGCTGGTCCGCGACTCATCCTTCGACTCCATTGTCCTGCTCGCGCATGAACGCGTGCACGATCCCGATGGCACGCCGCGCGAAGATCTCGGCTCGATGTATGTGCCAAACGATGTGGTGCTGGACCTCGCGGCGCAGCATTCGGAATTCCTGGCTGGCGTTTCCATTCATCCCGCGCGGCCCGATGCGCTCGAGGAGCTGGAGCGTTGCCTGGCGCGCGGCGCAGTCCTGATGAAGTGCCTTCCGAATTGTCAGAACATCAACCCGTCCGATGCCCGCTACCGTCCTTTTTGGGAGCGAATGGCGGAGGCGCGGCTGCCGTTACTCGCGCATACCGGCGGCGAAAACACCGTGCCGGTCGTGAATGCGGCCCTGGCCGATCCCAAACTCTTGCGCCTCCCACTGGAGTGCGGTGTGACCGTGATCGCGGCCCACGCTGCTACGAAGAGCGGGCTTTTCGATCCGGACTACTTTGCCGACTGGCTCGCGCTCCTGCGCGAATTCCCGAATCTCTACGGCGACAACAGCGCCATGGTCTCGCTCAATCGCTGCGCGCATCTGCGCGATTGTCTGTCGCCGGAGACGCAGCCGCGCCTCCTGCATGGGAGCGATTTTCCCGTGCCCGTCCTGGGCCATCGCCTGTGGCTGAGCGGCGCGCTCGGTTGGCGCGAGTTCCGTCGCCTGCAAAAGATCGCGAACCCGCTGGAGCGCGATTGGCAATACAAGCGGGCGCTTGGTTTCGCGGAGGAAACACGCACGCGCGCCGCCTCTCTCCTGCGCCTTTAGCGGTAGGCGAGCGCGACCGCGTTCATGCAATAACGCAAACCGGTGGGCGGCGGGCCATCGCGGAAGACGTGACCCAGATGGGAGCCGCAACGCGCGCAGGAAATCTCAGTCCCGAAGATTGCCGAAACGCCCTCACTGGCATGAACGGCCTCGGGTTTGAGCGGCTGCCAAAAGCTCGGCCAGCCGGTCCCGGAATCGAACTTGGTCTCGGCGGCGAAGAGCGGATTCGCGCACGCCGCGCAATGGTAGGTGCCGCTCCGGTGCGCCAGGACATTGCCCTGCGCGGATGGGCGTTCCGTGCCGGACCGGCGCAGGACATTATACTGCGCGGGAGAGAGGATCGCCTTCCACTCGGAGTTCGTCAGTTCCACTTTTTCCTGCAGCGGGATGGCATCGAGCCGGGCTCGCACTTCGCCCGCATCGGCACGGCTTAACTCGGAACGTGAGCAGGCGCCCGGCGAGAGGAGGGCGAGCAACGCCATCGGGAGCAGCCTGCGGAAGAAAGAAGAGTTCATCGGGATTTGCATAATCTATCATCACCGGGCGTTTCCAGTGCTGGCGGCGGAAGTAAGAGGGTTGAGACGCGATTGTTATTTCCCTGCGCCCGCTTTTCCTGTTCCGTGGGGTCTTGGGTTTGCGGCATGAATCCCATCGAGCATAACGCGGAGTGGCTGGAGGCGGATGGCCTCGGTGGTTTCGCGAGCGGGACCGTCTCAGGCATTCGGACGCGGCGTTATCACGCCCTACTCCTCACCGCGACCACGCCGCCTGCAGGTCGCACCGTGCTGGTGAATGGCTTCGACGCCTCCGTGGAAACGCCGCACGGAACCTACGCGCTCTCGTCCCAACGCTACGCCCCTGATGTGGTGCATCCCGATGGCGCCACGCGGATCGAATCCTTCACGCGCGAGCCGTGGCCGCACTGGCGTTTCCGTTTAAGCGATGAGCTGGTGATAGAACAGCAACTCTTCGTCGCGCCCGGGCGTTCGGCGGTGTGTCTGTCGTGGAAAATTGCGGAAGGTTCGGGCGAAGCCACCCTGCGCGTGCGGCCGTTCTTTTCCGGCCGCGATTTTCATTCCGTGCAGCACGAGAACAACGCTTTCGGGTTCGCTCCGGAACAGAGCGGCGATCGCTGCGTCTGGCACTCCTACGAGGGATTGCCTGGCGTGGTCGCGGAGTCGAATGGCCATTACACGCACGAGCCCACTTGGTATCGGAATTTTTTCTACAGCGAAGAAGCCGCGCGCGGCCTGGAGGCAGTGGAGGATCTCGCCGCGCCCGGCGTCTTCGAGTTTTCCCTCGGGCAAAAGCGAGCTGTCTTGATCTTCTCCGCCGAGGGGCCAGGCGCAGCCGGGAGTGAACTCGCGGTCGAGACCCGCTACGCCGAAGCGCAGACGGCGGAGTGGCGACGGCGGCGCGCGTTTCCCACGCCGTTGCATCGCGCGGCCGACGCCTACCTCGTCCGTCGCGGGCAGGGGCGCACCATCATCGCAGGCTATCCGTGGTTTGGCGATTGGGGCCGCGATACTTTTATCTCCATTCGTGGCCTCTTCCTCGAGACCGGCCGCCTTCAGGATGCGCGGGATATTCTGGTGGAGTGGGCTGGCCTGGTTTCGGAAGGGATGCTGCCGAATCGTTTCCCCGATCACGGCGAGGAACCGGAGTTTAACTCGGTGGACGCGTCGCTCTGGTATGTGGTCGCGGTGGGCGATTATCTCCGCGCCCTCACCCGCCGCCCTACTGCCGCGGGTGAGCCCGGGACCAGGAAATTGCGTCACGCGATCGAGGCCATCCTGACCGGTTATCATGATGGAACGCGTTTCGGAATTCGCGCGGATACGGATGGTCTGCTCCAAGCCGGCGAGCCTGGTCAGCAGCTCACCTGGATGGATGCGCGCGTCCACGGCCGGGAGGTCACCCCGCGCATCGGCAAGCCGGTCGAGGTGGCGGCGCTTTGGCTCAATGCGCTCGCAGTCGGAGCGCAATTCTCCGAGCGCTGGCAGCCGATCCTGGAGAAAGGGCGGGGCGCGTTTGCCGAGCGATTCTGGAATGATAACGCCGGCTGTCTCTACGACGTGATCGATTGCAACCACGAGCCCGGCAGCGTTGACGCCTCCTTCCGTCCCAACCAGATCCTCGCGGTCGGCGGATTACCTCTTTCGCTCCTCAGCCCCGAGAAAGCGCGCCGGGTCGTCGATGCCGTGGAAGCGCGGCTGCTCACTCCCCTCGGCTTGCGCTCGCTCGCGCCGGGCGAGCCGGGCTACATCGGGCAATACCGCGGCGACGGCGCGCAACGCGACGGCGCCTACCATCAGGGCACCGTCTGGCCGTGGCTCATCGGGCCCTTCGTCGAAGCCTGGCTGCGGGTGCGCGGCCATTCGCCCGAAGCGAAAGCGGAAGCCGGCCAGCGCTTCATCATGCCGCTCCTCCAGCACCTCGAGCAAGCGGGCCTCGGCCACATCTCCGAGATCGCCGATGGCGACGAGCCGCACACGCCGGCGGGTTGCCCCTTCCAGGCGTGGTCTCTGGGCGAGCTGCTCCGGCTCGATTCGCAGTTGTAAACGTCCCGCGCCGATCCACCGAGGCATCGCGCGTTGAGGAACCTGTGAGGTTGGCAAAGCACGCCGTGTCATTCTGAGCCGGCGGAGCGCGGTCGAAGAATCTCCCGCGCGTTCAACGGCTCACTCCTAATGCATAGCGTCGTGCAAGGGCGGGCGCGTTTCAGCCGACCTTTGATGTGCGCCGCCCGAGTAGGTACAGCCCGCCAAGGCACGGGATCAATTCGGCTCCAGATTATAGACTTCCACCAACGCCACCCCGGTGGCGGAGTCCTTGCCGCGCACGATCGCAGTGTAGCCACCGGGCTGGAGGGTGCGCACGATGGCGGATTCGAGCGGGCTGGTGGGCGGGATTGTGGTCGCTACGATTTCCGCTTCCTGATCGCTTTGCCAATCGTCGTTTGTCGCAATCTGCGCACCATTGGCGTCATGCAGCGCCAGGCTCGTATCTGTCAGTGCGCCCGACACTCCCTGATTGGCGAGAGAGGGCCCGATCGCCCGCAAGATAACATTTGTGGGTTCGCTTCCTCCGATGATAAAGCCACCGATCATGACGTTGTCGCCAGTCTCCACTTTTCCGCGGGTCGAGATGTTAGCGATGCGTGAGGTCGGCTCGGGACTTAAATCGTTCTTCGCGGTTCGGGATGACCGGCCTTTCCTGTGAGAGCTAGGCATTCGGGTTGGCGCTTGGTGGTCAGCTACCGATCGCTGACAAAGACACTGCGCGCCGCCTCCCTACTCTTCCTCGCGAAACGCGTAAGCCAGAAAGCGATCCACCGCGTAGGTGCTGAGCTGGCCGCTTGGGACCTCTCAGGTTCGCATCGCAACCGTGGGTGGCCCACGGCAGCCGAAGGTAAAAGTGTGGGCGCCCGATCTCGCGCAAGCGCGCGTCGAGTCGGTCGCTATGGACGGACCAGACCATTGGATCCAGGGCGCCGTGGATAAGGAGCGTAGGCGGCGAATTTAGCGCGACCGCATTGACAGGAGAGGCCGCCGCGTAACCCGCTGGATTCTCCGCAGGCGAACCACGCAGGTAGAGCTCGAGGACTTTTTTCGAATCAATGACCCAGGGCGAGCTTGGATAGTCGTAGCCGAAGACAAGATCGGTCGGCCCGTAGAAGCTGATCACGCCACGCAGCGCGGGGTCGGGTCTGGCATAGGCGGCGGTGAGCGCGATTTGCCCACCAGCCGAACGACCGAGGAGGACGATGCGGGTGGCATCGAGGCGCAGACCGGCGGCGTTTGCTTTGAGATAATCGAGCGCGCGCTGCGACGTCTTCGACCGCAGCGGGGAAGGGCGATTCCGGCGCGTGCCGGTAGCTGAGGCTGGCCACGCTGTAGTGTCCGCGCGCGAGATGGCGGTTAAGCGCGGGGAGCTGGCGCCGGCTGCCACCGCGCCAGGAACCGCCATGGACGATGAGGACGATCGGTTGCGGCGCCGCGCCGGCATCGCGAGCGCGATAGAGATCGAGCTTGAGCGTTTTGCCATCCACTTGCGCGTAGACGTGCTCCTCCATTTGCACGCCCGCGAGCGGGAACCCGCGGAGGAGATTGATCCACGAAAAAGGCTGCTCCTGCTTGGAGCCATCGCTCGTTAGGCCGAATGCGGTGGTGAGTTGGGCCGGGAGGGCGTTGCCAATCATGGTCGCCCGGATGGCAGGCAGGAAACAGAGAGCCGCCGCGCCGAGCGCCAACGCGGCAGCGGTGCGCCCCACCGGTCCGCGCCGTTGCCAGCCGATCACCGCAAGGATAAGCGCACCGAGCCCGACGTAGTGTCCCCATTCCGTGACGAGGATGGCGGCAAGCCAAAGCCAGGAAGTGGGCGCGGGCCGCAGAACCAGCAGCGAACAGAGAAAGACCAATCCGCCGATGGAGAAGAGCGTCCAATCCACCCAGGTGGGCCGGCGGCGGGGGAGAGCTGGGGCGGAAGGAACGGTCACGGGAAACGAAAAGTCTCCCCGATTTCGCGCAGCGCAATCCGCTCGGGCGTGTCCCGCAGGGCGGCCTCGAAGCGCTCGATCGGCTCGCGCATCGGCTCGGCGCTCAAGCGAAAGGTTTGGTGATGCACCGGCATGATGTGTTGGGCTCCGGCTGCGTTTGCCATCGCGATCGCTTCTTCGGGCGAGGCGTGCGAGCGGACCCACGGATCGTAGGCGCCGATCGCCATGATCGCGAGCGCCACGGGTGCCCCGGCTCGCAGCGGCGCAAAGGTGCCGGTCTTCGCGCTGTCGCCGCCGAAGATGATGCGGTGGCCGGCGCGTTCGAGGACGTAGCCGTTGTAGCCGCGATAGTCATCGTTCCGCAGCCGCGCGCCCCAGTGTTTCACTGCAAAAGCACGGACGCTAAGCGACCCGCACCTGCGTTCCAACTCCGTGGTTTCGCCCCAGCGCAGCTCGGTCTTCGTTCGAAAGTTGAGGCGGCGAAGCAAGTCGAGCGTGCGCGACGCGGTGATGACATCCGCCGTGCGCGGCAGGCGGCGCAGGGTGCGCAGATCAAAGTGATCGAAGTGCGCGTGCGAGAGGAGGATGAGGTCAATCTCTGGTAAATCTTCGACCAGGAGCGCGGGCGCGGTCAGGCGCTTCGGCCCGATCGTGCAACCCGGTAGCCGCACGCCGACGCGGGGGAAGAGGACAGGATCGGTCAGAATGCGGAAGCCGAAGAAATTGATCAGGACGGTCGCGTGGCCGAGCCACGCGGCGGTGAGGCGGTCGTCCGCCCATGTTTCCGGCGCGGGCCGGGCGAAGGCGGGGAGGAGCGGGCGACGGCTGGCAGCGGTCCATTCGTGGAAGAGATGGGCATACCAGCGGCGCATGGAAGACGATACGCGTGGGACACGGTGCAGGAGCGAAGTTTCATGGCATCGCCGCCCGCTTCTGCTAGATGAACCGCCTACCATGAGCCGCCTGGACGACATCCTTGCCGTGAAGCGCGAGGAAATTTCACGCCTCCGCCCGCGGCGGGAGGAGCTGCGCAAAGCGGCGCTTCTGCGCAACGATTTCCGCAGCTTCGCCAACGCCTTGCAACGAACCGATGCGGGCCAGCTTGCCTTGATCGCGGAGGTGAAGAAGGCGTCGCCTTCCGCTGGCGTAATCGCGGAGTCGTTCCACCCGGTGGAGATCGCGTGCAACTACGCGCTCATCGGCGCGAAGGCGATCTCGGTCTTAACGGACGAGCAATTCTTCCAGGGTCATCTGGATTATCTCGGAGCGATTCGCGAAGCGGTGACGGTGCCGCTCTTGCGCAAGGATTTCATTCTCGACGAAGTGCAGATCGCGGAAGCGGGCGCGGCGGGCGCCGATGCGATTCTACTCATCGTGGCTGCGCTGGAACAGGAGCAGTTGATCGACTTGATGGCGGCGGCCACCACGTATCAACTCGATGCACTGATCGAGGTGCACACCCTGGCGGAGCTGGATCGCGCGCTCGACGCCGACGCGCAGATTATCGGGATTAACAATCGCAACCTTGCCACCTTCGAAGTTGATCTCGGCGTGACGGAGGCGCTGAGCGAGGAGGTGCCGGCGGGAGTGACGCTGGTGAGTGAAAGTGGGATCAAAAGCGCGGAGGATATCGCGCGGGTGAAAGCCTGCGGCGTGGACGCGGTTTTGATCGGTGAAGCGCTGATGCGTGGGCAACTCTCGAGCGTGAACGGGCGATAGGGCGCGCGGCAAATATTCTTGCGCGGGTAGTGTTTCTTCCTAACCTTGCACGACAATTTCCGAGGAAATATGGCCGACGCAGCAAACAAATATCCAGAGAACGTAGAAGGACAATTCTACGTCGACGATCAGTGCATCGATTGCGATCTCTGCCGCGAAACCGCGCCGGCGAATTTCAAACGCAACGACGACGGCGGCCATTCCTTCGTCTACAAGCAGCCGGAATCGGCTGATGAAGAAGCGCTTTGCAAAGAAGCGATGGAAGGCTGCCCAGTGGAAGCGATCGGGCCCGATGGTGGGACCGCGGTGGCGGCTTAGTCTTCTGCCAGTCGTCATTTCCCATGGCCGGCTCGCGCGAGATCCCAATCGCGCTCACGATTGCCGGTTCTGATAGCAGCGCAGGGGCGGGCGCGCAGGCTGACCTCAAGACGTTTGGTGCCCTCGGCGTTTATGGGCTGACGGCGATCACCTGCGTCGTGGCTGAGACGCCCGGCCACGTGGTGAGTATCGAGCCTGTCTCCACCGAATCGGTCGCGGCGCAGATCCGCCTTTTGCTCGAGAAGTTCCCGGTCGCGGCCATCAAGACCGGCCTGCTCCATTCCGCCGAGATCGCGGCGGTGGTAGCCGCTATTCTGCGCGAACGGACGACGAGCGGTGCGCGCCCGGTGCCGTTGGTGATCGATCCCGTGATGGTGGCGACAAGCGGCGATCTGCTCTTGCGCCGCGATGCGATCGCGATCTATGAGCAGGAGCTCTTTCCGCTCGCCGCGCTCCTGACGCCGAATCTCGATGAGGCCGCGACATTGCTTGGTAAGGAGATTGCCGACCTTGCTGCGATGCGCACGGCTGGGCGGCAGCTCAGCGGTCGCTATGGCGTGCCCGTGCTCATGAAAGGCGGACATCTCGCGGGCGAGCAGGCGGTGGATCTTCTGATCGACGGCGACAAAATCGTCGAGTTCTCCGCGCCGTTTGCGCGCGGTGTGCAAACGCATGGCACCGGCTGCACTTACTCGGCCGCGATCGCAGCGGGCCTGGCCTCGGGGTTGCCGCTGGAGGAAGCGGTCCGGCGTGGCAAGGCTTACATCAGCGCGGCGATCCAGGACCATTTTCGCTGGACCAACGCCGCCGGCGAGACGCTTCATGCGCTGAATCACAGCGCACGGTCAGTGGCCGCTAGTTAGCCGCCGGCGCGCTTTCGGGAAGTTCGGCTTGCTTGGCCTGGATGCACTCGAGCGTCGCGTCCGCTTCCCAGATTTTTTGTTCCATCGCGCGCTGCGCGGCAGCGGTCTCTGCTTGTTTTTTGCTCCGGCCTTCGCCTTTGCCCAAGTCCATCCCTTCCCATAGGACGCGCACGAGGAAGACCTTCTCATGTTCAGGCCCGCTCTCGGAAAGAAGCTCGTAAACAGGGCTGCGGGGCGAGATGGCCTGCAGCAGTTCTTGCAAATGCCCTTTCGGATTGATGTCCACCGGCTCCACCTCGATCTGCGCCAGATCCGGCGCGGCCAGGGTGAGCAAAAAGCGCCGCGCTGTCGCCAGATCGGTATCGAGATAAATCGCGCCCAACAGCGCTTCGAAGGCGTCCGCCAAAGTCGATAACCGCTCGCGACCTCCACAAGACTCCTCACCTCGCCCCATCATCAGGAATTGCCCGAGATCCAGCTTGAGCGCATGCCCGGCCAGCGCCTCCCGCGAGACGAGACGCGACCGCAATTTTGTCAGCCGTCCCTCGGCTTCGCGCGGGAAGACACCGTAGAGATGCTCCGTGACGATCAATTGCAGAACCGCGTCGCCGAGGAATTCGAGACGCTGATTATCAAAGTGATGCCGCTTGGTCTCGTGCCCCAGGCTCGGATGAGTCAGCGCCTCGGCCAGGAGGAGTGAATTCCGAAATTTATGACCGATACGTTCTTCAAGCGGATTCACAGACGTGGGATCCTAGCAAAAGGGCGATTCGAGTGCCACCCTGCGCTTTGCCGACGAAAGAAGCCGGCAGGCGGGCGCGTCTTCATCGTTTTTGGAAAATGGCGAGCGAGGTCACCAGATCGATCGCGCGCTGCAAGACCACGTCGCGCGGGCCGGCTTTCTCCGGGCCCTTGCGCCGCTGCGCCGCTTCCATCGCATCGATTTCGGGATTCCGACCGGCCAGGAGCGCGGCTTCATTAAGGTGAGGACGCTCTTCCTCGAAGATGAACGGACTCATCCCAGACTTCAGGCTTCCCTCGAAGACCAGCCGTTTATCCGCCAGCTCCATCTCCACCGGCAGGTCCGGTTTTAATCCGCCGGGGAATAGCCGATGATTGTCCGGCAGGACCGCTTCGCTCACGGCGGTGCGAAGCACGCGCTGACCGTTTAACGGCAAGTCGGAATACTCGACCGCGCGGCCGGCAGTGGGCCCGCCGATGATCAGCGCCTTTCTCTCCAAACGGAGGATGCCCGCCACTGCTTCTGCCGGGCCCGCCGTCTCTTCATCGGCCAGCAAAATAACGAGACCCGTGAAGGCCGGGGCGCGATCAGAAACGAAAGCGCGTTCCGGTTTTCCCTCCCCTTTCCGCAAAGAGAAAAGCGTCTTGCCTTGCTCGATGAAACGCTTCGCAAAGTCCGCCCCTGCGGCAAAATCGTTCGTCGCGCGACTGGCCCGCAAATCCACCACCACCGCGTCGACTTTTCGGCCCGCATACTTCGCCATCTCCGCGTCCATCGCTTGCAGATTCACCGGCGTGAGCGCGCCCAGCCGCAAGTAGCCGATATGCCCTTCGATGATCTCGCCGAAGAAGGGATCGGTCGCCTCCGAGACATCCTTCGCTGGTGCGGAAAGGAGCATGACACCGCGCCCGAGACGCCGAAGCACTCCGGTGAGCATGGCTCGGTTTAGCTCCGTCTCGTTCAATGCAGCCGGAGCGATGTAATTCGTCTTCAACAATTGGATGACCTGCTGCAAATCCGCCGGCTCCATCTCATCGATGATCGAGGAGACGGTCGGCGCGGGCGGGGCGGAAGGTGCCGCCGCTGTGGGTCGTGGCGTAGGACTCTGCGCTGCCAACGGCTCCGCCAAGCCCCCGCAAAGGAGCGCAGCAAGCAACAAGGCAGAAAGGCGGAAAATCACGGGGCAGCGACGGTAGCGCCAATGCGAGGAAGGGCAATATCCCGGCGAAAATACGCACCTTCGAACTCGATCCGGCTGACCGCTTCGTAGGCCCGCGCGCGCGCTTCGGCCACGGTCGCGCCCAGCGCGTTAATCGCCAGGACGCGCCCGCCAGCCGTCAGCACTTCGCCATTTTCGCTCCGCGTGCCAGCGTGGAAAACCTGCACATCGTCCAGCGCGGCGGCAGCGTCCAAACCGCGGATCGCTTTGCCTTTTTCGTAGTCGCCCGGATAGCCGCCCGACGCCATCACCACCGTCACCGCGGGGCGCTCGTCCCATTCCATCACCACTTCCTCGAGGGTGCCATCGATCGTCGCTTCCAGGAGCGGGAGCAGGTCCGATTTCAAGCGCGGGAGAATCGTCTGCGTCTCCGGATCGCCGAAGCGGCAGTTAAACTCCAGCACCCGCGGCCCCTCCGCGGTCATCATTAAGCCAGGAAAAAGAAGGCCGCGAAAATCCAGCCCGCTCCCTGCCATCCCTTCCACGATCGGATGCATGATCTCCCGCTCCACGATCGCCTGCGTATCGGCCCCCCACGTTTCCGCCGGGCTCACCGCGCCCATCCCACCCGTGTTCGGGCCGGTATCGCCCTCACCCGCCCGTTTGTGATCGCGCGCAGTGGCCAGCAGCCGATAGCTGCCGCCACTGACCAGCGCATGGATGGAGCATTCCACCCCGCGCAAAAATTCCTCCACCACAATCCGGCGACCGGCTGCTCCGAAACATTCCTCCGTCATCATCGCGTCGATTGCCGCCGCCGCTTCCGCACCTTCCTGCGCAATCACCACCCCTTTTCCGAGCGCGAGGCCGTCCGCTTTGATCACGATCGGATATTGCAGCTGCTCGCAAAACTTCAGCGCCTTCCCACTCTCTGCGAACGCACCCGCCATGGCCGTCGGCACATGAAACTTCCGCATCAGCTCCTTCGCGAAAATCTTGGAGGACTCGAGCCGCGCGGCCGACATCGTAGGACCAAAGACGCGCCGTCCCGCCTCCTGCAATTGGTCGGCTAATCCCGCGGCCAGGGCGTCGTCGGGACCGATCACCGTGAGATCGATCTCCTTCTCCTTCGCGAAGCGCACCAATCGCAGCGAGATCACTGGCCGGGATCGGGACGTTCTCGCCCACCTGCGCGGTGCCGGCATTGCCCGGCGCGCAGAAAATCTTCTCCACCCGCGCGGAGTGGCTCAGCTTCCAGGCCAGCGCGTGCTCGCGGCCGCCACTCCCTACAACAAGGATTTTTACGGGGGACCCTCCTGCATCACCCAGCCTCAAACAGCCTTTTTCGAAAGCAAGCAGGCTTTACGGGCGACTACTGTCCGGCGGTTGCTTGTGCCGCGTCGCCGCAGTTGCAAAAACCCTCCACGCGAGCGTTTCTCTTCCATCTTCGTGAAGCGAAAGATCTTCGCGTTGTTTGCAGCTCATGCCCAAAGCTCCCTCATACTCCGTCCTCAGCCCCGGCTGTCCATCGCGCGTCGTGCTGGAGCGGATCGCCGATAAATGGACCGCGCTCATCATTCAGGTATTGGCCGGCAACTCGATGCGCCCCTCGGCCTTGCAACGTCAGATCGGCGACATCTCGCAAAAGATGCTCACCCAGACTTTGCGCAGTCTGGAGCGTGATGGCCTCGTCCGGCGCAAAGTCTATCCCGTAGCTTCGCCCAAGGTCGAATACGCGCTCACTCCGCTTGGCCGCACCTTGATCGAGCCCTTGCAAGGTCTCTGCCGTTGGACGGAAAAACATCTTACCGAGATGGAAGCGCACCGGAAAATCGCGGCCCCTCGGAGCGGCAGGTGAGCACGCGCGTCTTCCTTTTGTCGCCGGCCTTCGCTGGCGGAAAACGGGCGCAGATGTTGGTGAGCGAAAATGCCACCTTCGAGCTCGCGCGCCGCTTGCGCGAAGGGCCGGACTTTCCCACTCTCGGCGAGGTTTTCGCTTTCCTCAGCGGTCTCTATTTTCGCGGGAAACTCGTGTATGCGCAGGCCTTCGCGGCAGCCGCGCGACGCGGCGCCGATATCCTCGTCATCACGCCCACGCGTGGTTTGCTCCGGGCCGATTCGCCAATCACGGCCGCCGAGTTGCGCGCCTTCGGAGCGGTCGATATCGCCGCGGATGATGCGCGTTACCGCAAGCCGCTGGAGCGCGATGTGCGCAAATTGCCGCCCGCCAGCGACGCTGTCCTGCTCGGGAGCATCGCCACGGGCAAGTATGTCGATATCCTCCTCGCGCATCTGGGCGAACGGCTCTTGTTCCCGGCTGATTTTGTCGGACGCGGCGACATGAGCCGGGGCGGTTTGCTGCTGCGGAGCGCGGCCGCTCGCACCGAGCTGCCTTACCTTCCAGTGCAGGGTGCCGCGCGGAAAGGGAAGCGCCCACCTCGCTTAAGCCCACGCGCTCCCGCGAAGCGCGCGCCACTCATTTAGCCTCCAGCTCAAATTTAATCCGGACATCGTAAGGCTGGCCGCGAAAGAGATCGGCAGGCAAAGGATCGACTTGCGTGACGCGTTGCCCAACCGCGCTCACCGATTCATCAATCACCACGTTCCCGGAAGAGCGCACGATCTTGAACTGCGTGACGCGGCCATCGGTCTCGATCCGCAACTGGACCAGCGCCGCCATTCGATTCCCGGCGCCAGCGACGCTGGTGGGCTGCTCCCAGGCGCCGAAGAACCGATCGTGCAGCATGCTGCCGTAGGCGTTGAAACGGGTGGAGTCGACCGTGCCCTTTCCCGCTCCGGCCGCGCCGTTGGCTTGGCCTTCCTTCACCGGGCTCACCGCGACTCGTGCGATCTTTTTCTTCTCCGGCGGCGCTGATTTTTCTTTCTTGGCCGCTGAAGGCTTTGGCTCCGACGTGGCCTTTTTCTTGAGCGATTTCTTTTTCGGCGTCGGCGTGGGGGTGCTCGTTTTCTTTGCCTTCTTTTGTGGTGTCGGTGAGGCGGTCGGCTTCGCGGTAGGAGTAGGAGTAGGAGTAGGAGTAGGAGTAGGAGTAGGAGTGGACAGCGGGATCTCGCTTTCGAGCGGGGCACTGGCCGGCAGCGGCGTGGGAGCGGATTCGATGACGGGCGGTTCGGACTCGGCAGCTTCAACCGGGGTCGGCTCTGGAGTGGGTGCCTGCGGAACGCCCGGCAGACCAGCCGTCCCTGCCATCCAGACGATATTTGTCGGCGGCGGCGCTTTCTGGAGTAGCCCGCCCCAGCGGACCAACGACGCCACCACGGCCAGATGCGCGAACGCGATCACGACCACGTTTCGCCAAAAGCGCAGGTCGCGCGGCATCGGGTCAGGGTTGCCCGGCTTGAGTCGCGAGACCCACTTTCGAGATTTGCGCCCGCTGCAGAATGTCCATCACCTGCACCAGTTTTTGCACTGGCAAATCCCGGTCCGGCCGGATCACAACCGCGACGTCGGGGTTCGCCTGCTTCACGCTCGCAAGCCGCGCGGCCAGCGTCTCGGCGTCGACCGATTCCTCGTTAAATTTGAGCGCGGCGCTGCGATCGATCGACACGGTCTGGACCTTTGCGGGATCGATCGCGGCCTGGGCGGCGTTGCTCGAAGGGATGGAAAGATTGACGCTATTTTCGAGCAGCGGCGTGGTGATGATGAAGATGATGAGGAGGACAAACGCGAGGTCGAGCAGCGGGGTGACGTTGATCTCCGAGAGGGTCGAGAGGGTGGTGCGTTGGGAGTAGCGTCTCATGGCCGGCCCTCCCCCGCGCGCGTGCCGTGGTCCACGTATTTGTGCTCAAACTCCGAAGCCAGCTCGGCGGCGAAGTTGTCCATCTCCACGATCATCCCGCGAATGCTGGTGACGAGAAAGTTGTAGCCAAACATCGCGGGGATCGCGACGCAGAGCGACATCACCGTGGTAATGAGCGCGCCGGAAACGCCCGGCGCCATCGTGGTTAAATTCGAGGAACCGGCGATGGCGACGTCGGTGAAAGTGTCCATCACGCCCCAGACTGTGCCGAGCAATCCGAGAAACGGCGCGCCGCTGACCGCGCTCGCGAGCAGGATCATTTGCGACTCGAGCTCCAGCGCCGTCTCGCCCACCGCGCGCTCCATCGCCGCCGTGACCGCACCCATTTGTGCGGGCGTAATCTTCTCCGCACTCCCGAGCCGGGCGCGAAAGGTTTCGTCCACTTCGGCCGAGCCGAGAAGGTGAAACGTCATCTCCCGGCAACCCGCGCGATAGACATTGTAGAGCGGCGAGCCCGGGAAACGGGCGTGACTCTCGAACAGGCGCAGCGGCTGGCGATCCTGCCGGAAAGCAGTGCGGAAACGGCCGCTCTGCTTCCGCGCGAAGCGGACCACGCGCAGTTTCGTGAGCATGATCGACCAGCTAAAAATCGAGCCGACGAGGAGGCAGGCGAGGACGGCTTTTCCCGCCACGGTGGCATGCTTGAAAGCGAAGAGCAGCCCGCCTACAGCGAGATACGGCGTGGAGAAAAGGTGCAGCACGGTCAGCGCTTACCTACCGGATTTTACCCGAAAGGAAAAGCTGCGATGCAAGCTTGAGCGCGGTGGCACCTATTTCCGCGCGCTCGATTTCCCCCAGCCGAGCTTGATCGGATAAACCGGGCGCATCCGGGCGGCGACGATGAAAGCGAACCCGAGCACGATGAGAAAGAAGGAGAAAAACTGGCCGCGCGTAAACATCCCGATGAGCGGCGCGTCCGGCTCGCGGAAGTTCTCCACCACGATCCGGAAGATGGCGTAGCAGGAAAGGAAGAGACCGGTGATGACGCCATTGGGCTGGCGCGTTTTCGTCCGCACGATCCAAAGAATAAGGAACAGGAGCAAGCCTTCGACGAGCCCTTCGTAGATCTGCGAAGGGTGGCGCGGCGTGATGACGCTGCGCAGGATTTGTTCGAGCTGCGGGTTGTTTTGCGCCGCTGCCACCACACCCTCGATCGAGGACACCCCAGGAGTGATCGGCTGCGCGAGCGCGAGCACGCGATCGGCTTGCGCGGCATTCTCTGGCTCCAGCAGCTCCTTCGGGAACTGCACCGCCCACGCCACCTGCGACGGACGCCCATAGAGTTCGCCGTTAATGAAATTGGCGCAGCGGCCAAAGAACAAACCGATCGGCGCCACCACGCAGAGATTATCGCCCAGGTTCGTCCAGGAGATCCGGTGCTTCCGCGAGTAGTAGAGGGTGAAGAGGACGAGGCCGATAATGCCGCCGTGGCTCGACATTCCGCCTTCCCAAATCTTCACGATCGAGAGCGGATCGGCCAGCATCTGTGGCTTGTAGAAAAAAACGTAACCCAGTCGTCCGCCCACCATCACGCCGAAGAGCGCTGCCCAGGTGATGAAGTCGCCTGCCTTCGCTTGCGGGAGATCGGCGTAGCCCCGCTTCGAGAGCCAGGAGAGCAACACGTAGCCGCAGACAAACGCCATCACATACGCCATGCCATACCAGCGCGGGCCGAACGTCTCCGTCACGTGGAAGATGAACGGATCGAGATTGTGCAGGTAGTAGGCGAGTGCGTTCACAGTTTTTTTTGGGGTGACGGTTTATCGCAGCAAGGCCGGCGGGCGTCGAGCGATTGTCGCAACTTCTCCTCCTACTCCTACTCTTAATCCTACTCCTAATCTCTCCGGCCATTTACACGGCCTCCGTGGAGGAGTATGAGTAGGAGTAAGATTAGGAGTAGGAGGGGGAAAAGACACGCTCGCTACTGCGCCAGCACTTCGCGCAAAAACGGCGCCGTCCGGCTCACCCGATTCAACGCCACCTCTTCCGGCGTGCCAGAGGCAACAATCTCGCCGCCCTCCGCGCCCGCCTCCGGGCCCACGTCGACCAGATAATCCGCCTCCGCGATCACGCTCAAATTATGCTCGATCACGATGACCGTGTTCCCTTCGTCCACCAGCCGATGCAGCACCTTCAGGAGCAACTCCACGTCCGCCATGTGCAGGCCGATGGTTGGTTCTTCCAACAAATAAAGCGTGGACTTCGGCTTCCGCATTTTCCGCAGGCGCTCGTTCTGTGCGCGACCGATTCCCCGCGTGAGCTCCGTCACGAGCTTGAGTCGTTGCGCTTCGCCGCCGCTTAAAGTCGGGCTCGGCTGTCCGAGTTTCAGGTAGCCCAAGCCGGTATCGACCAGGAGCGAGAGCGGACGCGCGATCTTCTGGTTCGCGGCAAAAAACTCCGCGGCCTGCTCGATCGTCAGATTCATCACATCGCCGATGCTCTTCTCGTTGTAGAGCACCTCGAGGGTCTGCGCGTTGTAGCGGCGCCCATGGCAATCTTCGCAAGGATGATAGCTGCTCGGGAGAAAGCTCATCTCGAGCTTGATCACGCCCTGCCCCTTGCAGGTTTCGCAGCGGCCACCCTCGGTGTTGAACGAGAACCGGCTGCTGGTGTAGCCGCGCACGCGCGCCACCGGCAGTTGCGCGAAGAGATTCCGCATCTCGTCGAAGACCTTGATGTAGGTCGCCGGGGTGGAGCGCGAGGTCTTGCCGATGGGCGATTGATCCACTTCGTAGACCGTCTCGAAAGCATCCGCGCCGCTGATTGATTCAAACAAATCGCGCTGCCCCTTTTTCTTCTTCCGATCCAGCTGCTCGCGGATCGCCGGGAGCAAAACCGAACGCATGAGCGTCGACTTCCCGGAACCAGAAATGCCGGTGATGACCGAGAGCCGATTCACCGGAAAACGCGCGTCCACGTTCTTCAAATTGTTCGCGTGCGCACCGCGGATCTCGATCCACTGCTCCACCTCATCGAGAGCGCGCCGGCTCTTCCGCGTGGGATGCGACATCGGCGCGCGCAGACAACGCCCGGTCTCGGAAGTCCCATGGGCCTTGATCTCCGCCAGCGTGCCTTGCACCACTACTTCGCCCCCGTGCATGCCCGCGCCCGGCCCGAGATCGATGATGTGATCCGCCCGCCGCATCGTCTCTTCGTCGTGCTCCACGATCACGAGCGAGTTTCCTTTTTCGCGTAATGCCGTCAGCGTCTCGAGCAGGCGCACGTTATCGCGCGGATGCAGGCCGATCGTCGGCTCATCGAGCACGTAAAGCACGCCGCGGAGATTCGAGCCGAGCTGCGCCGCCAGCCGAATCCGCTGCGATTCTCCACCGCTCAAAGTCTTCGCCGAGCGCCCGAGCGCGAGGTAGCCCAGCCCCACGCTTTCCATAAAGTCGAGCCGCTGCGCAATCTCCGGCACGAGGTCGGCCGCGATCGTTTTCTGGTTGCCGCGAAAGCGCAGTTTCTCGAGCAACACCCGCGCCGCCCCCGCCGCCTGCGCGGTGAAGTCATCGATCGTTCGCCCCTGCACGCGCACGTGCCGCGCGATCGCATTCAGGCGCGAACCATGACACGCCGGGCATTCGCTCGCTTCCTCTTCATCCACCCATTCAAACTCGCGATCGGCTGCGACTTCATTCTGCAACGCCGATTCGCCCGTGTCCTCGCGCCCGGTCTGCTTGACCACATTCCAGATCTCGCCGAACCCGCCGCAGTCCTGGCAGGCGCCGTGCGGCGAGTTAAAGGAGAACAAACGCGGATCGAGTTCCTCGAAAGCGCGTCCGCAACCCGGGCAGCTCATCTCCGTGCTCATGACCGTGAGGCGGTTCTTCGCGTCGAGCAGATGCGCGGTGCCGCGGCCGATATCGAGCGCGCGTTGCACGAGATTGCGCGCTTTCAGGATGCGCTTCGCGTCGATCGTGCCCACCACCACATCGATGGTGTGTTCCTTGAAACGCTCCAGCTTCCGGAATTGCGGGATGGGAGTGAGATGCCCATCGACGTAGAGCGTGTCGAAGCCCTGCCGCTCCGCCCAGCGCGCCACTTCCGTGTGGAAGCCCTTCCGCGCTTTCACCAGCGGCGCCAGCACTTTGAGCGGCCCGCGTTTTGCCGCCGTCTCGAGCTGTTGCACGATCGCGGCCAGGCTCTGTTTCTCCACCGGCAGATCGCAATCCGGGCAAAACTGCGTCCCCGTTTTGGCAAAGAGAAGCCGCAGGAAATGGTAAACCTCCGTCACCGTGGCCACGGTCGATTTCCCACCACCACGCGTGACGCGTTGCTCGATCGCTACGCTCGGCGGCACGCCTTCCACGAGATCGACGTCCGGCTTTTCCAGCTGCTCCACAAACTGCCGCGCGTAGGGCGACATGCTGTCGAGAAAGCGCCGCTGCCCTTCGGCAAAGAGAATATCAAAGGCGACGGTCGATTTTCCCGACCCGCTCAGGCCGGTGATGATCACCATCTGATCGCGCGGAATCGCGAGCGAGATGTTCTTCAAATTATGCTCGCGCGCGCCGTGAATCTGGATGGCATTGGTGGCGCTTTGCCCAAGAACCGTCAGCGGCCCTTCTGCAACCCGCAGCGACGTCGCGTCCTCGTCCTCGACATAGAAATCTCTCGCAGCTCGCGGAAGGTTCTCCGTCCCGGAGCGCAGCACCCCACGCAGGTAGCGTCCTGTGTGGCTGGCCTCGACTTTCGCGATCGCTTCCGGCGTTCCAGCCGCCACCAGGAGGCCACCTTCATCCCCCGCTTCCGGGCCGAGATCGAGCACCCAATCCGCGCACTTGATCACTTCGAGATTGTGCTCAATCACGAGCACGCTGTTCCCCGCCTCGACCAGGCGATGGAACACTTTCATCAAGAGCGCGACGTCATCGAAGTGCAGCCCGGTCGTCGGTTCGTCGAAGATAAAGAGGTTGCCACCCGCTTTCGGTTCTTTCGGCTGCTTCCCATTCGCACTCGCCGCGCGCGGCTGATGCAAAGCGTTGAGATGGCTCACCAGTTTGAGCCGTTGCGATTCCCCGCCGGAAAGCGTGTTCAAAGGTTGGCCGAGGCGCATGTAGCCGAGCCCGACTTCTTCCAGGACCTTCAGCGGATCGCCCAGCCGCGAACTTTCGCCGATCTGTCCGAAGAACTCGATCGCGCCGCTCACGGTCAACTCGAGCACGTCGTGGATCGACTTCTCTTCCAGCTTCACCTTCAAGACATGCGGCTGGAAACGCTTCCCTTCGCACTCCGCGCAACGCACGTAGAGATCGCTCAGGAATTGCATCTCGATCTTCTCAAAGCCGGTCCCGCTGCACCGTTCGCAACGCCCGCTGCCGGAGTTAAACGAGAACGCGCTCGCGGTCAGCCCCTGCGCCATCGCTTCCGGGAGCGCGGCGAAAAGTTCGCGCACGCGATCGTAAAGCCCGAGGTAAAGAATGGGCGTCGAACGCGGGGTGCGAGCGAGCTGCGATTGATCGACCATCACCAGATCGTCGATCCGATGCGCGCCGGTGACCGACTTGCACGCGCCCGGCTCCTGCTCATTGGGCTGGCCCTTTCGCCTGCGCGAGGTGACCGAAGAGAACATCGTGCACGAGGGTCGATTTTCCGGAACCGGAAACGCCCGTGACACAGGTGAAAATCCCGAGGGGAATCTCCACGCTCAGGTTCCGCAGATTATGCGCGCGCGCGCCGGTGATCTTGATCGCAGCGGTGGCTTTGCGGCGCGACTTCGGGATGGGGATCCGCTTTTCGCCGGTGAGATAATCGCGTGTGAGCGAATCGTGTTTGCGCACGCCTTCCAGGATTTCCGCCCGCGTGCCGCTAAAGATCAGCTCGCCGCCGTGTTCGCCCCGGCCGGGTCCGATATCGACCAGGTGATCCGCGGCGCGAATGATCGCCTCTTCGTGTTCCACCACCAGGAGCGTGTTCCCCTTGTCACGCAGCGTGTGCATGACGCGGATGAGCCGGCCCACGTCCCGCGGATGCAAGCCCACGCTCGGCTCGTCCATGACGAAGAGCGTGTTCACGAGCGACGCTCCGAGACAGGTGGTGAGATTGACGCGCTGCACCTCGCCGCCGCTCAAAGTTTTCGTCGCGCGATCCAGCGTGAGATAGCCCAGCCCGACCTCGCAAAGATAGGCGAGCCGCGTCACCACTTCGCGCCGCAGCATCTCTGCCGTCGAGTCGTGAGGCGGCGGGAACCGAGAGAGCGGCCAACTGGTCGCGTGCGCGCGCCACTGGCAACGCCGCAAACTGCCGGCAAGGTCGCGCCCGCTAATTTGTAATTCAGCGCCTCCGGCTGGAAGCGGCCGCCGAGACAGCTCGGGCAAAGCGTGTAGGCGCGGTACCGACTCAACAGCACGCGGACGTGCATTTTGTAGGTCTTACTCTCCAGCCACTTAAAGAATCCGCGCACGCCATACCAGCGCCCGCTCCCCTCGTCCTCCTCATACTCGCCGTTCTTCTTCTCCCCCTGGATGACGAAATCCTGGTCCGCTCGCGGCAGCTCCTCGAAGGGAAGATGGACATCGATGTCCTCCCGCGCACAGGCTCGGAGCAGATCCTTCTGCGATTCGCCCATCTCTTCGCCGCGGAAAACCCGCACCGCGCCTTGCGCGATCGAGAGCGATCGATCCGGGAGCGCGCGCTCGAGATCGATCCCGATCGTGCGCCCAAAACCACGACACTCGGGACAGGCGCCGAGCGGGCTGTTAAAACTAAAAAGCCCTGGCGTGGGCGGACGAATATCGAGATCGCAATGCGCGCAATGCCAGCCAGTCGAGTAAGGCCGTTCGGCTTTCTGCGTTCGGTGTTCGGTGTTCGACGTTCGGCGTTCGGCGTTTCCTACTCCGATCGGCACCACGTTGATCCGATCTTTCCCAAACCGCAGCGCCGTCTCGAGCGACTCAACCAACCGCGCACGCGCCTCCGCGGAAATCGTGATGCGATCCTGGATCACCTGCACCCGCGCGCCCAGCCGGCCCACCTCCTTGTCCGTATCCGCGCGCACCACTTCGCCGTTGAGCCAGATGCGCAGATAGCCTTGCTGCTGCAGAAACTTGAAGAACTCCCGCGGATCAGTTTTTAGCGGCACCGAGACCCAGAAAGTGAGCAGGACCGTCTGACCGTCGAACGCCTCGAGCACGTCATCCGCAATCGACTTCGCGGTCTCTGGTCGGATCTCCCGTTCACAATTCGGACAAAGCGCCTGCGCCGCGCGCGGCCAGAGCAGCTTCAGGTAATCGTTGATCTCCGTCATCGTGCCGACGGTGGAACGGGCCGACTTGACCGGGTTCGATTGCTCGATCGCGATCGCGGGCGGGATGCCGCGGATTTCGTCCACGCGCGGCTTGTCCATCCGATCGAGAAATTGCCGCATGTAAGGGCTGAAAGTCTCGACGTAACGCCGCTGGCCTTCGGCGTAGATCGTCTCGAAAGCGAGGCTGGATTTTCCGCTGCCGCTTGGGCCGGTAATGACGGTCATCTCCCCCAGCGGGAGGTCCAGATCGATCCCCTTGAGATTGTTCTGCCAGGCCCCGCGAATCTGCACGCAGCCGCGCTCCGCCGGGGCGGTGACGCAGGGTTTCTCAGCTTTCTTTACAGCCACCGGTGACTATCCGGGAGGCGGCAGATAATGGCAAGAAACTGGGCGCCTTCCGACGGGCAAACGAAGGAGGCGTTTACGAGAAACGCCCGGCCGTCTGCTCACGTTGCGCGCTGAGCTGTGGCGGGAGATCGGCACCGAGGCTTTGGAAAAATTCGCCTTGGGTTTCCAGCTCTGTTTTCCACTGCTCGGGCTTCACCGAGAGCAATTCATCGAGCGCTGCACGGGAGAATCCTTCCAGACCGCGCACGTCGAGGTCTTCCGCCCGGGGCAGGATTCCGATGGGCGAATCCACGCCTTCCACCCGGCCTTCCACGCGATCGAGAATCCACTTCAAGACCCGCATGTTATCGCCAAAGCCCGGCCAGAGAAACTTCCCGTCTTCCCCTTTGCGGAACCAGTTCACGTGGAAGATGCCGGGAGGGTTTTTCAGACGCGGCCCGATCTTGAGCCAATGCTTGAAATACTCTCCCATGTTGTAGCCGCAGAACGGCAGCATCGCCATCGGATCGCGCCGCACTTTGCCCACATCGCCGGTGGCGGCAGCTGTCGTCTCCGAGCCCATCGTAGCGCCCACATAGACTCCGTGCTCCCAATCGCGCGCTTCGAATACCAACGGCATGGTATCGCTCCGGCGCCCGCCGAAAATGATCGCGCTGATCGGCACGCCCTCGCCCTTTTCCACATCGGGATCGAGCACGGGATTGTTCCGCATCGGCACGGCGAAGCGGCTGTTTGGATGCGCGGCTTTGTCCTTCGATTCCGGCGTCCAATCATTCCCCTTCCAATCGATCGCGTGCTTCGGCGCGTCGCCATCCTTGCCTTCCCACCAGACATCGCCGTCGTCGGTGAGCGCCACGTTCGTGTAAAGCGTGTCGCGCTCGATCGATTTCATCGCGTTCGGGTTCGACTTGTAACTGGTGCCCGGCACCACGCCGAAGTAGCCGTTCTCGGGGTTCACCGCGTAGAGCCGGCCATCGTCGCCGATCTGCATCCAGGCGATGTCATCGCCGATGGTGGTGATCTTCCAGCCGTCGAATTCCTTCGGCGGAATCATCATCGCGAAATTGGTTTTGCCGCAGGCACTCGGGAAGGCGGCCGCGACGTAGCGCTTCTCACCGTCCGGCGATTCCACCCCGAGGATAAGCATGTGCTCCGCGAGCCAGCCTTGCTTGCGCGCGAGGTAGGAGCCGATGCGCAACGCGAGGCATTTCTTCGAAAGAAGCACGTTCCCGCCGTAACCCGAGCCGACCGAGATGATGGCGTTGTCCTGTGGGAAATGGCAGATGAGCCGGCGTTCCGGATTCACGTCGAGGAGCGAATGCGTGCCGCGATTCCACTCGCCGCTCTCGCTCTTCTCCAGCCGCTGCACCGCCACCTCGCCCATCCGGGTCATGATCCGCATGCTCAGGACGACGTAGATGGAATCGGTGATCTCGAAGCCCACTTTCGTGAGCGGCGAATCGGGCGGGCCCATGATGTAGGGAATGACAAACATCGTCCGTCCTTTCATCGCGCCCTTCAGCATCCCATTGAGCTTGCTGTAGGTCTCATCCGGCGCGGCCCAGTGATTCGTCGGGCCCGCCTCTTCTTTCGTGGGCGTGCAGATGAGAGTAAACTGCTCCACTCGCGCGACGTCGTTTTGATTGGAGCGATGGAGATAGGAGCCGGGCACCTTTTCCTCGTTCAACTTCTGCACGATGCCCTGCGCCTCGGCTTCCTTAAGCAGGTAGGCATTTTCTTCGTCGGAACCGTCGCACCAGAAAATGTTCTCCGGTTGCGTGAGCGTTTCGACTTCGTGCACCCAATCGAGCACCTCCTGATTGTGAGGCTTTGAGTCGCCAAGACCTTTCGGCGGAGTGATAGCGGGTGCGAGTGTATCCATAGATTCGGCGTCCGGGGGAAGACCACGGTATTTTCCGTGGTCCGGCTTGTCCAAGGTAAACTGAGACGAGGGAAAATGATCGGACGCCGACATCGCCGGAACCTCCGTTCGCGCAGGCTTCCATGAACGTCGCTTGCACGCGCGAGGGGCGCGCCGTTTATTCCTGCATGTTCGGCGTGACCACGCACGATGACTACCAACCTGTCACCTGGGTGGGGCGTTATCCTGTTCACGTCACCACTCTGCTCATCGGGCTGCACGCCATCGCCGCGATCACCGCTGCGTTCCTGAGCGCGTTCAGCGTTTCTGGAATCCTGCGCCTGTTCATGTTCGATAGCGCCGCCGTCTGGAGCGGCTCGCTCTGGCAACTCGCCACCTACGCCTTTGTCCATCCGCCGTCCGGGTTGCTCTGGTTCGCGCTCGAGATGTACATGCTCTTCATGTTCGGGCGGGAAGTGGAACGCTTCATCGGCCGGCGCGCTTTCATCACCCTTTATCTTCTCCTTCTCCTTGCACCCACGGTGTTGCTCGCGCTGTGGGGTTTGAGCCGGCCGACCATTCTCGGCGGATCCTCCGCCTTGCACTTCGGCATTTTCGTCGCCTTCGCCACCATCTATCCACGGGTGGAAATGTTCCTCCGCATCATGGTGAAATGGGTCGCGCTCGCGTTCGGCGTCATCCTCACTTTGCAACTTTTCGCCGCGCAAGCCTGGCCGGAGCTGTCCGTCCTCTGGCTCAGCATCGGGGCCGCTTTCCTCTTCATTCAACTGCGCGGCGCCGGTCCGGAATTGGCCTGGATCGAGGGTTTCAAAGAGAAACTCCAACCCAAGCCAAAGTTCAAAGTCGTCCCGCGCTCCACCCCGCGCCGGGTGGTGGAACCAGAGAACGTCTACGAATCGATCGACCCTCTCCTCGAGAAAATCTCCAAGTCGGGTTTGAATAGCCTGACCGAAAGCGAGCGCCGCACGCTCGATCGCGCCCGGAATCAGCTCCTGAATAAATCGAAGTGAGCACTCCCAGCGCCAGCGGCGCTTCCCCGCTGCGCGTCAGCGTCATTATTCCCACCTGGCGCGATTCCGATAATCTCGCCGCGCTCTTGCCCAAGCTGGCAGGCATCCCCGCGATCTCGGAAGTGATCGTGGTCAACGCCTCCCGCGAATCGCGCACCGAGGGCATCACGCAGCAATGGGGCGCCACCCTGGTGAAGTTTTCCCTGCCCAATCGCGGCGCACAGATGAATGCCGGCGCGGAAGTGGCGACGGGTGACATCCTGCTTTTTCAGCACGCCGATACCGACCTGCAACCGGCGCACCTCCAGGCCATCCTTGCGGGCCGCGCGCGATCGCGACGTCGTGGGCGGCGCGTTTTATCGGAAGTTCGATGGCCGCCATCCCGGCCTGCTCTGGCTGGAACCGGTGGCGCGCTTTCTTTCCCGCCATGGCGGCACTCTTTACGGCGACCAATCAGTCTTCGTCCGACGCGAGACCTTTAAGCGACTGGGCGGCTTCGCCAGTTTCCCGCTGATGGAGGATATGGAATTCTCCAAGCGCCTCCGCGCCGCGGCTGGCGTGGTGGTGCTGCTCGACCCGCCGGTTTCGTCCTCCAGCCGGCACCACAAGCGGAAGGGTGCCTGGCGCACCACGGTGCGGAACGCGCTCTTCATTGTCCTCTACAAGTGCGGCGTCTCGCCGGAACGCTTGCATCGCTGGTATTATCCCACGCCGGAAATTGCCAAGGGTGGACGGCGCTCCCATTCCTCCGAGTCGGGCCGCGCCACTGCCAAGCCCACCGCGTAGTTGCCGCTAAGACAAAAGCAGCGAACCCGCGCGCAAATTCTCCACCAACTCCGCGGCGCTGCCCGCTTCCAGCAGCGCGCGGCGCGACTCCGCGTCCTTCGTCAGCCGCGCCAGCGCTCCCACGCAGACGAGGTAATCCGTTACCATCCGGCGCGGCACCCCGATGACAAAGATCAGGTGGGCCAGCTCTCCGTTCTCGCCAAAGGCCACTCCTTCCGCGCTCCGGCCAATCCCGAGCACGATCTCACCCACCAGCTCGGTGCGCGTGTGAGGAAAGGCCACGCCATTGCCCATGTAGGTGCTGTCGGTTTTCTCGCGCGCCGTCACCTCCACGAGGAACTTCTCAGGATCGCGCAGCACGCCGCCCGCCGTCATCGTCTGCACTATCTCGCGCAACGCCTCATCCCGCGTCCGCGCCTGCAACTCGAGCGTGACCTGTTTTTCTTCGAGAAGATCGGGGAGGACAACGGCCATTGAGAGAGGAGACCGAGGAATTGGTGGCGAAACCCGGCAAAGCCAGTTATCCAGTCTACGACTCCACCGTGGCAACAGAAAACACTCCGCCGGAAAGCACGACCGAACGCACGGTCTCGCTCCAACGCAGCATTTACGACCCGGGCTACGTGAATGCGATGTCGCATTTCTACCGCGGCGAACTCGGCCGCATCATGGTCTGGCGGCAACGGCTCGACATCACCACGAACTGGGCCATCACCAGCAGCACGGCCATTATCACGATCGCGTTTTCCAATCGCGACGTGCCTCACATCATCTTCTTTTTTAATCTCGCGATCGTCTGGGGCATGCTCTGGATCGAAGCGCGACGCTACCGTTTCTACGATGCCTTCCGCGCGCGCGTGCGCATGCTGGAAGCGCACTTCCTCGTCCCGATGGTGATGGAAAATCGCCAGATGCTGCAGGGCGAATGGAAGAAACTGGTCTGCGAGGACCTTATCCTGCCGCGCTTTAAGATCAGCAAACTCGAAGCCGTCGGGCGCCGCTTAAAGCGCAACTACGTCTTCATTTTCATCCTCATCATGGTGGCCTGGGTGACGAAGATCTTTCTCCACGCGCGCGAGCCGATCGATAATTTCTGGGCCTTCTACCGCAGTCTCAACATCGGGCACATTCCTTCCTGGCTGGTGGCGTTCATCTTCGGCATCACCTTTGCCCTCGTCATCGGGATCACGATTTACGTCGGTAAAAAGACCTCGGGCGAGATCTCGGAGTTTGGCGCTCACCGTTCGCTCTGGCGGATTTAAAAGAGGCGCTTCAGCCGCAGCTCATGTCCACCGCTCTCGAATCCGCTTTCGCCGAACTCTGCCGCGTCGTCGCCCAGCTCCGCGCGCCGGAGGGCTGCCCGTGGGATCGCGAGCAAACCAATCAAACCCTCGTGCCCAAGCTGCTCGAAGAAGCTTACGAAGTGGCGGACGCCATCCGCACTGGCGACGATGCGAACCTGCGCGAGGAGCTGGGCGACGTTCTTCTGCTCGTGGTCATGCACGCGCAGATCGCGAGCGAACGGGGCGAGTTCCAGATCACGCAGGTGGTGGAAGAGATCACTGCGAAACTGATCCGCCGGCACCCCCACGTTTTCGGTTCGCACGAGGCGGCAGATGCGGGCGCGGTCGTGAAGCTGTGGGACTCGGTCAAGCGCGAGGAGAAGAAGGAAAAGAAGGGAGCCTATCTCGATGGCGTGGCCGCCGCCCTTCCCGCCTTGATGCGCGCGCAAAAGATCCAGAAGAAAGCGGCGCATGTGAATTTCGATTGGAACGACTTCGCCGACGTCCTCGCGAAGGTGGAAGAGGAACTGGCGGAGACCAAAGAAGCCCTCGCCGCCGATAACGCTGAGCACACCGCGGAGGAAATCGGCGACCTGCTTTTCGCCGTCGTAAACCTGGCCCGGAAGCGCCATCTCGATGCGGAAACGTTGCTGCAAGCGGCCACCGATAAATTCGTGCAGCGCTTCGGCGCGGTGGAGGCGGAGCTCGTCCAACAAGGCAAAAAGCTGGGCGAGGTCGAGCTGGAAGAGCTGGACACCATTTGGAACGCGCAAAAGGCCGCATTGCGGACGAAGCGTTAAGATTGCGCGCACCTCTACGCCTCCCTTTACCCACCCCGGCGCCGGGGAAATCAACTTGCCCGCTCCGCCAGACAGCGCAGAGTGTCGCCCTGGCGAAAAGCCTCCTCCCGGAGGATGGTCTCACGACGCCGAAGTAGCTCAGTTGGTAGAGCAGCTGATTCGTAATCAGCAGGTCACGGGTTCGAGTCCCGTCTTCGGCTCCACCCTTTCTCGCGCCGGAAACGCCATCTCTTTCTCGCCTACGCATGCCTGCTCCTTCCCCCTCCGAGCGCGTGACCGTGGTGGTGCCGACGTTGAACGAAGTGGAAAACGTCGAGCCCTTGGTGCAGCAGATTATCGCGAGCTCCGCGCAGGTCGCCGAGATCATCATCGTGGACGATGGCTCGACCGATGGCACGCAGGGCCGCGTGCAGGGATTGGGAAATGTTTACCCGGTGCGACTGATCGAACGCGCGGAGCCCACGCTCGGCCTGGCCGGGGCAGTGATCGCCGGCGCGCGCGCGGCGCAGCATTCCATCCTGGTGGTGATGGATGCAGACCTGAGCCACCCACCCGCGTGAGATCGAGAATTTACTTCGCCCCCTCTTTGAAGACCGAGCCGATTTGGTGATCGGCAGTCGCTACGTTCGCGGCGGCTCCACACCCGGCTGGCCGGTCTCGCGTCGCCTCATGTCGCGCGCGGCGGCGGCTTTGGCCTACCCGCTTACCGGCGTGCACGATTCGATGTGCGGATTTTTTGCCGTGCGGCGCTCGCTTCTGCTTGAGCTGGCGCCTCACGCCACCGGCTTCAAGATCGCTTTCGAGGCGATCGTGCGGGGCGGGCGCGGCTTGCGCGTGCTGGAGGTGCCGATTGTTTTTCGCGATCGAGCGCGTGGCCATTCGAAAATGACGTGGCGGGTGGCGCTGCTCTTTTCCGGACGGTGGCTGGCAGCGGCGACGCGCGTCACGCTCCGGCGCGGTCGCGTTTTAAATCCCAAAGCTCCCAAGCCAGCGCACCGAAGAGAATGAGGGTGGCGAAGAAAGTGTTGCCGTAGGTCTGCGCAGTTTGTTGCCACGGGATGGTGAGAGCGAGCAGAAGAACGGCGCTGCCGCTGAGTATGAGCAGGCGGCGACTGGGGCGGCTCACGCTCCGCTGCACGATGACGGTGAACGGATAAAGCAGGCAGGCGAAAAGGTAACCGAAGGCGAGTGGGGTGAAGAGCAGAACGAGAAGAAGGAGGAGCGCGAATTCCAGCGCGTCGGTCTCGATGGTGCGCCGCGCGCGCCGCGGCATGACCGCGAGGTAAACGAGGCCGAGGAGCAGACCCGCGCCCACGATGATCCCGTTGACCGCGCGGAAGCTGAGGTCGGCCACGTTCGCATAGACCGGCGTGTGCGGACCGAAGCGATCGTTCGCGTCGATGGGCCGCAAGAGGCGATTGGCTACGCCGAAGATGGATTGGTTCTTCCAGGAATTGCTGCGGCCGGGACGTTGGGCCACGCCGCCGTCGTCGTACTTGAGCAGCATCCCGCTCGTCCAACGTCGCAGATCCGTTTGTGCCTGCGCCATTCCGCGAAAGGGTGCCGGGAGCACGATGAGCAGAAAGGCCAGCGACAGGAGCAGCGAGGCGGCCGCGATCCAGCAGCGCCGGTAAAGCAGATAAACGATCGTGATCGCCGGAAAAGCTTTGATCGCGGCCGCGAATGCGAGCAGCCCGCCGGCGAGCGCGCCGCGTCTGGATTGCAAAGCCACAAACGCGCCTAAAAACAACGCGAGGAGCAGGAGGCTGGGCTGGCCAATGTGAAAGTTACTCCACGCGTAAACGACGATGAGCAGGCTCGGAATTGCATAAAGCCGAAGGTCCGGGCGCCGCCAGCTTCCAGTCGCAAGCCGGACGGAAAGAACAATGCTTGCCGTCCAGGCAGCCGCATTCACCAGGACCAACGCGATGATCAAGCCGAGCTGCCCGAGCAGACTGATCGGAGCGAGGAGAAGCGCCGCCGTCGGCGGATACATGAAGGGAAATTGTTCGCCCGGCCCGGGATAAATTTGCTCGCCGCGCCATACCTTCTGGCCGGTTTCAAACCAGAGCTTGTTGTCTTTGATGCTTTCGCCCAGTGGCAAATTCACCACCGGGATAATCGCGAACACCAGCACCACCAGCAGATAGAGCGCGAGCAGAATGCGGAAGGTCTGGTCGCGCGCCTTCATTCGCGAAGCCGCGCGGGCGGTTTCTCTTTATGCCAGGGCGTGCTCTGCTCGTACGCGAACGCAATCTGCAAAAGCCGCGCTTCCGCAAAAGCCGATCCCATCAGCTGCAGCCCTACGGGCAACCGCGCCCCGTTTTCCTCCGCAAAGCCGCAAGGCAAACTGAGCGCGCAAGTGCCGGTCAAGTTCGCAGTAATGGTGAAGATGTCCGCGAGATACATCTGCAGCGGATCGCCGCTCCGCGCGCCGAGCGCGAATGCCGGCACCGGCGATGTGGGCGAGACCAGCGCATCCGCTTTTGCCAAAGCCCCCGCCAGATCGCGCCGCATCAGTTCCCGCACTTTCTGCGCGCGGACATAGTAGGCCTCGTGATAGCCGGAGCTGAGCGCATAGGTTCCCAACAAAATGCGGCGCTTCACCTCCGCGCCGAAACCCTCCGCGCGCGTCCGCTCGTAGTGATCGAGCAGATTCGTCGGTGCGGCCGCACGCTCGCCGTACCGCACGCCGTCGAAGCGAGCCAGATTCGCCGATGCCTCCGCAGTGGCGAGAAGATGATAGGTGGCCACCGCGTACTCCGTGTGCGGGAGAGAAACTTCTACGATCTCCGCGCCGAGAGACGCAAAATGATCCACCGCGGCGCGCACCGCTTGCGCCACTGCGGGCGCAATCCCCTTCGACATAAACTCCGCCACCACCCCCAGGCGCAGCCCGCGGATCTCCGCACCGAGGCCAGCCGTGTAATCGGGCACCGGCTCCTCCAGGCAGGTCGAATCCTTCTCGTCCGCCCCTGCGATCGCATTCAAAAGGAGCGCGGCATCGTGCACATTGCGCGTCAGCGGACCGACCTGGTCTAACGAAGAAGCAAACGCCACCACCCCCGCGCGCGAGACCCGCCCATAGGTCGGCTTTAGCCCCACCACTCCGCAAAACGCCGCCGGTTGCCGCACCGATCCGCCGGTATCGGTGCCGAGCGCGCCAAAGGCCAGGCGCGCCGCCACCGCCGCTGCCGCGCCGCCGCTCGAGCCGCCCGGCACCCGCGTTCGATCCCAGGGATTGCGCGTGGTTTGCAGCGCCGAGTTCTCGGTCGATGAGCCCATCCCGAACTCATCCAGATTCGTTTTCCCAAAGGGAATCGCACCCGCCGCCACCAGCTTCTCCACCACGGTGGCGTCGTAAGGTGCGCGATAGTTCCGCAACATCTTCGACGCACAGGTGCACAGCTGGCCGGCGACGTTGATGTTATCCTTGATCGCGATCGGCACCCCGCCCAACGGCAACGTAAGGTCCGCCTGCGCCGCCCGCGCCCGCGCATCTTGCAAGTCGAGCGAAAGATAAGCGCCCAGCTCTCCGTCCTCCCGCACGATGCGTTCGTGCAAAGCGTCCAGCACTTCCACCGCCGAGACGTCGCCCCGCTGGAGCGCAGCGCGTAGCTCCGCGATCCCCTGCTCCAGGAACTCGGTCATTCGATCACTTTCGGGACCAGAAAAAGGCCCTTCGCCGAGCGCGGCGCATTTTGCAGCGCTTCTTCCGCCGTAAAACTCGCGCGCGCCGCATCTTCGCGGAAGACATCAAAGACCGGGCTGCCATGCGCGGCGGCTTCCACCCCACTCACATCCACCTCCGCCAACTGATTCGCGAACTCAAGAACGGCGCCGAGTTGCGACTGAAAGAGCGCCGCTTCCTCCGCGCTTAAACCAATCCGAGCCAGCCGCGCGACCGCCGCGACATCGAGGGGACGAAGAGCCATTCCTGCGTGGCTCAGAAACGGAAATGGCTCACCAGCCAGAGCACCGCCGCCGCGAGCGCGATGACCAGCAGCAGGAAAATGATGCGGCCTTCGCGCCGTTCTTTCCGCAAGGACACGCGACGGCCGCGATACGCGCCACCATCGCCAAAGCGCTTGTCCTGCAGCGCGATCGAGACATCGAGCCGGCTGCCGCCTTCCGCAGCGCGCGCGATCAGCTCCTCACGCTGCCGGCGCGTCGTCTCTTCCGCCCGGCGCGGCGCATCCGCGATCACGCGCTCCAGCTTCTCCATGTCATCGCGCAGACGCGCTTCCGCTTGCGCCAGCTGGCGCTGCTTCTCCGTCAGCGGCGTTTCTTCTTTTTGAGAACGACGACGCATGAGCACGCTATTGGCTGGGGCCAGCGAACCAGAGGAAAACAACGAGTGCGATCACTCCAAAAATGATCAGCGGCAACGTAACCGCGAAGCCGATCTGCAACCATTGCACAAAGCTATTCGCGCCGCCCAGACCGGCATCCGAGCCCGGCTCCGGCAGCGCGACTTCACCTGATTCATCGGTCGCACTCGCCGTGAGGCGACTGCGCTGCTGGCTGAATTCCGCGCGCGCATCGTCCACCATGCTCAGGGCGCGGCTTAGTTCTTTATGTAGCTCGGCCGGATTCCAGCCTTTCGGATCGATCGCTTCCAGCAGCCCGAGATGTTGTTCGAAACTTTCACGAGTGGCGCGAATTTGCTCGAGCTTCTTTTGCGAATCGTAAGCCTCTCGCTCCAGGATCACGAGCGAACGCGTCAGCTTGTCGTTCATCTCCGTCCGGCCACGATCCAATTCCTCCTGGCGCCGGCTCAATTCTTCCAGCTCGCGCTTCTGCTTTTCGATCTGCTCCTGCTGCTTCTTCAGCAGAAAGAGTTGCTCCTGCGCCTTTTGCACCTGCGAATCCAGATGCTCGGTCGAGTTGGCCTCGTCCTCGCTTAATTCCAACATCTGTTCGCTCGCTCGGATTCGTTCGGACATGTAATAATTTGGGAGGAATTTTGCGCGACTCGCGCGCGCGAATGCCTGCGCTGGATATAAGACTTCCCCCTCGGAAATTCCACCACTTTCCCGCGATAGTTTTCGCTTGGACTGCGATTCCCCAACGCGCCCGGGGATTTTATCTGCCCGGCATCATCTCCAGCAGCACCCCTTTGAAGTATTCCGTCTCTGGCACTGTCGGTAAGACTGGATGATCCGCTGCCTGCTCGAAGCGGCGCAGGCGGCGCGCGGAACGGCGCGCATCCACCAGCGCGTCCGCGATCGTCTCCGCGAAGGCAGCCTCCGAGACGTGATGCGAACAGGAAAACGTGGCCAGCAAACCATCCTTCGAAAGCAGCTTGAACGCGCGCACATGCAACTCGCGATAACCGCGCATCGCGTTGTGCAAACCGCCCTTCGTTTTCGTAAACGACGGCGGGTCCAGAATGATGAGGTCGTATTGCGCCTCCTGCTTTTCCGCCGCGCGCAGGAAGTCGAAAACGTCCTGCTCCACCCAATTCACTTTCAATCCATTCCGCTCCGCGTTCCCGCGCGCGGCGGCGAGACTGTCGCCGCTCGCTTCCACGCCGATCACCATCTCCGCGCCCGCCTGCGCGCACGCCAGCGCAAACCCGCCTTGGTTGGTGAAACAATCCAGGACGCGCCGCCCTTTCGCATGCTCCGCCACGGTGCGGTAATGCGGAAGTTGATCGAGGTAGAAACCCGTCTTCTGCGCCTCCTGCAGATCGAGGTTGAAACGCAGACCATCGATCAGGATCTCAGCCTCTCCCGGCGCTTCGCCAAAAAGCACGCCGCTCTGCAACTCCATCCCTTCCGCGCGACGGACGGGCGCGTCATTGCGTTCAACGATCGAGCGAGGTTGCAAGCTCCCGAGCGCTTCCACGATGAGAGCCTTTCGCTGGTCCATCGCCAGCGTCAGTGTCTGCAAAACCAGATCGTCGCCATAGCGATCCACGATCACACCGGGCAGGCCATCGCTCTCGCTCCAGACCAGCCGGCAAAGCCGCGGATCCACTCCGCGCCGCGCGCGATATTCCACCGCCTGTGCGATCCGGCGTTGAAAGAAATCGAGATCCAGATCCTGGCGCTTCCGCGAAAAACGCCGGGCCACGATCTGCGACTGGCTGTTATAAATCGCGCTCCCGAGCAGCTTGTCCTTCCCATCCTTGAGCGAGATGACCTCGCCATCCACGGGGTTGCCGAAAGCCTTCAAGCACTTCGCCGGAAAAGACCCAATCGTGGCCGTGCAGAATGCGCGCGCGTGGTTTGATGATGAGGCCGGCCATGAGAAGAAAGCTGAACGTCGAACGTCCAACGCCGAATGCCGAACGTCGAACGAAAGCTTCTGCATTCGATGTTGGACGTTCGGCGTTGGGCGTTCGACGTTTCCAAAATGTCTTCCCCGCTGATCACTCTCGATCTTCCCGTCCCCAAACTGCGCAGCGGCAAAGTCCGCGAAGTCTTTGATCTCGGCGACACCCTCCTCTTCGTCGTGACCGATCGCCTCTCCGCTTTCGACGTCATCCTGCCCGACCCGATTCCCGACAAAGGCGCCGTGCTCAATCAGCTTTCCGCCTTCTGGTTTCAGCGCTTCACCTTCACGCCCAACCACCTCATCGCCTATCAATTCGAGCTGCCGCCCGCGCTCGAGCCTTTCCGCGCTCAACTCACCGGCCGCTCCATGCTCGTGCGCAAAACGCAGCCGCTCTCCGTGGAGTGCGTCGTGCGCGGCTATCTCGCCGGTTCCGGTTGGAAAGACTATCAAGCCACCGGCGAGGTCTGCGGTCACAAACTTCCGCCCGGCCTTCAGCTCGCCGACCGCTTGCCCGAGCCGATCTTCACGCCTTCCACCAAGAGCGAGGCGGGCCACGACCAGAACATCACTTGGGAAGAATGCTGCGCCATGGTGGGCCAAGATGTGGCCGAGCGCGCGCGCGATCTCAGCCTGCAAATTTACAACGCCGGCCGCGAGCACGCCGCCGCGCGCGGGATCATCGTCGCCGATACCAAGTTCGAGTTCGGCCTGCTCGACGGCGAACTGATTTTGATCGACGAATGCCTCACGCCCGACTCCTCGCGTTTCTGGCCGGCGGACAGTTACACTCCCGGCCAGAGCCCGCCCAGCTACGACAAACAATTCGTGCGCGACTACCTCGAGACGCTCGATTGGGACAAGACCCCGCCCGCCCCGTCGTTGCCGGCCGAAGTGATCGCGAAGACGAGCGCGAAATATCGCGAAGCGTTCCGGGTCTTAACCGGTCTGGACATTACGACAAGCTGACGACTCCCGCGCTGCCGTAATCAGGAAGCTCATGTCCGCGATCCCGCCAGCGCAGAGCTCCTTTTGGACGACCGACGCCACCGACTCACAGCTCCTGCCCGTGGCCAGGCCGCTGCTGCCGAAAGCGGAAGCGCTTCTGCCGTATCTTCGTCAGATCGATGAAACGCGATGGTACTCGAATGGCGGTCGTTGCGTTTTGCAATTCGAGGAGCGGCTGGCCGAGCATTGCGGAGGCGGCGAAGCGCAGGTCGCCACAGTTGCGAACGCGACCATCGGCCTCACCCTCGCGCTTCTGGCCTTTGGCCTGCCGGAAGGATCCCTTTGCATGGTCCCGAGCTGGACCTTCGCCGCCACCGGCCACGCCATCCGTCTGGCCGGCCTCGTTCCCTGGATCGTCGATGTAAACGCGGAGTCGTGGGCGCTCGAGGCCGATGCGGCGCTTGCATATCTCCCGCACGCGCCGGGCCGGGTTTCGGCTGTGATGCCGGTGAGCCCGTTCGGTGCGCCGGTGGCGATGGAATCGTGGGAAAAATTCCAGGAGAAGACCGGCGTGGCGGTGCTCTCTGATGCGGCGGCTGCCTTCGATCGCACTCGCGCCAGCAAAGTCCCGGCGGTGATCAGTCTGCATGCCACCAAGACCTGCGGCGTCGGTGAAGGCGGCTTCGTCGTTTCTACAGATCGCCCTTTCATCGAGGAAGTGCAGAAGCGCGCCAACTTCGGTTTCTGGAATTCCCGCGAAGCGACCGTGCCTTCGTGTAACGGCAAACTGAGCGAATATGCGGCCGCGGTGGGATTAGCCAGCCTCGATTCCTGGCCGGAAATCCGCGCGGATTTTCACCGCGTCGCCACCGCTTACCGTACGGGACTGAGCGGCCAGAAGGACGTGCAACTGCAGCCGGGCCTCGGCGAAGCGTGGGTCTCCAGCACCATCATGGTTACTTCAGCAACCCGGGACGCGGAGGCGCTCTCTCAGCTTCTGGCACAACACGGGATCGGCTCGCGCCGCTGGTGGGGCGGAGGGTTGCACCAGCATCGCAGCTTTGCGGAGAGTCCTCGAATGGCCACCCCGGCAACCGAAGCCCTCGCCGCGCGGACAATCGGCCTGCCCTGCTGGCGGGATTTGCCCGACGACCAAATCGCTCGCATCTGCGAGGTGCTGTTGGCTACCGGGGGATCCTGATGAGAGAGCGACCGCTTTATGCGCGAGCGGAATACGCGCAGGCGTTCGGCTTTTCGACCATCGATCTGCCGGAGTGGAGGACGGCGGTGCTACAGCGGGATATTCCCGGTGCGGAGCTTACCGATGCGCTGGGCTGTTATCCGTTAAGCTTGATCGCGCCGGAGGCTGATCTGCAGGGCGGGTTGGAACGTTTGCGCGCGGCGGGCGCAGTGAGCGTCTCACTCGTGCCGGACCCGGTCACAGGCCCGGGCCGCGGGACCTTGAGCGAGGCCTTCGCCATCTGCCGCCCGTTTAAGACCCATTACCTGATCGATCGCGCCGCTCTCACCGGGGCCGCGCCCGCCACGCACCGGCGGTGGATTCGAAAAGCCATGCGCGAATGTGTGGTAGCAGTCGGCGCGCTCCGGGATTCGTTAGGCGAGTGGGAGCAGCTTTATCGCGGCACGATCGAACGGCATGAGATCACGGGTCTGCAGCGATTTTCGCCGGACTACTTTAAAGCTCTGGCCGGGCTGTCCGGAGTGGAAGTGCTGAAAGCGAAGTTCGAAGGCGAAACGGTGGCGATGGCACTGTGGATTCACGGGCCCGACGTGGTCTACTACCATCTCGGTGCCTCGTCCGCGCAAGGCTACGAGACGCGGGCGATGTACGGAATTTTCGAAGTGGCCCGAGAGCATTTCTCTTCCATCCGGATTCTGCATTTAGGCGGAGCAGCCGGGGTCGCCTCTTCGCCGGACGATGGCCTGGCCCGCTTCAAAAGGGGTTTTGCCAACCGCGAAGTGGACGCCTATTTTTGCGGCGCCATCCTCGACCCCGAACGCTACGCTGCGCTGACAACGGAGCGGCCTGCTGGCAATTTCTTCCCCGCCTATCGCGAACCATGAGCAACGATCCAGAGAGCGAGGCTTCAGCGGAGCGGCCCTATCACTCCCTCGTGCGCATGGTGGAAGGTCTCTACGCCGAACACGGCGATAACCATCGCGGCCTCGGCTACCCCAAGGTGGAAGGCTTCGATGTGCGCTATCGAGTTTATCTCGACCTGCTCCGCGCGGCGGCGGGCGAGAAATGCACTCTGCTCGACGTCGGATGCGGCACCGCGCGCTTGCTGGATTTAATCAAAGCGACCGAGCGACGCGAGATCACCTATCGCGGCGTGGATCTCTCATCCACCCTGATTGAAGCCGCGCGCGGGAAACATCCAGAAGCCGACTTCGTGTGCGGCGACCCGTTCGATCTGCCAGAAATTTGGGCCAGCCGACCGGACTACATTGTCTTCGGCGGCATCTTCACTTGCCGCCTGCAGATGACGGTCGACGAGATGACCGACTACATGATCCGGTTGCTCCGCCTCGCTTTCACGCATTGTCAGCGCGGCCTCGCTTTTAACGTCATGTCACATCACGTGGACTGGCAGCGGGATGACCTCTTCCACGTGCCCTTCGATCGAATGGCGGAAATCCTGCTGCAAAATTTCGGCCGCCATTTCGTTTTCCGCGCGGATTACGGGCTCTACGAATACACGGTCTACCTCTACCGAACGCCGGTGACGAGCTGAAGCCCGTGCCATCCGAAACGATGCCAGTGGACCTCGAGATCCGGGTTCCAATCAGCCCCACGCCGGACTTCATCCGCCGCGTCCACTTTATGGCGGCGTCACTGGAACGTCTCAAAGCCAGCATCGGCAGCTACGCGCTGGTCGTCTGCGTCGGCGGCGATGTGGAGCCGCGAGATCTTTACCAATCGGAACCATGGTCGAAGAACTACCCGCTCACCTGGCATTGGGCGGATCGTGAAATTTTCCGGCGGGACGACTATTGGGAGACAAGTCGCGATATCTTTCGTCAGCCCATTCGCGGCCGGGTAGTCATCTGCGCAGACGCGGATGTGCTCTTCATTGCCGACTTTTCCGATCTCCTGCACGAGCTCATTGATCAACCGGTCGTCGCTGGCGTCATCGCCCACGTCCCGCCTTTCCAGCCGGAAAAGTTCGCAGAAACCTGGCAGCAACTTTCCGCAGGTTACCAAACTCCACCGCCTGTTTTCGAGCATGAACACACGGGTTGGGGCTTCATGGTTCAGCACGAAGCGCTCCGCTACACCCCTCCGTATTTTAACTTCGGCATGGTCGCGCTACCTGCGGCGTTGATGGAAATAGTCAGTCGGGAAATCGAAACCGCCGACGCCTTCGTCCAGAGCCAACTCCATACCTTCTTCCGCTTCCAAATCGCCCTCACCCTCGCAATTCAAAAGCATCGCCTGCCCGTCCGCGCGCTGCCATTACGCTATAACTTCCCCAATGACCCCGGCTTCGATGCGAGATATCCCGCCGAGCTGGCCGACCTCCGGATCATGCACTACCTGCGCTGTGAGACCATCCACCGCGAAAAGGATTTTAGCAGCCTGGACGCGGTCGCCAAACTCGTGGCTCGCCGGGACCTAGTCGGCAGCAACGAAGTCTTCCGCCGAGCGGTAGCCGAGCTGTATCCCTCGGTGCAGAAAGCGGAAACGAACTAGCCGAGGAGTTCACTCACCAGTCCGCGCTCTTCTTCCAACTCCGCCACCGAGGCGTCCACTTTCCCGCGGCTGAACTCGTTCAACTCGACGCCCTGCACGATCTCCCACTTCCCGCCCTGCACCCGCACCGGGAATGAGGAAATCAAACCCTGCGCCACTCCGTAGCTGCCGTCCGAGCAGACGGCCACGCTCGTCCAGTCGTTCGCCGGCGTGTCGGTCGTCAGGCTGCGCACCGTGTCGATGATCGCGTTCGCCGCCGAACCCGCGGAGGAAAGCCCGCGCGCCTTGATGATGGCCGCGCCGCGCTTCTGCACATCGGGAATGAAGGTCTCCTTCAACCAGCTCTCGTCGCCGATCACTTCCGCGGCCGATTTGCCGCCGATCTTCGCGTTGTAAAAATCCGGATACTGCGTCGCGCTGTGGTTGCCCCAAATGGTCATGTTCGTCACTTCCGTCACGTCCACGCCGGCCTTCTGCGCGAGCTGCGCCTTGGCGCGATTCTCGTCCAGCCGCGTCATGGCAAACCAGCGATCGCTCGGGATTCCCTTCGCGTTATTCATCGCGATCAGGCAGTTCGTGTTGCACGGATTTCCGATCACCAGCACCCGCACGTCGCTGGCTGCGTTCTTCTCGATTGCCTGGCCCTGGCCGATGAAAATCTTGCCGTTAATCCCGAGAAGATCGCCGCGTTCCATCCCTGCTTTGCGCGGCACACTTCCGACGAGGCAGGCCCAATTCACATCGCGAAATCCTTCGTCCAGATCCGCCGTGGCCACGATCCCCTTCAGTAACGGAAAGGCGCAATCGTCCAGCTCCATCACCACGCCCTTGAGCGCATCGAGTGCGGGCGGGATCTCGATCAAGTTCAACTGCACCGGCTGGTCGGGCCCGAACATCGCGCCGGAAGCGACGCGAAAGAGAAGGGAGTAACCAATTTGGCCAGCGGCCCCGGTGATCGCGACTTTGATCGGAGATTTCATTCCTCTCTTTAGCCACGGATTAACACGGATGAAACACGGATTTTTTGGGGATAGCCCCGTAGCCCCCTCTTCATCCGTGAAAATCCGTGTTGATCCGTGGCTAAACTCTCCCCGTCCTCTCAATCAACCCGCGCACCCATTTCATCCGGCGCTTCACCGTGCGGTTCGCGCCCAGGCGAGCCACGGTCAGGTGCAGACGCTCGCTCCAGTTCGAATCGTCCGCCGTGCCCGGCACATTAAAGCGATCCTTCCGCGCCAGCAGATCGGTGATCATCACGATCGCCATCCACGCTTCGCTGCGCAGCAACGCTTCCATCGCCGGCTGATAAAAATCCCGGTCATAATCCGGCTCCGCGCCCGCTGCTTCCACGCCGGCAAATTGCCAGATCCGCTGCAAATCTTCCCCGGCCTGCGCCCTGGTCTCCGCGTCGCCCTCCATCGCATCGTCCCAAGTGGCGCGAAGCGGCTTGTGGTCGTGCGTGGCAAAGGTCGCTACGGAAAGGCGCTCATATTGTTCGCCGGGCACCGGTTGCTTGTCCTCGGTCGTTTCCCATTGCGGAATTTTGAACCCGGCGATGCCGAGCGATTGCAAACTCGGCCGCACATAAGGCGGCACGGTCCCGAGATCTTCGCCCACCAGGCGCGTCCTCCCGGCCGCTTCCAGGATCACGCGCAAATACTCCTCGCCCTCCCGACGATTCGCCGCCGCTCGGTCGTCCGCCTCATCGTCTCGCGGTGCGAATTGCGGCCAGCGGCCACCCGTTTCGCGCAACATCTCCTCCCAGCTTAACGGCAGGAAATCCGCGTTCCGCTGCGGCCGCCACGGAAAGGCGTAGATGCGATAGAAGCCCAACACATGATCGATCCGGAAGACATGGAAAATATGCTGCACGCCCCGCACGCGCTCGCGCCACCAGGCGAAGTTCGTCGCCCGCATCGCCTCCCAGTTGTAAAGCGGGATACCCCAATTCTGTCCCCACTTTTGCGTGAACTCATCGTCCTTAAAATACGGCTCCGGTGGCGCGCCGCCCGACCAATCGAGCGCAAACATGCTCGGCCGTGAAAACACATCCGCGCTGTAGTAGCTGACGCCAAAAGGAATGTCTCCCATCAGCGCCACGTCGCGCTCCTCCGCGTAGGCCTTCACCGCTTTCCATTGCGAATAAGCGATCCATTGCACGTAGCGAAAGAACTCTTCGCTCTCGGCAAAACGCGCTCGCGCTTCCGGCGTGAGCGATTCCCGCCAGGCGCGCGCCGCGTCGATCGTGCTCTGCGTTTCCGGCCACTGATCCCACGCTTCGTTGCCGCCGTTCTCCTCCATCAAGGCGCGGAAGAAAACATAGTCATCCAGCCAACCAGCCTCCTCGCGAGAAAATTGCGCCAGCGCCTCCGCTCTCGTGCCGTCCTCCCGAAAACGCGCGAATGCTTTCTCCAGCAGCGCACGCTTCAACTTCCGCACTGGCCCATACTTCACTGGCCCTCGCCGCAACTTCTCCAGCTCGAACCCTCCCAGCACCTCCTCATAGTCGGCGCGCGTCAGATCCTCCGGCGTTCCCGGCGCCAACTCCAAAGTCATCGGCTCGATCGCCATCGCGCTGATCGCGTTATACGGGCTGTTATCGCCGCCGGTTTCGTTAATGGGCAGGAGTTGCACGAGCTTAAAGCCCACGCCCGCTGCCCAGTCGATAAACTGCCGCAACCCCATCGAGATCGCCGATCCCGAGATCCTCCTCCGTGCGAAGAGCAAACAACGGCGTAAGCACGCCGGCGATTTTTTGTCGGGAGAGAGATTCATTTTGAGCCACGGATTAACACGGATGAAACACGGATTCAGAAAGTGAAGACGGCGATAACTCGACCTTGTTTCGTCCGAAATTCAAGAGCACGCCGAGCTTCAGCCCGGTCGCTTTCAGTTCGTTCAGCAACTGCGCTTCGTCGCGCTTGTCGTACTCCGGCGCGACCTTGATTTCCACGACCACGACGCAACCGTCGACGAGCAGGTCAGCGTCGTAATCACCCAACCACAACGTTCTTGTAGCGGACCGGTGAGTCGCTTCTCAATTTCTGCGCGTAACGCCACGTCTGAACCAGCTCGACCTGCATCGCGCGTTGATAGACGCGCTCAAGAAATCCGTAACCGAGCTGGCCATGCACCTCAAAGGCAGCACCGATAATCGCCTCAGTGATTTCCTGTGCGGAAAATTCTCCGGCCGCCTCGTCGTCAACTTCCAGCATCTCTTCCCTATCTGTGTTTCATCTGCGTGAATCTGTGGCCAAAAACTCCGTATTAGAAAGCCACTATCGCGTCCGGATCCGAAGTTAATCCGTGGCAAAAAAATCAGCTCCGCCCGACCTGCCAATCCTCCACCAGCTCCGTCGGGATCTCCTTCAGAAAACGCGAAGGCCGCTGAAACATGTCGCCGTAGCCCGCATTCAAACGCATCTGCGGATACGTCAGATACAGCTCATCCTTCGCCCGCGTGATCGCGACGTAAAACAGCCGCCGCTCTTCCTCGATCGCCTCCCGCGTCTCCAGCGAACGCGTGCTCGGGAACATCCCATCCGTCAGCCAGATCACGAAGACGGTGTGATACTCCAGCCCCTTCGCCTGATGGACCGACGACAGATTCACCGCCTCCGTCTCCGCGTCCTGATTCGGCTTCGCCTCCGCGTCCACGTTGCTGATGAGCGCGAGCTGCGAGAGAAACTCGTTCACATCTTTGTATTGCCGCGCAAAGGCCGCCAGCTGGTTCAGGTCCTCGCGCCGCAGCTCGTAGTTGGAGAAATTCGCTTTCGCATACTCGTCGTAGATCGCTTCCACCACGGAGGTGATCATCTCGCTCGGCGGATTCGGCACGCCGCCCGGCGCGATCTCGTCCAGCGTGTAGCCGAGCTGCGTCCAGGCTTTTTTCGATTTCGCACCCACCGCCATCGCAAAGAGCCGCTCGCTGTAGCTGCGTGTCGCCGATCCCGGTCGATCCACCTTGCTCACCCGCCACGCCGCCGGGGTCGGCGACCCCGGCTACAACGGGGGCGTTCGCGTCCAGGCCCGCTTCCCATGCGCGCCAGAAATTATCCGCGCTCTTGTTCCCTACTCCGGGCAGAAGCTTCACCATCCGCTTGAACGCCACCTCATCGCGCGGATTCGCCACGAAGCGAATAAACGCCGCCACATCCTTGATGTGCGCCTGCTCGAAGAAGCGCACCCCGCTCGTGATCTGATAAGGTATCCCGCGCCGCGAAAGCTCCAGCTGCAACTCCACCGCGTGATAATGCGCGCGATACAGCACCGCGATCTCGTCCAGCTCCACGCCCTCATCGCGCAACTCCAGAATCCGCTGCGCGATAAACTGCGCCTGCTCCCCGCCGTGTTGGAGCGCCACCAACGCCGGCTTCAGATCCTTCCCCTCCCGCGTCGCGCTCAGCTCCTTCTTAAACTGCTCCACGTTCGGCGCGATGGCCGCATTCGCCACTGCCAACACCTCCGGCACGCTCCGGTAGTTCAGCTCGATCTTGAAGACCTGCGCATCCGGATACCGCTCCGGAAACGCGAGGATGTTTTTAAAATTCGCGCCGCGCCACGAGTAGATCGATTGCGCATCATCGCCCACCACCATCAGGTTGCGATGCTCGCTCGCCAGCGTGTCGATGAAGTCCGCCTGGATCTTGTTCGTATCCTGATACTCGTCCACGAGGATGAACTGAAACTGCCGCCGATAGAAACCCGCCACCTCCGGATGCTCCTTCAGCATCCGCAGCGTCTTCTCCAGCAGGTCGTCGAAATCCATCGAGTTCGTCGCCTTCTTCTTCTTCTCGTAGCCCGCGTGCACCCCTTTGATCTGCTCCAGCAACGGCAGGAAATACGGGAACTTCTCCGCCAGCATCTCGTCCATCGGCCGCTCCGTGTTGACCGTGAAACTGAAGAGATCCGCCAGCACATCCGCCTTCGGGAACCGAATCTCCTTCGGATCAATCCCCGAACTCGACACCACCGTCGCGATCAAATCCCGCTGATCCTCCCGATCCAGAATCGTGAACCCGCTCGAATAACCGAGCACGCTCCCATGCCGCCGCAGCATCCGGTTGCCGATGGAGTGAAACGTCCCGCCCCAAAGCCCGCTCGCATCCACCGGCAGCAGATTCGCCACCCGATCGAGCATCTGCCGCGCCGCCTTGTTCGTGAAGGTCAGGAGCAAAATGTTCCGCGGGTCCACCCCATTCTCGAGCAGGTAAGCCACGCGATAAGTCAGCGTCCGCGTCTTCCCCGACCCCGCGCCCGCGATCACCAGGAGCGGCCCCGGCGAAGCCGTCACCGCCGCATGCTGCTGCGGATTCAGCTCCGCCGCATAATCAATCCGAATCCCCGCCGCCGAAGGAGCGCGCTGGAGAATATATTGGCGCGCCATGGAGCAATATCTGTAGCGGCGGACGATCGGCGTCGCAATTTCGACGCGCGTCGGACGCTCAGCGCTTCACCCGAACCAATGGATTCACTGCGATCCCCGCCGCCCAGTCTTTCGCGCAAAGCGCATCGTCGAGCGTGGCCAGCTTCAAATGGTGCGCCCGCGCCACGGCCACGTAATGCGCGTCGGTAATGTCGTGCCGGCTCGCGAGGACAGCCGGAAGGTCCGTCGCAGCAATTTTGTCCGTCACGAAGCGATGCTTTCGCAATTCTACGATCGCCTCTAACGCCGCCCGCGCCTCCGCGTATCCGGCTCCGAACCCCGCGCTCATGCTCACGCGCAGGAAGCCCATCTGCGTCGCCGAACAGGTCGAGAAGCCATCCAACTCGTCCAGCCAGCGATTGGCCTGCGCATGCTGCGCGTGCGAAGTCCACCCACACGCCACCAGCAAGTTCACGTCGAAAAGATGGCTCACGCGTCGTCGTTCAAGACCGCTTTAATCCGCTGCACCGTCATGGCTGGCGCGCCCCGGGGAGCCGTCAATGCCATGCGGCCGAACTTGCTTTTCACCAGCTTCGCCCGCGCCGGCTCATCCCGGGTCAAAACCAGCCGATCCCCGTGCAGGTCGAGCGCCACCTTATCTCCAGGTCGAAGGTGCAGCGCTTTCCGGTAGCGGGTCGGGATTACCAATTGGCCTTTGGTGGAAAGAGTCGCCGTGCTCATGGCGAAAAACCTACTCGTCTTACCTCCGCTGCGGCAAACCTTTCTTCAGCCCGCGCCCGCGATCACGAGGAGCGGCCCCGGCGAAGCCGTCACCGCCGCATGCTGCTGCGGATTCAGCTCCGCCGCGTAATCAATCCGAATCCCCGCCGCCGAGGGAGCGCGTTGGAGAATATATTGGCGCGCCATGGAGCAATATCTGTAGCGGTGGACTACGAGCGTCGCAATTTTCACCCCGCCGTTGATGGCAACCCTTTCTTGGCGTCGCCGTTTTTGTTGCTGATCGTCCGCGAGACGAAAGGACTCCCGGCGGTGATGGTGCGTCATGTCGAAACCGGTGGCCCCGCCAATATCGCGCATAGGATATGACTTATCGTCTATAGACGTTCGTGCGTCTTTCGCTTCCCATCAGGTCACTGATTCTGCGATGAAAGCCCTTACCCGTTGCGCGCATGCCCAAAACGAGAACCAAAGACTGGAGCCGAGACGAGCACATGCTGGCGTTCAATCTATACTGCAAAATCCCTTTTGGGACGATTCATATGCGGAATCCGCAGATCATCGACCTCGCGGGAATCCTTGGTCGAAGCGTAGGTGCCGTCTCCTACAAACTGGCGAATTTCGCTCGGCTCGATCCTACCCTGCAGTCTCGCGGGATTCGCGGGATGACTCACGGCGCGAAAGGCGAGGCAGAGATCTGGGAGGAGTTTGGCGCCGACGGGGAAAAATTGACGTACGAAAGCGAGAAGCTTCTCGCGGAACGAACGGGAACGTCGGTAGAGAGACTGGCAGAGATCGACGAGCGCGAACTTCCTGCGGAAGGGCTCGAACGAGAGCGGTTGGTGAAGAACGCGCGTCAACCAGCACTTTTTCCGCGCGGCAGTGCTCGCGGCCTACGATTTTCGCTGCTGCGTGAGCGGTCTTGCGGTCCAGCCGCTGCTGGTTGCCAGTCACATCGTGCCTTGGTCGCTCGACGCGAAGAACCGAATGAATCCACGGAACGGCCTTTGCCTCAATGCTCTTCACGATCGCGCTTTCGACCGTGGATTGATGACGATCACCGCCAGTTTCAAAGTGAAGATCAGCCGCGACTTGAAGCCGACCCGGAAGGCGGACGACGAACCGATCCGTTGGCTGCGGCAGTTCGACGGAGCTGCCGTCACGTTGCCGAAGAAGTTTCCGCCGGACGCGGCGTTCCTCAGCATCTCATCGCAAACGCTGGAAGCGCTAGGGAGAGCGCGACCATGAATTTGGTCGCCGTTCATAAGCTGGGCCTGAATCGCAACAGCTCCTAGATTGTGGTTAGAGTCCCGACGTCTCAACGAGATCGGGTTCTCTGCCGGGACGCCGTTTTCAGTACCAGCCGATTACCAACGGTGTTCGCCTCACGCCGGCGCAAAATGTCACGCACCATGTCTCGCAACGGCGAGCTGCTGGTGGCAAACGGCCAATTATCGATCTCGCCAGCCGCACGATTCTGGGATTCGCTCGTCGGATGGACTGAGGTTCGCGTCGATGCGAGCCATCGCTCCATCGAGGCTCGGCCTTACGTCCGCGCGTTCTCGATCCGCGATCGACTTCGTGCGCAGCCGCCATTCCGCACGTGAGAGATCTTCTGCGGCGGCGGGACACTCTCTGCAGCCATCGCCGCGCATCGAGATTTCGAACTCGTCGCGGGCGTGGAACTCGAACCACAATTCGCGGACGTTTGGCAATCTGCGCATCGCAGCCACGCTATTTCAAGCCAACGTGCGACCATCCACCCGTTGGGATATCCAGCACATGAGATTCTCATAGCTGCGATTCCGTGCACGAGTCATTCAGTTGGGACGCGCGAAAAAATCGCTCGCTGGTCGTCCGGAACTCGGAGACAGCGGCGACCTTTTCCTCTCCATCGCCGCAATTGTCGCAACACGTTTGCCGCTCGCGTGCATCTTTGAGATGTGGCGTCTTTCGCAACTTCGCTCGCTGGGGAGTCTCTGCCATCACTTGCGGCAGATCGGTTATCACGTCACCGAGACGATTCTCGATCCACATGCCGAGTGGAATGAGCCGCAGATCGCCGCCGTTGGCTCATGGTCGCGACGCTGCGCCCCGGATTCGCCGTGCAATCGCCCAGCCAAGCATTCGCTGGTGATCTGTCGGGCCTGCTCGATTCCCCGAGCGAACAAGACCGCATGGATGCGGGTCGGATCGCGGGAGCATCGCCGCCTTGCGTCGCCACCGTGAGCGCCATCGCGCGCTTGGCCACGGCTTCGGATTCTCCACGATCTCAGCCAAGTCGCAGCGAGTGCCGACGCTGGTCCGCTCATATCACAAGATAAACGTCGGCCCATTCGTTGAAACCGCTCACGGCCTGCGACTGCTCCGCAAGCATGAGGTCGAGAATCTGATGGGCTGCCGATTGACTGTGAGCATTACGCCACGTTGACTGAGCCTCGCGTGGCCGCGTTCATTGAGGCAGCTGTTTCTGGCACGGCCCCGAAGCCGAAGCATGCGCCGTGCCGAAGAATCGGGCGGAATGGTGGGCCGCCAAACTGGCGCGGAATCGCGCGCGCGATTTGCTGGTGACGCGCACCTTGCGCAAGGCCGGCTGGCGGGTGGTGCGGGTGTGGGAATGCGATCTGGCGAAGCAGAAGAACTGGCCGCGCGTCGCGCGCCGCGTGACGAAGGCTCTACAAACCGGGGAGGGGCGGAGGTTGGCCACGGATTAACACGGATGAAACACGGATGGGGGAATCCAATCCTCGAAGCGAGCGGCTTGCGAGTGATCGAACCGTCACCCGCAGAGGCGCCGGGTTTTTTGGGGGACGCGAGTTGCCTTAACGAGCTGAAAAACTGGATGGACCCTTCGGGCCCGCGCTGCCGGGGTGCAGAGCAGAGCATCGCATGATCCGCCCGGCTCCTCCTGCCTACCCTCCCCCGCGATTGAATTGGCTGGCGGCGGTGCGCGGGTGATGATGGGATCGATCCGTTTGCCGCGCCTATAGGTCGGGTGTCCCGACCTGGTGACTTTCAAGCCATGACCGACCAACCCGCCGACCTGCTCGCTCTCCTCGCCGACGCCCGCCTGACTGTGCCCGACGATCGCCACGTCTGGTGCACGGCTTCCAATACTTTCGACTCGCGTCTGACGCGGCGGCGCGGACTTCTGCTGGGCGGTGCTTACTCGCCGCATTTTCTGCGTGATGCCAGCGCGATGCATTGGGACACGCCCTGGACTGTCCGGCTCCGGTCTTGTCGCGTCGTTGTCTGTAGTCGAGCCGCCCAGGAACCGATCGCCGCCTGGCTGCCGCTCCTGGAAAAACTAGCCGCCGCCGGCGAATCTCTTCTCGTCGTCACGGACACGATCGACTCCGAGTTACTTGCCACCTTTGTCGTTAACGCCTGCAAAGGGACACTTCCCGTCTGCGTTGTTCAGCCTGTCCGCTCCGGCAGTCCTGTCCCGGGCACACAATTCGCCACTCCGCCGACCGATCCCAGCCAGCTTTTGCGCATTGAGGAAATCTGGGTCCGTCGCACTGCCAGCGCCTGCTTTCCCAATGCGAACGACTCAGCGTGGCCTGCTGCCGCTCTCCAAGACTTCGCCATCGTTGAAACCGGCGGCGAAAATCACGAGGACCAATATGACCGGCTGCGTTTTCTCATGCGGGAATTGCAGCGGGGGCAACGATGACGGCGAGGCGTCGACGTTTTAATCCAATGGCAACAGTTCCCCGGATGCTGGAACTCGAGGATGCGCAAAGCGGGTAGTGTGCTCGAGATGGCGGGGACGCTTTTCCGCTCTTCGCTAGTCGCCGTAGCCGTGCGGAAAGCGCTGGTGCCATTTCCAGGCGCTCTCGACGATGGCGTGCAGCTCCTGGTAGCGCGGGGTCCAGCCGAGCTCTGCTTTGATCCGGCCGGAGGCGGCGATTAAACGCGGGGGATCGCCGGCGCGGCGGGGCTTTTCCACGACGGGGATGGGGTGGCCGGTGATCTGGCGACAGACGTCGATGACTTCGCGGACGCTGGAGCCGCCGCCGGTGCCGATATTGTAAAACTCGGGGCGCGGCGCGGCGAGCGCGAGGATGTGAGCGCGGGAAAGATCGAGGATGTGGATGTAATCCCGGATGCAGGTGCCGTCGGGCGTCTCGTAGTCGGTTCCGTAGATTTCGACGTGCGTTTTCTGGCCGAGCGCGACTTTAAGGATGTTTGGGATGAGGTGGGTTTCGATGCGGTGATCTTCGCCAAATTGCTCGGAGGCTCCGGCGGCGTTGAAGTAGCGGAGGGCGACGAACTGGAGGCCGTGAATTTGTCCGTACCAATGCAGGATGCGCTCGAAGGCGAGCTTGGATTCGCCGTAGGGATTGATCGGATGCTGCGGGAGGGTCTCATCGATGGGGAGCCGCTCGGGCGGGCCGAAGGTGGCGCAGGTGGAGGAGAAGACGAAGCGCTTGATGCCCTGCGCGATCATGGCGTCGAGGAGGTTGAGACCGTTGCCGACGTTATTTCGGAAATACTTCGAGGGGTTCTCCATCGATTCGCCGACGAGGGCGTGGGCGGCGAAGTGCATGACCGCGTCGGGCGCGAGGCGGGCGAGAGTGCGATCGAGCGCGTCGCGATCGGCCAGATCGCCCTGCACAAATTCGGCGCGCGGATCAACGGCCGCGCGGTGGCCTTCGGTGAGATTGTCGAGGACGGCGACGGAATAGCCTTCGTTTAAGAGAAGCTCGGTGCAGATGCTACCGATGTAACCGGCCCCGCCGACGACAAGAATTTTCACACGGGAAAGGGGACGAGGCGCGGCGCGCTGTCAAAAGCAAAGCCAGCGCCCGCTGTGCTCGATGGAAAGCGCGGACGCGGAAGCGCGCCGCTGCTTACATGCCCTGGACGGCAGACTGCGGGCGGCGCTGATTGCGCGCTTCGCTGGCGGCGCTGGAGCGCTTCGGCGTGGACTCTAGCCCCGTGGTCGTCTTCTCAAGGCCGGCGAGCATGCGTCGCACGATACGAACCTTCCGCCGCGGCCGGAGAACTTTGACGCTTTCCTCCTTCGAACCCCAACGCAGAACTTCGATATCGATCCGTCGGACGCCCCAACGCCGCATGGCGGCGGGCGATTTATAGAGATCGATCGTATCGGTGCCGATGAGGGCGCTGCCGTAGTCGTCGATGATAAACTCCTCGTTTGTGCCCACGACCCGGAAGTGGGTGCCGAGTGGGTAGCGCGACCAATCGGAGGCGGCGCTGCGAATTTTCCCGGCGGAGAGACGGCGGCCGATGGCGTTGCGCGCGCCGCTGCCTTCGTTATGCGAATAGGCGGTGGTGCGGACGCGATCGATCCGTTTCGGATACGAGACAGCGCGAGTGGTGGTGGTAGTGGTGGTGATGGGAGTCGCGACGCAGCCGGAAAGAAAGAGGGCGCACGCCGCGAGCAACGCTGTGCTCAGAAGTTTTGGCATGGGGAGGAAGCGGTCAGATACCGATTGTGAGGGTGAAAGGCAAGCGATAATTTCCCCGCCTCCGCTCCGCCCGATGCAAACTCTTTCCGCCCATCAAGCCGCCGTCGCGCAGGACATTGTCCTGGATGGGCGGCTGGCGCTTTATCACGAGACGGAGCGCTGGCTGGCGGTGGCTGATCTGCATTTTGGCTATGAATTAAGCCAGCGCGCGGCGGGACGGTTGCTGCCGATGTGGGGGATGCACTCGGTGGAAAGCCGGCTGCTGGAGCTGCTGGATGAGTATCAGCCGGGGCGGCTCCTGATTCTCGGCGATCTGGTGCATGACCGGGCGGCGGCGGCGCCTGCGGGAGAATTGATCGAGCGATTGCAGACACGCTGCGAGGTGATCCTCCTGGCGGGAAACCACGATCGCCACCTCGCCCGCAACCTTGCGATGGTCGACTCCTGGGAGACGGACGGCTTCCATTTTCACCACGGACATTGCGCTTCCGATCCCAAGGGACGCGTGCAAATCATTGGACATCATCATCCCGCCGGGACGGTGAGCGACGGCGCAGGGACGCGGCTGAAATTGCCGGCCTTTGTCCAACAAGGAAGCTGCTGGATCATGCCCGCGTTCTCGCCTTGGGCGGCGGGAGCGACGTGGAAGGCGGACGCGGAAAGCCGGCAGTGGCTGTGCACGCCCCGGCGCATCCTGATGTTGCCGCCTCTGGCAGCCGTGAGCAGCTAGGCGCGCGCGGGTGCGTTCACCTCGGAGGTGCAATGCGGGCAGCGGCTGGCCTTGATCGGAATGGACATGGTGCACGCCGGACAATCGCGCGCCACGGGATCGGCAGCGGTGGGCGCAGGTCGCTTCAACTTATTCACGCCCCGGATGACGAGGAAGATGCAAAAAGCGACGATGAGGAAATTGATGATGAGGGTGACGAAGTTGCCGTAGTTCCAGGTGATGGCGCCGGCCTTAAGCGCTTCGGCCGGAGTCTGGAAGGGGCCGGTCCCATCGGTGGCCCCGCGCAGGATGAGGAACTTGTTCGAAAAATCGAGACCGCCAGTGAGGACAGCGATCGGAGGCATGAGAATGTCTTTCACGAGCGAGGTGACGATGGAACCGAAGGCGGCGCCGATGATGACACCGACCGCGAGATCGATCGCATTCCCCTTGATCGCGAACTCTTTAAATTCTTTCCACATAGGTCGGCAGTGTCCTTAGGAGGCGACGACGTTGACAAGCTTTTTCGGGATGACGATGACCTTCCGGATCGTCTTCCCGGCGGTTAATTCCATGACCTTGAGGCTGGCCAGCGCCTGGGCTTTCAGCTCGTCTTCGGGCAGGTCGAGGGCGACTCGCATCCTGTCGCGTAGTTTGCCATTTACCTGGACGATGATCTCCACTTCGTCCTCGATCAGGTGCGCCGGGTCGTGCTCCGGCCAGCGATTTTCCATGATCTCGACGGGGCCACCCGGGAAGGCACTGGCGAGCGTGGCCCAAAGCTCGGAGGTGATGTGCGGGGCAAAAGGATTGAGCAGAACGAGGAGGGTGCGGAGCGCGCTGAGCGGCTTGGTCTCGGCGTTGGTGAACTCGTTGACGAAGACCATCATCTGCGAGATCGCGGTGTTGAAAGACGAGAGTCTCGATGTCCTCGCTCACTTTTTTGATCGTGGCGTGGATGACCTTGAGCTGGCGCTTTTCCGGCGCGACATCCGCCACGGCGCTCGAGAGCACCCAGGCGCCGGCCTGGTCTTCCTCCATCATCAGCCGCCAGACGCGCGCCAGAAAACGCGAGACACCTTCCACGCCTTTCATGCTCCAGGGCTTCATCTGCTCGAGCGGGCCCATGAACATTTCGTAGCAGCGGAACGCATCCGCGCCGTACTCCTCGATCACATCGAGCGGATCGATCACGTTCCCCCAGCGCTTCGACATTTTGCGGCCGTCTTCGCCCAGGATCATCCCTTGATTGACCAGCCGCTGGAAGGGCTCGGCCTTGCTCAGGTGGCCGAGATCGAAGAGCACTTTGTGCCAGAAACGCGCGTAGAGAAGATGCAGGACCGCGTGCTCTGTCCCGCCGATGTAAAGATCCACGCCGCCCGCCTGGTCGCCGCCCATCCAATAGCGCTCCGCGGCTTCGCCGACAAAGCGGTCATCGTTCCCCGGATCGCAAAAGCGCAGGTAATACCAACAGGAGCCGGCCCATTGCGGCATGGTGTTGGTCTCGCGCGTGGCGGCTTCGGAGTAGCGGAGCCACTCTTTCGCTTTGGCCAGGGGCGGTTCGCCGGTGCCGGTGGGCTTGAAGTCGTCGAGCGGCGGCGGCTCCAAGGGCAGGTCGGATTCCGGCAAGCGCTTCGTGTTTCCCGTCCCGCCAAATGATCGGGAACGGCTCGCCCCAGTAACGCTGACGCGAGAAGAGCCAGTCGCGGAGTTTGTAGCGGATGTCGCGAGCGCCGTGACCTTCGCTTTCCAGCCAGGCGATGATCTTCGCCTTCGCTTCCGGCGTCTCCAGCCCGTCGAGGAGGGGTGAGTTCACGGCCAGCCCGTCGCCGGAGTAACCGATCGATTCGTCCGGAGATTTCCCCGGCGCCTGCACCACCGGGACGACGGGAAGTTGATAGAGCTCGGCGAATTCCAGGTCACGCGCGTCGTGCGCCGGCACTGCCATGATGGCGCCGGTGCCGTAGCTCATGAGAACGTAATCCGCGATCCAGATCGGGATGCGTTCGCCGTTAACCGGATTGATGGCGAAGCCGCCTGTGAAGACGCCGCTCTTTTCCTTCGCCAGATCGGTCCGCTCGAGATCGGATTTCGCGGCCACTCGGGCGCGGTAATCGCGGACAGCGTCGGCTTGTGCCGCGGTCGTGATTCTGTCCACGAGAGGGTTTTCCGGCGCCAGGACCATGTAGGTCGCGCCGTAAAGGGTGTCGGGGCGGGTGGTGAAGACCGCCAGCGTTTCCGAATAACCATCAATGGCGAAGGTGATCTGCGCGCCTTCGCTTTTGCCGATCCAATTCCGCTGCAGGAGTTTGATTCCCGCGGGCCAATCGAGCGGCTCCAGTTCATCGATCAAGCGCTCGGCAAAGGCGGTGATGCGGAGCATCCACTGTCGCATCGGTCGACGCACGACGGGGAAGCCGCCCACTTCGCTTTTGCCGTCGATCACTTCTTCGTTGGCAAGGACGGTGCCGAGCTCGGGACACCAGTTCACTGCCACTTCAGCGACGTAGGCGAGGCGGACGGAATCTGGATCAGCGCCGGTGAAAGTGGAGATGGGCTCGGCGCGCCGCGTCTCGGGATTGAACCAGGAATTGTAGATCTGAAGAAAAATCCACTGCGTCCAACGAAAATACTTGGGATCGGTCGTGCTAATCTCGCGCTCCCAATCATAGGAGAAGCCGATCCGCTTTAGCTGGTTCTTAAATTTGGCAACGTTTTCGCGGGTGGTGATGGAGGGATGCTGCCCGGTCTTGATCGCATACTGCTCGGCCGGCAACCCGAAGGCGTCCCAGCCCATGGGATGAAGAACGTTGGCGCCGCGCATTCGTTGGTAGCGCGCCATGATGTCGGTGGCGGTGTACCCCTCGGGATGTCCCACATGCAGCCCGGCGCCGCTCGGGTAGGGAAACATATCGAGGATGTAGTACTTCGGCCGGGCAGGATCAAAGCCGGGCTCACCGGGATTGGAGGTGCGGTAAGCGCGACGCTCGTCCCAAAGTGTCTGCCACTTGGGCTCGATCTGATCGAAAGGGTAGGGTTTGCGACGTTCGCTCATGGAAACAGGTAGACAGGATTAACAGGATTCGGAGGATTGTCGCTGAGACGATGGAAAATCTCTTTCCGCGTGCATCCCTTATTCTTCTATGGTTCGCCTGATCCTCGCCACCCGCAACGCGCACAAGGTGCAGGAATTCGCCGAGATCCTGGGTCCTGATTTCGAAGTCTCAGATTTGAGCAGTCTCCCGGAGATGCCGCCGGTGGAGGAAACGGGGGAGACCTTCGAGGAGAACGCGATTCTGAAGGCATTGGCCGTCTCGCGTGTCTGCGCGGGAGATGTGGTGAGCGACGACTCCGGTCTCGAAGTCGATGCGCTGGGGAATGCGCCGGGCGTCCGCTCCGCGCGCTATGCCGGCGAGCAAGCTTCTGATAGCGAAAACGTCGCGCGTCTGCTCCGGGAATTGGAGGCAGCGGGGATGAACGGGCGGCCGCGCGCCGCGCGCTTCCGCTGTGTCGTCGCTCTAGCTCGAGATGGCGAAATCGTGCGCACGTTTCACGGCAGCGTAGCGGGAACGATTAGCGAGAGCGCTGACGGACTGAAAGGATTTGGCTACGATCCTGTGTTCATCCCAGAGGGCTATGAGAAGACCCTGGCCACACTCGGCCCGGAGGTGAAGCACACCCTCAGCCACCGAGCGATGGCGCTGGGGCAGTTACGGGCGTTTTTCGCCGAGCCACCGCATCGTTGAGGTGGAAACTAGCGCGGACGTTTCGAGTGCCGCCGTGCTGCGGCCGTGCGTTACGGGGCCGGGGGAGGCGGTGGCGGTGGGGCTACGGTGCCCGGAGCACCCGTTGGCCCAGCCGGCTTGATCTGATAACCAATCTTGGTAAGCCCCGATGAGCGGACCCGATCAAGAAGCGTAATCACATCGCCGTGCAAAGCCTGTTGCTCGGCACTGATCGAGACCTTGGCATTCGCATTAGCCTTAAACATTTCGTAAAGCCGCGGCAGCACCTGCTCATCCAAAACCGGTGCGTTATCGAAGTAGACCTGATTACCCTCCGTCACTCGGATCGAAACGTAATCTTTTACGTTCGGATTGGTCGGCTGCGAGGAAGGCCCGGGCAAATTGACCCGAATGCCCTTCATGTGAGTCTGGCTCAAACTCACCATCATGAAACTGGCCAGAAGGAAGAACATGATGTCGATCAACGGGATGATCTCGATCCGCGCGTGCTTCTTCGGGATGGGCGAACGCATTCTCATAGGAAAACTTTCAGCAGACTAAAATTGCGCCCCTGTGAGGGTAAAGGTGATCGGAATTTTTACCGTCGGAACCGTGCCGGGTTTGAAGCGCGCACTACGGAAAGCAGAGGTCGCAGCATTATCCAAAATCGCGCTTCCCGTGCTCTTGCCCATACTCGTGCTGGTCACACTTCCACTCGGGCTGACCTGCACCAGCACCACGCCGCTGCCCGTCACGCGAGCTCGTTTCGCCTCATACGGATATTGAATATTCGGCTTAAAGATCATCGCCGCCTTACCGCTCGGAGCGGGCCCGGTTGGCACACCCACCGCGCGTGGCCGTGCAATCGGCGCGACTGGTTTTGGCCTATCCGTCCGCGGTTTTGGCGGCGGGGTCGGCTTTTCTTCCACAAACTCTGGCGGCTCGATTGGCTCTGGCGGCGCATCCAGCGGTTCTGGCTCTTCCTCTTCCGGTGGAGGAGTCGGCATCGGATCGGGCGGGAGCGCTTCAAGGGACAGTTCCACCACTGCCTCAGGAATATCCGCCATGTTCACCTCCGGCGGCTCCGGATTGAGTGCGGCGATACCCACAGCAAGAGCGTGAATGGCGAAAGCTCCGCCAAACGCAGCCCAAACCTGCCATTTCGGCATCGGGCGATAGAGCAAAGGACCAGACATATTAATTCTCCCTACTGCGGCGTCGGCACCCCGGCCGCCGCCTGGCTCTTGATTTCAAACGCGATCTTGGTGTAACCGGTGGAGCGAATCTGATCGAGCAAGCGCGTCACGTTTCCGTGCAACGCTTCCCGATCTCCCCGAATGAAAATCTTCGCGTCGGGGTTTGTGACATAGAGGCTCCGCAACTTCAGCGGGACGTCGGTGTACTCGATCCGCTCCTTGTCCCAATAAATGTAACCATCACGGTCGACCGAGAAGCTGACGTAATCTTTTTTCGACTGCGTCTCACCGGAAGTGCCGGTGGGCAACGCCACCTTCATCCCCTTCATCGTGGTCTGGCTGATGCTGACCATCATGAAGCTGGCGAGGAGAAAGAACATGATGTCGATCAACGGAATGATCTCGATCCGCGCGTGCTTTTTGGGGATGGGTGAGGAAACTTCCATGGCGGTATGCGGCCCTGCTTATTTGGTCATCGCGGTGATGTCCATCTGACCGCTGGATTTCTTTCTGTCCTTCGAGCATAACTTCCAGGTTCGTGGCTGCGGTCTGCAGTTCGAACTCAAGGTTAGACACCCGAGAAGTGAAAAAGTTAAACGGAACCAGTGCGAAAATTGCGATGATCAGACCGGCCGCGGTCGCGATGAGCGCTTCCGAGATACCGCCGGTGACCGCTTGCACGGCCAACTCTTCGTTTCCGAGCTGACCGAAGGAACGCATCAGACCGACAATCGTTCCCAACAATCCGAGCAACGGGGCGAGCGTGACGAGCGTATCCATGACGACGAGGAAGCGACCCGCGCGCTTGATCTCGATACCGGCCGCAACCTGCAGCGCACCCTGAAGCGAAGCGTGTTGATGGTTTAATCCATTCCACATCATCCGCAGCACAGGATCGCGGGACCCGCGCGAGAGACGCGAAGCTTCTGGCACATCGCCGTTCTCGATCGCAGTGAAGACTTTCTCGATGCGTTTTGGGTCGCGGCGCATCCAGCGGAAGAGCCACCAGAAAATCCGCTCCAGCACCACGGCAATTGCGATAATGGAAACGATCAAGATCGGCCACATGATCGGACCGCCCTTATAGAAGGTGTCGAGCATGATGTTGCCGGTATCGATATGATGAGCTCCGCCGCCAGCAGGAGTCGGAGTCGGCGTGGCCGCAGGCACGGCAGGAGTGGTGGCGACCGCTGGAGCCGCTGGCGTCATCCCAGTCGCTGGATCCATGCCGGGCGCCGCGGGAGTCATCCCGGGAGCTGCTGGAGTCATCCCCGGTGCCGCCGGATCAGTCGACGCAGCCGGCGGGATGCCAGGAGCCGTCGGAGGCGCAGCCGCCGGATCTGTCGTAGTCGGCGCAGCAGTGGCGTCGGGCGGTGGAGGAATCTGGCCGAACGAAGTCAGCACAAATGTGGCGGAGCACAGGATTGAGGTCAGCAGTATTTTCATAATAAAGGAAAAGGGTTATTTCCGGCCCGAACTTTCTGAGGTGTCGAGTTCCTTTTGGTTATCCCCAATAGAGGAACAGCGCGTCGAGCAAAACTTTTGGGATTCTTCAATTAGAAGGATTTTTCTCATGTTCCGCACGCACGATACTTTCGCATTTCCTACGATGGAGGGATGTAAAGGGTGAGCAAGTTTATCGTAATTAATCGATTATTTTTCGGCGGCGCGCACTTTGTTGCATAATGGCGGCCAGTCGCCAATCGCTGTCTCCAGCCGATCGCCCGGGTGGATCGGGCCCACCCCGGCTGGTGTTCCGGTCAGGATCAGATCGCCTGGCAAAAGTGTCATTCCCTGGCTGGCGAACGAGACAATCTCTGCCACGGAATAAATCATCAGGCTGGTGCGAGCGTTCTGCCGGAGCACGCCGTTTTGCCGAAGCGTAAGCGCGAGATCCGCCACCTCGACTTCCGTGTGCAGAAACGGGCCCACTGGAGTGTAGGTGTCGAAAGATTTCGCGCGCCCGAATTGCTTCTCCGCTGTCTGTAAATCGCGATCGCTGATGTCGAGGCAGGTGGTGTAACCGAAGACATAATCGAGTGCCGTTTCCACCGAAACATTCTTCGCCGGCCGGCCAAGCACGACGCCGAGTTCCGCCTCGAAATGCGTTTGGTGATCAGGGAACGCGATCTCGATCGTGCCTTCGTGGGGCAGGAGCGAACTCGGCGCCTTGAACCAAATGAGCGGCGTCCCCAGCGGGGTGCGTTTCATCTCTGCGATGTGGTCGGCGTAATTTAATCCCACCGCGATGACCTTCGATGGAGTCACCGGCAGATCGATTCGCACCTCGCCTAACAAGTAAACAGCCCCCGTCGCCACACCACCCAGCCAGGGAGCCGCCGTCAGGCGATGCACCTCCTCGTCCCGCACTTCGCCGTGGAAGAGCTCGTCGGCCAACCCAAATCTGCCAAAGCTGCGCATGAGGTGGCCGACTCTGCGAACGCGGCCGCACCCCGTCAAGCCGGCAGCGCGCTAGCGAGGGACGATCGCGAGAAAATCACGCACGCGTTTCCCTTCCGCGAGGGAGATGACGCCGCCCTGTCCCGAAAACCAGAAGCCGCTCGACGAGCCGCCATCGAGGTTCATCGCCTGTTGGAAGCCGCCCGCCGCCGCCAGCACATCGGCTAATTCTGCCAGCGTCACGGAAGAGCAGTAGCCCAACGCCACCTGACCGTCTGCGAGCAGACCGACGAAAGTGCGCCGCGCCGCGCGCTCATTATTCAAGCCGCTCACCGCGCGCCCGCGCTCGACCAGAAACGGCCCGCATTGCCGCGCCGCGTCGGGCTTCGGTTTCATGGAAAAATCTGAAGCTCGCTGCACGCGCACCTTTTTCCCTGACGCGCTGACCACGCCGCTGAGCAGCCGCGCTTTTTGTTTCGGAACGATGACCCGCCCGTCGCTGATCAACATTCCCACCGGCGCGTAATCCGGATCGAAATAACCGCCGTTCACTCCCGCGAGCGCTCCGATCCGGACCATGGTGTCGGCTAACGAATCGTTCGCTCCCGGGCTGTCGACCACTCGCAGCCGCGCCTGCCCCGGAGAGAAGATGGCCAGGTCGAGCGTGGCGCGCGTGCCAGAGCTTTCTGCCACGATGCGCCGATGTTGCACGGTGGGCACGGTGGCAGGGGCGGTCTTATTCGAGATCGTGCTCCACTCGCCGGCAACGGCGCTGCTTATCGCCAGGCTCCAGGCGACCAACAAGAGCACCGCGGCCATCCACTTCCGTTGTCTTTGCATCGGGTCAGACTTCGCCGATTTCCCGCAACCCGCAATCAGGGGGTGCGTTGACAGGCGCGCGGCCCGCTCCTCATTCCTCGATATGGTCCGCGCCTTTGCTCTTCTTCTGCTCACCGCCAGTCTCTCCCTGGCCGAATTGCCCCCTTACGTCTACCAGGCCGAGCAGGCAGGAGCGCCGGAGGCTCTGGAGTTGAAAATCATCTCGGTCCGGCATCGCACGACGAAGGATGGCGAGGACACCCGCAGCGCGGTCACCGTCCGGGCCCGCGTGGAAAAGGTGGAGCGCAGCAAAACACAGTTGAAAGCTGGCGACGAGATTGTGGTCGCCTATGAGCGGACCGACCGGGCGAGACCCATGCCTGGCCCGAGCGAAATCCCACTCCTGCGCAAAGGCCAATCGGTGCCGGCGTATCTTTCGGGAGAAACAAAAAGTGGCATCTACGCGCCGGCCGCAGGCGGGAAGAGCTTCACGCGAATGCGCTAAATCACTTGGAGCCGGTCGCGAAGACCGTCTGAAAATGCGGGCTGTCTTTTTCGCGCGAGACCACGGTCACCTCGATATTCTTGAAGCCCGCGTCTTCCAGCCATTGGTGCAATTGCACCTCGCTAAAGCCGAGCCAGTGATCCGCGTAAAGCTCGCGCGCCCGTTCGAATTGATGACTCAATAAATCGAGAATCACGAGCCGTCCGCCTTTCCTCACGATCTCATATGCGGCTGCCACCGCTCGCTCCGGATGGATCGCGTGATGCAAGGCCTGGCTCAGAATCGCCAGATCGATCGAGTTTTTCGTGATGGGCGGATTCTCGATGTCGCCCAGGCGATATTCGAGATTCTTGAAGCCGTGCTCTTGCGCCAGCTTCGCGCCGAACTCCACCATCTTGGGCGAATTATCGAGCGCGATCACCTTTTTCGCCGTTTTGGCCAATAGCTGCGAGAGCGTCCCCTCGCCCGCGCCCAGATCAGCCACATTTTGCGCCGGGAGAAGCGTGATCAAAGTGTGCGCGAGCGCCTGCCAGGAACGCCCAGGCACATAGCTGCGTCCGAATTTTCCCGCCAGCTCGTCGAAGTAAGCGCGCGCCTTATCCTGGCGCTTGCGCAGCGCAACTTTCAGCGCCGTCCGGTCCAGCGCGGTCTCGGGCAACTCCCGCGCCAGGGTGCGCGTCAGCTCGCTCACCTTCGCCCGCGAAGCGCTTTCGCCCGCCGTCTCGGCCAGCGCGTAGTAGACGTTCTTTCCCGCCCGCCGATCGGTCACCACGTTCGATCGCTTGAGCTGCGCCAGATGACTGGAGATGCGGGACTGCCCCATCCCCATGATCTCCTGCAACTCCGCCACCGAAAGCTCCTCCTGCTCGAGGAGCAGAATCAGCCGCAGCCGAGTGGGATCGGCCAGCAAACGGAGAAAATTTAAAGTTGACGACATCGGACGCGGCCACGATACATCTACGCATCATGATTGGTCAATATGATCGATCAATCTGATGCGTCCGTCACCTCACCCGCAACGTTCAACCCTTACCCATCTCTCTCATGCTACGCCGTTTTATTTTCGCTTCTGAATCCGTCGGTGAAGGTCACCCCGATAAAGTTTCCGATACCATCTCCGATGCGGTTCTCGACGCCTGTCTGACCGTGGACAAGAAGAGCCGCGTCGCCTGCGAGACCTATGTGAAGAGCAACGTCGTCATCGTCGGCGGCGAGATCACGACGAAGGCGAAGCTCGATTACGTCGAGATCGTCCGCGATGCCGTGCGGGAGATTGGTTACACCCACGACGACGACGTGTTCCATGCCGACAAGGTGTTCGTTCAGAATATCATCACCGCGCAGTCGCCCGACATCTCGCAAGGTGTCGACGCGAAGAAGGCCAAGGGCAAAAGCTCGTCCGAGCAGGGCGCCGGCGATCAGGGCCTCATGTTCGGCTTCGCTTGCGATGATACCGAGGAACTCATGCCCGCCCCGATCATGTTCGCGCATCGTCTCGGCCGCGAGCTCACCCGCATTCGCAAGAGCGGGAAAGCGGATTGGCTGCGCCCGGACGCGAAGTCGCAAGTCTCCGTCATTTACGAAAACGGCAAACCCGTCGGCCTCTCGAACGTCGTCATCTCCACGCAACACACTGAGGAGAAAGATCACGCCGAGATCGAGAAATTCTGCATCGAGAAAGTCATCCGCAAAGTCATCCCGAAATCGATGGTGAACGGGAACACCCAGTTCCTCATCAACCCCACCGGACGTTTCGTTGTCGGCGGTCCGCAAGGCGACACCGGTCTCACCGGCCGCAAAATCATCGTCGATAGCTACGGCGGCTGGGGCCGTCACGGCGGCGGCGCATTCTCCGGAAAAGACCCGAGCAAAGTCGATCGCAGCGCCGCTTACATGGGTCGCTGGGTGGCGAAAAACATCGTCGCCGCCGGCCTGGCCACGCGTTGCGAAATCCAGTTCGCCTACGCCATTGGCTACCCCGAGCCCGTGAGCATGAACATCAACACCTTCGACACCAACACCGTGGACGAAGAGCTGATCGAGCGCGCCGTAAACCGCGTCTTCTCTTTCAAACCCGCCGACATCGTCGACCAACTTGACCTCCTCCGTCCGATCTACGGCAAAACCACCAATTACGGCCACTTCGGCAAAGACGACCCCGATATCACCTGGGAGAAAACCGACAAAGCTGCGGCCCTCAAAAAAGCCGCCCGCTAAGTCTCAACCCCCAAAAATAAAACTATGAGCACTACGACTACCAACGCCCCCAAGAAAACCGACGACTACAAGGTCGCCGACATCTCGCTCGCCGATTACGGCCGCCGCGAGATCGAAATCGCCGAGCAGGAAATGCCCGGCCTCATGTCCATCCGCCGGAAGCACGCTGCCTCCAAGCCATTGCAAGACGTCCGCATCACCGGCTCCTTGCACATGACGATTCAGACCGCGGTCTTGATCGAAACCCTGGTCGACCTCGGCGCTGATGTGCGCTGGGCCAGCTGCAACATCTTCTCCACCCAGGACCACGCCGCCGCCGCGATCGCGAAAGCCGGCGTGCCCGTCTTCGCCTGGAAAGGTGAGACCCTCGAAGAATATTGGTGGTGCACCAACCAGGCGCTCTCCTTCCCCGATGGGAAAGGCCCGCAACTGGTCGTCGATGATGGTGGCGACGTGACCCTGTTCATTCACAAAGGCTACGAACTCGAAGACGGCAGCGATTGGATCGAAAGCGATTCCAGCAACCACGAAGAGAAAGTCATCAAAGACACTCTGCGCGAGATCAAAAACGAGAACCCCTTCCGTTGGCACGAAGTGGTGAAGGAATGGCGTGGCGTCTCGGAAGAGACCACCACCGGCGTCCATCGCCTCTATCAGATGCTGCAGAAAGACAAGCTCCTCGTCCCTGCGATCAACGTGAACGACACCGCCACGAAGTCGAAGTTCGACAACCTTTACGGCTGCCGCCACTCCCTCGTCGACGCGCTCAACCGCGCCCTCGACGTCATGATCTCCGGCAAAGTCGCCGTCGTCTGCGGTTACGGCGATGTCGGCAAAGGCAGCGCGCAATCACTCCGTGGCCAGGGCGCTCGCGTCATCGTCACCGAGATCGATCCGATCAATGCGCTCCAGGCTGCGATGGAAGGCTACGAAGTCACCACCATCGAGGACACCCTCGGCCGTGGCGACATCTACGTCACCACCACCGGCAACGTCGATATCATCACCTTCGAGCACATGTCGAAGATGAAGGACCAGGCCGTCGTTTGTAACATCGGCCACTTCGACAACGAGATTCAGGTCGACCTCCTGAACACGACCAAAGGCGTCAAGCGGACCAACATCAAACCGCAGGTGGACAAGTACACCTTCGAGAGCGGCAACTCCATCTTCATGCTCGCGGAAGGCCGCCTCGTGAACCTCGGTTGCGCCACCGGCCACCCGTCGTTCGTCATGTCGAACAGCTTCTCGAACCAGGTCCTCGCGCAGCTCGATCTCTGGGCTGGGAAAGACAAATACAAGCCAGGCGTCTACATCCTGCCGAAGATCCTCGACGAAGAAGTCGCGCGTCTGCATTTGGAAAAAATCGGCGTCAAGCTCACCAAGCTCAGCGCGAAGCAGGCCGAATACCTCGGCGTGCCGGTCGAAGGGCCGTATAAGAGCGAGCATTACCGCTACTAGTCCGCCAGCGCTCAACGCAAAATCCAAAACGCCGCCGGAGCAATCCGGCGGCGTTTTTGTTTGGTAGATTAAACTGCTTCTGCTCCTGCCCGAGAAAGGGAATCCAAGGCACGCATAATCTCTATCAGCGCCTGAGTGTCTTGCGCGCAGTATTCTTCCAATGCTCGCCTGACCCGCTGACGTTCTCGTCGCCGGACACGGGTAAAGGTGATGCGGCTGAACTCACTGGCCGCGAAGTCTCCGTCGCCGATTTCGAGACTGTCATAAGAAATGCCAGTCAAGGCAGGGAGGACCGCTTTTAGGGACGCGCTCCCGCCTTGGCTGGGATGGTAGAAAGACATCGCGCGGAACACTTCATAGAGATCGACAAAGCGCGGGATGGTCGCGGCTACCCAATCGGCGCAGGCCGGTTCGAACCGCATCAGGTCCTTCAACCGTTGGATCTCGAAAGAAGTGTTGTAGCCCACGATGCTTCCGATCGACCCCAAGGCCTTTTGAAGCGCAGCGAGAAAGGCTGGCCGTGGATCAATGACCCCTTCAGCCAGGAAGCTGTGATGTTGCACGGGTGCGCCTTCTGCCGGGATTGTGTGCAGCGAAAACTGGAATGGGACCGCCATGAAGGGGGCCGACTTTTCGAAGAAAGGCACCGCTGATTGGATCGTCTCGAAGTCCAGAAAGTGGAGCGGATAGTGGAGGCGACTGAGAAAATCGCGAATCGCCGGTCGGTCAACGAATGCTGTGTTGCTCCGGCAGGCATTGATCTGTTGTGCCTGACGTTCCGTTAGCACGACGTCAGCCGGCGTATCCGCAAGCCGAAAGACTCCGCGCTCGAGGAGGCTCCACGCCTGCTTGGAACCACCGCGCAGATCAAAGACACTCTGCTGAGGGAGGAAAGACCAGCAATGATCGGTGAGTGAACAGTCGTAAGGAGCGCTGCAATGGCGCGAGACTTTCACCTCAGGCACCGCTGGCAGGCTGAGAACGCGCTGCATCTCTGCGACCTTTGCGGGCACCTGAGGTAATACGGCGGCGACAAGCGCCGTCGCGTCGAGCATACGAAACATTTCCCGAGGATTGATCGTCCCGGTGCGGACGTAGCCCTTGTTGATCAGCAGGAGTGAGCAACTACGCACCACCAGTCCCGCGCCTTCGTAGACGTATCGCTGGAAGGCGAGATCCTGCAGGTAGACGTCGCGGAGCTCGGCAGGGTCATCCGGGGCACCCGAACTTTTGACCTCGACGATGTCCCAGGCCCCGTCTTCGCACGGGACCAGGATATCCGGGCGACTGAAGCAACCGTTGTAGATAAACGCTGCTTCGAAAATCGGTTTCCGCTGCCCGAGCGCAGCCTGCGTTGCGCGGACCGGTCCCTCAAAGCCCGTAACCTTTTCGAGATCGATGCCCGTCGGATAAAGCTTTTTCGCCCATGCGCCTACCCGATGGCCTTGGTCGAATACCGCCTCCAGCCGCGAATCGATATCGGGGAGCAGTTCCTTGTTGTGATAGTTAATCCAAAGAGCTTTCGAACACTGCAGGCCGACGAGGTATTTACTCTTCGAAAGGAGCGGCTCCCGCGGCAGAGATGACGTCGTGCCCGTCCCGAAACGGTTGCGGATTCGCGCCAGGATCGCACCAATCCCCGCGATCCATGACCCCTTCATCTTGTGGCGGCTGATCGGTGAATCTGACCGGGCAAGAACGCCCCGAAAATTCCCTGCCTGATCTCCGTGGATGCTATGGCCCGCCGTCGGGTTCTAACATTGTCCTCTGGCAGGACTGCTCTGTGATTGCCAGCGGCGTTATTCCAAAAGGAGGCGACCGGGTTACGTCCGAGATCGCCTCGCGGTGCGGCGTGTCGTTCACTGAGGCCGAAGAGAGAAAGATCGCTTACGCTGCGAATTCGCCGGAGCAGGAAATCGCTGACACATTTTCGCGCGAACTGTTTACCGACTTGGCGGATCGATTGAGTAATCCCGTCCGAAAGCGGGGATTTAGGGCCTACCTCACCGGGGGCAGCAGCCAGTTTCCCGGCGCTGAAGTTCTGGCTGCGGAGATTTTGAAAATTCCAGTTTACAAAGTGGCGGCGACCAACTTTGCCGGACTTGCAGAGCCTGCCAAACCTAAGCACTCCGCAGTGCTCGGATTATTGAAATACACGTTAGTGTATCCTCTGCAGACACTGCATAGCGCAAAATTCCATGCCTGATCTTCGTCGATGCACCGTCGCGGTCACGGCAATTAAGCTGCAAGTATGAGCAAAGCATCTGCGATCTCCGCCCATGTGCAGGGCATCGGCACGGGCTTTCCGCTTCGTCGGCAGGCGAGAGCGGAAGGTGACACAGTCCCTGCCCTCAACGAAGCTCAAACGCCACGTGATATGGACTTTGCTCCCACCCCTCGACGATGTATCGCGCCCTCTGCGCGCGCGATTCCAGTTTCGAAGGCATCTTCATTGTTGGTGTGCGCACCACGGGGATTTTTTGTCGGCCCACTTGCAGCGCGAAAAAGCCTGCCGAGCAAAACGTAGAGTTTTTCGCGACCTCTTCCGAGGCGTTGCTGGGCGGCTATCGGCCATGTCTGCGGTGTCACCCGATGGATCCCCTGCAACGCCCGCCGGAGTTGATCGAGCGCCTCCGCGCGGAGGTGGAAAAAGCGCCCGGTGGTCGCATTACAGAGAAGGAATTGCGCGAACTCGCGATCGACCCTTCGACCGCGCGCCGGCAGTTTTTGCGTCACTACGGAATGACTTTTCAGGCTTATCATCGCGCGCGACGGATGGGACTGGCGCTGCGGAATGTGCGGAAGGGCGCTCGGGTGGACGAAACGCAACTGGCGAGCGGCTTTGATTCTGCGAGCGGATTTCGCGAGGCCTTCACGCGGATGTTTGGCGACGCGCCGACCGCGGCCAAGACGCACGCGTGTTTGTTTGCGGAGCGAATCGAGACGCCGCTCGGCGTGATGGTGGCGATCGCGGATGATGAAGGGTTACGGCTGTTGGAATTTGCCGATCGTCGCGCGTTGGAGCGGGAGATCGGGATTTTACGACAGCGGCTGCGCGCTTCGGTTGTTCCAGGCGAGCACAAGTTTCTCACACAAGTGCGCGAGGAGCTGGCCGAGTATTTTGCAGGCAAGCGGCTGGATTTTTCCGTCCCGCTCGCGCCAGTTGGCTCCGAGTTTCAGGTCAAAACCTGGAAGACGCTGCAAAGCATTCCGTCTGCTGAAACGCGGTCGTACGGTTGGATGGCGGAGCAGCTCAAAGTTCCCGGCGCACAGCGCGCTGTCGGGCGCGCCAACGGCACGAACATGCTTTGCCTCGTCATTCCGTGTCATCGCGTGATCCGCGCCGACGGCACGCTCTGCGGTTACGGCGGCGGACTCTGGCGGAAGCGCTGGCTGCTCGAGCATGAACGGAAGTTCGCGGGATAAGATGCGCTCAAGCGCATAGCTGATCGCCAATCGCCCACCGTCATCCCGAGCCGCGCAGACGGCCGAGGGATCTCTCCGACGGAGCCTTGACGTTATTGAGCGCAATCCACGTCCCACGCTAGCCAAAGACTCAATTATGCGTGAGCTGGAACCACCGTCTCAGTCCAAGGCAGGCATGACCGAAAGGCCCTCGGAGAGATCCTTCGGCCGCGCTTCGCCGGCTCAGGATGACAATGCCACGCACACAGTTCTGCCCGCGGCTCTCTGTCCCGCTGCAACGTCATCCCGAGCCGCGCAGACGGCCGAGGGATCTCTCCGATGCAGCCTGGACATTGTTCGACGTATGCCATGCGTCGCGAAGCCAAAGCCTCCGAAACTGCGTCGAGCCGGGACCACCTTTCTCAGGACCGGCGCAGGCATGACCGAGAGTCCCCCCGAGAGATCCTTCGGCCGCGCTTCGCCGGCTCAGGATGACAATGCCACGCACACATCTGCCCGCGGCTCTCTGTCCCGCTGCAACGTCATCCCGAGCCGCGGAGACGGCCGAGGGATCTCTCCGATGCAGGTTTGACATCTGCTTAACGCAAGCCATGACTCGCGCAGCCAAAGTCTCCGAGATTGCGTCAAGCCCGAACCGCCTTTCGAGGGCAGCGCAGGCACGACCAAAAGTCCCTAGGAGAGATCCTTCGACCGCGCTTCGCCGGCTCAGGATGACGATGCCGCGCTTTTTGCGGAGCGTCGTCTGCTGGAGTGTTCCCGCGCTGGCTGGCGTGTATTCGACTTGGAACCGGGTCATACCTCCGTACCGTCGGCACCATGGCGAAACAAGATCCGCGGATAGATGCCTACATCGAGAAGGCTGCACCCTTTGCGCAGCCTATCTTGAGGCATCTTCGCGGGCTGGTGCATCAGGCAAGTCCCAAGGTGGAGGAAACGATCAAGTGGGGCATGCCGCACTTCGAGTATAAGGGATTGCTGTGCGGGATGGCGGCGTTCAAAGCGCACTGCACTTTGGGATTTTGGAAAGGCGCGCTGATTCTTCCCGCCGACGATAAAGGTGAGAGAGCGGGGATGGGGCATTTCGGCAAGATCACCGACCTGTCGGATTTGCCGTCGGAGAAAATCCTGGTCGGCTATATCAAGAAGGCCGTCGCCTTGAACGAGGCGGGCACCAAGGTGCCGGAGCGTGCGAACCCTTCGCCGAAGCCGCCTCTCGCGGTGCCCCCGGACCTCGCGGATGGCTTGCGCGGAAATGTGAAAGCGCGGAAGCATTTTGAGGCATTAAGCCCGAGCCAAAGGAAGGAATACATCGTCTGGATTACCGAGGCGAAACGAGCGGAGACGCGCGAGAAGCGCCTTGCCACGACCTTGGAGTGGCTGGCCGAAGGGAAGTCGCGGAATTGGAAATACGAAAACTGCTGAGGCCCGTTGTGCGTTGGGACAGCGCGGCTTTCGCTTCAGGAGCACCAGCCCCAAACGCAACACGAGCGAGTCCGTTTCCAGACTCGCTCGTGCGTTGATCAGATTGTAGCCGGACGAATTACTTGGCGGTTTCCTCCGTCGCAGGCTCGTCTTTCTCCGCGGATTTCGTCTCCTTCTCGGCGGCAGGCTTTTTCGCCTTCGTCGCAGGCTTGGACTCAGCCGCCGTCGTCGTCTTTTTGGCGGCCTTGCCCTTCTTACCTTTTTCCTCAGGAGCTGGCTCTTCCACCACTACTGGCGCATCGACCCATTCGATGAACGCCACCGGCGCGGCGTCGCTCTTGCGCGCGCCGAGTTTCACGATGCGGGTGTAGCCACCTTTGCGGTCGGCGGCGCGAGGCGCGATATCCTCGAACAATTTCTTCACCACATCTTTTTGGCGAAGGACGGCGAGAGCGGTGCGGCGCGCGTGCAGCGAACCTTTCTTGCCCAAAGTGACCATCTTCTCGGCCAGCGGACGGACCGCTTTTGCTTTAGCCAGGGTGGTTTTGATACGTTGATGCTCGATCAAGCTGCAAACCTGATTCGCGAGCAACGACTTCCGATGCGCCGCAGAGCGGCCGAGTTTGACGGTCTTTTTCTGGTGTCTCATGGATTAATTTCTCCGCACTAAAAGGGACGCTTAAGCTTCGTCGGAATCGGCGCCGCCATCGGTGTTCACCGGCGCGGCCGCGGATGGGATATCGACCAAACCTGGATCGAATTTCATCCCCAACCCGAGCTGCAACTGCTGCAGCTTGTCCTTGATTTCGTTGAGCGACTTCTTGCCGAAGTTCCGATACTTGAGCATCTCCGCTTCGCTCTTCTGCGCGAGCTGGCCCACGGTCGTGATGTTGGCGTTGTTCAAGCAATTCGCCGCCCGCACGCTCAGCTCGATCTCGTTCACGCTCATGTTGAGAAGCTTCTTCAGCTTCATGTTCTCTTCGCTCACGCCCGCTGGCGTTTCGTCGAACTCGATCACGTCTTCGTTGAAATTCACGAAGACATCGAGGTGGTGGCGGAGAATCGCAGAGGCCTGGAGCATGGCGTCATCCGGAGTCAGGCGGCCGTCCGTCCAGACTTCGATCACGAGCTTGTCGTAATCGGTGCGCTGGCCCACGCGGGTGGCTTCCACCGCATACTTCACCCGGGTCACGGGCGAGAAAATGGAATCGATCGGGATCAGACCAATCGGCTGATCGGCACGCTTGTTCTCATCGCCCGTGGCGAAACCGCGGCCGACACGCACTTCGAGTTCGGCGTCGAACTTGTGCTTCTTATCGAGCGTGCAGATGAGCTGCTTCGGGTTGAGAACTTCGAAGCCGGTCACTTCTTGAATGTCGCCCGCGGTGACTTCGCCCTCTTTGTTGACCGAGAGGTTCAGCTTGCGCGGCTCATGCTCAGCGGCTTTGAATTTTACCCGCTTGAGGTTGAGCACGATGTCCGTGACGTCTTCGACCACGCCCGGAAGGGTGGCGAATTCGTGCTGCGCACCGGTGATCTTTACCGCCGTGATGGCAGCGCCTTCGAGCGACGAAAGCAAAACGCGGCGGAGAGAATTTCCGACCGTGTGACCGTAGCCCGCTTCGAAGGGCTCTGCGGTGAACTTGGCGTAGGTTTCAGTGGCGGAGGACTCCTCTTTGGTGAGGGTCTTCGGCATTTCAAAACGACCGTATCGAACTGGCATAATAGAATTAAGAATTAGGAAGTATGAATTAAGAAACGGCGTCGACTGACGACGATTCACCCTTTTACTTCTGCCTTCTTCCTTTCTGGGAGCGCCGGGTTTCCCCTGGCGAGTACGGTTTCCGTCTAGCAACGGAACCCCAGGGACCAACGGCGCAGCTTCAAAAAACTCGCTGCGGACCGGGAAACAACCACAGCCGAGGTGCTTTGCAAGCAGCCGGGCAATATTTCCCCATCGCTCAACCAGGAGATCGGCGAGCTGCTACGTCTCGAGAATGGTATTCGGCAACTCGTCCTGATCGTCGGGCTGGCGGGGAAAATGGGTGGCGAGAGATTCTCCCACCGTGTTGATCGCGTCCACCAGGGCATCGGTGAATTCTGAGCGTTTGAAGTGATCGCGCATGGTGTCGACCAACCGTTGCCAGTACTCCGCTCCGCACTTCTGGTGAATGCCTTCGTCGCCCACCACCGCGAACTTCTGCGCCCGCGGCGCCACCAGGATCAGGACCGCATTCCGCGCCGCCGTCTTATCCATGCCAAACTCGAGAAACTTCCGCGTGGCTACTTCCAGGGCTTCGCCGCTGAGTGCTCCACGTTCCAGATAAACGCGGATCTCGCCCGAGGTGCGCAACTCGGCGGCCGCGATCGCGGCCACGATTCGCGGATGATCCAGCTGGGCGATAAAGTCTTTCGTTCGCATCGTCGTTTACCAGCTCGAGCCGCCACCACCGCCGCCAAAGCTCCCTCCACCACCACTAAAGCCGCTAAAGCCGCCGCCGCCGGAAGAGCCGCCCGACCAGCCGCCACCGCCGCTCGACCACCCGCCAATGAATGGCCCGCCTCGGCCGGAGTAGCCCCAGCCACGCCGCTTCTTCTTCGAGTTAAAAGCAAAGAACATGATCAGCCCAAAAAAGAGAAATGGCACCAGGCAACCCCAGCCGCCCGCCTCCTCGCCACGGGCATCGGCCTCGCCCACCGTCTTGCCCGTGCCGACATATTCGCCCTGGATCGCCTGCAGAATGGACGCGATCCCTACACCTAATCCCTGCTCATAATCGCCCGCCTTGAAAAGCGGCTTGATCCGCCGCTCTGTGATATCGAATGCGGTCACATCCGGCAGCACCCCTTCCAGTCCGTAGCCCACCTGGATAAACATCTTGCGATCGGCGATGAAAACGAAAAGGACCGCGCCGTTGCGCTGCTCCGCCTGCCCGACCTTCCACGCTTGCGCGATACGCTGGGTGTAATCGGCGATGTCCGAATCCGTCTCCATCTTCTGGAAGACAGCCACCACCACTTGATTCGAAGTCTCGCGCTCGAATTGAGCGAGTTGCTCGTTGAAACCGAGAGCCGATTCCTTCGAAACCACGCCCGCGTAGTCGTTGAAATAACCCGCCGGTTTCGGCGGAATCACCTCCGCGGCCGCGAGCGAGAACACGCCGCCGCAGAGCAGCGCGAGCGCGAGCAAAGAAGTTTTCATGGGCAGGAAAACGGTGCGTCCCAGCGACCCGCGGTCGCCGCTCTCCGTTCCGCTAATAAGGCGAGGCGGTGGCCGCCGGGCTGGCTTGAGCGGGATTACCCACCATCGCATCCGGCGAAGGCACCGGCAGCGCCGCCGCTGGCGCGGGAGCCACAGGCGGCGGCGTATTTCCGAAGGCGCCGAAGTTCACCGTCGGCGCCTGCTCCGCGCCCGGCTGAGCGTTAAAGAACGGCCGCTCCTTGAAGCCAAACATCTTGTTCAACATGTTGGTCGGGAAACGCTGCAGCGCCGTGTTGTACTGCTGCACCGCGCCGTTAAAATTATTCCGCTCCACCGAGATGCGATTCTCCGTTCCTTCCAATTGCGCCTGCAGATTTTGGAAAGCTTCCGTCGCGCGCAGTTGCGGATAGTTCTCCGTCACCAGTAAGAGCCGCGAGAGCGCGCTGCTCAATTGCCCCTGCGCCGCTTGAAATTGTTGCAGCTGGGCCGCATCAGTCGGCGCTTTGCTGGCATCGAGCGTTACCCGTCCCACGCTGGCGCGGGCGTTCGTCACCTCCGTCAGGGTCGACTTCTCGAAATTGGCTGCGCCTTGCACGGTGTTGACCAGATTCGGAATCAAATCCGCACGGCGTTGATAGACCGACTGCACGTCAGCCCACTTTTTGTTCACGTTTTGCTCGAGGGTCACGAGCTTGTTGTAGCTTCCGCAACCGGTCAGCCCCAGGAGAACGGAGAGCGCGAGGAGGAAAGCGCTGCCACGAGACGCGAGATTCTTCATGAGGGGAACGTTCGTTTCCGCCTCCTACTTCGCAAGCAAGGAAGACAGCCGCCGCCCTGCCGACGAAAAGCGCGATGGCGCGAAGAAGTTTCAACGATAATTTACCCGGCGGTCGCGCGGCGGCCGTATCGCTTCTTATGCAACGCCCTGTCGCCATCTCATACGCCGTCTTCGCGCTGCTGCTCGTCCTCGTCGCCCTGCTCCATCTCGGCACTCCCTTTCTCGCCGCGCTCTTCTGTTATCTCGCGCTGAGCAAGCTCACCTTCTTCGGCAAGAAATGGATCGCCGTCGCGCTCTTCCTGGTTGTGATGGTGGCGGGATTCATCGGTGCGGTCTTCTTCCTCAAACGCGCCTTCGTCGTTCTGCCGGAGATCGTGGAAACCGCCCTGCCCATCGTGGTTCGGTTCGCGGCCGAGCGCGGCATCGAGTTGCCCTTCACCGATGTGGAAAGCTTGCGCAACGTGGCGCTCGAGAGCGTCCGCAGCACCTTGGGCGATCTCGGTAAATACGTGCGCGTCGCGACGAAGGAATTCCTCTTTCTCCTGATCGGGATCGTCATCGCAGTCAGCGTATTCATGAACCCGAAATTTGAGGCGAAACGCGCGCAAGGCCGGCCGAAGGCGGACCTCTATAACTTCTACACCTCGCGCATCCAGGATCGTTTCAGTTCCTTCTATCGCAGCTTCGAGCTGGTCATGGGCGCCCAGCTCATCATCTCCGCGATCAACGCCAGCTTTACCGCCATCTTCGTCTTCGCCGTTGGCCTGCCCTACGGCAGTCTCGTTATCATTCTCACCTTTCTTTGCGGGCTCATCCCGATCGTCGGGAATCTGCTCAGCAACACCATCATCATCGGCATTGCCTTTACTGTCTCACCGCGCCTCGCCGGCTGGGCCCTCGTCTTCCTGGTCACGATTCACAAACTGGAATACTTCCTAAACAGCCGCATCATCGGCGGGCGGCTCGATCACCCGATGTGGCTCATGCTCCTTTCGATGGTGATCGGGGAACGCTTGATGGGGCTTTCCGGCGTCGTCCTCGCGCCGGTCATCTTGAGTTTCATCAAAGTGGAGATGAAGAAAATCCAGCTCGTCGACGAACCTGCGCACCGCCCTCCCTCGAGAGTAGAGCCGGAGCGCGAGTTGGCGGATGTGTCGTAGGCTTCCGAAGAAGACGGCGCTCGAGTGCTTCCCACCGCTCCTGCGGTGATTAACTGCCAGCAGCCCCTTCGGGTTCCTGATCGCGAGCCTCAGACTCCTCGCCTGATGGATCGCCGACCGGTTCTCCCTCGACCACCTCGTCGCTTGCTGCCTCTTCCTCGAGCTTCTCGATCGCAGGCTGTGCTTCCAATTCCGGCTGCACTTCCGTCGGGACAGCCGCTGGCGAAGCCGTGGGCAGATGGCGCCGGCGCAGCTCGTCGGAGTTCGGAAGCTCCTCCAAATTGCGCAGGCCAAAGTGCTCCAGGAAAAATTGCGTGGTTTCGTAAAGCAGCGGCCGACCGGGCACTTCCGCGCGACCGGCGATCTTCACCAGACTGCGCTCCATCAAACTCTGCAGGACGCTATCGACCGCCACTCCGCGCACCACTTCGATATCCGCGCGCGTGATCGGCTGCCGATAGGCAATGATGGCCAGCGTCTCGAGCGCCGGCGGCGATAGCCGCGCCGGTTTCGCGGCGGGAAACAACTGCCGCACCCAGGACGAATAGGCGGGATCGCTCACAAACTGCCAGCCCTCCGCCTTCTCGACCAACTGGAAAGCGCGCCCCTGTTCGATGAATTCGATCTTCAATTCCTCCAGCCCAGCCGCCACCTCTGCCTCCTTCACGCCCGCAAATTCGTTCGGCGTTTCCTCGTCCCCGGCGCTCTTCACCGCACTCATCAGCTCGCGGGGGGTGAGCGGTTTTTGCGCGCTAAAAAGCAGCGCTTCCAGAATGCGAGGAAGGAGAGGCATGAGCTGTTATACGCGTATGTGACGTGCGGCCCGGAATCAACCCTCCGCGCCAATCGCACTCTGCAGAGCCGCGGCAATCCCATCCGCCTGGCGATCGATTTGCGCACTGTCGCGTCCCTCGATCAGGAGACGAATCTTCGGTTCCGTCCCCGAGTAACGCAGGAGCACACGTCCCTTTCCGTCCAGCGCGCGCTCGGCCTCTTCCACCAGCTTCGTCACCTCGCGCAACTCGGCGAGCGGCGGTTTTTCTTTCACCCGCAGGTTCCGTTGCGCTTGCGGGTATTTCTTTAAGACCCGCTTCAGCTCGCTCAACGGTTTGCCCGTCGCCTGCATGATGCGCAGGATCTGGAGCGCGCACACGATTCCATCGCCCGTGGTGCTGAAGTCGCGAAAAATCATGTGGCCGCTCTGCTCGCCGCCCACGTTCAGGTCGCGCTTGATCATCTCTTCGATCACGTAGCGATCGCCCACCTTGGTCCGCAAAACTTTCCCGCCCGCCGCCGCCAGGGTTTCGTCCAAACCGAAATTACTCATCACCGTCGCCACCAGAGTGTTCTCGCGCAGTTGCCCGGCTTGCAGGAGATCGAGCGCCGCGATCGCCAGGATCTCGTCGCCATCCACCAGCTCCCCTGTTTCATCGCAAAGCAAGACCCGATCGGCATCGCCATCGTGAGTAATTCCCACCACCGCGCCGCATTCGCGCACCGCGCGCTGGATCTCCTCGGGATGCGTGCTCCCGCAATTGGCGTTGATGTTGGTCCCGTTCGGCTCGTCGTGGATCACCGTCAGATCAGCGCCGAGCTCGCGCAGAATGCAGGGGGTCGACTTGTAGGCCGCACCGTTCGCCACATCCACTGCGATCCGCATTTTCTCGAGCGACATCCCGCGCGGGAAACTCGCTTTCGCAAACTCCACGTAACGCCCCAGCGCATCATCAATCCGGCGGGCGCGTCCGATCTTGCCCGCCGTCGGCCGGATGGCATCGATCTCACCGCTGAAGACCAGCTGCTCGATTTGATCCTCGATCTTGTCGTCGAGTTTGTAGCCATCGTGCCGGAAGAATTTGATCCCGTTATCCTCGTAAGCGTTATGCGAGGCCGAGAGGACGATGCCGGCATCCGCGCGCAGCGAGCGAGTGATGTAAGCGACGCCCGGGGTCGGGAGCGGCCCGATCACGAGCACGTCCACGCCCAAGGAAGTGATCCCGGCCACGAGCGCATTCTCCAGCATGTAACCGGAGAGGCGCGTGTCTTTCCCGAGCACGATCTTCGGGCGCGCGCCGTTCGGTAGAGTGCGCGGGTTTAGCTGGGTGAAAATGTGCGCAGCGGCGCGGCCGAGCTTCAGCGCAGTCTCGGCCGTGACCGGTTCCACGTTGGCCACGCCGCGCACGCCGTCGGTGCCAAAGAGTTTGTTAGGTTGGGTCACGGGAGGGATTAAAACGTGGCGGGCTCGCTTCGTAAACCGGAAAGGATTTCCGGTGTGGGGAACGGAGGCGAAACGTGGGCCGGCGGGAGGTTGCTAGGTGCCGGGGACCTTTTGCCGATCGTGATCGGAGAAGAAGACACACTCGTTCTCCAAGCCGAGGAGCGTGGCCCACTTAAGCGGGAACCGCTGCAAATCCACGCTGCGCAAAATCATCGGTGCCCAGTCGCGGTATTCGCCCTTCAGGATATCCGAAAGCGTATTCTGGCTGCCGCTGATCGGCGTGAGATAAAGGCCATTCAACGGAGCGCCGAAGAGACCGAAATCGTGGAACTCCGTGAACTCTTTGATTGTTTCCGGTAGCCAGATCGAGCGCCGATCCGCATACCACGCCACCGCCCACGGCATATCGGAAGCAGTGATCTCCGCCGGCCCCATCCAACTGTGCAGCACCGAGATGTATGGGGGCACATACGGCGGCCAGCGCACCCCGCCTTTGGTCCGTGGGAGCCCGATGGTGAAAAAGATCGGCAACGCGCACAGAACGAAAAGCAGCGTGAGAAAACCAATCCGCGCGATCCGGTAATTGATCTCCAGCCGGTTCCATTGCACGAGCAGAAAGGCCAGCCCATAGCAGGTCATGATCGGGATAAAGAGCAGGTGCAGGTTATTTGCGATCACCCCCTGCTCCTCCGGTAATCCGTAGAGCGACATCCCCAGAAAAGCGCCCAGCCACATCGCGAATACCATCCAGCGCAGGATCGCCGTCTCCGGGCGCTTAAAGAGATGAAGGAGCCCGAAGAAAAACGCCCCCGCCACCACGCTCCATCCCATGTACTCCAGCAGGCGCCCCACCTGCCCGGTCATGTTCTTGGCGATCTTATCGCGGAAAGCTCCTGGCCGGATCGCCTCTTTATCGAGGGTCACACTCCGCATGTGGCCTGCCTCGGAGCGGCCCACTCCGTCGAGAACGGAATACATCGCCACACCCATCGGATTGCCGGTGATGACGTAGTTCCGCACCAACCAGGGCGAGTAAACCACCATGAACACGCCCAGCACGATCACCGCCGCCCAACCTCGCGGACGGAAAAAGAAAATCGCGACCACCAGTGCGCCGACAAACATCCAGATCGTGAGCGCATGCGAGAGCGCCAGCAGACCGAAGCCCAGCCCCGTCAATCCCAGCCAAATCCCAACCGCCCCGCCGCGATATTGCGCTTCAATCGCGCGCATCAAAACGTAGAGCGTGGCGTTGAACAAAAAGAGCATCAGCATCTGCGGCAGGCCCGAAAGCGAGTAACGCCAGATCAAATCACAAAGCAGAACGAGCGAGCTCGCGAGCAAGGCCAGGCGAGGATCGAAGAGGCGACGCGCTACGAAGTAAAAGATCACGAGCGAGCCGAGAAAGAAGCCGATCGACGCAACGGCAATCGCCCGATCGCCTGCGTAAACGATGTCCTGCGGCGTCATCACCCAGAACCGCTTGATCGGCCGCAGGATAAAAGCGTCCACCAGCGGCGGAAGCGGCGCGTGGTAGGTATCGTACCAAATCCGTTGCGCCACGTTCTTGCCGTTCTCCTGGAGCTGCCCCACCGCGCGTGGCCGGATCATATCCGTCCGCCAGCCCTGCCCGCTCGCGATGTTGCGCCCGATTTGGGCCTGGTCCATCGCCTGCGACGTCGCGAGCCCATTGAACTCGTGCATCATGTAAAACGCCGCCAGCAAAGCCACTACCAGGACCGCGAGGAAGCGCTTGATCCAGATCGCCAGGCCCCCTTCTTCGAGCATGTGAATCGAGCGTTGGATGAAATCAGCGGAGCCGGGCATAAGGGAGAAGGAGTTCCAGGAACTCGGGTTTTTTTCTAGAGCCGGTGAGTGTCCTGTTCCGGTGGCGGAGTGTCCAGCGCGCTTTTCCCGTCCTCGATTTTTCTCAGCGTTCATCTCGTTGATCTTGCGATGCAAGGTGCGCCGGCTAATCCCGAGCTTCTTCGCCGCGGCCGTCACATTCCCTTTCGTGCTGGCCAGCGCCTGCATGATCAGGCGCCGCTCCGTCTCATGCAGATCAAGGGGGCTCACTCGCTCGCCCCCGGCTTTCGAGGAAGGAATCCCGCCGGGCAAATTCGCGCCCGCCGCCTGTCGAATGCTCATCGGCAGCTCGCGGAGCGTGATCTTCGGCCCGTTCGCCATCACCACGCCATGCTCGATCGCGGTGCGCAGCTCCCGCACATTGCCCGGCCAGGAATGGTTCAGGAGCAGATTCATCGCGTCCGCCGTCAGATCGAGGAGCGGCTTCTCGTTCATCCGGCAGAAGTGCTTGAGAAAACCGCGCACCAGGAGCGGGATGTCCTCCTTCCGATCGCGCAAAGGCGGGAGGGTAATGTGGACGACGTTGAGGCGGAAGTAGAGGTCGTCCCGGAATTTTCCCTCCTGCACCAGCTTGGCCAGGTCCTTGTTCGTGGCCGCGATCAAGCGCACGTCGGCTTTCATTAGTTGGTTCCCGCCCACCCGCTCGAAGGCGCGCTCCTCACTGATCACCCGGAGCAATTTGACCTGCGTGCTCTGATCGATCTCGCCGATCTCATCGAGAAAAATCGTCCCGCCGTTCGCCTGCTCAAAGCGCCCGATCCGCCGCTCGTGCGCGCCGGTGAACGCGCCCCGCTCATGTCCGAAAAGTTCGCTCTCCAGGAGCGTGGGCGAGAGCGCCGCGCAATGCACCGTCACGAACTTCGCCTGATGCCGCCGGCTCAGATTATGGATCGCGTGCGCCGCCAGTTCCTTCCCCGTCCCGCTCTCGCCATCGAGCAATACATTGGCCGAAGAAGGCGCCACCTGTCGGATCGTATCCAGCACTTCGCGGAGCGCAGGCGACTCGCCGATCATGTTCTCCAAGCCAAACCGCTCCTCCACCTGCTTGCGCAGCGTGCGGTTTTCCTGCTCCATCCGCCGGCTGGCCAGGGCCCGCTGCAAAAGGATTTCCACCTTGTCCAGATTGAGCGGCTTGGTCACGAAATCATACGCGCCGCGTTTCATCGCCTCCACCGCGGTATCGACCGAGCCGTAGGCCGTCATCATGATGCAAACCGGCGGGCGCGGGAGCTTGAGCGCGCGCTCGATCAAGGTCATGCCATCATCGCCCGCCAAACGCAGATCGGTGATCAGCACGTCGATCCCATCGCGCTCCAGCACATCCATCGCCCCCTTGATGTCCTCCGCCACGTAGGTGTCGTATTGATCATCAAAAAGCCGGCGCAGCCCGTCCCGGGTATGCTTTTCGTCGTCAACAATGAGGATGGTGGCCTGCATGCGCGCGAGGAGAAGCTTCTCCCGTTCTGCGCTTCGCTCAAGGGAGCAACCCGCTTACTGTCGCACCCAACCACTCGCCGTCTGCTGGAACTGCTCCAGCGAGGTGGGCAGGAAAGTGTTTGTCCCGGGCTGCCACGTTTGCCGCTCGATGCTGACCTGCGGGCGATCAATCCGGATCACGTTGAGCGAGTTCGCCTCGCCCCGGATGCGCGTGGAGGTGCTCGTGCCGGACGAGACAATCAGCGCCGAGTAGCCCGGGATGTTATAGCGCTTCGCCGTGTAACCAGTGTCCGCAATGTGGAAATGCCCGGCCAGGAGAAGGTCCACCCTGCATTCAGCCAGGGTCTTGAGCGCCAAGCGCGACCGGCCGACCACCTTCCCCGACGCGCCCGCCGGCAGGTCGAACGGATGGTGGGTCACGAGAATTTTAATCCGATCTTCGCCGATCGGTTGCAGTTGCTCCCGCAATTCGGCGAGTTGGCGCCGGTTGATTCGCCCGTCCTTCCAGGTGAAACCGCGCGCTGTGTTCACGCCTGCGACCGCGATCTCGGCATCGAGGAAGAACGGCTGGAGGTCGCGGGTGATGTAGCGCTCATAGCGATCGAGCCGGCGGAAGAAGCGCGAGAAAAGATTGTGCAGCGGCACATCGTGATTCCCCGGCACCACGATTTGCGGGAACGGTATTTGATCGAGGAAATTTCGCGCCGCCACGTACTCCCGGGTCCGCGCGCGTTGCGTCAGATCGCCCGAGATTGCGACCAGGTCCGGCTGCACCTCATGCATAAAGGCGAGGAGCGGAGCGAGGATCGCTTCGTTTATTCGGCCAAAATGGAGATCGGAAAGATGGACCAGCGTGCGCATCAACCGCGTTCTTTCGAGTGCGGAACGAGCACGCGCAAGGCCCGGGGCCGCACGCGATAGCGCAAAGGCGTCTCCATCCAGTTCACCTCGCCGTCCGTCGCCACCAGTAAACGGGAGCGGCCGCTTTCGATCGTCGCCTCTTCCACAGAGCACCGATCAAAGTCGTGCGCCTGCTGGAGGCGACCGAGCAGCGCCTGCAGCGCCAGTCGCAGCAGACCCCATCGCCCCGTTCGCTCCGCCACATACAGCCCCAACCGGCCCGCATCCAGACAAGTGCGCCCGCCTAACTTCAGGCCCTCAAATTCATACTCGTTATTTCCAATGAAGAGGAAAGGCGTCTGCCGCGTGACCTCCCCTTCCGGCAGCGTCAGATCGCAGGCTGAGCGACGGGTAGCGGCGCAGCGTCTGCACCGCCGCGGCAAAGAAGGCCGGCCATTTCCCGCGCCCTAATTTCTCCTCCTGCTCTTCGCGTCGCGCCACCACCTGTGGGTAAAGACCGAGGCTGGAGTTATTCAAAAAGATCCGGCCGTTCACCTCGCCGGTGTCGACTTCCCGCACCGCGCCATGTGCGATGGTTTCGATCGCCTCCGGCAGCTCGAGCGGAAGGCCGAGATCTTTGGCAAAGTGATTCAGCGTGCCGAGAGGAAGCACGCCGAGCGTCTTGCCCGTGCCCACCAGCGCACCCGCCACGGCGCTGATCGTGCCGTCGCCGCCACCAGCCACCACCACGTCACTGTCGCTTTCCGCCGCCGCCTTCGCCAGGGCCACGAGATCGTGCGTTTCATCGGGGTGCTGAATCTCCGCTTCCTTCCCAGCCGCAGCGAAGAGTTGGCGGATATTTTCGTCCACATCTTCGCCTTTCTCATCCGGACCCGCGGCGCCGTTTAAAATAACTATCACGCAGATGAATCGCGGCTCCGCAGGTGGCGGACGGGTCTGCGCTCCCCGTTGCCGCCGGTTTGCGAATTCACCGGATTGTCACTTTCCCGCCATCAGCACGTCACAATGGGCTGCCAGCTTGCGAGCGAGAAACAACCCGCGGCTCCGGCCGCCCAACAAAAACCAGCAAAAAAAGATGTCCCTCAAATCCCTCCTCTGTGCTGCCTTGACCTGCACACTTCTGGCCAGCAGCGCTGCGCTGCAGGCGCAAGATAACGGCGCCCTCCTCGACCTCCTCGTTCGCAAAAAGATCATCACCGATCAGGAAGCGGAAGATATCCGCGGCGAGCTGACCAAGGATTTTGCCGCCACTCCAGCGGGCAAACTCAAGATGTCCACGCCGTTGACCGAACTCGAAATCTACGGCGACGCCCGTGTGCGCTACGAAGTGCGGAACGGCAACAGCGGCGCGCCCAGCACGCTGGTCACCAATCCGAACGATGCCCAGCAGCGCAACCGCGCCCGCTACCGCGTCCGGCTCGGCCTCCGCGGCACGCTCGTGAACGACTTCTTCTTCGGTCTCCGCCTCGAGACCAGCGCCAGCCCACGCTCGACCAACGTGACCTTCGGCGACGATTCCGGCCCTTTCGGCAAGACCAGCGACGCGGCGTTTATCGGCCAGGCCTACCTCGGCTACAGCGGCTTGAAAGACATCCGGCTCACCGCGGGGCGGATGCCGAATCCGTTCGTCACCACCTCCATGGTTTGGGATGGCGACATCAATCCCGAAGGTCTGGCCCAGCAATATAAGCACACCTTCAATCTCTCCTTCGGCGGCGGCACCGCCGTGGCGGAGACCGAGACCTACAGCAAGGATCGCAAGAGCTACGTCGCCGCCGCGTCCACCCAGCCCACGAACATGACGATCGACGTCTTCGCGAACTTCGGACAGTTCATCTACGACGATAGCAATCCCGAAAACCCGCTCGGCAATCCCGCGGTGGCCGGCGGCCGCCGCGTCCCGGAGAACGATGCTTACCTCCTCGGCTGGCAGGTGGGCGCGAAGTTCAACTTCACCAGGACCACCTATTTCCAGCTCGCGCCGACGCTCTACAATTACACCGGCAACGGGAACGACTTTAACCTTCTCTTCTCCGGCGACCCGAGCTTCCGGGTGGGCAACACCACCACCGTTCCGAACCAAAACGGCATCAACAGTCTGCTCGTCTTCAACATGCCAGCCGAGTTCGGCTTCACCGTTGGCGAGACGCCTATCCGCATCTTCAGCGATTTCGCAGTTAATCTCGACGCCGCCGATCGCGCCCGCGCCGCGGGTCACCCGGAAGAAGACGATGAGCGCTACGCTTACCAGGTGGGCGTGCAGGTCGGCAGAATCAGAGCCGCGCGTGACTGGCAAATCGCCGCCTTCTGGCAACACGCCGAGCAATACTCGCTCGATCCGAACCTGGTCGATTCCGACATCTTCGAAAGCCGCGTGAACATGGAAGGCGTCGCGATCCAGGCCGGCTATGCTCTCAGCGACGCGGTCACCTTTAACCTGACTTACGCCTACGGCGAACAGATCAACAATCGTCTCGGCACCGGCGGGATCGGCGACATCGGCGTCAACCCGCTGCGCGAATATCAGCTCTTCCAGGCCGATCTAAATTGGAAATTCTAACGACCTTCACCAAACCAAAAAACATCAGCAAAAATATGAAACTCACCTCACTTGCACTCCTCGCCGGCCTCGCCCTTCTCTCCACCGAAGCGCGCGCCGACCGGCTCGTCATTAAAGGCTCCGATACCCTCGGCGCGAAACTCGTGCCGCAGCTCGCGGAGCAGTTCAAAGCCCAAAACCCCGGCACCACCTTCGACATCGCGGCGGAAGGTTCCACCACCGGCATCGCGGCGATTATCGATGGCACCGCGCAAATCGGTATGGCCAGCCGGCGCGCCAAGCCCACTGAGATCTCCGCCGCTTCCGGCAAAGGCGTGAACATGAAAGCCACCATCGTTGCCTACGACGGGATTGCCTTGATCGTGAATGCGGCCAACCCCCTCACCGGCCTGACCAAGAAGCAGGTCGAGCAGATCTTCACCGGCGAAGTGACTGATTGGAGCGCAGTCGGCGGCACCGGCGGCAAGATCTCCATCTACACCCGCAACACTTCTTCCGGCACCTACTCCGACTTCAAAGAGCTGGCGATGAAGAAGCGCGATTACGCCGGCAGCTCGCAGAAGATGGCAGGCAACGAGCAAATCGCTTCCGAGGTTGGAAAAAATCCGAACGGGATCGGCTACGTCGGTCTCGCCTACGACAAGGCACCCGGCGTGAAAGCCCTGCCGATCGATGGCACCGCGCCCTCCGTCGCTGCCGTGCAAAGCAAGTCCTACCCGTATGCGCGTCCCACCTTCTACTACACCAATGGCGAGCCTGCGGGCGTGACCAAGCAGTTCATCGACTTCACCCTCAGTGGAGCCGGACAGAAAGTTGCCAGCCAGGTCGGTTTCGTCCCGATCAAATAATTCCCCACGGACAGTTAGGTTAAAAGGAAAGGCCCGCTGGAAATAAAACGCCAGCGGGTCTTTCTGACCGCCCTCCGAAACATGAACGTGCTCCTCGATCCTCCTCGAATGAAAAACGTTCGCATCGTCCGCGCGCCCGCGCCGCGCCGCGTGCGCACGGCCTGGGTCTCGGATTTGCACCTTGGCACGCGCGCGAGCAACGCGGGCGCGTTTCTCGAATTCCTCCGCGGGCACGAGATCGAGACCCTCTACATCGTGGGCGATCTCATCGATGTCTGGCAGCTGCGCCGCGGCATCTACTGGCCGCAGGAGCATAACGATGTCATTCAAAAAATCCTGCGCGCCGCGCGCAAGGGCACGCGCGTCATTTACATCCCGGGAAACCACGACGACTTCGTGGAGCGCTTCTGCGGCCGCTACGGCGAAATCACCATCCAGAAGCACGCCATCCACACCACCGCCGATGGACGCCGCATTCTCATCATGCACGGGCACGAACTGGATACCGTCGTGCAAAACGCCCGCTGGCTCGCCTTCGCCGGCGACGTCGGCTACCAATTTCTCCTCTCCCTCAACCCGGCGATCAATTTCTGCCGCCGCCGCTTCGGGCGCGGTTACTGGTCGCTGAGCGCTTACGCAAAAAAGCGCGTCAAAGACGCGGTCAGCTTCATCGGCAAATTCGAAAGCGCGATCGTGCGCTACGCCGGGAAATACGAGGTCGATGCGGTCCTCTGCGGCCACATCCACAGCGCCGCCATCCGGCAGTTTGGCGACGTCACCTACTACAACTGCGGCGACTGGGTGGAGAGTTGCTCCGCGCTCATCGAAACGCCGGAGGGCGCGATCGAGCTTCTGAACTTCAACCCCTTTACAGAGCCACTCGCACCTGCCCGCTCGCTCTCCACATCCGCGGCACCGCGGAGGAAAAGCGGATTGGCCGCCGCGCCAGCTTCGGCTGCATCCGGATGAAATCGAAGGACGTGATCGCGTTGTATGCTCGCGTCCATATCGGCACGCCGGTAAGGATAACCGAGCAGCGCCTGGCCGCCTTCCTCCCGCAGGAGGAGGAGACGCTCCTCGCCCGCACTTACTGATCGTTCTATGAGCAAACCAAAAGTTCTTTTCATCTGCGTGCATAACAGCGCGCGCAGTCGCATGGCGGAAGGCCTCCTCAACGCGCGTTGCGGCGAGCATTTCGCAGCGCAGAGCGCCGGGCTGGAAAGCGGGCGCGGCGTCAATCCGCTCGCCGCCGCGGCGATGGACGAAATCGGCATCGATATCAGCCGGCACGATTCCCAGGTCGTCTTCGACCTTTGGAAAAACGGCGGCGTCTTTGCCTACGCCATCACGGTTTGCCATGAATCGGAAGCGGGCGGCTGCCCGGTGTTTCCGGGGCCCACGAAGAGGCTGCATTGGCCCTTTCGCGATCCCTCCAAGTTCATCGGCACCTGGGAAGAGAAGCTGGCGGAGACCCGCGCGGTGCGCGATGAGATCGCGGCCAAAATCGAAGAATGGTGCGCGCAGCAGTGTTCGGAAACGCCTGTGCCAAACCAGCCGGAGACCGTTCCGTAATGGCTCGCAAACTGGCCGCGGAGTTCTTCGGCACCTATTGCCTGGTCTTCGCCGGCACCGGCGCAATCGTGATCGACGGGATCTCTGGGGGCCGGATCACGCATTTGGGCGTGGCCCTCACCTTCGGCCTCATCGTCCTGGCCATGATTTACTCCGTCGGCGACGTCTCCGGCGCGCATCTTAATCCCGCCGTCACCCTCGGCTTCTGCGTCTCGGGTCGGATGGATTGGAGCTGCCTGCTGCCTTACGCCGGCAGCCAGCTCGCGGCTGCGCTTGCGGCCAGTGCCACCCTGCGCGCGCTCTTCGGGAATGTGCACCGCCTCGGCGCCACTCAGCCCGCCGGGAGCGCGGCGCAATCTTTCGTGCTCGAATTCATCCTCACGGCCATCCTTATGTTTGTGATCCTGAACGTCTCGCAAGGCGCGCGCGAAAAGGGGATCACCGCCGGCATCGTGGTGGGGTCCACGATTGCGCTCGAAGCGCTCTTCGCCGGACCGATCACAGGCGCTTCCATGAATCCCGTGCGGTCGTTAGGCCCGGCGCTGATTAGCGGCGAGCTGCGCCATCTTTGGCTTTACCTCGCCGCGCCCGTCTGCGGCGCACTGGCGGGCGTCCTTATTTCGCGTTGCGTGCAAGGGACCGGCGAAGACAACGCCGCCGTCTAGCTAGGCCGCTGGCGGCACAAAGGGCTGGTGCCGGATATCCTCTGCCGCCGCCGCATAGACAGCGTCTTCCGCGATGTTCGTGGCGTGATCGCCCACGCGTTCGAGATGCCGCGCGATGAACATTAAATTCAAATATCCGCGCAATTGCTCCGGATCCTCAGCCATCTTGAGAATGAGCTGCTTGCTCGCGCTCGCATTCATTTGGTCCAGCACTTTGTCGCGCGCCTTCAAGGTCATGGCCTGGTCCACATCCTCGCGAATGTAAGCATCCACGCTGTCTCTAAACATCGACATCGCGTGCCGATGCATTGGCTCAATCAAGTCGATCTGCGCGAGGACAGGATGTTGATTTAACTTCCGCGCCTTCCGCGCGATGCTGACCGCCTGATCGGCCATCCGCTCCAGATTCGAGCTTAATTTCATCGCCGAAACCACTCGTCGCAGATCGGACGCGACGGGTTGGAATCGCAGCAGCAGATCGACGCCGTCCTTGTCCACCTGCTTCTCCAGTTGATCGATCTCTTCGTCATCGGCGATGGCCAGGACGCAGAGATCGTCATCACGCGTGAGCAGGCCGGTGACGGCGCGATCGAGGCTGCGCTCGGTCAGGCTCGACATGGTGAGGACGTTGTTTCGAAGCGAGCCGAGCGCTTCGTCGAAGGTGGCAAGGATGTGATTTTGCGCGTTCATACTAGAGACAAAGCGGGAGATCTTTTAGCCACAGATAGACACAGATGAAACACAGATAAGAAATCTGTTCCCCTTCCCCATCTGTGAAAATCTGTGTTCATCTGTGGCTTCTCCTTCTCAAATCGAAGAGCAGGAATCATCCGAACCTCCCGGTGATGTAATCCTCCGTCTGCCGCTGGCCGGGATTGCTGAACATCTTGCGCGTGTCGCTGTATTCGATCAGCCGGCCGAGGTAGAAAAACGCGGTTTGATCCGAGATGCGGCCGGCCTGCTGCATGTTGTGAGTCACGATCACGATCGTGTATTGCTCCTTCAATTGCCGGATCAGCTCCTCCACTTTCGCGGTCGCAATCGGATCCAGCGCCGAGCAGGGCTCGTCCATCAAGATGATCTCCGGCTCCACCGCCAGCGCGCGTGCGATGCAGAGACGCTGCTGTTGCCCACCCGAAAGCCCGTAGCCGCTCACGTGCAGGCGATCTTTCACCTCGTCCCACAACGCGGCGGCGCGCAGACTTTTCTCCACCGCCTCGTCGATCTTCGCGCGCTTCGTGATCCCGGCGATGCGCAGGCCATAGGCGATGTTGTCGTAGATCGATTTCGGGAACGGATTCGACTTCTGGAAAACCATCCCGACGTTGCGCCGCAGATCGACCACATCGATGCGCGGATCGTTAATGTCGAGGCCTTCGATCTTGATCGAGCCCTTGGTGATCTTCGCGCTCTCGATCAGATCGTTCATCCGATTCAAGCAACGCAGGAGCGTGGTCTTGCCGCAGCCGGATGGCCCGATGAAGGCCGTGACCGCGCGCGGCGGAATGCTGAGGGTGATGTCGTGCAGAACTTCGTTGGTCCCGTAGGAGAAACTGAGCTGGTCGATCTCGATGAGGCCCGGCGGCGCGACGAGAGGCGCGGGAACGTGGGAGGCAGGGATGGTATTCACAGGGACAGACGGCTTTGTCATTAATTCTACCATGAGAGACGGCTCCTGCTTTTCTCGCGCAAAATAACGGAGGTCAACGCGATCAACATCACGAGCAGGAGGAAGACGAGCGCGGCGCCATACTGCACGCGTTCCGTGTATTCGTTCTGCGGAATCTTCGAGCTCACGACGTAGATGTGATAGGGCAACGCCATCACGCCCTGGAAAACGAAGTCGGTGATGCGTTGCACCTGCCACGGCATCTCATCGCGCATCGCGTAGGCGGCGGTGAACATGATGGGCGCAGTCTCGCCCGCCACGCGCGCGATGCCGAGAATGGAGGAAGTGAGGATGCCGGGGAGCGCGTAGGGCAGGACGTTTTTCCGAATGGTCTGCCACTGCGTCGCGCCGAGGGCGAGCGAGCCTTCGCGCAGACCCTGCGGCACGGCGCGGAGCGACTCTTCGCTGGCAGTGATGATGGCCGGCAAGATCATGAGCCCGAGCGTGAACCAGCCCGCGATGAGGGAGACGTTCCAGCCGAAGAAGATGACGAAGAGCCCGAACCCAAAAAGGCCGAAGACGATGGAAGGCACGCCGGCCAGGTTCAAGATTGCTACGCGCACGAGTTTGATAAACGGTCCGCCGCGGCTGTATTCGCTCAGGAAAATTGCGCTGCTAATCCCGATCACGAGGGCGAGCGTCATTGAGCCGAGAACGAGAAGCGCGGTGCCGACGATCGCGGGCCAGATCCCACCGGCGGAATACGCCACCGTTTGCGGCGCCACCACCGCCGCCGGATGCGCAGCCTTCCAGGCGCGGAAATCCTGGTCGCCCAGCTCAAGCTTTTTGCCTTCGTAATCGAAGACGTAAAGCGTCTGCGGCCCTTCGCTCAGGAAGGAGAGATTGATGAAAGGCGCTCGGGCCATGAAGAGCGTGCGGCTGCCTTTGATGCCGATATCGAGAAAGATGTAAGCGGCACACGCGATCACGAAATAAGTCGCAAGGCGAAAGAGCCAGAAAGTGGCGCGCTCGGTGAAGCGGCTGCGGCGGGCATTGGAAGTGCGCAGTCTCATTTATCCAATGCTCATGCGGTAACGCGCGACCAAACGCTGCGCGAGGTAGTTGATCCCAAGCGTGAGAACAAACAGCACCAGCCCGACCATGAAGAGCGCGCGGTAGTGGATGCTCCCGCGCACCACCTCGCCCATCTCCTGCGCGATGATGCCCGTCATGGTGTGCGCCGGTTGAAAGAAGGCGCCGAGGCCTTCGGTAAAATCCGGAATCTCGATCCGGTTCCCCGCACAAAGCAGCACCACCATCGTCTCGCCGATGACACGCCCGAGCCCGAGTAAAATGGCCGAGACGATGCCGGAGAGCGACGCCGGGACCAGGACGCGCCCGATGGTTTGGAGACGATTCGCGCCGAGCGCGTAGGACGCTTCTTTGAACCCCCGCGGCACGTTGCGCAGTGCGTCTTCCGAGAGGGTGAAAATCGTCGGCACGGCCATAAGCGCGAGCAGACAGCCTGCGGTAAAAATGTTCAGCCGTTCGGCGATGGGAAAGAAGGAGATCCAACTAAACCACTCCGATTGGGTGGCAGTACGAATCGCCTGCCCGACGACAGCGATGCCGAAGAAACCCAGCACCACGGAAGGGATCGCGGCAATGAATTCGATGTAGGGCTTGATGTATTTTTTCTCTCTGGCCGAGGCGACTTCGCTGACGTAAATCGCCGACATCACACCGAGTGGCACAGCCAGGATGAGCGCCACGGCAGAGACCATGACCGAGCCGACAAAGAGCGGGATAATCCCATACCAATCCTGCCAAAAACTCGCCGTCACCCAATCGCGCCCGAAGAGGAAAGAGGAGAGCGCGCGATACCATGCGATCGGTTTTTCGGAAGACCAGGCGCGCAGCTCGTCACCGCCAGCGGGCAGCGCCTGGACGTAATCGCGCGCGCGGCCCTGCCATTTCGTAAAAGCGGTTCGCGTTTGCGGGTCGGCCACGGGCGGCGGTTGCGCGAGCAGCGCGGTGACCTGCTCGCCGACCGTCGCCGCAGCGGCATCGAAGAGAGCCGCGCTCTCGCGCAAAGTCGCGAGCTGTTGCGGACGTTGTGCGATGGCCGTGGCCTCGCCCTGCCGCAAGTTGCGCTTTTAGCTCGGACGCCATGTCGCCGTAATCGGAGACGAGGCCGCTCAGCGGTTCCGCGGTGTCGCTGAAGGCAGTCGCAAATTGATCAAACGCCGCCAGCTGCGCGTTGATCTGCTCCAGCGGCAGGCCGGCTTTTTCCGCGGCGCGGAATTGCCGGAGACGGAGAGCATTCAGGCTGCGCGAAAGCGCCGTATGCGCCTCGGCCGATCGGCGCATGATGTCCACGTACTCGAGTCCACTTTGCCGATAGAGGCGCAGGTTATTGAGATTTTGGCCGAAGAACCCAAAGCCTTCGCGCATGAGAAAGATGGTGATGAGCGCGAGGACGATGATCGCGACGAGCGCGTTACTGCCGAAAAAAAGCCGGATGCCGCGATCGGTCGAGACGCGCTTTTTACTGGCGCGCTGTTTCGCGGCAAAGCTGGTCGGAAGTGCGGCCGTGGGGTCCATGAGGCACCGCACGATGCTGCTGCGCCATCCGGGACCCAAATCTTTTAGTGTGACGTTTGTGTGACACTTGCAGACTCCGCCGTGGCAGCGGGAGCGCCCTCCGGCACAGGCGGCGAACGGAGGGGCAGGAGAACGCTGATGGTGGAGCCGCGGCCCATCTCGCTCACCGCCTCGACCGTCCCGCCATGCAACTGCGCGATGTGTTTCACGATCGAAAGGCCGAGGCCCGTCCCGCCGATTTGCTGGCTGCGCGCTTTATCCGCGCGATAAAAGCGCTCGAAGATGCGCGGCAAATCTCGCGCGGGAATGCCCGCGCCATCATCGGCCACGGAGAGGCGCACTTTGTCGCCAAGCCGTTGCGCGCCAAGGCGGATGTTTCCCCCCGGCTGCGAATATTTCACCGCGTTATCGAGCAGGTTATAGATGACCTCTTCCAACCGATGCTCGTCCGCGGCGACGGCCGGTAAATCTTCCGCCACTTCCAGACTGGCGACGAGCTGCTTGCTCTCGAAACGTTTTTCCCAGTCGCGCAAGATCTCTCCGAGGAACTCGGGGAGATCAATCTCCGAGATCTCCAGGCGCGCGCCGGGCGTCTCCAGGCGCGCCAGACTAAGGATGTCTTCGACCAGCAACGTCAGCCGCTCCGCGTGGCGATCCATCACTTCCAGAATGCGGACCAGCTCGTCCTGCGATTGCTGCGGATCGTCCAGCAGCGTCTCGAGGTAGCCGCGAAAAATGGAGAGGGGCGTGCGCAGCTCGTGCGAAACATTGGCGACGAAGTCCCGCCGCATCTCTTCCACTTGCCGCACCTGCGTGACATCGCGGAAGAGCACGACGGCGTTCCGCGTTTCCTCCCGGCCGGTGCCAAACGGGACGGCCGTTACCTCTATTTCGCGACGCGCGGCTGGCCCGCGATCCAGTGTGATCGGCTCGGTCCGCAGCTCCCCGCTCTCAAGCGCGCTGGCGACGGCGCGATCCACGCCCACGTCGCGCACGATCTCGAGCAAGCCGGTCCCGCGCGTCTCTTCCGCCAGCCGAAAGAGGCGCTGGAATTGGGCATTCATGAGCAGGACACGGCGCTCCCCGTCCACCAGGACAAGGCCATCGGGCAAGGCGCCGAGGATATTCTCGAGGCTGCTCGTGCCCTCGCCGGCGACGCGCTCCAACTCGCTCTGCCGCGCCCCGAACTCTTCCAGGGCAAGGCCGAGCGCATTGGCGCGGGCATTGCCGGTCATGAGAAATTTCCGGGGCGCTTTTCGTTCGACGAGGGCGTGGACCAATTCCTCCAGTTCGGCCCATGGCTCGATCCAGCGCCGGCGCACGCGCAGCCACACAAACGTGAGCACGACCAGGAGCGCTGCGAAGAAGAGGAACGTGCTCACCTTTATCGGCCTTCGCGGATGCGGTAACCGAAGCCGCGCACCGTCTCAATGGTGTCCGCCGCTTTCCCCAGCTTTTTGCGCAAGCGCCGCACGTGGGTGTCGACCGTGCGGGTATCGATCGCGCTCTCATAACCCCAGACTTCGTTCAGCAAACGATCACGCGCCTGCACCCGCCCGCGCCGCTGCATGAGCATGGTGAGGAGTTTAAATTCCACGCTGGTAAGGCGGACGAGCTTGCCGTTCACCGTCACTTTATGGCGAGCCGGATCGAGCTGGATGGGTCCGATGGAGAGCGACTCCTCCGCTGGTTCACCCTGGCCGCGGCGCAGAATCGCGCGCACCCGGAGGACCATCTCGCGCGGGCTGAAGGGCTTGGTCACATAATCATCTGCGCCAAACTCCAGCCCGACGATGCGATCAACCTCCTCGGCTTTGGCCGTTAACATAATGATCGGGATGTGTTGGGTGGCCGGATCGCTCTTGAGCAATTTGCAAACTTCGAGGCCGGGCATCTTCGGCAACATCAGGTCGAGGATGATGAGGGCCGGCGGCTCTTCCCGGGCCAGGCGCAAACCGGTGGCTCCGTCGACGGCGCTGGCGACGGTGAAGTCAGCTTTGCGCAGATTCAGGGTCAGGAGATCGACCACATCGGGCTCGTCTTCGATGAGCAAGATTCGGTTGCCGGAGGCGGAGGTCATGATCTAGATGGGGGAAGTCCGTGGCGCGGGCGTTGCATACGGCATTCCCAGCTTTATCTCATGCGTCAATATCACGATCTCCTCCGCCTCGTGCTGGAGCACGGAAAAACGCGGAGCGACCGCACTGGCGTCGGCACGCTCTCGGTCTTCGGGGCGCAGGCGCGTTTCGATTTGCGGGAAAGTTTTCCGCTCCTGACCACGAAGAAGCTGCACCTGAAATCGATCATCCACGAGCTGCTCTGGTTTCTGCGCGGTGAAACGAATGTGCGCTCGCTCAACGCCGCCGGGGTGACGATTTGGGATGAATGGGCGGACGCGAATGGCGATCTCGGGCGTGTGTATGGTGCGCAATGGACGGACTGGCGCGGCGCCGATGGCCGCGCGGTGAACCAGATCGATGACGTGATCGCGCAGATTCGCTCCAACCCGGAGAGCCGGCGCTTGATCGTGAGCGCGTGGAACCCGGCCGAGATCGAGGGCATGGCGCTGCCGCCCTGCCACGTGCTCTTCCAGTTCTATGTCTGCGAAGGGGAACTGAGCTGCCAGCTCTACCAACGCAGCGCGGATCTCTTCCTGGGCGTGCCCTTCAACATCGCCTCCTACGCCCTGCTCACCATGATGGTGGCGCAGGTCTGCGGCTTACGCGCGGGCGAGTTTGTCCACACTTTCGGCGATCTGCACCTCTACCGGAATCATCTTGAGCAGGCGCAGGAACAACTGGGCCGGGAGTTTCGGCCCCTGCCGCAGATGCGCCTCAATCCCGCGGTGAAGGAGATCCGCGGCTTTCAGTTCACAGATTTCACTCTTGAGAACTACGAGCCGCACCCGGCGATCAAAGCGCCGATTGCAGTCTAAGCGGCGGAGCCAGCTCGAGCGCGGGCGAAAGCATTCCCGCGACGGCGGCCAAAAAAGTCTCTGCCTCGACCAATCTGGAAAGCGCGACCCGGCGTCCGGTGGTGGGCGAGTGAATCTTCCCATGCTCGAGCGTGCCCGACTCGAAAGCGATAATCGGCACCCCGCCCAGAGTGCAGTCCGCGCTAAATTCCAGCGCCAGCTCCGTGCCCGTTCTTCCGGGTCCCTGGAGGTCGAGCAGAATAAGGCGGGGCCGGAAATGCAACGCGGCGTGAAAGGCTCGAGCGCTTTGGTCTACCTTCATCACCTCATAGAGATGCGTCTCCTCGAGCAACGAGGCCGCATCGAGCGCGGGCGTCGGATCGTCCTGGACCATTAAGATTCGGGGACGCTTCGCCGGCCCTGCGGCGACCGGTGCCGCCACCCTGCTGGCACTAGTCCAGACACTGGGAGTGAGAGGTTGTTTCACACACCCTAAACAAGCAGACGGTATGCGCCGAGGTAGTGCGGGAAATACGCAAAATCGCGTAACCCATTGCGTCAGACTTGGGTGCGGGGCAAGGTTACTTGCACGCTCTTCATGTCCCAATGCCGTAGAACCCTATGCCAGTGCGGCTTCCGCGATGGAGCACAAGCGGATGAATTAGTTCTACTTAAGCTGATGCGCTCCCTTGCTCACCGCGGTCCGTCCTGAAAAAATAATGACCAAGGGAGATCAAGAGGGAGGCAAGCGGGTTCCGCCCGAGAAGACAGAGGCGTCGCATTCATCGGATGGCGAGGGCACAGAAGAGCTGACTCTGCGTGAGAGCGAAGCCCGTTACCACGCCCTCACCGAGCAAGCCGCGGACGCCTTTTGCGTCCTTAACGAGCAAAGCCAGATCGTGGAGGTAAACCGCGAAGCCTGCGTGACCTTGGGCTATACCCGGGAAGAGCTGCTCAAGCTACGAGCCACGGACCTGGTTGTCGGCTTATCCCTGGAGGAGGAGCAAGCGATGTATGCCGGCCTGAAAATGGGCGAGCCAATCACCCTCGACCAGTTCCAACGCCGGAAAGACGGCTCCATCTTTCCTGTGGAAGTGCGAGTCGCCCTGGTCCCGGTAAATGGCCGGCGCCTTTTTCTCCGCCTGGCGCGCGATCTCTCGCACCGCGTCGAAAGCCAACGCGCCCTCGAAGAGAAGAATAAACAACTGCGCGATATCCTCGACAGCATGTTCATCTTTGTGGGTTTGTTCAGCACGGACGGGATCATCATCGAGATCAATCAGACCCCACTTGAAGCCGTTGGCATTGGGCGAGAAGACGCAATCGGTAAGGTATTTTGGGACACGATCTGGTGGGCGCATTCCGTTCCAGCGCAAAAGCGCCTGCGAGAAGCTTTCCGCCACGTTTCCGAGGGTGGGGTGGTGCGAAGAGTCGAGGAGGTCCAGATCAAGGATGGAGGCCGGATGACGGTGGACATGACCTTTAGCCCGCTGCGCGACGCCAGTGGGAAGATCACTCAACTGGTCGGCTCCGCGGCTGACATCACGGATCGGATTTTGATGGAGCGCGAGCTGCGCGAGTTGGGCGCGGCCTTGCGGACCGCGCGGGAGGAGGAAGCGATCCGCATTTCCCGCGAGATCCACGATCAAATGGGGCAGGCACTTACCGGACTGAACATGGATGTAAGCGCCCTGCGCGAGGCTGTGAAACGGCATCAACACGACGAGTCCGAGGCGGTGGACAAGCGTCTGCAGCAAATGGCCGGCGCCATCGGCGGAGCCATGCAAACAGCGCGTCGAATTTCCTCCGAGTTACGGCCGGCCGTTCTGGATGAGCTGGGCTTAAGCGCGGCACTGGAGTGGCAGGCGCGGGAGTTTGAGGAACGCTCCTCCATCTTCTGCAATCTCGCGCTCTCGCCGAATGAAGCGCCGGTAATGCCTCGGAAACAGGCCACGGCGGTGTTCCGCATTTTTCAGGAAGTGCTGACGAATGTGGCGCGCCACTCGCAGGCGACCGAAATTTCCATCAGCCTCTCTACCCTTCCCGCAGCCGTCATCTTGGTGGTGCAGGATAATGGCGTGGGCATGGCCAACCCGAAGGAAGCGCACTTCCGCGGGCACGGCCTGATCGGGATGCAGGAACGCGCGCTCGAGGCAGGCGTGGCGCTTGAGATTGAGAGTGCCGAGGGCGCTGGAACGACGGTGCGCATTCTGGTCCCGCAGCAGCTTGAAGAATGAAAAAGCGCCCGCTGAAGATTCTCCTGGTGGACGATCATCCGATCGTCCGCGCCGGGCTGCGCCAAATCCTGGCTAATCACTTCAAGGCCGAGTTTACCGAGACGGGCGACGCTGCGAGCGCGCTGGAAGCGTGCCGCACAATTCCTTTCGACCTTATGCTCCTGGACGTGAATCTGCCGGGCCGGAGCGGTCTCGATTTACTGGTCGATCTGAGTGTGTGTGCCCCGCTCGTGCCGGTGCTGGTTCTGAGCATGCATGCGGAGGAGCAATACGCTCGACGCGCCTTCCGGAGCGGCGCGGCCGGCTACATCACCAAGTCATCGGTGAGCGAAAAACTGGTGGAAGCAGCCAAGAAGATCATGGCGGGCGGGCGCTATGTCAGCGCGGAATTGGCGGAGTCGCTCGTCTCGGGATTGGGTGGGAAACAAACCGATCGCTCGCATGAGGATCTCTCTGTGCGCGAGTTCGAAGTCTTCCGCCTGATCGTAAGCGGGAAGAGCGGGAAGGAGATCGCCGACGCGCTCTCGCTTAGCTTCAAAACCGTGAGCACCTATCGGACGCGGATCCTGCAGAAGCTGGGCGTGGGCTCGACCGCGGAGCTGACGCAATACGCGGCGCGCGAGGACTTGTTCTAGATCGCACTGCGAGACGCAGACGCGAAAAGAGGGACATGCTTTTGGCACGTCCCTCTTCCTTTTGGTTGCTTTATCCCCGGTTAATTAATCGAGCCCGAACACCTCCACCAAGGCGATGCCGGTGGTGTTATTCGCTCCGCTTAAGATCACGGTGTAGCCGCGCAAATCGAACGGCGGCGTCAACGTCGCCACGATGGCCGCTTCTTTCGGATCGGAAGGCGGAATGCCGGAGGCGCGGATCAAGGCCGCCTGCGCGGGATCGTCCTGCCAGTCGTTGTTCATCGCGATGGTGGCTCCGGTGGCGTTGTTGCGCAGAAGCAGGAACGGATCGGCCAGCGCGCCTGGCACTCCCGTGGAAGGGCCGATCGCCCGCGCCAGGATGGTCTTGGGCTGGTCACCGGTAACGATCGTGCCGCCAATGAGCACATTATCGCCGGTGCCGACGGTCCCGCGGGTGGAGATATTCGCGATCTTCGACGCGCCGCCCGGAGTAGGGCTGGGAGTCGGCGTGGGCGTAGCCGCGACGGAGGCAAAGACGTCGGTGCTGTTGTTGGTATCGCCGGCGGCGAGGTTGGTCGCAGCGGAGGTGAAGGCGATCACATTGCCATTTGCGGAACTGGAAGGCGCGGAGGAATGGCCGTTCCCTTGCATGGCACTTTGGTTTAACGAGACAAGCTGAATCACGCCGGTGGCTCCGTCTTTTTTCAAGACGTCGGCCGCGCCGTTTGTGTCGTTGGAGACAAGGTTGGTGGCGGCGGAATCGAAGTTGATCGAGCTCCCATCTCCAGAGATCGATGGCTTGGAGGAATCGCCATTCCCGCGCGTCCCCGTGTTGGTCACAGAGACGAGAACGGTGGAGCTATCCTGCGCGTCGAAGGCGAAGACATCGTCGAAGGAGTTGGTATCGGACGGCCCGCTGTTTACCGGTATCTGCACATTCGAATCGAAGGCCACAAAGCGGCCATCCGCCGAGATGGAGGGATTGAAGGAGCGATTGTTCGTCCGCGCTGCGCCGGCGCTTTGAGAGGTAGCGAGACCGGTGATGGGGGTAAGGACGAAGTTCGAGCGGTTAAAGAGCCAGATGTCGTCGTAGCTGAACTGCGGAGACTCGCTGCTGCTGGCATTGAACCGGAAAGCGATCCGGCTGCCATTGGTCGAGATCGCCGGGTTTAAGCTATCCTTGTTTGAGTTCGGTGGCGCGGTGGGAATCGGGACGCGCACGACCCCGCCGGAGCTGCCAACCTGGCTGGTGCTGACGACGTAGATATAGTTGTTCGCCCCACCGCCCTGGCCGCCGACGATATTAGCATCCGACGAGACATAGGCCACGGTCGCGCCATCGCCGGCGATGGAAGGCGTCTGCGAACGCCCCTGGGTTTGGGTGCCGTTATCGCGCATGGTCACGCGCTGGATGGTCTGGTTGGACCGATCATAGACGAAGATGTCCTGCCCTTGCTCGGCATTATTGCTGCCGTTGCTATCGCCGGAAACCAGATTATCGGCCCGCGATTGGAAGGCGACGAAGCGGCCGTCCGCAGAGATGGAAGGGTTCCGCGATTCGGCGTTATTACCGCCACCCCCGTTATAGGTGGCTTGTTGGCCGGCGTTGTTCACGGAGACGCGCTGGATGGCTTGCGTGGCTCGATTGTAAACGAAGACGTCCATGGCGCCGTTGGTGTCGCCCGAGACAAGATTGGTGGAGGTGGAAGAGAAGGCGACGAAGTTGCCATCGGCCGAAGTAACCGCTTCGGCCGAGGCGCTGTTGCCCATGTTTGAGACCCACCAAAGACTCGCGGCTCCTTGTGCGTGGGAGGTAACAGCCGCCAGGCCGACGAGCGCCAGACAAAGGCAACCTCGCGTAAAGGCGGATAATGGTCGTGTTGGTTGTTTCATAATTTTTCTTTCCTCGGTTGTGCCGGGAGTCGCCTGGGAGACGGAGGTGATCCAGCTACGACCCTTTCTTCCTCGTCCTGATAGTGACAGAAGCCCCCTGTGGCGTTCCAATGGCAGGGGCTGTGGCAGAAAACGCCACACCGCAGAAGCCGTCGCGAGCAGGCGCTGTTACGGGTGGGTTTCGACCCACTGCGCCGCGCGCTGGTAAAGCTCGGCCGCGTTCCGAATGCCGAGCTTCTCTTTGATCCGCGCCCGGTAGCTATCCACCGTGGTGGGGCCGAGACTGAGCCGCTCGGCGATCTCACGGGAGTTCAAGCCAGAGCCGACCAGCTGAAAGACCTCGATCTCGCGATCCGAAAGCAAGTCCACCCCCGACGGCCGCTCGGCCTCATCCGCATAACCCAACCGCCCCAGGATGGCGCCATTCACCTGCGGACTTACGTAGATCTGGCCCGCCAGAACCTGCTGGATCGCCGCCAACACCGCTGCCGGTGATTCTTCTTTCGTGATGTAACCCATGGCGCCGGCGCGTAGGACTCGCTCGGCATAAAGGCTCTCTGCGTGCATGGAGAGCACCAGCACCGGCAGGTGAATGTGCCGCGCTTTCAGGTCCTTTAATAACTCGAGACCGCTCGAACCTTGCAACGTCAGATCCACGATCGCCGCGTCCGGCTGCGTTTCTTCGATCAACGCCAGCGCGCTCTTGATGTTGTCCGCTTCGCCACACACCGTCATGCCGAGGTCTTCGCCGATTAACTGCGCCAGCATCGCGCGAAAGAGCGGATGGTCTTCCACCAGGAGGATCTTTTTCTTTTCCATCGCTTGGATTGGTTAGGGGCGGGCGGGAACTGGGCGGTTGGCCATTTCGCAGGACACCCGTGTCCCGCGGTCTACTCCGGAATCAATCTTAAACCCAGCGCCCAGAATGCGGGCGCGATAACGCATGGAGTGAATCCCCATCCCGTGCGCCTCCTCCGCCCCCGCGCGCAAGCCGTTGCCATCATCATCCACGGTCAAGCGGAGGGAGCCGTCCTTCCCCTGGAGGCCGATCCGGATCGTGCTCGCGTCTCCATGTTGGACGGCATTGTTCACCGCCTCCTGGGCAATGCGGTACAGGTGCAGACCGTTGTCCGCGTTTTCGATGTTCGTCTCGCCGCTTTCGGAAAAGGAAATCGCCTTCCCGGTGATGCCGCTCGTGCTCCGGGCCAGATCCTCCAGCGCCACCGCGAGGCCCGCGCCCTCGAGCGCGACCGGGACGATGGCATGCGCCAGATCGCGCGTGAGCGTGACCGCTTCGCTCACCAGATCGCGGATCTGCTCGGCCTTGGCTGCGGCAGGCGCGCCTTCGGCTCGGAGTTCGTTGGACAAAAAGGTCGCGGCGTAGCCGATCCCGGCCAGGTGCGAGCCGAGGTTATCGTGCAAGTCGCGCCCGAGCCGTTGCTGTTCCCGCTCGCAAGCGCCGAGGATCTCGCCTTCCAACTGCCGCATGTGTTCCAAAGTGGCGATGCGGGCGCGATCGGACTCGCGTTGATCTTTCACCGCCGCCACTGCCACCACCAGGACGAGGAAGTAGAACCAACGACCGAAGACGGCGAGCAGAAAACCGGATTGGGTTTGATAAGGATGATCCTCGTAGTGAGCCGCCGCGAAAGTAAGCACGCAGAGAACAGTGAAGGCGAAGCCGGCGCGGCGATTTACCTTCCACGTCACCAGGATGATGGGCAACGCCAGCGGCGCGAAGGAGTTCCATTCCCAGCCCGTGAGGAGATCCACCCACCCGATCAAACCGATCAAGAGCAAGGCCTCTCCGATAACCAGCGCGCGGGGTTGCTGGCGGATAAGCTGAAAAATAGTAGGGCTCAAATTTCTCCTGATACTTCCGCGAGCCTTTAAGGAGAGCCGGGCACCGACAAGCTCCTTCGTCACGCCGCGTCCCCTCGTTAAGATCCCGGCTGTCAGACTTATCCTACACACCAATCAGACAATCGGAAGGATACAGGACACACCCCGGGGCTTACGTTCTTCCTGTGACGAAGAGCCTTCATCCCACCGGAAAGAACGGGCTCCACTCAGCGCCGGTCGCGAAGGAGGACTTGCGCAGAGCTCTGCAGGTTCTGCTCCTGGAAGACTCAGCAGCCGATGCCAGCCGTCTCGTTGAGGAACTGCGGCAAGGTGGCGTGAAGACCGACGCCAAACGCGTCGCGACCAAAGCAGCCTTCGTCCAGCAACTGGCTAAAGCGCCGGACGTCATCATTGCCGATTATAATCTGAAGGCGTTCAATCCGGCGGAAGCGATCGCCCTCATTCGGATGCGAGCGCCGGAAACCCCCGTCATCATCGTTTCGCACGAGAACGGCGAGGAGCGCGCCATGGATGTGATGAAGTTGGGCGCGACGGATTACCTTTGGAAAGATCGGTTGGAACGCCTCCCTCAAGCGGTGGTCCAGGCGGTGGAAGCGCGCCAGCTTCGGGTTAAGGTCAGCCGCTCGGAGAAAGCGGTGCGGGACGCGGAACGCAGCCTGGAGCTGGCCCAAAGCGTCGCTCAAATCGGCAGTTGGGAATATTCTCTCAGCGCCAGGGGCGAACTGGAGGAGGAAACTCTCACCTGGTCGCGCGAGACCTACCGCATCTTTGGCCAGACAAGGGGCCGATTCCGGCCGACAAAAAAACGCTTTCTCGAGCTCGTCCATCCGGATGATTTACCGATCGTCTCCGATGGCTGCCGCGCGTTGATCGAGGATGGGGTGCGGTACGCCATCGATCATCGCATCATTCGTCCTGATGGCAGCACCCGCTACGTCCATGCCCAGGCGGAGATCTTTTCCCTCGCCGGACCCGACGGACGCGCCGCCATCGTCGGCACCATCCAGGATATCTCCGCCCGGATCGAAGCGGAGACCGCCCTGCGCCAAAGCGAAGCCAACCTGATCGTGGCTCAACGGATCGCGCATGTCGGAAGTTGGGAATGGAATATCGTGGCCGACACCGTGCATTGGTCGCGCGAGGTCTTCGATTTTTTCGGTTTGGAACCAGCCGACTTTAACGGGAAAGCTTCTGCCTTCTTCGCCTGCGTCCATCCAGAGGATCGCGTTGCTGTTGAGGAGTCACTCCGCCGCGCCCTTGCCGGGATTGGCCACTTTCGCCACGAGCACCGAATCATCCGGCCCGATGGCGGAATCCGCTATGCCCAGAGCGAGGGCGAAGTTTCTTTTGCCGCCGATGGCACTCCTCTTCGGATGAGCGGCACCGTGCAAGACGTGACTCAACGTCAGGAGGCCGAAGCTCTTCTTCGTAACAGCGAGGAGCGCTACCGGATGCTCTTCGACGCGAATCCGCTCCCCATGTGGGTTTACAATCCGGAGACGCTGCGCTTTCTCGATGTGAACGAAGCCGCCATTCGCCACTACGGCTACAGCCGCGCTGAGTTCGGACGCATGTCGGTCATGGAGATCCGGCCTCCGGAAGAAGTGCCCCTCCTGTTGGAATATTTCGCCCGCGCCGAAAAAGAGAAAACTTTTCCCCGCTTAACCTGGAGACATCTGAAGAAGGACGGCACGCCCATCCTCGTGGAGGTGACCAACCAGTCCATCGATTACAATCACGAACCCGCCCGCCTCGTCCTCGCGAACGACGTGACGGAACAGAGGATGGCCGGTGACGCCCTCCGCCGAAGCGAAGCCCTTTTACGCGCGTTCAGCGATACCATGCCGCAGCTCGTCTGGGGCGCGGACGCACAGGGCGCCATCACCTATTTCAACGAACGCGCAGTCGAATTTCTGGGTTTGCCGCCAGAGGAAATCCGCGGGGAAGGTTGGCTCCTCGCCGTGCATGCGCAGGATCGCGCTGCCACCTGGGCGCGCTGGCAACATTCCCTGCAAACCGGCCAGGATTTTGAAATGCAATACCGCCTCCGCCGGGCCGATGGCGTCTATCGCTGGCACCTCGCGCGCGCCGTGCGGGTGGAGGGCGAAACGGCCGAGACCACTCAATGGTGCGGCACGAATACAGACCTCGATGACCAACTCCGCGCCCAGACCGCGCTGGCCGAAGCTCAGCGCGTCGCCCGCATGGGAAGCTGGAGCATGCTCCTGGAAGGGAAGCAGCACACCTGGTCTGCGGAAATGTATCGCCTGCTCGGCGTTAATCCCGAGACGTTTGTTCCTTCCCTCGAAGCTTCACCGCAGTTCATCCATCCGGATGATCGGGCGCGTTACCTCAGCGATGTCCGCCGTATCCTGGAGGATCATAATCCGGTGGCGGATTACTACCGCATCGTCCGACCGGATGGGGTCGTCCGCGTCGTGCATCAGCGAGTCGCCCTTGAAATGGATGCGGAAGGGAAACCGCGCCGCATCCACGGCACGGCCCAGGATGTGACCGAACTTCGCGCCGCGGAGGAACAAGTGCGCAAACAGGCCAGCCTGCTCGATCTGGCCCAGGATGCCATCATGGTCCGCGACCTCGAGCATCGCGTAAGTTTTTGGAATCGCGGTGCCGAGCGGCTCTACGGTTGGTCGGCAGAGGAAGCAGTCGGCCAGTTCGTGAACGAGATCATCTACGAAGACACCGAGCCCTACTTCAATGCGACCGCGGAGTTGCTGGAAAAGGGCGAGTGGACCGGGGAGTTGCAGCAGGTGCGGCGCGGAGGCGAGGTCGTGATCGTAAACTGCCGCTGGAGTCTTGTCCGCGACGAACAGGGCCAGCCGCAATCCGTCTTCGTCATCAACAGCGACATCACCGACAAACGAAAACTGGAGAGCCAATTTCGCCGGGCGCAGCGGCTCGAGAGCATCGGCACTCTGGCCAGCGGCGTCGCGCACGATCTCAATAACGTCCTCGTCCCCATCCTGATGGTCGCGCCGCTTTTGCGAGACAACATTTCGGTCGCCGATCGGGAGAAGTTCCTTGGCATCGTGGAAGCCAGCGCGCAACGCGGCGCCAGCATCGTCAAGCAAGTCCTCACCTTCGCCAGAGGTGCCGATGGCACGCGCGCCCTCCTGCAGCCGATCTATCTCATGCAGGAGATCGTCCGCATCGTGGAAGAGACTTTCCCTAAACGGATTCGCGTCCAGTGCCATTACCCGGAAGACCTGCGCACGATCGAAGCCGATGCCACCCAGCTTCACCAGGTGCTGCTAAACTTGTGCGTCAACGCTCGCGACGCCATGCCGCGCGGCGGCCAGCTCACTCTCCAGGCGGAGAATTTCGATGTCGATGAGCACTACGCCAGCATGTCGCCTACCGCCAAAGCCGGCCCCCACGTCCTCTTGCAGGTAAGCGATAGCGGCAGCGGGATCCCGCCGCAGGTCATCGAAAAAATCTTCGATCCCTTTTTCACCACCAAAGAGATCGGCGTCGGCACCGGCCTGGGCCTCTCCACCGTCCTCGGGATAGTCAAAAGCCACGGCGGCTTCGTGAATGTCACCAGCGAACCGGGGCATACTTGCTTCAAGATTTTCCTCCCATCGTTAGGCGAAGTCCTGCGCGATCTCCCTCCGCCGCCCACGCCCGATCTGCCGTTGGGCACCGGGCAGACCATCTTGATCGTGGATGATGAACCCGCCATCCGCGAGATCGCAGCCGCGCTGCTCGGACAACAGGGCTACAAGGTCCTGGTGGCCGAAGACGGCCCCGCCGCCCTCGCTCTCTTCGCCCGCGCCAGCAGCGCCATCCACCTCGTCCTGACCGATATGGCCATGCCTTATCTCGATGGGCCTACTTTGATCCGAACTCTGCGCCGGATGGATCCACGCATTAAAATCATGGTCTCAACCGGCCGCGCCGAAGATTGCCGCAGTGCCGAATTGAAAAGCCTGCGCGTCGAAGGCTGCCTGGCCAAGCCCTACACGCGCCAGCAACTGCTCGCGCTCATCCACCAGATTCTCTCTGGTTCATCCCGGTCTGCCTAATGGCCTCGCCTCTCCGCATTCTCATTGCCGACGATCACGCCGTCGTCCGCGCCGGCACCCGTGCGCTCCTGGAGCGCGAGCCCAAATGGGAAGTCTGTGGCGAAGCGCAAAACGGGCGGGAAGCGCTCGATCTTTGCCTGCGCCTGCAGCCCGATATTCTGATCCTCGATTTCAACATGTCCGACCTGAATGGGGAGGACATCGTGCGCGAACTCACGCGCCGGAAAACGAAGATCGAAATTCTGATTTTCAGTGCGCATGAGGCCGAGGAAATCATCCAGGATCTCTACCGCGTGGGCGCCAAGAGCTACATCCGGAAGGCCGATGCCCCCGAGCATCTCGTCGCCGCCATTCACGCGCTCAGTGAGCACAAGCCCTACTTCACGCCTGCGGTTTCCGCGCTTCTCTTTGCGCAATTGGAAAAGCGCAGTTGGAAGACAAAGCCGCTCATCACCGATCGCAAACTCAGCCCGCGCGAGCGCGATGTCCTGCGCTTGATCGCCGATGGCAAGAGTAACAAGGAAATGGCGACCACGCTCGGGATCAGCGTGCGCACCACCGAGACGCACCGCGCCACCATCCTGCGAAAGCTCCGCCTTGATTCCGTGGCCGCGCTCGTGCGCTACGCGTTACGCAACGGGCTCGTGGAAAACTAAACGCCGCCCCGACCGAAAGCGCTTTCCTCTGCCCTTGCCAAAGGCGGAAACTCTCTTCACGATGCAGCGCATGAAGCTCCTCCTTTCCTGCCTCGCTCTTAGCCTCCTTCTTCTCTCTCCCTTCGCCCGCGCCGATGAGGCGACTCACCGCAAGGCTGCGGAAGAACTTCTCAACTTGATGGGGATGGAAGCTCTCTTGAGCAAATCCGTCGATCAGATGTTGCAGATGCAGATGAGCCAGAATCCCGCCATCGCGCCCTATGAAAAGGAGATGAGAGCGTTCCTCACCAAATACATGAGCTGGGCGAGCATGAAGGAAGACATGGTGAAAGCCTATACCGACACTTTCACCGAACCGGAGCTGAAGGAATTAAACACCTTCTACCAGACGCCGCTCGGGAAGAAGACGGTCCAATCCATGCCCGCCCTCATGGCGAAAGGTGCAGAGATGGGCCAGCGCCGAGTGCAAGAACACCTTCCGGAATTGCAGGCCGCCATTGCAGCGAAAGGTGCTGCGGAAGCCGGCGCCAGTAAAGCTGCCGCCCCAGTGACTGCGGCCTCACCTGCCAAGCCGGCTGCATCCCCCGCCAAGGCCGCGTCACCCGCCCGAAAGTAGGAGCGGGGGCTTCGGCCCGGGCAGAGCGAGAATGCGCGTGCGCTTCGCATCGTAATCGAGCGCACGAAAAGTGCGGATCTCATCCAACCGCCGCATCCCGTTCAGGCTATCGAGGAATCGGGTATAGCTCGCAGCCAGCTCGGTCGTTTCCAGATAGCGACCGCGCAGGTTCGCGTCGTGAAACGCGCCCGGGTTTTGCGAAGCGAAAAGATGGAAGCGGAGCCAGCGCCGATCGGTGCGCGAGACCTTTTGCGTCTTCCGAAAAAAGGCCACGAACAAGAGCAGAACCAGGTAGGTATCCACCCGCGCCTGTAGTTCCAGATTGCGCGCATATTCCTCCACATAGATCTCGCGCTCGCCTTGCTGGAACTGCAGCGCCGCATGCAGCGCGTGGTTGATCTCCTCCACGAAAGCGATGAGCGAGCGGATGTTGGTGTTGTTCAATCCGCCCCGCGGATCGTGCCGCTCCAGTTGCTCGATCAACCAACGCGAATAGTAGATGCCCACGTAAAGCTGATCGTCCGCCCGCCGCAGAAACGTCCGCGCCAGCACGCTCAACTCGCGGGCCGAAGCACCCGCGGCTTTGCTCAGTTGCGCGCAGCGCCGCTGATCGATCAGGCAATCTTCCAAATTGATCCCGACCTGCGCGTAGGTGCGCTCGAAGAGTCGTTGGATCTGACTAAAAAGGGTCTCGTTCACAAGCGCAGCGACGGTGCCAGATCGTCGTCGAGGTTAAGCAGGCGATCGGAGAGTTCGTTCAGGGCCAGCCGCACTTCATGGAAGCGCTCGGCCAGCCCTTCAAAGACATCGCTTAATTCACAACGCCGCGCCGTGGCGTGCGATGCCACCATCTGGAAATTTGTCCGCCCGATCTTCTCGTAGAAGTTAATATCCGGCGCCCCGCGCAAGCTGCGCCGCTGGGTGTTCTCATGGAAAATGCCGCTGATAAAGAGCGAGTAATTCCCCACATGCGCGCGCAGCAAAAACGCCTGCTCCGGCGTGGCCCGGGTCAGCGCGATCAACATATCCGAGATGTATTGCCGCCCGCCTTCGTCCGCCAGATGCGGCGCCTGCATCCCGCTCATGCGGGAGAAAGTCTCCAGGAGCGACGCCACGTAATCGCACAGCTTCCGATCGCTGATCCCCGCCTGCTGCAAAACGTGCCGGGCCAGAACGTAGAAATAAAATTGCGAAGAAATCGCCAGCTGCCCGCCATTGGAAAGAATCGAATCCACCAGCCGCGGACTATCGAGCACCGCATCGCGTGTGGACTGGTCGCTTAAGAGATCGACCAGAGAAACGGAATCGGTCTGCGAACGCGCCAGCGTCCGCACGACGAAATCGAAATCCGAAGCCGTGAACCGCTCCCGACAATTCGCCCTGATCATCGAGAAGCTATCCTGAGCATCGCGCATGCCGTTGGCAAGCGCCCAGCGCAGGAAGATTCGCGACGAGCGGTGTCGCCGAGGAAACTAGAAGCCCGCGGGATGGCGCGCCACAAAGCCGCGCGGCGTGCGCGACGTCGCCTGCCAGCGAGGCGCCCAGGTGCGATCGCGGCGCATCGTGTTCCAGGCGGTCGTATCCAGACGAAGACCGGCGATGACGGCAAAAGTATGGCCGTTCCGCGCGTAGACCGTGATCCACTTGCCTTCGCCACGTTTGCCAAATTTTTTGAAGTCGGAAGAGCTCATCGGCGATGGGACAAGGCCCGCGGCGCCGAGCGCGAAGGAAACTGTGCCCGAGCAATCGTAACCAGAATCTTTAAACGAGCGATGCCCGCCGCCGTAGCGATAAGGTTTATTTCGCAAGCCGTTCGCTGCCCAGATGGCGCGCTTCACCGGCAGCGGAGCCTGCGCGGGCGCCATCGCCACTCCACCGCGCAGCTGCGCGCGATTGCCGGGGACCACAGGCCCATCGGAGGGGAAAGGATGCTCAGCGGCCAGCGCGTTGGCAGCGAAAAGAAGGGCGCCGGCGAAGATCTGGAAAGCCAGGATTTTCATGGCCCATTGTCTTAGCTGGCTTCGTGCCACCATTCAAATCGTTTTGCCTGTGGCGATTGCAGCCTCGCAGCGCTCCCTTGGTCGCAAAACAGAAGCGCTCCGCCCTCGCTCGGACTTTCTCGCGTCGTTCAAAGCGTCTTGAGATATTCGAGCAGATTCTCTTTCTCCTCGGGCGCGAGGGTGGTGCCGTAGAGATGTCCACCATTGCCTTCCGCGCGGCGGCGGGTGTCGAAGAGGAAGAACGGCTGATGCATCTCGCCCGTCGGTCCAAGGGCGCGCGGTGCGGGCTCCACGAATCCGAGCTTGATCGGATCGTAGACATCGTAGCCGCGATGGAAAGTGACCGGGCGTTCAGCCGGGGGGTTGAGCAAATCGCGCAAGGTCGGGACAGAGCCATTATGCAGATAAGGCGCCCGCAGCCAGATCCCATCCAGCGGCGGCGAGACGTAGCCATACGGATCCAGCTCGGTCATGGGCGGACGATCGATCCCGAGCTCTTTCACCTTTCGATTCGCTTCCTCGGCGGCAACTTTCGCCCACGATTTCGTGCGCTCCGGGTCGGTGCCGATCTCCGCCAAGGGGATGACCTTGTTCGTGAACTCGGCCCGCGGGTCGTGGCAGGAAGCGCAATCGCGCAGATAAATTTGCTTGCCGGCCGCAGCCCGCACGGGATCGATCGGGTGGGTTGCGCCAAAGGGCCAGGCCGGCGGCGGCAGCTCGCTCAGGTAGCGATCAAGATCTGCCATCCGCTGGAGAAACCACGGCTCCGGCGGTGCGCCTGCGCCGAGCGCAGAATCGATTAAAACCGAACGCACGGCGGGCGTATCGCCCGTCCAGTTAAGCAGCAGTTGTTTTCCGGCGTGATCTTTTCCGCTCCGAATGTGGAGATTCCAGACGGAAGGAAAATCCGTGGGGCCGACGGTGTTATCGACCTTCATGTTGGTCATGAAATATTTGGTCAGATTCATCGCGTCATCCCGGCCCGGGCCCCAATCCGGTTTGGGCGAGCCGTCATCGATGAACGTCTCCATCCAGGTAAATTGTTTCTCCTGTTCGAGCAGTGCCTTCCGCGTGAGCGGGATGAGCAGGTAGCGATAGATCTGGCGATCGAGAAAGGAGAGCCCGCCGTTGCCGTAGTTGTTCGCGTTCACGAGCCGGATCTGGTTCATGATCGCGTCGGAGTTAAAGCGCGGATCGTGCGCCGCTTTGAAGAGGAAGCGGAGCATGGCTTGCATTTGGAAAGCGTGCGCTGGCGCCGCGATTGCGACCTTCGGGGTCTCGTCTTCGCTCAGCCGATAAGTGGAGGTGTGGCAAACGGCGCAGTTATTCGTCACGCGCGCGAAGCCGACCGTTTTCTTCGAGAAACCCACCGGCATCTCCGCGCCTTCCTCCCAGACCACGCCAAACGAACGGTAGCCACCCGGTCCCGGCATGAGATCGGGGAAGACGCGCGGGAGAACGAGCCAGAGATAATACGGGATGCCGCGCTCGCCTTCCGCGCCTAACGAGCCGTATTTAAACTGCTCGGCCTCGTTCGCGAAAACTTGCGGCTCTTCGCGGAAAAATTTCACCCAGCCTAAAACGACGCCCGCGACCAGGAGAACGAAGACTGCCGGGGCGATGAGCCAGAAGATGCGTTTGGCTTTGGGGGAAAGTTTCATCAGAAGGTTTTCAGGTATTCCACCAGGGCGTCTTTTTCCTCGGGTGTGAGCATGGTGCCGTAGGCCATGCCCTCGTGACCGCTGTTCAAATTGCCTTGATTGCGCTCGCGCGGCGTGGCTCCGCTGGCGCGCGGTTGAGTTTCAAAGCGGAAATAGCGGTGAGCGTTCCCGGGTTCGTCGCGGCTTGCGCCATCTTCGGTGAAGCGGTCCGGCGCGGAGACAAATCCCATCCGCGCCTGGTCGTAAACATCGTAGCCGCGAAAGAAGCTTTGCGGCCGCTCCGCCACCGGATTGAGCAAATCGCGCATCGTGGGCACGGAGCCGTTATGCAGGTAAGGCGCCCGCGCCCAGATGCCATCGAGCGGCATGTTCACGTAGCCATAAGTCTTGCGAAAATGGCGGAAGCGCCACGGGTAGCCGGCGTAAAGCGAGTTCTGGGCGGTGGCGAGTTCTTCCGTGTAAGAATCGAGCCGGTGCCGGTCAGTCCCGATCTCGGCGATCGGCATCACTTCACCCACCCTGGCCCCCGCGAAATTCCGCCCGCTCTGCCCGTGGCAACTCGCGCAATACTGCGCGTAAAGCGCGCCCCCCTGCGCGAGGCGTTCCTGCTGAATGGGAAACGGATACGGCGGCGGCTCTTTTTGCAGGATCCACTCTTCGACCCGGCTCAGGAGTTTCAGATCGATCGTGGGCGGGAAGGTGCCAGTGCCGAAAGCCGCGCTCTTGTTCCGCTCCTCCATCGAGGAATTATTCCCGTCCCAATGCGCGCGCAGCTTCATCTCCTTCCGCTGCCCTTGCAGCCAGATGGAGGGAAAATCGCAAAGCCCGACCAGCTCTTTCGTGGTCATTTTCTCCAGCGGAAACTCGAGGAGCGTCTTCGCGGGCGTAAAGGTATCGGTCCGGCCCGGCCCCTGGTCGGGTTCCCAATCGAGAAAGCGGAAATGCCCGGCGAGCATGAGCAGGCGCTCGCGCATGAGCGGGAGCGCGTAATAGCGGAGGAGCACGCGATTCAGAAAATCGTAATCCCCGCCCAGCGCTTTGATCTCCGGCAGAATGCGATCGGCCGTGAAGCGTTGATCCATTGCGCAGGCAAAGATGAAGCGCTCGAACGCGCCGAGATCGACCGTGTTCGATGGCATGCCCGGATAGAGCGTGCGCGGTTTGCCCGGCGCCTCGCGGACCGAGCCGACATGGCAGACGGCGCAATTCAGGAAGACGCGATCGATCCCTTGCGTGTTCCGCTGCGAGACGCCGACCGGGAGCGCTTTCCCCTCCTCGTAGAGGAATCCCATCGAGGCATACTCGCGCCCGGGCTCGTATTTCTTCCCGGGAAGATACTCGGGAAACATTTTCGGCAGCACCTTCCAAATCCAAAGCGGGATGCCCGATTCCCGTTCGCCGCCAGTGGAGCCGTATTTAAAATGCTCCTCCAGATCCGCGTAGAGGACCGGCTCATCGCGCGTGAAACGCCAGGCGAAGTAGATCGCCTTCACGACTCCGGCCAACAACAAAACCAGCGCGAGGATGACCAGCCAACGCGGCAACTTGCGCACCGCGGCGGATGAGGATGGGGTGTTGTCGGCCATGGCCGCAGGGGGACGGCTAAGTGCTCTGCGGGAATTCCAGCGCGAAATCGATCAAACGCTTTTTGCTCCAGAAAACTTTCCCCAAATAAATGCGCGGCGCGATCTCGCGGATCTCATCGCGAATCCATTTCGCCACCAGCGAAGTCTCCGAGTAATCGAGCACGATGCACTCTTTCCCATCCATCCAGCTGGGCGCTTTATAGACTTTGGCCAGGATGGCGTTGAGCCCGAAAGGGAGGATCCGATTGCGCAGCACGCCCTTCTCCGGATCGAACACTTTTCCCTGCCACGCGAAGTGGCTCACGAACTCCGCGAGGTTGTCGTTAAAGTTCGTGCCCGGCGCGATGATCGCCGTGCCTTTGGCTTCGCCAGCAAGGATCTCGCCCGCCGGGCTGGCGCGGAACAGATCGTCGAGCTGGTCTTGCGACATGCGCATGAGTTCAGGGATGGTGGGGGCCATGTGTGTTCTCCGGTTGGGGTGTGCTAGAAAGTCTTGAGGTATTCGATCAAGGCGAGCTTCTCCTCGTCGGGCAGCTCGGTGCCGAAGTAATGACCTTTGTCCTCGATGAAATCGGGGCACTTGTTCGCTGCGAGCAGGTCCGGCACGGTCTTGAGCAGCTCGGCGTTGGCGGCGTCGCCGGAGAGATTGCGCGCATGGATAACGGCGAAGGCTTTGCCTAATTTCGCGATTAACCCCACCATCTCGCCAGGACGCGGCTCGAGATTTCCAAGGAGATTAATTGGCGTTCCTTTCGGGACGGGACCGATCTTGAGATAGCCATCCTTGTCCGCCAGGCGCTGCACTGTTTTCGGAAGAAATTCCTTTCGCAAATGCAGGTAGCACTCGTTCTCAGTGCGCCAGATGGAAGCCTTCCCGAGCCGCTTCTCCGGCCAGAGCATTTTCTCGATCGCATCCTGGAATGCCTGCATTCGGCCAGCGACGGAAGGGTCGCCATTGTAAAGCCCGAGCGCGTTATTATGCAGGAGCGGCGCGGAGCTCCAGATGCTGACAAGCGATGGCGTGCGGTAGTAGCCGGGACCGGCTTTCCGCTCGCGCGGATTGTATTTAATCGGCTGCAGCTCATCGAAGGGATTGGCAAATTCCATCTCGCCCGGCGGCGCCAGATCCTTGTAGGTCTGCGACGAAAAATTATCCCAGACGTGTCCCGCCTTCGCATTGGTGCCGAAGGCGCGCGCCGAATTGGTTTTGATTTCCGTGACCGAATAGCGCCGCTCGTTCGAAAGAAAATTGTTCACCAGAAAATCCGGCTTCATCACTTCCGCCCGGAACCAATTTTTCCCTTCCGGCGATTGCGGATCGATCCCCGCGGGCGGTTGCTTGCTCGAATGGCAGCTCGCGCAATTCCCTGCGAAAGCCAATTTCCCGCGCGCCATCAGCGCTTCGTCCTTCGCAATCAAATCCACCCCGCCCGGCGCGTCCTGCAAGCGGTAGGGCTCGAGCTTGCGAAAGAAGGCCGCGATGTTTCCCAACCGCTCCTCCGTCGCGCGCCAGAAGACGGAATGCTCGCGCGCATACGGGATCTCGAAGGCCTTTTGCGGGAGGAGGCCGATGAGTCGGTTATGCCGCGAAAGCCAATACTCGGAGAACATTCCGATGTTCACGTAGACGCGGATGGTGGCGCCGGGCACACCGATGGAATCCGCCCCATCCTTGAGAATATGCGCCACTGGCATCTCTTCTTTCGTGCCCGGTAATGCGAGGGTGCCGCCAGCCAGCTGCTCGCTTTGCTGGATGCGTTCGCGCTCCGCGAGCAGGAAGATGGCGTTGATCGCGTTGGGATTGTTGATGTGATCGGTCGCGATGCGCGAGGTGTCCGAAGTGCCAGGCGGTTGCGCCGCTAATTGCTCGTAGAAGAAGCCGCCTTTCGTTACGTTGGGCGCGAAGACTTTCCCTTCGCGGAAGTATTGGTTCCCGATCGCGGAGGCCAGATTTTCCCAACGCGGATTCGCTGGATCGGCCGGCGGATTGGTGGGGTGCGGCGCGATATGGCAGGCGCCGCAGGACACGCCCACGCGATAGGGTCGCACCAGGCGGTTGTCGTTATAGTAACCGGGATCGGTCATGAAACGCTCGCCATCCCATTTCTGCCGCGCAGCCTCGTCAAACTCCGGATTGGGGAACAAACGAAACCCGAGCACGCCCGATGGCTTGCCATACACTTTCTCATCGATCCCTGCGGGGCCGGGCTCAGCTTGTTCATCCAACCACAAGCCAAACTCATTCGGCTTCGTCGCCGCTCGAAACCCCGGCTCGTTGATCAAACCTGCGACCTGAAAACGTTCCCCGCGCGCGTACTTCCGGTTATCGAGCGCCTTCAGCAGGTCCATCATTCCGTAGCTGTCCTGCGCCACGCGATTCCAGAAATGCTCGTTCCCGCCGCTCCAAAGATTCCAGGCGTTTCGACCCATGATCTCTTCGGGCGTGAGCGCGATCCCGCCATCCATCGGCTGGAAAACATCGGCGGTGATCTGCGGGAAATCGGCGGTCGATTTGCCAGCCAGTTTGGCTTCGTCTTCGTAGACTTTCTCCCGGCAACCGCTCGCCAGAAGAAGAAGAACGGCCGCACCCGCGCGCGCCTGCACCCCGCCATTTCGGAGAAGATTCACAGCAGCAGCAATTGTCTAAAGCTGAGCGTTTTGTAGCAAGAAGATTATGCGCACGCCGCCTGCCTGGACCTGCCCGGCCACACCGGCCTCTCGCCGGTGGAAAAAGATGGGCATCCACTCCGGTTGGACAAGCCGTATCCACTGCGCCATAACCAATCCTTCCCATGTCTGACCACACCCTCACGGGAGATATCCGGACGCATCGCGCCTTCCCCTCCCGCTTCCTCGGCAACAACCGGGACGTGCACGTCTATCTGCCACCCGGCTATCGACGCTCACGAAATCGGCGTTACCCCGTTCTCTATTTGCACGACGGGCAAAACGTTTTCGATAGCGCGACCGCTTTCGGCCATACCGAATGGCGCGCGGATGAAACGGCGGAGCGCTTGATCGAGCAAAAGTTGATCGAGCCGATCATCATCGTCGCGGTGGCGAACGCCGGCGAAGATCGCATCCACGAGTACGCGCCCACCCGCGGGCGGATCGAGGAAGGGAAGCGGAAGCGCAGCAAAGGCCGTCTTCGCCTCTACGGCCGCTTCCTTTCGAAAGAACTCAAGCCGTTCATCGATGGCCGCTACCGGACCATGTCGGAGCCAGAGTTCACTGGGTTGGGCGGCTCTTCGCTCGGCGGGCTGGCCACGATCGCGCTCGGGCTTTGGTTCCCAAATACTTTCCAACGTCTCGCCGTTCTCTCACCTTCGGTTTGGTGGGATGATTGCGTCCTCTACAAGCTGGTGGAGAAGATCGACGAAGAAGCGCGCCCGCCGCTCAAGATCTGGCTCGATACCGGCACGCACGAGCCGGGTTGGGAACGCGCGGCTGTCCTGCGCGATGGCCTGGTCGAGAAAGGCTGGCGCCTGCATGGCGACCTGTACTACTACGAGGCTAATGGCGCCGACCACTCTGAGCACGCCTGGTCGGAGCGGTTCGACGCTGTGCTGCGTTTCCTCTATCCGCCTCCACCACCGAATCTGATTCTGCCGGAGCGGCGGCGCATGAAGCCTGTCGTGGTGGAACGGAAGTTTGCCACCAGCGCTGCGCTGGGAGAATCGGCGTAGCCGCTTCCCTGATCAACGGAAGCTGAGGGTTCTCTATTTTTCAGAGACCCGAAGAAGCGTGCGCTTGCCTAACCAAGCGATCCCTGGCGATGGCCGCACTCTCGGCCATCGCCAGATCAGATTCTCTCGCCTAACCGAAAATCTTGGCGAGAAGACCTTTTTTCTCGGGCTTCTTTCTCGAGCTCTTCTTCGCGCTTACGGTTTTTTTCACGCTGGTCTTCTTCGCGCCAGTCTTCTTGCTGGCGGCAGATTTCGTGGCGCCCGCTTTCTTACTGGCAGCGGTTTTAGTGGCGCCGGCTTTCTTGCTGGCGGTGGTTTTCTTCCCGCCGGTTTTTTTACTACCGGTGGTCTTCTTGCTGTTGGATTTACGTGCGGGCATACCAGTGATTCGCGCGGCGCGCCTTAGTGGCCGTGTCTGAGTGATTCTCCATCAGCAATGCCTTTGCTCTTACAGTGGATCGAGCGCAGCTCCGGATTGCGATTTTGCCAGCCCAACATCCGACCCGTTCACCGTCCCATTCGTGGTCAGGTCGAGCCGAAAGTTCGCGGCAGGTACGGCCGATCCCGATTGCGCTTTGATCTCTCCGCTATCGGATGCGTTCACGGAGCCATTCGCGGTCGTGTCGCCAAGGAGCACGCTCATGGGCACGCTGACGTCGTTCGTATCGATCCCATCCGTCGCGTTTTCCAGGGTGACATTGAACGTCTTCGCGTTCGGGACATTGATAAGATCGATCGTGATCTGCGCGCTGCCATTCCCACTGGTCGCGGCCACCGTGCCAGCCGCTGCGCTCACCCGCGCCGCGGTGAAGGTGACAGGTGCAGCGAAGTTCAAAACGATCCGATGTGCGTTATCCGCGCCACCGCTGCGGCACTCGATTCCGGGCGTGCCGATGAGTGGCAAAGCCACGCCAAACGTGCCCGCCGCGCCGTGCGTCTTCACCGATTGAGCGCTGAGTGGTTGCAACAGATTAACCAGCGGCAAAGCGAAAACGTCCTCGCGCAGATTTGAATCTCCCACGATCAAGTTCGAGGCCCCGCTGCCGAAGACGAGCCAGCGACTATCCGCGCTCCAAACCGGTCCATTCGTGTTTTGGCTGTCGCCGGTGTCGGCATTAGCGCCATCCACCAGGCTCCCCATGGCGTGGCTCACGAGCAGGTTCGTCCCGGAGAAAGTGTCGAAGAGGAAAAGGTCGCTGTTGGTCCCGTTATGATCGACGTAGCCGGCGATCAAATCCGTGGAGCTGCTCCGGTAGGCGATCCAGCGCCCATTCGGGCTGATCGAGTTGGGACCCACCCGCGGCGATTCACCGGAGAAGCTGTTCCCTGTCGTCGCCGGCTGCCCGAAGGCATGGCTCACCAGCACATTGTTTCCAGTGGTGCGATTAAACACGAAGACGTCCTGGAAGAAATTCCCGTCGATCTGATCCGCGACCAGATTGCTGGCCACGCTGCGATAGCTCACCACATTGCCATCCGCGCTCAAAGCCGGGCTGAAAGAGTAGCCATCGCCGGCGGTCGCAGCGTTCCCTGGAATATGACTGGCGAGCGTGGTGATGCCGGTATCGCGATCAAACAGAAAAATATCGTCGCGCCCGTTCGAATCAGTCTGCCCCGGCACGAGGTCCGTCGAGCTGTTCACAAAAGCGAGGACGCGACCGTTGGCACTAAAGACTGCGGGATCTTCGGGCACGGTGCTGCCGGCGTTGCCATTGCCAGTTCGCAACGGCGCACCCGTGGCATGATCGATCAATTGGTTGGTGCCGGTGGCGAGATCGTAGACGAAAAGGTGCTGCACGGAATCGAGGTTGTTATCCTGCCCGGGCACGAGATTGAGCGCGGCGCTGTAGTAACAAATCGAGCCGCCATCCGGACTAATCGCTGGCGCGAAGGAGTAATCGCTCCCCGTCACATTCGGGTCGGCCGCCGCGTGACTCACGATGCGCGTGGTGCCGGTCTGCCGATCAAAGAGAAAGATGTCGGAGGCTGCGTTGCGCATCGGTCTGCCCCAAGACCAGATCGGTCGCATCACTCGCGAAAACCAGATACCGCCCATCGCTGCTTAGTCGCGGGGTGTCCGAGCCCAGGAGCCCGCTGAGCGTGGGCGAGATGGCGGCGTGACTCACCATGATGGAAGAGTTCGCCAGGCGATCGTAGAGGAAGACGTCGTAGAAACCCGTCGTATCGATCGTTCCCGGCACCAGATCAGGTGCCTGACTGAGGAACGCAATCCAGCGCCCATCCGCACTGATCGTGGGCGCAGTCGACAAGCCCGCCGCCGTTTGCGTGGGAGCCCCGGCCGCGTGACTCACGAGCGTGATCGTGTCGGCGACGCGATCGCGCAGGAAGATATCGGTGCGGTTGTTCTGATCCGATTGGCCGGTCACGATGTTTGTCGAACCACTGGTGAAGACCACATAGCGTCCATCCGCACTCGCGCGCGGGCTGCCGCTAATCCCATTCGGCGTGATGGAAGACGCGCCGGCAGTGGTGGCGGATGCGGCGGTGATATTCCCCGTCGCATTGTCGAAGAGCATCACGTCGGCCGCGCTGTTATTATCCTGCGGCACGAGGTCGTTTGATTGGGAAGTGAAGGCAATCAACGACCCATCGCTATTCGGAAGCGGGAGATAGGAATAACCCGATCCGCCGGTCGCAGGCGCACCGGGCAGATGGCTGATGATCTTCGTCGTGCCCGCTACGCGATCGAGCCGGAAAACATTACCCGCCGAAGGCGAGTTCTGGCCCGGCACCAGATCCGTCGCGTAGCTGGTGTAGACGATCGTGCTCCCGTCCAGCGAAGGCCGCGCGCCGAAGCTGCGCCCGTTCGCACTCTCGTTCGCGCCTGCCGTCGTCGTGCGCGTGATCAGGCGGGACGAGTTTGTCGTGCGATCCCAAAGGTAGATGTCGTCCGTGTTGTTCGCATCGGTCGACGGGCTCAAATCCACTGCCGCACTTTGGTAGGTAATGAAACGTCCATCGGCGCTGATCTCCGGAAAGATGGAAGCGGCCGAACCCGTGGTGGTGGGGAGACCATTGCGATGAGTCACGAGCGTATTCACACCGGTGGCGCGCTCGTAAACGAAGATGTCGAAGCCAGCCCGATTCGGATCAATCTGGTTCGTGACCAGATCCGTCGCGGCACATTGATAGGTGATGAATTTCCCGTCCGCCGTCATCGCCGGCGACGACGCCTGACCATTCCCCGCGGTGGTCGCAGACGAAACGTTGTGATTCACGAGCACGCTTTCGCCAGTGCTTCGATTCCAGAGAAACACATCGTAACGTCGTGCGTCCTCCGTTTGCCCGGCCACGAGATTCGAGGCGTTGCTCAGGTAGACGATGAGATTCCCGTCCGCGCTCGGGATGGGGTTAAAGGCGAGCCCGTCCGCTGTCGTCAACGGTGCGCCCGCCGCATGCGTGACCAGCGTGATCAGACCCGTCTCGCGTTCCCACAGGTAAATGCTCCCGCTCGCGCCTCCGTCGATTTGTCCCGCCACCAGATCGGTCGCCCCGCTCGTGAAAGCGACGAAGCGCCCGTCGCCGCTCACCGCCGGATCATACGAATTCACTTCGGCCGTGGTGTTCGGGTCGCCCACGCGATGGCTCACCAGCGTGTTCGTCCCCGTGATCCGGTCGTAGAGATACACATCAGGATTGTCCGCATTCGGATCATTCACGCCCGCGCCCAGATCAGTCGCAAAAGTCCAGTAGACGACGTAGCGCCCGTTTGCGCTGATCGAAGGCACAAACGAATTCGCATTCGCCGTCCGCACAGGGGAGGAAGGCACATGCGTGACCAGGACTGTGGTTTGCGTGACCCGATCGTGCAGGAAAATATCGTTCGTCCCGCTCGTCTCCTCCTGCCCCACCACCAGATTGTCGGACGTGCTTTCGAAGACCACGTATCGCCCGTCGGCGCTGGTGCAATTCTTGTTCGAAATCAGCGCCCCCGCGGTCGCCGAAGCTGCTTGCGGATTTCCTTTGCTCACCAATTCCAGCGGCGGCAGGACCACTGCCGGCCGCGCAGGTGCTGTCCGCTGCGCGTCAGGCGAAGCAAGCAAGGTCGCCGTCCAAATTCCCATCCCGCCCACTGCCACGACACACTTCTTCCATGCACAAAATCGATTCATCGTTTCTCCCCTTGTTGTTAGCTCTCCGCGTTTTCGTCTCACTTACCCGAACGCCGTTCCGGTCCAGGGAACCGCTCAATGGAAAGAGATTCGGATGCGCGGTGATTTTTGGCCCCACGCGGAAGAATTACCACGGGGGATTTCCGGATTGTCACGGCTGCCGCGTTTGATACTCGTGAGCCATGACCACCCTATTGCCCCAACTTGCGCGCGTAAAACAGCTGGCTCTTCTCGCTATTTTTCTCGCAGCTTTCACCAGCGTCCCAACAGCTCAAGCGGTCCCCAACGCCCGCCCGCTGGTCGAACTCGAATCACACATCGAGTGGAGCGCAGTCGTCGACGCCTGGAAAGCGGCGCGTCCTGGTTGGGTCGCCAAAACCACCGCCTGCGCCAGCACCCAATGTGTGGCTGGTCAGCTCGGCATCCTTGAGCAGCACATCGAGTGGAAAGCCGTGAGCCCGGAATGGAAAACTCGCCGAGCCGCCTGGGTGAATAGCCTCCGCGCCGCCACCACCGACGTGCAAGTCGCCAATCTCTTGCTTGAACTCGAAACCAACATCGGTTGGGGCGCAGTGAACGCGCAGTGGAAAGCAGCCCGCCCGGGCTGGGTCGCGCGAGTGAAGGGCCAATAGCGATCGCGAAACGCCACCTGGCCGCCGCTGAGGGAGAGCTGGAGACCAGGCGCAAGGGTGGCGTGATCGGGGCCAGCATGCTCGGGGCCCTGGCGCACGCCCGAGCGGGATAAATTTTCCACCACCGGAGCGGCGGCGCTCCACGCCTTCACGCAATGGCGAAATGGCGCGCCCGCAAGCCGCGGTGCGTCAGCATCCCGTCTTGACAGGGGTCCGCGTTTCTTGCTGACAATGCGTTCGGCACCAAGCGGCAAACAGAGGAAACGGGTTCGGGAAAATCCAAACGGCAAAGGAAACTCAAAATGGCCAGGCGAATCACCACATCAATCAGAACCCATTTTCCCTGGAGAGCGCTCTTCCTCATTCTGCTTTTTGTCCTTCTCCCGGTGTTGCCTCGCGCGCTGGGCCAGTCCTTCGATCGCGAGAGGGATGAAGCTTTGCTCCGCCATGAACGGGAGGAGATCGGAGTCGATCGTTCGACGCCGCCGGCTACAAGCAGCAGAAGAACTTCGGAGGTCGAAATTCCGATGGCGCAAAGCCTTCGCCAGTCTGAGGCGGCGAAACACGCACCGCTCCCTTCCGGTCCGCCCATGCAGGGGGCGCCCGGGGCGATAGACTGCAACACGGAACCGGGCATCGTCATCCACGATGATGGCACGATTGAAAACGGCTACAGCGGGAACCCGGCAGCCGGCATCAATCAGGTCAGATTCGTCGATAGATTCACGCCGATGGCCTATCCCGCCTCGTTCCGATCGGTGTGTCTGGCTTTCCTCACGCAGTCGGGGGGTCCGCAGTCGTGGCCCGTCAACGTGGTGGTTTACGACGATGACGGACCGGGTGGAAGCCCAGGCACGGAACTGGGAACCATGGCGGTCACTGCCCAGAATTCATTCTTCCCCAATACGACCCCGACGTGGAACAGCTACGACATTTCGTCGATGAACCTCGTCATCAATTCCGGGAGCGTTTACATCGGCGCACGTTGGATGACGACGTCGCCGAACGTGTTCGCGGCGGCTGATGAATCTACGGACCGTCCCGTTGGTTTTGCCGGGGGCTACTGGTGGACCAACGTGGCTAACGCATGGACGACCATCCAGAGTTCCTTCATCGACTATCGATCGCTCTTTGTGCGCGCGGTGGAAACCCCATTGGGTCTATTCGTGACCGGCGCCGATCCGGCAGTGGGTAGCGTGGTTTCCGCACCACGAAATGCCTTCACCATTGGTGTGAGCCAACCAGTGGATCCCGCCACGCTCCAGGGCACCGATTTCACGGTGAACGGGATCCCCGCGGACAGCGTGGCCTATACCCCGGGCACCACCACGATGACCTTCCACTTCACGACCTCGCCGATGTCGATGCAGGGCGTGCAGACGATGCAGATCGCTGAAGGCGCGTTTCTCAGTGCCCCGGAGGGAAACCCGGTTCATGCGTTCAGCGGCGCCTTCCGTTACGACGCGTTGTTGCTCGGCGTGAGCAACACCGTCCCGTCCGTTGGCGGCACGTTCTTTCCGCCCGCGCCGAACACCTATCAATATGACGTGAACTGGAATGAAGCCGTCGACCCTGGCTCAGTCCAGACGAGCGACTCTGCAGCTGATCGGCATCCTCGGTGCCAGGGTGACCAACGTGCAGGTCATCAACGGCAACATGACGACCCGGTTCACGCTCAATATCCCCTTTGGCGGTGGCGTAAGGGCGAACATCGCCGCCGGCGCGATCAACGATCAATTTGGCAACCCCGGCGCAGCGTTCTCCGGCAATTACACCGTCGGAGGTGCGGCTGCGCAATTTGAGATCGGGGCGATCTACACAAAAATTCCAGGTCATCCGACCGCGCTGGTCCCTGGCGCCAGGGATCCCAGCGGCGCCCCGACGAACACAGAGTTCCGTCAGTTTAATCAGCTTTCGGTCAGCCGAACGGGCAAGTGGGCCATTCGCGGTTTCACGCAGCAGACCAGCCCCGACGTCAAAGACGTCATCCTCACGGGCGACGGGGCGACAGGGTCCGTTCTGCTGCAACGCGGCTTCCCGTTTCCCGGCGCGGTCGGCAGTGAGCTGTTCGAGTTCACCGGAGGAGGCTTCGGTTACAACGACAATGATGACTTCGTCTTCCGCATCCGCGCCCAGGGCGGAGTCGCGGCCAACGCGCAGAAAGTGTTGAAGTCGATCGGCGGCGTGGTCTCCCTCGCCTTCCAGCAGGGCGATGCCTACAGCGGCCTGGAAGGTCCGCCCGGGGTGCCGCAGAGCGGCTTCGTTGGCAACTCGATCGGCTCCACGCATCTGCTCAACAACGGCACCATCGGCACACACGACACGACCGTCACCGGCATGACGTCCACGCTCTGGCGTCCGGTGCTCGCCTATAACTTGCGGAAGTTCCTGCAGCGCAACGTGGACTTCGTGACCGGCCTCGGCGGTGTCGGCACGGACCGCATCGGCGGGCTCACCGGATTGAACGGCGATCAGTTCTTCGCCACGCCCGATTACGTTCCCTTCAGTGTCGGCGGCCCCGGTTCGTGGATCGCCCGCGGGCAGATCGACCGGCCCGATAATCAAAACGTCGTCATCGTGAATGGCGAGGTCGTCCTGCGCCAGGGCCAGCCGATGCCCGGCAACCCCAGCGTCGTCACCGATGCGTTCACCAATGTCGCGCTCCTCTCGAACGGCGACTGGTATGTCCGCGGCACCCAGCTCGGCGGTGGTGCCCTGGCCGTGCGCAACGGCGTCGTCATCGCCAAGACCGGGGACGAGATCGGCAATTCCGGCGAGCATTGGATCGGGGCGAGCTTTTCCGCCTTTACCGGCAACAACCATGGCGACTGGGTCATCGCCGGCCAGACCGACCATCCCGATCCGACACGGCAGTATGTGATCGCGGTCAACGGCGTGATCGTCGCGCGGCAGTTTGATCCCATTGACCTCAACGTTCCGGCCGTGATCGGGCGCGCGAACTCCGCGACCAATCCGTGGTCCGCCGACAACGTCTATCTGACTGACGGAATGGCGTTGTACTTCCTCGCCAGCATTCAGGATGGCAACGGCAACGAATATGCCGGCAACCCCGCCTTCTCGACCCCGCTCGCGTTCCTGCGCAGCGTCCTGCCCGGCAGCAAAAAATTACCCACTCCGACCAGCGCCGCCTCGCGCAAGAATCACGGCGCCGCGGGCAACTTCGACCTTCCACTCACCGGCAATTTGGGCATCGAGTGCCGCACCGGGCCTGCTTTCCAATTGATTGTGAACTTCGCCAGTAACGTCACGGTCCAGAGCGCAGTCGTGACTTCCGGGACGGGGACGGTGAGCAGCTTCACAGGAAACGGCACCTCCACGATTACGGTCGATCTCAGTGGTGTACCCAATGCTCAAGTCCTCACCGTCACGCTGCAGAACGTGAACGATGGCACCACCACCGGAGACGTCCCTGTTTCCATGGGCATCCTTGTCGGCGACACCAATGGCAACGGCGCCGTCAGCGCGACCGATGTCGCCCAAACCAAATCCAGCTCCGGCCAGCCGGTCACCGCAGCGAATTTCCGCGCCGATGTGGTGGCCAGCGGCAACATCAACGCGGCCGATGTTAGCCGGGTCAAAGTGGAGGCCGGCGCCATCTTGCCGCCCTAAATTTCGTCCGCACCTGAACCTCCCGAAGCCTGCAGGAAAACGGCCGGACGTTTGCGCGTCCGGCCGCTCTGTTTCATTGGGGCGTCGTTAGGCCATCAGGCGCCGATCCGAGGCTGACCGCGTGGCTCCATTGCCCGACGCGGGCTGTCGCCGGCTCCGCACTTGATTTCGCAGCGCTCTTTAAACGCGGCGGGCGAGGCGGGCGACGACGGCGATAAGTTCGCCAGGCTCGATCGGTTTGACGATGTGCATGTCGAACCCAGCCAGCATGGCGCGCTGGCGATCCTCGGAACGCGCAAAGGCGGTGAGCGCGATCGCCGGCACTTTGCCGCCGCGTTCTTCATCGAGCGCGCGGACGGCGCGAATGAATTGGTAGCCGTCTGTCTCCGGCATTCCGATGTCGGAGATGAGGACGTCGGGCGCTCCGCCGCGCGCAATGGCGGCCATGCCTTCGGCGGCGGAGGAGGCGATCTCAACGATGGCATCGCAATCTTCCAGAATGCGTTTCACAAGCGCGCGGGAATCTTTCTCATCGTCGACGACGAGGATGCGGGCGCCATCGAGGGCGGGTGGACATTCCGCGGGCATGCCGCTGGGCACGCGCGGATGCTCCCGTTTTTCGGCCACGGCCTGCTCGTGTTGGTGCGCGATGGCGAGCGGCAACTGCACGGTGAAAGTGGAGCCGGCGCCTTCCCCGGGGCTGGCCGCGCGCACTTCGCCGCCGTGCATCTCGGCCAGATGTTTTACGATCGCGAGACCGAGTCCGAGTCCAGCGTGGCGTCGGGTGGTGCTGGCATCGGCCTGGCGAAAACGCTCGAAGACGTGCGGAAGGAAGGCGGGACGAATACCGGCGCCGGTATCACTGATGACGATCTCGAGGTGCGAATTAATCAACTTCAACACCACCTGCACGCGGCCTTCTTTCGGCGTGAATTTGATCGCGTTGGAAAGAAGGTTCCAAACGATCTGCTGGAGGCGCGCGGGATCGCCCATGACCGGCCCGGCCGCAGGATCGATGACTTTTTGGATGCGAATGCCTTTCGCGAGCGCGGCGGGAGCGACTGAGGCGATGGACGATTCGAGGACGGCGGCCACGTCGACCGGCTGCACGTTTAAGCGCACCTTGCCGGAGATGATGCGGCTCATGTCGAGCAGGTCCTCGATCAATTGCGTTTGCACGCGAGCGTTCCGCTCGATCACGTTCAACCCCTCGCGCAGGTCTTCCTCCGTGGGCGCCGGTCCGCTGCTCAGGAGTTGCGACCACCCGAGGATGGCGTTCAAGGGCGTGCGGAGTTCGTGCGAGAGGGTGGCGAGAAATTCATCCTTCATCCGGCTGCTGCGCTCGGCCTGCGTGCGGGCCGCGCGCTCACTCGCGAGCAATTCTTCGCGCTCACGCTCCGCGGCTTTGCGCGCTGTGATGTCGATCGCGGTTCCATCGAAGCGCACCGGCTGGCCGGCCTCGTCGTAGTAGGCGCGGCCCACCGCCCGCACCCACTTCACCGCGCCGGTGGTGGGTGAGACCGTGCGGTAATCGGTTTCATACAGCGTGTGCCCGGCGATGGCCTGCTCGATCTCCTGCCGCACCCGCTCCCGATCGCTCGGATGCAGCCGCTCGAAGAAAAGGTCGATCGTCACCACTTCCGTTGGATCAATCCAAAAATGCCGTTTCGTGCGCTCGTCCCATTCCAGATGCGTGAATGGCAATGGGCAATACCAGAGCCCGACATCCGCGCCTTCCAGGACCAGGTCCATCCGCGTCCGGCTGAGATCGAGCGCTTCCTGCGCTTGTTTCCGCTCCGAGATGTCCCGGATGAAAGCGGCAAACAGGTCGCCATCCGCATGGGACAAGTGGCTGAACGCAATCTCGATCGGAAACTCGTGGCCGTGCCGATGCAGGCCGAGAGCCTCAGTCGCGCGCCAGTTTAGCTTCTTCTCGCCCGAGGCGAGATAACGAGCGAGCCCGCGCCGGTGCGCTTCACGTAACCGCTCGGGTTGAATGAGGGCGATGTTTTGTCCCGCCAGCTCGTCGGGCCGGTAGCCGAAGACGTCGGCCACGGCCGGGTTTGCGTAGCGAATGACGCTCTCGCGATTCAAGATGACGACCGCGTCTGTGGACGTCTCCCAGAGGAGGCGATACTCGGCCTCGCTCAGATGCGCGTCGACGGCGGGCGAGGGTTCATCGGCAGACATTTTTCAATAGGTGCGCGCTTTTTGGTGATGAGCAAGTGGCGCGCGTTTCCTCTGCGGAGAGGACCCGCGCGGCGATCTCTTTTTCCTCGATCTTCCCAGCCGCCGCGCCAAAAGGTGCGCGAGCAGTGGGCGCCGACCATGGGCAGTCTTGACACCGCCCCGCGCCGCAAGCGACAAGACCTCCCATGACGTCGCCTAAACGCCTCTTCGCCGCGGCTCCGGAAGGGACGGCAGTGCTCTTCTTCATCCAAATCTTCGCGACGCTCGGATTCGCGGTGCTCTACTCGACGCTGGTCCTCTACGCGACGAAGCATCTCCAGTTTGGCGTGAAGGAGGCCACGGCGTTGATGGGCGTGTTCGGCGCTTTTAATTACGGGCTGCATCTTTTCGGCGGCTACCTGGGCGGGCGCTTTCTTTCGAACCGGAATCTTTTTGTGGGCGGGATGGCCGCGCAGGTGATCGGTTGCGCGTGCATCGCGTTTGGCTCGCTCGCGATGTTCTATATTGGGCTGGCCTTTTTTCTCACTGGCAGCGGGCTGAATGTGACCTGCATCAATATGATGCTGACGCAGCGCTTCACGCCGGAGGATCCGCGACGCGAGGGGGCGTTCCTCTGGAATTATGCGGGGATGAATGTGGGGTTCTTCATCGGCTTCGCAGTGGCCGGTTATTTCCAGGGGACGGAGAGCTACACCAGCCTGTTCATCTTCGCGACGTTGGGCAATTTCGTGGCCATCGTCCTGGCGCTGTCTTCCTGGCGGACGTTGATCGATCGCAATACGCCGCTGCTTGAAGTTACGGCGAGGCAATTCCAGCTGCGCTTGCTCGCCGGGCTGGCGATCGTGGTCGGGCTGGTCCCCATTGTTTGGTACATGCTGCAGCGGCCGGACGGGACCGGGATGTTGCTGAAGGGCATCTGCGGCGCGGTGGCGCTGGTGTTGGTCTACCTGACAGTGCGCCACCCGGATCGGCGCGAGCAGCGGAACATGACGGCCTTTCTCATCCTCGCCCTGGGCTCGCTCGCGTTCTGGTCGTTATACCAAATGGCGCCGAGCGGCCTGATGCTCTTCGCGGTCCACAATGTGGATCTGATGGTCGGGAGGGTGGAGATCCAGCCGCAGTGGATCCAGAATATCAACACCGTCAGCATCGTCATCGGCGGACCGCTCCTGGCGGCGTGGTTTACCCGCATGCGCGGACGCGGCTGGCGGATCGATATTCCTCAACAATTTGCGACTTCGCTGCTCTTGATGGCGCTGGGTTTTCTCATCCTCCCGCTCGGGATCAAGCTCGCGGGCGGGGACGGCCGGAGCGCGTTCGGGTGGCTCTTCACCAGCTATGTGCTGCAGAGCATCGGCGAGCTCCTTATTTCGCCCATCGGCTACGCCATGATCGGCAAGCTCGCGCCGAAGCAATACCAAGGGGTCATGATGGGGAGTTGGATGTTGGTCACGGGACTGGCCTCGCTCTTTGCGGGGGATTTCTCCGGTATGATCCCCGAGCCCGCTGGCACCACCGCGCTCGCGACCAATCCTGAGTATGTGCAACTCTTCGGCGCGCTGGGTCTGGGTGCACTCGTGGTGGGGATCGCACTCGTCGTGCTCAACCCACTCCTGCGCCGGCTCATCACCGACAAAGCGGAGGTAAAACCGGAAGACCTGGAACGGGCCACAGTGGTGCCTAACATCTGAGCCTGGGGCCGGACGGTTAAGTACTTCGCCACAGATGAACACAGATTTTCACAGATAAAGAGAGGAAAACCTCCCCCTCCCTATCCGTGTTTCATCCGTGTCTATCCGTGGCGAAAAATCCCCTCGCCGACTAAGCCAGGATCGCCTCCACCGCTGCCGCCACGTGGATAAGCGTGGTGTCGAGAAAGGGCAGACCCTCCGGCTCCGCGCCGCGGAGAAGAAGCGGCAACTCCGTCCCGGCAAGGATCACCGCCTCGATGCCATCGTCCGCCCGCATGCGTTGCATGATCTCGAGGATCGCCGTGCGCGTGGTCGGCTCGAATGTATTCTTAAGCAGCTCCCCGATGTATTTCTCGTGCACGAAATCGCGCTCCGCTTCTCTCGGCGCGATCAACTCCAGACCCGCGCGCGCGAATGTCTCCGGATAAAACTCCGCGCGCATGGTGAAGCCAGTGCCGAGCAACCCTAGTCGCTTCAATCCCAGCTTCTCCGCCTGCGCGCAGGTCGCCGCCACGATGCTGAGCATCGGCACGGAGGCGCGGCGTTGAACTTCGTCGAAGACAATGTGCGGCGTGTTCGCGGCGATGAGTGCGATCTCCGCACCCGCGCGCGCCAAACGATCGACCGAGGCCGCAATGTAATCCGCCAGGCCCGCGCGATCGCCTGCCGCCAGCATGGCCAGGCCATGGTTCACATCGATGCTATCGATGATGAGATGCGGTGCGCTCCCATCCGGGACGCGCGCGCGGTAGCCATCCAGAATGAAGCGGTAATATTCGATCGTCGATTCGGGACCAATCCCGCCGACCAGGCCGAGGGTTTTCATCGAGCGAACTCTGCCCCCGTTTTTCCGCGTGTGATAGGACCGAGCGAAACCCAACTCATCCTGAAAACAGCAGCCGCCGTAGCGGGGAGCCGCTTGGTTTTCCACCGGGGCCATCTTGGGCCCTCTTCGCACTGCCAGCGAAGTCGTTCGCTCTGGTAGGGCCAATCCCCACGGGAATAGCGAATACAAAGTGAGCGGAGGCTCGGCTTCAATGCCCCTCACCACTGAAACTACTAACGATTGCCAGGGCATCATCCACAATGCCAGCGGCACGGTGACGGGTGAGGAGTTGGTGGCAGCCAGCCATGCCGCGCTGCAACTGGTCCAGAACACGCAGAACTTTCAATACGAGTTTGTCGACCTGACCTACGCCACCGGAATGCGCGACCTCGGCGATGCGCACCTCGACCAGATCGTGGCCTACGACCGCCTCGCGGCCATCTACCGGCCCGATGCCGTCATCATCATCGTGGCCCCGCGCGACGATCTTTATGCCGTGGGTGAAGCATGGGAAGAACGCGTGCGCGGTCTCGGCTGGAACACCCACATCTCGCGCGACCGGAACGAGGCGCTCGACTGGTTGGGCGAGAATTATCCGCCACCGCCGCGCGCCGTTCTCGAGGCTGAGATCGATTCGGCGAATCCGGTAGAGGCCGCGTCGTAACGCTCGGGCAACGCTTCGCTCGTTCCCGCTCTGCCGGAGTCAATCCGGATACTCGTCCGACCCTTGCACCCAGAGGAAGGATTGCAGATCGATCATGTCTCGCGGTCCGAGATCGCGCAGCTCCCGGCGCAACTGCTCCGTGAACCCGAGCAACTGCGCGTAAGTCTCCCAGTTCGGCTTTGATTGATATTGGAAATCGAAACCGCAAGCCGCCAGCGCGCGTCGCGTCGTATTCGGCTTTAGGAAAAAATGGCGATCGGGCTGTGCGATAAAGCCAAACGCCGTCACCAGCGGCCACGTCAGCACCCGCGTCTGCCGCCGCGGCAACGCGGCGACCACTGCGCACCAGTTCTCAAACCGCTTCTCATCGCTCCCGCGGCCATGCAGGAAATCATAGAGCCCGCTCGCAAACGCCTTCGCGCCCGCGGCCGACTTCACCGCATCGCGCAGCGCCATCTTCTCGAACGAAAAGATCATGCTGTGCTTCGAGCGTTGCTCCGTTCGCACCGCGCGAGCCGCGATCTCCGCATACTGACGTTTCTCCAGCAGCCGACTAAATTCAGCGCGACCGAGCGCCTCTTCCCAGCGCTGATGCGTCTCCCATTTGTAATCGCGCTCCCACTCCAGGTAAGTCGCATCGCGAAACCCACCCGGGAAATAATGCAGAAACTTCTTCCGCGCCCGCCCCATCGCCGTATCGCCCGCCGTCTTCCGTGTCATCCCACATCATTCGCGAGCCAGGCCCCCGCAGGATTTAGCCGATTTATTCAGAAACCAGGGAGTCCGGGATGAAGTGCGCGGCGGTCACCGGCTGCGTCCGCGCCGCGGACGGTTTGGCGATTACACCGAAGAGGCGGATCAGCGCTCGGCGCGAACCGGCCCGCGAACTCCTTTCGCCCTAGCGACGCCACGCTTCCTGAGCCTGCTTCACCCGGCAGCTTCCGCCGGACGCAGCACGTGTCTCGCGAGCGCAACGAACGCAACCGCCAGCACCACGTCGCCCGCCACGAGCGCCCAGCTCACCTGCACGGCGTGCCCGATCGGGAACAGCACCGCGCCGAGCGCGAGCGTGATTGGCACCCATGTCGGCGCGAGCCGGCTCCGCCAGAGACCGAACGCGAGGGTCAGCAGACCAATGGGGAACCCGATGCCTGGCGCCTGTGTCGTCAGCGGCAGGACGGCTTGGGTGCGCAGGAAAGCGAGCGCGGCATCCTGGCCACCGTTTTGGAGCACAATCGTTGTCCGGAAATAGGCCTGCATTCCCGCACCGGCCATCGTGCCGATTAGAACAATCACCCCGCCGATGGCGGCGAGAAGCGGCCGCGACCGGCCCAGCGCGATCACCAATCCTACCAGCGCCGGGACGAAACAAACGAACGACAACCAAAGCAGCACCGTCCACGAGATGGAACGGGAATTCCAAAGCGCGACGCAATCGCCCACGAGCAACAAAATCGGCGCCACCACTGCGCCGATCCGCGCCACGCGCCAGAGCATTGCGTTACCGTTCATCGAGTTGGCATTGGATCAGCACTCATCCCGCCCGGCGCGTGTAGCCCTTTCGTCAGCAGCCACAAGCCGAGCCCGACTTCATAGAAAAACATCGGCACCATATAGGTCAACCCGAGCGTGGCGCTGATCACCGGAAACACAATCGCCGCCAGCGTGACCAGGCTCAAAGTTAACGACGCAAAAATACCCCAGCCGGCAATCCACTTCGGGATGTAACCCGACTTGAGAAACAGCCAGGCAAAGACCGCCGAACCAAACCCGAGCAGGATAAAGCCGACGTTCATCGTCAATCCCTGCGCGCCAAGCAGAAGCCGCGCGAACGACTGGAGCTGATCGGTCCCGAACGTCTGCAAATACACCGGGGGACGGAGGAACCGGAGCGCGAGCACCGCATAGACCGTGGACGCGCAAAGCACAGCCGTTTCCGCCAGGCGAAAAAGCACCGCCAGCAGCGCGACATTCCGGTTCACCGGCCGCAGGACGACATACAGCGTCCAGATCAAGACGATGACCGTGGTGTAAACCAGCAGATCGCCCGCGATCGAAAGCCGGAAGAGCGTCGTCTGCGCGAGAATGTTTTCCGCCGTCCGCGCAGCGTCGGTCCCGGCAATCAACCGACGTCGAACAATCAGATCGCCAAACATCGCCGCCGCCATCTGCACCAGATAAAGCGCACCCGCCACCTTCGCGGCCGCCCGCTGTTCTGCCGTGATCGTGAGATGCTCGCTCATGGTGTGTTCATCGGCCGCACCGAACTGCCCAGCAGCCTATAAGACGAGTTCTTCCAAGAGAAGCTAAAGACACGTCGACCGGAGCTCCCGAACATCGCCGTCTCTGGGATATTCAAAGCCCGGAATCATACTGTGCCGCGACCGCTGCTCCGTCGGCACCGCCCGTGCGATCTGCGCCACGCCGCAGCCGCTTTAGGCTCGACCGATAGCGCCCCGCTTCCCGATCATCGTCTTTGCGGCGCGACACACGCGCTCTTCATCCGGAGGATTTATGGACGCATCCAAATTGAACATCGATGAGGCGAAGCTGAACGAATTCATGGGCAAGGCGCTCGGGGACATGGGCGCGGCGATTAACACCAGTCTCATCCTGATCGGTGACCGGCTTGGGCTTTACAAAGCGATGGCCGGCTCGGGCCCGATGACGCCCGCCGAAGTCGCGGCGAAGACCGGCACCTGCGAGCGGTACGTAAAGGAATGGCTCTCCGCGCAAGCCGCCGGCGGCTACGTCACGTTCGATGCCGCGTCCGAAAAATTCACCCTGCCCGACGAACAAGCCCTCGCCCTCGCGGTCGATGGCAGCCCCGCGTTCATCCCCGGCGCTTATCAGATCATCGCCGCCACCGTGATCGATGAACCGACCCTGCGCGCCGCCTTTCAGAGCGGCGATGGCGTCGGCTGGCACGAGCACAATTGCAATCTCTTCGAAGGCACCGAGCGATTCTTCCGCCCCGGCTACGCCGCGAACCTCGTCTCCAGTTGGATCCCGGCGCTGGAAGGAGTGGAGGCAAAACTCGAGGCCGGCGCCAGCGTGGCGGATGTCGGCTGTGGTCACGGCGCTTCCACCATCCTCATGGCGCAGGCTTTTCCGAGATCGAAGTTTGTCGGCTTCGATTACCACGGCCCCTCGATTGAGCACGCGCGCGCCGCCGCGCAGAAAGCGGGCGTGAGCGACCGCGCCACCTTCGAAGTCGCCGCATCGAAGGATTTTCCCGGCCAGGACTACGATCTGATCGCGTTCTTCGATTGCCTGCACGACATGGGCGATCCGGTCGGCGCCTCCGCGCATGTCCGTTCCGTGCTCAAGCCGGACGGCACCTGGATGATCGTCGAACCCTTCGCCAGCGATCGCACGGAGGAAAACATGAACCCGATCGGCCGAGTCTTCTACTCCGCCTCCACCCTCATCTGCACGCCGGCTTCGCGGGCGCAGGAAGTGGGACTCGCGCTCGGAGCCCAGGCCGGCGAAGCGCGTCTGCGCGATGTCGTGACCAAAGGCGGTTTCACCCGCTTCCGGCGAGCCACCGAGACGCCCTTCAATCTCATCCTCGAAGCGCGCCCATAACGCGAATCAACAACCACTCCACTCTGCGCTGGGCGTCTATGGCGTGCACGTGCGCACGGCCGGGCCCAGCGAACACTTCGAAGTCCTACTCCGTCGCCCGGTCCGGCAACGGCGCGCTGGCGTGGAAATCGTTCTGCACCCGCTCCAGATAGCGGCGCTGCAGTTCCTCCACGCGCGCCATGGAGGGCGACCGCCAGACGAGGCCCACGTGATAGCGACGGGGAATGCGCAGGACGATCTCGGGATCGTCGAACACGTTCAGATCCGGCCATTCCTGCCGCGAGAGTGAGACCAATACGCCCGCGTATTCCCGGCGCGGCGGGCTCACGCGGTATTCCTTTTCCTGCAGCTCCACCTTGGCCCATTCCGCCCAGAGATTGAGCCCCGTCGCGGCTTCGACCATATCCATCAGGTTGGCGCCGCCGGCGCGCGCGGAGGTCTCCAGGAAATGAAAGGTGCCGTCGCTCGCCTTGATGAATTCCGTATGCGAAACGCCGCGCACATAACCCATCGCCTTGAGCACCGTGGCATTCGCCGCCAGCAATTGCTGCTCATCCGCCGAGCCATACTCGAGCGTGCTCGAGGAGAACATCCCGCCGCCGTGCGCCACCTGCATCGGCGGCGCGCCGTAGCGGCTCGCGATCGCGAAGACGACCTCGCATTCCGAGACGACGCAGTCGACGTGAAAGACTTCGCCCACGACGAAGCGCTCGAGCAGGTGAAAGGATTGCCGTTCGCCCAGCTCATCGAGCGCCGGCCATAGATCCTCCTCGCGCTCGATCTTTTTAATCCCGAGCGCCGAGGCCTCGAAGCGCGGCTTCAACAGCCACGGGCCGGGCACGCTCCGCATGAAGGCGCGGAGATCGTCGTAGTTGATCACCGGCGCAAATTCCGGCACCGGGATGCCGCTCTCCCGCGCCTTCCCCCGCATCGCGAGCTTGTCGCGAAAATGCCGCGCGGTCGTGTCGCCCATCCCGGGCACGCGCAGATGTTCGCGCAGCGCCGCGGCGGTCTCGACGTCGTAATCGTCGAGCGCCACGATCCGATCGATCCGGTTTTGCCGCGCCAGAAAACTCGCGCCCAGCAGCACGTCGTCGCGCTTCCAGACGCGGTCCTCGTCCGGGATGTAATAGATCTCGTCGATCGCTTCGCGCGGCCAGTTGGCGGCGTTTTCGATGCTCTTCGAGGTGAGCAGGAAAACGCGCCAGCCTTGCCGTTTCGCTTCGCGCAGGAACTCGTGCCCTTTCTCGAAACTCGCCAGGCAAAGGATCGTCTTCGGCGGTGTGCTCATGTCTGTGTTCCTTCTGCGCTCTCGGCCGCGCGTTCCACCGCGCGGAAGACGCGCCGGAAATTTCCGCCGGCGATCTTCGTCAGCTCCCTTTCGCTCCAGCCCCGGCGCAACATCTCGGCAAAGACATACGGGAACCGGCTCACATCCTCCAGCCCTACCGGCGCCTCGCCGCCGAAAAAATCCGAGCCGATGCCGACGTGATCGATCCCCGCCACGCGCACGAGATATTCCAGGTGGTCGCAATACTGCGCGAGCGTCGCGCGCGGCCGCGGCCCGGCTGCGCGCGTGCGCGCTCGCAACGCCGCCTTCAATTTGATCCCCGGCCGCAACCGCCCCGTGTCATCCTCGATCGGTCGCAGCCAGTCGCGCTCAGCCTGGCTGATGAAGTCCGGCACAAACGTCGCCATCACGATTCCGCCCTTCTCGCCGAGCCGCACCAGCACATCATCGGCGACGTTCCGCGGATGATCGCAAAGCGCGAGCGCGTTCGCGTGTGTGATCGCCACCGGCGCCGCCGAGAGATCGAGCACCTGGTGCATCACCTCCGCGGAGGTATGCGCCAGGTCCACGATCATGCCGAGCCGGTTCATCTCGCGAATCACCGCGCGCCCGAACTCCGAGAGTCCGCCGTTCCTCGGCACATCTGTCGCCGAGTCAACCCAATCGAGCGACTCGTTATGGCAAAGCGTCATGTAACGCACGCCCAGCCGATAAGCCGACCGCAGCAGCGCGAGCGAATTCTCGATTGCCACGCCGTTCTCGATCGCCAGGAACGACGCGATCCGCCCGAGCCGCGCCGCCCGATCGATCTCCGCCACGCGAGTCGCGCGCAAAAAGACATCGCCATGCAACTGGTGCATGCGCTCGATCAAATCGATCAGCTCCAGCGCCGTCCGCGCCGGGTGCGGCATCGCGGTCGGCACAAAGGCCGCCCAGAATTGCGCCCGCACCTGCCCGGCGCGGAGCCGCGGGATGTCCGTGTCGCGGCCTGCACGGCGCCGATGTAATCCGTAAGCAGCCACATCGCCCTGCGCCCGCGGATCGCGCCGGATCACCCACGGCAGATCGTTGTGCCCATCGATCAACGGCACCCGCGCGAGCAGCGCGCGCGCACGAGCGAGAGGAGAAGCGGGCCGCGGCGAAGGCATGGGCCACTATGCGGCCGCAGGCGCGATTTCACAGCCATTTGACCTCACCGCTCGCGGAGAGGCACGGATTCTTTCACGGATGGGGATAAACGAAAACGCCTCTCTATCTGTGTTTCATCTGTGTCCATCTGTGGCGAAAACCTCTTCCCAACAACCACCAGCCGCAGACTTCAGAAGAAGCATTTCAGCCACAGATGAACACAGATTTTCACAGATGAAGACAAAGGCGGCCCGTCCTTATCCGTGTTTCATCCGTGTTAATCCGTGGCCAAATTTCGGTCTCAAGTAGTGCCGGGGATCCGAAGATTTCGAAGCCACGGATAGACACGGATTTCCACGGATGGGGATAAACGAAAACGCCTCTCTATCTGTGTTTCATCTGTGTCCATCTGTGGCGAAAACCTCTTCCCAACAACCACCAGCCGCAGACTTCAGAAGAAGCATTTCAGCCACAGATGAACACAGATTTTCACAGATGAAGACAAAGGCGGCCCGTCCTTATCCGTGTTTCATCCGTGTTAATCCGTGGCCAAATTTCGGTCTCAAGTAGTGCCGGGGATCCGAAGATTTCGAAGCCACGGATAGACACGGATTTCCACGGATGGGGATAAACGAAAACGCCTCTCTATCTGTGTTTCATCTGTGTCCATCTGTGGCGAAAACCTCTTCCCAACAACCACCAGCCGCAGACTTCAGAAGAAGCATTTCAGCCACAGATGAACACAGATTTTCACAGATGAAGAGAAGGCGGGTTCACCTGCTTCCGACGAGCCACCGAAACGCCCTTCAATCTCATCCGGGATTAACAGACCGTTCCACAAAGCCGGCGTAAAAGCGCTAAGTGCACGAGAATTGAGCTACCTGCGATAAACGTTTTTCTGCCAAGGTAACCCAATGACTGCTAAGTCCCCTCGCGCCGGGTTAGCCTTTGCATCGCTTACCCTTGCCCTCCTCATCGCCGCGCCCAGTGCACTTCACGGCGAGCAATTGCCGGACCGACGCCCCGCCACGCTTGGAGTTGGTCCTCGCTCACTCGTTAACATCATCGACGTGCAGAAGCTGATGGAAAAAGGCCAGCGCGACGCGTGGGTGATGTTCCAATGCGGCGTCGATGACGACGGGGTTCTTTATGGCAGCGACTTCTTCACCGCTTCGCCCGATTCGCAACTGCTGAAGGACGAGGTGCGGCGGCGCCTGCGCCAGACCCGATTCATCCCTGCCGTCTACGATCACAAGCGCGTCGCCGCCTGGTTCGAGGGCACCGTTGTCTATGTGGTGGTGAACGGGAAGCCGCGCCTTCGCCTTTATGCCAGCCAGGATATGGACGAGATCAAGCGCGGCACCGACTTTATCGCGCCGCAAGTGGTCTGGGTGCCAAGCCATATCCGCCTCGATTGGCCCAAGCCGCCCACGGCCACAAAGCGCCACGATGCCGCTGGCTACGTCTTGGTCCGGCACAGCGTCGATGCGAACGGAAAGACGACCGGAGTCAAGGTGCTGAGCGAGCATCCCCCCGGCTACGACTTCGGCACCTACGTCACCCAGGTCACGCCGTTTCTCGATTTCATGCCCGGCTATCGAAACGGGAAACCGGTCGCCTGCAGCTACACCACCAAGTGGCAGTTCGGTCGGCCGATCGGATATTAAAGTCGCGCCAGGCGGCGCCAGCTCACACAAACCAGCCCGCAATCACGCTCGGCATTTCGGCTTCGCTTTCCGCACCCTGCGATTGGGGTTCCGTTGTTGGCTAGACCTGCCCGCTCCCACCGGAGGGGAACGACTTGCCCGTTGCCATCAAGGCCGGCCGAAAAGCGCTACGAGCGCGAGGATTAGCACCCAGAACGAAATTAAAGATCGTTCTCTGACAGCTCGGCAATCTTCATCAGCGAGCGAAGCAGGCCCATCTTTAACGGTTGGTTTCCGTGAATTGGAATCACGATCCGTTCGCGCCGGGCCGGCATGGTGAAGATGTGATGGCTACCGTTGACGCGTGCCAGGTGCCAGCCGCGTTGCTGCACCAATCGTGCAAAGTCCCGCCCCGAGATCTGCTTCACACCGCGACCTCGATCACCTGATCGGCGTCCGATTGCGATGGTTCCTCTACTGCGAGCCACCCTTGGATCGCCTCGCGAATATTCGCGTGCACCTCCTCCAGCGTCTCCCCCTGCGTCACGCAACCAGGGAGCGCCGGGACCTCCGCCCAAAACCCGCCCTCCTCCGCCTTATGGATCAACGCCTTCAGGGTCACGGGTTCAATTATAGACGGGGCGCAGGTCGAAACAAGAGACCGATCCGAGTCTCACAACCGAACACCGGACCTTTACGCGGAAGTGCTTCATGCCTTCGCAAGTTGGCCCGCGCGTTCGTTACGCAGTAATGTCCAGAAACATGAGCGTTGCCGAGATCGTGAAAGAGGTGCCGAATCTTTCGCTTACGGAAATGAAGGAAGTCGCCCGTGCGTTGCGCGAGGCGATGGAAGATTCCGAGGCTCTGGCGGATGTGCTCGCCGTTCTCGAGAACCCCGGCACACCCATCCCGATGGCTGACATTCGGGAAAAACACGGCCTGTGAAGTGATAGGTAGTGTGCCTTCTAGTCGCCTTTTGCTTTCTTTTGGCGCTTCGCAGTCCGCCCTCGGAAAATTTCTCACCTTCACCCGCCGCTCGCGCGCAGAACTTTGATCCGCGCCTGTAGGTCTCGCCGGTTCACCACATCGATCACCTGCACGCTTTCCGGCTCCAGGCGCAGCAGCAGCCGGTAATCACCCGCCACGCGCAAGCGCAGGACGTTCCCGCAATCGTGCAGCTTCGTCAGCCCCATGAACGCCGTCGGCTCGCCTGAGGCGATGCGTCCGAGGTGTTGCATTACTGCCCGGCCCACCGGTTGAGGAAACACCGCCAGTCCCTCGCGGAACTTCTTCGGAAACTCAATCAGCCGCACCGGCTGGTGACCCGACACCTCCACTTGCTCGCCTGCTTCTTCCGCTTCATCAGCCGCGCCTGCGGCCATGGTCCCGCTCGCGGTGCGCAGCGTTTCCACCTCGCCGTGTAACTTCTCCACCTCACGCCGCAGCGTCACCCGCTCCTCGCCGCGCTCCTGCAGCATTGCCTTCAACCGATCCATCTTTGCGCGCTGCTCCCGTGCCGCTTCCTTGTCGGCGTGGTCGCTCGCCTGCGGCTGCTCCACGGTGCGGCTGGCGCGTCTCTCGCGCAGCGTCATCTCGCGTTGCAGTGCCACCAATTTCTCGCGCACCTGGCGCACCTCCGCCGCCTTCTGCTCCAGCTTCGCCTGCGCCGCTTCGATTGCCGCATCGCTCTCGCCCGCCGGCGGCCGCGCCGCGCGCTCATCCAGCAGGTCCGCCGTCTCATCCTCCAGCGACAATCCCAGATCGCCGCGCGCGTCCCGGATTTCGTTAAAGATCCACGTCGAGTGCCCCGGCTCCGTCAGGAGCAACGCCCCGCGCGCCACCATGATCCCCAGCGCCTGGTAAGGCGACCACGCCAGCGCTGTGGTCAAATCCATCAGGGCTTCGGAACTATGCGCCTCCAGCGCGCGGAGCGACTCCGCCTCCAGCGTCTCCAGAAATTGCCCCGGATCATGCGACACCAGGATCAGCCGGATCACGGGATCGAGGTCGTCCGTCTTCTCCTCCAAACCCTTGCGCGCATAGACCAGGCGCTCCACCGCTTCCGTGTCCCAGCGCCGTGCCGCGAAGTGTAAAGCCTTCTTCCACACCTCATAGAACGGCTCCGTCACCCCATATTCACCAAACGCGTGCGCCGCCGCGTAAAACGACTCCGCCTTCAGCAGCCGATCGAGATACGCCACCCGCAGCTCCTCTGGCACCTCCGCCGCATTCAGCTCATGCAGCTCCTCCAGCTCCATGCTCGCCAACCGCGCCGCCGTCAGCTGCGCCGCGTCGGCATAAAGCTCCGACCGCGTCTTGCCCGCCACCGCGCTTGAATCTCGCAGCCGCTCCTTATCCGTCGCCTCGCAGCAGCGCTTGTATTTCTTTCCGCTCCCACACGGGCAGGGCTCATTCCGCCCAATCCGCTCGACCGCCCGGCGAATCGGCCCATCGCTCACCCGCTCGTGCCGCTCCTCCTCCGGGATCAACGCCGCGAACGGCCCATCCAACCACTTTGTCACGTGCCGCGTCCAAGCCTCCTGCTCGCGCGCGAACTTCGCGTGACTGGCGCCCCACAACTTCGACAGCTTCGGGTCCTGCACCACCGCCGTGAACGCCCGCATAATCCCCACCGCCTCCGGCGTCATACCCTCGGCACCGTGCAGCGCATACCCCGACGCCACCAGCCGCGGCGGGAATGGCTCCCCGCTCCGGTGTTCCGCCCACCATCGCGCCGCCACCGTCATCGCCAGTGCACTCCGTCGGCGGCTTATGCCTTGATCCGTCGTCGCCAGCAGCGCCGCCATCACGTCTCCCTTCATGTGACGCGCGATCCAGGCAAACGGCCAATCGTCCTGGAAAAGCCGCAGACCCTTCTCCGCCAGCAAACCCGCCTCCAGCGCGCGTCCCGCCAGCGCCGCCGCATAGCTCAGGTAAGTGAACTCGTTCCCCCATTCCCATTGCCGCGCCTCGTCCAACCACGCGTGCAACACCTCATCCTCCGGCGGCAACACCTCCCCCAGCTTCCGCAGACCCTCCTGCGACATCGCCGCGTGATGCACCTGCACCCGCACCTCCACCGGGATGCGTCCCCGCTCCGGCCCATCCACCGCAGCCGGCTCCCGCACAGGCAGAGCCGCATCGGAGTCGTTAGCGCTCGGTGGTTCCATCATCGTGGGATAAAGCCCAACCCTTTCGATAACTCAGACCCATCTCGCAGCGCGAGACCGAAACCTCATTCGCTGCGCGAACTGAAGGCGACGCTGAAGATCTCGAAGACCCCCGTTTTGCACGTATGCACGGACTAACCCCACTGCCTTCCCCATAGCCGCTGCCGGCCAGTCTCGCCCGTCAAACCGATACGCGGTGTTCGCCTCGCGGAGAATTGCCGATATTATGAGACTGACCCCGGGCTTCCCGCGCAGAGGACATCTGACCCCACTTGCCTCTGCAGTCGCTTTCCCCTTCGTGCTCGTGTCATTGCGGCAGCGAGTCAGGCGAGGTGCTCGCCCCTACGTAGAAATATCTTCACGTCTTCACTGACAATAAAGCGGGTGAATCCGCCGTGGTAAAAATAGGGCCGCGTAGGCGGCAAACCAGCGCCAGCAATCCGCGCACAAGTCTGTTTTGCGGACGCTTCCGTATCGGAAACAAATGTTATCGATAAGTCGCGGGCATTTCTTAGGACGGGCACAACTCGTTTAAGGAAGTGCTCCTCCCCAGCGCTCCAGCCGATGATCAGCAATTTTGTGACATCCTTCAACTGCTGATCCAGCAGCGGTAACCAGTTTTCTGGGCAGGAAAAATTGCTCTTGGTCTGAACGGGAATCGAGATCGCCGGAAGGTAAGCGCCAGTCGGTGTAACCACGGTATTTGGCTCGATTACCGCGAACTCGCGACCGTCGTATCTGATTGAGTCAGATACCTCGATCAATTGATTGATCACGTGTGTGCCGCCGGGAGTAAGATCGAGACGCGCGTCGTGCTCGACTGGGTGCCCCCACGTCACGGACCCGTGCAACTTGAACAGCTTGTAGTTTGGTCGGCGGACGTAGTCTCCGATCTGGTTAAATCTAAATGGTCGTAGTGCGCTGAAAGCAGCACGTTTCGCCTTGCAGACGCTGTTCGTGACTGTGCGCCGGCTTGGCGCGATATAAGAGTATCGGATAGTTGAACGTGATGAAAACGCACCGGCTCAACGCTTGTACGGAATCTTTCGAGTATAAGAGCATAAAGCGAGGAATAGTTGCTTATGGGTCCTGCCGAATGCCGCGTCATCGCAGCCTCCGATGACGAGATTGCCTCTCGGAGATAAAACCTGACCGGACCGGTCGAGCTGGCTCCGCGCAATAGGGGTGTTCAGGGGGGATTGCTCCATTCCTCCAAGACCGTCTCAAGAGACTTACCGCTTCGCGTGCGCAATTCAGCGGATTCATCGGCAGCATCGCGAGAAAAAGCGCGTCTTTCATGGATTTTAGCGCTGGCAGGATTCTCGTGAGCGACATTGGCGACGTGATATGCTTTACGAAGACCTGCTGCGGCGCGGTGCGAATGAGTCTTACCAATCCGCCAGAGCTGCAATCTGAGTGCTACCGGCATTTGCGCCGCATATGAGCTAAATCGTCGGCAGAGCGAGTTGAAGGATTTTGTCATGAAGTTAGAGAATAGGGATCAGCGCGAATTCTTGGCATTCTTCGGGTTCGTCGGGCAAGCGTGTGCGCGTTCCAAACTCGTCATTGGGGACGAGCCGTAGTCGGGTCAGTCTCAAAATCTCGGCAACTTATCGGCTGGAGTCTTTGTCCTTGAAGGCGGAACTGAGACGCCGCGGACGAAGACGCGAGACTCTGATCCGATCACACAATTCAAGCTAAGTTACCGAAAGCTTTTTGGCTTATCGAACTTTATACCGCTGTCAGATCGCGATCGATTCGAGCTGTCCGGCGATCAGCTTGAGGAGTGGCTCGCCAACCCCGCTGGGGGGAAAGAGATCCTGATCAGAAATCTCACGAGCCGTGATACCGCGAGTACTGCGGCGCTTAGGCGCAAGCCAACAAAAACGAAGGTGAAAGTCGGCGGGTTGCGTTCGCTCTGCGGAAGCAGCGTCGGTGATCAAAGGAGGAACTCTATGCTGGTCAGGGGGGAGGACAGTCGGGGTTAGTCCGTGCACACGTGCGAGACGCATGAACCTCCAATACCTACGCCAGCGACTTCCCGGGTCCCGGAGTTTGACGAAGCGACGTAGGCGGTGAACAGAGATATCTTCGTCATCGGTCTCGGTTCGAAGACGGATGCCACGGCCCGATCAGCCGCCACTTTGCGCGTTGGGCGGGCGTATCCCGGAGCAAGGGAAACGGGAAAGCGATGCGAGCGGGGCGAAGACGCGGTGCCCGTCCACGAGCGTCACATATCAGCTCGTCGTCGTTGAGCGACGCTCGTGGAATCAGCGGACTTTCTAAGCCATTAATCTTCCATGCTGTCCGGATGACCCTGCTTGCTGGTAATTTGTGCACGGTCGCACATGGGGTTGCCGCTAAGCATTACCCAAGTAACGACGAGATTACGCGGGAGATGAAGGAACATCGGAGCAGTGATCAGTACGGGGCAGGTAACGCCGACGGCATCCGCAATGGAGCTTACTGGTTAAAGTGCTCATCCCTCGCCATGATAAAACTGCTCGCGGTGCTTGGCCATGATCGGTGAAGCTCCGGCAGGCCTGACTCTTGCCGATGGAGATGAGGGTCGATATGATGGACGTATGAGTGTCGCCGTTGGAGAAACTGGCGTTGAATCTGGCGGAACGCGAGCGGGCCGAACTGGCCGCCAATCTTCTTCGGTCGCTGCCCCCAATCCTGGCGGACACGGACGAAGGTGTGGCGGAGGCGCTGCGACGCGATGCGGAATTGGGTGCCGGCTCGGCTCCGGTGATTTCGCTGCCGGAATTGGATTCGGAAATCAAACGCCGCGGTTGAGATGCGTCGCCGGCCTTAACTGGTGGGGACTATGACGGCGCGCTTAAACACTCAACATTTCAAGATCGGATGGCTCACGTTCGCAAAGACACGCTGACAAAGGCGGTGCAATGGTGGAAACATCTGCGGCCGTTTTGGAAACGGCGTCAACAGCGCCGCGAGCGAACGGCGGTGGCGAAACTCATCCGCGCGATCACTCGGGACGACGAATCATAGCTCCGCGGCAGCTCGACTGATCGGAGCAGAAAAACGGCCGGACGCTCCCACGTCCGGCCGCTCTGTTTCGTTAGTGTTTCGTTAGGCCATCAGGCGCCGACGCCGATGCTACCGCGCTGCTCCATTGCCCGACGCGGCTGTCGCCGACGCGGTAGATGGCTTGGTAGCTCCATTTCGTCGGGGCGCTGGGGAAGGGCTGGGTGTCGGTGTAGCCGGGGGTGGTATCGATGGCGAGGAGGACGAAGCCTTTGCTCTCGCCGCGGTCGACCTGGATTTCGCATTGGTCGAGGAAGGCGCTGTAGCCTTGCCAACCCCAGGCGACATGGACCTGGCCGCCGCTGAGGGAGAGCTGGAGGATGGGTGTGATGGTGGCGTAATCGGGGCCGACCTGCTCGGGGCCCTGGATGCCGAGGGCTTCGAGGATGGAATCGTTTACTTCCGAGCTGGCTTTGATCTGCTGGCAGAGGGCGCGGAAGCGCGGCTCGATCCCGGGCTCGACGGGCGTGCCGGGTGGCGTCTTGATCGGAACGGGCGCGCCGCTGGCGGGTGGGGTGCCGCCGCGGCGGATGAGGTCTTTCCAGGTGGTGGCTTGTTGGGCGGCGTTGCGGGTGCGGGATTGCCATTCCAGGCAAGCGGCGAAGTAATCGGCATCGGCCGCCTGGCTGGTGATCTGCGCGCCGGTGACCTGGAGGACGCCGGCGTAGTCGGGGATGGTGTTTTTGAAGGTGATGAGCTGGGCGCTGAACGCTTCGTCTTTGGGTTGGATGTAATCGGATTTGGCCATAGTTGGGGGGTTCTGCGGTGTTTTTTGGGGTTTTTGGGGGTTAACGGGAGGAAATGGGCGTGGCCGAATGGTTCGACCGAGCGGCGGAACGGTCTGACCGCGTGGCCGGAGAGCCGGCGGGCGTGGCAGAAGGGTTTTGCCACGTGGTGGCACCACTCCGGGACGTGGCAGAATGATTCTGCCATGCGGAAGAATGAGCGGGCGGTGTGGCAGAATGAATCCGGAAGCCGCGGGAACGAGTCTGCCGTGTGGCAGGACCTGCCGACCACATGGCTGGATCGTTCCGGCGTGTGGTGGAATGATGGCCGCCGGCCGTGCGCTGAGCGTTCATGAGCGGCGGCGGAGTTCGCGGCGCAAGGCGGCGTTCTGTTCCTCCAGCGCGCGGACTTGCGCGGTGAGCTGGGCGTTCTCGCGGAGCAGCTTTGTCTCGACGGCGTGGCGATAGAGCGCCATGGCCTCGCCGCGATCGTCGACTTCAAGCTTCTCGAAAACTTTCGCGACGTGGTTTTCGACGGTGCGTTTGCTGTTCCCCAGGACCTTGGCGATGTCTTCGTTCGTCTTGCCGTCGACGACCAACTCGAGCGCCTCGCGCTCGCGTGGGCTCAGGCGTTTGCAGTCGGGGAAGAGCTCGTCCGCATCGTAGCGGACGCCAGAAACAGGGACGCTGTCCGCGCTGGTGGTGGCGTCCGGCGATTCAGCGACAGGCCCGGGGGCGGGCTTGGGAGCTGGCTGGCGGCGGCGTGGGCCCGGCATAAGGCCGCCGATTCTGCGCGCTCGCCGCGCCGCAGCCTATCCGTGCAGACACGCATGTGCGGCTGAACGTAACGGGCGTGCTGATTCGGGTCAGAGTGCAATTCTGACAAACGCAGGACGCTGATCCGGCGGCAGAATCCGCCGCCAGCTCTGTTAATCGTAATGCCAGTCGGCTTGCGCCTCGAGCAAGCCAGCACGCCAGGGGCACGTGCTGACAGTCATCACCAAGTCGGCCTGGCTGATCGTCCGATGCATGGACGGCAATCTTCTCTGCGACGCTTCGGCGAGTGATCTTATCTCAGGAAACCAAAGTCACAGAACGATAACTGAGACACCGGAGCTTTCGCGAAAGCCTTAATCGTTCGTCCAGCTCGACAGATGAGCGCGCCCGCTCGCGAATTTCGACGTTCCAAACTTTGGAGATCGGCGTTCTGTCGCGGCAGCGCGAGGACTACGCGGGAGCTGCGCGTTCTCGCGGAGCGAGATCCCGATTGCGCTGCGGGGAGCGCCGTGGCCATCGCCACGATCGAGGACGTTAAGTGCGTTGTCGGTAAGCTAGCAAGACGGTACATTTCCGATCGTGCGTTCGTCGCTGTTGCCACGCGAAGGTCTTCGGCAATGACTGCTCGGTCTTGCGCGATCAGCGGCTAACTCGAGCGTCTCGCGCTCGCGCATGCTCAGGCGTTTGCAGTCGGGGAAGAGCTCGTCCGCATCGTAGCGGACGCCAGAGACAGGGACGCTGTCCGCGCTGGTGGTGGCGTCCGGCGATTCAGCGACAGGCCCGGGGGCGGGCTTGGGAGCTGGCTGGCGGCGGCGTGGGCCCGGCATAAGGCCGCCGATTCTGCGCGCTCGCCGCGCCGCAGCCTATCCGTGCAGACACGCATGTGCAGCTGAACGTAACGGGCGCGCTGGATTCGGGTCAGATGTGCAATTCTGACAAACGCAGGACGCTGATCCGGCGGCAGAATCGCCGCCAGCGCTCTTTAATCGTAATGCCAGTCGGCTTGCGCCTCGAGCAAGCCAGCACGCCAGGGGCACGTGCTGACATCATTTTATTCAGTCGAAACTGTGACGGTCGCGCGGTAGCCGAGTCGGCGGAGGAACTCTTCGCAATCCTGCCAGCGCAATCCGAACTCGGCGACATCCGCGAGGCCCAGGCGCCCGATGATGTCCGAGAGCATTTCCGCGTCAGGGGCGTCGAATTCCGCATCCATCATCGCGCGCTCGGCCCAATCGACGAGTTCCGTCTGGTCGATGCTACCTTGAACATAGTCGCGAAGCTTATCGGCGGTGGCTGCGCGTGTGATCTTCATCCGGCGGAAACGTTACAGGTTTCGGTGACCTAAATCGACGGGAAATTTTTCGTGCACGGCAATCAGTCGGCCGTCGCGATCGTAGATCTCCTGCGCGAATCGCGTGGTATTTTCGTTCGCATCGACTTCCTTGATGTAGCGCGCTCGTCCGCCAGCGCGGCCGGCATAATCACGCTAGCGGCGACCGCCATCCGGCAGGTCTTCGCAACTGCCAAACTTCCGCTCGGTCTGCTCGCGCGACGCCATTTTGGCCCCGCTAATTATTTCATCCGATCGAAGGTCTTCTGGAGCAGCTGGAGATCTGACGGATGGCCGAGCTTCTCGCGGGTGGTGTCGACCCACTTTTTCTCGAGCGCGTTTTTGGTGGGGCGATCGCTTTGGTAGAAGACGCCGAAGAGGCCGGGGAAAGGTAACTGCGCGAGCTTGTAGGCGGCGAGCTCGTCGGTGACGTCGTGGCGGGCTTCGTCTTCGGGGGTGTTATCGTATTTCTTTTCGTCGATGACGGTGAAGGCGCCGCCTTTGCGCGGATTAGCCGGGTCGAAGGCGCCGGGGAAGAACTCGACGCATTCGCTCAGGCATTCGATGACGCTGAAGCCGGGATGGTCCATCGCGCGCTCGATCATGGAGATCATGTGATTGACCTGGCTGGCGTGGGTGCGGGCGACGAAGGTGGCGCCGCCGCAGATGAGTTTCTTCATCGGGTTGACCGGATGATCGATCGCGCCTTGCGGGTCGGTCTTGGATTTGAAACCGATCGGGCTGGTGGGCGAGGTCTGCTTTTTCGTCAGGCCATAGACGAAGTTGTCCATGATGACGTAGGTCATGTTGATGTTCTTGCGCGCGCCGTGGTCGAGATGGTTCCCGCCGATGCTGAAGCCGTCGCCATCGCCGCCGAAGAGGAAGACGTGGAGGTCGGGACGCGAAAGGCTGACGCCGCTGGCGAGCGGGACCGCGCGCCCGTGGATGAAGTGGGCGCCGTAGCCATTCACAAAATAGGGGAAGCGCGAGGAGCAGCCGATGCCGGCGAGGGTGACGATCTTCTCGTGGTCGAGCTGGCGTTTCTCGATGACCTTGTAGTAGCAGGCGAGGACGGCGAAGTCGCCGCAACCGGGACACCAGGTCGGGTGATCGGCGGTGATGGCTTTTTTGGTGAGCTTCTCGCGTTCGGGAAGCTCGGCGGGCGCGGTGAGGGTTTCGGTGCTCATAAGGTTTCCGTTAGATTCGAGGAGATCGGCGAAGTTGTTTGCGTATCCATTTCGGATCGCGACGCAGGTCGAGGACCGCCGCGACGAGGGTCTCATTGCCGCGCTCGCGATAGTAGATGCCGAAGCGAAAACGCGATCCTAGCATGCGAAAAAATCCAAAGTGTTTAGAATGTATCCCGCTGAGATGACGGAGCTGCAGCACGTCTGCCGTGATGGACTCAGCGAAATAGCCGCCAACTTCGTGATTCTGCGAATCGTAGAAAATTTTGGCGCTTTCAATGTCTTCGGCAGCTTCTTCAAGGATGATGACCGTGTTCAACGACGAAGACGCTCCTTCAGCTCATCAACGGTGATAAACTTGGCTTCACCTGACGATATCCTGGCCTCTCGCTCCGCGAGGACTTCACCATGCCAATCCGGCGAATCGATCTCGTCGTCCTTGTTTTCTATCGACTCCCAGACGGCATTCAAAAGCTCGATGCGTTCGGCATTTGTTAGCCGCGAAAGTTCATCTTTAATTTCAGCGAAGCTCATTTTGATGACTCATTTCTCCAGCTCCGTCTCGCGCGTTTCGTTCGTGCCGGAGGAGGCGAGGATGGCTTCGGTGCCGGGCTTGGTGGGGGTGTTGTCCTGCGCGCGGTCGCGCGCGACGGAGACCTGCGCTTCGGCGCGATCGGTGGCGGCGGCGGTGCTGTGGCCATTGGCGGAGGCGCCGTTGGGTTGGGCGCCGTTGGCGAGCGAAGCCTTCGCCGAGACCGGCGAGAATTTCGCGCACGCGGTAGGTGAGGCCGTCGGTCTTGGTCAGGCTCTGGATTTTCGGATCGCAATAACAAGCGCGCAGAATGGTGGCGAGCTGGCCGTAGCCATACATGCCTTCGTCATTCATCTCGACCACGACGATGCGGCGGAACTTCGCGAAGATTTTATCGAGGCCGTTCGGGAGTGGATGGATGTGGCGCAGATGGATGGCTGCCATCTTTTCGCCTTCCTTGCGGCCGCGCTTCACGGCGTCGTGGATTGGGCCGTAGGTGGAACCCCAGCCGATGAGAAGCATCTCGCCTTCCGCATCGCCGTAGACTTCGGGCGGGGGAATTTCTTCGGCCAGCTTTTGCAATTTCGTCCGGCGCTTGGCCGTCATCGCCATGTGCAATTTCGGGCTGCCGGTCGGGTGGCCCATCTCGTCGTGTTCGAGGCCGGTGACGAGCGGATATTTGCCGTCCAAAATGCGGGTGCCGGGAACGGCGTGCTGGGTAATGGCGTCGAGCGGGTAGGGCTTAAAGGTCGCGCGCGGGGTCAGGTCCAGCTTCGGATCCAGCATGATCTTCCCGAGATCCGGCTCGTCGAAAGCCTCGATCCGCGTAGCCAGCGAAGTGTCGCTCAGAATGAAAACCGGCGTGCTGTATTTGCGCGCGATCTTGGCCGCCTCGACCGCGATGTAGAAACAATCCTCCACCGTCTGCGCCGCCAAAACCACGCGCGGGCTGTCGCCGTGACCGCCGTAGATGGCCTGGAAGAGATCGCTCTGCTCGACATTGGTCGGCAGGCCGGTGCTGGGGCCACCGCGTTGCACATTTATGATAATGATCGGCATCTCGGCCATCGAGGCCCAGCCGATCGCTTCCGTCTTGAGCGAGATGCCGGGGCCTGCGCTGCCGGTGACGGAAAGGTAGCCGGCTAACGAGAAGCCGAGCGCGGTCGAGACGGCTGCCAGTTCATCCTCCGATTGCACGAAGAGCCCGCCGTATTTCGGAAGTTCGCGCCGCAAAATCTCCATGACCGACGACCAGGGCGTGATCGGATAGCCCGCGCCGTAACGCACCCCGCCGGCGAGCAGGCCGTAGGCGAGGGCCTGGTTGCCATCCATCGTGATCTGATCGCGCGCGCCGGGCTTTTTCTCGACCAGCTCGAATCGGTAAAGCTTCGAGAGCACGTTGCCGACGGGGTAATTGTAGCCCGCCTGGAAGGCCATGAGCGCGGTGTTGACGATGCTTTCGTCTTTGCCGGCAAATTTCTCGCCGATCAGCTTTTTCAACTTATCGACGTCGAGATGGAAGATCTTCGCGATCAAGCCGAGGACGAAGATGTTCTTCCCCTTGTCCTTCGCGGTGCCGCCGAGGGCTTCGACCGTGAGGCCAGTGATCGGCACGCCCACATAGACGAAGCGCCGATCCTCGAGATCGGGTTCGACGTTATCGCTATCGTAAAGGAGGACGCCGCCTTCCTTTAAAAAGCTGATGTGGTCCTGATAGCTGTGCTGGTAAAAAGCCACGAGGAAATCGGCTTCATCGCCAGCGGACAGAATCTCGCCCGTGCCCATGCGGACCTGGAAAATCGAAGGCCCGCCGGAGATGGTGGACGGGATCGTCATGTAGGTCATGACGTCCTGGTCGCTTCGCCCTGCCAGCCGCGCTAGAAACGCGCCGACACTCTGGATGCCATCCTGCGAATTACCCGCGAGGCGAATGACGGCGTCGTCGATATTTTCCGCGCGCAGATCGGCGCGGTCGGTGGAGGGAGCGGCAGACACTGGGACGTCGGCCGTTTTAGCGACAGGATCGGTAGGGTTCACGATGGGATTTCTCGAGCTGGAGACTTAAACAATGCGCCCGATTTTGCGAGAGCAAAGAGGAAATGCTCGGACCAGCGGGCCTGCTCTTTCGAGGGAGGCGTTGACTTTGGGCGTGTCAATCGGCGCCAGGCCGCGCAATCTGGACCCATGCGGCGATCAAGCATCGGAGGAACATCCACTGCGCGGGCGTTTTTCCTCCTTTTCTCTTTAGGGCTGGCCGGCGCGCACGCGGCCTCACCCTCACCTGCCACCCGGGAAAAAGTCCCTGAGCAATCGACCGCCGTAAAAAATGTCCTCGTCCCGGTGCCGGCAGAAATCTTCTCCACGCTCGATCGTTTTGCCGATTCAAATTGGGTGAGAGTGCAACGCCTGGAAGTGACGCGCTGGCGGCCGCGGGTGGACCAGGCGGAGACGGCGCTTCTGCTCGGCGCCACCATTGCGGAAGGTTTTATCGCAGTGGAAGCGCGCGATGCGCTGACGGTGCAGAATGTCGGGCGCGCCGTTCTGAAGATGGCGCGGGGACTGGGCGTGGAGCGGGCCGCGCTGCGGCGCAGCCGGAGCATCGTCGATCATGCGGAGCGGCAGGATTGGCCGGCCGTGCGCCGGGAGTGGGATGGCGTCCTGCCGGACGTGCAGCAGGGGATGAAAGAGCTGCGCAGCGAGCAGCTGGCGCAACTCGTCAGCCTGGGCGGTTGGGTGCGCGGCGCGGAGGCTCTCAGTGCGCTCGTTCTGCAAAATTTCTCGACCGAGAACGCAGAATTTCTGCGGCAACTGACTCTCCTGGATTACTTCGAAAAAAACCTGGGCGAGATGGATGAGGAAATCCAAACCAACCCGGCGGTGCAGCGCATACGGGCAGCGATCAAGAAAGTGCGACCTCAGCTGGCAGAGGAAGAAGGACCGCTCACGCGCGAGATGGTGAAAGAGATTTCCGTGATCGCGCGCGACTTGATGAAATCTCTCGCGCGCCGGGCCGGTTAAAACGCCGAGCGTCTCCTAGTTCTCGCGTCCGTTCAGAAACGCTTCTTCAAAGGTCACCCACGCAGCCACGCGCTTGCGTAAATCCACCGCACGCTCGTTCTCCTGCGCGCTCACGTCCTCCTGTTCCTGCGGATCGCGCGCCAGGTTATAAAGCGACTCCCGGCCGCTCGTGACGTCGTACATGTATTTCCAATCCCCTTCCCGCACGCCAAAGACACTGCCGCCCGCGATCGCGAAAAAATAGGCACGCGGCGGACGCGCGGGATCGAAAAGACTGTGTCCCTGCCACTCGCGATCGGGAGGCAGGTCGAGCACATCGGCCAGGGTAGGATTCAAATCCACATGCCCACCGATGATTGCGGAACGTTGGCCGCCCGGAAAAAGGCGCGGGTTCCAAAGCATCAGCGGCACGTGCACTTCTTCTTCAAAGACCGACCACGCGTGCCCCCGCTGCGTATGCGGATCGGCAAACGCCTCCCCGTGGTCGCCCGTCACCACCACCAGCGTGTCATCGGCGAGGCCGCGTTCCCGCAGCGCGGCAAAGACGCGCGCCACTTGCGCGTCTGCCGCCTGCAGGACGGAGAGGTAGCTGCTCAAATCCTGCGCGAAAGGCCCGCGCGCACGCTCGGGCGGCAGCGTGACCCGCGGAGTGTCGGCGCTCAAGAGATAGGGATCGTGCGTTTGATCCGTCCAGCAGACCACCGCGAAGGGACGTCCCGGTTCCTGCGAAATGAATTCGATCAAGCGATCGATCGCGCAACGATCCTCGCTCCCCCATGAGCTCAAGAGCGGGCAGCCCAGTTGCGAGGCATCGGCCAAAACATCGAAGCGCCCGTGCCGGCTTAAGAGCCAATGTTGATCGCGCCAGAAAAGATCGCCGCTGGTGAGATAAGCGGTGCGCGCCCCGCGGCTTTTCATTAAACCGGCCAGGGTTGCCGGGGTCGGCCGGCCATCTTCGAGCAAGCGCATAGTGCCACGGCAACCCGGGATAAACCGAGAAGAGCAAAGGCCGAAAGGACGCGTAGGTGAAACTGGCGTGCGCGTAAATTTGCTCGAAGACCAGCGCATGTTGCGCCTCGGCCGTGAGGGTGGGCGTGTAATCGGTCGGATGGCCGTAAAGCCCGAGGTAGTTTGTGCCGACGGATTCCAGGACCAGCACGATCACGTTCTTCGGACGGGCGACACCGACTGGCAGCGGGAAGCGCGCGGGGGCAGTCTGTTCCCGCCCGCCGACGGTGCGGAATTCATCCCAATACGACGGTGGAAAATCCTTCGGGAAACCAGGACGCTGGCTTCCGCTGATCCGAGCCAGCCCAGAGCGGAGGATCTCCGCGTGCGGGCTGAGGCGCAGATGCGCCAGCTTCTCGCTCTCCCAGCCACGCCGTTCCAACGTCCAGCCGGCGACAAGCCAGATCGCCACCAAAGAGAGCAAGGCTGCGAGGAAGCGCGGCCGCGGAATGCGACTGGCCAGGAACCAAAACAGAATCGGCGCGCCGATAAAAGCGCCCGCGATCGGCAGGGTAATGCGCTCCGCGATGGAAGAGCGCACCGCGTTTGCGTTTCCGATCAAGCCCAGAAGATCGAGCGTGAGCGGGCGGTGGAAGTATTGAAAGATGCCAGCCGCGACAAAGGCGTAGAGCGCCAGAATTGTGAAGAGCACGAGCAGACCGATGCGCAGCGCCTGCGCGCCTCGCGGCCAGCGCGCGAGCAAACGCAGCGCGAGCGCGCCGGCGACCCCGCAAGCGAGCGCGAAGAGCGCGTCGCTCCACGAGGCGGCGGCTAATGAGGCGACGCCTCCCGCCGGCTGCGGCCACCAAACAATCCCGCCGGAAGCTGCCTTCCCCGCGATGAGGAAGATCGCCAGCCAGCCGCTCGCCCACAGCAACGAGCGCGGCGTAAGGGGACGCTGCGATCGCGTCTCAACGGTTCCGATTTCCATTTCGCTCACGGGATTGTTCTAGCCGAGTTCCCGCGCGCGCGCTCGACATTCGTTGGGCGCCCGTTCCAGCTTGCCATCGCCATGGCTGCCCACTAAAACCGGGGCGAAGAGAGCTTGCGAGATGGCGGATTCCCCCCAATCCACTGCGCGCCCAAAATCTTTGGCCGATATTCTGGCCGAAGAATTGGAGGGTAAGTTAAGCGACTCTTGTACGCAGGAACTTCCGGTCTCAAAGAAGCAGCCTCACCTCCGCGAGGTCTACGATCGGATTCACGCGGAAGCGCCGGAGCGCTCGGCTCTTTGCCTTTCCGGCGGCGGCATTCGCAGCGCCATCTTCGGGCTCGGCGTTTTGCAGGGCCTGGCGCAGAAGGGGCTCCTCGGCGGCTTTGATTATCTCTCCACCGTTTCCGGCGGCGGCTATGTGGGCGGGTGGTTGACGGCCTGGATCAAAAACCATCCCGACGGCGTGGCCGGGGTGATAAAGGATTTGCGGAAGCGTCCTGATTTGACGCTCAATCCCGAGCCGCAACCGATCCGGCACTTGCGCGCTTTCAGCAATTATCTCACGCCGAAAGCCGGGCTGACTTCGGTCGATTCCTGGACGCTGATTGCCACCTACGTGCGGAATGTTTTTTTAAATTGGCTCGTCCTCATTTCCTGGATGGCCGCAGCGATGATGGTGCCGCGTCTGCATCTCGCGGCCATCCTCCTGCCGCCGCTGAATTGGGAGACACTGCCGAATTACACAGAGATCCTGCAGACCTACGACATGTGGCGCGCGATTCTGTTGGGCGTCAGCTTTCTCCTTGTCGCCATCGGCATGGCCTACGCCATCGTGGATGTGCCCTCGACCGGGAATGCCGGGTGGCGACAAAGCCGCTTCCTCGGATTTCGACAAATTCCCCTCCTGCTCGCAGCGCTGACCTTAACGGAATGGTGGGCGCTCACCTGCACCATCCACGGGAGCGGACCGTACCTCGGACGCGCCGGTTTGCTGCAATTCGTGCTCTTCTCCATTGCCACTTACCTGACCGGCGGATTCCTCGGCAGCATCGCGCTCTGGATTCGCCGGAAGAAAAATCATTCGCGCCAGTTCTGGGCCTCCCTGGTGCGGCTGGGGACCATCCTGGTCACGACGGGTTTCGGCGGACTGCTGCTCTGGGTCATCGCCACGCGACTTTTCTTTAACCCCGCGGGGAGCGCGCTGAACTATATCTGCTTCAGCCCGCCGCTCGTCCTGGCGGTTTTCCTGCTCGTGAACTTCCTCTTCACCGGACTGGCCAGTTGGGTCTCGAAAGATGAGGACCGCGAATGGTGGGCGCGCTCGGCGGCGTGGTTTTTGATCACGATCGTGGGCTGGATGGTGGTGAACGTGATCGTCCTTTGGGGCGCGCAAATTCTCTCGCCCCAGACGCAGCAACCGCCTGGTCGTCTTCCTCGGCGAAGTGCAGGCGAATCCTCTCGCGAAAGCTCTGCTGGGCGCGTTCGGTGGCGTGACCGGACTGGTCGCGGTGCTTCTGACCTTCCGCACCAAGCTGCAGAAAAAGCTCGGCTCCGCCGGCGCCCAATGGCCGCTCCTCGTTGCTGCGGTCCTGTTCTTTGTCCTGCTCTCGGTCATGATCTCGTGGCTCCTTCTCTTCATCGGCTCACAAGAGTGGGCGGGACGCGTCGCGCGCTGGTTTCTCCGCCGCGATGCCGTCTATCAGGGCGAGCTCTTCGGCGTTTTCTTCCTCACCGCCGCCACCCTGCTTTTTGGCATCGTGATGGGCTTCTTCATTAACGTGAACAAGTTCTCGCTCCACGCCACCTATCGCACCCGGCTCATCCGCGCGTTCCTGGCCGCATCGCGCACGAAGGATTCGCGGCGGCCGCATCACTTCACAGGCTTTGATCCGCAGGATAATATCGACCTGCATAAGCTGACGCCGGGGAAGCCGTTTCACTTGATTAACGCCACCCTGAATCTGGTCAAAGGCTCCCAGCTGGCCTGGCAGGAACGGAAGGCGGAATCATTTACCATGAGCCGGCTGCATTGCGGCTCCTGGCATCTCGGTTACCGCCCCTCCGAGACCTATGGCGACGTGATCAGCCTCGGCACCGCTCTCACCATTTCCGGCGCCGCCGCCAACCCAAACATGGGCTATCACTCGTCGCCTCTGGTCGGTTTTCTGATGACGCTCTTCAACGTCCGTCTCGGCTGGTGGCTGGGGAATCCCGGCACGCCCGGCGCTCGCACCTGGGATCGAGCGGGCCCGCGCTATGCCGTGGGTCCGCTCTTCTCCGAAGCGCTCGGGAACACGAATGCTTGCTACAAATATGTGAACCTTTCCGATGGCGGGCACTTCGAGAATCTGGGCCTTTACGAGATGATCCTGCGCCGGTGCAAATTCATCCTCGTGGTCGATGCCGGGCAGGATTTCGATTACGTCTTCGAAGATCTCGGCAATGCCATTCGCAAGATCCGGATCGATCTCGGCATCCCGATCGAGATCAAGGTCGTCTCCCCGAAAAAAGAAAAGGAAGGGAAAGAGCCGCAGAACCGCTGCGCCATCGGCACGATCCGTTATTCCGTCGTGGATGAACCCGGGCCGGGAGTGGATGGCGTGCTGCTCTACATTAAGCCGGCCGTTTTCGGAGATGAGCCGCCCGATGTGTCGAACTACGCGGCGGCGCATCCGGAATTCCCGCACGAGCCCACGTCCGATCAGTGGTTCAGCGAATCGCAGCTTGAGAGCTATCGCCTCCTCGGCTTGCACGCGGTGCAGAGCATCTGTGGGAACGATCCGGCGAACCCGTCCATCCCGGAATTCTTCGCAAAGGCGAAGAAGGAGATGGAGAAAAAAGGCGACCCGGTCACATCATCCGATCCGCCGGTGGAGGCGCGCGCTCCTGCGAGTGCTGAGTAGGCAAATCTCTCTGCTGCTCGCAGTCGCGCCCGAGGAACCGTTTCAAACTCGGGCCGCTTTGTGCTATCGCTTCCCGCATGCCCACAAACATTCCTGCCGAGCTCGGATATCGCATGCCGGCGGAATGGGAACCGCATTCCGCCACCTGGCTCTCGTGGCCGCGCCGCGAAGGAATTAGTTTTCCGGACGCCTACGATCGCGTGATGCCGACCTTTCGCGCGATGGTGGAAGCAATCGTCGAATCCGAGCCGGTAAACATCAACGTCTGCAACGGGGCGCACGAAGCCGAGGCGCAGACCGTCCTCGAGGGCCTGGCCGCGGACCGGATCACCTACCACCACATCCCGACGAATGAGCCGTGGTGCCGCGATCACGGACCCATTTTTTTAACCCGGGCCGAGGAGCCGCAGCTCGCGATCGTGGATTGGGATTACAACGCCTGGGGCGGGAAGTATCCGCCGTGCGATCTGGACGAAGTCGTCCCCACCCGCATCGGCGAAAAGCTGGGCCTGCCCGTCTACCATCCCGGCATGATCCTGGAGGGTGGCTCGATCGAGGTGAATGGCAGCGGCGCCCTCCTCACTTCGGAAGCGTGTCTCTTGAATCCGAACCGCAACCCATCGTTAGGCCGGAGCGAGATCGAGCAACGCCTCCGGGATTATCTCGGGGTGCAGGAGATCCTGTGGTTGGGCGAAGGGATCGAAGGCGACGACACCGACGGGCACATCGACGACCTGACCCGTTTCGTGCGCGAGCGGACGGTGGTGACGGCGGTGGAGCAGCGCCGCGACGACTCGAACTTTGAGCCGTTGCAGAAGAACCTGGAGCGCCTTCGAAGTTTGCGCATCGGCGGCGAGCCGCTGGAAATCATCGAGCTTCCGATGCCAGAGAAAATCGTGCGCGACGGGCAGGTTCTCCCCGCCAGCTACGCGAATTTTTACATCGCGAATGAGACCGTCCTCTTGCCCGTCTTCCACGATCCGAGCGATGCGGAAGCGATCGATATCCTGAGCTTCGTTTTCCCAAAACGGCGCGTCATCCCGATCGATTGTCGGGAGCTGATCTGGGGTCTGGGCGCGTTTCACTGCCTCACGCAGCAGCAACCGGCCGTGGGCGTTTAAAAGCCGGTCATGGCGCGCAGGAAAAAGTAGAGCACGCCCAGAGTCACCAGAGCGAGCGGCCCGCGGGCGAGAAATTTCGTTGTGCCATCGAGGCTCTGGCCGCGGCGTGAGCGCATGAATGCGACCAGCGCGAGCACCAAACCGATCGCATAAAAAATTAGCGCGACGATGAAAGCGCTCTCCGGATTGCCGCCGAAGAGCGAACGGCCAAACGTCCCGCTGGCCAACCCCAACCCGAGAAAAAGGAACGAGGCCAGTCCAAGCTTGCTGAGATGATTCATGGTGAGCCTGCTTACCCGCGACGACCCGTGCCCGCAAGAGAACTCCCTTCTTGGTAAGCCGGCGCACGAGAGAGATTTCAACTTTCTAGTCGCGCCCGTCCGCTCTGAATAGTAAGAGAGGACTTCACCTCCGCGCTGCGCGGTCCCGGTTCAGCAAAAAACTTACCCATGAAAAAAATCGGAATTCTCTTTGGTCAGGAAAACACCTTCCCGCCTGCTTTCGTCGAAGCCGTGAACAAGAAAGCCGGGGGCGACGCGCACGCGGAATTCGTCCGGATCGACAAAGTGGTGCAAGGCGAGAGCAGCGGTTACGACGTGATCGTCGATCGCATTTCCCAGGACGTGCCGTTCTATCGCGGTTTCCTCAAGAACGCAGCGCTCACCGGAACAGCGGTGGTGAACAACCCCTTCTGGTGGAGCGCGGACGAGAAGTTTTTTAATAACGCGCTCGCGACCAAGATCGGCGTGGCCGTTCCGCGCACGGTCCTGCTGCCTTCGCACTCTGTCCCGCCAGATACGAGCGACGCTTCGTTCCGGAATCTCGCTTACCCGATGGATTGGGAAGCCATCTTCGAATACGTCGGCTGGCCGGCTTACTTCAAACCCTTCGCCGGCGGCGGTTGGAAGAACGTTTATAAACTAAACAACGCCGAGGAATTTTTCCGCGCCTACAGCGAGACCGGCCAGCTGGTCATGATGTTGCAGGAGGAAGTGCTCTTCGACATGTATTTCCGCTGCTATTGCGTGGACCAGCGCAACGTCCGGATCATGCCGTACGAGCCGCGCCATCCTTTCCATCTCCGCTACGTGACCGAATGGGAAACTCCGCCGGAGATCCTGCAAAAGGTGCACGACGGCGTCCTGACCTTGAACCAATACCTGGGTTACGATTTGAACACCGTCGAGTTCGCGATCCGCGATGGTGTGCCGTTGGCGATCGATTTCTGCAACCCAGCGCCGGATGCCGAAGTCACCTCCGTGGGACAGGGCAACTTCGATTGGGTGGTGGAAGCCGTCTCGGAGATGGCCTTGCGCAAAGCGCGCGAGCATAAGCCGGGGCAGGACAATCTGAGCTGGGGCAAGTTCGTCCAGGCCGGCGCCATGCAGCGTTCGTTGCAAGATCTGGCCTAGCCAGGGTGCACTTGCTTAGCTGCGGACTTTGAAGCTTCATTACCAGGCATGAAGAAAGACCACGTCTTCACCCTTGGCGTTGAGGAGGAATTCCAGATCGTGGATCCCGAGACGCGGGAACTGCGCTCGCATATCCAACAAATTCTCGGCGACGGGAAGGTGGTCATGCAGGAGCGGATCAAGCCCGAGATGCATCAATCCGTGGTCGAGACCGGGACCGATGTCTGCCGCACAGCCGCAGAAGCGCGGGAGCAGGTCATCCGCTTGCGGAGCGAATTGGGCGAGCTGGCCGCGCGCGGCGGGACGAAGTTTGCCTCCGCCGGCACCCATCCGTTTTCTCACTGGCACGATCAACGCATCACCGAAGGCGAACGCTACGAGACGATCGTGAAGGACATGCAGCAGGTGGCGCGCGCCAACCTCATCTTTGGGTCTGCACGTGCACGTCGGAATTCCCGATCGGGAAATGGCGATTCACGTCATGAATCAGGCGCGCTATTTCCTGCCGCACATCTACTCGCTCTCGGCGAACTCTCCTTTCTGGGTGGGCCGCAATACGGGATTTAAAGGTTACCGCTTGAAAGTGTTCGAGCGCTTCCCGCGCACCGGAATCCCGGATGCATTCGAGGGACTCTCGGAATACGAGGATTACTGCAAACTGCTCGTGCGCACGAACTGCGTCGATAACGCCAAGAAGATCTGGTGGGACATCCGGCTCCATCCGTTTTTCGACACTCTGGAAGTGCGAGTTTGCGATGCGCAATCACGCGTGGACGACACCATCGCGCTCGCGGCCATCATCCAGGCCATCATCGTGAAGCTGCACAAACTGCAGCGCCAAAACCTTAGCTTCCGCATTTACCGTCGCCGCCTCATCGATGAAAATCGCTGGCGCGCGGCGCGCTACGGGTTGGATGGGAACTTGATCGACTTCGGGCGCGAGCAGGAGCTGCCGGCGCGTAGTTTGCTCAATGAGATGTTGGAGTTTATCGGGCCGGAATTGCAGGAATTAGGAAGCAACTCGGAGCTCGCGCATATCGAGAAAATCATGCGCGAAGGGAACGGCGCTGACCGTCAGCTCGAAGTCTGGGCACGCACGCGCGACATGCGCGAAGTGGTGGATCACATCGTGCGCGAGACCTACGAAGGACTCAGCATTCCCGAGCCAGGAACCGCCGCAGCGTAAAGCTCGTGCGCCGAGCTGCCGCTGATCAGGACTCCCGGGTAGGGTGGGCGTCCCGCCCGCCGAGCGACGCATCTTGCGTCGCGGTCTCTTGGTCTCGCTGTTGATCATCGCAGCCACTCACCTCCGATCAAAGTTCGTTCCGGCGAGACGCCGGAACCGGCGGGCGAGACGCCCACCCTACCGACGTCGCCGACCGTAGGAGTAACCGCCGTGCGTCCGGCCTCCGCCGATCGCGCGCTTGCCCGTTCCGGTAACGGATTCTGGTTCGAAGAGCGCGGTGTAGAGGTAGTTAAATCCTTCCAGCTTGAGACGCGGAATCTTCGCGCCGATAAAGCGCTCGATCGCCTGAAGTGAGCCCAGCTCCTCGCCATTCATGAGGGTAAAAGCGTCGCCCACTTTTTGTGCGCGCCCGGTGCGTCCGATCCGGTGCACGTAGTCTTCGCTGTGCTCCGGCACGTCGTAGTTAATGACGTGGCTGATGCCCGCAATATCGATCCCGCGCGCCGCGATATCCGTCGCGACCATGATCTCATATTTGCCGCTCTTGAATCCTTCCAGCGCTTCCACGCGTTCGCGTTGGGTCCGGTTCGAATGCAAGAACGGCGACGGAATGTTTTTCCTGCTTTAAGCGCACCGCGATCTTATCCGCGCCGTGTTTCGTGCGGGAGAAGATGAGCGCGCTGTCGAAATTGGTTCGCTCCAGGAGCGCCATCAGGAGATCGAACTTCTGCTCGGCCGCCACGGGATAGACGGCGTGATTGATCGTTTCTGCCGGGGAGCGCTGCGCTCCGATCTCGATCGTCTCCGGTTCCCGCAAAACCCAGGCCGCGAGCCGTTCGATCTCGGGCGGGAGAGTGGCGGAGAAAAGGAGCGTCTGGCGATCAGTTGAAATTTGCTCGACGATGCGGCGCACGTCGGGGAGAAAGCCCATGTCCAGCATGCGATCCACCTCATCGAGGACGAGCACGTTCACGCTCCGCATGTTCATCGCGCCCTGCTCGAGCAGGTCGAGCAGCCGACCCGGCGTGGCGCAGACTACATCCACTCCCGAAGCCGCTTCTTCTTTTTGTTTCCCGTAGCCGACGCCGCCGTGCACCAGCGAGACGCGGATATCGGTGAAGCGTCCGTAATCGCGAAAGGCCGTTTCCACCTGGGCCGCGAGCTCGCGGGTCGGCTCCAGCACGAGGCAACGGAAGTCGCCGTGCTGCGCGAGATTCGTGAGAATCGGAAGCGCGAAGGCGGCTGTTTTGCCAGTGCCGGTCTGAGCGGTTCCGATCAGATCTTTCCCTGCTAAAACAATCGGGAAGGCGCGCAACTGGATCGGCGTAGGATCGGTGAACCCCATCGCCTGGGTTCCTTTTACGACCTCGGGGGAAAGGCCAAAATCTTTAAATGACACCCGCCGAAGCTAATCCAGCGCGCCCGTGAAGCAATCGGCTTCCGCGAGGCGTGGAGGAAGGTCACGTGTTAGGCGCGCAGCTGTTTCCTTTGCGATCGGAAGTGGCGCCCAGAGTCTGTGACATAGCACCGACTCACCTGCGAGATGCGATTGATCTTTGTGTTTCGCCTCATCTTTCGGTTCCTCCTCCTGCGTTTCGCCGGGAAACTCATTACCCGGTTCTTTAATAGCCGCACTGCCGGCAGCCGCCCCCGCCCGCGCAGATGAAGAGGCCGCTCCGCATTCTTGTCCTGGCCGATACGCACGGGCACTTACCGGCGCGCTTGGAAGAACTGGCGGAAGGCGCAGACGAAATCTGGCATCTGGGGGACGTCTGCGCGCCGAGCTTGCTTGAAACTTTGCGCGAGGTCGGGCCGCCGGTGGAGATCGTGCGCGGGAATTGCGATGACGAGACGCGCTGGCCGCTGGTCCAGGATCTGGAACGTCACGGCGTGCACTTTCGCCTGGTGCACATTCCTCCCGAGAAAGCGCCCCCCGGGACGGACGTGGTCCTGCACGGACACACTCACGTGCCGCGAGACGAGACGATCGGCGGCGTCCGCTTCTTAAATCCTGGCTGCGTCACCCGCCCAAACCGAGGGGCGCCCGCGAGCGTGGCGCACCTGGAAGTTTCGCCCGATGGCACCTTGCGCTGGGAGCTGACGCGCCTGCGCGATTGACCAAGAGGATCGTCGCGCTTGCCGTGCGGGCGTCGGTAAATTAACCGCGCGAGACGATCGCGGGCGACGTCTGATTAACCGGCACCTCGGCGAGCATGCTCTGCGCGGCAGCGGGTTTCGGGCTTCCGCCAGGCACGATCACAGTCGTTGCCGCAAACTGCCAGCCCGCGAAGGCCAGGCAAAGGAGCACCAGCGCATAGACGGAGACTTCGAAGATGGAGCGGCCCTTCTCTTCGCGGTTGGAATTGATAAGGAGCGAGTAAGTGGATTTGTTTTTCATGGAGGTTGAGTTGTTGGGTCTCCTTATTGCAAGACGCATGCCAACCTCCGACAGGTTCTTCAAACCATACTCCACGAGGCACTTAAGATGATCAGCGCGCTTTCAGACCATGCGCGGTGTTTCAGCCATGGGAGTCAGACGTCCCAAGCGTGGGACGAGACAGCCGCGCATCAAGAAGCCTTCTGTTTCGCCCCGTTGCCACTGCCGCCGTAGCGCTTCAAGAACCGTCGTTCGCCCGCGGTAGTGCAGATGAGCAGTAACTCAGCCTTCGCCGGTAAACGCACTTCGGGACCAGGATTCATGACCAAGTCGGACGCAGTCCGGAGCGCGATGACATTGCATTGCGTATCCCGTGGGATGGCAGCCTCAGCCAGCGTCTTGCCCACTAACGCCGCTGGGACTTCTGTTTCTGCCACATGCAGACCTTCGGCAATCACGAGGATGTCGGTCTTGCGTAGAACATTAAAGATCATCGTCGCACCCATCGAAGCGTACGAGAGAACAAAGTCCGCCCCGGCGCGATGCAGCGTGGAGACATTCCTCTCCAGGGTGGCGCGGCTGATGATCTGCACATCCGGCCGCAAGCGCCGGCAGTAAAGCGTGAGGTAGACGTTCATGTCATCGTCATGCGTCGTGATGACCACCGCTGGCGTCTCCCGGATGCCGGCCTTTTCCAACGTCGCGAGATCGGCCGCATCGCCCAGGATGTAGTTCTGGTTCCGAATGCGCGCGGGGTTTGTCTCGACGATGCGATACTCCCCTTCCCGCTCTTCCAGCGCGGCCGCCGTCGCGCGTCCCACCCTACCCGCGCCGATGATCACAACCGGCTCGCTGCTGACGTGGTAGATGCAGAAAAGTTGATCGAACGCCTCCAGCTGCTCCGCGGACCCTGCCAGCACCATGATGGAGTCGGCATCGATCACCGTCTCTGCCGTCGCCATTTCAAAATCGCCGCGTCGCCACAGTCCGATCACGGTCACGCCTGCGCTTTGCCGAAGCTTGCTTTGCGCCAGCGTCTTGCCCACCAGTGGCGTCCCCGCGGCCGTCGCTTCCGCGATCAAGATCCCGCGAATTTCGCCCACCACATGCGCACGCGCGTCCACGCCGGTGACTCGCCGAGCCAGCGCCTGGCCCATGATATCGGCTAACAGGATGACCTTGTTGCTCCCGGCCAGGCCGAGGATATCGACCGCATCGGGGGAGTTTGCGGTCACAACGATGGGGACTTGCGGGCAGAGCTCGCGCACCGTGAAAGCGACGTTGGTGTTTACCACGTCCGTGCCGGTGGCGGCGACCATCACAGCCTGCTGCACGCGCGCGAGCCCATAGGTCTCCAGGCGATCAATCTCGCCGAACATGACCTTGTAACCCAGATCGTAAAGCCGCAGCGCCTCCCGCAATTCCCCCACCAGCAAAGCGTACGGGATAGCCATAGCGCTTCAGCCGGTCGATCAGCGCGATCGAGACAGGGTCCAGATTGGTCAGGATCACGTGCCCGCTAAACGATTCGGGAAGGCGCCGCCGCGCTCGCGCCTCCGACTGCGCCCGCATCCAGGGTGCATAGAAAAACTCGATAAAGGTGAACGGGAGCAGCATCAGGAGCGAGACCATTCCCGAAAGCAGGACGATGATGGAGAAGGCGCGCCCGAGATCGCTCTGGAAGGTAATGTCGCCAAAACCGAGCGTGCTCATCACCGTGAGCGTCCAGTAGAACGCGGTCACCCAAGTGTGCCTTTGCCCTTCGTAGAGCATGATCACGTGGAAGAGGACGCTGTAGAGCACCACCAACGAGGTCAGCGCATAAAGGAACCGCAGGAGAAGCCGGATATTCCGCCGTGTCGGTGCCGTCCCGAAAAAGAAAGCCAGCTGGGACGTGAAAAACTTCATGGACGTAGTTCAACGCTGCACCGGCACCGCCACCCAGGCACCCGGTTTTTGCAGCGCTGCCACCTTAGCGCAGGCCCGCGGCGTCTGCCGGCCCGGTCGCCGAGCGCGTCGCTTCATATTCGCTAAAGAGACCAATCGAGACCCGGCGCTCTACCTTCGTAAAGCCCGCGGCGCGCAAAGCCGAGACCACCGTCTCCGGCGAGACCACCGTCTCCATCGTATCCCAGTAGTAATACATCATCTGCGCCGCCTGCCGGCTGCCGGTGCAGACTCGCACCACCGAGGGCAACAGATACTTGAAGTAAAGCTTCAGGAAAAAACGCGCCACCGCGCTGCGCGGCAAAGTCAGCTCAAGGATGAGCGCCTTTCCACCGGGGCGCAGAACGCGCCAGTACTCGCGGAAAGCCGCCTCCAGATCATCCACATGGCGAAGCGCAAATCCCATCGTCAGGAAATCGTAGCTCTCGTCAGCCACCGGCATCGCTTCCGCCGTGGCCTGGATATGCTCGCAGCCCAGCGTCTTCTTTGATTCCGCCATCATCCCCGCGCTCGGCTCCAGACAAGTCAAAAGCGTCTCGTCCCCGATCACGTCGCGGATCGCACGTGCGGTCGGGCCGGTGCCGCTCGCGACATCCAGCACTCGCATTCCCGGACGCAGACCGGCGCGGCGGAGGGCGTCTTTCCGATACCACTGCCCGGAGCCGAAGAAGCCCAGCCGCGCGATCGCTTCGTAGTGCGGTGCCGCATCATCGAAGATGTGGCGGAGGAACGACTGCTTCTCCGCGGGATTCGGATAGTGCTCGATGAGCGCGGCGTGGGGCTTTGACATGTCGGCCCCACAGAAAACGAAAGCGGCATCCCGCGTCAACCTCCGCGTCAACCCACCCACGCCCTCCTCCGCGGATCCCTCGGCTCAGACGCGGATCACTTTGCCGCTGGTGATGAACCGCGGTCGCTGGCAACTTTGCTTCAGCGCCTCGGCCCGCTCCCGCGCGGATCTGCTGGCCGTCTCTTTATTGCCATGAAATCCGGGTTCCTCGACAAACTCATCGAACGCCTCGGCCGGGTCGGGCCGGAGGAGGTGCAGAATTATCTCCTCCGTCTGGCGCAGGAAAAAGGCCTCATCGAGACGGTCTTCAATTCCATCCAGGAAGGCATCATCGTGACCGACGCCAAAGGTCGCATCACCTACCTGAACGGCGCGGCTTGCGAGCTCTTCGGGCTCGAGACCGAGACCTCCATCGGCAAGCGTCTCGACGAGCGGGTGCGCGGAGTGGATTGGGATTCGCTCGTCCGCTCCACCGGCGCCGTCAGCCGCGACATGGAGATTTTTTATCCGGCGAATCGCTTCATTAATTTCTACATCGTGCCGCTCTTGATCGAGCCGCGCGAGAAGGGGAAACGCTCCACCATCTCCAGCGCCGAGCCCGCGGGTCACGCCATGATCTTGCGCGACATCACGGAAAGCCGCCGCTCCGCCGAAAAGACGATCGAGTCGGAGCGTTTCAATGCCCTCACCCTTCTCGCCGCCGGGGTGGCACACGAGATTGGGAACCCGCTCAACTCTCTCCACATCCACCTGCAACTCATGGAGCGAAACGTGCGGAAACTGGAAGGCCCGGTGCGCGATGATCTCCAGGAATCGATCGAGATCGCGCGCTCGGAGATCAGCCGCCTGGACACGATTGTCACTCAATTCCTGAAAGCGATCCGACCTTCCAAACCGCAACTGCATCCGGAGAGCGTGAACGAAATTGTCGAGGAAACCGTCCGCTTTTTCGCGGCCGAGATCGAGGATCGCGCCATCGTGGTCGAGCAGGAATTGCGTTCCAATTTGCCGCTCCTGGAACTGGATCGCGACCAGATGAAGCAGGTCTTTTATAACGTGATCAAGAACAGCTTCGAAGCGATGAAGCGCCACGGCACGCTGCGCATCCGGACGGATCTGGAGACGGCGCATGTGGCGATCAGTTTCACCGATACCGGCGGCGGAATGTCGGCGGAAAGTTTAAGCCGCGCCTTCGAGCCTTACTTCACCACCAAGACCTCTGGGAGCGGCCTTGGCCTGCTGATCGTGCGTCGGATCGTGCGGGAGCACGGCGGGGAAATGGCGCTCGAAAGTAAGGAAGGCGAGGGGCTCGATCTCACCATTCGCCTCCCTTATCTGGATAAACGGGTGCGCATGTTGGAAGCCGGCAGCCCGGCCGCGAGTTGACTCCCCCGCGCGGTGCGCACCGAGAATCTGGTCGCCAGCGCGAACGGATTTTTGTTACAAACCGCACATCATCACTTTGTCTTTCATCCGAAAAACCTTCGTCGTCGCGTGGGTCGCATCCGGCCTGTTTGGCGGCGCGCTCCCTCTCCAGGCGCAAAGCAAAACGGCGATCGTTCCGAAGGAATGGTATCCGGCGCTGACCCCTTCCATCCGGGCCGCGCTCGAACAGCTCAAGACCGCCGCGACACAAACGGAGATGAACGATCTCGGCCGGCAGGTGGCGGAACTGACCGATGCCCAGCTCTACATCGCTTACGTGCGCCTCTACGAGCGGCTGAGCACAAAAGAGCGCGCCGCCTTGTTGAAAGAACAGACGGCCTGGCTCGAGGAACGCGCAGAGGCGGCGCTAGGCCGCGGTGGAATCGAAAGGCGGTTCGCTGGCTCCCCTCGAAGCCAGTAACGCAGAGGTAACGCTAAGCGAAAAACGTTTGGCCGAATTGCGCGCGCGGCTCAAAAAAATCACAAACCAAAACGACTAAATGCTCTCGCTCATCTTCCTCCTCGCCTTCCCGTTCTTGCTTTGGAAAGCATGGCAGACGCACCAGACCGCCCTCGCCAGCGCCTCCTGGCCGCAGACGACTGGGACCATCATCAAAGTGGAACGCCGGAAGCGACTTTTCCGGTCTTACCCCGAGGTCTCTTATCGCTACTCCGTCGGCGAAAATGCCTACGGATCAGGTCGCATCTCCTTCGCCTCCGGGTATCGGCCCGCGGAGGTGGACGCGGTCATGGAGCGATATTCTGTCGGGCAGAATGTGCCTGTTTACTACGCGCCAGAGAAGCCAGGCGAAGCCGTCCTGGAACCCGGATCAAACAAACAAGTCACCGCCCCCATCCGCCTGCTCACGATTTGTTTTGTCTTGCTGATCATTCTTAACGTGGCGCGCTTTTACCTCGGGGAGTAGCGCAGAACCTCTACGCCGTCCCGGTCGGCAGAATGCCGGCGCGTTCCACCATCAGGATCACCGTCCGCTCTGGCGCGCGCGGACGATGCCGCACCCCTTTCGGGATGACCACGCATTGCCCAGGCAAAAGCTCGATCGTTCGGTCTTCCAGATCGATCAGGAAACGCCCGCTCACGACCTGGAAAAATTCATCTTCCTCGTCGTGATGATGCCAGTGGTATTCACCTTCCACGATGCCGAGGCGCACGACCGCTTCGTCCACCTGACAAAGGGTTTGGTTAAACCACTGGTCTTCGCACTCGGCCACCATTTTCGGGAGATCGATCACCTCCAGCGGACCGTGTAAAATATTCAGTCGGGTGTTGTAGGAAAATCCAGCCGGCGAGGTATCCCCCGGGCGCTCAGGTGCGGTCATGCCAGAGTCCTACCGCAAAGATCCCTCTTCCGAAAGCTGAGGTGGAACCTCAGCCCCGCCAGTCGGCTATTCGCCGCGCTTCCGCACCTTGCCGGCGCCGGCAATCTGCTGCGAAATTTTCGGGTCGCCGAGGTAGGTCACTTTGCCCGCCCCGGAGATATCCACCTTCAAGATTTCCGTCGCGTTCACTTCCGCCCGGCCCGCGCCATTGATCGAAAGTTCCATCGCGCGCGTGGCCAGGCTTTCCGCATCCAGCCGGCTGGCGCCATTCATCTCGCCGGACATGGCGTTGACGGTGCCGCTCAGTTTCACTCGCGAAGCTCCGTTCGCTTCCAGGTAATATTCCGTCCCGGAAAGGTTCGCCGCGGTGAAGCGGACGGCTCCGTTCAACTGCGTCTTCACCAGTGCCGGGCTGGCAAGATCAATCTTGATCCCGCGCGTCCCTTTCAACGGCTTCACCCAGGAGATCCGCAGCTTCCCGTCCTCCACCTCCGTCCGGATGAACTCGATCAAATTCTGATCGGTCGTAATCGAGAACGTCGCGGGGCCGTTGGTCCAGTTGATCGTAAAGGCGCCGTCCACTTCCAGGGCGGTGAAGTCCGTCACCGGGCGTGCTTCGGTGACGACATTGCCATTGCCTTTTTCGCCCACCCAATGGCAGCCGCTCATGAGCAGGAGGAGAAGGGCGAGAACCGCGAGCGTAAGGAACTTCACTGCGGCGAGGGGTCGGATCGGAATCGTGTTCATCATTTCAAGGATGGGATGCGGCGAAGTGCGGCTTTGGATTCAAAAAAAATAATCCCACGCGCGGCCAGCGCGGATCTCTCGCTGGGCCGCGCCGCGCTACTCGTCCGCCTGCGCGTCCGGTTGCAGAACGATGCGCTGGCCGGTTTCTTTCACCGCCACTTCCAGACGCGTGTATTCCCATTGGCCTGCAGTCTTCCGCGCGACCGCGTAGATGGTCCCGCTCCCTTTCGGCCCAGTGATGGGGATGGCCAGATCCGCATCGCCCGACGAGCCCTCCACATTTGTTTTGCCGGAAAGAAACCAACCTTCTTTTAGTGGCGAACCAAGAGCCGCCGTCACTTCTGCGCTGCCCTGCGCGCGGGCGAGCGCTTCCTTATAGACATCGGTGGAGCGCATCGCGCCGAAGACGACCAGGACAAGCAGGGTGAAGAACGCGACCACGACCGCGAGAAAGGAGAGGCACCCTACCGGCACAAACCATTTCCAATTTCGCGACCACCAGCCGCCTCGCGGCGGAGTCATCGGAGTGGCGGAAGGAAGATTCGGCGGCAAGGGGTTGGGTTCCATAGGAGAAGTGCGCCCACGCTAGGAGGCGGGGAAGTGGGGAGTCAAGAACGGAGCGGCCGCCCGCTCAGGTTCGTTAGGCGACCGGCGCGGGAGCGCTTCGGGCCTGGCGTCTTTGTTCCTGCGCCACAAACGCGGGCGCGGAAGGAGTATGAAACATCTCCAAGTCTTCCACATCGTGCTCGCTCACCGGTGTGAGGGCGAGATCCATATACTCCAGCTTGCGCGGATCTTTCTTCACTCGCATCTGGATGCGGCGGAGACGGAAGAGCAGCGCGCCCCATTGGCCGAGTTTGTAGATGGTCTCGGCGCAGTATGCCGGGTAGAACTTCCACATCGGCAAAACGGGGAACCCAGGCCGGCGATCGCGCCGGAATTTCAACCGAAAGACGCCGCTCTCCAGCGGATGGATTTTCTCGATCTTGAGCGAGCCCTTAAACCACGCGATCAAGGCGATGAGGTTGCTGATGTTCGTCTGCTTGGCGGCGGAGCGACGCAGGATCGTCTCGACGTGATCCCAGGTGTAATAGGTGTCCCACGCCACCTGGTAGGCTTGCTCCCATTCCGCGCGCGACATCTTGGCGTGCGGCGCGCAGACGTGGTTTAAATCGTAGCGGTTCATATCCGCATCCATCTCCACCCCAGCCCGCGCCAGGCCCTGGTGATCGGCCGATCCCGGCAGCGGCGTGAGAAAGAAAAACTCCAGCAAATCGACCGGCAGCTCTTTCTTGATGATCTCGATGTCGTGCCGAATCGACTCCACCGTGTCGTTCGGAAAACCGGTGATGTAGCCCGCGTAGGTGATGATGCGCGCTTCCTTCCAGGCCAGCAGCATCCGGCGGTATTCGGTGATCTTATTCTGCCGCTTCTTCGCGCCCGCCAGGCTGTCAGGATTGATGTTTTCCAGCCCGATGAAGACCCGCTTCACGCCCGCGTTTTTGCACTTCTTGATGAACTTCGGGATCTTGTGGCAAAGGGTGTCGACCTGGATGATGAAAGAGAAATTCATCTTCTCGCCCTTCCGCATCTCAATCAGACGATCGAGGATTTTTTCCCAGTCCTGATTGCGGGCAAAGTTATCGTCCGTGATGAAAAAACTCCGCAATCCTTGCGCGAAATTTTCGCGGATGATCTGCTCGATATCGTCCGGGGAACGGCGGCGCGATTTCCGCCCCTGCACATTAATGATCGTGCAGAAGGAGCATTGAAACGGGCAACCGCGCCCCGCGTCGAAGCTGGTCACGCGACCGAGCGTGCGGGCTGCGCGCGTCGCGCTGATCAACGGAATCGGCGCACCTTCGATCCCCGGCAAATCGGCCATGTAATTGTAGAGCGGCTGCAACGTCCCCGCGTAAGCGTCGCGCAGCACGCCTTCCAGGCGCCCCTCTGCTTCGCCCGCGAAAAGGGTGATGCCAAGCTCACGCGCGCGCTGCAGATCAGGGTCCTTCCCATCCAGCATGCTGAGAACGCCCGAGACGTGAAACCCGCCAATCGCCACCCGCACGCCGCGCGCCAGGAGCGGCTGCGCCAGATCGAGGGCGCGCGGGAATTGGTTCGATTGCACCCCCACCATCATGACCAGGCCGGCGCCCGCCTCCTCGATCAACCCCGCCAGCTTCTCGGGGCGAAGACGGGTGTTCGTCTCATCGAAAGCGTGGATTTCCAGTTCCACCTCCGCGCCCAGGACGTGGCGCTGCGCGCAATCCCGCGCCAGCCCATAAAGTGCGGCGAGCGAGTTCGACGGGATGGCGGAGCGAAGCCACTGGATCACGTAGCCGTCGTCGTCGTAATGCGCCGGCTTTACCAGCACGAGACAAAAGCGCTGGGTGGCGGGCGGTAGGGTTTGCTGCGAGATCGCCATGGGAAGGAGAGTTCCTTCTTTCAGTGAAACACTTCGAGGCGCGGGCCGCAATGCCTCGCGCCATTCCGGCCGCCCGGTTACGCGCTGACGACTTCTCCCACCTGCGCCTCCACCACCGTTCCTGAACGGCGCAGAAAAAACGCAGCGCACAGCAGACCCATCCCGGTCAGCGCGGCCGAGACCACCGCCAGCCGCAGTGGTGTGGCACTGGCCAGTGGCGAAAGCAGCCCCGCCGTGGCTGTGTTGAGCAAGGTCATAAGAAAAGCCTGACACGAAGCCGCGAGACCTTTGTGCTCCGGGAAAATATCGAGGCCGAAAAGCACCAGGCTGGGCATGGCGAGCGCCATCCCGATCGTGTAGAGAAAGAGCGGCGCCACGCTCCATGGAAGCTGCGCCGGTTGGACGAGGTGGAAGCCCACATTCAACGCGCTTGCCCCCACCATCCCGACATACCCGAGCGTGACCGCACGCGCCGCGGAGAGGCGACCGGCGAAGCGGCCGCTGAGCAAAGCCCCCAGCATCATCCCGGCAGGGATGGGAACGAAGAGCCAATAAAACTCCGTCTCTCGTAAGCCCAGATGCTGCAGGAGGAAGACCGGCGCGGAGGTGATGTAGAGGAAGACGGCGCTGAAATTAAACGCCACCGCGATGGCCAGCGCGAGGAAGGGCGCGTTCGTGAGCGTGCGCAGATAGGATCGGAAAAGGAACCGCGGATGCAGCGGCTGCCGCTCGTCCGGATGCAGCGTCTCCGGCAATTGCGCCGCGGACCAAAACCAAACGGCGACGGCGAAGAGCGCGAGAAAGTAAAAGACCGAGCGCCAGCCAAACCACTCCTGCAGCCAACCGCCGAGGATCGGTGCGATGGCCGGCGCGATGGTAAAGATAACGGTGACATTCGCCATCACCCGCTGCGCAGCCGGACCTGCATAGACATCGCGAATGATGGCGCGGCCCACCACCATGCCCGCGCCCGAGGCGATCCCTTGCAGCGCGCGAAAGAACCAGAGGACCTCGATGTTAGGCGCCAGCGCGCAACCAATCGAGGTAAGCGCCAGGACCGCCAGCGAAAGCAGGACGACGCGCCGCCGACCGAGCGCATCGGAGATGGAGCCGTGCCACAGGCTCATGAGCGCGAACGGCAGGAGATAAGCGGTGAGGCTTTGCTGCACCTCGAGCGTGGTCGCGCCCAGCGAGGTTTCCATCGCGCGGAATGACGGCAGGTAAGTATCGATCGCGAAGGGCCCGATCATGCTCAACGCGGCGATCAACCACGGGAGCGAGCGCGGCAAAGTGAGCGGGGCGCGCAGGTTCTCCAGAGATGGGGCGGCGCGCATGGCGCGCATTCTCCATCGCGCGCGCGCTCCTGTCACCTGCCTGCTCGACGGCTTTTCGCGCTCTCCATCACCTCGCAGAAAAAGAGCGGACAGCCGCCGGGATTCCTCCTTAAATGCAAGGCATGCATTCCGATCTCCGCGCCCGCTTTAATGCCGCTTTTACCGACGCGCGTTACGAAGAACTGGTTCGGACCGCGAACGAAACGGAATACTGGCCGGTCGACTTTCGCGTTTCCGAGAGCCCGATTTTTCTCACGCGCGAGTTCACGGCGGAGATCGCAGCGGCCGCGGAAGAGATCGTGGCGCAGACGCGCACCCCGGAGTTTGCGCGCCACGCGCAGAGCGCGATCCCGCCGGGCTTAAGTGTGCCCGGCGAGACGCCGCACCCGATTTTTCTCCAGGTCGATTTCGCGGTCTGCGAAGTGGATGGGCGCCTCACCCCGCGGCTGATCGAACTGCAAGGCTTCCCCAGCCTCTACGCCTTCCAGCTCTTTCTCCTTCGCTGCATGCGGCAGGCCTACCCGGCCATCCCGGCGGACGTGCACCCCTTCTTCGGCGGGCTGAATGAACAGTCCTATACCGACCTCATGCGCGAGGTCATCGTCGGCGAGTCCGATCCCGAACGCGTCATCCTGCTCGAGCTCGAACCGGGCCGGCAAAACACCCGAATCGATTTCGCCTGCACCGAGTCGCTTCTCGGGGTGCGTCCAGTTTGTCTGACGGAGCTGACGCGGCGCGGCGCGGATCTCTTTTATCAACGCGATGGCCGCGAGGTGCCGATCGAGCGCATCTATAATCGCATTATCTTCGACGAGCTCCTCCGCCGCCCGGAGCTAGGCGGCGGCTTCGATTTCCAGGAAGAACTCAGCGCCCGGTGGGTTGGTCACCCGAATTGGTATTTCCGAATCAGCAAACACTCGCTCCCTTTCTTGAAAACCGCCCACACCTCGCGCGCGTTCTTTGCCGATGAATTGCCGGCCGGTGAATCGTTAGACCGTTACGTCCTGAAGCCGCTTTACTCCTTCGCCGGGCTCGGAGTGGATCTGGAACCGACCGAGGAGAAGCTGGCCGCGCTGCCCGACCCGCGCGCCTGGATCCTGCAGGAGAAGGTGGACTACGCCGCCTTCGTGCCCACGCCCGACGGCGGCCGCTCGAAAGCGGAAATCCGGATGATGTTCATCTGGCCGGAAGGCGGCGAGCCGCGGCTCGTGAACAATCTCGTCCGGATGAGTCAGGGCGCGATGATGGGGGTGAAGTTTAACAAAAACAAAACCTGGGTCGGCTCCAGCATCGCCCTGCACGCGCAAAGCTAGCGCGCGGGCGCTGCCTCCAGGGCGCGGAGTTTCTCATCCACTTCTTCCAGCGCGCGGTAGACCCGCGCTTCGACCGGTTCCTTTTCGGCCAGCGCTTTCAAGATCTCCTGGGCTTGTCGATATTGTTGCGCGCCTTCCTCCCATCGCGCCAGGTTCGGGCCTGTCCTGTCGGCCATGAGATCGCCCAGGTGGAGATGACTGATCGCGAGCGAGAGGCGCGATTGCGCGTTCTTCGGATCCACCGCGAGCAGCTGCTGGAAAATCTCGAGCGACCTTGTCCGGCTAGCCAACGCGCCCGGGAGATCCGCCGCCGCCGTCAGCACGTTTGCCATCTTTTCTTCCGCAACCGCCGCGTCGCGAAGAAACGAGGCGTTATCCGGATGGGCCGCGGCCAGCTCCTGCCGAATCTTTTTTGATTCCTGGTAACTGCCGCGCGCCGCGGTCACATTTCCCTTCTCTTCCAAAAGCGCGCCAATCCGCTCATGCACCAAGCCGAGGAAGCGACGGGTTTTTAGATCGCCCGGCGCTGTTTGGTCGAGCGCGCGCAGGCGCTCGAGCGAGGCGCGGTAGTTCTCCAAAGCCCCGCTCCAATCACCCGCGTTCGGAAAGTTCGGGTTCCCCAATACGTCACCCATCTTAATCTGGCTGATGGCGAGAGTTTGCTGCGCCGGAATGCTGGCTGGAGCCGCCTGCGCGAGGGAGCGGAAGATATCCAGGGAAGCGCGCGTGCTTGCCACCGCGCCCGCGGGATCTCCGGTCGAGGTGAAGAGATCTCCCATTTTTTCCTTCGCCATTGCGAGGGAGCGGCGTGCCGCCGCATCGGCGGGCTGGGCGGCGAGGAGTTGCTCGGCGATTTTCTGCGCCTGCGAGTAACTGCGCAGGGCTCCCGCGGTGTCGCCGAGGTTCGCGTTGTTTGGGTTCCCCTGCACGTTGCCCACCCGGATATAAGCGTCGACCAATTCCCGCTGGAGCGACGGATCGTCCTGCGCTTCCTGCGCCAGGCTATCGAGATACTTGATCGCTTCCTTCACGATCAACGCGCGCGCCGGCGTGGAGCCGGGCAGGTCTTCGATCGCATCATGCAGTGGAAACATGAGCGCGTTCGCCAGCTGGCGGACGTCGTTAAACCGCTGTTCGGCTCGGGCGCGCTGGCGTTCCGCGCGCCGCGCTTCCCGGCTCGTCGCGATGATCCCAGCGAGAAGCGTGAGGACGATGATGATGGCAGCCGCCACGGGCAGCTTATGACGGCGGATAAATTTCCCGCTCAGATAACGCCACGTCGCCGGCCGCGCCTGCACCGCTCGGCCGGTCAGGTGCCGCTGGAGATCGTCCGATAACTCCGCGGCCGAAAGGTACCGGGCGGCGGGCTCTTTGTTCATCGCCTTCATGACGATGTGATCAAGATCGCCGCGAAGGGAGCGTCGCTCGTTCGCTTTCACCGCACTCGGAAGGAGCGGTGCTGTTTGCGTGATGGTGCGCGCAATCTCGTCCGGCCCCTGGTTCGTTAGGCTGTAAGGCTTCTCGCCGGTGAGGAGTTGGTAAAGGATCACGCCCAGGCTGTAGACATCGCTCGCGGTCGTCATGGTCTCGCCCCGGATTTGCTCCGGGCTGGCATAGTCCGGTGTCATCAAGGCCGCCAGGCTGGCGCCTGCTTCCGTCGGCGCCGCCGTTTCATCGCCCAGCAAGCGGGCAATGCCGAAATCGAGCAGTTTCGGCTCGCCTTCCGGCGTTACCCGAATGTTCCCCGGTTTCAGGTCGCGATGAATGACCAGACGCTGATGCGCGTAAGCCACCGCCGAGCAGAGTTTCCGAAAGAGCATCAGCCGCTCGCGAACCCCAAGCTGACGGAGCATGCAATATTCCTCCAGCCGCTCGCCCGCCACGTATTCCATCACAAAATACGGAACGCCACCTTCGGAGACCCCGGCGCCATAAAGACGCGCGATGTGTGGATGATTCAGCGCCGCGAGAATGCGCTCCTCCTGTCGGAATTGCGGAAGCAGATGCGCGCGCCCGAGTCCTTGCTTCACCAGCTTCAGCGCAACTGTGCGTCCGAGATTCGCATCCTGCGCGAGGTAGACCTCGCCCATCCCGCCCTCTTCCAGGAGTGAGAGAATCTGGTAGCCGTCGAGCATCTCGCCCGGCGTTAAAATCGTGGAATCGTCGGCAACCAATGCCTCCGCTTGCATCTGGTAAGCCGGTGCTTCAATAAACCGTGCCGCGCGTTCCTGGTAACCGAGGAGCGACTCCGCTTCCGTGCGCAGGCCAGGATCTCCTGCACATGCTTTATCCAGGTAGGCCGGTCGATCCTCCGCGCCAAGCTCCAGTGCTTCCTCCACGATCGTGGCCACCTCTTCCGCTCGGTCGGTTTCGTGCATGGGCTGCCTAAGCACGGCCGCTTAACTCCCGGCAAAGCCACAGCTTCGCGAAACTCCAGTCGCGCAAGACCGTCTTCTCCGAGACCCGCAGCACGATCGCGATTTCCTTCGCCTCCAGGCCGCCAAAGAATTTCATCTCCACCACCTCGCTCTTCCGCGGATAGCTCCGGGCAAAATTCTGCAAAGCTCCATCCAATGCGACCAGGTCCTCGGTCTCTTCGAGAGCGACCCCGTGGGCATCATCCCACTCCACCTTGCATTCCAATCCACCGCGCTTCTTCGCGTTTCGAGCGCGAGCGTGGTCGACCAGAATTTGCCGCATCACCCGCGCTGCGATGGCGTGAAAATGCGCCCGCCCTTCCCAGGTCACTCGCTTCTCATCCACCATCCGAAGGTACGCTTCGTGCACCAGCGCCGTCGGTTGCAGGGTGTGATCCACCCGCTCCCGCCGCAGGTAATCGCGCGCCCGGCGGCGCAGCTCTTCGTAGACCAGCGGAATGAGTTCGTCTGACGCGTTGAGATCGCCCTCGCGCCAGCTCACGAGCAGCCGCGTGACATCCGTCTTCTGGGAGGCAGGTGCGAGATTGCTCGATTCGCTCACGGACCAATTTTACATCTCTGAAGTTTTTCGGGGCGAAGATTTTTCCCAAGAAGACGCCACGACCTGATTGGGCGGCGGTTTCCAGGAAAATAGATGTCCGTTTTTACAGCCGGGTTGCGCTTCGTCCTGTGAGGCCGGCACTCCCGATTTCTCCTCCCAACCTCTCGGAACAACTCATGAGAAATCGATTACCTCGCAGTCGCCCTCTCATCGCCCGTGTGGGCGCGGCGGGGAGGGGTCTCCCGGCGCGGCCAGCTGGTGTTCGCCGAGGGGCCCACATTGTCCGCCGATGAGGACGCGATGGTGGATGGGAAGGAACTGGAGAAGAAGATCGCCGCGCTTGCGGCGGAAGTCGCCCGCCGGATCCGGGCGTTGCAGGAACCCTCGTCCGAATCGCCATGAGGACTGGGTGATAGCCGCGCGGCCGATTGCGCAGGGTGCCCGGTCGCAGCACGAATTGTCGCCGTCTCGTTCCCTCCGCCCCCTGCTCTCCGCCCGGTAGGCCGGTGCAGGTGTTTTTTCCCGAAATAAAATGTCCGGCCTGACGGCGCCTTCTCGCAGCCCTCTTATGACAGGCAAATTTTGCCGCAAGAAAGAATGATCATGACTACGAAACCCTCGAGAAAAATTTTGGTGACCGCGTCGCTGATCTGGATCGCCGCCGCGCTCCCGCTTTCGGCCGCAACTTTGACGGTCACAAACACGAACGACAGTGGCCCCGGCAGTCTGCGCGACGCGCTTACGCAGGCCAACTCCAACGCGCAAGCCGACACGATCAACTTCGAGCCGGCGTTTTTCAGCACGCCGCGCACGATCACTCTCACGTCCGGCGAGCTTCAGATTACCAGAGATGATTCGACCAGTACGAATCTCGGCAGATTGCTGACGGTGAACGGACCCGGGCCCAACCTCCTGATCATCAGTGGAAATAATGCCAGCCGCGTCTTCGACGTCACGCTCTATTCCAATCTGGTCATGAGCGGCATGACGGTTCGCGATGGCAACGGCGTCGGCCGTGTCATCAATAGCGAAGGGCCATCGGGCGGTGGGATGCTCGCTCAAAATAGCATCCTCGCACTTTCGGACATGATCTTCCGCAATAACACCGTCACGGACACAGGCGGCGGTCTCCACCTGAGTGGGGGGGCGCAAAAGTACACTCTGACGAATGTGATTGTGACGGAAAACCGCGCGAGAACTTCCGGGGGACTTCACGATGGCGGCTGCGCCGTTAAAGTCCTCCGAAACACGACGATCTCGAATAACTTCGCCAGCTCTACGAACGGCGGCGCCCGCTTCCGGCCGGGAATGATCACGATGGAAAACTGCCTCGTCACCGGAAACACCGCTATCCAGAGCTATGGCGGCCTGGAATTTTTCCAGGTGAACGGAACTGTCACTGATACGGTGATCTCAAATAACTCGGCGGGGTATAATGAGGATGGAACTCGTGCCGGTACCAGCAATCTCGCCGGTTACGGAGGGCTCTACGCCGAATTCGGGACCATCACTTTTAGAAGAATCGCGGTCACGAACAACCGCGCGACCACCACCTGCAGCGGGATAGGTTTCGACCCTGCCTCAGCCGCGGTGATTGATTCGCTTATCGCGGGAAACAGCGGCGCGGCCGGTCTCTACGCTGGAAATTCGAATGGGGAGATCCATGTCGTCAACACCACGATTGCGAACAACTCCAATACCCTCGATAACGCCGGCGCTGGCGGCGGAATTCTCAACAACACGGATGATATGTTCGTCATTAACTGCACCATCACCGGGAACCACGCGACCGACAACGGCGGCGGGATTAGAGACAACTTCGGCACCACCCAGGTGCAGAATACAATCATCGCCAACAACACCGCTCCGACCGGCCCTGACATTTCCGGAACCTCATTCATTAGCCGGGGCCACAATATAATCGGCAACGTCTCTGGCGGCTCCGGTATTCCCTTCTTCGGCGTGACGGGGGATCAAGTGAACGTGAATCCTCTCCTCGATCCCAGTGGATTGCAGAACAACGGCGGTTCCACCCTCACGATCGCGTTGCAGCCGAATAGCCCGGCGATCAACGCCGGGAGCAATGCACTCGCGGTCAGCGGCATCGGCGGCGCTCCGCTCGCGTTCGATCAACGCAGCGAGCCCTTCGATCGCATCGTCAATACCACCGTGGATATCGGTGCCTTCGAAGTGCAGCCGCCGCCGAACACCCAGCCAGGCAGCAACGTCACCCAGATGAGTGCGTCCGGCGATGCCAGCGTCGCCTTCCCCGCGATCACGCGCGCCGGGCTCACCCGGTTCAACGTCATCGACCCCGCCTCCGCCGGCGCCCTCCCGCCCGGCTATATCCTCTTGAGCGGGGCTCCAGCCTACAACATCACCTCCACCGCCGGCTTCACTCCGCCGCTTTTGGTTTGTTTTACGCTCCCGGCCAACACCACCGCAGCGCAGTTCGCGCGCGCGCGCATTTTGCATCAGGAGAACGGGGTGCTCGTCGATCGCACCATTCTCGCGCCCAACAGCCCCGCGCCAGATTTTGCCGCCCGCCGGATTTGCGCCCGGGTGGATTCGCTCTCGCCCTTCGTCGTCGCTCTGGCTCCGAGCCAGTTACAGAACATCTCGACCCGTCTCCGCGTCGAGAGCGGCGACAACGTTCTCATCGGCGGCTTCATCATCACCGGCCCGGTCTCCAAGAAAGTGATCGTGCGCGCGATCGGACCCTCCCTGCCCACCGCCGGCAATCTGGCCGACCCGACCCTGGAATTGCGCGATGGCACAGGCGCCTTGGTCGCGTCTAACGACAACTGGCGCACCGGCGGCCAGGAAGCCGAGATCGTCGCCACCACCGTGCCCCCGGCAAACGATCTCGAATCGGCCCTCGTCGCCACAGTCGCGCCCGGCAGCTACACCGTCGTCATGCGTGGCCAGGGCAACACGACCGGCGTCGGGTTGGTCGAGATTTTCGATCTGGAATCAAATACCGCCTCCAGGCTGGCCAACATCAGCACCCGCGGCTTTGTCCAGACCGGAGACGACGTCATGATCGGCGGATTCATTCTGGGACCGAACGTCTCCGGCCCGATCCAGGTCATCGCGCGCGCCATCGGCCCCTCCCTTCCCACCGCGGGCAACCTGGCCGATCCGACCCTCGAAATTGCCGATCAAAACGGGACCATCCTGGCGGCTAACGACAACTGGCGCACCGGTGGCCAGGAAGCCGAGATCATCGCCACCACCGTGCCGCCAGCGAACGATCTCGAATCGGCCATCGTGATCACCCTCGGTCCGGCGCCCCATACCGTGATCGTGCGCGGAAAGAATGGCGGGACCGGCGTTGGTTTGGTGGAAGCGTTTGCCTTGCAATAAGGCAGCGCATCCGCGGGCGGGATCGGGTTTACGGAACCTCCGAGACGCCTATTCTGCCGGGTCAGCTTGGGGGAATCAGCCGCCCGTTCCCGGACGAACTACCTTGTCTGGCCGCTTGCCGAACACTGCCTCCCGGTCGCAACACGATGCGTCTTTCAGGTTAACCAAGGCTGCAGTTTTCTTGACGTTGAACTTTTTTTTGGCCGGTCTCCGCCGGTTTTCACGCCTTACAGGGTGACACCAAAATTCGCTGTTGCCCGCCAGGGCTTCCACATCCCCCTAGAAAGACTAGCTGGAAGGACGAGCACTTCTGATAGCTAGCTCAAGTGCAGTGGCTCAGTTCTGGACGGGCAACGCGAATGGCGGCAATTGGCGCTAGGGCAACAATTGCGGGGAACTTTCCAGCTCCGCCAGCGCCTTGCGATCCACTTCGGAGAGCGCGTCGCGCGCGGCGAGTCCGCGAAAGAGGTCGCGCGTCTGGATTAAATGCAGGCGGGCCTGCTCGCTGTGCTGCTGTTGTTCGGCGCCGGTAGCCTGGGTCGCCAGGGCCGTGTGCGTTTCCGCCAGCGAGCGATGGATGCTGGCGAGGTTTTTCAACGCGTCGGTCCGGCTGGAATCGCCCGCTGCCAGCCCGGTGAAAATGGTCGCGGCTTGATCCAGACTCTCCCGCGCCTTCGCGAGGTTTCCCAGCTGCCGACGGGCATCGCCCAGGCGGAGCAGGGCGAGGCCGCGTTGCGCTTCGAAACGATGGTTCTCCCGCTCGTTTTGCGCCAGTTCGTGCAAGATGCCGACCGCTCGTTCCAGGTAAGCGATGGAGGCGTCGGGCTGTCGGATGTTCGCCAAAGTGAGGCCCATGCGCGAGTAGGCGAGCGCGAGATGATGGCGGGCGCGGACGTTGGCTGGATCTTTTTCCAACGCCTGTTCTGCGACCTGGAGGGTCTTCACCGCGAAGTCGTTCGCTCGCATGTCATCGATCGTTTCGTAGATGCTACTGGCGGAGAGGTAGGTCTGGAACAGCCCGGCCGCGAGCTTGGGATCGTTCGGATGGGCCGCGGCCAGCGTTTCGTAAATCTCCAGGGCGCGGGCCATCTCGGCCTCGCCCGCGGCTTGTTGGTTTTCCCAGGAAAGGGCGAGGCCCAACTCGCGATGACCGTCGCCAAAAAGCGCCTGCACTTCGAGGCGTTCAGGTTGCTGCAACTCTTCCGCCGCGCGGATCACTTTGCGAAAGTACGGAATCGCCTCCGCATGCTTCTGACTCGTGGCCAGGAGCTGTCCGATATCGTAATTCGTGCGCGCGAAGGCGAGGTGTAACTCCATCGAGTCTGGCTGCGCTGCGCGCAAAGCGGTGTAGAGCTCCAGCGCCGTGCGGGAATTTTCCAGCGATTGATCAGGCGCGTTGGTTTGCCAAAAGAGGTCGCCGAGCGCGCGGTGATTATTCGCGAGGAGTCGCCGCTGTTCGGGATCGTTCGGCTGGGCCGCGAGCAACTCTCGGCGGATGGCGTTCGCTTTTTGGTAACTGGCCAGCGCGCCAGACAGGACCATCAAGTTGGGATTGGTCGGGTTGCCCTGGAGCTCGCCCACCTTTTCGTAGGCGGCGGCCAGCTCGCTTTGCAGCGCAGGATCGCGGCCGGATTCCTGCGCCAGGCTGTCGAGATACTTGAGCGACTGGCTGAGGATTAACTGGCGCGCTTCGGTCGCGCCTTCCAGGCGTTCGATCCGCGGTGCGATCTCGAAAAGGAGGGCATTCGAGAGCTGGCGCACATCGGCGAAGCGGCGCTCCGCACGATTTTTCTGGCGCAAAGTGGCGACAAGCCCAACGCCGATGGCGAGCAGGAGCAGGGCCGCCGCGAGGAGCGGGAGCTTGTTCCGGCGCGCAAATTTCCCGGCGCGATAACGCACCGTGTCCTGCCGCGCCATGACCGGGCGATCTTCAAGATGACGCCGCAGATCTTCGGAGAATTGCTCGACCGAAGAGTAGCGCCGCTCCGGTTCCTTCCGCAGCGCCATCAGGACAATATTATCAAGATCGCCGCGGAGAGATTTCCGATCTCGAAGTCCGGATGGCTGCTCTCCCGCTGCCGCGAGAGTGCTCGGTCGCCGGGGATTTTCCTCCGTCACCGCACGGGCGATCTCGTTCGGGCTTCGGCTCTTGGTCTGGTAAGGACGCGCGGCGGTGAGCAACTCGTAGAGGATAACGCCGAGACTGTAGACATCGCTCGCGGTCGTAATCGCTTCGCCGCGGACCTGCTCCGGGCTGGCGTAATCGGGCGTCATCACGCTGGCCAGGGTGGGGGCCAGCGCATCCGGCGTCTCCGCGGGGTCGAGCAGTTTCGCGATGCCGAAGTCGAGCAGCTTCGGCTCGCCTTCCGGGGTGACAAGGATGTTCGACGGCTTGAGATCGCGATGAATGACGAGGTGTTGGTGCGCGTATTGGATCGCAGCGCAAACCTTGCGAAAAAGCGCCAGCCGCGCGCGGAGCGGGAGCGCTTCGCTGCGACAGAACTCGTCGATGCGCGCGCCTTCCACATATTCCATCACGAAAAACGGCGTGCCGGCCTGCGTCGCGCCGCCCCCGTAAAGTTGGGCGATGTTCGGATGGTTCAGGCTGGCCAGAATCCGTTCTTCGCGCCGGAACCGCGCCACCACTTCCGCCGTCGTCATGCTGGGCCGGACGAGCTTGAGCGCGACTCGGCGGCGCAGCTCCACGTCCTCCGCCAGATAGACCTCGCCCATCCCGCCCTCGCCGATTTTCGAGAGAAGCCGGTAGCCGGCGATCTGTTCCGGGCCAGGCCCGGCGTGGTCGCGCGCGAGAGATTGCGCGGCGAGGTGCAGAGCCGGTTCTTCAATGAAAGCGCTCGCCTCTTTTTGAAACTGGAGGAGTGATGCCACCTCCGCGCGCAGTCCTTCATCGCCCGCGCACGCTTCCGCGAGAAACGCGGGCCACTCCTCCGGCTCCCGCTCGAGCGCGGCCTTCACGATCTCCGCCACGCGCGGTGCGTGTTTCATATCGCGGCAGCGTCTTGGAGTGCGGCGGTGCCCCGCCGCTTTTCTTTCGGCGTCACTTCCAACACCGGCGCGATCTCATCCCGCACCTTCAACGCATCAATCTTAAACCGATAAATCGAAGCGACGATGGCAGGCGACGCCGTCCGCTCGAACCAAGCCGCCGAACACCACGGGTACTGGTTCGCAACCAGCACGAGCCCATGTTTCACCGCGTTCTGATGCACATAGTTCAACCGCGCGAGATACGAGCGCTGATAAGTCAGCCGCGTTTCCCAGAAATTATGCCAGACCTGACGGCCGGTTGTGCGCTCAAGTCGGTTAATCCAGCCAGCGGTGCGCGTGTGCAGCACACCGAGCATTTGCGACAAGTTCCCAGCATCCGCTGCCGCCGCCGGCGAATGACCGATGAAGTGGTAGTGATTCGAGAAGACGGCCCAGGCTTCCAACTGCCAACCGAAGTCCTGGGCAACGGTTAACAGACCGCGTTGCAGGACGTCGAGCCGGTCGCGGGTTCGGAAGTGATGCTCCTTGTCGTAAGTGGCGGCCGTGACGAAGTAGGTCCCGGTTTCGGCAAGCTGATGCGTGGGCGCGTGCGGCCAGGAGGTCTCCCGTTCCGGCATGGGTTTAGGCTGCCGGGAGCGGCTGCGGATGACAACGGTTTTTCGCACGCGGCTGAAAAGCGCCGGAGCACCGGCGCACTCCAAAACACTAGCGCGACGATCCGTGCACGCGGCATCGCAGATCTCTGCGACACGCGGTGCTCTCTTCGTCGCGGCAGCGTCTTGGAGTGCGGCGGTGCTCCGCCGCTTTTCCCTCGACGGACCAACCACCCTAACCCGCCTTCAATTCCCGACAGAGCCAGAGTTTCGCGAAGCTCCAATCGCGCAGCACCGTCTTCGCGGAAACGTGGAGGACTTCCGCGATCTCGTTCGCTTCCAGGCCGCCGAAGAACTTCATCTCCACCACCTCGCTCTCGCGCGGGTAGTCCTGGGCAAAACTCTGGAGCGCATCGTCCAGTGCGACCAAATCAGGCGGACGCTCGCGCAAGAGTTCGCGCGTCTCGTCGAGATAGACTTTTTCCCAGCGCCCGCCGCGTTTCTCGGCCCGATGGGTGCGCGCATGCTCGACCAGAATGCGCCGCATCAGTTGCGCGGCCACGCCGCGAAAGTGCGCGCGGTTTTTCCAATCGACCCGGTTTTGATCCACTAATTTGAGGTAGGCCTCGTGCACCAGCGCAGTCGCCTGAAGAGTGTGATCGGGGCGCTCCCGGCGCAGATATTGGCCCGCGAGCCGTCGCAGTTCTTCATAAACGATCGGCATCAGCCGCTCCGCTGCGCTTTCATCGCCGGCACTCCAATCGTGCAGGATCTGCGTCACATCTGGAACGAGCGAGTGGTTCACTGTTACCCCGCCGCCATTGTAGGGAGCTTCCGCCGGAATCACCATTGGGAACTTCCGAGGCCTCCAGTCCGCACTGGCGCTCGGGCGCGTGAGATTTTTTTCCGGCGATGTCCGTTTTCGCCGCCGGATTGCACGTCTGCTGAGTGGAGACCTCCCTATGAAGACCACCATTTCGGCCCTGTTCCTCACAATCACGCTGGCCTGTGCCGATACCGGAGGCGTGGAGGTGATCATGCGCGAGGGAACCGGCCTCATCCCCCGTCCGCCTGAGGGGGTTTTGAGCGAGGCGCTGACCTTGGCGACGGCGGATTTCGATGAAGATGGCGTGCCTGATTTGATCGCCGGTTCCCGGGAAAACCACGGAGGCGCGGTCGCGTTCCGGCGCGGAAATGTGGATGCGATTTATCCGCACAGCCCGGCAGCGAAGGCACGGCGGGCGCAGGGCCAGTTCAGCGAGGCGGCCTTTAGCGATGAAGCGGGCAGGTTCGCTTTGCCCGAGGCGCCAGACTTCCTCGGCGCGGGCGATTTCGATGCGGACGGGCACTGGGACATCGTCGCGGCGCGTTTGGGTGGCGATACGCTTCACTGGCTGCGCGGCGACGGGCGGGGCAATTTTTTGCCGGAAAAATCAGTCGCGCTCCAAGGCACCATCACCGCGCTCGCCACGGGTGAGATCAATCGTGTGGACGGGCTCACCGATCTCGCGGTCGGCCTCGCGACGCCGGAGGGCGCGCGCGTGCTGGTCTTCGAGTCAGCAGCTGGTGCGTTGCGGCGGGCGCCGGAAATGATCGCGCTGCCGGCGGCGGCAAAGGGATTCGCGTTTGGACAATGGGAGGGCGACGCGGCGCGGGATCTGGCCATCGCCAGCGGCCGCGAGGTGGTGATCGTCGCCGGTCGGGACCGGAAGACATCGCTCGATGCCGAGGAACAGTCGCGCGTGCCGGCCGCGCAATGGAGTCGGAGAACTTTTGCCGCGGACGTGGTCGCCGTGGCGGCAGGCGATTTCGTGGGGGACGCGCGGCAGGAGTTAGCGGTCATGACGGCAGACGGATATTTGCGTGTGACGGACGGCGGGGGCGCGGAGATCCTGCAGGGCCGCCATTCCGCGCCGCGTCTGCTGGCGACGAAGGTCTCGAGTTTGCCGAAGGATGATTTGCTTCTCTACGGCGGAGCGGAGGGGACGCGCGTGATCACGACGCGCGCGGCCGATGTTCGCGATGCGTCGGGGAAGGTTACCAGGCATGGAAGCGAGCGCCTGAGTGTGGCCGCGACATTCTCGCCCGGCGAAGTGACCGCCTTTCTGCCGATGCGCCTAAATGGCGACGCGCTCCAGGATTTGGTTTTGCTCGATAAAGGCGGCAGCACGCCGCGTGTCTTCATGACGCAACCCGCGGCCACCTTCGTCGTGAACGCAGAGGGGAACACGAGCGACGCAAACCCGGGCGATGGGATCTGCGCGGATGCGGCCGGCAATTGCACCTTTGGCGCTGCCTTGCACGAAGCCAACACGCGCGCTGGAGCCGATACCATCCACTTCAACATTCCGGGCGCGGGCATCCACACTCTCCAGAATGGGCGGAGCGTGGATGACACCGTCACGATCGACGGCACGACCCAGCCGCAAGGCAGCATCGAGATCGCGGGCAACGGCGTTTTCCCGCTGGCGTTTTTCACGAACAACAGTGTCCTGCGCGGGGTCGCCACTTACGGCAGCAGCTACGCCATTCTCCTCCTCGGCAACGGCAACATCGTGGAAGGAAATCACATCGGTTTCCGCGCCGATGGGACCGTGCCGACCGGCTACGGGAATTTCGGCGCCGGCCTGGCTTTTCGCGGCGGACCGAACCAGGCCTTCTTCGGTTCGAACAATCTCATCGGCGGGACGACGGCGCCGGCGCGCAACGTGGTTTCAAATTGCGCTCCCGCGTTCGAGCTCTTTGGCGCCGGCTTGGGCAATATCATCCGGGGCAACTATATCGGCACCACGCCCGACGGGACCGCGGCGTTGCCGAACCGCGGCAGCGTCATCCGCGCGGATGACAACACCGATCTCACGCTCGGCGGCACCACCGCAGGCGCGGGCAATTTGATCTCCGGAAATACCTCTGCCACCAGCATCGTCATCGGTCTCGCCGCCGCGATTGTGCAAGGCAATCTCATCGGCACGGACGCCTCCGGCAGCCTGCCGCTGGCTAATAGCGGCCTCGCGATTGAGGTGAGCAATAATCTCCCGGTCACCATCGGCGGCACTACGCCCGCAGCGCGGAACGTGATCTCGGCCAACGCTCTCGGCCTTCGCATTGGCCACGACTCCGGCGACGGCAGCCTGATCCAGGGCAACTACCTCGGCACCAACGCGGCCGGCACAGGCGCGTTGCCGAATCTGGACGCGGGGATCCAACTCAACGGCACCCGCGCGGTCACCATCGGCGGCGTGACACCCGGCGCGGGCAATCTCATTTCGGGTAATAACGGGGACGGCATCGCCCTCCGGGGCGGAGTCAATGGGACGCCGGCGCGCGGTGTGAGCATCCGCGGCAATCTGATCGGCACAGATGCGGATGGCGTCCTGGCCGTGCCGAACCAGGGCGATGGAATCGAGGTGGCAGCCGGGAGCAACTGCGTGCTCGGTGGGACGAGCGCGGACGCGCGCAACGTCATCTCCGGCAACCGCCAGAACGGCCTGCGCCTCAGCTCCGGCCCCGGCAGCTTGAATCGAATCGAAGGCAATTTCATCGGCGTGAATCGCTTCGGCTCCGGCGCGTTGGGTAATGGCCAGCACGGCGTGTTTTTCGCCGGTCCTACAGACGACACCATCGGCGGGATGAGCACCGGCGCTGGCAACACGATCGCGCACAACGCCGGCGCCGGCATCGCTTCGAACGACGCTGGATTCGGCATCGCCGGAGCGATCTTTTCCAACTCGATCTTTTCCAACGCCGGCCTCGGGGTTGATCGCGGCCAGAACGGCGTCACTCCCTTTCAGGTCACAAATTTCGGCCAGTATCCTGTGCTCACCTCGATCACGAGCAGCAGCGCGCAGACCGTCATCACCGGCAAGCTCCGCACCTGGACAGAGGGCGGGCTCACACCCCACACCATCCAATTTTTCTCGAACTCGAACCTCGATCCGTCGGGCCACGGTGAAGGGCAGGTCTTCATCGGCCAGACCACGATCAACGCTGGCTCAAACACCGAGGCCACCTTTAGCGTCGCGCTCACACCACCGGTTCCGCCCGGGCGCTTCATCAGCGCCATCGCCGTGGGCCCGGCGCAAGCAGCCAACCCGAACGGGCTCTACAGCTCGGAGTTCTCCTTTAGCGTGCGCACCGCCGGCGAGGCCACGCCGGAAAACACGCCGCTCCGGATCCATTTCGTGACTCCGATGGTGGGCGGCAACACCGGCAGCACCACGATCAACATCATCGGCGAAGGCATTCGCCCCGGCGTGAGTGTGGTGCTGCGTCGCGCTGGCTTCGCCGACATCGTCGGGCAGGTGGTGGACGTGAGTGCCGATGGCTCCCTCGCCACCGTCCGCTTTAATTTGCAAGGCCAGCAACTCGGGCTTTGGGATCTCGTCGTGACCAATTCCGGTGGCGCGAGCGTGAGCGCAGCCGGCGCCTACACGATCGAAGTGGGGCGCCCCTTGCAGCTCGGCGTCGGCCTCCTCGGCCACGGCGCCATCCGCAGGAACCGACCTTCCCGTTACACACTCGCCGTTTTGAATAACGGGAATACGGATGAGTACGGTGTGCCCGCCTTCATCACCGGGATTCCGGCAAGCGCGCAGGTCACGATCGTGTCCGCACTCACCCCAGTGCCGCTGCTGCCGGGCTTGCCTCCCGGGTTCGATCCCAATGCCGTCCCGCCTGTCACGCAGACAGACGAAGGCCAGGTCGTGGCCCTCGTCTTCCCCGTCCTCCCCGCGCGCAGCATCCGCACTTTCGAGATTCTGGTGGAGGTGGCGAACGATCAGGAAGCCTTCACCATCCAGGCATTCGTAACCGCGCCCCTTCTCCGCGAAACGAGTGGCGCTGCGGCGCGGCCGGGCTTGCTCGGTGCGGCCCGGTCCCCGGGCGCTCCCGATGCGATGGAGGCTCCGGCAGATCTCGGGGACGACGCGGGGAATTGTCTCAACTCTGTCTTCCAAAACGTCTTCGGTTGCCTCTCGGGTTTTGTGCCCGGTCCGCCCTGCGCACGCGCCATTCTTTCCGGACTGGGAATCGTCAACAATCTGGTCACGATCGTGGTCTCGACTCCCGATGGCACCGGCGGGAGGGTCATGAGCTTCAGCCAACTTCTCGGCGCGGCCATCTCCACCGCCGGCGCCGCCGGAGAATGCCTGGGCGATGTGATCCCCGGCAGCCAGGTGCTCGATCTGATCGGCTGCGGCCTGGGAGCGGTGGCGATCGTGAATGATTGCGCGCCACTCGTCACTCGCCTCGGCATTGCCATCGTCACTTCGCTCGACCCGAACGACAAACTGGGCCCGATCGGCTCCGGCCCCGAACGCTACCTCACCGGCCTCGAGCCGTTGCCTTACACGATTCTTTTCGAGAACAAACCCGAGGCAACCGCAGCCGCCCAGGATGTGATCATCACCGATCAACTCGATCGTTCCCGGTTCAATCTCGATACCTTCGAGCTCGGCCGGATCAGCTTCGGCAACGGCAGGGTCGCCATCCCGCCACCGGGCTTGCAACAGTGGAACACTGACGTCGATCTGCGCCCGGCGAACAATCTGATCGTGCGCGTGATCGCCGCGCTCGATCGCACCACGGCGCTCGTCACCTGGCGTTTCATCTCCCTCGACCCGGCCACGATGCAGCCGACGGAAGATCCGCTCGCGGGTTTCCTTCCGCCGAACCATAACCCGCCGGAAGGCGATGGCGCGGTCACGTTTTCCATCTCATCGCTCCCGAACCAGCCGCTCGGTACGGAGATTACAAATCAGGCGCGCATCGTCTTCGATACGAACCCGCCCATCGATACCCCCGTTTGGCTAAACACGATCGACAACGCGAAGCCCGCCAGCGCCGTCACCGCGCTCGCGCCCACGCAAAGTTCCCGGCGTTTTCCAGTCAGCTGGTCCGGCTCCGATCTCGGGGCGGGCGTGGCGACCTACACCATCTACGTCTCCGAGAACGGCGGCCCCTACACCATCTGGCTGGCTAATACCGAGGCCACCAGTGCGCTTTACGATGGGCGGCCCACGACGAACTACGCTTTCTACAGCGTCGCGCGCGATGGCGCCGGGAACGTGGAAGACACACCCGCCTCCGCTGATGCCAGCACCACCACACCCGCGGTGCCGCCCGTCCAATTGACCGGACTGGCCTCACAAAAATACCACGGCATGAGCGCTGGCTTCTTCGTGGTGGACCTCCCGCTGAGCGGGAATCCCGGGATCGAATGCCGGAGCGGAGGCGAGGACGGGCGATCACACCCTCGTCTTCACCTTTACGAACCCGCTCACGCGCGTCGATGGCGTCACGGTCACCGGCACGGGCGCGTTCGACCGCGGCGAGATTGGCACGAATCCAAACCAATATCTCGTGCACTTAACCGGAGTGGCCGACGCCCAATATCTGAACGTGACGCTAAACGGCGCCGGCGACGCCGCCGGGAATTTCAGCGCGAATATTCACGGCACAGTGGGATTCCTCCTCGGCGACACGAACGGCGACGGCGCGGTCGGTTCTTCCGACATTGCACAAACCAAGTCGCATGCGGGAGCCCCGCTCAGCACCACAAACTTCCGCACCGACGTAAACGTAAACGGCCAGATCACGGCCTCCGACGTTGGGCTCGTGAAGGCCCGTTCCGGAGCGATGGTGCCTTAGAGCCGCCTTCCACCGTTCGCCGGAAGGAGACGACATGCACCGATCTCGCCCTTGCGAAGCCAGAGAAAAATAGCGGGTCGTAATGCGAAAACTTTGAGGGCGACCCGAAGCAGGCTGGGCTTGTCATCCTGAGGGAAAATGCTTGCAATGGCAGTCCGCACGCTACCTTCTAATCCCATATCCCCCCCGAGCCTTCGGGCGAGGGGCGCGAGGCCGTCGGAGACATCCGGCGGCTTCTGCTTTTCATGGCTTTAAGGACGAACGTCTACGTCGACGCACATCAACGCCCAGGCCGCAGCCGTGGCCGCGCTGTATGGCTGAGACGACGATGCGCCGTCTCAATACGGTGAGTCCTTGCAGCCGACCGGCCGCGCCTGGCCTAGATTCGTTTGAGCCAAAACTCAGGACGACGATAACCGTGCGCGATTGCCACGATCCAGATCGTCTCATCGCGAATCACGTAAGCGACGTAATGCGGAAACGCGTGGAGATTGCGCCGCCGGTAACCTTTCGGGCGCAACCGAAGAATCACAGGATTGCGTTCGATCCACCCGACCGCATCGACGACTTCAGTGCGAAAGCGTCCGCCAAGACCAGCCTCCTTCGCTTCGTAGTAGGCGACCGATTCAGCGAACTCGCGCCCGGCCTCTTCGAGGATGACAGACCTCATCCACCCAATTGTCGGTCGATCTCCGCCACCACCTCGGCAAACGGACGGCTCTGTGCCAGTCCCGCATCGATGCGCTGAATCCGGCGCTCGATTTCATCCTCCCACGCCGCCTCCGCTCCGGCATCGCCGGTCGCCTCGCTCCGCTCCAGAAGCGTTCGAGCGAGCCTCAATTGCTCTTGATAAGGAAGCCCCAAAGCCTCCTGCGTGATCTCAGCCAGCTTCGAACTCACGGTGGAATTGTAATGACGAGGACGCGGGCTGTCGAGAGACGTCACGAGTCTGCGCGGCTAGGGCGTCAGCCGGCCAGAGCGAAATTCTGAAGCTGACCCCGGGATTCCCCTCGCGCATGCAAGGCAGGGCGTCAGAGTGCCGTAACCGCTTTATTAATGGCTTCTTCGACATCAGCGGCTTTGAAAACGTTGTTCACGTTTTCAGTCCACTCCGGGCGCTTCTGAACGATGTTCTTGAGCAGTGTTACCGACGGGCCGTAATGCTTCCGCAGCACTTCCGGGTTCTCCCGCACTTCCGAAAATGGGTTGCTCGAAAATCCAACCCAGACCGCTTCCCATCAAAGTCAGGGAGTTCGTCGAAAATGAAGCCTGATTTTTTGCCTGCAGAATTAGGATGTCCGCTTCTAACCCGGAGGCCCTTTCGTCGAGTGAAATTACGTCTATCTGTTTGTCGTCAGTTCCATCGACTATGTCTTCCGGCGCAGCTCTGCGGCTACAGGATTTGTCGTTAGCCGCCCGCGTTCACGCTGACGGGATTGCTCCATTCGCCTACGCGGCTGTCGCCGGCGTGGTAGATGGCGCGGTATTGCCACTTCGCTGGTTTCGCCGGGAAGGCGTGCGTGTCGGTGTAGCCGGGGGTGGTGTCGATGGCTAACAGGACCCAGCCGGCCGCGTCGTCGCGATCGACTTGCAGTTCGCACATGCTCAAGAAGGCGCGGTAGCCGCCCCAGTTCCAATCGACATCCACGGCGGTGCCGTTGATGACGGCTTTAATGGCGGGCTTGAGCGTGGCGTAATCGGGGCCCTTTTGCTCGGGGCCGACGATGCCGAGCGCTTCGCCGATGGATTGGTTGTAATCGGCATCGGCTTTGATTTGCTGCGCGAGGGCGCGGAAGCGGGGCTCGATCCCGGGCTCGACTGCGGCGGGACCAGCCTGAAACTTCGGCACCACGGGCGCGCCGGTGGCGGGCGGCGTGCCGCCATTGCGAATGAGGGATTTCCAGGTGCTGGCTTGCTGGGCGGTGTTGCGCAGGAGCTCCTGGAGCTGGAGGCAGTAGGCGAAGTAATCGGCGTCGGCTGCCTGCGCGGCGACCGTGGCCGAGGGGACGTCGAGAATGCCGGCGTAGTCGGAAATGATGTTCTTGAAGGTGATGAGCTGGGCGGAGAACTCGGCGTCGTTGCGCTGGATGTAGTCTTCTTTGGCCATATTTATGGAGTTTTAGGTGGGGTTTTGGGGGGTTACTGATGGTTCAGGAGGAAAGCTGAGGCCGCCTTTCTTTGCGGTGGTGTGGTCGGTAGCGCCGGGTGTGCCCACGGCGGCGCGGGAGGGTCCCACGGCTCGGCCGTCGGCATTCCCGATCGCGCCGTGGTGGCCTCCAGAAAGATCGGGGAGTCTCCCGCGTGAGGGGAGCCATGCCCTCGGGAGAACGGGAGGCGCGCCCCGCGGCAGCGGCGGGGCCGGCGGAGCGATGGGAGGGCCCGGCGAACGCCCCGGCCACGCGCACTGCGGTTCTGGAATTCGTCCGAAACGGAGACCATGACGCGGATTCTTTCCCAGCGGACGCGCGGCGTCCATACGCTCAAGCGCGTACGGGCAGCGGGGGCTGGTTAGCCGCGTTGCGCGAGCTGACGCCGCAGTTCCGCGATGGTGCGATCGCGCTGATCGACCTCGCGTTCCCAGTAGGCGGCGAGGACCGCGAGGCGCGATTCCACGCTGTATTTCCGACGGATATTTTCGACGTGCTTGCGGATGGTCTCCGCATTGCCGCCGAGGATGCGCGCGACCTCGTCGTTCTCTTTTCCACGGACTACCCAGAAGCAGACTTCTTCTTCGCGCAGGGTCAGCTCGGGACGCGCGGGCGGAAGCTCGTCGGGATCGTAGTGAACGAATTGCGACGCTGGCGAAAGAGGAGCGGGATTCGCGGGTGCGGCGGTATTAGCATCGGAGGGAGCTTTTTTCTTCCGACGCATCTTGGCCGGAAGTGTCTGCCCGCGGAGCGCTGCGGGTAAATACGCTCAAACGCGTACGGCGCTCGGCGGCGGATATCCGCCCGCGCCGGGGTGGAAAGGGTTCCGCTTCGGTGAGCTGAGGTGGGGCCGGGACAGCATTTCCAAGGAGGGAATGAATGACGTGGAGCAGGATTCGAACTTGCACTTCGAATCGTCCGGAAGTGGGAAACCGGCGCGCCGATTCCCTTACGCCTCGAAGATTACCGGTAAGGCGCAGCCAACTCAGGTTTTCTCCAGGTCTCATAGAGTCTCACGAGAAGGGCGCCTATTTCCTGCGTGCGAGGATCGCGCCCGCCAAACTTCTTTTCGAAGACGGCATGGCTTGCCAGCAGGAGAGTTTCCGCTTCGGCATGTCGGCCCTGCTCGATTAGACAATCTCCCAGCACGCTTTGCGCTTCTGCGATGGACCGGTGCCCTGGTGCAAGCGCGCGACTCCGGACTTCCATCGCCTGGCGGAGGTAGGTTTCGCCGCGCACGGCTTCGCCCGTGCGAGTCAGGATCCTGCCTAACACGATCCATGATCGGGCAATGTCGATGTGTCCCTCGGGAAGCATTCGCTGTTGCACGCCGATGACGTGCTCGATTTGCTCTTTCGCCTGGCGATAGTCGCCAAGGAGATAGCGGAGATGTGCCAGATGGATCATCGGATAGGCCGCCAATTGATATTCTTCGCCGACAGTGTTGCGGAAGATCTCCAGAGACTCCTGCAAGAGAGACTCTGCCTGCGCGTAATCCTTTTTTAGGATGAGCTGATTGGCCAGGTTCGCCAGGCAGGTGGCTAACGGAAGCCGCAAGTCGTTTGGCGACCGGCGATATTCCTCCAGCGACTGTTGCAGGTATGCGATCGAGCCGTCGATGTCGCCTTGCTCACTGCGAGCCACGCTCAGATTGCTTAGCATGATGGGGATGATGGCCCGGTCCACTCCGGAAAGGCTCCCGGTTGCGTCCAGTGACTCGCGCAGCAGCAACTCACCCGCCGCCGCGTCCCCATTCAAAATTTGCGCGTTCCCAAGACCGTTCAGGGCGATGACAAACCACTTCAGGTCGGCCACGCCCTCGTGGCGCGCACGGCGGAAGAAGGTCACGGTTTCCCGAAGAAGAGAGTCCGCCTCGGCCAATTTCCCACCGATGGAGAGCTGCTCCCCTAAAGCGGACATACTTTGGGCCGTTTCCAGATGCTCGAGGCCAAGCACTCTGCGACGAATCTCCAGCGAGGATCGCAGATGAGCTTCGGCGCGATCCACCTTTCCCTGGGTGGCAAAAATTCTTCCGATGCTGAAGTGCACCGCCGCCAGCACTTCCGGCTGGTCAGCCAGCTCAGTCTCCGCACGACGCGCGGCCTCTTCGATCGCGTCAGTGATTGTGGTCTGATGCGCATCGCCGCGGGGCTTGGCGGAAAGCCAGGTCGGATCGGAGAAGCCGAGGATGTTTTGTAGAAAGGTGTTAATGCTCTGCGCTTTCGCTCCTTCCCTTTGCGCTCGGTCGCGCTCAGCGGAAGCCACCCGCGCTTGTGCCTCGGCGATCCTCGCCTGCTCCGTCGCGCGCTTCGCCTGCCAGGCCGTGGCGATCATGCCGCCAAGCAGCGAAAGGAGCACCACCGCCGCAGCCGCCACGGCGATTCTGTTTCGTCCAACGAATTTCGTGACCCGATACCCCAGGGTGTCCTTGTGCGCCACGACTGGCAGACCTTCGAGGTGTCGGCGGATGTCATCCGAAAATTGGCCGACGGAGCGATAGCGGCGTTCCGGCTCCTTGCGCAGCGCCATGAGCACGATGTTGTCGAGATCGCCACGGAGCGAGGAAGCGCGACTTTCCACCTCCCGAGATCCTGTAGGGAAACTCACCCGGCGAAGAACTGTGCTGGGCCGCTCGGGCGTTTGCTCCAGCACAGCGCGCGATAACTCCTCCGCGCTGTAGGTGGTGCGACGATACGGCTTTTGCCCGGTGAGCAGCTCGTACAACAGGACGCCCAGGCTGTAGACATCGGTCGAGGTGCTGATCGGCAAACCCTGCACCTGTTCCGGGCTGGCATATTCCGGGGTCATGACGCGGACGCCGGTCATCGTCAGGGCGGCCGAGGGATCGTCCGCGTGCAGGACCTTGGCGATGCCGAAGTCGAGCAGCTTCGGTCCGCCCTCGGGCGTTACGAGGATATTGGACGGCTTGATGTCGCGATGAATAACGAGGTGCCGGTGCGCGTACGTCACCGCACCGCAGACGAGGCGGAACAGCTCCAGGCGTTCGCCGGTGCTGAGCTTGCGCGCCTCGCAAAAGTCGCCAATTGGCTGGCCATCCACATATTCCATGACGAAATAGGGCAGGCCCTCTCCGGTGCTCCCGGCGTCGATCAATCGAGCAATATTTGGATGATCAAGCTGCGCGAGAATTTGTCGCTCAGCGCGGAAGCGATTCAGGATATCGTCGGTATCAAGGCCTCGCTTCACCACCTTGATCGCGACCTGTTTCTCGAATTGCTGATCGGCTCGCTCCGCCAGGTAAACCGTGCCCAGGCCACCGCGCCCGATCTCGCGGATGATCCGATACGCGCCGAAGGACTGGCCTGCGCACTCTTCCTCCAAGTTGCCGACCAGATCGGGCGGGAGAGTCGCGATGGGCGCTGCGATAAAGTCGTCCCCGTCCGCATCCGCCGCGAGCAAGCTCTCGACCTCGCGGCGGAGCGCTGCATCGTCGCCGCAATTCGCCTCAAGGAAGGCAGCACGCTCGCTCGTCGGAAGATCGATCGCCGCTTGAAAGAGAGCGCTGAGGCGGGCGTAACGCTCAGTCGACATCTTGCAATTCTTCCGGGAAGACGGCGCGCCGCAGCCACACCCGCGCCATGCGCCAGTCGCGCTCCACCGTGCGCGCGGAAACGTCCAGAACCTTGCCCGCCTCTTCGAAGGTTAGACCGCCGAAGAAGCGCAGCTCGACGATCTGGCTGTGCCGCGGATTCAGCCGCGCAAGATCCTGGAGGGCATCGTCGAGCGCGACGAGATCGAGGCGGCGTGGAGCGGCGCCAATCAAGGCTTCGTCCAGCTCCACCCGGTCCCAATCGCCACCCCGCTTCTGCGCGTTATGGCGGCGCGCATGTTCCACCAAAATGCGGCGCATCTGGCGCGCGGCGATGGCGAGAAAATGAGCGCGATTTTCCCAGTTCGTGGTCGTTTCATCGACGAGACGGAGGTAGGCCTCATGGACCAGGCCCGTCGCCTGCAGGGTATGGCCAGCTCGTTCCCGCTGGAGATAACTGCGCGCGAGCTGCCGGAGTTCATCATAGACCAGCGGGGTCAGGCGCTCGACGGCATTGGGGTCGCCCTCATTCCAAGCCAGAAGGATTCTGGTGACTTGCTGGCGAGGAGGAGGCGCGGTCATGAATCAGATGCTGACCCTCACACCTAAGCCTGCCGCGAATACGATGTCACGTGAGGTAGGCCGGATAAATTTTCGCTCTTGTCCGGGCAAGGATTTGCGCCCTCCGAAAAATTTCTTGTCGGGTTTCGCCAACTGTTTGCGCCTTGAAACGGTGACCTCGGAACCAATTCTCAGACGCTTTATGACATTCACGCTTTTGCGCAAAGATACCTTAATCCTCGCCGCCTTGCTGACGCTGGCCCTCGCCCTCCACGGGCAGGCCGCGACTTTCACCGTCACGAACACGGCCAACAGCGGAGCCGGCAGCCTGCGCCAGGCTGTGCTCGATGCCAATGCCGCGGCCGGCGCGGACTTCATCGTCTTTGATGCATCATTCAACTCACCCCAAACGATCACGCTTGCCTCAGTGATTACGATCAATGGCGTCAACGATACCCTGACCATCACTGGACCCGGGGCGAATTTGTTGACCATCAGCGGGAACAATCTGGTCCGCATTTTCACTACCAGTGCAGGCGAGATCACCACGATCACCGGGATCACCTTTACGCAGGCGGTAACCGGAGCCATCGCAGCCGGCGGCATTCTCACCGTGAGCGATTGCGCATTGATCGCGAATACCAACGGCAGCGGCGGCGCCATTACCGGCGGCCCCGACGCGCTCACGGTGACGAATTGCACTTTCTCGGACAACACGAACACCGGCCCGGGAGTCAACGGTACGGGCGGGGCCGCGCTTTCCAGCAATGCCGTTTCGACAATGATCACGAACTCGACCTTCTCGAACAACTCCGCCACGAGCGGCGCAGAGGGCGGTGCCATTCGGCTGAGCGGAGGGACCATGACGATCACCGGTTCGACCTTTACCGGAAATACGACCACCTCGACCGGGCAGGATTCACGCGGCGGTGCCATCGCTTTGCAGGGCAGCGGTCAGCTCACGATCAACGACTCTCTGCTGACCGGAAATTCTTCCACCAAGAATGGCGGCGCCATTTATTACCAACCGAATTCAGCCTCACAAATCCCGTTTTTAGCGATTAACAATTCGACGATCGCCAATAACACCGCGAACACCGACGGCGATTCTACCGGCAGCGGCGGTGGGCTTTTTCTGACAGGCACCGGGTCCGTCACGATCGCGCGGTCGACCATCAGCGGAAATCAGTCGATTACGGGTTCATCCGCCACCGGCGTCGGCGGCGGGATTGATGTGTCCGTCCCGACGACGATTACTGATTCGACCATTAGCGGCAACATCGCTGGCCGGAACGGCGGCGGCATTTACGCCTCGACCAGCATCGACATCGTCAATTCCACCATCGTCAATAACACGGCGACCATTAACGGCGGCGGTGTGCAGCGGAACGGCGGGACCGTGACCTTTCGCAACACGATTGTGGCCGACAACATCGCCAGTGGCGGCACCTCGCCCGATCTCCTGGGCACGATCACTTCCAACGGCTTTAATCTCTTCGAGAATACCACCGGCGCGACTTTCGCGGGCGACACCTCCACGAATATTACGGGTCGCGACCCAAACCTCGGGCCGTTGCAGAACAACGGCGGCCTCACCTTCACCCACGCTTTGCTCGGCGGAAGTCCCGCCACCGATAAAGGTTCCAGCTCAGGCTCGACCACGGACCAGCGTGGACTGCCGCGCCCCTTCGATAGCGCCCCGATTCCGAACGCAGCCGGGGGCGACGGCGCGGATATCGGCGCGTTCGAGGTGCAACTTCCGGTGGTGGTGGGAGTCGTGTCACGAAAAGTACACGGCTCCTCGGGGACGTTTGAGATCGATTTACTCTCCACCCCTCCGGGGATTGAATGCCGCAACGGAGGGGCCAGCGGGATTTATCAGCTGGTCGTGACCTTCGCCAACCCGGTGAGCGTGGCCGGAATCTCCGTCATGAGTATCGACGGCCTGGCCAGTGGCATGGTGAACGTGACGGGCGCGAGCGTGACCGTGGACCTGACGGCAGTGGCAAACGCCCAGACTCTGGGCGTCACACTCCTCGGCGTGAACGATGGCGTGAATGCAGGCGACGTCTTCCTCCCCTTGGGGGTGCTGGTAGGCGATACGAACAACAACGGCTCCGTCTCGGCGGCGGACATTGCGCAGATAAAAGGGCAATCGGGCCAGACGACAACGAGCTCGAATTTCCGGACGGATGTAACCGCCAACGGCAACACGATTAACGCTTCCGATATCAGTCTGGCGAAAACGAGGTCGGGCACGCAACTGCCGTAGAGGCTGTGGCTCCGTCCTGAGTTTTCCTGATGCAGAGCGCACTCCGGCCAGGAGTGACTGCGGGCATCCCCGGCAAGACGCTGGCCGGCCCCAGAAGCTGTCCGGAAATCGCGCTCGTGAATATTTCCGAAACTATCTGTCGGGATACTTACTCGCTTCACGCATTAGGCAGGAAGGCAACGAATCATGAAAACCATCCGATCATTCAACCATGCGCTGACCCGAGGGCTGCTGATTCTCATCGGCACTGCCACCGTCACGGCAGCCGCCACCTTTCCCGTCACGAACACAGCCGACGCGGGTCCCGGCAGTCTCCGGCAGGCGGTGTTGAATGCGCATGCCGCTGCCGGTGCGGATACGATCGTTTTTGACGCAGGAGTTTTTGCGACGCCGCAGACGATCACGCTCGCTTCGGTCATCAGCCTTAGCCAAAGCAGCCAATCGATCGATAACATCACGATCAGCGGGCCGGGTTCGAGCCTGCTCACGATCAGCGGCAACAATGTGACGCGTCATTTTAGCAACGCGACCGGCGATACCTCATCGATCAGCGGAATGACCCTCACCGCTGGCAACGCCACCAACGGCGGATCGATTTCGAACGGGGGCTTCATGACGCTGGCGAATATTGTTTTTCACCAAAATACCTCGAACAGCGCCGGCGCCGTTTATACCACCGGCAATGGGACCACCGGGGGCGTCCTGACGATCTCCGACTGCAATTTCACGAACAACACCACCACCGGCACGAACATCAACGGCGACGGCGGCAGCGCGCTCGAGATCAATAGCGGCAACGTGACCATCACCGGATCGAGCATGACCGGCGGGACGACGCGAGGCGGCGGCGGCGCGATCCGCAACAATGGCGTGCTGAACATGACCCACACCACCGTCTCGAATAACACCTCGGGTGGCTCGGGAAATAGCGACGGGGGCGGTGGGATCAACTCCACCGGCCAATTGACGCTGACCAACTGCATCATCAGCAACAACACAGCCGGCGAAGGAACGAACGGTGGCGGTTTGGACAATGAAGGTCAGATGACCTTGATCAACACCATCGTGACCGGCAACAACGCGGGCTCGAATGGCGGCGGGATCAATATGGGTGGCACGAGCTCGGGCGATTTCCTCCGCATCATCGACTCCACGATCTCGAATAACCGCGCCAACACCGGCGTGAACACGACTGGCAGCGGTGGCGGGATTTATGTGGAAGGAAACCCCGGCGTCACCCTCACCCGCTCAACCATCAGCGGGAATGCGGCGCTCAATTCTCATCCCACCTCCGAAAATCAAGGCGATGGCGGCGGCATTTATTCTGACGGGCAGGTGCTCATGGATGCCTGCACCGTGAGCGGCAACAGCGCCGCCCAGAACTTCGGCGGCGTTCGCATTCCGATTAGTTTCTCCGACAGCACGGTGACGAATTCGACCATCGTCAACAACACCGCTGGCGGCTACGGCGGAGGCATCGGCAAAGAGAATTGCACCCTAAGCTGCCGGCAGCTCTCCATCGGCAACAGCATCATCGCGAACAACACCGCGCCTACCAATCCGGACCTCAGAAACAATCAGTCGAACAGTGCTTCGACGCCGATTGCCTCGTTAGGCTATAACTTGATCAAAGTGGCCACGGGCACTTTCATTGCCCTCACTTCCACCGACCTCACGGGCGTGGACCCGAATCTCGGCCCGCTCCAGAATAACGTCGGCCGCACCAGTACCCACGCTCTCCTGTCGGGCAGCCCGGCGCTCGATCAGGGCAAGCGGCTTTCCGAGTTGACGATCGATCAGCGCGGGCTCCCGCGTCCGTTTGATTACGCTTCGGTCGCTAATGCCAATGGCGGCGACGGTTCGGATATCGGCGCGCTCGAAGACCAACCGCCGAACTCGCCGCCGGGGAACGACGTCACCGCAGTCTCGCCCGCGGGCGATGCCCGGGTCACTTTCCCTTCCGTCGCACAAGGGGGCTTCACCACCTTCGCGGCCATCGCCCCGGCCTCCGCCGGACGAGCGCCGCAGGGCTACACTGTCCTGAGCGACCTGCCTGCCTACGACATCACCACCACCTCCAGCTTTAGCGGGGCGGCGCTGGTTTGCTTCACCGTTCCGTCGAGCGTGGACGAGGCGCAATTTTCGCGGCTGCGCATCCTGCATCGCGAGGGTAACGCGCTCGTCGATCGCACCGTTCTCTCGACTGGAAATCCGGCCCCGAATTTTTCCACTCGCACGCTCTGCGCCCGGGTCGATTCGCTCTCGCCCTTCGTCCTGGCGACCGCGCCGGGTCAGCTGCAAAACATCTCAACCCGGCTCCGGGTGCGGAACGGCGACAACGCGCTCATCGGCGGCTTCATCGTCACCGGCAGCGGACCGAAGCGCGTCATCTTGCGTGCGATCGGGCCATCCTTGACCGCTCTCGGCGTGCAGGGCGCTCTCGCCGATCCCACGATGGAGCTGCTGGCCGGTGACGGCTCGCTGGTGGCGAGGAACAATAACTGGCGCGAATCTCAGCAAACCGAAATCATCGCCACCACCATCCCGCCCGCGGACGATCTCGAGTCGGCCATCGTGGCCACGCTCACCCCGGGCAATTACACCGCAGTCGTGCGCAGCCAGACCGGGACGCCCGGGATCGGCCTCGTGGAAGTCTACGATTTGGAAGCTAACGCCGCCTCGAAGCTGGCTAATATCAGCACGCGTGGCTTCATCGAGACCGGCGAGGACGTCATGATCGGCGGCTTCATTGTCGGCCCAGCCGTTTCTGGCACCACGAAAGTGATCGTCCGCGCGATCGGGCCGGACCTGACCACGCGGGGCGTCCCGGGAGCGCTGCCCGATACCACCCTCGAAATCTTTAACGCCAACGGGATGGTAGGCATGAACGACGACTGGCGCACCACGCAGGAAGCCGAAATCATCGCCACCACTGTCCCACCGAATAACAACCTTGAGTCCGCCATCGTCGCTGACCTGCCACCAGGGAACTACACCGCGATCGTCCGCGGCAAAGGCAACAGCACCGGCGTGGGTTTGGTGGAGGTTTTCCTCCTACAATAACGCGGCCGCGCACGCCTGGTATAGGTCCCATCGAAGGCAGGCGCGGTCGCGGATTGAGGTTTCTGGGGAACCTGCCGCAACGGAAACATTACGGGTTCGCTGACCCCAGTGCGGTGGTGTATTTCGCCACCGCCACCTGCAATTCGTTGAGCGACTCGGCGCAATTGTCCGTCCCGCTCAGGCAACACCGTCCGCGCCGCACTCCGAACGGCGTCAGCGGTATTTGGCCGCTGCTTCAGGTTTGCCCCATGCATCGTAAAGTGTTGCGAGGCGCGCCCGGGCCTTTTGCGTCCGCGAGTCGGTTGCACTAAACGCTTTGTGCAAGGCCGAGTGGCTTTCGAGGAGGAGCGGCTCTGCTTCCTCGAATCGGTTTTGCGCCAGCAGGTTTTCGCCCAGGGCGCCCTGGGTCCCGGCGGTGGCCGTATGGCCCGGCTTTAGGGCTTTCACGCGGAGCGCCAGCGCACTGCGCAGATGTTCCTCCGCGCGCTGCCAACTCGCCGGTGCGAGTCAGGATATTTCCCAGGATCGTCTTGCTGCGGGCGAAGTCGATGTGGCCTTCCGGAAGAATCTCCCGTTGCAAAGCGAGGGCTCGGTTCACTTCCTCCAGCGCCTTGGGAAAGTTGGTTTGCTCATAGTCGTTCACCGCGAGGTAAATGAGCGCCATCACGGTGAAAAGATGCTTCTCTCCCACGGTCTGCTGGTTTAACTCCAGCGCTTCGCGCAGGACGGCATCGGCCTGGGTGTGCTCGCCTTTTATCGTGAGGAAACTGCCGAGATTACTGAGAGCGATGGCTAAATTGGAAAGCGGCTTGTCCGGTAAACGACGCATCTCCTCGATGGACTTTCGCAGGTAGTCCACCGCCGCATCGACGTCGCCCTGATTGCCACGCTGAACGGCGATGTTGCCCAGAAGGATGGCAATCACGCCACGGTCTTGCCCGGTGAGATCTGCACCCACCTCGATCGCTTCAAGGCATAAAGCTTCCGCCGCCTTGCTGTCGCCTTTGTATCCCATGGCAACGCCAAGAGCGTTCAGGGCGATGGTAAACGATCTCCGGTCCACTCCTTGAGGTCCGCGCCGTCGGTAGATATCCACAGCTTCCCGCGCCAGCGTTTCGGCTTCGGCATAGTTTCCCTGGTTGATGAGCTGTTCCGCCAGGGCGGAAATGCCCCCTGCCGTATCAGGGTGTTCCGGGCCCAGGATTTTTCGGCGGAGGTCCAAAGATGCCCGCAGATGCTGCAGCGCCAGATCCATGTTTCCCTGGGCGGAATAAGAATTGCCGAGGGTCAAATGGACCGCGGCCAGGATTTCGGGCTGATCTGCCAACTCACGCGCCGCGCGGCGGCTCGCTTCGTCGAGGGCCTCGGCGATGGTGGAGACGTTTTTCTTGAGCGGGTTTGGGGAGAGCCAGCTCACCTGCGAGTAGCCGAGGACATGTTGCAAAAATTCGTTGATCCGCGCCGATTTCGCCGCCTCGACCCTGGCGCGGTCGCGCTCTTGCGCGGCCACCCGCGCCTGTTCCGTCGCGCGTCTGGCTTGCCAGGTGGTGGCGATGATCCCGCCGAGAAGAGCCAGCGCGATGGCGGTGGCGGCGGCCACGCCGATCTTGTTCCGCCGGACAAACTTCCTCGCGCGATACGAGACGGTGTCCTTATGCGCGATCACCGGCAGGCCTTCCAGGTAACGCCGGACGTCTTCCGAGAATTGCCCCACGGAAGCGTAGCGGCGCGCGGGCTCTTTCCGCAGTGCCATCAGCACGATGTTATCGATGTCGCCGCGCAACGATCGAGCATCGGGAAGCAATGGGGGCGGCTGCTCGACTTTCGTGAGCGCGGTGGAAGGCCGCTCCGGTTCCTGGTCGGTGATCGCGCGCGCGATCTCGTCCGGGCTGCGTGTTTTAAGTCGGTAAGGCCGCTGCCCGGTGAGTAGTTCGTAGAGGAGCACGCCTAACGAGTAGACATCGGTTGCAGTCGTGACCGCTTCGCCGCGCACCTGTTCGGGGCTGGCGTAGTCAGGAGTCATCGCCCCGGCGAGCGTCGGCATTTGCGTCACGCCATCCTGGCCTTCCACGAGTTTGGCGATTCCGAAGTCGAGCAGCTTTGGTTCACCATCCGAGGTCACGAGGACGTTGGACGGTTTGAGGTCGCGGTGGATGACGAGACGCTGATGCGCGTAATGCACCGCCGCGCAGACCTTGCGGAAGAGCTGGAGACGCGCGGCGGTGGAAAGCGCGTGCGCAGTGCAATAGGCGTCGATCCGGACACCCTCGACGTGCTCCATGGCGAAAAAGGGGACGTCGCCAGCCGTCACCCCGGCGTCGTAAAGTTGCGCGATATTCGGGTGATTGAGGCTCGCGAGGATTCGTTCTTCCTGCCGGAAGCGCGCCACGATTTCCCCGGTGTCCATCCCGGCGCGTATGAGCTTGAGCGCTACTTTCCGACGAAGCTTCGTGTCATGCGCGAGACAGACCTCGCCCATGCCTCCAACACCGATGCGCGAGATAATCTCGTACTCTTCGATCTGTCGCGGCAAAGGTGCGGCGGAGTGGTGCGCGAGCGTCTCCGCGGCGACCGCGAGCGCGCCATGCTCGATGAATTGGCTCGCGTCATCCTGGTATCGGACAAGGGAATCTACTTCAGCCCGGAGCTCTTCTTCGCCCGCGCACGCCTCATCCAGGAAGGCGGCCTGTTCGCTGCGCGGCCGGTCCATGGCCAGTTTGACCAATTCCGTCACGCGTTGCGTTCGCTGGCTGGAGGTCATTCGCGATCTCGCTTTCCTGCGCGGCGTTAGGAGGCGTCGTTCAACTGCCGGAGAAGCCATAACTTCGCAAAGGTCCAGTCGCGCGCGACTGTCGTGGGCGAGACGTGGAGCACTTCCGCGATTTCGCGCGCCTCGAGTCCACCGAAGAACTTCAACTCGACGACTTCACTCTCGCGGGGATGCGAGACAGCCAGGATTTTCAGCGCCTCATCCAGCGCGATGATATCCGGAGAGCGCTGCTGCGCGAGGTGCCGGGTTTCCTCGAGGTATAGCTTCTCGAGATTGCCGCCGCGTTTGGCCGCGTTATGGCTGCGCGCGTGCTCGATCAAAATCTGCCGCATGAGCCGCGCGGCGATGCCGCGAAAGTGCGCCCGGCTGTTCCACGTCACGCGCTTTTCATCGACGAGCTTGAGGTAAGCCTCGTGGACCAAAGCGGTCGCCTGCAAGGTATGGTCGGGCCGTTCCCGGCGCAGGTATTCGCCCGCCAGGCGGCGCAGCTCTCGATAAACCACCGGCATCAGCCGCTCCGGCGCGGTCTCGTCACCATCGCTCCAGGCTTGGAGAATTTGAGTGACATCCGTAGCCACAGGAATGCTCGGCTGCACGAGGGGAGATCGTACTAAGCTGGCGGGGGAATGTAAATATTTTGAAAAAAATGACGATTCCCAGCCGTGGTTTCCACATTCCACCGGTGAAGGACATTCTATGACAACAAAACGACTTCAGACCACACGCCTCCTTGGTTTTTGCCTGATCCTGCTCGCCCCCGTGGTCCGTGCAGATCACTTCTCTGCCAGTTGGCTCCAAAGCAATGGCGGGATCTGGGAACAGGATGGCGTCTGGAGCACCAGCGCCTATCCGGACAACGGGCACACCATCCCCGGTGCGAACGGCGATCCTGTTCCGGGGCCAAACCCGACCTATGACGTGGTGATCGGCAATCCTTCGCTCTGCACGCTGGGAAGATTCGTGCGTGTGCAAACCGTCAACGTGCTCCAGGGCTCGACTTTGAACCTGGGCAACAACGGTTATCTCTGGGCGAATACGGGATTTGGGAACGCGGGTCTGATCACGCTCAATTCCACCGGCAACTTCTCCGGATTATTGCGCGCCAGCGGGAACTCGAACGTCGTCGACGGTGGCGAGATTTTCATGAGCGACAGCTCCGCGAATTCCGTGACGGCGGGGGCCGGCGGCAAGGTTCTCACCATCTTCACCGGCGGCCGGATTCGTGGCGCGGGCAGCGTCAATCAGTATCACGGGGACGACATTCGGGGCTACTTTCAGATCGTTAATCATGGCCTGATCGACGCGATGCAGCCGGTGAATGCGCTCAACATCAGGCTCACCGATGACCCGGCCATTACGGATTGTCTGATCAACGACGGCACCCTTCGAGCCAGCGGCCAGGGCGTCCTGCGCATCTCCTCCCCCTTTGGGAGAGATCCAAATATCCCGGCAGCCAATGTGCTGAACAACGGCGGCACCATCGCAGCCATCGATGATGGAACGGTGCGGCTGGAAGCCCGCGCCACGGTCACGGGCGGCACCCTTGCCACGAGCGGCAACGGCACAATTCGCGGAGATTATCCAAACACCGGGGGCGGGACCTACAAGGATGTGGTGAACACCGGAACGATGGTCATCGGCCAGGATGAAACTATTTATCTCGCAGGCGCCTTCACCAACAACGGCCTCGTCCGCTTCGACGGGGCGTCGAACATCTTCACCGGTCTGCTCATGCGTGGCGCCAGCACCGTCCTCGCCGGCAACGGACTCTTCGCTATGAACAGCGGCACCCTGGCTGGTGGTGACTCCCCAGGGCAGACAGCGATCGTTAGTCCGGGCGTGACCATCCGTGGTCAGGGCATGATCGGCACAAACAATTCCAACTTCGCCAGCAAAGCGCTCAACGTGGTTAACCAGGGGCTGATCGACGCCACCGGCCCGCTGACGATCTTCGCGAACACCAGCCAAAACTCCAACGTCACCAACAACGGCGGCACGCTGCGCGCCAGCGACGGCGGCCAGTTGAACTTCATCGGCTACGGAACCGGGCTGCCGAACGGCACCGAGGGGCGGGTCGTTAATTCCAACGGAACCGTCGAAGCGCTGACAGGCTCGACCGTTCGCATTCACAATTTCGTTACCCTCGAGGGCGGCACCATCAGCACCAGCGGCACGGGGGTGATTCGCGGAGGCGCAAATGGAACAGGCGGCACCCTCAAGAACGTGACGAACAACGGCTCCGTCGCGATCGGCACCACCGAAACGCTGGGCCTCGCCGGGACGTTCATCAACAATGGTTCCGTGAGCATCGACGGCTCCGCACAGCAGAACAACACCCTGTTAAATGTGCGCGACGATGTCACCCTCGCCGGGAGCGGTCTAGTCACAATGAGTGGTGGTTACAACGGCGCTGTCATCGCTAGTGATAGCTTTACCGGCAAGACTTTAACCGTTGGTCCCGGCGTAACTATCCGTGGCGACGGCCGCTTTGAAGTGAAACTCATCAATCAGGGCACAATCGAAGCGACCAATTATATGTTCTTTGGCCTGAACGCCTTCCTGCAAAGGGACTCCTTCAGCAATGGCGGCATCCTGCGCGCGGGCAGCGGAAGCTCCATCGAGGTCAACGGGAACACCGGAGGCGTCGGGCCGGTCACGTTCAGTAATGGCGGCGTCATCGAAGCGCGGAGCGGCGCCACCATCCAATTTACCGGAGCGACCTCGCTAACCAACTACAACGCCGCGACGCAAACCCTGACCGGCGGCACCTACTTCGCCGATGGCGGCACGTTGAATCTAAACATCGGCCCGATCACGACGAACGCGGCGACGGTCATCCTTTCCGGCGCCGCAGCACAGTTCTCTCCGATCAACTCGATCAAGCAAAACAACGGGACCTTGGTGCTGGACGGTGGCAAGACTTTAACCGTCGCCCCCGGCGCCAGCGCCAGAGGGACGGACCTCAACACGCCGGCAGGCAATACTTTTCCAAACGCGGGAACGATCATCCTAGGCCAGGGCAGTTCGCTTTACCGTTAACGGCGATTATGCCCAAGGGTCCGATGGAACACTCGAGGTGGTCATCGGTGGCGACTACGCCCCCGGCTTCCGTGCCTTAAACGTGACCGGCACTGCCGCCCTCGCCGGCACGTTGAAGGTGAAATTAGCCAACGGCTTCGTCCCCGCTCCCGGCCAGACCTTCCCCATCCTAAATGCCAGCGCGAACACCGGCGGATTCGTCCGCGTTCTCGGCGCCAACGTCTCCTACGGTCCTAACGGCGTCTCCGTGCAGCCGACCGGTGCGACCACCGCCCTGCAAATGACCCAAGCCGTCTCGCGCAAGATCCACGGAGCCGCCGGAGCGCTCGATATCGACCTCCCTCTCACCGGCAACCCCGGCATCGAATGCCGCAACAGTGCCGGCAGTCACGCCATCGTTTTCACCTTTAGCAATAATGTGGTCAGCGGCCGGGCCACCGTCACCACGGGCAGCGGGACGATCTCTGGCAGTCCGGTCGCACAAGGCAACACCCTCACCGTGAACCTGAGCGGCGTGAGCGATGCCCAACAGCTTACTCTTAGCCTGGAGGGCGTCAGCGATACCTTCGGCCAGGCAATGCCCGCGACTCCAGTGGCGATCAAATTCCTCGCCGGTGACACCACTGGAAACAGCTCCGTGGACACCGCAGATATTGGCCAGGTCAAATTCTCGGCCGGGACGGTGGTCACGCAAAGCAATGTCCGTCAGGATCGTCACTGTGAACGGCTCGATCAACACCGCCGACATCAGCCTCGTGAAGTCACGCGCCGGAACCAATCTCTAAGTAATCAGCCGTTCCCTTCCAGCCTCAACCGAGCTGTCGTTGCAGCAATTACTTCGCCTTCGAGACGCGCACGTTCCCGCCGCCCGCGATGTACATCCGGTAGCCCCACTTCCCACGCGTGATCAACACCGGCGGAGAATCGATCGGGGGATAGGAGCGCGTGACCTGCTGGGATTGGCGCCAGACCTGGCCATTCGCGAGGATGAATTTGCTCCGGCCATCGTAGCCACTAAACATGCCGACGATGTTGCTCTGGATCACTTCCGGCTCGATCCGCTTCACCTTGTCTTCCTTCACCGCGCGTTCCACCGCCACGGTGGCCGCAGTCTCATTACTCTGGGCCACGTAGCTGCGAATAAATTCGTCGAGACGCGCGCGTTCTTCACTCGAGAGTTTATCCAGGCCGGCCTGCGCAAACGCTTCCGCGGGCATCGCTTTTTGCACTCCCGGAAAATTCCCGTTCTGGGCCGAGGCCAGCGCGAGCGGAGTGAGAGCGGCCAGCAGGACAAGAAAGCGAACGGATAACGGGCGCAGCAGTTTCATAAGTCCTTTTCGATACGCGACGGACGCGATGGGCGAAAGCCAAAAGAAGCGGGGAGCGCACGGTCCCCAGACGTGCCGGCCCGCGCATTCTGCAGAGACCACGGAATTCTGCCTTCCCCAGTAAAATGTCCGTTTTGGCGTCGGCGTTCCGCATCCCCGGGCGGAGCACGTATGTCCGGTTCAGCGCGACCCGGGCCCAAACCCGACTCTTTACGACAGGATACCTCACCATGATAAATCACCCGACTCGCAAGGTCTGTTCGCCTGTTATTATTTTCGTGGCGGCGTTCTTATCGGTCTTTGCCTCGCCGTTCGTCTGCGCGCAGACGCCTACGACTACTGTGATTGCCCTGGAAGGAGGGCCTGTGCCGGGCGGCGATGGCGTCTTTGATCTTCTCCGGGACAGAGCGCTTAACAATATGGGCGAGGTCGCCTTCTTTACCTCGCTCTCGGGAACCGCCGGAGGCAGCGCCACTGACACCGCGGTCTTCCGCGGGAACGGAACCAATCTGATCCTGATTGCTCGTGAAGGGCAGGCCGTGCCGGGCGGCAATGGCACTTTCAGGACCTTCAGTCCCGGGAACCCTCATGTCGTAAACATCAACGCTTCCGGTCAGGTCCTTTTCACCAGCGAACTCGCCGGCACCACCGGCGGGTTCGTCGATGACGCCGGCTTCTTTCGCGGCAACGGGACCACCATTGTCCAGATCGCACGGGAAGGACAGGCGGTTCCGGAAGGCAACGGCACCCTCGCCAATCTGCCGATTCGGCCATACCGCCCCACCCTGAATGATCTCGGACAAACGGCCTTCCTTTGTGAGCTTGCCGGGACCTCCGGCGGCAGCATGGACAACGGGGCCATCTACCGCGGGGACGGCGGGCCACTGGTCCTCATTGCACGCAAAGGCCGACCCGTGCTCGGGGGCACGTTCTCGGCCCTGTCCCTGCCTTTCATGAATGGGAATGGCGCGGTCGCTTTCTCCGCCAGCATCAGCGGCGGATCGACTACGCAAGGCGCCTTCCGCGGAGATGGCACCGGCCTCACGCCAATCGCGGTGGCAGGGCAGGCCGCGCCAAATGGCAACGGCGTTCTCACGTCGGCGCTCTCTGTGCCAGATATCAACGACTCCGGCGAATTACTCGTTAACGCCACCCTCACGGGAACGAGCGGTGGGTCGAGCGACGGTCGCGCCATCTATCGCGGAGACGGCGGCCCGCTGGTGCAGATCGCGCGCGTCGGTCAGCTCGCCCCGAGCGGCAACGGCGCGTTCACTTCGCCCTTCGGGCGGCGTTTGAATCAAGCCGGGCAAGTCGTCTTCTCCAGCGGCCTTTCTGGAACCAGCGGAGGCACGGCGGACAACTCCGGATTGTTTCGTGGCGATGGGAACTCGATCGTGGAAATTGCGCGCAAAGGCCAGACCGTGCCAGGGGGCGACGGTGTCTTCTCCGTCACCACGCTCAATCCCCTGCCCAACCTGAATAATGCCGGCCAGGTCGCTTTTGCCGAGGCCATCTCCGGGGGCAGCAGTGGCACTCCGAACGATGCGGGCATTTTCTTCTACGATGACGCGGTCGGCCTGCGGACCGTCGTCCGCCGGGGCGATCCGTTTCTTGGCAGCACTATTGCTTCCTTTAATTTCGATAACGACAACTCCGTCTCGGTCCCAGCCGATCTTCGGCAGGCCCTCAACGCCCGCGGCGAGGTCACGTATTCCTTCTCCCTCGCCGATGGCCGCAACGGCATCGCAGTCTGGTCCCTGGCCTCGCCCGCTCCGGCCCAATTGTTAAACATCTCGACCCGCCTGCGGGTGGAGACAGGCGACAACGTGCTCATCGGCGGATTCATCGTCACCGGGACGGAGCCGAAAAAAGTCATCGTGCGCGCGATCGGACCTTCCCTGCCCGTGGCCGACAAGCTGGCGGACCCGACCCTGGAATTGCGCGATGGCTCCGGCGGCTTGCTCGCGTCTAACGACAACTGGCGGCTGGGCGGACAAGAGGCCGAGATCATTGCCACGACCGTCCCGCCTGCAAACGACCTCGAATCCGCCCTCGTCGCGACGCTGCCGGCAAATGCGAGCAGCTACACCGTCGTCGTGCGCGGGCTTGGCCAAAACACCGGAGTCGGCCTGGTCGAAGTCTACGATCTGGCTCAGGCGGCCAACTCGCAGCTCGCCAACATCTCGACCCGCGGCTTCGTCCAGACCAGCGATGACGTCATGATTGGCGGGCTTATCCTCGGAGGCAACGCGCCCCGGCGCGTCATCGTGCGCGCGATTGGGCCCTCGCTTCCGGTAGCCGGCAAGCTGGCCGATCCGACTCTGGAACTGGCTGATCAAAACGGAACGATTCTCGCCTCGAACGATAACTGGCGCACCGCGCAGGAGACCGAGATCGTCGCCACCACGGTCGCGCCCACGAACGATCTCGAGTCGGCCATCGTGACCACGCTCGCGCCGGCGGCCTACACCGTGATCGTGCGCGGAAACAACGGAGGGACAGGCGTGGGGCTGGTGGAAGCGTTCTCCTTGCAATAAGGACGCGTCCTCCTCGGATGAGCTTTCGCGTTCAGACGCGTGTCGGCAGTCGCGCCTATTTCAACTCGTCGTTTACTTCCGCAAACGCCTGCACCGCAAACTCGAGGTCCTCGCGCGAATGCGCCGCGCTCACCTGCGTGCGCACGCGCGCTGTCCCGTGCGGCACCACCGGGTAGAAGAAGCCGATCACGTAGACGCCTTTCTCCAGCATGCGCGCGGCAAACTGTTGCGACTTGGCCGCGTCGCCAAGCATGATCGGGACGATCGGATGCGTGCCGGGTTTGATCGTTAGGCCACGCTCCGTCAGCGCTGCGCGAAAATACTTGGTGTTCGCTTCCAGCTTGTCGCGCAGCTCGGTCGACGCGCTCAGCAACTCCAGACCTTTCAGGGTCGCGGCCACGATGGGCGGCGCCACACTGTTCGAGAAAAGATAAGGGCGGGAGCGTTGCCGCAGCAGCTCCACGATCTCCTTCCGCGCGCTCGTGAAGCCACCGCTCGCTCCGCCCAGCGCCTTCCCCAGCGTGCCAGTGATGATGTCGATCCGCCCCATCACCTCGCGATACTCATGCGTTCCGCGACCGGTCTTCCCAAGAAAACCGGTCGCATGGCAATCATCCACCATCGTGATCGCCTCATACTTCTCGGCCAATTCGCAAATCGCGCCCAGCTCGGCAATCGTCCCGTCCATCGAGAAACAGCCGTCCGTCGCGATCATGCGCACGCGCGCGCCGCTCGTCTCCTTCAGCTTCGCTTCCAGATCCGCCATGTCGTTGTGCTTGTAGCGCGCGCGCTGCGCTTTGCAGAGCCGCACCCCGTCGATGATCGAGGCGTGATTCAGCTCATCGCTAATGATGGCGTCCTCCGGCCCGAGCAAAGTTTCAAAAAGCCCGCCGTTCGCATCAAACGCGCTCGGGTAGAGGATCGTCTCCTCCGTGCCGAGAAACTTCGTCAGCGCGTCTTCCAATTCCTTATGGATATCCTGCGTGCCGCAAATGAAACGCACGCTCGCCATGCCCAACCCATGCGAATCGAGCGCCGCTTTCGCCGCCGCGATCATGGCCGGGTGATCGGCCAGGCCGAGGTAGTTATTCGCGCACATGTTGAGCACGCGTTTCCCATCCGCCACTGCGATATGCGCATCCTGTGGCGTGGTGATGATGCGCTCGGTTTTGTAGAGACCTTGCGACCGGATCTCCTCCAGCGTTTTCGTGAGTTGCTCAGTAAAGGCAGCGACCATGCGCGCAACCTTGCCCACGATTCGCCGCCTGCAAAGTCGCGGGGTCGCGCTCGAAGCGCTTGGAAGCGCGCTGCGAACCCGCACGCTGTGATCAGCCACAGCGCGAGCCTCGACAAGACGGTCATCCCGAGCCGGCGAAGCGCGGCCGAGGGATCTCTCCGGCGCAGCCTCGACTGTCGCGTGCGCAAGCGCTGACAACGACAGCCAAAGCTTACCTGGTTCAAAAAAAGGCTGCATCGCGCGCCTCCCCACAGCGAACCCACACAGTGCCTCGGAGAGATCCTTCGACCGCGCTTCGCCGGCTCAGGATGACCGACCGCCTGCTTTCCGTTTCCGGTTGCGCCCGATTGCATTTTCCCCTGCTCTGCCTCTTGCCGAAAACGCAGAAAATTCTTGCGAGCAGGGTTGTGAATAACTCATAACCGCTTATGCGATACCCGTTGCTCTCCACGAAGCTCCAATACCTCGCCGCCGCCTCGCTCGCTCTGTCCAGCGCGCTTCTCCTTTCTTCCTGCGAGACGACGACCACCCGCGTCAGCACCCGCACGCTCCCCGCCTATGAACCGCCGCTTGCGCGGGCTGATTTCCAAACCGTCCGCACCACCGCCTACACGCACAGCGAGGCCGACCACCTCGTCTATGGCGCGCGCAACGCGCTCGGTGGTCGCTTGCAAGCCGCTTCCATTCCACGCGGTCGAGTAGAGGTGCCTCTCAACAGCCGTGGCCTGAGCGGGATTAACGCCGCCGACAACATCACGATCGCCTACAGCGCGCGGAGCAAACGCTCCACCACCAAAACGAAACGTGGCAAGGCCGACCGCAAAAAGAAGTCCCGGTCCTCGCGCCCAACGCCGCCCCGCATCGGCAGTGCAGCCGCAGATTGGTCGCGCTGGCCTGTCGGCACCACCTTCCAACTCCTCTCGACCGGCCAGATTTATCGGATCGATGATTACGGCTGGGCCCTTGCTGGACGGAACACCATCGATCTCTACATGGGCAGCCGCTCGGATATGAATCGCTGGGGCGTGCGGCCGGAAAAGATCAAAATTCTTGCCTGGGGCAGCGCGGAGGAGAGCATGCGCGTTCTCCGCCCGCGCCTGGCGCACAAGCATATTCAGCGAATGGTCCTGGAATTGCGCGGCGAAGATTTGGCCGCAGCCCAACTCCGCTGAGCGCGCCGTACGCGTTTGCTGGTTAGGCGGGAAGGCCGAGCGCGGCTTCGATCTTGCCCAGCGGCAGGCAATTCATGACGTCGGCTTTCGTCAGCCAGCCTTTCCGCGCCACGCCCACGCCGAACCATAAATCCTGCAGGCGCTCCACTCCGTGCGCGTCGGGATTGATGACACACTTCACGCCTTTCTCCTTCGCCAACGGCCACCAGCGCCAATCCAGATCGAGACGCTTCGGCGCCGCATTGATCTCGATCCACGTCCCGGTCGCCGCCGCCGCCTCCAGCACGGCGGGAATATCGATCGCATAAGGCTCGCGCCGCAGCAGCAACCGCCCGGTCGGATGCGCCAGAATGGTGACGTGCGGATTCTCCAACGCGCGCAAAACGCGAGTGGTCATCTCCGTTTCAGAGATGGTGAACGCGGAATGAACGGAGGCGACCACGTAATCCAGCTCGCCCAGCAGCTCGTCCGGAAAATCGAGCGACCCATCGCGCAGAATATCGCATTCCACTCCGGCAAAGAGACGAAAGCCCTCGCTCGTTTTGTTGAATTTCCGGATCGCCGCGATCTGCGCGCGCAGCCGCTTTTCATCGAGTCCGTGCGCCTGGATTGAGCTGCGGCTGTGATCGGCAATCCCGAGATATTGCAGCCCCAACTCTTCCGCCGCCGCCGCCATCGCTTCCAGCGAACCGCGACCATCACTCGCGGTGGTATGGCAATGGAAAGTGCCGCGCAAATTTTCCTTCTCCAGCAAGCGCGGCAACCGTCCCTCCGCCGCCGCTTCCACTTCGCCCGCATTCTCGCGCAACTCCGGCGGCACGTAATCGAGCCCGAGCGCGCGATACAGATCCGCCTCCTCGCGGATTTCAGGAATCGCACCCGCCTTGGCGCGCTTCCGTTTCGCCGCGGGATCGATCGGCGCCGGCGCGAGCCGATACTCGTTCAAGGTCCAGCCGCGTTGCAGCGCGCGGCTGCGCAGCGTGACGTTGTGTTCTTTGCTGCCGGTAAAATAGTTAAGGGCAAACGGATACTCGGTCGCGCTCACCACCCGCAGATCGCACTGGATGCCGGAGTGCAGGCGCACGCTCGTCTTCGTCGCGCCCTGGAGCAGAACAGATTCCACCAATGGATGGCCGGCAAAGGCTGCGCTGATCACATCGGGCTCGCTCGTCGCGACGATAAAATCGAGATCGCGCACCGTCTCCTTCCGCCGGCGATAACTCCCGCCGATCGAGACGTGCAGGGTCTCTTCCAGCGCGCGCAGATCGTCGCGCAGCGTCTCTGCTTCCACCGCGATGGCGCCGAAAGTAAATGTGCCTGCATGCTTCGTGCGATCGGCGATCGCGCGGGCCAGCTTCTCTTGCGTGGTTTTGCCAAAGCCCGGCAAGCTCGCCACCCGCCCGGCGGCGCAGGCTTGCTCGAGTTCCGCAATGGAGCTGACCTGCAACTGCTCGTGCAGCGCTTTGATCTTCTTCGCGCCCAAACCAGGCAGGCTAAAGAGCTCAAGGATGTGCGGCGGAAACTGCGCCTGCAATTCATCGAAAACCTCGGACGCGTCCGTTTCCACGAGCGACCGGATCACCCCTGCGATCGCTTTGCCGATGCCGGGGATTTGTCCCAGCACAGTTTCATCGCGCAGATCGGCTGCGTTCCCGCCCCAGGTCTCGAGCGAGCGCGCGGCATTCGTATAGGCGCGGATTTTGAAGGGGTTCTCGCTCTTTAACTCCAGCAGCGTGGCGATTTTTTCCAGGGTTTCGACGATGCCGGCTTTCTCCACGCCTAGACCGTTACCAGAGAATCTGCGGTCGTCGATGGAGCTTGCGAGCTGGGCTGAATTTTCTGTCAGCGATGCTAGCTTTCCCGCGCCTGCATGAAGCCACGCACCCTCTCCTTTCTCTCCTGCCTGGCGGCGATCGCTCTCGCGGGCTCGAGCGCGCGGGCGGTGATCCTCCTCGGCACCGGCGCTCCCGCAGCCAACACGACCGCACCCACTGGCGATCTCGCGAACAGCGGCTGGCAATTCCAAGGAACCTTTGGTGGCTTTCTCGGCACGCCCATCGCGCCGAATTTTTTCATGACCGCGTCCCACATTGGCGGCGCGCCGGGCTCCACTTTTGTCTATCAAGGAGCGACCTACAATCTCACGGAAGGCTTCCGCGATCCGTTTAGCGACCTCGTGATCTGGCAGGTGGACGGCACTTTCCCGAGCTTCGCGCCGCTCTACACCGGAGGCGGCGAGATCGGCCAGCGCCTGGTGGTTTTCGGGCGCGGGACGCAGCGCGGCGGCGTGGTCACAGACGGCGGTGGCATGCCACGCGGCTGGCTTTGGGGCGCGGGCGATGGCGTGCAGCGCTGGGGCGAAAATTTCGTCAGCGCGATCGTGAATGGCGGGCCGTTAAACGATTACATTTACGCGCCCTTTGATGCCACAGGTTCGCCAAACGAGGCCCATCTTTCCAGTGGCGACTCCGGCGGCGCGGTCTTCATCAAAGACGGCGCAGTCTGGAAACTGGCGGCGATCAACTATGCGGTCGATGGACCCATCTACACGACCTCGACCGGCGGCGGCGGTTTCTTCGGCGCACTCTACGATGCGCGCGGCTTTTACTACGAAGATGCCGCAGCTCCTTCCGGCTACGCGTTGATCGGCGGCGCGGCGGCCGTTCCGACCGGTTTCTATTCCACTCGCATCTCTTCCAAGCTGGCCTGGATCCACCGCGTCATCGATCCGGCAGGCGATGCGGATGGAAACGGCGTCTCTAATTTGGTCGACTTCGCGCTCAGCTTGAACGCGCCGGCGCCGCTCGGTCTCGGCACCCCCTCGGTGGTGAAAGAAGGCCCTTCGCTCTCCATTATCTACCGCCGCCTTTCCAGTCCCGGTGCGCCGCAATACGTCGTGCAGCAATCTTCCAACCTCGCGAGCTGGAGCGCAGTGACGCCTAACGAGACGCTGGTATCAGTTCTGGGCGAAGTGCAGACGATCAAGGCCAGCGTCCCTGCGAGCGGCAGCCGCTCGTTCCTGCGCGTCCTGATTAATCCGCCCGCGCCCTAAGCCCCTCGCGACTTACATCCGGCCGCGCTTTTTGTAGAAGGCGTGCCGCGACATGATCAGATCCACGTAGCGACGCGTCGAAGGGAAATCGATATTCTTGCGGAACACTTCCGGTTCCATCACCGCATCGCTCCCACCGGCCCAGCGCTGTGCGCGACTGGCGCCAGCGTTGTATTCCGCCAACGCGAACGGCACCGGATCGATCTGTTCGCGCCAATGCCCGAGCGCCCGCGCCAGATACCAGGTGCCCGCCTGCACATTCACGCGCGGATCGAACAACTCCTCGACCCGGAAATCCGTCACCTTCTGATCCTGCGCCCATTCTTTCGCGGCCAACTCCGAGACCTGCATCAGGCCACGCTCTCCCGCGTTCCCGAATTTGTGCGCGTCGAAGCGGCTCTCGCGCCAGATCAACGCCTTCACCAACATCGGGTCCACGCCGTTCAGTGCCGCGACTTCGCGGATCAAGGCGTCGTGCTGTTGGAAACGCTCCGGGCTGACCCACTCGAAGGCGGTGTAAAAACTATCGCCGGAGCGGAGCGCGAGGTAGGCCACGCCCGCGCCGCCCGCGAGAATGATGCAGATGAGTAACTTGAGAACGAAACGCATGAGGTGCTCGCGAGCACAATCGAACGGGCGGCGGCGCGCGTCGACCACCGATTAAGCTCGAACGCCGAATCGCGCGCGCGGCCATTCGCGTTCGACGTTCGGCGTTCAGCGTCCGACGTTGCAAAAATTGTCATGCCCTTCGCCCGCGTCATCGTCGACCGCGTTATCCATCGCGAGCTGGACTACTCCATCCCGGAGACACTGGCCGACCGGCTCGAGATTGGCTGGCGGGTGCGGGTGCCATTCCGCGAACACACGGCGCTGGCGACGGTGGTCGCGATCCTGGCGGAAACGGAGGCGACCGGCGTGCGCCCGATCACCGCGATCGTGGGCGAGCGTCCGGCTTTAAGCGCGAAGGTCCTCGAGCTGGCGCGCTGGATGAGCGCCTACTATTGCTGCTCGATCGAGACGGTGATGCGCAGCCTTCTGCCGCAAGTGATCCGGCGCGGAGAGGTGAGCTGGAAGAAGCAGCTCTTCGTCCGCGCCGCCCGCGCCGTCACGCCGGAAGAAATCGAGAAGCTGCGGAAGCGCGCCCCTCGACAGGCCGAATTATGGGAAGCCATCAGCCGCCTCGACAAACCAGTCCTCGCCGCCGATCTCCTGCGCGAGAACCTCGCTCGATAACGCCACCCTGCGCGCCTTGCAGAAGCGCGGCTGGATCGAACTCCGCGCCGAAGCCGTTCAGCGCGATCCGCACGCCGATGAGCAATTCGTGGCCAGCAGCGATCTGGTCTTGAACCCCGAGCAAGCGATCGCGTTGGCCGCCGTGGAAGAGGCGCTCGTAGCCCCGGAAACAGCGCGACCGCTCCTGCTCCACGGCGTGACCGGCAGCGGCAAAACGGAGATTTATTTACAAGCGATCTCCTCCACCCTGGCGCGCGGCAAAACCGCGATCGTCCTCGTCCCCGAGATCTCGCTCACGCCGCAAACAGTGGAGCGTTTCAAGAGTCGCTTCGCGGACGCGGAGGACATGGTGGCGGTGTTGCATAGCCGACTTTCGGAAGGCGAGCGGCATGATGAGTGGCATAAAATTCAGGCCGGGCGCGCGCGGATCGTGATCGGCGCCCGCAGCGCCATTTTCGCGCCGCTGGAAAACCTCGGCCTCATCGTAGTGGATGAGGAACACGAGACTTCCTACAAACAGGAAGAAGCGCCGCGCTACCACGCCCGCGATGTCGCCGTGGTGCGCGGCAAGATGGAAAACTGCGTCGTTCTTCTCGGCACCGCCACGCCTTCGCTCGAGAGTTATCACAACGCCACCCGCGGCAAGTATCGTCTCCTCAACCTGACCTTGCGGGTGGATGACAACCAGATGCCGCTCATCCGGATCGTCGATCTCCGCCAGGAAGCGCGGAAGGCGAAGTCGCTCACCATTCTGAGCGAAAAGCTTTTCACTGCCATCACCGCCCGTCTGGAAAAGCGCGAGCAAACCATCCTTTTCCTGAACCGCCGCGGCTTCTCCACTTCCCTCCTTTGCAGCTCGTGCGGCGAAGTGCGCGAGTGCCCGAATTGCAGCGTCGCGCTCACCTTCCACCGCACGGTCGCGCGGCTGAGTTGTCACCTCTGCGGCCACACCGCCACCGTGCCGAAGAAGTGCCCCGCCTGTCGCGAAGCAGCTCTCGTCTTCGCCGGCTTCGGAACGGAGAAGGTGGAGGCGACGGTGATGAACGCGTTCCCGAAAGCGGTGGTGAAACGGATGGATGCCGATTCCATGACGCGGAAGGATGCGTTCCGCGAAACTCTTGCGCGCCTTCCGCTCCGGCAAGATCGATATCCTGGTCGGCACGCAGATGATTGCGAAAGGTCTGCACTTTCCAAACGTGACCCTGGTCGGAATCATCAACGCCGATCTCAGTCTGCACATGCCGGACTTCCGCGCGGGCGAGCGGACCTTCCAGCTCCTCACCCAGGTGGCCGGTCGCGCCGGTCGCGGCGAGACGCCAGGCGAAGTTTTTGTGCAAACCTTCACGCCATTCAGCCCGTCGATTCAGTTCGCGCGGCACCACGATTTCGCGGGCTACTTCGAGCAGGAGCTCGAGTTCCGGGAACGTTGCGACTTCCCGCCTTTCCAGCACGCTGTCCTCCTCACCATCCGTTCAGAACACGAAGCGCGGGCGCAGTTTTCCGCGGAGACGATCGCGCGGCGGCTGCGAGAGGCGCTGCCGGCGGAGTTCACCGTCGGCACACCCACACCGGCGCCGCTGGCGAAACTGCAGAGCCAGTTTCGCTTTCATATCCTCCTGCGCGGCTCAGCCATCCTGCGCCTGAGCCGGCTGGTGCGCGAGACGCTCGATAAACTCCCGCTGCCCGAGGACGTCGTGGCCGCCGTGGATGTGGACCCGTATCAATTGCTCTAGGGCCGCCGTTCTTTCGCTCGCGGATTATCCCGGGCCACCGCACCTTCTCGCATGAAGACCTTTTGCGTTTACCTATTGGGCCGCACCGAACCGGTGGAGGTGCTGGCGGATTGGTTCGCGCTCGTGGGCGAGAAAGGCGAACAATCCTATCGCTTCAAAGTGAAGACGAACGAAGGAAGCGAAGTGGTAGGCGAAGCTCCCGCGCGCAATCTTCTTCTTATTATCGAGAAGGATGCACTGGTCGGAAACGAACGCTGAGAGCGGGAGCTTAGGAAAGCCCGCGATATTCATCCGGCTCGACCCTTTGTGGAGAGCTCAATGTGCCCAGACCCTAGGCGCCGACGAAAGGAGCGCGGCCGGGGACGCAGTCGATTGATGCAACCGGGCGGCGGGAAGCCCGCCCACCAAGCAGCAGCCTGGCCGCCGCTAATTGCCCGCCGATTCTCGCCCTTTAGCTTCGCCTACGGAATCACGGTCCCGGCCGCCATCTTCACCAGACCAGTATCACTGGCGTTGATTGAACCGTCGACTGTCAGGTCGAGCCGGAAGTTGGCCCCAGTCACGGGGCTGCCGCCGGATTGCGCTTTCACCTGGCCGATGTCCGACGCGGTCACGGCTCTGTTTGCGTTCACATCGCCTAATAAAATATTCATTGGCAAGGTGGTTGTGCTCAAAGTCTGGCCGACCGCATCCGTGACGCCGCTCAACTCCACCGTGATCTGCTGCGCGTTGGTTACGCCGGTCAGGTTCACCGTCATCTTGTTGCCGGTAAAAGTGGGGCTTCCGCTAACGGAGCCGGCGCCGCCGGTGACGCTGACGTTACCGCTGGCGACGCCGTTACTAAGAGTGACGACGATGGTGTGGTCGCCGTTCGCCCCTCCGCTGCGGCATTCCACTCCGGGCGTCGCCGCTCAAGGGCAGTGGCACATCGAAGGTGCCCGCCGCGCCGTGCGTTTTGCGCGAGACGGCGTTGCTGAGCGAGAAGGCCGGCCGGCATTTGCCCGCCAGGCTGGAGTTGTAGATGCCCGCGATTTCACTTTGGCCGAGCGCGCGGCTGTAGACGTCCACTTCATCGATCTGACCGTTGAAGAAGAGCGAGCCGGTGCGGCCACCGATATTGAAGGGCGAAGTGCTCCCAGCGAGGTTGCCGGTCTTGGTGTCCTGGCCCACTTGCACGCCGTTGGCGTAGAGTTTGATCAACGCGCCGTCGTAGGTGAGCGCGAGGTGGGTCCACTGGCCGGGCGTCGGGATGAGCGGCATCGAGTTCGTCGGGTAATCGGTGAACCCGCGCACGATCTTCTCGCTCCCGCCGGCTTTGATGATGGCGGTGAGCTGGCCGGCATCGAGCAACAAGAGGTAGTCGTTCGCGCCGCTCTGGGTTTTGCCAAAGTAGACCGCGCCTGCCGTGGCGGTGGGATTGATCCAGCCTTCGATCGTGACCGCGCTTCCCGTGAGATTCAGGGAACCGGAATTAGCCGGCACGCTGACGAAGCTGGAGCCAGCAAAGCTGAAGGCCTGGCCGACTTTCCCCGGCGCATACGCGGCGGTGCCGGTGAAGCTGCCGTCGTTCGCGCCTAGCAAGTCTTTCGCGTTCCCTTCCGCGGCGAACCAACTGATCGCATCCGCCGGCGGCGCGCTGCAGACCGCAGCGGTGACGTTGAGGGTGAAGCTCTGCTGCGCATCACTCCCAACGCCGTTGCTCGCAGTAATCGTGATCGGATACGCGCCACCGCTTCCTGCTGCCGGCGTGCCGCTAAGCACGCCCGAGCTGCTCAAGGTGACGCCGCTCGGCAAGGTCCCGCTCGCGCTGAAAGTCGGCGCCGGGAACCCGCTCGCCGATACCGTGAAGCTGCCGGAATTGCCCTCAGTGAAGGTGGCGCTATCCGCGCTCGTGATCGCGGGCGCTTCGTTCACCGTGAGGGTGAAGTTCTGCGTCGCACCCACGGGTGCGCCTTCGCTTCCACCCTTGCCGGCAGAGGCGAATCCATTGGTCGCGTTGAAGACGAAGTTGTAAACGCCGCCCGTCCCAGCCTGCGGCGTGCCGCTCAGCGTCGCCGTGCCGTCGCCGTTGGGCGTGAAGCTCAAGTTGGGGGGCAAAGGATCGCCGCTCCGCATAATAGTGGGAGCCGGGAAGCCGCTCGTCGTGACCGTGAAGCTCCCGTTGGTGCCGACGATAAAGGTGGCGCTGTTCGCGCTGGTGAAGGCGGGGGCTTGATTAACCGTAAGAGTGAAGCTCTGCGTCGCATTGCTGCCTACGCCGTTGCTGGCGGTGAAAGTGAGCGGATAGCTTCCGCCGGTGCCAGCAGCGGGCGTCCCACCGAGGAGTCCGGTTGCTGGTGTAAAGGTGACACCACTCGGAAGCGTCCCGCTCACGCTTAAAGTCGGTGACGGGAAGCCAGTCTTCGTGACGGTGAAACTACCATTGCCGCCGACCGCGAACGCTGCGCTGCTGGCGCTCGTGATCGCGGGTGCTTCGTTCACGGTCAGGGTGAAATTCTGCGTGGCGTTGCTGCCCACGCCGTTGTTCGCCGTGAAGGTAAGTGGATAAGTGCCGCCCGTGCCTGTCGCAGGGGTCCCGGCCAGCGCTCCAGTGCCGGGAGTAAAGGTGACGCCGCCCGGCAACGTGCCGCTCACACTCAACGTGGGGGACGGGAAGCCCGTCTTGGTCACGGTAAAGCTGCCCGCGCTGCCCACCGTAAACGTCGTGCTGTTCGCGCTCGTGATCGCGGGCGCCTGGTTCACGGTCAGGGTGAAATTTTGCACCGCATTGCTTCCAACGCCGTTACTTGCAGTGAAGGTGATCGGATAGGCGCCGCCAGTCCCTGCCGCTGGTGTGCCGGCAAGCGTAGCCGTGCCGTCGCCATTGTCGGTAAATGTCACGCCGCTCGGAAGCGTGCCGCTCCGCGCAATGCTGGGTGTCGGCAGGCCCGTGGTGGTGACGCTAAAACTGCCAGCCGTCCCGACGACAAAGGTGGTGCTGTTGGCGCTGGTGATGGCAGGCGGCTGCGTGGGTTGGGTGACGGTGATGTTTACGGCGACCATCTGGTTATCGACCGTGGCCGTCGAATTGCCCGTGCCCGCGCTCGTCCCGGTAAAGGTGGAGGTGCTTGTCCCGCTGGTGAAGGTGCTCGTGGTCGGGCTCATCGTCCCGCGCACGGCAGAAAAGCTGATCGGCGTTCCGTTCGGCACGGTGAAGCCCGTCTGATTGTTCGAGTTTCTCGTGATGGAAGCGGTCACGGTGGACGTCTGGCCGACATCGACCGTGGCGGGCGTAGCGATCACGCCCATGATCAGGAACGGCGTCGAAGCCACATTCGCACTGAAGAAAGAGGCGGGGGGATTATTCGTCCCATACCAGTTGTTGGTCGCGATGAGCTGAGGGTTGTCGGGCGTGTTTACGCCGAGCTGGCTGCCGCTCGCGGCCCCGGTCGCAGTGTTCCCTACGATGCGCGAGTTGGTAATTGTCGGGATGCCTGCTCCGGTGACATTGACGCCCGAGACAAAGACGCCGCCGCCACCGCGGCCTTCCAAGCTGCCGCTGATGTTATTCGCGATGGTCGAATTCGAGATCATCGTCGGCGGGACCAAGGTGGTGCCGGAGCCGGTAAAGACGCCGCCGCCCCAGCGACCGGCCGTGTTATTGCTGATGATGCAGCCTTGCTCGATCACGGTGCCGGGCGAGGTGAAGATGCCGCCGCCATCGTTGCCGCCACCGGTGGTGTTGTTCGTGATCGTGCATCCACGCAAAATGAGGCCACGCGTGACGCAGTAAATGCCGCCACCCACACCCGGCGTGGTGCCGGTGGTGGCGTTGCCATCGATGGTGCAGTTGGTGAGAATGTAGCTGGTCGCGTTATTGGAGAAACCGACCGCGATGCCACCGCCGGCGACCGAAGCGCCCGCATTGCTGCTCGCACGATTATTGGTGAACGAGCAATTCGTGATATTCGCCGTGCCGCCGTCGAAGAACGCCAGCGCGCCGCCGTTGCCGTTGACGGTCGAATTCTGATCGAAGACCACATCGGTCAGCGTGAGCGCGCCCTGGCCGTTGAAATTCGCGCCGAAGCCGGCGTCGAAGTCCATCGCGCCGCCAATGTTGTTTCCTGGCGAAGTCGCGGTATCGACGTTGCGGCCAAAACGCAGCGTCACGCCCGACATCGTGACGGCGAAGCCCGGGGTGTTGCCGAGCGGATTCATCGAGAAGATCTTGTCCACGCCATTGGTCGCATTCGTGCCGCCGCGAATGATCGTGCTGGCCGAGCCGGCGCCGGTGATCGTGACCGCCTTCTTAAGGTCGAGGTCGCCCGCCGCAGCAGTGTCGTCGAGACCGGCGATACTGAGCGTGTAAGTCCCGGCTGGAACATTGATGATGTGGCCACTGGTGGCGTCGTTGTTCACCGCCAGGACAGCTTCTCGAAGACTGATCCCCGCGCCGCCGGGTGTGGCGTTGATTGCGGCTACGCTGGAAGTATTGCCGTCCACCACATCGAAGCCTGTGGTGACGGTAACGGTGGCAGCATGAGCTGTGATCGCGAAGGCGGAGACAAAGCAAAGGCAGGAGCGCCAAAGGAGAGCATGGTTCATAGGGGGTGCGTCCGGATTTCTCGATCAGAGAACCGACGTTCCTAGCCGGTCCTCCTCGGCGAGAGTGACTTAGCGCTGCTAAGTCTGTCGAAACTGCCCCCGGCAGTCGATAAAAAAAACGTCCGACGCAGGCGGACCTGCCGCAGCGATCGTCTAGGATTTACCCTTGAACATGGCCGCGTCCACGATCGACCAGAGATGGATCAACCAGCCGAGCAGCACGATCCAAAGAAGGCCGGCGAGGACGAACATGATGATCGCCATGAGGACGCGACCCTGGATGAGCTGACCCAATCCCGGAATGAAAAAACTGCACAGCGCCGCGATCACATTGCCTGTCGAACCTTGTCCTGCCATGCGTGACGCATACGGGAATCGCAGGGGCAAACAAGGCGTTTTTTTGCCGCCGCTCGCGCTGTGCGCCTATCCTCCACAACCTGACGGCACTACGGTTTTTGAAATTGCCGCACGAAGCGGCGATCAAGCCAATCTTTTAACCAGAAAGCCAATCGGCTGCGGAAAGTGAAGGAGCCGCGCGTGAGGAGACCAGTCCCGTCGCCGAGGTTCAGGATGAGCAGATAGTTTTTCTGCGGCTCGAATTTTTGCAGAGGATCGCCGGTGAGAAACGCGAGCAGGTTGTGACTCAAAACCGGACCCTGTCGGACCGCGTAAACGCCGATGCGCGGGAGGCAACGCTCGCCGAAGCAGACGCAATCGCCTGCGCCGAAGATCTCCGGGTGGCCGTTCACCTGCAGGAACTGGTTTACCCGCATCGAGCCATCGTCCGCGCAGCGCAGACCGGAATCCCGCAGCAGCGCAGGGGCGCGCACGCCAGTGGCGGAAACGAGCAGATCGAACGGCAGCTCTTCGTCGCCTTCAAGGATCACAGTGCTGTCCGTCACGCGTTCCGCCTTTTTACCGCAACGGATCGTCACCCCCAGGCCGCGCAGATAATTTTCCAGAATGGCGCTCGCGCGCGGTGGGGCTTCGGTAAGGAGACGTTCCTCGCCTGCGATGATGGTCACGCTCCCGAGACAACCCGCTTTTTGCAGGAGGTAGAAAATGTGGGTGCCCACTTCGCTGCCGGCCGCACCGCCACCGATAACGACCGCGCGGAGCGGCGTCACCGCCCTTCCGCGCCAGGACGCGCTCGCGCAGCTCGAGCAGGTTTTTGATTGGCTTAACCGGGAGCGCGTATTCCGCCGCCCCGGGGATGCGTTCCACGGGCACTTCGCTGCCGATGTTAATCGAGAGCGCGTCGTAGGAGATCGACTCGCCACCGGCGAGCCGGAGGGAGCGCGCGTGAGGATCGATCCTCACCACTCGGTCGCGGAGATACTTGCCGCCGCCGCCAGTGACGAGCGCAGCTGCGTCCACGGTGTCATCGCTTGGCTGATAAAAACCTGAGACCATCCCGGGTCCCATGCCGGAGTACCAGAAACGCCCGGGCGCGATGAGCGTCACGCGGAGACCGCGTTGCACGAAGGTGCGCGTCTCTTGTAAAGGGCGCAGATGGGCATGCCCCGCGCCGACGAAGACGAGATGTTTCAAAGGGAGCGGCACTTCATGTCGCCCTCATGAGATGGCACTTCGCTCGCTCTCGCAACTGATCGCGCGGAAATGAAGGTCGCCCCAGGTCGACGACCACGCGCAGGAATAAGTCAGCCAGAAGCGGCTCTCATGTGCCCGGGCACCGAATCTTGACCGGACCTTCCTCTTCTCATGAGCACAAAACCGAGCCAAGCCGGATTTCTTCAGCGCTATTGGAAGTGGGGGTTGCTGCTTCTCGGCTTGATCGCACTCTCCTCGGCGGCCTCCTTTTTGCCCCTGCGAGATTGGATCAAGACGTTTACGGATTGGGTGCAAGGACTCGGCGCGTTGGGCGTCGTCGTCTTTATCGTCACTTACGCGATCGCGACGGTGTTCTTCATTCCAGGATCGCTCTTCACCCTCGCGGCGGGGCTGGTTTATGGCGTGCTGGGCGGTGCCGCCGTCGCGTTGACGGGCGCGACGATCGGCGCCTCGCTCGCGTTCTTGAGCGGACGCTACCTGGTGCGGAAGCGGGTGGAAGAGAACACGCGCGAGAATAAGCAATTCCAGGCAATCGATGGCGCGATCGAAAAGCAGGGATGGAAGATCATCGGACTCCTCCGGCTCAGCCCGCTCATTCCATTTAACCTGAGCAACTATTTCTACGGGATCACCGCGATCAAATTCTGGCCCTACTTTCTGGCCACGCTCATCGGGATGATTCCAGGGACGTTGCTCTACGCCTATCTCGGCGCAGCAGGAAAGGCTGGCTTGGGCGGCGGCGAAGGGAGCGGTGGCGGGACATTAAAGTGGATCTTTTTCGGCGTGGGTCTGCTCGCGACCATCGCGGTGACCGTGATCGTGAGCCGCGCAGCGAAGAAGGCGTTACGGGATAAAGGCGCTGCTTCGGACTCCGGGACGAAAACGAAATAGAACGCTCGCGCGCTGAGCCGGGATCGAGAAGGGTCGGGCGCTAAGGCCGCATCTTGACGCCTCGTGGTGCGGAAACCGCAGAGTCCCTCGGAGAGATCCCTCGGCCGCGCTTCGCCGGCTCGGGATGACGTGTGCTGTAAGAACGTCTGGGATGGGTAGCACAGGTTTGTATTCTTGAAGCTTATGCTCCCGGAGCTTGGGTTTCTGCGCAACGGTTGTCGCCATACGGTAGTCGCCAAAATCACGCCGTGTCATCCCGAGCCGGCGCAGCACGGTCGAGGGATCTCTCCGACGCAGCCTTGATTTTACTATGGAGAAAGCGGGAATCGCCAGCCTCCCCGCAAAGCCACCTCATCGACAAGACGAAGGCCAAAACAGAATGGCGGAAGGGGTGGGATTCGAACCCACGGTGAGTTTTACCCCACGTTCGATTTCGAGTCGAGTGCCTTAAACCGGGCTCAGCCACCCTTCCTGTTTCTGCGAGCGCGCGGGCGCGTTTCGCGTGCGCTATTATGAGAGGAGGCCGCTGTTTTGCAAACGAAAGGGCCGGATCTCCCCGCGCGCCCTCAAGCGGAACGCGCTCGCCGGCGGCGATAACCGATCGCTCCGCAGACCGCCAATCCGCCCAGGACCAAAGCCGCCGTCGCTGGCTCGGGAACCGCGCGGATGTTATCGACTCCGAGCTGAGCAGTGACGGGATCGCCGAAGAGATTGGCCGTGCCCACCTCGTGGATGATCCGCATCTCCGCGAAAGGATTGGAGAAAAACGTCGCGTAAGCCGCGGGCGGAGGACTCCCCGCCGAAGTGACAGCGGTCAGATCGCTGGCCGTGATTGAGATGGTGAAACGCTGCCAACCACTTCCCGGCGCGAGCAAAATGGGAGCGGAGAGATACCCGACGGCGGCGGGGCCGGTATCGGATTTAAAGGCGAGGCGAATGGAGAGGGAGACAGCGCTTTGGTTATTGAGGTCGAGCTCGATCGCCGTCACGCCCTGCGCGATGTAGTTCGACATCGGCGCGCTGGACTCGTTGACCCATTGGCTGCTGTTGATGCCGACGAGACGGTTCGCCGGGCCGCCAGACAGGATTTGCATGTAGGCATCGTTCGCCCCATTCGGTCCGCCGCTGGCGACGAGCGTGACGGTCCCAGCGCCATTGCCCCAATTCGCGAGACCACCCTGGAAAGTATCGACCTGACCAAAGACGACCGCACCTCGCGTTGCTGGGGAAGATAAGCAGAGTCCCAGCGCCAGCAGACCAAGGAGAAACGTCTTTGTATTAAACATCGCCCAGGATCGTATCCGGGGAACCAGACCGAGGCAAGACGCGACCCGCCGGCCGTTTAGCTGCGGCTACGCCGGCCGCGTCGCCAAGCGCGAACTCCGAGCCCGCCGAGCCCGAGCAACGCCAGGCCGGTCACCGTCGGCTCGGGCACAGCGCGGATGTTATCGATGCCGAGCCGCGCATTAACCGGATCGCCATTCAGATTGCTGGAGCCGACTTCGTGGATGATGCGAATCTCGGCGAAGCCGTTTTGAAAGAAGGTGTTGTAAGGCGCCGGCCCGCCGATCGCGGTCAACGCGCCCGGCGCGATGGAGATGGTGAAACGTTGCCAGCCAGTTCCGGGCGCGAGGATGACTCGACTGGAGAGGTAACCCGGCGAGCTCTGGGTGACCTCCGTTTTGAAGGCGATCCGAATCGAAAGCGTGACGCTGCTCTGGTTCAAGAGATCGAAGGAGATTGCATTCACTCCGGCAGCCAGATAGTTGCCGGTCCACTGACTGTTAAACGATGGCGGGAAGGTATAATTTTGCGCCACGAGCCGTCCGCCGGAGCCGCCGCCATCGGCGGTGACTTGGATGTAAGCGTCGCCCGCACCCGCCGGGCCGCCGGTGTTGATCAACTCCACCGCGGAGGCGCCGTTCAGCCAGTTCATCCGCGTCCCATCCTGGAAAGTATCCACCTGCCCGAGAGTGATCGCGCGCGCGGAAGAGAGCGCGAAGGAAAGGGCAGCGGCGAGGGTGAGCAGGCGAACGGACTTCGTGAACATGGCCCGGGACGCTAACCCAAAGGGCACGAAGCGAACAAGATGAGAAATTGCGAATTGCCTTCAATCCGCTTCCGCCTCAGAAAGAGCCGCATATGAGGTTACAGTTGTCCCTTTGGCTCGGCCTCATTTTCCTCATCTCGGAAGTGATGCTGGCCGCCACGAAACGCGCCCGCCTCGGCTCCGCTTCAAACGACGGCAACTCGCTGCGCATGCTCTGGATTGTGATCGGGGTGAGCATTTTCCTTGGCATCCAGACTGTCTTCTGGTGGCCGATCGCGCGCCTGCCCGCTCCGGCAGCTTTCTCGCTCGCCGGGCTATTCCTTTTCCTCCTCGGCCTCACCCTTCGCTGGTATGCCATCATTCAGCTGGGCCGCTTCTTCACCGTGGATGTCGCGATCGCGAGCGATCATCAACTGGTGGAAAGCGGTCCGTATCGCTTCGTGCGCCATCCATCGTATACCGGAGCGCTGCTTGCCTTTATCGGCTTCGGACTTTCGCTACACAACTGGGTGGCGCTGGTCGTGATCATCACTCCCATCACCTGCGCGTTCCTTTACCGGATCAGATTGGAGGAGCGTGCGCTCGTCGCCGCCTTGGGCGAGCGCTACCTCGCTTATCGCCGGCGGACGAAGGCCCTCCTGCCGCCTTTCTTTTAGCACAGCCCGGGGCTGCTCCCCCTTCAGCGCATCGCGCCCGCCATCACATCGCGCTCTTTCAACGGAAGCGCGAAGGGCTCGAGCGGCATGACCTCATCATGCTCGAGATACTCCGCGCAGGTGGCGAAGAATTCCTCCGCGGTCGTGACCCGGCGGATGCGGTTCAGGAAATCACCGGTGGGCTCTACGCCCAGGCCGATGAAATTCATGTACTTTTTCATGTTCGCCACCTGGGCGGCCTCGCGCAGGCCATCGCTCGTGACCGCTTCGTAGAGCGCGTGCACGTAGGCGAGGACATCGTGGCCGCGCGGACGAAAGACTTCCGCGCCGCGCCGATGCTCGCGGATCTGGCGGAAGAGCCAGGGATTGCGAATCACTCCCCGGCCGATCATGAGCCCGGCCGCGCCGGTGAGCGCGAGCACCTCCTCCGCTTTCGCCGCGGAGTAAACGTTCCCGTTGGCTAAAATAGGACAACGCAGCCGGCCGACCGCTTCCGCGACAAATTCGTATCGCGGCGCGCTGCGATACATCTCCTTCACCGTGCGCGCATGAATTGTCAGCAAATCCAGATCGTGCCGGGCAAAGACGGTCAGGAGCTCATCGAAAACATCGGCGTCCTCGAACCCGATCCGGGTTTTCACTGTGAACGGAAGATCGATTGCAGCGCGCAAGGCGCCGAGGATTCGGTCGATCCGGTCCGGGTCGCGCAGGAGCCCGCCGCCCGCGCATTTTTTGTAAACGATCGGGACTGGGCAACCGAGATTAAGATCGATCGCGGCCACCGGATGATGCTGAAGTTCGCGGGCCGTGCGCACGAGCGCGGGGATGTCATTGCCGATCATCTGCGCCACGATGGGGCGTCCGGTCGGGTTCTGCGTGATCGAGCGGAGGATGTGGGCATCGAGCCGCGAGTGCGGCAGGACGCGGAAGTATTCCGTGAAATAGACATCCGCGTTCCCGTAGCCGCTGATGAGGCGCATGAAGGGCAGGTCCGTGACGTCCTGCATGGGCGCGAGCGCGAGGACCGGCTCCCGTCCGCGGAAGAGTTGCTGGAAATCGGCGCGCGGGTTCACCTGAGAAAGACTATGGAACGGGATGGGCGCGCCGTCGCCCCCGGCGCTGGCCCGCTCGCTCCAGGCCAGCCGCGGCTTACTTCAACGCGCACGCGTGGTGGACGCGCTGCGGAAACTCCAGCGGCGGCGTGAGGATCTGGCCCAGTTCTTTTCCTTCGGTCGTGAAGAGGCGCGTCTTCATCACACCATCGAGGACGCTGCTGACCAGGAGCTTCCCACCCAACATGACCATGTCGGTGAGCGGCTCGCTCCCCTCCGGCACGATCGTCTTCCACAAAGTGGGCGACGGGATATCGATCTTAAACCTCACTACGCGCTTCCTCGGCCGCTCCGTTATCGGTCAGGGCAAAGAGGTCGCCTTCATCCGCCACCACGGTGAACTCATTATCCAGCGCGTGGATGATCGGTCGCATCCGTTCATTCGGCTTCTCCTGTTCCTGGACGTAAAGGTCCGTCCGCTTCGCCATTTCGCCCCGGCGCACGCTGAGCATAAGATGGTCGCCGTCTTCCGAAAGAGCGGTGGAGATCAAGTCCTTCGGCCCCAGTGGCTCGTAGTTATACATCTCCCCGAAGACGTATTTGTCCTCGCCGGTTTCACCGAAGGTGTGGAAAAAAACGCGCGTCCCGGCTGGCGCCACCCGGGAGTAAAAGACGCCTTTGTTCTCCGGGCCCACCGTCGCCGTGTGGTAGTGCGCCAGCGGCAGGACATCCGGCAAGAGGCGTCCCGTCTTCATCTCATAAAAGTGCACCGTCCGCTCCACGGCCGCGCCTTCCTGCACGCCGTACGCCAGGAGATTCCCGTCCGCGGAGAGATCGAGAATGGAAAGGCGCGACTCCTTTCCATCCATCTTCGCGACATCGACCAGACGTTCGTCTTTTCCTTTCACGCCGATGCGCCGGTAAATCGAAGCCGCTTTCTCGCCGGGCTCCTGTTTTAGGAAAACGAAGACGCCACTTTTCGCGCAGGCCGCGGTCTCCGCCGCCGACCCGAGCAAGCCCAACAACCCCTGCGCGATCTTTGCTTGATCGTTCACCTGCGCGCTGACGATTTGGTGCGCGAGCCAGGCGTCGGCCTCTGGCGTGGGGGGTTTTTCGCTACGTTGAAATGCCGGATCAATCGCGGCGACAGATTTCTTCTCGGCTGCTCCGATGAAAGGGGTCGTGGCGAGGAGGAGCAGGGAAATAAGCAGAGGTTTCATGTCAGGAGTAGATAGAGCTTTGCAAACAGGCTGGGGCGTTGGCCAGTCCGGATTCCTGGCGACACTCTCGCCTGCGCCGGGCACAGGCTCGGCGAGTTAATTCCCGCCGTCGCTCTGCCGCGCCGCGCGCGCGGCGGCGGCAAACTTGGGATCCTTCGCACGTTTCCGCACGGCATCGAAGACCTTCCGAATCGCGATCCGGCTCCCGTTATTCGCGATGAAAGAAGGCAGCGTCCCGCCGCTATCGGTGAAGATCGAGTAGGTCGCGCGCGTGGCTCCCGCGCCATCGGGCTCCAGCAGCCAGCCGCCTTCGCACACCTGCACCCGCGCCACCCCAGCCTTCGCCGCCGGGCCCTCGTCGTTCGCCGGCAACCAGCGGATGCGGTAGATCAAACCCTCCGGGCTTTGCCACTTCGCGTTCTGCGAACGAAGCGTGAAATCGCGATCGCTCACCAACGGCACTTCGAGACGCTGATAGGAAAGCACGGCATCCTTCTCACGTTTCAAAACCCGGCATTCCGCGGTGTATGGCATGAAGCTCGGATAGGCTTCGCTGTCGTCGAGAATGGCGAAGACCGTGGCTGGGTTTGCCTCGATCGAGCCGACTGCTTTGAACTCCCGAATATCGGAACCTTCCCGCTGCCGGCTGTGAATGGTCACGCCCTTGGCGCTTGATTCTTCCACCCACTCCTCACCCGCTCGCGCGGAGGGATCCCCATTAAAGAGAGCGCACCCCAAAAGAGAAAAAGCCGTGATAGGCGAGAGGACGAGGGATTCACGCGGCCTACAGGAAAACACCGGCCGAGCCTCCGGGCAAACGCGAGGTCAAGAAAAACGGCCACCCGCTGCCAGACGCGGGATCCATCCCAAGGACGAAACAAGACCAAAAAGGCCTGTCTACGCCTCCGCGAAACTGAACCGCAACGCTTTATGCAAGCGCGCCGGCAACGCGGGCAGATTGCGTCGCTCGATCAGAAAAGTGATCACGCCCGAGAGCTCGCGGAAGACGTAGTTCTTGTTCACCGCGCCCTGCAGATATTGCTCGCCGCTGCTCCCGCCCGTGCCCACGCGCGTGCCGATCATGCGCCGCACCATCTGCAAATGCCGGTAGCGGAACGTCGCCAGTTGTTCATCGATCTCGATCAAGGCGTTCAGCAACGCGAACGGCAAACGGAAGAGCGGTTCGTCGCGATAAAGCATGATGAAGAGCGCCGACCGCAACGCCGCTGGCGAAAAATCGCCCCAGCCTTGCGTGAAAAAAATCTCGTCGAACTTCCCGAGCAAATCCGCCTGATCGTCCCGCGCCGAAAGGCTGTGCGCGAAAAGCTCGCGGTAGCGCAACCAAAAGCGAGGACGCTCCGGCGGGCTCGCTTCCGTTCCCGCCGCCACCTCCCAGTCGCCCCAGTAGGCCTCATCGAAGAAAGGCGCGCGCGCCAGCCAGCGCTCCACCATCTGCAGCAGCGTCGGCCGTTGCTCAAACTCGTGGATCTCCGCGTAATCCTTTTCGTTAAATCCGCCCAGCTCGGTGTGCTTGTAGTAATCCGGCCGGAACCGGCTCTCCATCCGCAGCCCGAGCGCGGCCTCGATCTGCCGGAATTGTTTGCTCTGGAAACCGGAGGCGCCGTGGAGCAGCTCGCGGAACTCGAGAAAATCGAGCGGCGTCATCGTTTCCAGCACGTCCACCTGGTGATTGAGCAGCTTCCAGATCTCCACGATCCGCTTCAGCCGATGCACGACCACGTTCATGTCCGGCCCGTCATCGTCCGCCGCAGGCTTGCTCAACACTTCGCTGCAAGCTTCCAGCTCGTGCCGGATTTGTTTGAACCAAAGCTCGTAAGCCTGGTGCACGATGATGAAGAGCATCTCATCATGCGCGATGAGCTTGCCTTCCTGGAGGCTGAGCGGCTTCTGCAATTCCAGCAGACGCTCGATCCCGAGATAGTCGCCGTAGTATTGCGTCGGCTGGTCGGAATTAAACGGGCACTCCATCGCGCGGGCAGTGTCACGCACCGGCCCGCGCACTTCAATAACAGATCCCGGGCGCGCCGCCGAGATAGGTATCGTCCGTCAGCTGCTTCAACATGAACGCCGCCACATCCGCCCGCGCGATCTTGGTCGGCCAGATGTAGCTGCCCACGTTTCCGTGCCGATACTCGCCGCGGGCCGCGCCATTGCTCAAAACCGTGGGGCGCACGATGACCCAATCTGGCTCGGCGTGAGTGAGGAGCTTTTCCTGTCGACGCCGATCCCAAAAATAAAACGCCAGGAGCGAGGGGACGATGAAGAGCGTCGCAAAAATCCCGAGCCGTCCCGCCGCGTCACACACGCCCAGGGAACTTTCCAAGACCAGCCGCGGCGTTTTCTCCGCCTCCATCGCTCGGAGAATATTCGCCGTGCCTTCTGAAAGGATCCTGGTCGGGTAAAAGAAGCGCCGATGCCCGAGCGCACACAGCACCGCATCCTGCCCGCGCATGGCCTCCGCTACGGTGGCGTAATCCAGCACGTTGCCGCGCGCGACGCGAAGGTTCTTGTGCTCGATTCCCAATCGTTTCGGATCACGCACAAACGCCGTCACGGTGTGCCCTTGCGCCAGCGCCTGCTGGACGAGCGCGCGCCCAGTGCCGCCGGTGGCGCCGATCACCAGCAACGCCAGCGGGCCTTCCAGTTTTCGCGTGAGGAGATGGGGATTGCGCGAGCGCGGCGGTCGCCGAAAGAGCAGCCGGCTGAATGCGAGCGCGTAGAGGATCCAGCAGAAGAGTAGGATTTTTCCGGGAGTAATCGTCATCGAAGGGGAGCGGCGCGCGCGGAGGCAGAAGGTATATCTTGCGATAGACGCGCGTCGGAAGGCGAGCCTTCCTTCGTTTCGGAGCGGGCGGCGCGGATTGATTTGCGCACGAGGGGCGAATCTCCCACGTTCATTTTCACCCTATGCGTCCCAGAATCTTCGGCCTCCTCTTCATCTGCATCGCGCTCTCGGCCTCAGCGCAACCCGCTCCGCAAAAAAACAGCGCCGGCGGAAAGCGTCCCTTCACTTTTGAGGACATGATGAAGCTGAAACGCCTGGGCGAACCGGTCCCGTCGCCGGACGGGAAGTGGGTCGTCTTTGCCGCGACCGATGTGGACCTGGCCGAGAACACGCGGAAATCCCATCTCTGGATCGTGCCCGCGGAGGGCGGCGAGTCGCGGCGGTTAAATCCGGAATCGGAAAACGAGGAGGAGCGGCCGCGTTTTTCACCGGATGGGAAGCAGCTCATCTTCACTTCGAAAGCGACCGATCCGACGCAAATCTGGCTGCGCAATTTCGATGGCGAGGCGGGCAAGCTCACCGGCGCGGCGCGTCAGTTAACCGACCTCTCCACCGGCGCGGATGGTGGCATCTGGTCACCGGACGGAAAGAACATCGTCTTCGTCTCCGCGGTCTATCCGGAGTGCAAAGACGACGCGTGCAACAAAGCGCGCGATGAAGCGGTGAAGAACAGCAAGGTGAAGGCGAAGATTTTCGACAAGCTGCTCTATCGGCATTGGAACGCGTTCACGGAATTCAAGCGCAGCCATCTCTTCGTAACCAGCGCGGACGGTCAGGCCCCAGCGCGCGATCTCACGCCGGGCGATCACGATGTGCCGCCGTTCAATCTCGGTGGCCAGGACATGTATGCGATTTCGCCCGATGGGAAGGAAGTCGCCTACACCTCCAACATCGATGAAGTGGAAGCGACGAGCACGAACAACGAGATCTTCCTCATCCCAATCGCCGGAGGTGCCGCGAAGAAAATCTCCAGCAGCCCCGGGAACGATTCCACCCCGCTCTATTCGCCTGACGGAAAGTTGCTGGCGTGGAAGTCAATGGCACGCGCCGGCTTCGAAGCGGATAAGAACCGGCTCTTCATTTACGACCGCACCACGAAAGAGACGCGCGACGCGACGACCGGGTGGGATCGATCGGTCGGCAGCTTCGTCTGGCAAGCACCCACGCTCCTTTACCTGACCGCGGAAGATCGCGGCGAGGCACCGATTTACAGCCTCATCTTGAATGGGCAGCCGATAAAAGAAGTGGTGCGCCTGCACGCGGATGATCTCGCGATGACTCCCGACGGGAAGGCTCTGTATTTCAGCCGCGCCTCCATCGCAGCGCCGAACGAGATCGCGCGGCTGGAGCTGGCCGCGCGCGCCGCTCCCGGCCCCAATGGTGTCACCGCGGTCACGCACATGAATGACGAGCTCCTCGCTGGGATTGCGATGCAACCGCTCGAGCCGTTCACCTTCAAGGGAGCGAAGGACGAGGAGGTGCAGGGCTTCATGGTCAAGCCGCCTAATTTTGATGAGAAGAAAAAATATCCGCTCAAGTTTTTGATCCATGGCGGACCGCAGGGCGCGTGGGGCAACTCCTGGACCTATCGCTGGAACGCGCAGCTCTTCGCCGCCACCGGAAACTACGTGGTGGTGATGATCAATTTCCACGGCTCCACCGGTTACGGCCAGGCCTTTACCGATTCGATCAGCGGCGATTGGGGCGGCGCGCCTTACGAGGACCTGATGAAGGGGCTCGATTACGTGGAGAAGACGTATCCGTTCATCGATAAGAATCGCGAAGCTGCGCTCGGCGCGAGCTACGGCGGTTACATGGCGAACTGGGTGCTCGGCCACACCGATCGGTTCAAGGCGATTGTCTCGCACGATGGCGTCTTCAATACTGAAGCGGCTTACGGGACGACAGAGGAGCTGTGGTTTGTGGAGTGGGAATTCAAAGGCCCGCCCTGGAAGAACCGCGAGCTTTACCGGAAGTTCTCGCCGCATCTGTTTGCCGAAAATTTCAAAACGCCCACGCTCGTCATTCACGGCCAGCTCGATTACCGGCTCGATGTCGCGGAAGGCTTCCAGCTCTTCACCACCCTGCAGCGTCTCGATGTTCCCTCGAAGATGCTCTACTTCCCCGACGAAGGGCATTGGGTGAACAAACCGCAGAACTCGCAGCTTTGGTATCAAGACCGTGAACGACTGGGTCGACCAGTGGTGCGCGCCGAAATGATCGGATAGCGAAGAAGGCGTCGCTCGTCGGTCACGCTGGAACTCGCCCAGCGCGCGGCAACCGCCACCGGCTGCGGCGCGGGGATGATGGCGACATCACCGCGCTTGCCGCCACGCTCGGTTCGGAGTCATTAGGTAACTCGATGAAACGATTGATTACTCACCTGTTCGCGATCGCGCTTTTCTTCGCGAGCGCATCTTTTGCGTTCGCCGCAGTGACGACAAAAACCTATTCCGGTTCCTACAATGGCGCGGGCTGCACCGTGCGGATGAACTGGCAGAATTGGAAGGGGCTGGGGCCGATCGACGGGCGAATCACGCTGGCTGACGGGACCACCATTCCCTTCTCGGGCAGCAACAGCCAGCCAGGCGTCCTGGAGTTTAAGGCGAATGGGAATTCCTTCCGGCTCGTGCGGAGAGAGGTGGGCGGGAAGACCTCGTGGGTGAGCGCTAAATTATCATTTACCGAAGGGACGGCCCCGACGCCCACTCCATCTCCGAGCCCTTCACCCAGCCCCACGCCCACAGCGCCGCCCGAGATTTCCGAATCCTTCATGATCGAACAGGCCTACACCGGCTCCTGGAAAGGGAAGCCGTTGACTGCGCAAATGCGATGGGCGCCGGGCGACTCGCCGGAAGTGACCCGGCAAGGGCGCGGGACCGTGACGATGGAAGACGGCACGCAGGTCTCGATCGAAGGTTGGCAACGCAGCGACGGGTCTGCGGACTTCAGCTTTACACCGGATGAAAGCGCCGAGACCTACAAGACCACGCAAGCCGCCAGCGACGGAAACGTGACTTGGGCGAGCGACTCGTTGACGCTGACCGAGAAGAAATAAACTTCGCGACCCTGTCAGCACCCAGCGCGGCACTGGCGCCGGCCAGACTATTCCGGCGGCGCTGCGCGCGGCGGTTCGAAGCACACCCGCCCGGCTCGACAAGCGGAGGAATGCGCCAGGTCATCGTCCGGACCGGACGGCTCCATCGTGCGGAGGCACCAGGAGTTCGCGGTCGAAGAATCAAGCAGGAGCCACGGATAATCGCCACCCTCCATCGTGCCGTAGCCGGTTTTGGAACGCAGCATCCGGCAGATGACCGGCGGCTCGTCCGCCGCGCTCATGCGCGCCCCGCAGCTTGCAGAATCGTGCGCCGAATAACCGCTTCGAAGACGGGCACCTTGTAGCCGTTTTTCGCCAGTGGCGTCGCCCCGCTCACCGCAGCCTTTCGCAGCCGCCCGCGCGGAAGTTTCATTAATCGCCTGCCCGACGAGCGCCGCCTCCGCCTCTTTCGCGCGCCATGGAATCGGAGCCGCCGCGCCCAGCACAATCGAGGCGCGCGTGCAGCGCCCATCGCTTTGCTCCAGCACCACCGCCACGTCGGCAATCGGCCAATCGAACGATTCTTTCTCGCCCTGCTTGATGTGAGCCGAACGCGTATTAGCCGACACTGCGGGCAGTCGGATCTCGGTAATCAACTCCTGCGCCTGAAGCGAATTTTCGCGCGTCACATCCTTCTCTGGCGTGACGAAGAATTCTTCCAACGCGATTTCCCGCGTGCCTTTCGGTCCGGTAATGATGAGCCGCGCTTGAAAGGCGACGAGCGCAGTCGCAGCGGTCGAGCCATGGACCATCGGACATTTCTGATTCCCGATGATGGCGTGATATTGATGTTCGCCTTCCAGCGCGAAGCAGCTCGTGCCGCCCTTCTTCAGGCAATGGAAATGGTCGTGCCGGAAATACCAGCAACGCGGCCGTTGCATGAGATTGCCGCCGATCGTGGCCGCGTTCCGAATTTGCGGCGTGGCGGAATGCCCGGCCGCATCCGCGAGCGCAGTGTAATTTTTGCGCACGAGCGCGTTGTTATCCAGTTGATCGAGCGTGACGAGCGGCCCGATTCGCAAGCCAGCTTCCTCTTTGATTTGATCGAGCCCCGGCAAGGCGCGCAGACTCACGAGTCGTGTCGGCGCGATGATCCGTTCCTTCATCAGGTCGAGCAAATCGACCCCGCCCGCTTTGAAGAGAGCCGCATCGCGCGCCGGCGTCCGGTTCCCCGCGGGATGCACGGCCGCCTCGGCCGCAGTGCTGCTGCCTTGCGCCAGCGCCTGCTCGATTGAGCCCGGCTCGCTCCATTCGAATGCGTTCATATTTTTTGCCCGGCCAGGAGCGCCGGCAAGACGTTCTGCGGGTTCATCGGCAACTGGCGCATCCGCACTCCGGTCGCATTATAAATCGCGTTCGCCACCGCGCCGGCGGTCGCAATCAAGGACGGTTCGCCAATGCCGCCCGCGTCCGTCGAGCTGCGGCCAAAATATTGTTCCATGATCACGATCTCGATCTTCGGCGTCTCGCGCGCGCCGAGGATTTTGTATTGATCGAGATTCGCGTTCACCATCACCCCGCTCTTCTCGTCGAGATGCCGGTTTTCGTAGAGCGCCCAGGAAATGCCCTGGAGAATTCCGCCGTTGATCTGGCTTTCGAGCTGGAGGGGATTCATCGGCCGGCCGCAATCCTGCACGGCGACGATCCGCTCCACGCGCACGAGTCCGATCTCGGTATCGACGGAGACTTCGGCAAATTGCACGCCGCCGTAACGGATGCGCTTGGGTCCTTTCACCTCATCGCCATCGTACTCTTCGCTTCGGCTCGCGGTCGCGATGACCTGCTCGGTCCGCAAATTCTTCGCCGCCTCGCGGAACGACATCCCTTGCCCCGGCGTTTTCGTCGGAAAAACGCGGCCGTCGCGCATCGCCAGATCTTCCGCGCGCAGGTTCAGCTTGCGCCCCACTTGTTTGAGAAATTCCTGCCGCGCCTGCCAGGCGGCATTGCGCGCGGCGGGCGTGATCGAGCCGGTCGTGACGCTCCCGCCCGAAGCGGGGCCAGCAGGAAAATTCGTGTCGCCGATTCGGACCGTGATCTCTTCCGCCTTTAGCCCCAACTCTTCCGCCACGACCTGCGCCAGGACGGTGCGAATGCCGGTGCCGATGTCCTGCACGCTGGAGCGCAACTCCACCGAGCCGTCCTGCGTGATGCGCACTTCGCAGGTGGAATCGAGCCGGACGAAACGCGGCCATTCCGATTGCGCCACGCCGATGCCGCGCTTGATCGGTCCGCTTTCCGCGCCCGGCGCGTGCCGATTTTTCCAGCCGATCTTTTCCGCGCCGATCCGGCGTTGCTCGCGGCGCATCGGATGCGGATCAATCTTGTCGCGCAAGGCCAGCGCATCGAGCCCGGCTTTCTCCGCCAGCTCATCGATCATCTGCTCCATCGCAAACACGCCCTGCGGCTGACCCGGCGCGCGGAAAGCGCAACCCGGCCCGGCGTGAATGAAGACGTCGAACTGCTCGACGTTAAAGTTCGGGCAGGTGTACATGTGCCCGGCCCAACCAACGCCCGCACCCAGCCCCACGCCCGCCGTTCCGTAAGAGGCCAGATCGATCGCGGTCAGTGTGCCGTCCCGTTTCGCGCCTACCTTTAGTTTCTGCCAGGTGCTCGGGCGATTGCCCACCGCAGTGTGCTCCTCGCGGCGATCGAGCATCATGCGCACGGGCGCGCCGGCTTTTTTGGAAAGGTGCACCGCCGCGACGCCGTAATTACCCGGCCCGAACTTCGCGCCAAACCCGCCGCCCATGTATTCGCAGACGACGCGGATGCGGCTTTTCGGCAAATCGAAAAGCTCCGCGAGATCGGAACGCACCCCGGAGGTGCCTTGGGTGGAAGCGTAAACCGTCAAACCATCCGACCGCCAATCGGCCACCACACCGTGCGTCTCGAGCGCAGAATGCGTTTGCACCTGCGTGCGGAATTCGCCCTCGAGCGTGATCTCCGCCTCGGCAAAACCTTTCGCCACGTCTCCGCGCGGACCGCCAAACGGGCCGCCTTGCGTGGGACCGCGCACGTTGCCTTTTTGCGGCACCCCTTTCTCCGCCCCGCCGCCTCCCGCGCTGCCTTCCTCCTCGGTCGGGCCTTTGAAAACCAGCGGAGCGTTTGCTTCCCGCGCCGCTTCCATACTCGTCACGGCCGGCAGTTCCTCGAAATCAACTTTGATCAAACCCAGCGCTTCCTCCGCAGCTTCAGGCGTGGTCGCGGCCAGGGCGACGATCGGCTGGCCTACGTAACGAATCAGCGGCGATTTGCCCGCCGGTTTCGGATCCAGTTTCTCATGGCCCGGCTCGCGCTCGACCGCGCCGCCCGTCACCGTATCAATCACATGCACCGCGCGCACCGCGGGATGACGCTCCGCCGCGGAAGCATCGATCGAACGCACGCGCGCATGCGGGAAAGGCGAGCGCAGGATGCGGCCATATAACATTCCCGGCAGGCGCACATCCGAGGTGTAGCGCGCTTCGCCCGTCACCTTCAGCCCGGCATCGAGCCGGCGCGTGCGCTTCCCGACGACTTGCAGTTTCTCGTTGATCGGCAACGCCGGCGGCTCGTCCATCGGGACGGTCCGTTCCATCTCCGTGAGATCGACGCCGGGAATGCCGACCGCCACGCGCAGCTTGCGCGTCGGCTCCTGCGGCAGACCAGGCACGGTTCCGTCGCGCTCCGGATCGGCCGACTTTTTTTTCTCTTCAGCCATCTACGCGGCTCCGCCTTTTTTTGCCGCCAAGGTGGCAGCTTCGAAAACTTTCGGATACGTGCCGCAGCGGCAGAGATTGCCACTGACGGCGGTTTGAATTTGCTCGGGCGTCGGCTGCGGCGTGCGCTTCAAGAGCGCCGCGCAACTCATGACCATGCCGGGCGTGCAGAAAGCCGCACATCGAGGCATCGCATTCCACAAACGCTTCCTGGATCGGGTGCAGCTTTCCGTTTTGCGCCAGGCCTTCGATCGTCGTGATCTCGCGCGAGCCAACTTCGATCGCGAGCGTCATGCAGGAGCAAGCCGGCGTGCCATCAAGAAAAACGGTGCAAGCCGAGCAGGCCCCGCGATCGCACACCACTTTCGTGCCGGTAAGGCCGAGCTCATCGCGCAGCGTATCCGCGAGAGTTGCGCGCGGCTCCACCGCCAGCCGATGAGCGCGTCCGTTTACTTTTAGTCCAATCGGCACGCGACCTGGACCGAGCACGGAAGAATTTCCTTCCCCTGCCGCACCCGCAGTTCCCACGAGACCGGAGTTAAGGAGCGCCGTTCCAGCGACTGAGAAACCAGCGCCCCGAAGAAACGCGCGGCGCGAAAAGCCACCTGGCTTCCCTTGTCCCGCCCCACCCGTTTGTGGTTCAGACGCCATACCCGCTCAAACCATTCGTCCGGTATCGGCAGGCGTCGAGTGAAACTTTGGCAAATTCTGGCGACGGCTGCGCCTCACGAAGCACGACGCTGTTGCGCAGCGAGCAGAGGCGGAAAATCCAGCAGCGCAGGCGAGGTCGTATTCTCCACGAAGTGTCGCGCCGCCGCTTTTAATTCCCGCCAGCGCTCCCAGTCGTAATCCGGCGCATGCACGATGTGCCGGAGCAGGCTGCGCCATTCCATCAGCGCGCGCTCGATGTCCCCCGCGCGCAAAGTATCGGTGGTGAGTTTGTAACGCGCGCCGGGATTTGTGACCACTTCGCGGATCGCTTCCGAGGCGCCAGAGCCGTAGTGCATGGGCGTGCCCATTTCCAGATAGCCGGGATGATCCGCGCGCTCGTATTTCCGCTGGCAAAGAATCCCGAGCCGCCCGCCCATGGGCGCATCTTCACCCGCGAAACGCGGCCCGCCGCGGATGTTCGCCAGGTCGAAGACCAGATCGTCGATCGGGTAGCGCTCGTCCTCCAGCGCGGCTGCGATGGCGAGCCCTTCGCCGGCCTGGAAGAAGGAGAAGATCACTCCGCGTCGCGTCGGCGTGCCGTCCTCTTCCACCAAGCCCAGCCGCCGCCAGGCATAGGTGGGCGAGGCCACGATCGGGACCGCGAGGTCGTGCTCGCGTTGCGGGCACTCGCGACAAACGGGCGGCATCGCTTCGCGCTCGGGCGGATCCTGTAAGGCGCGACCGTGGCGATCGATCACTGCACTTGCAGGGAGCGGCGAAAAATCGAGACGCGCGGAGATTGTCTGCCCGCGCGTCGCGATGTCCGCCACGCGGGCGCCGCCGGTGAGAGCAGGTAATCGGGCGCGCAGTTCTGCTGCGAAGTCGTCCGGAGGAAGCGACGGCAATTGCGGCAGAGCCTTCCGCAGCCATTTCACGGGCTGGAGCACGTTCTCGGCGGTGATGGTGGCGAGGGGGATTTCGCGGCCGTAGATGCCTTCCGCGCGCAGTTTGCAAAGGTTGCCAAAACCCAGCCCATCCAGCATCCGCGGCAGGGTAAGCGCCGGGACCCAGCGCTCCCCGTCGCGCACGAGCAGATCGCCTAAAGAGACCGCGACGCTCGCTGTTTTCGCTTCCCACTCCTCGGCCGAGTTCAGCATCTCTGCCACGGGTCGCCGAATGAAGCGCGCCCGCTCCGCGTCCACCCAGAGACCGCATGGCCGCGGGCCATCGGCTAACGAGTGTTCGACGCCGAGCGGAATCTTCTGCGCGCTGTAAAGCGAATGGCTCAGCTCCACCGCCGCAGCGAACGGATTGTTGTAGCCGGGGTCGTCGACCCCGGCCGGGATGACGTGCTGATCTGACCACGGCCCCGGGGTCAGCGACCCCGGCCACAACGTTGCGCATCACGCTGATCAAGCTCGGCCAATCGACCTGGTTGGCGCGTTTCAATTGCCGCGGGCGGGCGTCGTTCAGGCGCGGGATGTCGGGCGCGAGCAGGACGTAGCCGGTTTCATCCAGCCCGCGGCGGCCCGCGCGGCCGAACATTTGCAGCAGTTCATCCGGTTGGACATGACGCTCGAAGTTCCCTGCCAGATACGAGGTTCCGGTGATGAGAACGGACCGCATGGAAAAGTTAATCCCCGCGGCCAAACCCATCGTGGCCACCACCACATGGAGCTGGCCCGCTTTTGCGAGCGGCTCGATCAAGCCCGCGCGAACGGCGTAGGAAAGGCCACTGTGGTGATAAGCGACGCGGCTGCGTAAAAGCCGCGCGAGACGTTTCCCGGCCAGCGCCTCCTGTGCGGCCGAGAGCGGAAGCGGATCGCGCACGGTCATGGCCGAAGCCATGGCCTGCGCCATTTCCTCGCTCGCTTTGCGGCGGGGCGCGAAGACGAGGACGGGCGCGAGCTCCGCGCGCAGCGCGCGGCCGAGCATGCGCGGCCAGAAGTTTTTCGACTGCACAAAGGCGGAATCGGAGAGATTGCGCAGGTCCACTTCTTCGAGCGGGACGGGACGTTCCGCGTGCGAGACGAGGACGGCATCGCGCCCAATCCGTTGCAGCCACGCGACAATATCCTGGGGATTGCCGACGCTGCCGCTGAGCAACAAGAGCTGCGTCTGCGGCGGCGCCAGCGCGAGCGCGAGTTCGTAATGCACGCCGCGCACGGGGTCGCCGATCATCTGGTATTCATCCACCACCAACAGCTTCGGGCCGTCCCGGCGGAGGAAGCGCGTCCGCTGCGTCTCAAGCGTGGCGACGATGACCTTGGCATCGAGATTGAGCGCGAGGTCGCCGGTCGCGATGCCCACATCCCAGCCGCGCGCGCGCCACTCCGCGAGTTTATCGTTCGCGAGCGCGCGGGTGGGGACAGTGAAGATGGCCTGCCCTTTCAAGCCCGGGTAGAGCAGCTCGAAGACGTAAGTTTTGCCCGAACCAGTCGGCGCCTGCACGACCACGTCCTGCCCCTTCTGCAAGGCGCGCACCGCTTCCTGTTGCCAAAGATCGGGGACGACCAGGTTGACCTCGAGTCCCTTCAACATCGGGGAACATACGCGCGTCGCGCCCGCATCAACCGCAGGTCGGCGCGAGGCGGCTCCGCCTGGCCGCGGCATCAAACGAACGACCAACGCCCGGGGCGTTTACGATCATGTCCGAGACGCCGAGGTTGGGCTTGGTCTTTCTCCGCCGCTCCCTAACTTTACCATCCTGTGAGCCATTCGACATCATCCGCACCGCCTAAAGTCCCGACCGGAGTTCCCGGATTGGACGACATCCTGAAAGGCGGACTCCCGCATCGTCGGCTCTATCTTTTGCAAGGCGCGCCCGGCGCGGGCAAGACGACGCTGGCGTTGCAGTTTCTCCTCACCGGAGCGCGCATGGGCGAGAAGGTGCTTTACATCAGTCTCTCGGAGACGCGGGAGGAAGTGGAAGAAGTGGCAGCGTCGCACAATTGGTCGCTGGAAGGGGTGGAGATCGTGGAGTTGTCGGCGATCGAAGATCAGCTCACTGCGCAATCGCAGAACACGCTCTTTCACGCTTCTGAAGTGGAGTTAACTGAGACGACGCGGCTTTTGCTCGATGCGGTGGAGCGGATTCGGCCGACGCGGGTGGCGTTCGATTCTCTCTCGGAGTTGCGGCTGCTCTCGCAATCGCCCTTGCGCTATCGGCGCCAGATTCTGGCCTTTAAACAATATCTCGCCGGCCGGAACTGCACGACCTTGCTGCTGGACGATCTGAGCGCGGATGGAATGGATGGCCATGTCCTGAGCCTGGCCCATGGCGTGATGGTGCTGGAGCAGCTGGCGCCGGAGTATGGCTCGGAGCGGCGGCGGTTGAGCGTCCAGAAAATCCGCGGGACCACTTACCGGGGCGGTTACCACGATTACGTCATCCAAAAGGGCGGTCTGGTCGCATTCCCACGTTTGGTGGCGGCGGAACATCATCGCCATTTCCCAAACGAAAATGTGACCAGCGAAATCGCCGGCCTGGACGGGCTGCTGGGTGGTGGACTCGCGCGTGGGACGAGCACGCTCTTCTCCGGCCCGCCCGGATCAGGGAAATCGAATCTCGCGCTCACCTTCGTGATCGCCGCCGCGCGACGTGGGGAAAAGGTGGCGCTCTACACTTTCGACGAAAGCCTGCCCATCCTTTTTGCCCGGGCACGTGGCCTCGGCCTTGAGCTGGAAAAGTATGTGGATGCCGGCTTGATCGCGGTGACGCAGGTCGATCCGGCGGAGTTATCGCCGGGCGAATTTTCCTACCGCATTCGCTCCGCGGTGGAGCAGGACGGGGTGAAGTTTATCGTGATCGATAGTCTGAATGGTTACCTCCATTGCATGGCGGAGGAGCGCTATCTCAATCTGCAACTGCACGAGCTGCTGACCTACTTAAACCAGCTCGGAATTGTCACGATGATGGTGGTGACGCCGCACGGGCTCCTCGGCAATATGCAAACGCCGATCGATGTGACTTACCTCGCCGATACGGTCGTGACGCTTCGTTTCTTCGAGGCGGACGGCGCGGTGCACAAAGCGATTTCGATTATCAAAAAGCGGACCGGCGGCCACGAAAACACGATCCGCGAATTGCGCATCACGCCGCAGGGGATCGACGTCGGGCCGCCTTTGACTCATCTGCGCGGAGTCCTCTCTGGGGTCCCGGTGGTCACGGATTCGCCGCAGGCCATGCCGGACCCTGGCGGTTATGACGGCAAGTGAGCGGACGCCCGGTGAGGTGCTGGTGGTGGCGCCGCTGGGGAAAGATGCCGCCCTGACCGTGCAGGTCTTGCAGCGGGGGGAGATCGCAGCGCGCGCCTGCGCGGACCTGAAAGAGGTCGCGCTGGCCTTGGGGGAAGCGACGACCGCGCTGCTTCTGGCAGAGGAAGCGCTCCTCCCCGCGCAGATGCCGCTCTTGCTCGAAGCGCTCCAATTACAACCCGCCTGGTCCGATCTCCCGGTTGTCCTCCTCACCGGCAGTAGAGGCAGCGAACGGGTCAGCCTCCAGACCGTCGATCTCTTCGGCCCGGCCGGGAACGTGACCCTCCTCGAGCGCCCCTTCCATGGCGTGACCCTTCTCAGCACGATGAAAGTGGCATTGCGCGCGCGTCAGCGGCAATACGAAGTGCGGGAGCTGATCGAGCAACGCGAGACTGTGCTCTCGAGCATCAGCGATGCTTTCTCCGCGATCGATCGCGAGTGGCGTTACACCTACGTGAACGATCGGGTGGCCGAGATGGCCGGCTTGCCGAAAGAGAAAATGCTCGGGCGCAATATCTGGGAGATTTTTCCGGACGCGGTCGGGACGGAGTTTGACCGGCTGGCTCATCAGGTGATGGAGCAACGCCGGCCGGTGCAGGGCGAATTTTTTCACAAGCCGTGGGGGATCTGGCTCGATACCCGCATCTATCCAACCAAGGGCGGGATCGTCATTTTTCGGGCCGATATTTCCGAGCGAAAAGCGCATGAGCTGATCGCGCGCGAACGCGAAATAAAGTTGCAGGAAAACGAGGACCTTCTGCGGCTGGCGACGGAAGCGGCGGATATCGGCACGTTCGATTATTACCCGAAGACGGGCGAGCTCCGGCTCTCGGAACGCGCGAAGGAATTGTTCGGTTTGGAACAAAGTGCCACTCCGCAGTACGAGACCTATCTGGCCGCGCTTCATCCTGAGGATCGTTATCTGGCCGCCGAGACGGTGGCTCGTGTGCTCGAGCCCAAGAACAGCGACCGTTACGACATCGAATACCGCACCATCGGGCTGGGCGATGGTCGCGAACGATGGGTGGCGGAGAAAGGGCGGGTCGTTTTCGACGCCTCGGGCGAGGCGGTTCGGTTCCTTGGGACTTTGCTCGACATTACGGAGAAGAAGAACGCCGAGCTGCTCTTGCAGCGCGCCAAACAACAGGCGGAAGAGGCCAACCGCGCGAAGGACCGATTCCTGGCCATGCTTTCGCACGAGCTGCGCACGCCGCTCACCCCTGTGCTGATGACGATCGCCTCGCTCCGGCGCGAGCCGGATCTCTCGGCGGGCTTGCAGGCGGATCTGGAAGTGTTGCAGCGCAACGTGGAGCTGGAGGCGCTCCTGATTGACGATTTGTTAGACCTGACTCGCATCACCAGCGGCAAGCTGGAGTTGCATCCTGATGCGGTGGACCTGCACGCCACGCTCGAGCATGCCATCGCCATCTCGGGCGGGGAGGCGCAAGCCAAGCGACTCCTGATTAAAAAAGAGCTGGGCGCGAAGGAGCACCATTGCTGGGCGGATGCGGCGCGTCTGCAGCAGGTCTTTTGGAACCTGATCAAAAACTCGGTCAAATTCACCCCCGCCGGGGGCACCATCCGGGCGCGGACGTGGAACGATGAAAGCGGGCGGGTGATGGTGGAGATTTCCGATACCGGTGTGGGGATCGAGGAAAAACTTTTGCCGCGCGTCTTCGAGGCTTTCGAGCAAGGCGGGCGCGCCATCACGAGCCAATACGGCGGCCTCGGCCTGGGGCTGGCCATTTCCAAGCGCGTGATCGATTTGCATGGCGGAACCATCACCGCCGAAAGCGGTGGGCACGGCCAGGGCGCCACCTTCACCGTCTGCCTTTCCGCGATGAAGACCTCGCTGCTCCAGGGCACCGAGCCTTTTCTCCCGAGCGAACCCCCGCCGGCGCAGCCTGCCGCGGTCTTGTTGGTGGAAGACCACGAAGATACTGCGCGGGTGCTGCGGCGCGTGCTCGAGCATGCCGGCTACACCACCACCCATGCGAACTCGTTGGCGCAGGCGCGGGAGTTGGCGGCTGGCTCTCGTTTCGATCTGGTGGTGAGTGATCTTGGTTTGCCGGATGGCAGCGGCGTGGACCTGATGCGTTTCCTGCAAGCGGAGTATGGCTTGCGCGGCATCGCTCTCAGCGGATTCGGAACGGAGGACGATATCCGCGCCAGCTCGGCCGCTGGTTTTACGGAGCATCTGACCAAGCCGGTGGATTGGCCACATCTGCGCGGCGCGATCGAGCGTTTGCTGGAAAAGAAAATCCAGGATGCGGCGAGCGCGACTCCTGTTTCCTAGCGCCAAGGGGAAGAGCGCCGCGAAAAAAATCGCGCGATTTTTACAGGCCCCGTAGTAGCGTGGCGCCTACTGAAAATTGCCGCCCGGCGAGGGCGGACCAACCGTTTTTGACAGGTTACCCGCATGAAAAAATTCTTTGGCTTCGGCTCCTCTACACCACCTCCACCAGCGCCGCCGAACCGGCCAACCAGCCCGCCTCCGCGCCCGAGCGCTCCCGCCACCGACGCAGCCAGGCCTTCCTTGGTCGGACGCTGGCGCGAGCCGAAGGGAAAGGACACCACGGAGTTTCAGGGGGATGGCAAGGTGACGGAAAAACCGGCCAGCGGAGAAACGATCCGTGGCACTTACACGCTCGAAGGCGCCAAATTGAAAATCCGGCTTGAGGGGGTGAAAGATGAGCTGGTTTTCACCGCGAAGGTCCAGGGCGATAGCCTGGAGATGACCGATCCGGATGGGCAAACCACCCGTTACGAAAGGGTCGCATGAGCCGCGCGCCTTTCGTTCAAGCTGCTCTGCGGTTGCTCTTCGTGCTCGCCCTCGGTGGCGTTGCTCTTTCCGCGCGAGCGGACGAGGCGGCAGCCGCTCCCGAGCAAGTGATCAAGAAATTCTACGCCTGGTATGTGGGCGAGCTGGTTGGCGATCGTGATCCGTTTACGGATGGGCGCGCCGAGATGCAGCGCTACGTCACCCCACGGCTTTTGAAAGAAATCGAGGGCAAGCTGAGCGAGGAAGGCGGGCTGGACGCGGACTACTTTCTAAACGCGCAGGATTTCGATAAGGAGTGGGCGGAAAACGTCACCGTCTCGACGCCGACCACGAAAGGGCGAACGCGCCACTGCTGCCGTGGAATTAAAAAGCCAGGCCATGGGCACGCAGAAGCTGCAGGTCACCCTCGTGCAGGCGGAGGGCGCCTGGAAAATTGATCGGGTGGAAGGAAAATGAGGCACGCATTTCTTTGCGGCGCATTGCTCTGGCTCCTCCAGAGTGTCGCGGGCGCGAGCGAAGCACTCCCGTATCTCGGCGAATGGTCAAACGGTCGGGGCGAGACGCTCACCATCACGGAGGAGACGATCCAATTTGCGGAGAACAAGCCGGTCCCTTACCGCGACATCACGCGCGCGACTGACGGCGCCGCCTTTGAACTGCAGATCACCGCCTCCGGCGCCATCAACGCTTTCCCCGGCAAGACGCTCGCAGTCGTGCTCGAGAATGGCTCGATGCAGATGACCGGCTATCGTTCGCACGGCGATTACATGCAGGAAAAAGACGCGCAATCCGTCGTGACCTGGTTCAAAGACGACGAGGCGTAGGCGTTCCTGAACTGGATTCCCACTTGCCAATCCACGGCGCTCCTGTAATCACGCGCCCATGAAAAATCACCTCAAGCTGGCCGCAGCCTTCCTCTGCGTCTGTGCAATGCTCGGCTTCGCCAGCGCTCCCCTAAGCGCTTCCGAAGGCAACTTCAAATTCAAGGTCCACAACACGACCAAGAATACGATCAAAAAGATCCTCGTTTCCGAGGATGGCAAAACCTACGGCAACTTCGATATCGGGAGCGGAATCGCGCCCGGCAAGACCGAGGAACTCGTCTGGGATAAATCGACCGACAAAGAATCGTGCAAACAATTCTTCAAAGCGGTCTTCGATGACGGCGAAGAATCCGAAGCCGTAAGCTTCGACTTCTGCGAAGAAGACCTCACGCTCGAGTTTTAAGCGAGCGTTCGCTCTGTGCCATCCGGAGCCCGGCCCGCGCGGGCCGGGTTCCGGGCTGGTGGCAAAATGGATTTTTTCGAACGGCGGACTTGCGGCCTTTTTTTTGAATTCCTGTCCGCTCGAGTGTTGACACTTCCCTGCGAAAACTCGTAGTCACTTCGCGTATGAAGCGCTTTTTCCTCGGGCTCCCGTTTCTCTTCGCTGTCCAAAATCTCTTCGCGCAGGACGAGTCGCCGAGTGCGGGCGATGCCGCCGGCGCCATGGCCGGGATGGGATGCGGCTGTCTGGTCATGCTCGTGGCACTGGCCGTGTGGGTGGCTCTGGCCATCTTCGTCTACAAGGACGCTAAAAGCCGCGGCATGGATAACGCCGTCCTGCTCACGATCGTCACCGTCATTACCGGAATCCTTGGCCTCGTCATCTATCTGCTGATGCGTCCGAAAGGGACTCTGGTGCCCTGCCCTTCCTGCGGGAAGAAACGGCTGCAGGGCAGCGCGACATGTCCGCATTGCGGAACTCCTTAAAGCGCCCCCGGCTTTGGTTTCTGCTCGCGGGCGTCCTGCTCGCGAGCGCAGCGATGGTGGATTGGTCGCGGCCCGCAGGGAGACAGACGTCCGCCTGGCTGTATCAGCGTGGGATTATCCAGCCCTACCAGGAACTGGTCCGTCCCTACACTGGGCGCCTGGCGCGCTGCCGTTACCGGCCCACGTGTTCGGAATATTCTTTCCATTCCGTGCGCACCCATGGCTTCCCGAAAGGCATCTGGTTAACCACCAAACGCCTCGCGCGCTGCCTGCCGTGGGTTCCGATGGGCACGCCCGATCCGGTGCCGCTGGCGACCCAGCCCCCCGCCGGGGGTTTCCATGGGGGAGTCGTTTGTTACAGCTATCTCGGGGCCCCGCTTCGTTTCAGAAGTATGGACTCAAGCACAGACGATAAAATCGAAGGCAAAACAGATCAGGCCATCGGCGCAGTGAAGGAAAAAACCGGCGAGCTGACCGGAAATGAGGACCTCGAAGCCCGTGGTGCGGCCCAAAAAGCCGCCGGTAAAGTGGAAGAAAAGACCGGCGACGTGAAAAAGGTCTTCGAGACGTAAAAGGAATAACTCCAAGGCCGGCAAGTTCCGGCAGAGACTCTGCGCGTCCGAGTGTAACGACGGGAGGCGCGCTTATGCAGCGGTCGCAGGAAAAAACCTGCGGCCGCTTTTCGTTTTGGCGGATTGCTCCGGGGCGCTGGGCAAAGAAAAAGGCGCGACCATCGCTGGTCGCGCCTGCTGAAGCTGCGGAAAGTTAATATATTGTGGTTGGTTTCCTAGCTTGCATCATCTCTTTAAGCAGGCGCGATGCCACACCGCCGACTCATCCAAATTCCTCTCGGTGTGCATGATGATCTCGACAGGATCACCGACAACAAAAAGCGCGACCATTGCTGGTCGCGCTTTGTTGAAGCTGCGGAAAATATATTGGTAGGATTGGTCTCCCAGCTTGCGGCATTATTCTTAGCAGCACCGATGCCACTGCCGCGGGCCGGGCGAAAATAATCCTACGCGCTGGCGTTTTCTTTCCCGCTGGCGAGGGCTTCCCACTCTGCGGTGACGCGCTCCAACTCTGCGGTGAGCGAGCCCAGTTCGCGGTTCAACTCCATCGCCGCCCCGCCGGCTTCATAGCTCTCGGGCTTCTCCAGCTCAGCGCTCAGTTCCCGCTGCCGCCCTTCGAGCGAGAGAATGTGCATCTCTAATTCTTGTGCGCGCTTCTCGCGCTCGCGTTTTACTTTCGCCTCCGCTTTCCGTTGCTCGGCCGCAGCGCGTCGCTCCTCGCGCGTCTCTTTAATTCCGGCCGCTTTCGGTGCAGCCGCACTCGCAGCCTGGGCCGGTTGCGCGTTATGCAGCGACGTCCCGCTGGTCAACGCCGCGCGCGCCGAGGTGGCGCGTGATTTATCGAGGTAATAATCGTAATTCCCCGCGTAAGGCGTGAGCTTTCCCGCGCTGATGTGCAGCACCGTCTTCGCCACCGCACGGATGAAATACACGTCGTGGCTGATGAAGATGAGCGTGCCTTCATACTGCGCGAGCGCGCCCACGAGCGCGTCGATGCTGCCCACATCGAGGTGCGTCGTCGGCTCATCCATCAAGAGCAGGTTCGGCGGATCGAGCAGCAACTTCACCAGCGCAAGCCGCGTCTTTTCTCCACCGCTCAAGACCGCGGTGGTTTTAAAAACATCATCGCCGCGAAACAAAAACGAGCCCAGCACGGTGCGCGCGACTTGCTCCGAAACCGGGTTCGGCATATCGCGCGCGGTATCGAGCACCGTCATCATGGGCTGCAACATCTCGACGCGGTATTGCGAGAAGTAGCCGACCTTCACGTTGTGCCCGAGCTCGCGGTTGCCGCTTTGCACTTCGAGCGAACCACCGAGCAGTTTTAAGAGCGTGGATTTGCCGGAACCGTTCGGACCCACCAGCACGGTGCGCTGGCCGCGCTCGGCCTCGAAGTCCAATCCGTCATAAACCACCAGGTCGTCGTAAGCGTGGCGCACGCCCTCGAGTTTGATCACGCGATGCCCACTGCGCGGCGGCTGCGGAAAATGGAAGTGCACCGTCTTCTCGCGCGCGACCGGCGCCTCGATCTTCTCCATCCGGTCGATCTGCTTCAGCTTGCTCTGCGCCTGCGACGCTTTGCTCGCCTTCGCGCGAAAGCGATCCGCGAATAATTGCAGCGACGCGATTTCCTTCTGCTGATTCTTGTAAGCCGCGAGCTGCTGCTCTTCTCGCGCCGCGCGTTGCTCGACGTAGCTGTCCCAGTTTCCGCGATAGCGTTGCAGCCGCTTGTGCGCGATCTCGATGATGGAACCGACGAGCTGATTCAAAAACTCGCGATCGTGCGAGATCATCAGAATCGCGCCCGGATAATTCTTTAAATATTCCTGGAACCAGACGAGCGATTCGAGATCGAGATGGTTCGTCGGCTCATCGAGCAGGAGCAGATCCGGCTCCATCGCAAGCAAGCGCGCGAGATGCGCGCGCATCACCCAGCCGCCGCTCAAGGTCCGCGCTTTCCGCTCGAAATCCGCCTCTCGAAACGCCAGCCCATGCAGGATGCGTTTCGCCTTTACCTCGATCTGCCAGCCGCCGTGTTCATCGAAAGTATGCATCGCCTCGTGATGCTCCTCCGAGTCTTCCGGCGTCGCTTGCATGATGCGCTGCGCTTCCTTTAACTCTGGAGAAACCGCGGTCGCCAGTTCGATCACCGTCTCGTCCCCGACCGGCGCGCTTTCCTGCGGCAAAAACCCGATCGTGGCCGACTTCTCGCTCGAGACCTGCCCCGCATCCGGCGACGCCTCGCCCAAGATGAGGGAAAAGAGCGTCGACTTGCCAGCACCGTTAGGACCGACCAAGCCCACGCGATCGCCGCGGTTCACCTGAAGCGACGCATCTTCGAAGAGCGTGCGCCCGGCAAAGGCTTTGGTGACTTGGGAAATCGTGAGCATACGAGGGCGCCCAATCTCGCGAAATGCGAAGACGGCGCAAGGAAGCGACCGATTTACCACGAACGAAACGAAGTGCACGACGGGTGCGGGCTTTTTGCCCTTACCGGCATTCGCCCTTATGGGAAACCCACGATGAAATGTCTCACTGTTGCCGTTGTCCTGCTTGCTGGTTTCACCGTCGCCGCCGCGAAAGAGCCTGCGAAACCCTTTGCGTATCCGGCTGCGCCGAAGAGCGAACAGTCGGACGATTATCACGGGACAAAGGTGGCTGATCCTTATCGTCCGCTGGAGAATGCGGACTCACCGGAAACGCGCGCGTGGATTGAGGCCGAGAATAAATTAACCCAGAGCTACCTCAGCCAGGTGCCGGAGCGGGAGAAGATCAAGGAACGCCTGACCGCGCTTTGGGATTACGAGAAATACGGCGTCCCGAAACGCGAAGGCGAGCGCTTCTTCTTCTCGAAAAATACCGGCCTGCAAAACCAGAGCGTCCTTTTCGTAGCGCCGAAGTTACCGGCGACAGAGGCGCGCGAGCTACTTGATCCGAACACGCTCGCAAAGGACGGCACCATCGCACTCGTCGGCACAGAGGTGAGCAAGGACGGCAAGCTCATGGCGTACGGACTCGCAAATGCGGGCTCGGATTGGCAGACGTGGAAAGTGCGCGACGTCGAGACCGGGAAGGATCTGCCGGACCAGATCGAGTGGGTGAAATTTTCCAGCGCCTCGTGGAAGCCAGACGGCTCGGGTTTTTTCTACAGCCGCTACGACGAGCCGAAGGGCGAGCAATTGAAGGCGGCAAACTTCAATCACAAGCTCTTCTTCCATAAGCTCGGCACGCCCCAGAGCGAGGACGCGCTCATCTACGAGCGGCCGGATCACAAGGACTGGCTCTTCGAGGGGAACGTGACTGACGATGGCGCCTACCTGATCATCAACGTCATTCGCGGCACCGAATCCAAAAACCGCGTCTTCTACAAAGACCTGCGTGACGCGAATGCGAAAGTGGTGGAGCTGCTCCCGAAAGAAGACGCCAAGTATGTCTTCATCGGCAACGAAGAGAGCGTCTTCTGGTTTTACACCACTCTCGATGCGCCACGCGGCCGCATTGTCGCGATCGATACCGCCGAGCCAGCCAAGATCAAAGAGCTGGTCCCGCAGACGGAGAACAAGCTCGAGAGCGTCTCGCTCGTGGGGGAGAAATTTGTCGCCAACTATCTGAAGGACGCGCATGCCCTCGTAAGTCTGTATGAACTGAACGGGAAAGCGGCGGGCGAGATCGCGCTTCCGGGCCTGGGCGCGGCCGATGGTTTCACCGGCAAGCGCGACCAGACGGAGACTTTCTACCGCTACGTCAGCTTCACCGTGCCGCCTTCGATTTACCGCTACGATTTCAAGAGCGGGAAAAGCGAGCCGCTCTTGCAACCGAAGGTCGATTTTAAGTCGGAGGATTACGTGACCGAGCAGGTCTTCTTCCCGAGCAAGGATGGCACGAAGATTCCCATGTTCATCACGCACAAGAAAGGCGTGAAACCGGACGGGAATAATCCCACCCTTCTCTACGGCTACGGCGGCTTCGACATTTCGGTTGTGCCGGAGTTCCGCCCGGCGGTCGCGGCCTGGCTGCAAGCCGGTGGCATCTACGCGTCCGCCAATCTGCGCGGCGGCGGGGAGTATGGCGAAGCCTGGCATCTCGCAGGCACGAAGTTGACCAAGCAAAACGTCTTCGACGATTTCATCGCCGCCGGCGAATGGCTGATCGCGAACAAGTGGACCTCCACCCCGAAGCTCGCGATCAATGGCCGCAGCAACGGCGGCCTGCTCGTAGGCGCGGCGCTGACGCAACGGCCCGATCTCTGGGGCGCAGCGCTTCCTTACGTGGGCGTGCTCGACATGCTGCGCTTCCAGAAGTTCACCATCGGCTGGGCTTGGGCATCGGATTACGGCTCCTCGGATAACCCGGAGGAATTCGCGGCGCTCTACAAATATTCGCCGCTGCACACCGTGAAGCCGGGGACGAAATATCCGCCCACCCTCATCGTGACCGCGGATCACGACGATCGCGTTTTTCCAGGCCACAGCTTCAAGTTCGCCGCCGCTCTGCAGGCCGCGCAGGCGGGTGACGCGCCGATCTTGATTCGCATCGAAACGCGCGCGGGCCACGGTTCCGGCAAGCCGACCACAAAGGTGATCGAGGATTACGTCGATCAATTCACCTTCCTGGTGAAAGCGCTAAACATGAAGGTCGCCTTCTAAAGATGAAGAAGGTCAACCTGAGCGAGATCGCACCGCGCGAGCGCCGTTCGCCGACCGGGAAATATCAGTCCAGCGTGCAGGAGATTTCCGTCGCGCTCGGGCGCGAAGCGGACTCGACGGATCTGCTGAAGCGGCATCCGTTTGATGTGGCGCTGGCGCACATCCCGCCGGGCGCGGCCTACTGCCCCTACCACGCCGAGGGCGCGCAGTGGGAATGGTATCTCGTTGTAAGCGGGCGCGGAAAAGTGCGGGATGCGAGTGGGGTCACGGAAGTGGCAGCGGGCGATTCCTTCCTCTTCAAACCGGGCGAAGCGCATCAGCTTTCCTGCGCGGGCGACGAGGACTTTGTCTACTACGTCGTGGCCGATAATCCGATCGGCGATTCCTGTTATTACCCGGACAGCGGCAAGTGGGCCGTGCGCAAAGAAGGCGATGCCAGCGTCGTCGTGAAGGGCGCGGAGACCGACTACTTCGACGGCGAAGAATAAGCGGCTGACCGCGCCGCCTGCGTGACCGCACCCACTCAGGCCACCATCGATCGACTACCCTGTCTGGGGAGCGCGCGCCTCCAGGCGTGCTGGTCTCCGCATTCTGCGGAGACGCACTTCCTCAACGTTGAGTAGTCAGTTGGCGTCATCTGCTTCGAGGGCATCGCCGATGAAGTTCGTTGCGGCAGAATGCCGCAACCAGCACGTCTGGAGACGTGCGCTCCCCAGAGTCCGGGAACGCGCGCTACTCCAGCGCATCGGCTAACAACTCTGCCATGTGCTTCGGATGCGCTGGCGTGAGGTGCTCGATCTGGTGCCGGCAACTTGTGCCGGACGCTACGATCGTGGCCGCGGCGGGTTGCGCATTGATCTTGGCCACCAACGGCGCGGCGACTTGCTTCGAGAGTTCATACTTCGAGTCCAGGGCACCGAAGGCGCCGGCCATTCCGCAACAGCCGGTCTCCAGCAATTCCACCGTGCGCCCCGGCAACCGCGCGGCCAGCCGTGCCATGAAGGCTGGCTTCATCAAGGCCTTCGCATGGCAATGCGCATGAATCGCGATCTTGCCCGGCATCTCACGGAAGCGGAGCGCGTCCGGCTCGCGCTCCAGAATATCGGCCACGAATTTCTCAAAGAGGAACGCTCGCGGCGCGACCTCGGTCGCGCCCGCTAGATTCAGTTCGCGATAATCCTCTGCGAACATCGAGTAACAGGAAGGCTCGAGGAACAGGATGGGGATCGCTGGATCGCTCTTTTGCAGCAGAGCGAGGTTGCGCTTCCCGAGGTTCGTCGCGGCATCCAGGTTCCCCTGACTAAAGGCGGGACGCCCGCAGCATTTCCGACCGCGCACTCGTTCCACTTCGAAGCCGAGAGCTTCCAGCACCGCGACCGCGGCGATGCCGATATTCGGCTCGTAGTAGCGCACGAAAGTATCGTCCCAAAGAATGACGCGCCCCCGCGGCGCGTGCTCCTGAACCGGCCGGCGATCGAACCACTTGTCGAAGCGCTGCCGGGTGTAGAGCGGCAGCGGACGCTCCGCCGATAAGCCCAGCAGCTTCGACATCAGCTCGCGCAGCGGTGCAAAGGTGAGCGCCGCATTGGCCAGCCGCGGCGTCAGCGAACCCGAGCCGCCCCAGCAAGTCCACCTCGCTCAGAATTCGTTCGCGCAAAGGCAGGCCGTCGCGCCGATGCCGGGCGTAAAGGAGCTCGGCCTTGAGGAGCGCGAGATTGACGTTCGAGGGGCATTCCGTGGTGCAGGCTTTGCAAGAAAGGCAGTTATCCAGCGCCGCTTCCAGCTCCTGCCCGCGCAGCGGATCGTGGCCCACGGTGCGAAGCTCAAGCGCGGCCCGGATGGCATTCGCGCGCCCGCGGGTGGACATGTATTCCTCCCCCGTGGCCAGAAAGGTCGGGCACATCGTCGGCGCGTCCTTCCGGCAACCGCCGCAGCCGTTGCACTGCTCGAGATTGCCGATGAACGATTCGTCCTTAAACGCGAAGGCCAGTCGCGGCGCGAACGGCAGCTTCAGCTCATAGCCGGCGCCCATCCGTAGCCGGGTGTCGATCTGGAAGCGCCCGTCGGGTATCACCTTGCCGGGATTGAAAAGATTGCGCGGATCGAAGGTGCGTTTGATCTCACGCAACACTTCAAGCAAGCGCGGACCGAGCTGCTCGGTCATGTATTCCGTGCGTGCGATCCCCACCCCATGCTCCGCCGCGAGCGAGCCTTTGAATTGGCGCACCAGCGCCGAGGTTTGATCGGCAATGTGGCGGAACTTCCGCAAGTCTTCCGCGCTGTGCAGATCCAGCACCGGGCGCACATGCAGAAGACCCGTCGCCGCATGCCCGTAGTAGCAAACCTCCACCCCCAGCGGACGCATGATCGACTCCAGCCCCGCCACGTAAGCCGGCAATTGCTCCGGCCGCACCGCCGCATCCTCGATGCACGTGACCGGCTTGGCCGCGCCTTTCCGACCCGTCAGCAAAGTGAGGCCGGCCTTGCGCAGGCCGAGCACGAGATTGATCTCCGCGTTCGAGCGGCAGATCGTGGTCCGCAGTCCCAGCCGCCGGTCGATCAACGACTGCAGCCGCTCCGCCACCGCGTCATTGTAAAACTCGACCAGCAGGATCGATTCGCAGGGCTTGGCGTCCAGCTCGAGCAAGTCGCGCGCGGCCTGGAAGGCGAGCTGCCCTTTTGTCTGATCAAAAAGAACGCGGTCGATGTGCTCGATGGAAGCCGGTTTGAGATCGAGCAATTCCACCGTGGCCTGCATCGCTTCCGCGACCGAGGCGAAGAAAATCAACCCAAGCCCTTTCGCGTGCGGCAGCGGAACGATCTGCAACTCGGCCGAGAAAATCGCGGCCAGCGTGCCCTCGCTTCCGGCCATCAGGTTGTGCAGCTCCGGTGCGAGCCGAAGGAAGCGATCGATCCCGAAACCGCTCCAGCGTTTCTGCAAACCGGGCGGCATCCAGGCGTCGATCTCCGCCGCGTTTTCCGCGATCAACTGCGCGATCGTCGCCTGTTCGCGCGCGAGCGCGCCGCTGCCCTGACCGATCCGCTCGACGCGCCCATCCGCGAGCACAATCTCAAGCGCGCGCACATGATCCGCGGTCGTCCCGTAAATCGGCACGCGCGCGCCGGACGAGTTATTGGCGATCATCCCGCCGATGGTCGCGCGTGAGCTGGTCGCCACATCGGGGCCAAAGGCAAAACCGTGCGGACGCAGGAAGCTGTTCAGTTGATCAAGCACCACCCCTGCGCCGACACGCACGCTGCGGTTCTCGAGGTTCAACTCGGAGATGCCGCGATTATGGCGCGAGAAATCGATGATCAAGCCCTCGCCGATCGCGCCGCCGGCCAGCCCACTGCCCGCGCCGCGCGGCGTGATCGCGATGTTCGCCTCCGCCGCCGCGCCGATGATCGAGCTGGCCTGGGCCGCGCTCCGCGGAAATGCGACCGCCATGGGCTCGATCTGGTAAATCGAGGCATCGGTCGCGTAGAGTTGACGCGTCAGGTTATCAAAGGACAGATCGCACTCGGCGGCGGCGAGGGATTGGCGTTGCACCGAGTTCATCTGGGCGCCATCAAGATGCCGACCCGCGGATGGATGACAAACTGAGGGACTGTTATGAAACGCGCGCTTGTCTGGTTCATCCTGCCGACGATTCATCTTTGGGCGCGTCGCCATGAGGCGGTGATCCTCCGGCGCGGCGTGGCGCTGACCGCGCAGGAACAGGTCACCGCTCGACAAGCGGGTGTGCGCCAACCTGAGCGCGTCCGACTGCTCACGGTGGATTGCGTGCCGCCGCGGTTGCCCATTGGTCTGCGAGCATTGGCCGCACACTGGCAGTGGGGGCCCGCGACCACGGCAGGGATGTCGCTCGGTTACGGAATTTATCTGCGCGCGGATCAAGCGCATCGCCCGGAGCTGTTGCGGCACGAGCTGGTCCACACGGCACAATACGAACGCCTCGGCTTCCGACCGTTTCTGCGCGCTTATCTGCTCGAGTGCCTCACCGTTGGCTATCCATTGGGCGCCCTGGAAAAAGAAGCACGCGATCTTTCCGCCTGAGCCGGCCCCTTCGCATTCGACAACGTCGCGACCCCTCGGCATCATCGCGCCCACATGAACCGACGCGATTTTGTCCGCACCACGATCGGCGCTACGCTGGCCGCCAGCGCCTCCACCTCACTCCGGGCGCAGAGTCCGAATATTATGAGTTCCAAATCGAGCAAGCCGGTCGTGATCTCGTCCGCGAACGGAAACAAATTTAAAAACGGCGGCGAGATGACCTGCGTCCACAAGGCCTGGACGATGATGACCGAGGGCGCGGACGTGCTCGATGCGCTCATCGCCGGCGTGAACATCGTGGAGTTGGACCCGCTCGATACCAGCGTCGGCTATGGCGGATTGCCGAACGCCGATGGCGTGGTGCAGCTGGATGCGTGTTGCATGCATGGGCCGAAAAAGCGCGCGGGCGGCGTGGCCTGTCTCGAAGGCATCCGCACGCCGGCGAACGTGGCGCAGAAGGTAATGGAGCAGACGGATCACCACCTCATCGTGGGAGAAGGCGCGCAAAAGTTTGCCCGCAACATGGGCTTCAAAATTGAGGACGATCTAAACACGGACGAATCGCGCCGCTTGTGGCTCGATTGGAAACGCCGGATCGATCCCACCCATTATCTCGACCCCGAGAAACGCGCCGCGGCCGGGCATCGCGCCATGATGGCGATGGTGGACGAGGGCTTGATCGACCGGCAGCACATTCACGGGACGATTAACTGCAACGGCGTGAACGCGAAGGGCGAGGTCTGTGGTGTCACCACCACGAGCGGTCTGGCCTGGAAGATTCCCGGGCGCGTGGGCGATTCACCGATCCTGGGCGCTGGACTTTATGTCGCCGGAGAGGTGGGCGCCGCCGGTTCGACCGGTCGCGGCGAAGCGAATCTCTACGGGCTTTGCTCCTTCCTCATCGTGGAAAACATGCGGCGCGGGATGACACCGAAAGACGCCGGGATGGATGCGTGCAAGCGGATCAAGGCGAACACCATCGAGAAGCGTCTGCTGAACAGCCGCGGCGAGCCGAACTTCAACGTGAACTTCTACGTCTTGAACGCGAAGGGCGACTACGCGGGCGTGGCGCTTTACCCGGAGAGCAGCTTTGCCGTTTGCACAGAGGACGGGCCGAAGACGGTGGCCTCGGAGCCGTTGCTGACCGGGAAGCCGACGGATTAAAGTTTGAGCGTCTCGCGTTTGTTGCTGGCGGTGGTCTTCGTCGTGGCGGGAAGTCTCCACTTCACGTCGCCAGCGGCTTACCTCGCGATCATGCCGCCCTATATTCCGTGGCCGCGGGCCATGGTCGCAATCAGCGGCGCGGCTGAAATCGCGGGCGGGCTCGGACTGCTTTTTCCGCTGACGCGCCGCGCGGCGGCCATTGGTTTGATCCTGCTCCTGCTCGCGGTTTTCCCGGCCAATATCCATGGCGCCATCAGTGGGATGTCGGTCAGCGAACGCGCCGTCCCCGTTTGGCTGCTCTGGCTGCGGCTGCCTTTGCAGGGCGTGCTGATTTGGTGGGTTTATCGTGCTGGCTGGAAAGCGCGCGGAGAAGGACGATGATGGAACCATGAAGACGAGCCCGCTGAATCCCTGGATCAAGATCTGCCCTGGCATCCGACGGCGCACGGTCACAAGTGGTGCTTCCATGTATCAAATGATGGCCGAGCTGGAAGCAGGCGCCGCGATGCCAGAACACCAGCATCCGCACGAGCAAATCGTGCATGTGGTGAAAGGGCGGATGCGTTTGCTCGTGGAAGGCGTGGCGCATGAGATGACGGCAGGCGATTCGTTTTACCTCGCCGGCCATGTCTTGCATGCGGTCGAGACTTCGGAAGCGACGACTGTGCTCGACACCTTCAGCCCGCCCCGGGAGGAATACCTCGCGCTCGACGAGGTGGCGCGGCAGAACGCGGCGGCCTAAAGAAATCTGCCCCGGCCATGCTCTCCTTTATTGTTCCCGCGCATAACGAGGAACATGAGCTGCCCGCGATGCTGGCGGCATTACGGACCGCGGCCGATGCGTCTGGCCGCGAGTATGAAATTATCGTGGTGGACGATGCCTCGACCGATGCCACCGCGGAGATTGCGCGGAGCGCCGGAGCGCAGGTGGTGCCCGTGGCGCTGCGCCAGATCGCGGCGGTGCGAAATGCGGGCGCGCGCGTGGCGCGGGGCGACATGTTTCTCTTCGTGGATGCCGATACGCACATCACGCCTACGCATGTGACGGGAGCGGCGGAAGTGCTGGAAGCGGGCGCTGCCGGTGGGAGCGCCCGGGTGAAGCTCGATCGCGAGGTGCCGCGCTGGGCGCGGATTTACTTCCAGGTTTTCTCGACCGTTTATTTCGCAGCCAATCTCGGCGTTGGCGCTTTCATCTTCGCGCGACGCGACACCTTTGAGGCGGCCGGCGGATTCGATGAACAATACTTCGCCGGCGAGGAGGCTTACCTCTCGATGGCGTTGAAAAAACTGGGACCATTCCGCGTCCTGCGCGAGCCGATCGTGACCTCGGCGCGGAAGGTGCGGATGCACTCGCCCTGGTTTGTGATGCGGCAGACTTTCTCGATTTTCTTCGGCGGAAAACGCGCCTTGCGAAAGCGCCAGAACCTCGATTTATGGTACGACGGCAAGCGGGAAAAAAAGGCGGCGTAAACTCCACCGACCATCGCGCGGGCGCGCACCGCGGCCGAGATCCGGCGGTGTCATGCGGTGATGCAGGAGCTGCGGCCGCATCACGCCGACCCCGCCGCTTTTGTTCGACAGGTGCAACGTCAGCAGCGGGACGGTTTCCAGCTCGCTTATCTGGAGAGTGGCGGTGCCGTCTGCGCGGTAGCCGGCTACCGCATTCTTCGAGCTGCTCTTTTCCGGACGCACGCTTTACGTGGACGATCTGGTCACGCGCGCGGCGGATCGGTCGGCCGGTTTCGGCGGCCAGCTTTTTGATTGGCTGGTGGAAGAGGCGCGGCGGGAAAAATGCGCGGCCTTCTCGCTCGATTCCGGAGTCCAACGCTTCGACGCGCATCGCTTTTATTTGCGGAAGCGGATGCAGATTGCCGCGCACCATTTCACGCTCGCCCTCGTGCCGTAGCGATTTGGCCTTCCCTGCTCGCGGCGGACTGTGTTATGCCCCTTCCACCTGCATGATCGGCTCCGGGATACTCAAAGGGATGGCGGTGACGGCGCGCAATTTCGTCGGCAGCTACTTCGAGAAAGACCGGCTCACGACCGTGCAATATCCCGAGGAGCGCGCGCCGCTTCCGGAGAACTACCGGAACTTTCCCTTCCTCGTTTTCGATCAAGATCCCGAGGCCGGCCTGCGCTGTGTGGCCTGCAAAATTTGCGAGAAGGAATGCCCGCCGCAATGCATCTACATCGTCAAGAGCACGGAGAAGAAGCCCGATTACATGGGCAAAGCGCAGTTCTTCCCGGCGCAGTTCGACATCGATATCTCGGTCTGCATGAGCTGCCAGATTTGCGTGGAGGTTTGCCCCTTCGAGGCGATCAAGATGGACAAGGTTTTTGAATTGAGCACGCGCGAGCGCTTCGATGCCTTGCTCATGGATAAAGGCGCGCTGGCCAAGTCCAACGACTACTACCACGCCATCCATCCGCTGGAAGCCGCCGCCGTGGATGCGAACCTCGCCGCCGCTGCCGCGGCCAAGAAGAAGCCGGCGTAGCATCGGGCGCGCCGGCCTGCGCGCGCCCGATTTTCCGCCCGGCTCGCTTACCGGAGATTGTAGACTTCCACCAAGCCCACACCCGTTCCGCCATTTTTGCCGGCCACGATCGCGGTGTAATTCCCCGGCGGGACCGTGAGGAAAAGGGCCGATTCCGCACTGGCCGTGGGAGCGAGGCCCACATTCATCAACTCTGCCGCCTGCTGCGGGTCATCCGCCCAGTTGTCGTTGAACAACAACCGCATGCCGTTCGCGTCGCGCAGGTCCAGGGTTGGGTCTGCCAGCGGGTTCGCGATGCCGGTGTTGCCCAGCGAAGTCCCGATGGCGCGCAAAACGATCCGGGGCTGGACGCTACTGCCGCCGAGGATGAACCCGCCGATCAAGACATTGCTTTCGGTTAAGACCAACCCGCGCGTGCTGATGTTGGCCAGCCGAGCCGCTGCCCCCGCGTCCAGATCATAAACTTCCACCAGCCCGACACCCGCCGTGTTGTTCTTGCCCGTCACCAGCGCGGTGTAAGCGCCGGGGGCGAGCGTGGCGACGAGCGCGGCTTCCAGGTTATCCGTCGGAGGCACGGTGGTGGCGATGATCTCTGGCTCCTGCGTCTCGCGCCAGTTGTCGTTCCTCTGCAAGGACACACCCGTAGGTCCACGCAGATCGAGCACAGGATCGGCTACGGCATTCCCGACTCCTCGGAGCGTCAGGGAAGGTCCCAAGGCGCGGACGAGCACTTTCTTCGCATCCGTTCCGGTAATGATGAAGCCGCCGATCATGAGATTATCGCCGGTCTCCACCCGCACTCGCGTCGAGATGTTGAGCGATTGCGCCGGGGGCGCGGCGACGGCGGTCAGGACGACGTCGTTCCCGTCGCCGCCGACGTAGCTGAGCACGAGCCGGACCCTGCCGGTGTCTGCCACTACGCCGCCTTCCCGCACATTAAGGAAGCGGCCGATCAACCCGGTGGTCGCGCTATTGGCCGCAGTCACTTTGATGATCTCAAACTGCTGGCCGACTTGCGGAGTGAAGCCATGCAAAAGCTCGATGACAAGGTTGCCCTCGAGATTGGCGGTAGCGGTGACGACCCGCGCGTAGTGCCCGGCGCCCAAGGCGCCCGGGCTGGCCGGGGCTGCTCCGCCGAGGCCCATCGTGAGCGTGGTCGATTCGCCGAGCACTTCGAAAAGCTGCGCTTCCACGAGCGATGGATTCAATCGCGTGGATCCGCCCCAGCCCTCACTGCCCAGGGGATCGCGAAAGACTCCGACGGTGACGTGCGAGTTGAAGAGATTAAACGTGGCGCCGAAGACGTCGATCCGCTCGGCTAGCAAGCGCACATCGCGAATCTCCAGCCGGGCGCTGTCGCGCACCGCGAGCGAGGTATCGAAGACGCCCAGCGTTTTCACCGTTACAACCTGTCCGGGAGTGGTGGCGGTCATGCTGATCTGGCGCGCGAGCAGGATGTGCTCTTTCGTTGCCGTCGGGACCGCGTTGTCGCTCCAGATGGCGGGATCAAACCAGTTGCCGTCCCTGGTGGCGTGAACCAGCGGCGCCGTCCCCGCTGGCAACGGACGCACCGTCAGGACGACATCGTCGCCGTCGCCGCCCAGGTAGGTGATGTAGAGGCCGAGATCGTTATAGCGCGTCACGAGCGCGCCTTCGGGAGCGTTGGCGAAAGTGCCGGTGCGGCCACGGACGGTATTGATCGTGATGATTTGAAACTCCTGCCCGGCTTGCGGCGCGAAGCTGTGCAGGAATTCCACCTCCAGAGTTCCCCGCAGTTCGGCCGTGTCGGTCAAAAGGCGCCCGTAATTTCCGGCCCCGAGGCTGTTGGCGGCAGCGGGGGTGGTGCCGGCGAGTCCAAAGCTGACGATCGCGTTTTCGCCCAGCACCGCGCTGCGCGCTTCGACCAGCGAGGGATTGAATCTAATTCCGCCGCAGTTGTTGCCGCAGTTGGAGGACTGCGAAATCCCGAGATTGAGCACGAGCACGTGAGATGAAAAAATCCGGACGCGCGAGTCAGACGCAGTGAGCGTCTCCAGCTCGAGCCGCGAGCTGCGAACGTCCACTTGCGCATCGTCGAGCAGCGTCAAAGACTTCGCCGTCGCCGGGCCGGAAGGCGAAGCGGTCACGTTCACCTGTCGCGCGAGCAGGATATGCTCCTTCGTTGCGGTCGGAGTCGCGCCGTCGCTCCAGGTCGCAGGCGCAAACCAATCGCCGTTCTGGAGGGCATGCACCAGTGGCGCCGTCCCGGCCGGGAGCGCTTGTGCGGTCAGAACCACATCGTTTCCATCGCCGCCCACGTAGCTGAGGTAGAGCCCGAGGTTATTGTAACGGATGACGAGCGCGCCTTCGGGCGCATTGCTAAAAGTGCCCGTGCGTCCCGGTGTTGCAGGATTCGTCGAGGTCACATCGATGATCTTAAACTGCTGGCCGGCCTGTGGCGCGAAGCCATGGAGGAACTCCACTTCCAGAGCGCCCGCGAGCACGATGTTGCCTGTGACAAGTCGCGCGTAATTCCCGCGACCCAACGCGGTCGCGGAAGCTGGATTCGTCCCGCCCAGGCCGAAGCTGACCACTGTGTCCACGCCGAGATTGGCCCGCTCCGCTTCGATGAGCGAGGGATTGAATCTGATCCCACCACACGCGCCGCCGCAGGCGGTGGTCTGCTCAATCCCAAGAGTCATCAGGAGCAAGTGCGAAGACATCGTGCGCACGCGCGAGTTCACGATCACCAACGACTCCATCTGCACGCGCCCCTCCCGCACCTCCAGCTCTGCCGCGTCCGTTACGCGTAAACTCTGGAGCACCGTGAACCCCGGCTGGCGACTGCCGGAGAACTGGACATCCGCGCCCGCGATCGTGGCCGCCGTGTTCGCGGAAGGGACGGAACCGCTCGACCAGTTAATTCCATCGAACCAATCTCCACGCTCGGCAATAAAGCTGGACGAGGCCGGCGTCTGCGCCTGGAGACTAAGCGCCAGAAAGAAAGACGCTGCGACTAGTAATGGAGAAGAGCGGCTCCACCGGGAGACGGTCGCCTGCGTGGCAAATGGGGGGGGTTGCATGCTGACGAGACTACCGAGCTCCCTCACCCGCTGTCGAGACTACTGCCTGACCACAGGGGGCGTGGTGCGGACTCCCCGAGCGGCCACGGTTCCTCTCACCGCAAATGGTAACAGCGCTGTTACCTTTATCTGTTCGCCGACGCGTCGTTCCCGACGCAGGATCAGCCCCGCAGCGACGCTTCCCACTGGCCGACACTTCCTGCTAAGATTTCCCGCGTGATGCGTTCCCGCCTGCTCTTCCTTCCCGCCATGTTGCTTTCCCTCTGCCAACCCGCAGTCGGCCAGACCACGATCGAAGGACGGGTGACCTTGCCGGAAATCAAATCTGCGCCGGTGATGACGAAACGTTATGAGGTGGTGAGCAAAGGCAGCGTCCTCGCGACCAACCCTCCCCTGGCCATCGTTTATCTGGCCGGTGCTCCGGAAAAAAGCGCCGCCCGCCCAACCATCCAGGTCGTGCAGAAGGAGATGGCATTCCTGCCCGCCCTCCTTCCCATCCAACGCGGGACCAGGGTGGAGTTTCCCAACCAGGACGAGACCTACCATAATATCTTCTCCTACTCGCCCGCGAAGCGCTTCGACCTTGGTCGCTACCGCGCGGATGAACGCCCGATCCCCTCTGTCGTTTTCGATGAGACAGGCCTGGTCACGCTGCGCTGCGATATCCACGAGCACATGCGCGGCCTGATCATGGTGCTCGATACTCCTTACTTCACCACCACCGATGCGGACGGTTCTTTCCGCCTGTCCGGCCTGCCGCCGGGCAAATACATTTTAAAAGCCTGGATCGATAGCCGCACCACGCGTGAGCAACCGGTGGAGATCCCTGCGCGCGGGAATCTGCGCGTGAATTTTCCGTGAACTCTTCGAGCAACTTGCCCCGTCCCCGGGTCGACCGCTTTCGCACCAAGCTGCTCGTAACAATGATGCTGGTGGTCCTGGGCTTGACCTCGCTCGGGCTTTATCTGGCGCAACGTAAAGTCGCGATCGAAGCGGAGCGCGATCTTTGGCAGGATTTCCAAAATGAGCTGGCCACTCTGCAAGGTGTGCAGGAGGTGCGGCACGCCGCGCTGGCGGAACGTGGCCGGGCCCTGGTCTCCCGGCCACGCATCCACGCCGCGCTGGAAGATAACGCGCTCGATCTTCTCTACCTGAGCGCGCACGATGAACTGCGCGACACGCTCGCGCCGCAGGTGCAAGGCGTGAGCGAGCGGCTGGCCAGCCCTTTGCACGCCCGCTTCTACCGTTTTCTCGATCGCAACGGAGCCGTCATCGTCCCGCCAGAAAATGCGGTCGTGGGCGCGCTCTCGCCGAAAGAAGAGAAGGCGCTTTCGCTTCCTTCTCTCCCGCGCGAGCAACAGATCGGCTACCTGCCCCGGGAAAACGCCGCCGGACCCATGGAGCTGGATGAGATCATCACCATGCCCATTATCTCGACCGAAACCGGAGAGGTGATTGCGGCTCTGGTTCTCGGTTTTGAACCGGCCCAACTCGCGCGCCGACGAACGGAGAGCCAGATTCAAAGCGGGGTTTTTCAACAAGGGCGTTTCTTTCTTTTAGGCCTCTCATCCCCGGATGAGAGCATGTTGCGCGGAAAACTGGAGCAGGCGCTCGCGCGCACGGGAGCGGCTCCGGAAGCGCTGCGGGTGGTGCTGGCTGGATTGCCGCATCTTGTCTTTTATAAAGAGGTAAATCCCGGGTCGCTCTCTCCGCGCGCCTGGGAAGTGGCGATTTACCCGCTTGCCCCCGCGCTCGCGCGGCAGCGAGTCATCCGGAATCAGGTCCTCCTCGCCGGCGCTCTGCTGCTCCTGGGTGGTTTGCTCGCGAGTTATTTTCTTTCCCGGCGACTCTCGCGCCCGGTGGAAAAGCTGGCCGTCGTCTCGGAGGAAAACCGCGCGCAGCGCCAACGCGTCGAAGCTGTCCTGCAGACCACCAGCGAAGAATTGCAACGCGCCGCGCGTTTTTCCGCCGATGCCTCGCATCAACTCAAAACCCCGGTGACGGTCTTGCGCGCAGGCCTGGAAGAGCTGCTCTTGTGCGAGGATTTCCGCCCGGAAGTCTACGACGAGCTCTCCGCCCTTCTCCACCAAACCTACCGCATGACCGGGATGGTGGACGATCTTCTCCTCCTGTCGCGGATGGATGCGGGACGGCTCGAGATTCAATTCGAGAGCGTGAATCTCTCGCGCTTAATCGAGGAATGGATCGACGATCTCAGCGCGCTCCCGGACGATCTCCAGGTGGAGGTGAAGACGAATTTTCCACCGGATCTCGAAGTGCGCGGGGAGAAGCGCTACGTCTCCTTGATCTTGCAAAATCTCCTCGAGAACGCGCGGAAGTACAATCGACCGGGCGGCGAGATTTGTATTTCGGCCCAGGAGAAGGGTGCCAACGTCATTCTCAGCGTGGAGAACACTGGGAAACCAATTCCCGCCGCGGCGCGCGCCCATATTTTCGAACGCTTCCACCGTGGCGTGGTGGGCGAGAATGTGCCCGGCCACGGGCTGGGGTTAAACCTTGCGCGGGAGCTGGCGCGCTTGCATGGAGGCGACCTTCGACTGGTGCGCTCCGACGTTGAGTGGACGGAGTTTGAGGTTCGGCTACGCACCGCGCGCCAGCCGGCGCTAAGCGCTTCGCACGCAGCATGAAAAAGCTCGGCGCCTTCCTCTTCTTGCTCGCGGCGACAGGACCGATGGCGGCGCAGAGTTTCTTCGATCGATTGGACGACAGCCTCACCTTTAGCCTGCTCGAAGATCGGGCCCGAGTCCGGTTCAGCGGGACGCTCGATCTCGAATATTACCATTTCCAACAGCCGCCTCCGGGTTTGATCGATGCTGCTGGCAGCAACCTCTTCAATCCGCGCCTGACCTTTTTCGGCGATGCCCAGCTTGGGCCGGCGGTTTACTTTTTTTCGCAGGTGCGGATCGATCGACATTTCGATCCGACGGATGAGGGCGCGCAAATTCGGCTGGATGAATACGCCCTGCGCGTGACGCCGTGGGAGGATGGCCGGCTGAGCGTGCAGGTGGGCCAATTCGCCACCGTGGTCGCGAAATGGGTCGAGAGACACCTGTCGTGGGACAACCCCTTTATCGCGGCTCCTTTGGTCTATGAATACGCGCTGCCCCTGGAGGATTTCGCCGCCCCGGATCTGCCCTATGACGGCGCGCTCCACGATGAAAAGTTCGAATACATCCCGATCATCTGGGGGCCGAGCTACGCCACTGGCATCTCGGTTGCCGGGAAGCTGGGGCAATTTGAATACGCAGGCGAGATCAAGAACGCGGCCCTCTCGTCGCGGCCGGAGAGTTGGCCGATCACGCGGCACGGCTTTTCGAATCCGACCGTGAGCGGGCGTCTCGGTTTCCGGCCGAACGAGGCCTGGAATTTCGGCCTCTCCGCGAGCGAAGGTGCTTACTTTCTGCCCATCGCCAGGGCTTCGCTCCCGCCCGGGCGCGGGATCGATGATTACCGGCAGCTGCACCTTGCGCAGGACATCAGCTTTGCCTGGCGCCATCTCCAACTTTGGGCCGAGTTCCACCAGACGCGCTTCGAGATCCCACGCTTGGGCGACGCGGATACGTTCGGCTATTTCATCGAGGCGAAATACAAAATCCTTCCGCAGCTCTTCGCCGCGGTGCGTTGGAACCAGCAGTTCTTCGATGAAGTCTCGGATGGCGTCGGCGGTCGCGTGCCCTGGGCGCATGATGTGTCGCGCTGGCAGACAGCGCTGACGTATCGCTTCACCGCCCACACCCACCTCAAGGTCGAATACGATCTGGAGCACGAAGTCCGAGCCGCGCGCCATCTGCGCCACACTTTCGCGGCTCAATTTACCGTCCGCTTCTAGCTTATGCGTATCCTGATTGTCGACGATGAGCCGCGCCTGGCGCGCCACGTCAAAGCCGCCCTCACGGAAGCAGGGCATGATCCGGTGATCGTGCCGGAGGGAGAAGCCGCGCTCCGAGCGATCGCGCAAGACGCTTTCGATCTCATCGTTCTCGATGTCGCGCTTCCGGGGATCGATGGCTTTGAAGTGTTGCGACGCCTCCGCGCGCAGCACCATCCTGCCCGCGTCCTTATGCTGACCGCGCGGGGCGAACTGGGCGATCGCCTCACGGGCCTGCAGCTCGGCGCGGATGATTACCTCGCGAAGCCCTTCGCCATGCAGGAGCTGGTGGCGCGGGTGCGGGCTCTGAGTCGGCGCTATGCCCAGGAGCCTGCCTTGGTCCTGCGCGCATTCGATCTCACTTTTTATCTGGCCGACCAGGTGGTGCAGCGCGGCAGTCGGGTGCTCGATCTTTCCAGTCGGGAACTCACTCTTCTGCGCGTCCTCATGCGCGAACCGGGACGTGTCTTCACCCGCACAGAGTTATGCGAGCGCGTCTGGGAACGGGAGCACGATTACGACACGAAACTGGTCGAGGTCTTCATCGGACGGCTCCGGAAAAAGATCGGCCTCCCGCCGATCATCCAAACCGTGCGTCACGTGGGCTATACCATCCTGACCGAGGAAGCAGCGAACGCCTGATAACCCGCCATGCTGCTGTTTTTTTAGACAGGATTTACAGGATTAAACAGGATTAGGGAAGTGCAGTTCAGTTTCCTCAATCCTGCAAAAATCCTGTTAATCCTGTCTCAGAAACCATCGTTCCCAGCTACCGTTTCCCTTGCACGTAAGCGAGGATCTTCGCCTCGTTCCCTTTTGCCGCCCAAACGGCGCGCATGAAATCCGCCGGATGGATATCGTGGGAACGGAAGAATTTCCGATCACCCCCGCAGCCATACATGATCTCATCCGGGAGCTCTCCGCGCAGCCGGGCCTGAGCCTTCGCGATCGCGCGCGGCAGCCAGACGATGCCCTCCAGCTTGGCATCCTTCGGCGGGAGGGCGTCCACCTGCACGCGCTTCTCCGTCCACTGCGCGTTTTGCACGATAAGAAAATAATCCCGACGCGCGGCGGTAATCAGAAGCGCGGTCTCCGGGTCGAGATCGGAAGAGTCCTCCGCGTAGTCGAACAGCTCCATCGGCTTCGCCCCTAGTGCAGCCAGCACGCCCACTTCGCGGGTGGTGAAGAACGTCGCCACTCCCCGGTGATCGTTCCGATATTTCACCAGCGCTTTGTCGTAAAGTTCCCGGAAACGCTGATGCCAGCTGTAATGAATGCTTTTCATAAAAATTGCTCGATTCGGCGCCACTCTACCGTGTGCCCTGTCGTTTGGCCACCGTGCATGGTATAGGTTTCACCTTATTAGCGGTTTTTGCTCACCTTTCTCAAAACGTGAGCTCGCCGTCGCAGGATTAACACTTATGAAAAAAACATCCATGTCTCTCACCTATTTTACGCTCCCGGCTGTGGCGCTTTTGCTCTCGGCTTCGGCCATTTACGCCGCAGACGAGAAGATCGAGTTCCCCGCTGCCAGCCAGAAGCAAACCCTGAAACAACGCGTCGGCCTCACCGATGTGGAGATCGATTACTCACGCCCGAATAAAAACGACCGCGTCATTTTCGGCGAGCTCGTCCCGAACGGTAAAGTCTGGCGGACTGGTGCGAATTCACCCACCAAGGTGAAGTTTAGCGGACCGGTAAAAGTGGGCGGGAAAGACATCCCAGCCGGAGAGTATGTGCTTCTCACCATCCCCGCCGCCGGGGAATGGACCGTGATCTTCTCGAAGGATGTGAAGATGCAAAGCACCGCCGATTACAAAGAAGAGAACGACGCCGCGCGCGTGACCGCGAAGGCGACCGCGCTCCCGGAAGTGGTCGAGACCTTCACGATCGGTTTGGCCGATGTGAAAGGTGCCTCCGCCACCATGCATCTGGATTGGGATAAAACTCGCGTCGCATTTCCGCTGACGACCGACGCTATCGAAAAGGTGAGCGCGCAGCTGGAGGCAGCCGCCAAGGGAACGCTCGAGCCGCGCATGGCTTACCAGGCCGCCGTCTTCTACATGGATAACGGCAAGGATCTCAAACAGGCCGAGAAATGGATCGACCAGGCATTGACGGCCAATCCAAAAGCTTACTTCATGCACATGCGCCGGGCGCAGATCGAAGAAAAGCTCGGGAACAAAAAAGAGGCCATCGCTTCCGCCGAGAAAACGATCGAGACTCCTGAAGGCGGATAAAGCGCCAGACGAAGCGCAGATCAATACCGCGCAGCAGATCATCGCCCGCTCAAAGTAAGCGCCTGTCGCGTCATGGTCGGCGGCGGTCGCCGTCATCCCGAGCCGCGCAGACGGCCGAGGGATCTCGCCGCCGGCCCGCGACGTTTTCAGATTAAAGGCCGTTTTCGGCTGCCAAACCAATGCGCTCATTTCGTCGCTTCGCGCTGTCGTTCATGACCATCGCCACCCTTGCCCATACGGCCATCGCGGCGACTGAGCCGCCGCCCTCGATGGATGCGGCGGAGATTCGTCTCGCCCTTGAGAAACTTAAGGTGCTCGGCCGCGTCCTCTACGTCGCCGCCCATCCGGACGACGAGAACACCGGCCTTATCTCCTACTTCGCCAACGGCGCCCTCTACGACACCGCCTACCTCTCCATGACTCGTGGCGATGGCGGCCAGAATTTGATCGGATCCGAACTCGGCGCCCAGCTCGGCGTCATTCGCACACAGGAACTCCTCGCCGCACGCCGGATCGATCACGGCCAGCAATTTTTCACCCGCGCGAATGATTTCGGTTTCTCGAAGTCCGCCGCCGAGACGCTTCGCATCTGGGATCGCGAAAAGATCCTGGCCGACACCGTCTGGGCGATCCGGAAATTCCGGCCCGACGTGATCGTGACCCGCTTCCCGCCGGACGACGACAAGACCCACGGGCATCACACTTCCTCTGCGCTGCTGGCTTTGGAAGCTTTCAAGCTGGCGGCGGATCCGAAGAAATTTCCCGAGCAGTTGCAAACCGTCGAGCCGTGGCAGGCGACTCGGATCTTTTGGAACGCATCACAATTCTTCTTCCGCGCGCGCAACGTGCCCTTTGATGAAACCGGCCTGCTAAAAATCGAGGCGGGCGGCTATCAACCGCTTCTCGGCAAATCCTATCCCGAGATCGCTTCCGCCAGCCGCACCATGCACAAAAGCCAGGGCTTCGGCGCCAGCATCGAACGCGGCGAACGGACCGAGTATTTCAAGTTTCTCGACGGTAAACCGGTGGAAAATGGCGACCTCTTTACCGGGGTCGATACCACCTGGAAGCGGCTCTCTGGCGGCAGGGAGATCGCCGAGAAAATCGATGCCATCCTCGTCCGCTTCGACATGAAGCTTCCGGCCGGCTCTGTCCCTGCGCTGCTCGAATTACGCAGCGCACTGGGGACCCTGGAGGCGAAGGATTGGGCGTCGGAGAAAAGGACGGAAGTCGATCGCCTCATCGCGGCCTGCCTCGGTCTGCATCTCGAAGCCATCACGACCAAGCCCGCTGCAGCGCCCGGGCAGACGATGGAGTTGCAACTGGAAGCGATCAATCGCTCCACCGTTCCTGTGCTTCTCAAATCCGCACGACCGGCTGGCGGCGAGACATGGGCGATCGAGGCCGCGCTCGAACACGACGCGCTCTTCACCAAAAAGTTTCCGCTGCTGCTGCCCGCCGCTCTTCCTTTCACCCAACCTTACTGGCTCCGAGCCGAAGGCACGCCGGGCACTTATGCAGTGACGGAGCAGGACTTGATCGGGCGGCCGGAGAACCCTCCATCGTTGCCGATCGAGATGATGCTGGAGATCGGCGGGCAGGAACTTGTTTACCAGCTCGAGCCGCGCTTCCGCACCGTCGATCGCGTGCAAGGCGAGATCAGCGCGCCGCTCGTGATCGCGCCCCCGGCTTTCGTTTCTTTAACCCAACCCGTCTTCATGTTTGGCGATAAAGCGGCCAAGTCGATCAGCGTGCGCGTCATCGCCGCGGCGGACAAAGTGCAAGGCGCCGTCTCTCTGGAAGCGCCGGCCGGCTGGAAGGTGGACCCGGCTTCCATCCCCTTCGAGCTGGCGGCGGCGGAGGGCGAGATGACGGGTGTCTTTCGCGTAACGCCTCCTGACTCTGCCGGCGAAGGAATGCTCCGCGCTGCCCTCACGATCGATGGAAAAAAAGCTGCGGCTTTCAGTCGGCAACGAATCGCGTATCCGCACATCGAACCCCAGACCTTGATCTACGCGGCGCAATCCAAAGTGATCCGCGCCGAGATTGCGAATAAGGCTCCGCTGGTCGGCTATCTCCCAGGCGCAGGCGACGCCATTCCTGAGAGCCTGCGCGAGATCGGTTCCATCGTAAAAATCCTCGACGACGCCGATGTGACGGCAGCCAATCTGAAGCAGTTCAACGCCATCGTCCTCGGTGTGCGCGCGGCGAATGTGAGCCCGGCCCGCCTCAGCGCGTGGTCTCCGGAGTTGCTCGCTTATGCGAAAGCGGGTGGCGTGGTCATCATGCAATACAACACCTCGCCCGGGCCCAAGCCGGAGCAGTTGCCGTATCCGCTCAAAGTCTCACGGGACCGCGTCACGGAAGAGGACGCCGCCGTCCGTTTCCTCGCACCCGATCATCCTGTCCTGAGTCATCCCAATAAGATCACCGCCGCAGACTTTGACGGCTGGATCCAGGAGCGCGGGCTTTACTTCCCCAACGAATGGGACAAGGCCTGGACGCCCATTCTTTCCAGCAACGATACCGGCGAGAAGCCGCTCGATGGTGGCCTCCTTGTCGCCCGCGTGGAAAAGGGGTGGTTCGTCTACACCGGCCTCTCCTTCTTCCGCGAGCTTCCTGCCGGCGTGCCCGGGGCCTATCGCCTTTTCGCGAATTTGATCTCGCTTGGCCAGGCGCCAGCCGCGTCGCGTTGACATCGCGCGCTCAGCGTATCAGCGTATCACCATGCGCACGACGGTAAGCCTGGACGATGATGTCTTCGAAGCGGCGCAAGCTCTCGCGGCCTCATCCGGCAAGAGGCTGGGAGATGTTCTCTCGCAGCTGGCGCGTCGTGGCCTTCGCTCGGAAAGAACGGCTGCGCGCAAGAATGGCCTGCCCATCTTTAACGTGCCGGCGGATGCGCGTGTCATCCCCACCAGCCGTGCGCAAAAGCTGCTCGCGGACGACGCGACGTGAAGCCGGCGCTGCTCGACACGAACGTGCTCCTGGCGTTGGCGTGGCCCAACCATCAAAATCACGCCTCGGCCCACGATTGGTTTAAGGCGCAGGCGCGGCATGGCTGGGCCAGTTGTGCGGTCACGCAGCTTGGTTTCGTCCGGCTGTCTTCGAATCCCTCGTTCACTGCTTCCGCCGTTACTCCGCAGCAAGCCGCGACCCTCCTCCGAGAGCTGGTGGGACATAAGCACCACACCTTCTGGCCCTCTCCCGCGGCGGATGTGCCTGCCATTTACCACCGTGCCCTGGGTCACCAACAGGTGAACGATGCCTTCCTCGTCGAGGTTGCGAAACGCCGGCATGGACGTCTGGTAACCCTCGACACCAAACTTGCGGTCCACGCCGGCGACGAAAGTCTGGTTTTGGTCCTGGGCACCTAAGTATGCAAACCTCTTCCACTCACGAATCTGGCGACGCGGCGCCGCTCTTCGGCACCTGGCGCAAAGCATACGCGACCGTCGTCGTCGCGTTCGCGATCGAGGTTGCGCTCTTTTACGCGCTGGGCCGTTTCTTCGCGTGAGCTGGATTGATTATGTGGTGCTCGTCAGCACCCTGCTCACGATTGCGGTTTACGGGTATTGGCGGACGCGGCGCGATCCGAACCTGGAGCATTATCTGCACGGCGATGAGACAATTCGCTGGGGCACGATCGGGCTCTCCGTCATGGCCACGCAGGCCAGCGCGATCACCTTTCTTTCCACCCCCGGGCAGGCTTACGAGAGCGGGCTCGGATTTGTGCAGAATTACTTTGGCTTGCCCTTCGCCATCATCGTTGTCTGCGTGGTCTTCATCCCGATTTATCATCGGCTGAAAGTCGTCACTGCTTACGAATATCTCGGCCAGCGCTTCGACCAAAAGACGCGGTTGCTCGGCGCGTCGCTCTTTCTGGTCCAGCGCGGATTAGCGGCCGGGATCACGATCTACGCGCCGGCCATTATCATCTCAGCCATCCTCGGCTGGAACCTTCAGCTCACGATTCTGCTCACCGGCATCTTCGTGGTCGTCTACACCGCCGCCGGAGGGACGAAGGCCGTCAGCATCACGCAGAAATGGCAGATGCTCGTCATCCTGCTCGGGATGTTCATCGCCTTCGGCATGATCCTGCACCGCCTGCCGGATGGTCTCTCGCTCGGACAAGCGACGGCGGTGGCGGGGAAGATGGGCAAGCTGAACGCGGTCGATTTTTCCTTCGACTTCACCCAGCGCTACACCTTTTGGTCCGGCCTGCTCGGCGGATTTTTCCTCGCGCTCTCTTATTTCGGCACCGACCAATCGCAGGTGCAACGCTACCTCGCTGGCGGCTCGATCGCAGGGAGCCGCTTCGGGCTGCTCTTCAATGCCGTCCTGAAAGTGCCGATGCAGTTCTTCATTCTCTTCACCGGGGTGATGGTCTTCATCTTTTTCCAATTCGAGAAGCCGCCGATCTTCTTCAATCAACCGGCGTATCGACTGGCCGAACAAAGCGAGCAGGGCGCTCGCTTGCAAGAGCTCGAGGCGCGTTACGACAGCGTCTTCGCCCGCAAGCAAACCGACGTGCGAGCGCTGGTCTCTGCTTTGGGTGCGGGTGCCCAAACGGAGATCGATGCTGCGCAAACCAGAGTGGTCGGCGGGCAGGAAGAGATTCAGCAAATTCGTTCCGAGGTGAAAGCGGCGCTGAAAGATTTCGATCCAAAACTGGAGACGAAGGACTCCGACTATGTCTTCATCACCTTCATCCTGAATTACCTCCCACACGGCCTCATCGGTCTGTTGGTGGCGGTGATTTTCTGCGCGGCCATGTCCTCCACGGCGGGAGAGTTGAACGCGCTCGGCTCCACCACCGAGGTGGATTTTTATCGACCGCTTATTCGTCAAGACGCGAGCGAGCGTCACTATTTGATCGTGGCGAAATGCCTCACCGCCGGGTGGGGCGTCATCGCGATCTCCTTCGCTCTTTTCGCGAACCTGGTCGAGAACTTGATCGAGGCGGTGAACATCCTCGGTTCGATTTTTTACGGCACGATTCTCGGTTTATTCCTGGCCGCGTTCTTCCTCAAGTTCGTGCGCGGCACCGCGGTTTTTGTCGCCGCAGTCATTTCCCAATCGATGGTCCTCATCCTCTTCAAGACCACGGACATCGGGTATCTTTGGTATAACCTGATCGGCTGCGCCGCGGTCCTCATCTTGTCCGCGCTCTTGCAGAAGACCCTCTTCCCCGGCGAACGCGCGTCTGTCTGATGTCCTCCCCCATTATCTGTTTCGGCCAGCAGCCTTGCGGCATTTTTCCCCGTCGCTTTCTCTTTGCGAAAATCCAGACCGCGCGCCGTCTCCAGCAGGAGCTCGGCGGCGAGATCGTCTTCTTCTACCACGACAGCGATCACGATCCGCGCGAGACGGTCACGATCGTGCGCGATCGGCAGACGGGGAGCGTGCAGCGGCTCAATTTTCAGTTCGAGAACAAGCTGCAGAAGCAATTCTCTCCGCTCTTCGCCAAGCGCGTCCTTCCGGAGTGGAAAGAGAAGACCGCCCGGCAGCTACCGCAATACGTGGACGCGGCATTGGTGGATCATTTTCACGAGAATCACCGCTCAGAACGTGGCCGATTTTTGTCTCGAGATGTATCGGCGGATGGGGTTGCTCGAAGGGGTGCGCCTGGTGCGCTCCGGCGACCCCGCGGTGCGCGAACGTGCGAGCGAGATCGATGACTACTTTGTGGATGTGGAGTACGAGGGCGAGCTGGTCCGCGCGCGGCTGGCCAGCAGCGGCCTGCGCTTACACAAAGGCGGCAACGCCTACATCGACCTCCCGCGCCTGCCGGAAATCAGCAAGTCGCAGATCAGCCCGACGCGCGATACCCGCCTGCGCTGGATGCAATCGATCGTGCGCTGCACCCACTACGTCGCGGGCGCGGGTGAGAGACAATATCTGGAGACGAGCGAGACTCCTGAGGTCGAGTTCGTCACCCGAGACGAAATCTCAGAATCCGATCAAGCCTATCTCGGGTAGCGTCGACGACGACGCGCCTCTCTTTACTTCCCGATCAGGATAAATATCCCGGCGAGGAGCGCGATGATCCCAGTCAAGATTCCTGGAATCCCGACGGCGAAAAGCGCGCTAATCCCAACCAGGATGAGATAGATCGCAAGCAGAAGCATGCCGATGTTTTTGGTGAAGTTCATAAGGGTGTGTGGTTTCGCCGTTCGTGGATGGGGATCCGGAGCAGGTGCGACCGATCCTTCACGCCGAGGGGGCGGTGTCGATCTTAAACGCTCTTAAGAGGTCCCGGACGTTCGCGGTGTCGCAGCGAAGGCGTTTTGGAAAACGCCTTTCCGTGGTCCTGAGCGCGAGACGCGGATTAAGCGCTGATTTTTAGAACAAGGGAAACGACAACGTCATCCTGAGCCGCGCAGACGGTCGAAGGATCTCCACGAGTCACTCACCGTCCTGCCTACCCAAGACTCCGGGTGCATCCACAGCCGGTCCCTCGCGAACACCCACGAGCCGCGAGAGATCCCTCGGCCGCGCTCCGCCGGCTCGGGATGACAGTAGGCAAGCCTACGGCACAATCGCGAAGACCCGTGCCGGAAACCCGGAGCCACCCTTTGGCTTCGGGAAGCTCGCGATCACGATCGCTCCCGTCTCCGGCACCTGATCCAGATTCGTCAGCAACTCGATCTGGTAATGGTTCGTCCCCAGCACATACGTCTCCATCGCGTAATCGCCTTTCGAAGTGGAGAGCCCGGGGTCGGTATCCGTCGTCTCGTGCCCGGTGGCCGTGACGCGCCGATCCTCGTAGAGATACTCAAGCGCCTCGCGCCCCCAACCTGGGAAGTGCGCCACGCCCGCGCTGTCCACATTTTTCATCTTCACCGGATCGGGCCAGCGCTTTGACCAATCTGTGCGTAGCGCCACAAACGATCCTTCCGGGATGGCCCCGTGCTTCGCTTCCCACTCCTGCACGCGGGCCAGAGTCAGCACATAATCCGCATTCTCTTCCACCTCCCGATGCACATCCAACACCACCAGCGGCAGGATCATCTCCTGCAGCGGGATCTCGTCCACCGTGCGCAGGCCGCGCGCGAAATGAGCCGGCGGATCCACGTGCGTTCCCCATTGCCCGACGAGGGTGAAACTCTCAGTAAAAAACCCCGAACCCAGCGAGCCGCGGCCTTCATCAAACCAGTAGAGCGTCTCGCGTTTCTCATCGGGGAATCCAGGCCAGTGCGGCATGCCCGGAGCGAAGGCATGCGTCAGATCGACCATCTTTTTTCCGGTCAGAATCTTTTGGATCTCGGTCAGCGTAGGTTCTGGATGGGACACAACCCGAGTATGCGGACCCTGCCGTCTTTTGCCAGCCGGACGACCGTTTTTCCGGGCCGGGCTTTTCCAAAAGATGTCAAAACCTCCGCTGAACAACTCCCGAACAAGATCGAATAAGAACCAATAGGATTCGTCTGCTTTGATCCGAGAAGAGTTTCCGCCTGCTCATGCCAAGGTTATCCACATCCTATTTTGGGCGTCGGATGGGTGGTGCCATGACCTTCCCCGGCGGGTTGTTGGCTTCCTTAAGATGAAGAGATAGGTTTACCTTTAAGAAATATAATCTCAGAACGTTGTGAAAAACTTTCCCGCTAATCCTCCCCAACGTTCTTTGGCGAACCGCCGCACCGTCCGCTTTTCTTCCCTGTCGGTATGAGCCAACTCCTACAAAGGGAACCACGATTCGTGCCAGCGGCTCGCTCAACTTTTGAGACGCCGGTAATGACCGATCTCGCGGTCGATGGGGCCGGGGGCGACGATAGTCTCTTCGAACGTTTCGCCTGGCTCTACGTCTTCTTTCGCGAGCGCCTTTTCCGCGATGATACCAAACGCATCATCCGCGCGCTCTGGCCGGAGGGCCGACCCGCACCGGCGACGCGATTGCTGGAACTCGGCTGCGGCCCTGGTTTCTATTCCTGCCAGATCGCCCGCCGCTTTCCCGAGATCTCCGTGCTCGGGGCGGACCGCTCGACGCGTCAATTAGCCTGCGCGGAAAAGAAGGCGCAGTCCCTCGGGTTAAAGAATTGCGAGTTTGAAACCGATAACGTCCTGGAGCTCTCCCATCCGGCGGATAGCTTCGATGCCTTGGTCGCGGCGCGTCTGTTCACCGTGCTCCCCGATCAAGAGCGCGCCATCAGCGAGATGCACCGCGTGCTCCGCCCGGGCGGGCGCTGTTTCATCGCGGAACCGCGCTACGCTTTTTGGGCTTCGCTTCCATTGCTGGCGATGTGGCTGCTGGCGCGCGTCACGGGCATGAACAACGGCTGTCGCGAACCCGACAAGGCGACCGTTTTATCCACCCCAGAGTTTGAAAAGCTTTTCGCTTCGCAGCCCTGGCGCCGGCTCAAGACCTGGCAGGACGGCCGCTATCATTACGCCCTTTGCGAAAAGGGTTGATGCGCCAGTTCTTTCGTTGGAGCACGCTGGGGCATGAGTAGCGTCCATCAGGTTCTGCAACCGGGGAGATCGGCCAAGGTCGCGCCCGGTCTCTGTGCGCTGGGGATCATGACGAAAGCTCCACGCGCGGGTCGAGTGAAGACACGCCTCACTCCGCCGCTTACGGCCGACGAGGCCGCGGCGCTGAATGTCTGTTTCCTCCGCGATACCTCCGCGGCGCTCGCTCGCACCGCCGCGCATGGGAAGGCGCAGGGAGTGGGGGTGTACACTCCCGCCGGCGAAGAGGATGCGTTCGCGGATATTTTGCCCAGCGATTTCGCGCTTGTTCTGCAACGCGGCGAAGCGTTTGGCGATCGCTTGATTGCCGCCGCCGAAGACCTCTTCACGCTTGGCTACGCTTCGATCTGTTTGATCAATTCCGATAGCCCCACCGTGCCCACGAGTGCCTATGCTCAAGCGGTGGAATGGCTGGCCGCGCCCGACGAGCGCATCGTTCTTGGGCCTTCGGAGGATGGCGGCTATTACCTGATCGGCTTGAATCGAATGCGGCGGCGTTTGTTTGAGGAAATCACCTGGAGCACGGAGAAGGTTTTCGCGCAGACCCTGGAGCGTGCGCAGGAAGTAGGCGTGGAAGTGAAGCTCCTGCCCACCGGGTTCGATGTGGATGACCGCTCTACTTTGCGGCGTTTATGCGACGAAGTTTTGGAAACGGGCGGACCGCCTGTGGGCGCAGAGACAGCGCCCGCCACACGTGCTTTCCTCCAGACGCTCATCGCGCGCGAAGGTCGCGGCCGGATCTGGCCGCGTGCTTAAAGACTTTTCGAAAACATGAAGAATAATCACCCAAAACGCGCGCTCGTAACCGGCGGCGCCGGCTTGATCGGGTCGCACCTGACCGATCTTCTCCTTCGCGAAGGTTGGAAGGTCCGCGTCTTCGATAACCTCGAGCCGAACACCCACAAACTCGGCAAGCCGCCCTGGATAAACGCCGCCGCCGAGTTCGTGCAGGGCGACATGCGCGAGCGGGCGGACATCACAGCGGCGTTGCAAGACATCGACGTCGTCTTCCACGAGGCGGCCTACGGCGGCTACATGCCGGAGATCGCGAAGTATGTGCACGTAAACAGCTTCGGCACCGCGCAAATGCTCGAGGTTATTCGCGAGGAAAATCTGCCGATTCAAAAGGTCATCGTCGCCTCCTCCCAAGCCGTTTACAGCGAAGGCGCGGCCACCTGTCCGCAGCACGGCCTTGTCTTCCCCGCCGTCCGTCCGATCGAGCAACTCCGCACCGGTGATTGGTCGGTTCATTGCCCGCACTGCGACGCAGCCACCACTTCCGCGCCCACACCGGAGGAGGCGCCCGTCGGCGGCGAGACCGTTTACGGGCTCACCAAAGTCGACCAGGAAAAGCTCGTCCTGCTTTGGGGCAAACAAGCCGGCATCCCCACCGTCGCGCTGCGCTATTCCTGCACCTACGGGCCGCGCCAATCCATCTTCAATCCCTACACCGGCGTGATCGCCATTTTCTGCACCCGGTTGCTGAACGATCTCCCGCCTGTCGTTTACGAGGATGGCGCGCAGACGCGCGATTTCTCCTTCGTGGAAGACATCGCCCGCGCCAATCTCCTCGCCGCCACCACCGATCAACTCGACGGCCTCCCGGTGAACGTCGGCAGCGGGCAAGGGGTCACGATTCGCGAAGTGGCGGAGCAGATTTCCGACGCGCTCGGCATTCACATCCCGGTGGAAGCGAAGGGGGAGTTCCGCCCCGGCGAGATGCGCCATCTCACCAGCGGGACGGAACGCATCCGCGCTGCCGGCTATGCGCCGCAGGTCGATCTCGCCACTGGCATCGGGCGTTACCTCGATTGGATTCGCACCCAGGCCGACGTGAAAGATTACTTCAGCGAAGCGGCCGATATCCTGCGCAAAAAAGGCATCGTCCATCAGGTGGCCTCCGCGTCCTAGACTCATGAGTTTCGTCTCCGTCATCATCCCCGCCTTAAACGAGGAAGAGCCGATCGCGGAGGTCGTGCGCGCGGTCATCGGCACCGGCATTCCGCGCGAGGTCATCGTAGTCGATAACGAAAGCACCGATCGCACGGCCGAGCGGGCGGAGGAGGCGGGAGCGCGGGTGGTGCGTGCGCCGCGTGGCTACGGCCGCGCCTGCGCTGCGGGTGCAGCCGCGGTTTCGCCCGAGTGCGATGTGCTCGTCTTTCTCGATGGCGATGGAAGCGATTGCGCCGAGCTCATGCCGCGACTGGTGCAGCCGATCTTTAACGGCGTGCAGGATTTTGTCATTGGCTCTCGCACCCGAGGCGATGCGCGAGCCCGGGAGTATGAACGCGCAGCAGGTCTTCGCCGGTTACCTGGCTGGCTGGCTTCTGCGCCCGCTTTACGGCGTAAAATACACGGACATGGGGCCCTTCCGCGCCATCCGGCGGGAAGCCTTCGAGAAGCTCGGGATGAAAGAGCCGACCTACGGCTGGAACCTGGAAATGCAGATGCGCGCCGCGCGAGCGCGTTTGCGGATTCTCGAGGTCCCGGTGAACCATCGCTGCCGCACCGGAGGAGAATCGAAAGTGTCAGGAACGCTCCGCGGCACCTTCGTGGCTGGCACCCGCATCATCGCCACGCTGGTGCGTGTCGCGGCCGGCGGGTGAAGCGTCGCTTCAACTAAAGCGCAGCCCCCGTCATCCTGAGCCGCGCAGACGGCCGAAGGATCTCGCCGAGACACGGTGCGGTATTCCTATCCCCCAATTGTAAGCTGCCAGTCCACGCCCCTTTGAAGATGGATGCTGTGGGTAGCGGAGAGATCCCTCGGCCGTGCTGCGCCGGCTCGGGATGACTGAGGCGCCCTGCTAATCATGGCCGTTCCTCGGTTCAAGCCCCCCGAAAGGATTACCTACCGCGCCTAACGAAAGATCAAAAAGTAATCCACGTCATCGCCTTTCACGAAGTCGTGCTGCGCCACCAGCTCAAACCCCGCGCGCTTTGCTTCCTCGATCACTCGCGCGGCGTCCAGGCCGTGATCTCCGCCGTTCCCTTTTCGATCAATAATGCCAAGCCGGGCGCCAGGTTTAAGCGCCGGGCGGACCTTCCGCAGCAAAGCAATCGGGGCCGCGATCTCGTGGTAAGTTTTCAAAAGCAAAACCGCGTCCACGCTCTGCGGCGGTAGCTTCGGGTCGTCCGTCCGACCCAGGATGGTGCGAATATTCGGCAGCTTTTCTTTCGCCGCGCGCTTGCGAATAAACTGCACCGCCGCGGGATTGATCTCGACCGCGAAGACCGCGCCGGTCGCTCCCACCCGCCGCGCTGCGCGCACCGTAAACCATCCCGATCCCGCACCGATATCTGCCACGCGTCCGCCCGCTCGGATGCCGAGCAAATCCATCACGCGCTCGATCTGCAACTTCTCGGCCCGATCAGCGCCTTCGAAAATGGAGAGATCGCCCTCGTACGGCTTGCTCGTGGGACGATCGATCCTCTCGCTCGGCGGAGCGGCGAAGCTGAATGCCGCCAGGACAAAGAAGGCGAAGGGAAAAGGAAGAAATCGTGGCGCGGGCACTCTGCCATTATCCGCTCCAAACGACGCCTTGCCCGCAATATTACACAGAGAAATGTCGCGTTTCGTGTCCTAACCCGGCGGCTGACAAAGCGGACACCAGGCAGTCGTGCGCCCGGCGATGGTGGCCCGCTTCAACTCAGTGCCGTGACGCGGACAAATTCCGCCGCGTTTCCAGCGTTGGTGGATAAGCCATGTGTCTGGCGGGTCGGAGTAATCCTGGCCGATGGTGCGAAGAGCTTCTGTCGCAACGAAGCGGATGGCGCGGTGGAGCGCAGTCCGCTGCTTGGCGGTGAGCGCTCCGCTCTTCGTGGCGGGCGCGATTTTTGACCGCCACAAAATTTCATCTGCCATCCAATTGCCGATGCCCGCGAAACCGCTCTGCATGAGCAGCACCCCTTTGATCGGCGCGCGCCCGTGGCGCTGCAGATAATCCTTTAGATAAGCGGGGGTAAACTCCTCTCCATCCAGCGCCGGCGGCGCGTCGGCCCACCACGTGGGCGCGCTTTTTCCGTGATGAAACTTTACCCGCCCGAAGAGCCGCGGATCGCGAAAGATGAGCGCGCGCTTCGCTTGTTGCAGCACAAGGTGATCGTGTTTTTCCGGTCGGTAGCCGGCGGCTTCCGTGCGCAGAGTTCCACTCATCCCGAGGTGCAGGCCCAGCCAGCTGCCGCCGGAAAACTCGAAGAGCATCTGCTTGCCGCGCGCAGTGGAGCGCCGCAGGACGGAGCCGGCGAGGCAACGGCGAATCTCCTGCGGATCCGCGCCGCGGAAGATGCGTTTGGTGGCGTGCAATTGCACCTTCTGGACACGCGCGCGGACGCCGGCGTCCCATTGTTTGCGATAAAATTCCACCTCGGCCAGTTCGGGCATGGCGGATAATTTAGAGGCCAACCTGCGCCGGGCAATCGGCCCACGGAGCCCGAGCAAATCAGGCGTCCCGTATTTCCTCCCGTTGCGGTCGCATGCTACTCTTTCCGCCTCATGGAAAAAGTCATCATTGTCGGGAGTGGCTGCTCAGGGCTGACTGCGGCCATCTACGCCGCCCGCGCCAATCTTAGCCCGCTCGTTCTCGAGGGCACGCACCCGGGCGGGCAGCTCGCCACCACCACCCTGGTGGAGAATTTTCCCGGCTTCCCGGAAGGGATCGATGGCCCGCAACTGGTCATGAACATGCACACGCAGGCGGAGAAATTCGGAGCCCGTTTTGCCTACTCGACCGTGACCGATTTCGAGATGGCGGACGATCATGTGCGGATTTTGGCCGATGACGAGTGGCTGGAGACGCGCGCGCTGATCGTGGCGAGCGGAGCCTCGGCGCGCTGGCTCGGATTGGAGAACGAACAGAAGCTGATCGGCCATGGGCTGACCTCGTGCGCGACTTGCGATGGGGCGTTCTATCGCAACGTCCCGGTCTGCGTGGTGGGCGGTGGCGATTCCGCGGCGGAAGAGGCGCTCTTCCTCACGCGCTTCGCGTCCAAGGTTTACCTGATTCATCGCCGCGATTCGCTGCGGGCGTCGAAGATCATGGCCGATCGCGTCCTCGCGTGCGAATCGATCGAGCCGATCTGGAACACGGTCGTGACGCAATACATCCCGGATGAGAAGGGCGAGATGCGGGCGGTGAAATTGCGCGACATCCAGACGAACGAGGAGCGTGAATTGCCGGTGGCCTGCGTCTTTGTCGCCATCGGACACGACCCAAATACGAAAGCTTTCCAAGGCAAACTCGAGACCGATCCAGACGGCTACCTGATTGCGCGCCACCTCGCCGAGAGCAAGCATCCCGGGGTCTTCATCGCGGGCGACGTGGCCGACCGCGTCTACAAGCAAGCCATCACCGCCGCCGGCTCCGGCTGCGCGGCCGCGATGGAAGCGGAGAAGTATTTGAGCGAGCACGGGAAATGACCCGGCGCGCAGTCCTGAGCGGGACGTGAAGATTTGCGACGTCACGCAGTTTTACTCGCCCCGGAGCGGGGGTGTGAAGCGTTACGTCCACGAGAAGATCCGCTTCATGGAGGAGGCGGGCGGGGACGAGCATGTGCTGATCGTGCCGGGGGCGCGGACGGAAATGATTCCCGGTCAACGCGGTCGCATTTACACCATCCGCGCGCCGCTTGTTTCGCGTCGGACGCAGTACCGCGCCCTGCTCGATCTGCGCACGCTGGAGGAGATCATCGCGCACGAGCGGCCGGATCTGATTGAGTCGAGCGATCCCTATCAGGTGGGGTGGCGGCTGGCGCGGATCGGACGCGCGCGCCGCATTCCGGTGGTGGCGTTTTACCATTCACACTTTAGCCAGGCGTATCTGCGCGGGCCGGCGGAACGGCTCGGGAAAGGCGGCGCGGCGTTGGCGATGCGAGCAGCGCAGGCCTACACCTGCGCGCTCTACAATCGCTTCGAGCGGACGCTGGTCCCCTCTGCCAAGCTCGCGCAAGGTGCTGCGCGGCTGGGGTGTGCAAAACACCGAGCCGCAGCCGCTCGGGGTGAACACAGAGATCTTTCGCCCGGGGACGGATGGCGCGGAAACACGCGAGCGACTTGGGATTCCCGAAGGGCGGAAAGTGCTGCTTTACGTCGGGCGGCTGGCGGCGGAGAAGAACACCCGCACGCTCCTCGAAGCCTTCGCGGAGCTATCCCGGCGCGCGGGGAACGCGTTCCATCTTCTCATCATCGGCGACGGGCAGGAGCGTCCGCTTTTGGAAAAGCTGATCGCGGAAACAGGCGCGGTTTCGTGGTTGCCCTACTGCGGGGAAGCGGTCGAGCTGGCGCAATATTATCGAGCCGCGGATCTCTTCGTTCATCCTGGGATCGAGGAGACGTTCGGACTGGTCGCGCTCGAGAGCCAGGCCTGCGGGACGCCGGTGGTGGGCATCCGCGGCAGCTTTATGGATGACGTGATCGCGCATTCGCAAGATGCCTGGGCGCGGGAGAACAACGCTCGCGCCTTGGCGGAAGCGGTGGCGGCCATGAGCACACTCGATTTGCCCGCTCTCGGCGCCCTGGCGGCTGAGAGGACGCGCATCACCTACGCCTGGCCGGAGGTGTTTGCTCGCCTCTTTTCCGTTTACCGGAAGGTGGTCTCGGATTACAGGGGAGCCGAGAGCGCATGATCACCAGCGGCAAATTTACCATCCGAAATTACCGACCCTCGGATCGGGAAGCGGTGCGCCGTCTTTGCTGTTTGACCGGTTTCCTCGGCGAGCCGATCGATCCGGTCTATGAAGACCGCGAGCTCTTCGCGGATTTCCTGACCACGTATTACACGGATCACGAGCCGCAATCCTCCTTCGTGATCGAGAAGGACGGCGAGTTGCACGGTTACCTGCTCGGCTCGCGGCGGCCGCTCTTGAACCAGCTCTATTCCTTTTACCAAAACGTCTGCCTCTTTCTGCGCGCGCTCCTGCGCTACCCGCGCTACAACGCCAGCTCGCGGCGCTTCATTCTTTGGCTTTTGAAAAATGGCTGGCGCGAAGTGCCGGCAGCTCCGCGACGCACCCCGCATTTCCACATCAATCTCCTCCCGGAAGCGCGCAAGATGTCGACCACGCGGGCGATCCTGAGCGAGTATTTTAGCTACCTTTATCGCTCGGGTGAGAAGCAGGTCTTCGGGCAAATCGTGACTTTCGAAAGCCGGCGCGGGGAGCGGATGTTCGAGCGCTATGGGTTCAAGGTCATGAACCGCGCGGAGATCACGAAGTACAAGGCTTACTATCCGGAATCGGTTTACCTCAGCACCGTGATCAAGAATCTCGAGACCGCCGAGCCGCTCACGGTTTCGAATCGTTAGGCGCGGGGGAGCGGGCTGGGCTTTGGGCTGCGTGGTCGGGGGTAAGCGCGTGCCTAAAGCGCGCCGTGCCTCGGCGAGATCCCTCGGCCGTCTGCGCGGCTCGGGATGACTGGGTGTGCGCTTTAGTGGCAAGGCCGTGCGTTCGTTTTCAGGCGCGGCGGTTATTTCTGGAGTCGCGAGAAGCAGACGGGACGGTGGAGTGAGAACCATCTGCATACCCAATGCGACCGCCTCGTCATCCCGAGCCGCGCAGACGGCTGAGGGATCTCTCCGAGGAACCTTGTGGCTTCCCTCTGACGGCGCGCCTTCCCGCAGCCCCAGCCTGTGGTCTTAAGACTCCGAATGTAGCGGCCTCGTGCCTTTTCCGGACCCGCGCGCGCCACCCGCCCAGCGGCTCCCAGTTTTACAGAGTCAGTCGCACGGGTGTAGCGTGACGGATGAAAAAGACATTCCTTCTCTCACTCACGGCTGGGATTATTTCGCTTGGCCTCCCCGTCTCGTCGGCCCTGGCCGCTGATACGCCGAGCAAGGCGATTGCGGTCTTGGGCGCGGCCTCCGGCAGCTCGGTCGCCGGCACGGTTACCTTTACTGCCAGCGGTGACGGCGTGAAGGTGGTGGCGGATATCACCGGATTGAAACCGGGCAAGCACGGCTTCCATATTCATGAGTTTGGCGATTGCTCGGCGAAGGACGCGACTTCCGCGGGCGGCCACTACAACCCGACCAAGCATGACCATGCCGGACCGGAAGCGGCGCAGCGGCACATGGGCGATCTGGGCAACATCGAAGCGGATGCTTCGGGCAAGGCGCACCTCGAGATGACGGATAAAACGCTGAAGCTCTCCGGAGAAAATTCCATTATTGGCTACGGCGTGATCGTGCACGAGAAAGCAGATGATCTGAAGACGCAGCCCACCGGCGACGCTGGCGGACGCGTGGCTTGCGGGGTCGTGGGCGTGGCCAAGCCCTAGCGCCATTGTCGGGCGCGCGAAGCTGTCTCAGGTAGGCACAAAACGGAGCAATGGATCTTTCGACGCTGAAAGAAATCCGGCGACGCGCGCAGAGCGGTCCGGTGGAAAGCCGCGTCCACGTGCAAGTGGACGCGGCCACCGGCAAAACCACCCGGGAAGGGAAACCTTATTGCGAACTCACGCTGGCGGATGCGGCCGATCGGATGGTCCTCCGCGTCTGGAGCGATCACCCGGAATATCGGGCGTGCGATTCGCTGCAAACGTTGGATTTCATCGAGCTGAGCGGTGAGTTCCATCAGCACCAACAATTTGGGCTCGACGCCAAACGCTGGACGGTGCGCGCTCTCACCGCAGCCGAGATTGCTGATCTTTTGCAAGGTCCGCCCGCCTTGCGCGCGAAGCAGGCGGCCGACTACGCACTCATCACCGACCGCGTGGCCGCACTGAGCGACCCGCGGCTGCGTGCACTCTGCGAAGCGTTTCTGAGCGAATACGGAGAGCGCTTTAAACGCACCGCAGGCGCGCGCAGTTATCATCACGCGCGCCGCGGCGGGCTGGTCGAGCACACTGCGCAGATGATGCGCGTGGCGGTGGCGCTCGCGCCCGAGTATCCGCAGTTGAACCTCGACCTTCTGATCGCCGGCATCCTCTTCCACGATTCCGGCAAGCTCTGGGAAAACCAGCTCCCCGAGAGCGGTTTCACGATGGGCTTCGACGAACGCGGCGAGCTCATGGGCCACATCTCGATCGGGATGGAATTGGTGAACCTGCTGTGGCGGAAAGTGCAGAGCACAAACGCCAGCGCCTGGGAGAATCTTCTCCCCGCCTCCGAAGATGTGCGGCTGCACCTCCTGCACCTGATCGGTGCGCACCACGGGGAGCCGCAATTTGGTTCTCCAGTCAGCCCGAAAACGCCCGAGGCGACGGCGTTAAATTACATCGATAATCTCGATGCCCGGCTCGAGATGTTCGCTGCCGGTTATCTCGTCGCGAAGCCGATCGCAGAACGCATCTTCGATCGCGTCCGTCCGCTGCCCGGGAACTTGGTCGCGCCGCTGGGAAAATTTTCCGCAGGCTCTGGCGCTTAGCGCACCACTTCGATCGTCGGGCCAGTGGTGAACTCATCCACCACCGCCAGGAAAGGATCGATATCGAAAGGCTTGGTCAGGTAATTCCGCGCCCCGGCTGTGAGCAATCGCTCGATCTGGCTGGGCGTCGCATCCGCGCTCAAGATGACCGCCGGCACTTTCGCGGTGGTGGGGTCCGCCTGGAGGCGGCGCAGCACTTCCGAGCCGTGCATGTCCGGCAAATTGAGATCGAGCAGAATGAGCGACGGACGATGCGTGAGCGCATACTCGATCCCGATCGCACCACGTTCGGCGTGCATCACTTTCAGGCGTGGCCGCAATTCCAGGATGCGCTCCACCAGGGTGAAGTTCACGATGTCGTCCTCCACGTAAAGCACGTCGCAGACGGGCGGCAGCACGGCGATGGCCTGCGCGGAGCCGGGCCCCGGGGCGTTTTCGTTCGCTGGAGTAAGCTCCTCTTCGATGATCCGGAGCATGGTCCGCGCGGACTTTAGGATTTGCTGGATGTCGCCATTCCCGCGGTGGTGCGCCGGTTGGAGAGCAAGCAGTTCGGCAAACCCGATGATCGCGTTCAGCGGGGTGCGCAGCCGGTGATTGAGACCGGCGAGGAAGACCTCCTGTTCGCCGCCCGCAGGGCCGGTGTCGGTGGATAGGAGGAGGTCGTTAATGGAATCGGAGAGAGCGTGGTCCACTGGGGCTAGGTCGTATTCAGTCTTCAATTTTGTTTATCCTTTTTTCATCATGCACTTGCTTAGGCCAGTGCTCCTTCCATCTGCAAACCTGAGGGTTCGTCGTGCAACGAGTCACGCAGCTTCACCGCCATATCGATGTCGCGGCGCATCTTGTTTTTATGCGCGCAAAAAGTCAGAGCCGTCTCCGCGGTGATCAATTCCTCCTGGAAAGCTTTCAGCAAAGATTGGTCAAAGCTGTGCCAGCCCATCGTGCCGCCGGCTTCGATAATTTCCTGGAAAGTGGCGTTCTCGCGTTCTCCGTAGAGGATCGCTTCCCGCGTGCGCATGCTGCTGCCCATGATCTCGCAGGCGAGGAGGCGGCCGCCGCCTACTTTGCCGACGAGGCGCTGGCTCACGACGTAGCGCATGGTATCGGCCAGGCGTTGGCGAAGCTGTTGCTCTTCGTCTTTGCTGAACATGCCCAGGATGCGGTTGATCGTCTGGCCGGCACTGATCGTGTGCATGGTGGTAAAAACCACGTGGCCGGTTTCGGCGGCGGTCAGCGCGATCTCCATCGTCTCGCGATCGCGCACCTCGCCCACTAAAATTGCTTTCGGCGCCTGGCGCAGAGCCGCGCGCAAGCCGCTGGCAAAATCGGGAAAATCCTTCCCCAGCTCGCGCTGATTAAAGAGCGCCTTCTGCTGCGGATGGAGGAACTCGATCGGATCCTCCAAAGTTAAAATATGAATCTGCTGGGTGGCGTTCAGCTCATTCAGCATCGCCGCCAGGGTCGTCGTCTTCCCGCTGCCAGTGCTGCCGGTCACGATGATGATGCCGGTTTTCTCTTTCACCATTTCGCCGAAAACAGGCGCAAGCTTGAGACCTTCCAAGGTGGGAATGTTCGTCTGCAACTTCCGGAGCACGATCGCCGGGCGACCGTTTTGGCGGAAAATATTCACCCGGAAACGCGCCACATTGCCGAGCGCGTAGCTGCAGTCGCAGGAACCCATTTTCTCCAGGTCGTTGCTCAGGCGGGGCTGGCCCTGCATGAGATGCGCCGCGATCTGATTCACATGCTCCGCCGCGAGGACGCCATCCGGAGTCTCAATCGGGAATTCTTCCAGCTTGCCGTATTCCTCGACAATAGGCGGCCGGCCGACCGCAAAGAGCAGGTCGGAGACGCCTTTCCCGCTCTCCACCATCGCGGTGAGGAGGGCATTGATCAGTTCTTCATTCACAGATGTGTGAATTTCCATAGCGGGAAGCATGCCGTGGAAACGGCTTCTGTGGCCGGAGACTTAAATTCCTGCCGTTCCGCTCGTCTGAGTCACCGCCAGGGATTAACGCCACTCGTGTTTCGGATACTTCCGCTGCAGCTCTTTCTTGATTTTGGGGTAAGCGTCCCGCCAAAAACCTTCCAGGTCGCTCGTGATTTGGATCGGGCGATGATTCGGCGCCAGCACCTGGATTACGAGCGGTTGGCGCGCGGGGCCGATCGCCAGGTTCCGCTCCACCCCGTAGAGATCCTGGATGCGCGCCGCCACCGCGGGTGGGCTGGACGCGCTGTAGATGACCTTTGCCTTCCGTCCATTAGGCAGCTCGATCCGCTCCGGCGCATATTGATCCACCAACCCAGCCTGCGCCGATGAGAGCCAGGATTTTACCGTCGGCCAGACCTGACGATCCTTGATCTCCTTGTAACTGACCGCGCCGCTACAAACCTGCTCAACCAGGAGCAACTTGTCCGCCTCCCCGATCGCCGGCAGCTCGAGTTCCGGCGCGGAAGCGGCGATCCAATTCACGCGCAGGATCCATTGCTCGACCGCGTTGTCCCAATGTTTCAGCGGACAGCTTCCGGAAATCACCTGCCGCGCCAGGAGTGTCGCGGCCTCTCCCGCCGGAGGCTCGGCCGTGTCGTGGCGTAGAACCAAATCGTGGAAAGAGATCTGCCGTCGCCCTACCACTCGTCGCGCCGCCGCGTCGAAAGTCACCTCCACGCTTTCCCGAAATGCCTCTGGAAAAAGGTCGCGCAACCAGCCCTCCTCAATCCGGGTGGCCAACGTCAGCAAGACCTGCCGCTCCTGTGAGCTATCCTCGATCTCGCGGATTTCCGTGGCTACGAGCAGCCGCGCGCGGTGCACCACGCTCTCCCGCGCCAGCACGCCTCGCCGGCCATGCACCAGCGCGCAGCGGAGCGTCCCTTCGTCCAGCCGCACCGCGACCTGATCTGGAAAACCCGCCAGCACGCAGCGCGCGATCGCGCCCGGCGCGGGCTCATTAGCCTCCACCCGCAAGCCTTCTTCGCGCGCGATGGCGATGAATTGCTCCCACAATTGCGCCGCCTCTTTGGCCGCGGCGGCGTTGATCGATAGCTGCCCGCAACGGCGCGGATCGAAATTGCTCTTCTCCGCAAACCGGAACGCGCGCGTGAGAATAAAGAGGTCCGAGTCGTCGTCCGCGCCCAGGATATCGTCGCGATCTTCGCGCGCTTGTTTCCCCTCGGCCCGGCGCAGGAGATTCCGTCCCTGCGTCACCGCGGCGATGAGCGCAATCGCGCTCACGCAGCCATGTTCCTCTGCTGCCAGCAGCATCCGCGCATAACGCGGGTGCACCGGAAAGGCCAGCATCCGCCGCCCAAGTGGCGTGATCACGCTTCCGCTTCCCTCGTGGTGCAAGTTTCCAACTTGCACACTCCGATCCCGCAAGTTGGAAACTTGCGCCACGGCGCCGAGATCGCCTAACAACTGCTCCGCTCGCTCCAGCGCGCGCGGCTCTGGCGGTTCCAGCCAGCGAAACTCCGCCACATTCTCCACCCCGCTCGCTTTCAAGGTCAGCACTACTTCTGCGAGATCGAGCCGCTTCACCTCCGGCAACTCTTGCGCGGCGCGCTCCAGATGTTCGCGCTCCGTCCACAGCCGCAGACAATGCCCCGGCGCGGTCCGCCCCGCTCGCCCCGCGCGTTGATCAGCGGCCGCGCGGCTGATCTTTTCAATCAGGAGCGTATTGAGGCCGCGCCGCGGATCGAAGCGCGCGATTCGCGCCAGCCCGCCGTCGATCACCACCCGCACGCCTTGGATCGTGAGCGAGGTCTCCGCCACATTCGTCGCCACGATCACCTTCCGCTTCGCGTAAGGAGCGAGCGCCGCATCCTGCTCCGCCGGCGTCAGCTCGCCATACAGCGGTAGCGCCACAAACTGGCTGCTGACGCTCGAATTCCGAATCGCCGCCAGCGTGCGCGTGATCTCGTATTTGCCCGGCATGAAAACAAGCGCGTCTCCCTCCGTGCTCCGTGCCACCCGCGCCAGCTCATCCGCCGCCAGGTCCCAGATTGGGTAATCCTCCCCGCGCACCGCTCGTTCCAGATACTCGATCGTCACCGGATGCTGCCGCCCACTCGAGGTGAGCAAACGGCACGGCGCGAGAAATTGCTCCAGCATCCCGGCCTCGATCGTGGCCGACATGACGATGATTTTTAGGTCCGGCCGCGTGGTCTCCTGCAGACGCAGCGCGCGCGCCAGCGTGATGTCGCCGTAGAGATGGCGCTCGTGGAACTCGTCGAAAAGAATGGCCGAGACGCGCCGCAATTCCGGATCTTGAATGAGCTGTCGCAGCAGGATTCCCTCCGTGACAAAGCGGATGCGCGTGCGCTTTGAGACCACATTCTCGAAGCGAATCTGGTAGCCGACCTCGTCGCCCAGCCGTCCTTTTCGCTCGCTTGCCACCCGTGCCGCGAGCAGATCGCGCGGCCAGTCGCCGCGGCTGCAAGATCACCACCTCTCCGTCGCCGAGCAGACCGTGCTCGAGTAACATCTGCGGCACTTGCGTCGACTTCCCGGAGCCCGTCGGCGCCTGCAAGATCAAGCGCGCCTGCGCTCTCAACTCGGAGACGATCGCGCTCTCCAGCTCATAAATCGGCAACCGCTCCATGCCCTCGAATTCCTACGCCAACGCGCGCATGGCCGCTTCGTAAGCGCGCTCGATTGCGTCCGTCGTCACCACAAAATCGACCCGCTCCAGCACGCTGTCCGAGCGCAGAAACCGCGCAGTGCATTCCACCGCCACCTCCGCAGCCTCGCGATCGGGTAGCCGTAAGCGCCGCAGCTAATGGCGGGAAACGCAATCGTTCTCAGCCCTTGCTTCACCGCCAGCGCGAGCGAATTCCGATAGCAGGACGCGAGCACATCCGCCTCGTCGCGATCCCCGCCCCGCCAGATCGGCCCCACCGTGTGAATGACGAAACGCGCCGGCAGGTCATATCCGCTCGTGAGCTTCGCTTCCCCCGGCTGGCAGCCGCCCAGCGTTCGGCATTCTTCCAGTAACTGCGGCCCAGCCACGCGGTGGATCGCGCCATCCACGCCCCCACCACCGAGCAGGCTGGTATTGGCCGCGTTCACGATTGCATCCACCGAGAGTCGCGTGAGATCGCCGCGCACGATCTGCATCCGCGGTGAAGAAGGTGGAGTCGGGCGGGAGATTCATCGGCAAACTATCGCACGCTTTCCAGTCATCCCGAGCCGCGAAGACGGCCGAGGGATCTCACCGAGGAACTGTGTGCTGTCTTTTACCCTGGGGCTGGAGCCGCCAGCCCATGCATTCTGGAACATCAGCTCGACCAAGGTCGCAGAGAGGAGAGACGATTGGGCTGCGTGGGGCCGTTCTGTGGAGTGCGTGACCGGCACTGCATCGGAGAGATCCCTCGACCGTCTTCGCGGCTCGGGATGACGATTCGCGCGCTCTTGTGCGATGGAGCACGCGCGTCGTCTCTTAGCCGCCACCGAAGACGAGCGCGTTGACTAACGCGTTCGCGATTCCGATCAATGCCGCGCCGGTGATCAATCCGGCACAGACCGGTTCCATCCCTTCCACCCAGCGCCGATGTCCTGCGCTGCCTTTGACCTGTCGCCGCGCCTGCCACCAGAAGAAGAGCGCCCCGATCCACATCGTGAGGCAATACTCCGGCGGCAGAATAACCCCGAGCCCGATCGAGACGGAGGAAAGCGGGAAAGGTTTCCGCCGAATGATGGTGGCAATCTCAATGAAAGCCGCCAGGAGCGCGGCTCCGATCATCGAGTAGATGGCCGATTGCGGCAGGCTGCTGACACCGCGCGAGATCAACTCCGCCACTCCGCGCCATTGCAAGGCCGACGGCATCGGGAATTCCTCGGAAGCGATCGTGCTCGCCATGCGCACGCCCTCTGCGTTCGGAGTGAGGAACAAGACGAAGAACAACGGCGTGGCCGCAATCGCGCCCGAGATAATGCCGATGACATGGCCGATCGCCTGTTGCCGCGGTTTCGCTCCGAGCATGTAGCCGGGCTTGATGTCGGAAAGCAGGTTGGCCGCATTCGACGCCACTTCCGCGGTGATCCCGCCGGTGATGAGATTGGAAGCGGGGTTGGTGCGATCGAGCGCGCCGATGGCGAACTGGGTGATCTTGCTGAGCGAGCTGGTGGGCGTCCACGAGGTGAGCGCCATCGAGTTCACGCAAATGACGGTGAGCAGGAAAATGAGCGGGAGCGAGAGCAGGGCCAGCCACATCGGCACACCAAAGAAAAGGTGCGTCACGTAACAGCCGAGCACGCTCAGGATCGGCACGCCGACGAAGGAAATCCAAAGCGGGAGCTCGATGTCCTTCAGCACGTCGTCGCCTTGCTTCTCCTTCTTCTTCCCGCGCAGATTTTTGAAAATGCTGGTGAAGATCTCCGGCTTGCCGGCGAGCGCGATGAGCGAGCCCACCACCATCATGCTCACGCCCCACCAGAGCGACCACTGGTTCACAATCTCCGCGCGACTGAGCGGGACGAGCGCTCCGGTGGGACCGACGCGCGGCGTGATATCGCCGCGGGCGATCATGATCGGAGCCAGGACCATGAAGTTGATCACGGTGCCAAGGACCACGCTGGTCGCGACGCGCACGCCCATTAATCCACCTACGCCGAGCATGGCGGCATCGATCGTGAGGCGCAGCCCGAGGGTTTTGAAATCCGTCCCGAGAATCTTCGGCGTCCAGAGCTGGTACTTCGCCACCAGCATGTAGTAATAATCGTCCAGCCGCTCGTGGATGTGCCACGGCTCGGCCCAGCCAAAGACGCGATCGAGCCGGAGCAGTGTAAACTGCACCAGGCGCTGCAAACCTTCACTGATCAGGAATTGATAAAGCGCGGCCAACCCAGCCGTGATTCCGAGCAGCTTCGCCTTATAAACTCCCTCGCCCGCCGCGCCGTGGTAAAGCGCATCCAGCACCACGCCGCAGGCGCGCCCTTCCGGGAAAGGCAGTTGATCTTCATTAATGAACCGGCGCTTTAACGGGAACGCCACCAGCACGCCGACGAGCGACATGATCACCATCCAGATCACCATCTGCCACCACGGCACGATGCGATTCGTGATCATCATGTAAGCGGCCAGACTCGAAATCAGCGGCATGGTCATGTAACCGGCCGCGGTCGCGATCGATTGCATGGCGTTGTTTTCCAGGATGGTGAAATCCTTCGCCATCCCGATCCGCGCCAGCGTGCGAAACATGACGAAGGCCAGGATGACCGAGGTGAGATTCACGCCCAGGGTCACGCCGGCTTTGCCGCCGATGTAGAGATTGGTGGCGGAAAGGACGCCGCCTAAGAGGAAGCCGGTCAACCCGGAGCGAAGCGTGAGCTGCGGCAGATCGCCGCGGAAAACATTTTCAAACCACCAGCGGTCTTTTTGCTCGCGCGTCCAGGTGCGGGTTTGTTCGTCGGTGAGTTGAGCGAGCGCCATGTAGCGCGAGATTCCAGCTGGCTCGGGGCGGAATGCAAGCTGGAAGCTTGCGCTACGGCGAAAGCCGCTCGATCAGCCAGGGGCCGCCACTCTGGCGCGTGTAGCGGAAGCGATCGTGCAAACGATTCGTCCGCCCCTGCCAGAACTCCATCATTTCCGGCGCCACCCGATAGCCGCCCCAGTGCTCCGGCAGCGGCACCGTCCCGCCCTCAAACTTGCGCGCGGCTTCGGCGAGTTGCGCTTCGAGCGCCGCGCGATCCGCCACCACTTCGCTCTGCGCCGAAGCCCAGGCGCCGAGCTGACTCCCGAGCGGGCGGGAATGGAAATACTCTTCCGATTCCTGCGCGCTGACCTTTTCCGCGGTGCCATTGATCCGGATCTGGCGCTCCAGTTGCACCCAAAAAATATTCAGAGCCACGCGTGGATTGGCTTCGATCTGTCTCCCCTTCGCGCTCGCGTAATTGGTAAAGAAAACGAAGCCGCGTTCGCTCAGGCCTTTGAGCAAAACGATCCGCGCATCGGGCGTCCCATCCGGCGTGGCTGTGGCCAGCGCCATCGCGTTTACATCCCGAATCTCCGCCGCGGCTGCTTCGCCAAACCACTTCGAGAATTGCGCGATCGGATCCGGCAACAGATCCGCGCGGCGCAAGCCGTGCGCCACGTAATCGTGTCGAAGCGCAGCGATATCGAGCGGCGTGGCCATGAGGGAGAGCCAACCGTAGCGCCGCTAAAGCTGCGAGCGAAACGGAATCGAGAGCCACTCGGTGAAGCGTTCCCACACCCCGCGGCTCTTAAATTCCGCCAGCGTATATTCGCGCGAAACGGCCAGATCTTTCTCGAAAGATTCCTCCATCCGCCGCCCGAATTCCGGATCGTAAACCACCACATCCAGCTCTTCGTTAATCTCCGCCGAACGTCCATCCAGGTTCGACGAACCCAGCATGGAAAAGAGCCCGTCCGCCACCATCGTCTTGGCGTGAATCATGGTCGGCTGATACTCGAAAATCTTCACTCCACCTTCGAGGAGCTTCCCGTAAGCGGTGCGCCCGGCGGATTGCGTGATCGGCTGATCGTGATGCGGCCCCGGGAGAAGGAAGCGCACGTCGACGCCGCGTTTGGCTGCGGCTACGAGGAGCTCCACCTGATTATCGGTGGGCGTGCAGTAGGGATTGGTAATCCAGATCCGCTTTTCCGCGGCGGCGAAGGTGACGGCCTGGATCAACGGCACCGCCGCACTCGAGAAGGATTTTGATTCCACCACTTGCGCACGCAACTCGCCCGCAGGCGGCAGCGCGGGGAACTGTCCTGCGCCGGTAAGCGCTTCCTTGGAAGTCTTGATCCAGTGCGATTGGAAGGCCGACTGGAGATCGTTCACGATCGGGCCTTCCAGGCGCGCGTGCGTTTCCCGCCAGTGATCTTTGTCCTGCGCGTGCCCGGCCCATTCATCGGAGAAGGCTGCGCCTCCGGTAAAGCCCACGGTCCCGTCCACAATTAACGCGCGCCGATGCGAGCGGCGATTGGTCCGATCCACCCGCCAGGATGCGACCGGATGATAGTAGGCAAATTTACAGCCCGCGTCTTTCATCAGCCGCACATCGGAGTTATCGAGCCCCCAGCCGGAACCGATCCCATCGAGGATGATGCGCACTTCCACGCCCGCCTTCGCCCGCTCGGCCAGGGCATCGCGAAACTCATGCCCGACGGTGTCCGACTTCATGATGTAGGACTGGAAATTAATCGTCTGCTTCGCGCCGCGGATCGCTCCCAGCATGGCGGGGAAGAACTCGTCGCCATTGATCAAGAGATCGATCTTGTTCCCGGTGATCGGGACAGGATCCGTCAGCGCAAGCGCGGACTGGAAAAACTCCGGCGACTGGATGGAGAAGGTGTGGGTGAGGTTGTAGTCGAGCGCGCTCCGGCGAATAAAAAAGAGGCAGAAGAGAAGGACGATCCCGAGAAACGCGAGCGTGACCGAAAACAATTCGCCCCGGGTGAATTTGCCCTTCTTTTCGCCGAGCCAATTCCTTGCGCCTGATTCCTTTTCGCTGGTAGCCATCGCGGAAGATTCGTTTCTCGGGGCGGGAATGAGTGCAAACGCCCGGCCGGCGCAGCGAATCGTGTTTTCGCTAAGTGAAAGCCACCGCCTCACGCGGGGCTAACGCGCGCACTTTCGCGACCACGCGAGGCAGGATCTCGAGCACGCGATCCAACTCCGCCTCGGTGTTGAAACGCCCAAACGAAAAGCGCAGGCTGCCGCGCAGCCGCTCTTCGCTTAAGCGCATCGCGCGCAGAATGGGCGAGGCCTGGAGCGTCCCGGTAAGGCAGGCCGAGCCGGCCGAGCAGCAGATGTGGTGTTGATCGAGCAAGGCCAGAACGGCATCGGCCTCGGTGCCGACGAAGGCGAGGTTGGAAACGTTTTGCAAACGCTGGGCGCCGCCGCCGTTCACGAAAGTATCGGGGATGGTCGCGAGCACCGTCTCCTCGAAGCGATCGCGTAACGCCTGCACGCGGGTCGCGTTCTCCACCAGCGAGGCCGCGGCGAGCTCGGCCGCTTTTCCGAAGCCGATGATCGAGGCCACGTTCTCTGTTCCGGCGCGGCGTTTCTCTTCCTGGCCACCACCGAAAGTGGAGGAGCGGAACGGCGTCCGGCGATTCACATAGAGCGCGCCCACGCCTTTCGGCCCATGAAATTTATGCGCGGAGACGGAGAGATAATTTGCCGATAACTCGGAGAGCCGGGCCGGCACTTTGCTGATCGCCTGCACGCCGTCGATGTGAAAGAGGACACGCCTGGCGCGCGCGATCGCAGCGATTTCTTCCACTGGAAAAAGCACGCCAGTCTCGTTGTTCGCCCACATCACGGAGATCAGCGCCGTGTCGGGGCGGATGGCGGCTTCGAGTTCCGCGAGATCGAGTTGCCCGTCACCATTCACGCTCAAAAAAGTGGCCGCGCCTCCGCTGGCCGCGTGCGCTTCGCTTTGCTTCCGAATCGCGCTGTGCTCGACGGCGGTGGTGACAATGTGTTGGCGCGCGGGATCGAGTTGGAGAGCGGAATGCAGCGCGGCGTTATCGGATTCCGTCCCGCCGCTGGTGAACACCACTTCGCCCGGCGAGCAATCCAGCAGCGTCGCCACCCGCGCCCGCGCCAGCTCGATCGCTTCCCGCACCTGCACGCCGAAGCGATAACCGCCCGAGGGATTGCCGTAGTATTTCGTCAGGAACGGCAGCATCTCCTCCAACACCGCGGGGTCGAGCTGGGTGGTGGCGTTGTTATCGAGGTAAACGATTTTTTCCGGCGCGAGCACGGGAGAAATTTAGACAGGATTGACAGGATTATCAGGATTATTTGGGCACACGCGGCTCGTCTTTCTCGAATCCTGCAAAATCCTGTTCATCCTGTCTAAAAACGTTCCCGCTACTCCGCTGGGCGCGCTTCATTCCCCGCATGCTTCGGCTGCTTGTGCGCGTAGCGAAAGTAGATGTTTCGCAGATAGATCGGCAGTGGAAGCGCGGTCATGATCACCCCCACCGAGTCGCGTTGATAGAGCGCAAAGTAGCTCAGCGTTAAAATGCTCCCGATCGCGCTGCATTCCCAGAACCCGAACGGGATCACGCTCTTCCGCGCCCGCTCCGAAGCGATCCATTGAATGAGAAAGCGGATCCCGAAGATCACGCTGCCGCTCAGGCCGACGATTTTCCAGGGATGAATCGCGATCCCGAAGACGTGCGTTTCGGCGAGGAGAAACTGGAGGCTGTTCATATTCGCCCACAGATTACGCAGATTTCCGCAGATTGATCGAGAAGGCTGAGGTTCCTCCCGGTTATCTGCGAAAATCTGTGTGAATCTGTGGATTAACCATTCCCTCTCAGAGTAAGCTTCGCCCCATGAGTTCGATCTGGAATGCCGCCAACCCGCAACTCCGCGACCTCGCGGTCTATGAGCCCGGCAAACCGATCGAGGAGACTGCGCGCGAACTCGGAGCCAGCGCGGACAGCATTATCAAACTCGCGTCGAACGAAAACCCGCTCGGTCCCTCGCCCAAAGCGGTCGAAGCCTTACGCACAGCTCTTGCGCAGACCCATCTCTATCCCGACGGCGGCGGCTATTACCTGCGCGAAGCACTCGCCGCCAGGCTCGGGATCGCCCGCGAAAACATCATTCTCGGCAGCGGCTCAAACGAAGTCCTCGAGTTCCTCGGGCATGCCTTCCTCGGTCCGGACGATGAAGTCATCACCGCCGAGCATGCGTTCATCGCCTACAAATTAATCGCGGCGGTCTTCGGCGCGCGCACGGTGGAAATCCCGAGCCCGGATCTTCACCACCACCTTGAGCAAATGCTGGCCGCGATCACGCCACGCACGCGTTTGATCTTCATCGCCAACCCGAACAACCCCACGGGGACCTTGCTGGCACAACAGGAGATCGATGACTTCGTCGCGGCGGTGCCCGAGCGAGTCGTGATCGCTTTTGATGAAGCCTATTTCGAATACGTGGAGGCGCCGGCCGATACGCTGAAGTTCATTCGCGACCGCCAAAACGTGATCGTGCTCCGGACTTTCTCGAAGATCCAGGGCCTGGCCAGCCTGCGCGTCGGCTACGGCATGGCGCATCCGGATTTGATCCAAATCCTGCAGAAAACCCGCCAGCCGTTTAACGTGAACGGCCTCGGCCAGATCGCCGCCGTGGCCGCGCTGAGCGACGAGACGCATGTGCGCGAGACCAAACGTGTGACCGATGAAGGCCGCGCTTTCCTGGAGCAGGAGTTTGCGGCGATGCAGCTCGAGTTTATCCCGAGCGCGGCCAATTTCGTTCTGGTGAAAGTGGGCGACGGGATGGCGGTTTTCAAAGCGCTCCTCCAGCGCCGCATCATTGTGCGGGCTTTGAAAGGCTATCACCTGGCCGAGTGGGTCCGCATCTCCATCGGCACGATGGAACAAAATCGCGCCTGCATCGCCGCCTTGCGCGCGGTGCTCTCGCGCGACCGGATCTTGACCGCCCGAGAGCGGTATGGCATCGGGTATGGTATGCCCTCCGCGACTAAAGCCACCTTCTCTCTGGATCCGGAGACAGCGGCCACGATTCGAGCTTTGGCTTCACGCTGGCAGGTTTCGAAGACTGAAGCGGTGCGTCGCGCTGTCCGCCAGGCCGATGCGCGAATGGTCCACACAGCCGAAGAACGGATTGCGGCCCTGCATGCTCTGCAAAAAAGCATGAAAGAACGCGGGGTCGATTTCGAGGCCTGGAAGAAAATGATCAAAGATGGGCGCCGTTGACGCGCGCGGCGTGCATCTCGACGCCAACTTCCTGGTCGAAATCGCCGCAGGACGCCGCCCCCAAGTTCGCCAGACCGAGCAATGGCTTCGTGATGAGGTCGCCATCCAGGTTAGTGCCGTGGCATGGTCCGAATTTCTCTGCGGGCCACTCTTGGAGCCCGAATTGAGCAATGCTCTCGCCGTCATCTCCAGGATTGATCCCTTCACGGATGATCACGCGGTGCTCGCGGCGGAGCTCTTCAATCTGACGGGCAGGCGCTCGCGCAGTCATGTGGATTGCATGATCGCGGCGCATGCCATTCGGCTCGGTGTTCCGCTCGCTACTCTGAATGAGCGAGACTTCCGAGCGCTGGAGAAATTTGGATTGAGCCTGGCGAAATGACTGGTCCGAACGAGACCATCGCCGCCATTTCCACCCCGGCTGGCGAGGGCGCGATCGCGCTGGTTCGGCTTTCGGGCCCGGAGGCGGTCGCGATGGCGGATCAGATTTTTCGCGGGAAACAAAAGCCGTCGGAGTTTCTCTCGCATCTTCAGCACCTGGGCGAGGTGGTCGCGCAGGGAGTAATGATCGACCAGGTCGTCTTGTCGGTGCATCGCGCGCCGCAGAGTTACACCGGCGAGGACTTGGTGGAGATCAGTTGTCATGGCGGCGTGCTGGTGACTGCGCGAGTGCTACAAGTCTGCCTGCAGGCGGGCGCGCGCGCGGCGCGCGCGGGCGAGTTTACCGAGCGCGCTTATCTGAATGGAAAGATGGACCTCACGCAGGCGGAAGCGGTCATCGATCTGATCCGCGCCAGCACCGATCTGGCTCTACGTTCCGCGACCGAGCAACTGGAAGGGAAGGCTGGGCGCGGCCATCAGGATTATCCGCGATGAGTTGATCGGGTTGCTCGCGCACATTGAGGCTTCCCTCGATTATCCGGATGAAGACGTGGCGCCCGATGGCGTGGAAGCTTTGCGGAAGCGGCTCGATGGGGTGCGCTCCAAAACCGAAGCACTTCTCTCCACCTCCGAACGCGGCCGACTCATGCGCGAAGGCGTGCGGGTGGTCATCTACGGTGCGACGAACGCTGGCAAATCCAGCCTCCTAAACCGCCTGCTTGGCTACGAGCGCGCCATCGTAAGCGAGATTCCGGGAACCACCCGCGACACAATCGAGGAGGCAATCAATCTCCGAGGTATCCCCGTTCGTCTGGTCGATTCCGCAGGCTTGCGCGAGTCGCCCGATCCCCTGGAGCGGGCGGGAATGGAACGGACTGAGCGGTTGCGCGAGGCGGCGGATTTGCTGCTCCATCTGGTGGACGCGAGCGCGGCGCGGCCAGCTAATTTTGCCGAGAGTGACAGAGAGATTTTGGTCCTGAACAAAGCTGATCTTCCGGAACACGCAGACTGGATATCTTCCGCCGCCCCGCGCATTTCTTGTCTGCGCGAAGATGGCCTCGCTGGACTCGAAGATGAGCTTTTAGCGCGGATTGGCGGCTCACATCTGGAAGCGGAAAGCTCGGTCGCCATCAACACTCGCCACCGCGATTGCCTGCGACGCGCGCTCGAATCCTGTGCCCGGGCCGAGGAAACTTTTCGGGAGAAGCATTCGCTGGAGTACGTCGCGCTCGATCTGCGCGCAGCGCTGGGCGCGGTCACGGAAGTGATCGCGGCAGAGAGCGACGACGCGATTTTGGATTCTGTCTTCGCCCAGTTTTGTATTGGAAAGTGATGACTGGCCTTTACGAAAATCTCTTTCGACCGGCGCTCTTCGCATTGGACGCTGAGCAGGCGCACCACGTCGGGATTGGTTTCCTGAAGGCCGCGTCTTCGTTCCCGCCGCTCCTGGCCGGTCTTCGGCAATTCCAGCCACGGCCGAATCCGGTTCAGCTCTTCGGCCTGGATTTCCCCAACCCAATCGGTCTGGCGGCGGGCTTCGATAAAAATGGCGTGGCCCTTCCGGCGTGGGAAGCGCTCGGGTTCGGCTTTATCGAGATCGGGACGGTGACCGCGAAGGCACAGCCTGGAAATCCCAAGCCGCGCATTTTCCGCTACCCTGCGCAGCAGGCGCTCGTGAACCGTCTCGGGTTTAATAATGACGGTGCAGAAGTGGTGGCGGAACGGTTGCGGCAATTGCGGGCCAGCGGGCGTTGGCCGGCGATCCCGATCGGGATCAACCTCGGGAAGTCGAAGGTGACGCCTCTCGAAAATGCGGCGGAGGATTACCTCTACTCCTTCCGCCTGCTGCGCGAGTTTGCGGATTACATCGTGCTCAACGTCAGCTCACCGAACACGCCCGGGCTGCGCGCCTTGCAGGGAGACGACGCGCTCGCGCCCTTGCTGCGCGCGCTGCGGAATGAGAACCGCGGCTCCGCCCGGCCGATCCTGCTCAAGATCGCGCCGGACTTAAGCGAGGCGGAGCTGGCGCAAATCATCGCGACCTGCGAGCGGGAAGAAATCGCAGGAATCATCGCCACCAACACCACGCTCGATCATGCTTCGCTCGGCGAACGCGATGAGGCGGGCGGGTTGAGCGGTGCACCCTTGCGTTCGCGGGCGACAGATTTTGTGCGCGCGATCAAAGCGCAGACGGCGCTGCCGGTGATCGGAGTGGGCGGCATCATGACCGCGGGGGACGCGCGCGAGAAACTCGAAGCCGGGGCGGCGTTGGTGCAGCTTTACACCGGCTACGTCTACCGCGGGCCGGGATTTCTGCGGGAGATCGTCGACGCGCTTTAGAGCGAGGATCGCTAGCTGACTCCAGCAGGCAAAAGCGCGTCGCTTTTCGACGCATCGATGTGCAACCCGAGTTCGCGCAGGAGCGCCACGTCCGTGTCCGCGGCGGGGTTGTCGGCAGTAAGGAGTTTGTCGCCGTAGAAGATCGAGTTTGAGCCGGCGAAAAAGCAAAGCGCCTGGCCTTCTTTCGAGAGCCGGGTGCGACCGGCGGCGAGACGCACGCGCGCTTTTGGAATCGCGATGCGCGTGACTGCGATCAAGCGCACGAGCTCGAAAATATCCACCGGCGGTTGCTCGCCGAGCGGCGTGCCCGGCATGGCCATGAGGCAATTGATCGGCACGCTCTCCGGCGGCGGATTGAAATTGCTCAAGACCTCGAGCATGCGCAGCCGGTCGTCTTCCGTCTCGCCCATGCCGATGATGCCGCCGCAACAGACGGACATCCCGCTCCCTTGCACGGCAGCGATGGTGTTCAGTCGATCGTTAAAAGTGTGGGTGCTGACGATCTCCGGATAAAACTCCGGCGACGTGTCGATGTTGTGATTGTAAGCGGTCACGCCCGCTTCCTTCAGCTTGTGCGCTTCGACCGGGCCGATCTGCCCGAGCGTGACGCACACTTCCATCCCGAGCTGCCCGACTTCGCGCACGGTCTCCAGCACTTGCTCAAACTTCGGCGTTCCGTCGCGCACCCCTTTCCAGGCGGCGCCCATGCAAAAGCGCGTCGCCCCCTGCGCACGGGCGCGTTTCGCTGAAGAAAGAATGTCGTCGATCGGCAGGAGATCTTCGCGCTCCAGCCCGGTGGAGTAATGCGCACTCTGCGCGCAGTAGCTGCAATCCTCGCTGCAGCCGCCGGTCTTGATGCTGAGCAAACTGCAACGCTGCACCTGCTCGCCGCGCCAGTGCTCCAGGTGCACCGCCCGACTCTGCGAGATCAGATCGAAGAGCGGTTGGTGATAGAGCGCGTGCAGCTTTTCGAAGTTCATCCGAAGACGAGGCTACTTCGAAAATCGAAAATCAGAAATCGAAAATCAGTAGGTCCACTTCCCGCTCGCGGTCGAGATCACAGGCAGCTCATTGGTCATGTACTGCGTCTTCCCGATCACGCCCCACATCTTGTTCCCCACCGCATTGCGCCACTTCTTCGACATCATCTCGCCAGTGTGGCAGCCCCAACTCCGAATCTGCGCATCGCGGGTGAAGGAAGATTTCTTGATCGCGCTCAGTTGATCCTGGTGCAGGAAAGACTTCGAGGAGCTGTCGATGTTGCTGCTGTAGTCGAACATGAAACAGGCTTTGTTCGAGTGCCCAAAATATTCGAGGAACGCCACCTTCACGCGATCGCGCGGCTGACCTTTGTTAAGATAATCGATCACTTCGTTGCCGCCGCGGAAGTAAACCAGATTGAGATCAAAGGCGTCCCGCACGGAATCGATAAAGCCCACCAGATCCTTCTTCTCCTGCGCGGCCCGATCGACGTAGCCCTGCTTGTAAACCAACCAGGTGATCTTCGCGTCCGGGCCATACTTGGCGCGCAGCTGCTCGGTCCGGATTCTTCCCGCGCGCACGAAATTCGCCCACCAATGATCGTGCGCGAGGGGGCCTTTATACTTTTCCCACTTCATCAACGAGGGACCGCCGATCAGGATGACAAATTCCGGGGTCACCTCCGCGGCACGGGCGGGGAGGGCTGCCGACAGCAGCACCAGGAGGGCTAATAGGAGGAGAGGGATTCTTTTCACGGGCTTTTACCAGAGCAGTATTTATGCGCATGCGGGAAATCCGCAAGGGAGGGGGGCGGCGGCTAGGGGGCCGGGAAATCCTGTTCGCCCTGCACGAGGTCGGCAAAAGTCTGGCGCGCCCGGACCAGCGCGGCCTGCTCTCCGCGCACCAATACTTCGGCGGGAAGCGGCCGGGAATTGTAGGTGGATGCCATCACAAAACCATACGCGCCCGCGCTCATGATCGCCGCCAGGTCGCCCTCCTCCATCGCCGGCAGCTCGCGATCCTGCGCGAAGAAATCGCCGCTTTCGCAAACCGGGCCGACCACGTCGACGGTCTCGCGATCAGCGGATGTGGGTTCCCGGACCGGCACGATCTCGTGGTAGCTTTGGTAAAGCGCCGGGCGGATAAGGTCGTTCATGCCCGCGTCCACGATGACGAATTTCTTCTCCTCGGCCTGCTTCAAGTAACGGACTCGCGTGAGCAGCACGCCGGCGTTGCCGACCAAAAACCGCCCCGGCTCGAGCAGGATGCGCAAACCCAGCGCGCGCAACGGAGGGACAATCGCGGCCGCGTAATCATCGATCGTGAGGGGATGCTCGTGCGCGCGCCACCAATCGGGCTGGCCGCTGGCGAGAGATGATTGATACGCGATCCCCATCCCGCCGCCGATGCTGAGGAACTCGATCGCGTAGCGTTCTTTCAACTCCAGAACCGTGGGCGCAATCTTCGCGATCGCTTCCGCAAACGGGCCCGCCGCCGTGATCTGCGAGCCGATGTGCATCTGCACGCCGCGAATCTGAATGTGCGACATCGCGGCCGCCTTTTCGTAGACCGCCGCGATCCCGCTCCAACCCAATGCCAAACTTATTCTCGCTCTTCCCGGTCGAGACATATTTGTGCGTGGAAGCGTCCACGTCGGGATTCACGCGCAACGCGATCGGCGCGCGTACGCCCTTCCCGGCGGCGATTCGGTTGATGTAATCCAGTTCCGCTTCGCTCTCGACGTTGAAACAAAAAACGCGCTCCGCGAGCGCATACTCGATCTCCTCCCGCGATTTCCCCACCCCGGCAAAAGTGCAAAGCGTCGGATCGCCGCCCGCCGCGATCACGCGATAAAGTTCACCGCCCGAGACAATGTCGAAGCCCGCGCCCTCCTCGTGCAGCAAGGCCCAGGATGGCGCGGTTCGAGTTCGCCTTCACCGCGTAGCAGATCAGGTGGTCCAGCTCCGCGAGCGCGGCGTCGAGCCGGCGGTAGTGATCGGTGATCGTCCCCGCGCTGTAGACGTAAAGCGGCGTGCCGTGCGCGTCGGCGATTCCGGCGAGATCCGCCTCTTCGCAGCGGAGACGGCCGTTTTGATAATGGAAAGCGTGCAAGGCGGAACGTTCAACGTCCAAGGTCCAACGTTCAACGATTAGCTAGAACGTCGTGCGCAATCCCACCAACACGCTCCGCCCGGCCAGCGGCAACGCTTCCTTCAAGAACGAGAGGTGGTCGCGCGCCTCCTCGTTCGTCAGGTTTGTTCCGCGCACGTAGAGATTCACGAACGCGGGACCGACGCGAAAGTTGTAGCCGATATTCGCGTTCAGAAAGGTGTAGCCGTCTGTCGGAGTCTCAAATTGCGCGACGCGATCCTGTCCGCTCACGCGCTGGCCCTCGATCTTCGCTTCCCATTTCTCACTCCGGTAGTTGAGCGAGGCGGAGTAACGAAGCGGTGTGATCCGCGGCAACGGCTCGTCCAGGTCGAGATCCTGTGCGCGGACGTAATCCACGCGCAGGTCGAGAAAGAGATCGTGCGGGTTTTTGCGCGGCTCGGCCGACGCGCCCGTGATCATGCTTTTGATCGACTTTGCATCCTCGCTCGCGTCTCCCGGCTCTGGCGGCGCCAGCGTCAGCGGCAGCAGATGAAACTGCACCTGCGCCTCACCGCCGTAAAACTCCGCCTCCCGCGGCGCGTAAACGAAAACACGCAGACCGTCCTCTGTTTCGACCGTCGGGTTGAAGGCAATGAAGTCACTGAAGCGGTTGTAGAAAGCGCTCACGCTCCCGGTGACGACGCCGGTTTCTTTCCGCAACGAAAGGTCGAGCCCGCGACTCGTTTCCACGTCGAGATTCGGATCGCCCACGAGAAATTGGAAAGTCGCTTCGTGCGGCCCGCGCGCGAAGAGTTCCTCCACCGTTGGCGCCCGCTGCGAGAAGGTGAGGTTGACCGCGAGCCGATAGTCGCCCGCGAATTCGTAGATCAAGCCCGTCGCCGCGCTGAGCGGAAGGAAATCCTGGCGTTGCTGGCTGGGCGAGGTCAGCGAAGTCAAAAGAGGATCGCTCGATTCGATTTCGACCCAATCTCGTTCGACCCGCACGCCTCCCTGCACGCGCACCGAACCAAGCCGGAGCTCCTCGAAGACGAAGGCTGCCAATTGCAAAGTCTCGGTCGGCTGCAGATAGGCCTCGTCGCCGAGGATGGACAAGTTCTTCAGCAAGACCTGACCGCCGACCGAGCCTTCCATTTTTCCGATCGGCTCATGCACCACTTCCAGGCGCCCATCGATTCCATCGGTTTGGAAGGTGGCGCCGACCGCGCCGTCCGCGATCTCCATGTGTTCGTAGTCGGTGTAAACGAGTTTAAGGTTGGCGTTGTGGACGCCGCGGAACGGATCCACCACTGAACCGCGCACGTTAATCTGCCGCTTATCGACCTCGAGCTGCACGCGCTCCGGCGTTTCGCCCGCGACGATGTCCTCCGGATTGGCGGGCACACCGTAGACGGAATGGAACTGACTGAAGGACGCGCCGAGATATCCGTTCTTCCTCACGTAGGATGCGCCGATGCCAAACTCTTCCGTCTGGACGAACGTGTTCGGCACTTCGTCCTCCGGGTTTTGGCCGAAGGCGCGACCGTTCGCCACGCCCGTTGGCAGTTGCGCGCGGAGCCTTTCGCTCAAAGCAAAGCCGGGAATGCCGCGATCGTCCGCGCGAAAAACCGAGCCGTCCGCATGCAGGACGAAATGCTCTGCCGGCGCGATCTGCAAAGAGAGCGCGCCGCTCCGTTCCTGATCGACCGAACCGAGGCGACCCACCACCTCGCCGCTAAACATTTTCGAGGGCATCTCGACGGCAATGCGGTTGTCGGTCACGTTCACCACGCCACCGATCGCGCCGGAGCCGTAAAGAATCGTCGCCGGGCCGCGCACCACTTCCACGCTTGAGCTGAGCAACGGGCTGACGCTCGCGGCGTGGTCGGGGCTTAAATTCGAGACATCGAAAACTTCGGTGCCGTTATTCAAAACCCGCACGCGGTTATCAGCCAGACCGCGGATGACGGGCCGGCTCGCGCCCGCTGTGAAACCGCTCGCGGCGACGCCCGGTTGATCGCGCAAGGTGTCGCCCAGCGTGGCGCCAGCCTGGCGTTTCAATTCCTGCTGATTGAGGACTGAGACGGGCTCGACCGTCTCCGTCTGGCTATGCTCGATCGCGCCCGCGGTCACGATCACTCGTTCCGTGGTGGCGTTGCGGGCGGGACTGGGGCTGGCACTGGGCGCAGGGAGATTGGCATCCTGGGCGCGGGCCACAGGGACCAGGACGAGAAGGGTAAGGACAACTGCAAAAAATGTTTTCATTAGGTTCTCTTGAAGGAAAGGTGATGCGGACAAAGACAGGGCGCGGCGCTTCACGAAAGGTGAAGACCGCAAGGAGCAGCACGCGCAAAGCTCGCCGACGAAGAAGAGAAACCCGCCGCGAAGCGGCCAACGTTGCGCTAGGAGAGAACGGGCGGCGCGTGTTCGAGTCGCGTAAACTCGAGCGGCGTAATCACCCACGCGCAAACCGGAATCCGCACGATGGGCAGGACAGGCGCAGGGAGCGGCGCGGTCGAAGGCAATTCGCCGGAGGCATGGTCTGCACTGCCGGAGGAGAGAAGCGTCGCCGCGCACTCGTGGTGCGACAGGTCGCCCGTGTGATGCAGGGCTTCGTGCAACTGCGAGGAAGCCGAAAGCGCAAACGCGAACGCGAACGCGAGCAGAATGACAGCCGAAAGGACGGCACGTATTTTTCGGCTCACGAGCAGGACTGTGCACGACGCCCGATGCGCCCGCAACGTGTCATCTGCATGGAGCCGACTCCAGCGCACAGGCAGCATTCGCCGTCTCCGCATTCGAGCTGGATCGTCATGTGTTCGATCTCGAAGCGATCGTGCAGCTCCTTGCGAATTTGCTGGAGCAGCGGGTCGTCGATTCGGCCGTCTGGTTTCACGAGATGCGCGGTGAGCGCGCTCTCGGTCGTGCTCATGGCCCAGATGTGGAGATCGTGCACGCGCAGGATGCCGGGCAAACCGCGCAGGTATTGCTCGACTGCGCCGGCGTCGATTCCAGGCGGGACGGCATCGAGCGAGAGATTAACGGAGTCGCGCAGCAACCCCCAGGTGCCGACTGCGATTACTGCCACCACGAGCAAACTCATCGCGGGATCGATCCAGGCCAGGCCGGTGAGACTGATGGCAAGACCGCCGAGCACCACGGCTGCGGAGATCCCGGCATCGGCCGCCATGTGCAGGAAGGCACCTTTGATATTGATGTCGCCGTGGCGGCCTTTCAGGAAAAGGAGCGCGGTCGCGGTGTTAATGACCACGCCGAGCCCAGCCACGGCCATGACGATGCCACCGGGCACAGCCGTTGGTTGCCCAAAACGGCGGACCGCTTCCCAACTGATGCCGCCGATTGCGACCAGCAACAGGAGTGCGTTCAAAAGCGCCGCGATGATGGTGGACCTGCGCCAGCCGTAAGTGCGGCGCTGGCTGGGCCCGATCTGCGCAAGGTAAGTCGCCGCCCAGGCCAGGAGCAGGCTGAGGACGTCGCTCAGGTTGTGCCCCGCATCAGCGAGGAGCGCGAGGGAGTTGATCCGCAGGCCGACGATCGCCTCTGCGAAGACGTAACCCAAATTAAGCGCGACGCCGACGGCGAAGGCTTTGTTATAATTCGGCGCGCCGTGAGCGTGGGAATGGACGTGGGCCACGGCGAAAGACGGCAGCTATTTTTTCTCCGCCTCTGCTTTCACCGCACACTCGCACAGCCAGTCGGGCTTGCCGCACTCCACGCAAGGCGTGGCGATGTAACGGAGGCGCGCGGTGACGAGCTTTGCCTCCGGAGTCTGGCGAAACTGGAAGATCGTCCAGTGGTCGTCGCCGGGTTGGAGAGGGACGATGAACTTACCGTCCTTTGTTTCAACCGTGAGCTTTTCCGGTTGGGTCCGGTCGCCGGTGGTGGCGGTGAGACTTTGCTGCGCGAGCGCGAGCGGTTTCATGTCCTTATCAAGGAGGGCGATGTGGAAGGCCCCGTCTTTGGCAACGACTTCGCCGTGGACCGTTTGGTCGGTGCTAAAGTCGAGAATGCGTCCGCCATTGGGACCGATTTTAACGTCGGAGTGGGCGTAAGCGTGCGCAGTGAGGGCAAGAACGATGGCGACGGTAATCTTGAGCAGAGTAGGTGTTTTCATGAGTGAGGTGGTGGTGAGTTATTGCGCGGCCGGTGCTTCCAATCGGAGAGCCTTCTCCGCAGCGCGTCGGCCGAAGGTGTAAAAGACCGCGGGAGTGACCCCCAGGCCTAGAAAAGTCGAAGTGACAAGGCCGCCGACGATGACGACGGCGACGGGGTGCAAAATTTCTTTGCCGGGTTCGCCAGCAGCGAGCACGAGGGGGATGAGGGCAATCCCCGCGCTGAGCGCGGTCATGAAGACAGGCACGAGCCGTTCCAGCGTGCCGCGTTCCACGAGCGCGCGGCTGAAAGGTTCGCCTTCGTGTTTCATGAGGTGAAGATAATGCGAGATCAGCATGATGCTATTCCGGGCAGCGATGCCGGCGACGGCGATGAAACCGACCAGCGTGGCGATGGAGATGTTGTCGAGTTTGAACCAGGTGAAGGCGAGCCCCCCGATGAGCGCGAGCGGAATATCGAACAACACCTGCGCGACAAAAAGCGGCGTGCGGAAATAGCCGTAGAGCAGAAAAGCGATGACGAAGAAGACGACGATGCTGAGCAGGCCGATCCGTTTCGCCGCTGCCTGTTGCGCGCGGAATTCGCCCTCGAAGCTGACGTAATATCCCGCCGGCAGTTTTACTTTCTCGGCCATCTCCTTTTGCCAGCGGCCGACCAGCGACTGCAGATCGCGCTCGCTGGTATTGGCGCTCACCACGATTCGTCGCTGCGCGTTTTCGCGATTGATCACGTTGGGTCCTCGGGCCTCCCGCACGTCGGCCACCAGCGAAAGCGGGAGACGCTGGCCGCTGCTGTTCTCCACCAGCATATCGTCGATTTTTTCCGGGGAGTCGCGCCATTCCGGCGGCAAACGGAGCACCAGATCCATCGTGTGCTGGCCGTCGCGCAATTGCGTCAGCACTTTGCCGCCGAGCAAAGTGGAGAGCTGTTCGTTTAACAGGCCCGGCTGCACGCCGTAAGCGCGCGCACGTTCGCGGTTCACTTCGATCTTGAGCTGCGGAATCGGCACCTGCGCTTCAAGATTCACATCGGTGAAACCGGGGATGCCCCGGGCGATGGTCTCCATCTCACGACCGATCGTGCGCAGCTGTTCAAGATCCGGGCCGAAGACTTTCACTGCGATTTTGGCTGAGACCCCGCTCAACATGTGAGAAAGGCGGTGGCCGATCGGTTGGCCGATGTTCACGAAGGTTCCAGGAATGGTGGCGAGTTTCTGCCGCACCGCCGCGAAGACTTCTTCCCGCGGTCGCCCGTGGGGATGGAACTCAACGTCGAATTCGTTTACCGAAACTGGCATGACGTGATCGTCGCGCTCGGCCCGACCCGCCCGACGACCCACGCTTTTCACTTCCGGCACCGTTTGCAGGAGTTGCACCGCCACCTCACCGATCTCGTTGGATTGCTGCAGCGAGGTGCCGGGGGCGCCGGCGAGAGAGATGGTGGCGCTTCCTTCATTGAAGGCGGGCAGGAAATCCTTCCCCATTAGCGGATACAAGGTGAGCCCGACCAGCAAGAGAACCGCGGTGAAGGCGATGAGCACGAGCGGCTGATCCAACGCCAGCCGCAGCCAGGTGCGGCGCAAGCCCGTCTTCATCGCGCGCACCAGCCAGCCATCGCGATGCGCGGTCGCCGCCTTCGGTTGGAGCAGGAGCGAGCAAAGCACGGGGATGACCGTGAGCGAGACGACGAAGGATGCCGCCATGCTTGTGATCGTCGCGATCGCGATCGGGGTGAAGAGTCGTCCCTCGATGCCTTCGAGTCCGAGCAGCGGCAGGAAGACAAGGATGATCAAAACGGTCGCGTAGAAAATGCTGTTCCGAACTTCGCTGGAAGCGGCGGCGATCGTTTCCAACTGAGGTTTCGGCGCCGCCAGGGCTGCGTTTTCGCGCAAGCGTCGGAAGACATTTTCCACGTCCACGATCGCGTCATCCACCACCATGCCGATGGCAACGGCCAGACCGCCCAGCGTCATCGAATTCACGCTCACGTCGAAGAGGCGGAAGACCAAAACCGTGATCGCGAACGACAACGGCATCGCCGCCAGCGTGATCGCGGTGGTGCGAAAATTGAGCAGGAAAAGGAAGAGGACGATCGCCACCATGATCGCGCCATCGCGGATCGCGGCCTGGAGGTTGGCGATGGCGTGGCTGATGAAATCGCCCTGCCGAAAGAGGATTTCGACTTCGACGCCCGGCGGCAATGAGGGACGCAATTCCGTCAGCGCCGCCTCGATGTTTCTTGTGACGATGCGCGTATCGAAACCAGGCGCCTTATCGACGCTCAAGATGACGCCCATGGTGCCATTCACGCTGGCGTCGCCACGCATCGGTTGGACGCCATACTCCAGCCGCGCCACATCGCTGACCACGATCGGGCGGTCACCGACCGTCTTCACCACCGTGCGCCCGAGGTCGGTCAGGTCGGCGCTCATCCCAAGATTTCGCACCATGATTTCCTGCGTGGGCGTGGTCAGGTAACCGCTGGTGGAATTGCTCGCGGCCTGCGCGACGGCTTTTTCGAGTTCCTCAAAAGTGACCCCGTGAGCGGCTAATCGATGCGGCTCGGGCATTACCTGCACCTGCTTGACCCCACCGCCGATCGAGAGGACTTCGGCCACTCCGTGGATGCTTTGCAAGCGCCGGCGAATGGTCCAATCGGCCAGGGAACGAAGGTCCATCGGAGCGATGCCGCCGTCTTTGCTGCTCAAGCCGACGAGGAGAATCTCGCCCATGAGCGAGGAGACTGGCGTCAGGCCGGGTTGCACTCCTCTGGGCAGACTGGCGACGACCGATTGCAGCCGCTCCTGCACCAGTTGACGGGCGCGATAGATATCGGTGCCCCAACCGAACTCGGCGAAGACGAGCGACAGACTCACATCGGAATTTGAGCGCACGCGATCAAGGCCACCGATGCCTTGCAGTGCGCTTTCGATCGGTTGGGTGATGAGCGCTTCCACCTCTTCGGGCGCGAGACCGGGCGCCTCCGTCAGCACCGTCACGGTCGGTTTGGTCATGTCCGGCAACACCTCGACCGGCAACTGCCGCACCGTCTGGACACCCAGCACCAGCAGCACGAGAGCCGCAGCCAGCACGACCGCGCGGGAGCGGAGCGAGAAGCGAATGAGCGCGTTCAGCATCGGCTAGGGTGTCGGCGAGGCAGACTTTCGTTTTAAACTCCAGAGCAGGAGCACGAGCAGGAGAACGCTCGTGCCCGCGAAAAACAGCGTCGCTCCTCTCATTCCCGCTGCCTCCACCTTGGCCGGCCCGCCGGTCAGCGCGGCGGCTCTTTGTTCCTTTGTCATCTCCGAGCCGTCCTCGTTATGGGGATGACCGTGCGCGGCATCCATCGCTTCCTTCAGGCTGACGCTGCCTTTGCCGGCGAAGCCCAAGGCATAGGCGCCGCGCGTGACGACCTCGTCGCCCGGGAGCAGACCGTTCGTGATCTCAACAAAGCGATCGTTCTGCGTCCCCACCTGGACCGGCACCTTCACGAACGCGTTTGGAAGTTCGTAGTCAGCAATGTAAACGAAGCGTCCGCCGGCGTCGCCTTGCAGCGCTTCGCGCGGAATGGACATCACCCCATCGCGCTCGCTGACCACGATGGAAAACTCCGCGCGCATCCCCGGCCGCAACCGTTGCTCGGGATTGGGCACATGGAAGACGGCCTGCAACGAAAGCGTCTCGGCGTCGGCCGCGGCCGCGAGGTGCTCGAGGTCGGCTTCGAAAACTTCATCGCGAAACGCGGGCACGCGGATGTGCGCCTTTTGCCCGGGAGTGAGGCGTCCGGTCAGGTGCTCGGGCACTTGCGCCACGCCGTGCACTTCACTGGAATCGATAATCTCCATGAGCGAATCGTCCGGCGAGACGGGCTGGCCGGGCGCGACATCCAGGCCCGCGATGTGGCCGCTGATGGGCGCGACGAGTTTGATCATGGGCGGCGGATCGCCCGGCTGGCGGCTCTCGATTTGCAAGATCTCATCGCCTTGCTTGACCGCCTGATCGCGCTCCACCGCCACGACGGCAGCGCGGCCGGCGACGCGCGCGCTCACGATCACGCGTTTGCCCGGCATCGGCTGGATGCGGCCAAGAGCAAAGATCGTCTCCTCGAATTTGCTCTCCTGCACTTCCACCGTTTCCAGGCGCAGATTCCTCACCGCGGGTTCGTCGAGGATGATGGTGTTCTCGCGCTTCCCAGCCGCCGCGGCGGAAAAGCTGGTGGCGAGAAGGAAGAGGCAAATGGCCGCAGGAGTGAAGCTTGGTTTCATAATTGCCCTCAGGGCGATGTGGCGGTGGCCGACTGGTAGCGGATGCGGGCCAAATGGTAATCGCGCAGTGCATCCAGACGCTGCCGCTGGAGTTGCAGACGTTTGTCGCGCGCACCCAGGACTTCCGGAAGGGCCGACAGCCCTTCTCCGTACGCGACGCGAAATTGCTCCTCCAAAGCGCGGGCTTGCGGAAGCAGAGTCTCGTCCAATGCTTTGCTGACTGCGGCGAAGGCCTGCATTTGCTCACGCGCACTGGCCGCTTCGGATTGAATGGTCAGACCGAGGGCGGCCGCTTCCTGGCGCGCCCGTTCGGCAGCGGCCGCGGTTTCTTCGATGCGTCCTTCGCCGCGATCCCACAAGGGCAGCGGCACACTGAGACGAACTCCTACTGAGGTATCGCCATCGAAGCCTTCCGGGACGTCTTCCGTCCGTTCGCGCTCCACTCCCACGCCCACGGCGACATCACTCCAGCGTTGCGCCCGCGCGAGAGCGGCCGTTTGCCGCGCCGCTTCGGCGTTATTTTGGGCGGCGATCAAATCCGGTCGGAGCACGAGCGCGCGGTGCGGCACGCTGGCGGGTGGGGAAAGCTGGCCGCTGACGAGAATCGCGGTTCCGGGCGAACAACCAAAAAGCGGACGCAGCTCGCCCACGAGCGCGGCGCGTTCCGCTTCGAGTTGCAGCTGTTCGATTTTGAGTTGCTGCGTCTCGATCTGCACCTGCGCCAGGTCGAGATCGGAAGCCTCGCCCGCCTCGCGACGTCTCCGCGTGAAGTCGCCCAGCTCACGGCTATTACTCAGCTGTTGCTGGCGCAAAGCGCGCTGCGCTTCCACCGCTAGAATCTTGACCGCCAACGTCGCGGCATCGGCCCGGAGCTTTCGCTCTTCGTTCTGCACCTCGGCTTCCGCGGCGGCGAGGGCGGAGCGCGAAACAGCTTTCTCAAGGCGGAGCCGGGCGGTGATGGGAAAACGTTGCTGGACGAAACCGCTCCCGCCGCCCTCGGGCTTGTCGACGTTACGCGAGAAGCCCAATTCCACCTCCGGGTTCGGCATCCGTCCGGCTTGCCGCAATCGACCGCGCGCCTCCGCGACCTTGAGGCGCGCCGCCGCCAAACCGGGATGGTGCCGGACGGCGTAGGAACCAGCGCTCTCGGGCGTGACGCGGATTTCACCGGCCACCGCGAGAGAGGCTGCGCTTAATAAAATGAGAAGGATTCGGAACATGAAAACACGGGGGGCTGCTGGTCTCGAAGCGGGCGCGCGAGACACGCGCATCGGAGCCGTCCCGACCCAAAAAGTCGGGAGCGTCGTCGCAGGGAGCGTGATGGTCGCGCTTTCACGGCGCGACCGTACGCAACGGGGCTAACCTAATTGCGGCGGATGATCGATCGCAGGCGGCGCGCCGAGCGCGGGCTGATCATCCTCCGAAGTCATGGAGGTGCCGACTTCTTTCATGACCCCGAGGACGGAGACAGAGTCAGGCGCGGCTGCGGATCCATTGTGAATCGTGCATCCACATGTGGGGCAGGAATCGTGGTCCTGCGCTTCGCTGGCGCAGGCTCCACTGGCATCGTGAATGGCATCGGCCACCACGTCGCCAGCGAGGACGAAAAAGACAAAGAAGGCGCAGAGAATGCGGAAGAAGCGATGCCGAAGCGAACCCATGCGTTGCCATTCATACCCACGCACCGCGCGAGCGTCAACGGAGCGCGTGGCCTTACGCGACATCCCAGTAATGATGATCCTGGCGCGAGAGGCCCCAGTTCGGGTGCGCCTGCACAAACTCGAGACAGGTGCGCAGGCTCGCTGGATCCTCCGCTTTCCCGATCGAGAGCGGCTGCACGAAACGATAGCGGAAGTCCGTCGTTTCATCCGGATGCGCGCGCCGAAAATCTTCAATGGCAAAGCCGTTTAGGTCCGGCACCACTTTCATTTCGTCCCCGCGCGTCTGGACCCACTTCGAGGGATGGTGCGGCGAAACGGAAAGCCAATCGACTGTCACCACCACCTGTCGATGGCCGCTGGTGGCGAGCGCGATGCGGCATCCTTTGGCCCGGAGCGCTTCGATGAGCGGCGCGAGATTATGATCGGTGGGCTCACCGCCCGTGAGCCAAACCCAGCGCTCACGCGCCGCGGAGGGAATCGCTTCCTCCACCCGTTGCACGATCTGCTCCAGGGTGGCGATTTCGTTCTTCCGGTAATCGGTATCGCACCCGGGACATCCCACCGAGCAACCGGCCAGGCGCAGAAAACACATCTGCAAACCGCGCATGTGGCCCTCGCCCTGGATGGTCCAGAAGATGGGGTTGCGGGAGAGCGGGTAGCGGATCGGGACGCCTGGCGAGGGCCCGTTCATTTGCCGCTGGCGATGCTTTTCGAGCGATGGAAAAAATGCTCGAAGGAAGCGTAAAGGAAGACCCCGAAATCCGGTGCAGCGTCCGTCAGCCCGATCGGCACCGCCAGGCCGATGACCGTCTGCGCATCGCCCGGATGATTGATGGCATAACGGAATCCCGGCGAAAGCACCACCGCGGCAGCGCGGTCCGTCCGCCCGAAATCGTCCACCTCTTCTTCAAAGTCCACCACCGCTTCGAGCATGAAATTAAAGTTCGTGCTGACCGCATAAATGGCGCTCGCGCCCAGATTGTAGCTGACGAGATCGTGTCCGCTCACGTCCGGAAAGAGAGAGGCACCGGCGTTCCCGTGGACGGTCCAGCGGTCGCTCACCACTTTGCTCATGGTCAGATTGAGCTGGGAGCCCACGGTGTCGTCTCCCAAGCCCTTGGCCGCTTCGCCGGTGGGAAGGATCACCGAAAGGCTCGGCGTGAACGCCGGGCGCGTCGGGGTTTCCAGCCAGGCCTGGTAGCGGTAGTTCAGCGTGATGTCTTCGAACCCGCTCTCTTCCCGACCGTCTGCATCCAGGAACGAGTAGGGGATGCTGTAGGCGAACTGATGCGTTTGCGTAAAGACGGGCCACTCCTGGGTGAAAAGGAAGGAGAGTGCGCGCTCGTCCGGCCCAGCGCGGCGGCTGGAGCTATAGGCCACATTCAAGATGTGCTGCACCACGCCGGGTTCCTGGTTGTAGGCTTCCTCGACCAGGAAAGAATTATCCATCACTCCTTCCGCTGGGCGCTCGCTTGCTTTCTCGAGGGCGGTGATCGAGTCCGTGGCCGCAAACGCGACTTGGACGGAGGTGCAGAGGACGGAGACCAGAACCAGGCAGGTGCGCATGAGGGCTCCGACCATAGCGGACTTCCCGGCGCACATCGAGTCTGCCTTCGAACTTTTCTCCCGCGCGCGTTGTCCAACCCCATGTGACTAAAACGCGCCTCTCCGCCATCCTCATCATCCTGGGAGCGCTCGTGCTGGCGGCCCATCGCGCATCCGCAGCTCCACTGACTTTCGCCGGAGTGCCTCTTTCTCCCGGTGCGACCGTGCGGGCAGAGGTGCCGCTAAGCGAGCGGCAGAAATCCTATGTCGCGGAAGGGGGAAATGCGGTGCCGCCGCACACGGTGGCAGTGCTGGCCGTGCCGTCGGGGTTCGATCCGAAACGTGCCTACCCGGTGCTGGTGGTCTTCTCGACCAGCGATTTCAAGCATCAGAATCGCGATGATTTAGTAAACTACTACCGACCGACTGCGCTGGCGGAAGGTTGGGTGTTGATCGCGGGAGATGGCCCGGCGCCCGCGCGGAAAGACAGCTCCGGCTGGCGCGCGGGACACACCCTCGCGGCGCTGGATGCCATGCATCGCAGTTTCCCCGGATCGCAAAAATGGCCGATGGCGTGCGCTGGTTATTCGGGGGGCGCGAAGCGGGCGGGGCTCATCGCTCCTCTGCTCGCCTTGCGCGGCTATCGGATCACGGGGTTGTTCCTTACCGGCATCAACGAAGACACGATCACGGAGGGTTACCGCAAGTTTCGGCCGGGCGGGAACTATCGAGAAACCCCGATCTTCTTAAGCACCGGAGCGCGCGACGAGATGGCCACTCCGCAGCAGCAGAACGCGGTGAAAATTGCCATGCAGCGCGCGGGTTTCGGGAATGTGCGGCAGGAGATTTTCCCGCATGGGCACGTGGTGAAAAAGTCGCATATCGAAGCGGCGCTGCGGTGGTTTGGCGGGCGTTAGCCCCCTCCTCCTACTCATACTCCTAATCCTACTCCTGATCCTTTCCGGTCGGTCCTTCGGAGAAAGGATAGGAGTAGGATTAGGAGTATGAGTAGGAGGGGAAGGAGGAGGAATGTGGACAGGCCAGCCACTCTGGCGTACGAATGCCGCACTTATGATCGGACCTGCCAAAATCTACTTTCTCATTTTCGGGCTGCTCACGATCGTGGGCGGCGTCATCGGCTACCTGCGCGCCGGGAGCATGGCTTCCATCATCGCCGGCTCCATCTCGGGCATCCTCCTCTTGCTGGCCGCTTTCCTTTTGCCCGGCAACATCGCCGCCGGCCTCATTTTGGGCGGGGTCATTTCGCTTGCTCTTGCCGGGCGATTCCTTCCCGTCTTTTTAAAGACGGGCGCGTTTATGCCCGCGGGGATGATGGCCATCCTCAGTGTCATCGGCGTGGTGGTGGCGATCCTCGCCTTTGTAAAAAGGTAAGGGCTGCGCGTGCGTCGATTCCGTCTCAGGACTCTGCGGATTTTCCTGCTGCTTCTGCTGCTCGGTGTTTTCACCGCCGTGACCTTGCGTTGGGTCTCGCTCGAACGCTGGCGTTGGAGCCAGGAACACAGCCGCAGCTCCCGTCTGCCCGAGCGGATCGCTGGCCCCACGCCCACACCGGGTCCCACCCGGCCTCCGGTGATCGGTGGAAAACTCGAGACCGCGCGCCTCTTTAGCGGCATCACCGTGAACTCCACCGTCGAGCCCGTGCCCGGCGGACCGGCCTCGAACGAACGGATTGATCCCAACAGCTACGTGATCGATTTGCGGCTGAAACTCCGTGTCCCGGAGCCGAACAAAACCATCGAAGAACTCGCGCAGGTAAATCCTGAATTGCCGCGCCTCCTCCCTGGTCTCGCAGCCATGCTCGGACCGGACGCGGTCTCACCTTTCTTCGCCGAGCTCTACGAGACGAAGCTGCGCCGGATCCGCTCCAATCTCACCCGGCTCGACCAGCTCCTTTCGCGACACAACTACTACGATTGCCAGACCATCCTCCGTCTCCAGCACCCGGAGACGAAGCGCAAAGCCCTCCTCCTCCAGGCGGAGATGGATGTGGACGCTGATGGCTCGGATTCCGACCGCTTACCAGAAGGCAGTGGCGTCTCGCCAAATTTCCAGCCTTACACCAGTTACCGTTGGCCGAAGCAGACCTCGAACCCGAACGCTTACCTCGCTGTTCTCCAGGAAAAAATTCGGAACTGGGAGACGGAGCTGAACGGGAAAACGCCGAACGCGGCGCGGAAATCCGAGCTCAAAGGCGCCATCGCGAATGCACGCGACGGGCTGGAGCAATTGAAGAGATTTAGCTTCCTCATCGGGGCGACCGATCCGTTCATCGTCATCCCCGGAGGCTTTACCAAAGCGGAAGGCGCGAAGGTGGGCGATCTCGCGGTCGTAATCCACGGCGGTGCGATTTATCCCGCGATCGTGGGCGATGTCGGCCCGTCGGATAAAGCGGGTGAAGCGTCCCTGCGCATCGCGAAAGAGATCAGCGACAAGGCAAACCCGATGTATCGCCCGGTGAGCGATCTCGGGGTCACCTACCTGATCTTCCCCGGCACGGTCGAGACGCCATTTGGTCCGCCGGATCTGGCAAAAATGCATGCGCGGTGCGCGGCCCTCATCCAGGAAATCGGCGGAGCGGGAGTGCCGCTGCACCAATGGGAAAACATCATCCCGCCGCCGCCTACGCCGACTCCAAGTCCGACGCCTACTCCCACACCGAGTCCCTCGCCCTCCGCTTCGCCCCAGGCGTCGCCGTCCCCATCCTCTTCGTCCTCGCCGGAAGCCTCACCTGCGCCCACCTTCGCTTTTCCGCTGGCCACGCCTTCGCCGAGCGCGTCGCCATCGCCCACCTCGTCACCTTCCGCGACTGCAGACACACAAGCGTCGCCTAAAAAGCGAAAGAAAGCGTAGCGCCGCACGGAGGGGCGCTTTCCAGGCTGCCCTTTCCCATCCGCTCGCAAAAACGCGGCGGCCAGGAGAGCGCCGCTCTTTGATGGAACCTCCATGCGCGCCGCATCCGATCTAGTCTCTACATTTCATGAAAGCACTCCGGAGCAGCAAAATCTTTTGGTTCGTCATCATCCTCCTCGTCGCACTCGTCGTCGCGCGCGCGTTTCTCCCCATCTGGGTGCGCGATTACGTCAACCGCACCTTGAGCGAGATGGACGACTACCGCGGCCACGTCGCCGATGTGGATATCCATCTCTGGCGCGGGGCTTACAGCCTGCATGGGGTCGAAATCGTCCGGACCAGCGGCAAAGTTCCCGTCCCGTTTTTCGCTGCGCCCACGGTCGATCTTTCGGTGGAATGGAAAGCTCTCTTTGATGGCTCGCTCGTCGGCGAGATCCATTTCGAAAAACCAAAGATGAACTTCGTGAATGGCAAGAGCGAAGCGAGCACACAGGTCGGCCTCGATAAACCGTGGACCGAAAAAATCCGCGAACTCTTCCCGTTGAAAATCAACCGCGCCACCGTCCGCGAGGGCGAGATTCATTACCGCGATTTCGGACGCAAACCCGAAGTGGATGTGGAGATGGATCGCATCCGCCTGGTCGCGCTCAATCTGACCAACAGCCGCAAGCTCTCCGAGACGCTTAACGCCAAAATCGAAATCGAAGGGCGCCCGCTCCGGGCCGGGAAGTTAAAAGCCAACATCGATATGGATCCCTACGCCGCGAAGCCGACCTTCGCGCTTGAGCTCGAAGCGGATTCCATCCCGCTGACCAAGCTGAACGATTTCGCCAAAGCCTACGCCGCCATCACCTTCGAGAAGGGCACTCTGCGCGTGGCCACTTCCGTGAACTCGAAGGCGGGCCGCTTTACCGGATTCTTCGAGCCGGTCTTTAACGAGATGGCCATCTTCGATCCCGGCAAAGACAACGAGAACCCGATCGACTTTATCTGGCAGGGGATCGTGGGCGGCCTCACCCGGATCATCCGGAATCAGCCGAAGGATCGTTTTGGGACCAAGGTGCCTATCTCCGGCAGCTTCGAGGACCCAAGCCCGGCCGTGCTCGATACTGTGCTGAACGTTTTCCGAAACGCTTTCATCAAAGCCTTCGAAGGTCGGCTCAGTAACGACAACATCGATCTCGAGAAATTGCAGGAAGCGCCCGAGACGAAAAAGGAGTAACGCGGGCTCCCTCGGCCGGAAGGCGATCACTCCTGAGACGACACCTCGCGATGGTGCTCCCTCTGTGCCGCCGGTGTTGACGGAATGACGCGCTCGCGTCGCGCAAGCCGAGCAACGCCGCTGCGGGTGGAGCGCCGATTCGCAGTCAATCCAGAGCTCGCGGTTGCAACTCGCGAACGCTGATGCGCTGGTAAGGCGAATGTTCTCGGCGCCGAAAATCCGCATCATCGCGGCCTACGCGACTCTGTGCGTGGTGTGGAGCTCCACCTGGCTGGCGATCAAGGTGGGGCTGGATGATCTTCCGCCGGTCTCGTTTGCCGCGATCCGCTTCCTTATTGCCGCGCTCGTGCTGGTGGCGATCTCGCTCGGGCGCGCGAATTTTTGGCCGCGAACACGGGCCGATTGGAAGCTCCTCATCTTCACTGGAGTGCTCATGTTTAGCGTGAATTACGGCCTGCTTTTCTGGGGCGAAATTCACATCTCTTCGGGTTTGGCCGCGGTCCTGCAGGCCATGATCGTGATCTTCGGGATGTTCTTCGCCCATTACCTCCTGCCCGGCGAACGCCTGACCTGGCAACGCGTCTCCGGCGCGATCCTGGCCGGCGGCGGCGTGGCTCTCATTTGCGGTCGCCTGATGGATCATGGCGGCATGCTCGCCTTCTGGGGCGGGCTGGGAGTGGTGATCGGCGGCGCGGTCGCGGCGTTCTCCAATGTGCTGTTGAAGCGCCGCGCCCTCACTCTGGCTCCGGCCATGATCGCGGGGTGGCAGATGATTTTCGGCACCATCCCGTTGCTGATTCTTGGGCTGATCGTGGAAGGCAATCCCATTCATTTTCGCTGGAGCGGGATGGCGATTTTCTGCCTTCTCTACCTCGCGATCATCGGCTCTTCGCTCACCTTTCTGCTCCTCTACTGGCTGCTCCCGCGCATCCCCGTCAATAATCTGCAGAGCATCTCGCTCATCACGCCGCCTGGGGCAGTCGCGATCGGCTGGTTTGTGGGCGGAGAGACTCTCTCGCTTTGGTCGCTGCTCGGCGGCGCGCTGGTGCTGGTGGGCGTCTGGATGATCTTCCGCCGGGCCACGCCGGTTGTGCCGCAGCCGGAATGCGACTCAGCGCTGGGCCGAGCGACTTAACTACGCACCAGCGGATCGTTTTCGAGGAACGCGCGCGCGGAAGCGCGCACTGCTTCCTTGTTTTTCTCCGGCCGAGCCAGCCAGGCCCTTACCATCGTGCGCATGCGCGGGTTTTTCGCGAAGCGATCCGCGTGGCGATCGATGAAATCCCAGTAGAGATAATTGAATGGGCACGCCTCCGGGCCGGTCTTCTCGTCCGGATCGAAGCGGCACCCTTTGCAGTAATCGCTCATCTTCCGGATGTAACCGCTGCTGGCCGCATACGGCTTCGTGGCCATGAAACCGCCATCGGCATGGAGCGACATGCCGATCACGTTCGGCGCCATCACCCAATCGTAGGCGTCCACATACATCTCGTTAAACCAGCGCAGCGCCGCTTGCGGATTGGTCCCGCTCAAGAGGAAAAAATTACCCAAAATCATGAGCCGCTGGATGTGATGATTCCAACCCAGCTCGATCGTCTGCGAGACGACGTGGTGCAGGCAATTCATCTCCGTGGCGCCGGTGTAAGCCCAGGCGGGGAGCGGGCGGGTGGCGGCCAGCGAGTTGAGGTTTTGATAATCCGGGCCGCGCAGCCAGTAGACGCCGTTAATGAATTCCCGCCAGCCGATGATCTGCCGGACGTAGCCTTCCACGGAATTCAGCGGGGCTTTCCCCTGGCGATAGGCGACGAGCGCAGCCTCCACACATTCGCGCGGAGTGAGCAGGCCAAGGTTGAGAAACGGCGTGAGGACGGAGTGGAAAAGGTAGGGCTCGCCCTCAGCCATCATGTCCTCGTAGACGCCGAAGTCCGGCAGACGATCTTCGATAAAGCTGCGCAACCAACGAAGCGCGCCGCGTCGTTCCACCGGCAGCCAGAAATCCTCCACGCGCCCGGGGTTCTCCGGAAATTCCCGCGCCACCATCGCCATCACTTCGCGTGTGATCTCGTCTGGTCGGGCGCGCACCGGTGATTTCGCGCGCGGCGCACCAGCGCGTTTCCAGGCGGAATGCGTGGCGCGGTTCTCGGCATCGTAGTTCCAAGTGCCGCCAGTGGGCTGGCCGTCTTTCTCCATCAACCAGCCGAATCGCTTCCGCATCCGGCGATAATGATTCTCCATCAAGAGACGCTTCGACTCTGCCGCCCAAGCCTGAAATTCCGCACGCGGCAGGAGGAACTGCGTGGTCGGAACGATCTCCAGCGGAACACGAAGCTTGCGCGCCAGTTTGGTGACGGCGTCGGTTTCGAGAAATGAATTCGGCTCTGCCATCACCAGCTGTTCCGGCGAGTGCTCTTGCAGATGACGCTGCAAGCCATCCGCAAAAGTGCCGGTGTTTTCGATGATCTGGTAATCCACTTTCCACCCGGCTGCGCGCAGGTCGCGCGCGAAGTGGCGCATCGCGCTGTAAACCAGGACGAGCTTGAGCTTGTGATAACGAAGAAGCCCGCCGCGCGCTTTTGCCTCGATCATGAGCACGCGCGTCTCGCGTGGGTTCGTGCGGGCGAGGGCCGCGTGTTCTGGCGAAAGCTGGTCGCCCAGGATCCAGACCGTGTTCATTGCTGGGCTGGCCTATACTTTTCCGCGGCGGGCATGCGAAACCATTCGCTATGGGATCGACCCTTGGACGCGCAGCGCGTGCTTGAATTTTTTCTATGAGTCCGTGCCCCTGTCTGATACGAAACTTTCACAGCACCGTCCGGCTTATGTTTACGAAAATTGATTACCCATTCCTCATCGCCACCTTCGCGAGTTTCGTTTTCAGCGTTTCGCTGTGGTTTCTCGTCGATCGCGATTACGGCGTCTTCGTTGGGATCTGGGTGCCAAGCATTCTTGGGCTTTGGGTTGGCGTGCGCGTCGTGCTTTTAGCTGCTGCCGTGGATCGCCTCCGTCGAAAGAACTGAGGCCCCATGGATTACGCGATCAGCATTTTTCTCCTGGGAGTCATCGTCACTTTTGTCGTGGTCGTCGGCTTGGCGCGGGCCGCGGAGTTTTCGAAAAAGGAATCGGCGCGGCACCTGGAGATTGATTCTCCGCCAAAGGATTGGGATCTCGCGCCGGAGCCGCCGGCGAAATAGCGCGCGCTTCTCTTTTACGCAGCCACTGGCTGTGGCGCACGCCAAAGCCCGAACCACGTCCCCATGCCGTAGAAGCCGAGCGGGAGCAGCCGTCCGGCCTGCACCAGCTCATCCACTTGCTCGCGGGTCGGGCCGGATTTTTCGCCAGGGCCGAAATAGTCGTCGATCATGACCCAGCAATTGTCCCGCAGGCGATCGCCGTAGAGACCGATATCGTAGCCGACGTTGGCGTGGGCATCGAAGATGAAGAAGCCAACCGTGCCCGGGCCGAAGGTGGCCTGCACCGTGGCGATCGCGCTGGCCTCCTCGGCCGGCTGATTGATCAGCGTGACGCCGTCGCGCACTCCGAAACGCGTCACATTCCTTTGCAAGCTCTTGAAGATATCCCGCGTGGCGAGCTTGTGTTTCCGGAGACGGCCGCCGGGCTCGATGCTGATAAAACTTTTCGCGCGGCCCGAGGCGCGCACGCCCAGCGCGGTGGCGATGGTGGACCCGCCCACGAACGATCCGATCTCGAGAATATGGCCTTCACATACCCGGCCGAGATAGTGCGCCAGGACGAGAACATCGAGGTGGAGCATGGAATATTTGCTCACGCGGGTGAGTTCCTTCCGCCGGGGTTTATCGTGCCGGAACTCCACCAAAGCTTGCATGAGTTCAAAGCTGGCGGGAGGAGGCGTGTTCAAGGTTTGCAAGAGGAGATAGGAGACGTTGGGAAAGTATGTCGGAAGGAAATGCCGGCTGTATAGCGATTAAATCCGGAGCCCGACCGCGCTCGCTTGCGCGAGCGCGAAAGATTCAGGTTTGTCGAAAAGGAGCGGCGACTTTAGTTTGAGCCTCTTGAAAACGCGCCTTCTCTTTGCCGTCCTTCTGTTTGGAGCTGTCCTTGGCGGAGCGCTCCCGGCCCAAGCTCAAATGCCGGCGACCGATTCCGCCGCGCTCGATTTTAAGCAGTGGGGTTTACTCGCGATCCAGGAAGGCGGTCGCCGGAAACCGATCGATACTTTTGCGCGGGAGACGTTGATCAAGATCACGGGCCGTTCGGGCTACACTGCGATCAGCGGAAAGAAATGGGCCGCCAATGATCTGCTGCTCTCCGCGCTCCTCGAGACGCATGATTGGAAGAACGAGCCGCTGGTCCTGATCTCGCTCGGGAGTTTGATCGAACAATTGGGGCTCGATAAAACGAAGCGGCGTTTCTCGTTTCAACAATTGACCACCCTGCCGGAAATGAAGCGGCTGGCGGATGAAGCGCACACCTTGAAGCGCGCGGAAAAGACCCTGACGCGGATGCAGCAGGAAGTGATGAACGTGAGCGAGCGGCTCACGCTTTTCACGCGGGTGATGGATGGGAGCGCGTTCCTGATCCTGCCGGCGGCAAAGACCGTGACCGATCCTTGGGTGGTGCCGCCCAGTTTCGGGGATTACTACAGCGAAGAGCAATTCGCTCCGGTGCAGACGCATTTGCAGGAGTTCGCGCAGGCTTATGTGAAGGCGGATGGCTTCCAGTTTCTGAACGCGGCCCGGCAGCTGCGCGAGACGCTGCGCGCTTTGAGTCCGGAAATTTATCCGACGGAGCAGCAACTCCGGCTCGAGTATTTATATAATCATTTCGACGGGTTCTACCGCGCAGCGTGGGCGTATGGGATCGCTCTGGTCCTCATCTCGATCGCCTATTTTCGCCAGACGACCGGGCTCCTCCGAAATATCGGGGTGGCGGTGGCGTTCGCCGGACTGCTCTTTCACGCAGCCGCTTTCACGATGCGTTGCATGATCGCCGGGCGCCCGCCGGTGACGAACATGTATGAGTCGATCATCTGGGTCTCGTTTGCCGTAACCCTCTTCGGGCTCATTTTCTTCGCGCGCTATCGGGCTTCGGTTTACCTGCTGGCTGCTTTGCCGGTCTCGCTGGTTGCGCTCCTGCTCGTGCACCAAATGCCGATCGCGATGCCATCGAGCATCGATCCGCTGGTGCCGGTCTTGCGCGACAATTTCTGGCTCACCATCCACGTGCTTACGATCACGCTCAGCTATGCGGCTTTCGCGCTCGCGATGGGTTTCGGGCACATTTTGCTTTGGCGTTACATGTGGAAGCCCGCGGCGGCGCAGGCGGATCAGCCGATGCATTTCTGGCTCTACCGCGTGCTGCAGCTCGGCGTGCTCTTGCTGGCCGCAGGCACAATCCTGGGCGGGGTGTGGGCGAACTATTCCTGGGGCCGTTTCTGGGGTTGGGATCCGAAGGAGACGTGGGCGTTGATCGCGCTCCTCTGCTACATCCTGACTTTGCACGGACGGCTGGCGGGATGGTGGACGCAATTCGGCCTGGTGGTGGCGAGCGTGGTCTGTTTCCTGGCCGTGCTCTTCGCGTGGTATGGAGTGAACTTTGTCCTCGGCAAAGGTCTGCATAGCTACGGGTTCGGGATCGGCGGCGAATCGTATGTGGCCACGTTTGTCCTGGCGGATCTTCTCTTCGTCGGGGTGGCGGTCTGGCGTCATCGCAGCAGCCAACGCGCGCGGGCCGCGGCGCGCGCCGAGAGTCCGGCCGTCGCGGTTTAATCTTTCTCGTTTGGGGCGAAGTGATGGCAGCCGAGATTCAGCAAAGCGCGAACGCGGTCCTCATGATCCGGCCGCACCGGTTTTACCCCAACCCGGAGACGGCGGCGGATAATGCTTTTCAAAAAGCGATCGCGGACGGCGAGTTGCCGGCGGTCTCAGCTGCGGCGCTGGCGGAGTTTGATCGCGCGGTCGCATTGCTCCGCGCTTCGGGAGTGCATGTGCATGTGGGCGATGACACCGCGTCGCCCGAAAAGCCGGATGCGGTCTTCCCGAACAACTGGTTCTCCACGCATCACGATGGGCGGGTGGCGCTTTACCCGATGTATTCGGCGACCCGCCGGCTGGAGCGGCGGCATGAGGTCATCGAGACGCTGCGCGAGCATTTCCAGATCACAGAGGTGATCGATTATTCCGAAGCGGAGAAGGAGGGCCAGGCGCTGGAGGGGACGGGCAGCCTGGTTCTCGATCACATCAACTCCATTGCCTATGCGTCGCTCTCGCACCGGACACACCCGGAAGTGTTGAAGAAGTTCTGCGCCGATTTCGGTTTTGAACCGGTGACGTTCCGGAGCGAAAGCGAAGCGGGCCGCCCGATCTACCACACCAACGTGATGATGTGCGTGGGCACGGAGTTTGCCCTGGTGGGGTTGCAAAATATTCCCGATGAAGCGGAGCGCGACGGGGTGCAAAATCTTCTGGAAGCGAATGGGAAAGAAGTGATCGAGCTAAGCCGGGCGCAGATCGCGGAGTTTGCCGGAAACGCGCTCGAGCTCCACAACGAACACGAGAAGCTGCTCGTGCTCTCGGCTCGGGCGGCGGCGGCGCTCACGCCAGCGCAGCGGAAACAACTGGAGCGCTACGTGCGCCTGCTGCCGCTGGACTTGCCGACGATCGAGCTGGCGGGCGGAAGCGCGCGCTGCATGCTTGCGACCATTCACCTGCCGCGCCGGTAAACGAACGTCGGGCGCAGGCTGGGCTTAACCCGTGGTCACGGGTGGTTCACCCGTTGAAACGGGGAACCACATTTCGAACAGACCGTCCGTCTCTTTTAAGGCAGTCTCTTTCACACCTTCATAGCCGCCCGCCACCGGTTCGGTGCGGGCATCACTCCCTCCGGAGCCAGCATCCGAAGGATCGCCCGGCTGCTCCATGTAAACACTGATGTCGTCTTGCGAAGCGTACTGACGTTTCTCGAGCACTTCCCGCGCGCGCGCGAAGGCCTCTTCTTCCGAAGCGGCTCGCACCCAGACGGTGACCAGACCGGGCTGACCCAGAACGCACTGCGGCACTTGCGCAGCACCGGCGCGGACATTGGCCATGAGACGATAAAGATGCATGGGGGGAGCTAGCTTTCTTTCAACCGTTCTTCGACGGCTTCGCAGAGGACGTGCAGGAGTAACATCTGCGCCTCCTGAATTCGCGCAGTAGTATCGCCGCGGACCAGTAACTCGAGATCCCCCAAGCCGTGGCAGAAGCCGCCGTCGCGCCCGGAGAAGGTGAGGCTGGTTACGCTGCGTGCTTTCGCTTCTTCGAGTGCGCGCTGGATGTTACGGGAGTTGCCGCTGGTGGTGAGGCAGATCAAGACGTCGCCCCGTTGACCGAAGGCCGCCACCTGGCGGGCGAAGATTTCCTCGAAGCCGTAATCGTTCCCGGCCGCGGTGAGCAGGCCGCCATCGCTCGAAAGACAGATGGCCGGGTAAGCGGGTCGATCGTGAATGAAACGGACGACGAACTCCGTGGTGAAATGGGCAGCATCGGCCGCGCTCCCGCCATTACCGCAAACGAGCAGCTTGTGCCCCGAGCGGAGGCAGTCGGTTAAGGCATCGGCGGCGCGGCGCATTTGTTGATCGAGCTCGCCGAGAGTGCGGGCGGTTTCGATCGATTGCGTGACGGCGTGCTGGAGGATGCTGGAGAGATCACGCATGGAGAGCCCCGAGGGGCGAGACTCTCATTAGACGGCGGGTGAGGATCTGTCCAGAAACGAGGACGGCAGGAACGTAAAAATCCTCCACCCGGTCTGGTCTCCATCCCACGGGCAGCCGTTTTTTAGGACGCCGGCGTCGGTTTGGCCTCGGCCTTCTTCGATTTGGCTTTGTCGGCCGCAGGCGCTTTCGGACTGGCTTTCTGGAGTGCGTTCAACTGCTGCTGCGCGTCTTTGTCGCTCGGTTTCAACTTGAGGATCGCCCGGAGATCTTCCATCGCTTCTTCGTTCTGGCCGAGGACGCGATAGATGTAAACGCGGCGGCGATATGCTTCGGCGTCTTTCGGCTTGGCCTCGATCACTTTGGTGAAGTCGATCAAGGCGCGGTCGTATTGCTTGAGATTGCGATAAGCAAAACCGCGCCGGGTGCGGCCTTCCACATCCACTTCGGCGATGGTGTTGATCGCGGTGTCGTAATCGGCGATCGCCTTCTTCCATTCTTTTTGCTGCAGGTAAACGTAAGCCCGCAGACGAAGCGCGGCGCGATCGCGCGGATCCTTGTCGATCGCTTTGTCCAGCTCAGCGAGAGCGAGATCGGGTTTCTTCTCGCGCAGCAAAGTGCGGGCACGCGCCATGTAGGTGCGGACGGATTCCGGGTTGAGCTCGTTCGCTTTCTTCGAATCGGCTTTTGCTTTTTCCGGCTCCTTGTTCAGGCGATAGGCGACGGCGCGGTTACGATAATTCTTCGGGTCGTTCGGCTGCCGTTTGATCGCTTTGGTGAACTCTTCGATCGCCTTGTCGTATTGCTTTTGGCGGGCGTATTTCACGCCACGGTTGGTATGGCCGCCCGGATCGCCGGCGACGGAACTGCGCGCCGCTTGCGCGGGTTGCGGAAGAGCAAAGAGGCCGCCGAAGGCGACGAGGAGGGCGAGGGAGAAGATGGCGAAGCGCTTCATAAGGATGGAGTTCTAAAGAGTTTTGTCTGTCTTTTCTAACGGAGACAAGTTCAAGCTTAGCCGGTTTCAAAAAAAGCGCGCGCCGAAAGACCGGCCACCCCCCACCGCCTATGAACACTGTGCCTCTCCGATCGTCGACTGCCGAGCGTGAACGTCTGCAGGAAGACGCCGTCCGGAAAAAGAACTGGAAACGCTGGGGCCCGTATCTCTCCGAGCGGCAATGGGCCACGGTGCGGGAAGATTACTCGCCGGGCGGGAACGTCTGGGATTCTTTTCCGCACGATCATTCTCGGAGCCGCGCGTATCGCTGGGGCGAGGATGGGCTTCTTGGGATGACGGATCGCGAATGCCGGCTCTGCTTCGCTCTCGCGCTCTGGAATGGGCGCGACCCGATTTTGAAAGAGCGCCTCTTCGGCCTGACCGGGCCGGAAGGGAATCACGGCGAGGATGTGAAGGAGGCTTACTTCTACCTCGATTCCACCCCGACGCATTCCTACAGCAAAGCGCTTTATAAGTATCCGCAGGCGGAGTTCCCTTACCGCTGGTTGGTGGAAGAGAATCGGCAGCGCGGGCTGGGCGGGTCGGAATTTGAATTAGCGGAGACGGGGACGTTTGATGACGGCCGCTACTTCGATGTCTGCGCGGAATATGCGAAAGGATCGCCCAACGATCTCCTCATTCGGATCACCGTTTCCAATCGCGGCCCCGAAAGCGCGACGCTCCATTTGCTGCCGACGCTTTGGTTCCGGAATACATGGTCGTGGGGCGACGTGCCGGAAATGCCGAAGACGAAACCTTCGCTGCAGCGCGACGGGAAGGGAATGATCCGGGGGACGCACGAAACGCTGGGCGGGTTCCAGTTTGCCTTTGAAGAAGAGACGCGGGCGCTCTTTACCGAGAACGAGACGAACGCGCAGCGGCTCTTCGGAGCGGCCAACCCCTCGGCCTATGTGAAGGACGCGTTCCATGAATTCGTGGTGCAGGGTAACGAGGCGGCGGTGAACCCCGCGGAAGTGGGCACGAAGGCCGCGTTGCATTACGTGCTCGAACTGGCGGCGGGAGAAAGCCGCACCTTCCAGATGCGCCTTTCTACGGCCAAGGAAGCGCCGGCCGCGGAGGTTTTCGGAAATGGGTTCGACGAGACTTTCCGTCAGCGCCTGGAGGAAGCGGATGAGTTTTACGCGCAAGTGGCCGGGGCACGGGAGGGTGACCCGGACGCGCGCAATGTCGTGCGACAGGCCTACGCCGGGCTGCTTTGGACGAAGCAGTTCTATTACTACACGATGGCGGAATGGCTGGCCGGCGATCCCGCGCAGCCCACTCCGCCGCACGAGCGACTCGAAGGCCGGAACCACGACTGGCGACACGTCTACAGTCGCGACGTTCTCTCCATGCCGGATAAGTGGGAGTATCCCTGGTTTGCAGCCTGGGATCTGGCGTTCCACATGATCCCGTTCGCGCGGATCGATCCGGACTTCGCCAAGCACCAACTCGAGTTGCTCTTGCGCGAATGGTACATGCACCCGAACGGGCAAATCCCGGCCTACGAGTTCGCTTTTGGCGATGTGAATCCGCCGGTGCACGCCTGGGCGGCGTGGCGCGTTTATAAAATGACGGGACCGCGCGGCGCGCGCGACACTGCTTTCCTCGAAAGCATTTTCCAAAAGCTGCTGATCAACTTCACCTGGTGGGTGAACCGGAAGGATATGGAGGGAAACAATCTCTTCTCCGGCGGCTTTCTCGGGCTGGATAACATCGGCGTCTTCGATCGCTCGAAACCGCTCCCGACTGGCGGCTACCTGCAACAAGCGGACGGCACCGCCTGGATGGCGTTCTATTGCCTAACGATGCTGTCGATGGCGTTGGAACTGGCGCAGACCAATCGCGTCTACGAAGACCTGGCCTCGAAGTTTTTCGAGCACTTCATCCACATCAGCGACGCGATGAATTCGCTGGGCGATTCGGGGCTTTGGGATGAGGAGGACGGCTTCTACTACGATGAACTCAAGACGCCGCGCCAACGGCAGATCCCGCTCAAATCGCGCTCGCTCGTGGGGCTTCTGCCTTTGATCGCGGTGGAAGTTTTAGAGAGTGCGCAGCTCGAGCAATTGCCTGGCTTTAACAAGCGGATGAACTGGTTCCTGAAGCATCGGCCGGATCTCATGCCGCTGACCAGTCTCGGGAAATTGGGACCGCAGGGACGCCACCGCATCCTCGCCATCATGACCAAGGAAAGGCTGGAGCGCGTGCTCGCCTATGTGGTGGACGAGGCGGAATTTCTCTCGCCCTTCGGCGTGCGCTCGCTGTCGCAGATTCACCGCGATCATCCCTATATCTTTCAGGCCGGCGCGGCGGAGCATCGGGTGGATTACGTCCCCGGGGAAAGCAAGAGCTACGTCTTCGGCGGGAACTCAAACTGGCGCGGGCCGGTCTGGTTCCCGATTAACTACCTCATCATCGAAGCGCTGGAGCGCTATCACCATTTCTACGGCGACGAGCTGCAAGTGGAGTGCCCGAAAGGTTCGGGGGTGAAAATGAATCTCGCGCAGGTGGCTGCGGAACTTGGGCGCCGGATGGGGAATCTCTTCCTTCGCGATGCGGACGGCGCGCGCCCATTCGCGGGCGGCGAGGCGCGTTTCGCGCACGATCCGCACTGGCGCGAGCTGGTGCTTTTCCACGAATATTTCCACGGCGACAACGGCCGCGGCCTGGGCGCGAGCCATCAAACGGGCTGGACGGCGTTGGCCGCGACGTTGATCGAGAATCGCTTTCCGAAGCGACGCGGCGCGAGCTAGCCCGCGGCCGGGATCGCTGTGCGCCGCATGATCCGGTCGAACAGCGGTGAAGCCATCAGGGTGGTGATGACCGCCATGATGACGAGCGCAGCGAAAAGCCCGGGCGAAATGATGCCGCGCTGCAGGCCGACGTTGATGATGATCAGCTCCATCAACCCGCGCGCATTCATGAGCGTGCCGATGCCGAGCGCCTCGCGGTTGGGGATGCCCGTGGCCCGCGCGGCCAGCCAGCAAGCCACGCCTTTCCCGAGCACCGCTGCGAGCAGAACGAGCAGCGCCATGAGCCAGAGGAAGGCCGAATCGAGGACCGCGATCTCCGTGTTCAAACCGGAGTAGGTGAAGAAAAGCGGAAGGAGGAGCGCGACGGTAAGGGGTTGGGCGCGGGCGGCGATCCCTTGAGCGATCACACCGCGCGGCATGACGGCGCCCATCACGAACGCGCCGAAGACCGCGTGCAAGCCGACCGCGTCCGTAAACCACGCCCCCGCCGCCATCAGGATAAGCGCGACGACAAACTCGCGGTCGGAAAGCGCGCCGCGATTTTCGATCCCTCGCCCCCAGCGCTGCAAGAGCGGGCGCAGGACAAAGAAAGCGAAAGCGACATAACCGATCCCGCTCCCGATGGTGAGGATGGCGCGCGAGAAATCGCCATCGAAGCTCGCGAGCACCAGTGCGAGCAGACACCAGGCAGCAGCGTCGTTAATCGCGCCCGCGCCGAGCGCGACCGTGCCCATGGTGGTGCCGGCCAGCTTCTTGAGATGAATGATCCGGGCCAGCATCGGGAAGGCGGTGATGCACATGGACGCCCCGAGAAAGATCATCGCTTCCAGGAGGGAAGTGCGCTCGCCGAAGAGAGAAGTGTGCCGATAAAAAAACCAGCCCAGGAGCGCGCCGAGCGCGAAAGGCGCCGCCATGCCCGCAATGGAAACGGCGACTGCGCTCGGCAGTTTTTTCCGCACCACATCCATCCGGAACTCGAGCCCGACGATGAACATGTAGGCAGCCAACCCGAGCTGCGAGAGCGGGAAGAGCACCTTCATCGAATCGGGCGGGAAGAGCTGCGCGGCCAGGCCCGGCCAGAAAAGCCCGAAGAGGGACGGCCCGAGGATGACGCCCGCGATCATTTCGCCGACCACTTGCGGTTGCCCAAAGCGCTGACCGATCGCGCCTACGATCTGGCAGATCGTCAGGATGACGGCGATCTGAAGGAGGAAAAGGACAGCGAGATCGAAATTGGTCACGGGAAGTGAGGCATCGTTTGCCATGCGGTAGCGGTCCACGCCACGGAATTCTGTCTTTGGGATAAAGGCGACGCCGCGTTGGCGTTCTTTCATCCAGGGTCGGGAGGCGCTAGCGTGGTCCACGTGGACTCCCTGCCAGCTGCGCTTCCCTCACGGAAAAGGAGCGTGGAATAATGTCGACCTCTGTCGCTCCCACCGACGTGGCCAAAGTCGATTTCGAGCTCCTCGTGGATACCCACTACGGAGCGCTCTACCGCTTCGCCTACAGCCTCGCGAAAAACGCCATGCAAGCCGCCGATCTCACGCAGCAAACCTTCTATCTCTGGGCCGCGAAAGGCCATCAACTGCGCGATACCTCGAAGATTAAAACGTGGCTCTTCACCACTCTTTACCGCGAGTTCCTGGGCGGGCATCGGCACGAGACGCGGTTCCCAAAAGTCGGGCTGGAGGAATTGCCGGAGCAGGCGGCTGCCGTCACTTCGGTTTATGAGAAGATCGATGCCGGAGCCGCAGTCGCCGCCTTGCAAACGCTGGAGGAGAACTACCGCGCGCCGCTGACGTTGTTCTACTTGAAGCAGTTTTCTTATGCGGAAATTGCAGACGTCTTGGGCGTGCCGATCGGGACTGTCATGTCGCGCCTTTCGCGCGGGAAAGAATTTTTGCGCCAGAAACTGGCGGTGAACCTGGACGACGCGGCGCGGAAGATCGTGCCGCTGCGGACCGGGACGACTGGGAGGCAGACGTGAATAACGACGAAGCGAAATTCCTCTTGAGCGCTTACCGGCCCGGCGGCGAGGACGCGAGCGATCCGCACTTCCGCGAGGCGGTGGCGCAGACGGAGCGTGATCCAGCGTTGCGCGATTGGTTTCGGGAAGAGCGTCGCTTCGATACCGAAATCTCAGCGGCGCTCGAGGCGGTGCCGCTGCCCGCAAATCTGCGCGCGAACATTCTGGCGGGTGGGAAGATCAGTCGCCCGCGTCTCTGGTCGGGGCGCCGTGCGGTCCTGGCATTGGCGGCCGGGATTCTTCTGCTGGCCGCGCTCTCGGGCGTGTGGTGGCAACGCACCGCGCGCCTGGATGGGTGGCAACGCGACTCGCTCGCGGTCATCTCGCAGCTGGGTTCCGCGGCAGTGCATTTCGATTTGGAAAACAAGGATGCCAGCGTCTTACGCGCTTATTTGCAGGAGCGAGAAGCACCGGCGCCGATTCTGCCGGTCGCGCTGCAAAGTCTCCCGGCTTTGGGTTGCAAAACTTTCCAGGCGCACGGCCGCATGGTCTCGATCATTTGCTTTCAGACCGCAGGGGGAGAGATGGTCCATCTGGCAGTGAAGGACGAAGAACCAGAGCGCGACAGAGTGGGAAGTGGACCGCGTTTCGTGGAAGAGGGCGGCTGGAAGACAGCAAGCTGGAATGCACACGGTCTCACCTACATGCTGGCGACGAAGGCCTCGGAGGAGCAACTGCGCGCGGCGTTGCCGGCGATCGCGCAGCTTCGCTCCCCAGCAGCGCCGCTGACGATTTGAGGAGGCATTTCCCGAGTGAGTATGATGCGCCGAATCATCTTTTCGTTTCTGCTTCTGGCCGTCTGGCCGCTCGCCGGTTACGCGGAGCCGACCTTTACCAGTCCGCCGACGCGCGTGCATTTGCTTGAGCTTTACACCTCTGAAGGGTGCAGCAGTTGCCCGCCGGCGGAGGCGTGGCTGAGCAAGTTGAAAGATGCGCCCGGTCTATGGACGGAGTTCGTCCCGCTGGCCTTCCACGTGGATTACTGGGATCGCCTGGGCTGGCGCGATCCCTTCGCCTCCAAGGCCTGGACCGCGCGGCAGTATCGCTACTCGGAGACATGGAAAAGCAGCAGCGTTTATACGCCGGGCTTCGTGCTCGATGGCCGGGAATGGCGCAACCGCGACCTGCCAGCCGCGTCTGGGCAGACGGTGGGTGTGCTGAAGATTTCGGTGCTGAGTCCCGAGCGCGTGAGCGCAAAGTTTCAGCCGGAGAAAGCCGATGGTCGCGCCTTTGCCGTGCATGTGGCGCGGCTGGGGTTTGACCTGAAGATCAATGTGAAAGCGGGAGAGAATAGCGGGCGGCAGTTGCTGCATGACTTCGTGGTCCTCTCGCTCGCGGACGCGTCGCTACGCGACGGTGTTGCGGAGGTGGCGCTGCCGGCGAGCCCATCGACGCCCGGCGGAAAAACGCGGCGCGCGGTGGTGGCTTGGGTGACGGAGGTGGGCGCGATGGAGCCGCTGCAAGCGGTCGGGGGTTGGGAGTGATGGGCGCGAGGCTGAACGCAGAAGACGGTCATGATCGTGGGAGTGGGCCCGGGGCTGGGAGCGGCGCTGGCGCGGCGATTTGCGCACGGCGGCTTCGGGGTGGCTCTGGTCGCACGCACGCCGGGTTACATTGAAGAACTGGCGCGGGAACTTTCCTCGTTAGGCGGGACTGCTGTTGCCATTGCGGCGGATGCGAGCAAGCCAACGGAGATGCAACGCGCGATCGCGCAGGCGCGGGAGAAGCTTGGATCGATCGGTGTGCTCCTCTACAACGCCAGCGCTTCTTCCGGCGATGGCCTGGCCGGGACCAGCCCGGAGCAATTCACGGAGAGCTGGCGCATCGCCACTCTGGGCGCCTTTGTTTGCGCGCAGGAGATGGCGCCGGCGATGAGCGCGGCTGGGAGCGGCGCGATGATTTTCACCGGAGCCACTTCCAGTGTGCGCGGAGGTGGGTGGCTGGCGTTTAGCAGCGCGAAGTTTGCTTTGCGCGGGCTGGTGCAATCGCTCGCGCGCGAGCTTTGGCCACAAGGAGTGCATGTTGCGCATGTCGTGATCGATGGCTTGATCGGCGACGCTGGCGGGGAGGAAACGGAAGAGCCCATGCTCGACCCGGATCGCATGGCGGATGTCTATTTCGACCTCGTGCAACAGGACCGCGCCGCCTGGACCTTGGAGATGGATTTACGGCCGCACCGCGAGAAATTTTTCGAGTAGAAGACGCAATGCCAGAGCCCATTCGAGTCGCCATTCTGCAACACGCGCCGGTCTTCATGGACCTGGCCGCCAGCATGGAGAAGGTCGCGGGATTAATCGAAGAAGCTGCGCAACAAGGGGCGCAGATCGTGACCGTGGGCGAGACCTGGCTGCCCGGTTATCCGGCCTGGCTGGATCATTGCGGCGAGATGGGCCGTTGGGATCATGCGCCGACGAAAGCAGTCTTCGCGCGGTTGCGGCAGAATAGCGTGCTCGTTCCGGGTGCGGAAACGAAGCGGCTCGCGCAACTGGCCAGCACATTTCGCATCACCCTCGTGATCGGCGTGAACGAGCGGGTGGAGACCGGCCCGGGCAACGGCACGCTTTACAATAGCCTCCTCACTTTCACGCCGGATGGCCGGCTGGCGAATCATCATCGCAAGCTGGTGCCGACTTACACCGAGCGCATGGTCTGGGGGCAGGGCGACGGTGGTGGCCTGACCTCGGTGGCCACGCCAGCCGGGCGGGTGGGCGGTTTGATTTGTTGGGAACATTGGATGCCGCTCGCGCGTCAGGCGCTGCATGTCGCGGGCGAACAGGTGCACATCGCAGTCTGGCCGACGGTGCATGAGATGCACCAGCTCGCGAGCCGGCATTACGCGTTTGAAGGACGCTGTTTCGTCCTGGCGGCGGGGTTGATCATGCAGGCGAAGGATTTGCCGGCGGAGTTTAGGGGTTCGCCGCAGGTGGCGCCGGAGAGTTATCTGCTGCGCGGCGGCAGTGCCATCATCGGACCGGACGGAGGTTATGTGGTGGAGCCTTGTTTTGATGAGGAAAGAACCATCATGGCGGAACTGGATCTGAATCGGATCGATGAAGAGCGGATGACGCTGGATGTGGCCGGGCACTACAGCCGGCCCGATATTTTCGAGCTGCAGATCAAGCGACCGCCGGGTTCCCTCTGAAGTTTGCTTCGCAGGGCCACATCCACTGCGCTGAATGGAGACGAAGCAATAGTAAGACAACGCAGGAAACTGCGGCTTCACGAAAGGTATACCTATGAAACATTCGAAATTTATCCTCAGCGCTTTGCTGGCAGGTGCGGGATTAGCGCTCGGTGCGGCCAGTTTTGCGGTCGCGAGCGAGCGTAAGGAAACCAGTCCGCTCCCCCGGACCGATCAGGCCCGGGCAACGCTCACTGGTGAGCACCGCACCGCAGTCAGGCAGCAGGTCTGCCAGGGCGAGGATGGCGAATACCGCGAAGCGCTGGAGGTTTTCCAAGGGACATCCGTTTCCGATGATCCACGTTTAGCCGGTCCGTTCACGGTCCGGATTCGCAGTTTCATCAATCGCAGTCCCGATCAACAAGAAGGCACCGTGGAAGGTCAGATTGAGATTAGGAATTCGGCTGGCGGAAGAGTGAAAGCCCTCTTCTTCGCCGTGAGCGACGATGCGGCGACGCTGGAAGGCACCTTCGTCGGCCAGATCAGATCCGCAGACGGTAACCGGAGCGAACGTTTCTACGCTAATTTTTTCGGGAGCTTCAATGCCATGGATGATGATCCGGACTTCCGCATTTCGCTCGGCCAGGAACCGGCGACTGATAGCCCGCGGAACTCCGCGGTGATTCAGCGCGGTGGCTGCTCGAGTGGACCGGGCGCACCGGGCGATCTGAGCGATCCGGACACTTTCTAGCGGAATCCAGGGCCACGGCCTGGCGCTGAAGTTATTCGTGGGATTGCGTCCGCCAGGCGACTAGGCGCGGAATAGAACCGGGCGGCTGCGGCTCGCATCGTCATGCTATTCCGGCTGCTTTTTCTCCTGGCGATGACGAGCGCCCCGGCCGGAATCGGGTGGGGGCAGAGCACGCCCGTGCGCGAAGAGAAAGCGATCTTCGCGGGAGGATGTTTCTGGTGCATGCAACCGCCGTTCGATCGCACTGCTGGCGTCACTGCGACGCGAGTGGGCTTTGCTGGCGGCAGGCAAAAGAAGCCGACCTATCAGGAAGTATCCGCCGGCGAGAGCGATCATCGCGAAGCGATCGAGATCACCTTTGATCCGACAAAAATTTCCTACGCGCAGCTGCTGGAGATTTTTTGGCAGAACATCAATCCGGTTCAGCGGGATGGGCAGTTTCGCGATTTCGGAGAGCAATACACCAGCGCCGTTTTCTACAGGACGGAGGAGGAGCGGGTGGCAGCGGAAACATCGAAAGAAGCACTGGCTCAATCCGGCAGATTCCAGAAACCAATCGCGACCGTCGTTCTCCCGGTGGTCCAGTTTTGGCCAGCGGAAGAGTATCACCAAAAGTATTACCTAAAGAATCCGGCGGCTTACGGGATGTATGTGTTCGCCTCCGGCCGCGCGGCGTTCAAGCAACGCTTCTGGGGCAGAGGACGCTAAGGCCCGCGCAGGGAAGCTAGGAGCGCGCGCGCTGGTAAAGCCAGGTGAAGATCTTTTTCGCGGTGGGGGTGAGGCGGGTTTTGCTGTATTGATCGCCCGCTTTGCGCGCCAGCTCCGCAAAGGTCGGGTAGGCGTGAATGGTCGCTGCGATCGCGCCCAACCCGATCTCGTGTTTCATCGCGAGCACAAATTCGTGCAGCAGATCGCCTGCGTGCGCGCCGACCAGGGTGACGCCGAGGATCTTGTCGGTGCCCTTTTTCGTTAGCACTTTCACAAAGCCGAGCTCTTCGCTTTCCACGATGGCGCGATCGAGTTCATCGAGCGGCACACGGAAGAGATCGTAGAGGATACCTTCTTTTTTCGCAGCTCGTTCGCCCAGGCCGACGTGAGCGACTTCGGGTTCGGTGTAGGTGCACCAGGGCACCACCCGCAGGTCCACCTTTTGCCGGAGAAGCTGGAGCGGCATCAAAATATTCCGCACCACCACGCGCGCGGTGGCATCGGCGGTGTGGGTAAATTTGAGCCGGTTCGTGATGTCGCCCGCGGCGTAGATGTGCGGCTGCGATGTCTGGAGATACTCGTTCGTGGTCACGCCGTGTTTGTCGTAGCCGACCCTGGCAGCTTCGAGATTGAGCGACTCCAGGTTCGGGGTGCGACCGGCGGAAATGAGCAAGGTTTCTGCGTGGATAGGTGCGCCTTCGGCGAACTCGAGGATCACCTCCCCGTCGCGCTGCGTGACGCGGGTGGCTTTGGCGTTCAGCCGAAGGTCGATCCCTTCGGCTGCGAAACGTGTCTGGATGAACTCGGCCACGTCCGGGTCTTCCGGGGTCAGAAGTTGCGGCGCGTTTTGCACGATCGTGATCTTGATTCCGAGCCGCGCGAAAGTTTGCCCCAGCTCACAGCCGATCGGGCCGCCGCCGAGCACGATCATGCTCCGCGGCTTTTCTTTCAGCTGATCGAAGATGGTTTCGTTCGTGAAGTATGGGACGTCCTCGATGCCTTCGAGCTCGGGAATGGCCGCACGGCTGCCGGTGGCGATGACGAAGTTGCGCGCGCGCAATTTGATCCCGTCGACTTCGATCTCGTGCGGCGAAAGAAAGCGCGCTTCCCCGCGAAAGACATCCACGCCTAACGACTCGAAACGCTCGACCGAATCATTCGGCGCGATGACGGCGCGGCGGGCGCGCATCCGCGCCATAACGGTCGCGAAATCGAACTGCGGTTCCTGTTTTTCCAGGCCCCAATCGGATCCGCGCCGGATGTGCGCGATGAGCCGCGCGGAAGAGATGAGCGCCTTGCTCGGGACGCAGCCGAAGTTCAGGCAATCGCCGCCCATCTGGTGGCGCTCGATCAAGGCCACGCGTCCGCCCAGGCCCGCGGTGCCGGCGGCTGTGACCAGACCGGCGGTGCCAGCGCCGATGACGACTGCGTTGTAAAGTCCTTCTCCTTTACGTGACTTCATAAGCGGACTTGGTCGGGCGCGCGATGATGGGTGAGGGGCGGGCTAACTCCTGCGGACTTTCGCCGCGCAGGTAGCGTCGTGTGAGGAGGAGGTCGTGCCAGGTAGTGCGCCATGGACCGAGACGGGCAAAGCGGCGCGCAGCAGAAATAACGGCGGGCCGCAGGATCACCGTGCGGCCGGCGCGACGAATTCGGCGCGAGAGATCGAGGTCTTCGAAGAGAGGAAAATTTCGATAACCGCCCAGCGCGCGAAAAGTTTCCGCCCGGACGAAGATCGCTTGATCACCGAGGAACCAGCCGCTGACCCGGCCGCGCCAATAAGCGAGCGCGCAAGTGAAGCGCAAAAGCCACGAGCTCGAATCGTAGCGACGAGCGAAGGCTCCGCCCAGCACTCGCGGATCCGAAAGCGCGTCCCGGATAAGGGTGAACGCGGCTTCCGGCAGCAGGGTGTCGCCATGCAGAAAGAGCAGGATCTCGCCGCGCGCTTCCTCTGCGCCCAGGTTCATCTGCGCCGCGCGTTGGCGGAGCAGGCTGGAGAGGACGCGAGCACCTCCGGCGCGGGCCACGTCGGCGGTGGCATCGCTGCTCCCCGCATCCACGACCAGAACTTCGTAGGAGGAATCGCCGAGTCTCGCGATCGCCGCCAGGGTGCGCGGCAGCTGCGGCGCCTCGTTCATGGTGGGAATGATGATCGAAATCATGGAGGTCTGACGGCTACGGCGAGAGGTGCAGCGTGCGCGGAGCTTGTCTCCACTCGCACAGTTCGAGCGCGGAGTCGGGTGGTTTATTCCAGAGCCGAAGCTGGAAAAGGCGCCGCGATGGGAAGAGAAGCGCGACGAGAAACTCCTCGTGCGCGAGCAAGCGGACCCGAAGCGTTCAGCCGCGCTACGGATCTTGATAGCCGAGGACGCGGGGGATGAGTTCGCCTTGCGCGGGATCGTGCAGAAACGTGACCCAGGCCTCGCGGGTGGCGCGTCGCGGCAAGTAGGGTAGATCGAATTCTGCGCGCTCGCTGGCGCCTCCCGGTAAGCGCAGCATCACCTCCAGGCGAACCTCTGCGGCGGTGGCGTCTCCCTTGTTCACCACGGTAACCGGGACGACGAAGTTTCCGTCCCGCGCTTCGGGTTTCCCGACTTGAATCGAAGGCGAGGCTGGTTGGCGCTCGACTGCCAATTCTTCGTAGAGCAGCACCCCGGCGGTTCCCAGGATCAAGGCGAGCGAGAGGGTGAAGACGCTCCACTCCAACCAGTTTTTGTTTGGCTTATTCATTGCACAAGCAAGCGGCCCGCGGACGCGCCCAAGGTGGCGGCCAGACCAAGAACGATCGTTTCGGCGAGCGCGGTGCTGAGGGTGACATCATCGAAGCGGCCAAAGAACCAGAGCATGGGAGCGGCGACCGCCAGAGCCACCGCGTAACTGGAGAAGGTCCCAGTCGTGACGGTAGCAAGGCCGTCGCGCCGCACGAATTTTTCCGACCCGGAAAATTCGCTGAAATAAAGAATGACCGCGGTGAGCACGACGGACAGAAGCATAAGCCCGAGAAGATGGATAATGGTGAGGCTGGTGGCGATGGCGACGATCTCTTCCGTCGGCGCAATATTGGCAGCGAAAAGAGTCGCGCCGCAGGTGGCGATGACGAGCTGACCACCGAAGCGCACTTCGTGCGGGGCATCTTTGCTTCCCTTTCCTTTTTTGGCCGTCGGAAAGGCCGAGCTGAGCGGTGCCGACGGAAATGCCGATCGCCACCGTCATGGCTTCGACCACGATTTTCCCCAGCACTTCGGCCAGGCTCATCTGACCAGTAATGCGCCCGAGCAACCAGAGCAGCAGCGCGGAGAGGAGCAGGCCGAGCCCAAGTTCTTCCACGGAATCGATCAGCACTTCGGACCAATAAACATCGTCGTGCAAGCCGGCGTAGTAGTTGTAACCGCAAAGAATCACGAAGGTGGCCAGGCCATAGCCGAGGAGGTCAAGCGGTCGGGCGATGAAGCCCGTCCACCACACTTCCATTGTGTAAAGGAGTGGCAGGCTGAACATAAGCCCGCCGGCAATCCCGCGGGCATATTCACGGAGCGACCGCGCGACGGTGGGACCAGATGGCCGATTCACTAGGCCCAATGAAGCGCATCGCAGCGGTGGTGGCGACTGGTTTGGGTTCCCGGAAGAAACGGACGGGCCCGGCAGGTGGTCCTGAACGACGGCGACAGATTGCGTTCCGTGAGCAAGACACGTAAGGCTGACAGAGGCGGATGAAGATAGTCTTCAATACAAGGTGGGAGCAATTGCGGACCAGCTACTGGTTTATCCCCAGCGTAATGGCAGTGCTGGCGACCGCGCTCTCGTTTGTGACGGTGCATATGGACACCATCTTGAAGGCGAAATGGGTCCGGGCGACTGGCTGGATTTGGGCGGGTGGGCCGGAAGGCGCGCGCAATGTGTTGGCCACAATCGCTGGCTCCACCATCACGGTGGCGGGCGTGGTTTTCTCGATCACCATTGTTTCGCTCACGCTGGCCTCGTCGCAGTTTGGCCCGCGCCTCTTGCGCAACTTCATGGCCGATCGCGCCACGCAGGTCGTGCTCGGGATTTTTGTCTCCACTTTTCTTTATTGTTTGTTGGTGCTCCGCACCATTCGCGGCACGGATGCGGCCACCTTTGTGCCGTTCCTTTCGGTCACGTCCGGCCTGCTCTTCGCCGTGGTCAGCGTCGGGTTTCTTATCTTCTTCATTCATCACGTCTCCAGCTCCATCCTGGCGGAGAATCTGATCGGACGAGTGGCGGTGGATTTGCAGGAAAGCATCGCGCGTCTTTTCCCGGAGACGCTCGGCGAAGGCGGGGCGGAAGAGGAGATGAGTGCGGCGGAGGAGAAGTTACCCGGCTTGACCGAAGAACCCGCACACGAGCTTCACTCGAAGGGCAGCGGCTTTGTCCAGGGCGTGGATGGGGAGCAGATTCTGAAGCTGGCGACGGAAAAGGATTTATTGGTTAGACTTTATCGGCGTCCGGGCGATTTCATCGCGAAGGGATCGCTCCTGGCAGAGGTCTGGCCGAAGGAAAAAGCGAGCGTGAAGGTGAGCGAGGAGCTGCAGCGGACGGTGCTGCTGGGCCGACATCGGACGCCGACCCAGGACCTCGAATACTCCATCGATCAATTGGTGGAGGTGGCAGTGCGGGCGATGTCGCCGGGAATCAACGATCCGTTTACGGCGATCACTTGCATCGAATGGCTGGGAGTAGCTTTGCTCCAGATGGGCGCACGGAAGTTTCCCGCCCGGCAACGGAAAGACGAGCAGGGCGTGGTGCGGGTGATTGCGGATGGAACGAGCTATGCGGGAATCGCGGCAGCGTGCTTAAACCAGATCCGGCAGTTTGGCTGCGCGAGCGTAGCGGTGACGATTCGGCTCCTCGATGTGCTGGAACGTGTGTCGCATGAGATTGCGAATGAGGAACATCGCCGGGAGTTGGGGCGTCATGCCCAGCTCATTCGAGACGACGGCCTCTCGCATGCCGTAAACGACGAGGACAAGAAGGCGATCGAAGAACGCTACCTCGCCGCTGCGGAAGCCTGCCGGTGCGGACCGGAAGATTCGGGAGATGGTGCGCGGTAGAGGTTTCGAACCTCTGACCCCCTCCGTGTCAGGGAGGTGCTCTACCACTGAGCTAACCGCGCGCGCCGAAGCAGTCCGGATTATGCGATGGCGCATGGAGCTTGGCAAGCGGGTGCCGCGTGACAGCCCGGAGCCGGCGTAATAGGTTCGACCAAATTCTGGAAAAAGAGAGAAAGACGGACCGCCATGATGAAGACGACCAATCCTACCGATGCCGCTGCGGCCGAAGTCCTGATGACGCGGAGCGAGGATCCACCAAACCTGGAAATGCCCTTTTCCAGTCTGCGCGATTTCGTGACGCCGAGTGAACGCTTTTACATTCGTTGCCATTTCCCCATCCCGGAAATCGCCGCGGATTCCTGGCGTCTGCGCGTGGAAGGCGCGGTGGCGACGCCGCTGGAGTTAGACTTGGAGAAGCTGCGCGCGCTCCCACAACATTCCCTCATGGCGACGATGGAGTGCGCAGGGAACGGCCGCTCGTTTCTCCTGCCAAAAGTAAAAGGCGTGGAGTGGAACCTCGGTGCGGTCGGAAATGCGCGTTGGACCGGGGTGTGGCTGCGCGATGTCCTGGCGCAGGCCGGAGTGCAGGACGGGGCAGTGGAGGTGATCCTGGAAGGGGCGGATAAAGGGGAGATCAAAGAAGCGCCGCGGCCCGCGGGCGAGATTCACTACTCCCGCAGCCTGCCGCTGGCGAAGGCGCAAGAAGGATGTGCTGCTGGCTTTGGAATTAAATGGCGAACCGCTTCCGCCCAGCCACGGCTTTCCGTTGCGCGCGATTGTGCCGGGCTGGTTCGGGATGGCAGCGGTGAAATGGTTGCAGCGCATCCTGGTCAGCACGACGCCCTTCCAAGGTTATTACCAGACGGTGGATTACGCCTATTGGGCGCGGCGCGACGATCTGCCGACCTTGGTGCCTTTAACGGAGATGTCTGTGAAAGCGCAAATCGCGGAACCGGTGATGAACGAAAAGATCCCAGCCGGGAAGACGTATCGCGTGCACGGCGCGGCCTGGGGCGCGAGCGCGATCACGAGCGTGGAAGTGAGCACGGATGGCGGCGAGACCTGGGCAGCAGCGCGCTTGGGCGGCGATGTGGAAGCGAACGCGTGGCGCTTCTGGGAATTTGAATGGGCGCCACCAGCGACCGCGCAACGTTGCACAATCGTGGCGCGCGCCACCGACGCCGCCGGCCGGACGCAGCCGAGCGAGCGCATCGCGGATTACGGCAGCTACATGATCAACCACTGCCTGCCGATCGAAGTGGAAGTGATGTAAGAGTCCGCGCACCGTCCCCTTGGGCGGCGAAGAACTTTACGCGGCCAGCTTGGCGGCGTCTGTGTGCCCGAGAATGCGAACAGTCTGCTGGAGCTGCTCAATCTGCAGCGGCTTTTTCAACACCGTAACCGGACCTTTTTCGAGAATCCGATCCAGCATATCGCTATCGGGATACCCGGTGATGATCACGATTGGCATATCGGGATAAGCCTCTTTCGCCGCGGTGTAGACATCGTCCGCCGGGCCATCGGGCAATTTCAGATCGAGGAAGAGCAGGTCGAACCGCTGTTTATCCAGCGCACTCAGCGCCTCCTTCACCGTGCCCACGACGACGCGGCTGAACCCGATTTTCTTGAGAAAAAGTTTAAAGAGCGTCTGCAAACTCTCATCATCATCCACCACCAGCACAGTGGGTTGGCCGGACTTGTCCTCTTTCAGGATGTCCTTATCCAGCGCCGCTTTTTTGATCCGCCAACGGCCACCGATCTGGATGGCGGGAAGCTGACCTCGCTGAACCAAATAATAAACCGTGGGGAGCGGAATCCGGAGATATTTGGCGGTCTCTTTGACCGTCAGGAGGTTATGCATGTGAAGGAAATACGCCAACTCAGCGTCGGCAGGGCAAGGCTTTTCTTAAAGTCCAGCATTATAAGTTTTATAGTCGGTGTCAATCATTCTCTACTTCCGGAGTGAAAGTTGGCCGCTTCCGCCCGCATCGCAGGGGTTCAACGGCGCTGATGCGTGAGAAGCGCGCCGCCCCGGCCCACATTATCACCGCTGGACAAGGTGAGGGGGCGCGTTGACAATTCCCACCTTCATGAGCGTTCTGTTTTTCAAGCGGTTCCTCCAGCGACCTTTCCAGGTTGCCTCCATTATCCCGAGTTCAAAAGCGATGGTGGAACGCGTCTCGAGCAAGATGGATTTCAGCCAGCCGCGCGTGATTGCAGAGTACGGACCGGGCGAAGGTGTCCACTCGCGCGAGATTGCGCGCCGCATGCCCGCAGGCTCGCAGCTGCTTCTGTTTGAGTTGGACCCGGATTTCTCGCGCGACCTGGAGCGCCAGTTTGCAAACGATCCCCGCGTCCATGTCATCAACGGTGACGCGGCCCGTCTCCCCGAGGAGCTGGAGCGCCTGGGCATCCCATATTGCGACTACATCGTCTCCGGTATTCCCTTTAGCATTCTGGACCTGGAGAAGAAGCGCGCGCTCCTGCAGAAAACCCACGAGGCGGTGGCGCCGGGCGGCAGCTTCATTATTTATCAGGTCACGAACGAGCTTCGGCAGCACGCCACTCTCTTCGACCGCGCGGACTCGGAGTATTTCCTGCAAAATCTGCCGCCGATGTTCATCACAGTTTTTCATAAGTCGAACACTCGGAACGGTCATACCCATCCCGCCGTCCCCGCAGTCCCCGCGGCGCGAATCCCAGTCGATCACGCGGCATGAGTTCCGGCGGTTGTCGCACGGAGAAGGATTCGATGGGCGAGATGTCCGTCCCGGAATCCGCTTTATACGGGGCCTCGACCCAGCGCGCGGTCTTGAATTTTCCAGTAAGCGGCTATCGCTTTTCGCGGCCGTTTATCCGCGCGCTCGGGTTGTTAAAATGGGCCGCGGCGCAGGCGAACCACGATCTGGGGTTGCTCGATGCCCACCGCTCCGCGCTCATTGTCCAGGCGGCGGAGGAAGTGATCGAGGGCAAATTGGACGAGCATTTCCCGCTCGATATTTTCCAGACCGGTTCGGGCACGAGCACGAACATGAACGTGAACGAAGTGATCGCGCAACGTTCGCGTCAACTCGCTGGTGAGAAGGACGATCCTGAAAATCGCGTCCACCCGAACGATCACGTCAACATGGGGCAGTCGAGCAACGACGTTATCCCCTCGGCCATGTATTTGAGCGCCGCGGAAGAGCTGCAGAACAACTTGCTCCCGGCCCTCGCCGCCCTGCAAAGCGCGCTCGACGCCAAGGCGAAAGAGTTTTGGGAGATCATTAAGATCGGGCGCACGCATCTGATGGATGCAACGCCGGTGCGGCTCGGGCAGGGATTTGCCGGGTATGCGCAGCAAGTCGCCTACGCTCAGGAGCGCGCGCAGAAGGCGATCGTTGTCCTGACATGAACTCGCGCTTGGCGGCACCGCCGTGGGGACGGGGTTGAATCGGCCCGTCGAGTTCCCGGCCAAGGTGATGCGGCACTTGCAGCAGCGCACCGGGATCGATTTCCGGGAAGCGACCGATCACTTCGAAGCGCAAGGCGGGAAAGACGCGGCAGTGGAAGCGAGCGGACAACTCAAGACGATTGCCGTCAGCCTGTTCAAGATCGCGAACGACATCCGCTGGCTGAGCAGCGGTCCGCGCTGCGGGATTGGCGAGATTCAATTACCTGCCACCCAACCCGGCAGCTCGATCATGCCCGGGAAAGTAAACCCGGTCATGTGCGAAGCCGTGATGATGGTTTGCACGCAAGTGATCGGGAACGACGCCGCCATCACATGGGCGGGCGCGAACGGCAATCTTGAGCTCAACGTCATGATGCCGGTCATGACGCATAACCTGCTCGAAAGCATCCGTCTCCTCGCCAACGTCACCGGAATTTTCACGGACAAATGCGTGCGCGGAATTGTCGCGAACGAGGAGCGTTGCCGCGAGTTGGTCGAGCTCTCGATGGCGATGGTCACCAGCCTGGCGCCCATCATTGGCTACGATCGCGCGGCGGAGATCGCCAAAGAAAGCGCCAAGACCGGGAAGACCGTGCGCGAACTTTGCCGTGAGAAAAACGTCCTGCCGGAGGCGGAGTTAAACGCGGCCCTCGATCCGATGAGCATGACTGAACCGGGTGGGAGCGGTTCCGGCGGCGGCTAGGGACGCAGCGTCCTTCGCGCGCTTCCGTTCTTCATCTCACATGGTCGCCAACGTTAACGGTCCGCAATTCTCTGGCGGCGCCAATATTGCGATCAAATGCCCGGCGCACACTTACGAGCAGACGATCGCCTTTTATCGCGACACGCTCTCGCTCCCCATCATCGAAGAAGAAGATGACGGCTGCATTTTCCAGTTCGGCCCCAACCGCCTTTGGATCGATCGAGTGCCCAATCTAAGTCAGCCGGACGTCTGGCTGGAGCTGGAAACAAACGATACCGAAGCCGCGGCCGCTTATTTGAAAGTCAACGGCGTCCCGCGTCGTGACGAAGTGGAACAGCTTCGGGAAGATTTCGATGGCTTCTTCGTCTCCGCGCCCTCCGGCGTGATTCATCTCGTCATCGGCGACGAGGAATAGTCGGCAGCGTTTATTTCGCGACCGTGCGCGGCGCGGTATGACGACCCACGATCACGATATCGCGCGCTTTCCCGTCCAGGCGCGTCACTCGCGGGAGCACGCCCCAGCGCGCAAAGCCCAGGCTATCGAACAACTCCAGACTCGCGGTGTTATGCCCGAGGATCAGTCCGATCAAGGACGTAATCTCCAGGTCCGGCGCGCGCTCAATCGCTTCCTCCACCAGCCGCCGCGCGATCCCGTGCCGATGAAAATCGTCGTGGACATAGACGCTTATTTCCGCCGTGCCGCGATACGCGCAGCGCGGCATGAACGGATGAACGCTAAGCCAACCAGCGACGCGTTTCTCGATCTCGACCACCCAGAGCGGGTGCCGGTTCGGAGTATGTGCGAGCAACCAGGGACGCCGTTCCTCCAGCGTGACCGGCTCGAGCACCGCGGTCGATTTCCGGGTTGCGACCGCGACGTTAAAAATCTCCACGATATCCGCCAAATCCTCTTCGGCGGCGTCGCGCACGATCATGCGGCGCGAGTGACAACCTCTGAAGGCGGCTCAAAGAAAAGCTGATCGAAGGTCGGCTGGAACGCGCCTCCGCGAGAGGCGCCGATGCGGAAGCGGCTGCTGATCTCGCGTTGCTCCGCGCAAAACACTTCCACTTCCGGACGGTCGCGCGCATCCAGCAACGTGCGCATGGTCTCGCGCGCCAGCTCCGGTGTGTTGCAATCCCGGCTGAGATGGCCCAGGACCACGCGCTCGATTTTTCCCGGGAGCAATTGCTCGAGCACGGTCGCGGCCGCGCTGTTGGAAAGGTGCCCGTGCCGCGACATGATCCGCTGCTTCACCGGCCAGGGCCGATAGGGGCAGGCCTGCAGTAACTTCTCGTCGTGGTTGGTTTCGATCACGAGCGTGTGCACCTCGCGCAGCCGTTCCACTAACATCTTGGTCGCGTAGCCGAGGTCAGTGATAAAGCCGAGCCCAGCCGAGCCATGATGAAAAGCGTAGCCGACCGGCTCGACCGCATCATGCGGCACCGGAAACGTCTGGACCGTGATATCGCAGATGGAAAATTCCGCCCCGGTGCGAAAGAGGCGCCAGTGCCGATGCTCCGCCAGCGGCCCGCACCGGATCGCTTCGGCGGTGAGCGCATTGCAATAAATCGGGACATGAAACTTCCGACAAAGCACTTCCAACCCGCAAACGTGATCGCCGTGCTCATGCGTGATCAGGACGCCATCGAGCTGGGCGGGGTTCACGCCGCAAAGCTCCAGCCGGCGCACCAGCTGACGCGCGCTCAGGCCGCCATCGATCAGCAGCCGGCAATGATCGGTCGACAGGAGAGCCGCATTTCCGGCGCTCCCACTGCCGAGCATGGTCAGGCTGAACATGCTTCCATCAATAGCGAGCAGGCTTCCTCTTCACAAATTGTTTTGCGCTTCGGGAAGGCAGTGGTGCGAGTGATTTGTTCACTCATGACCCTGTGCCGTGCTGGAGCGAAAGATTTTGGCAGAGGCCGCGTGTCTCGCGAGCGAAGAAACACAAACTTCGTCGCAGAGATCCCTCGGCCGCGCTTCGCCGGCTCGGGATGACCAGTCGCGCTCTTGACCGCTCCAATATCCAACGCCTCACGCCTCACGCCTCACGCCTCACGCCCAACGCCCAACGCCCAACGCCCGACGCCCAACGCCCAACGTCCAACGCCCAACGCCCAACGCCCAACGCCCAACGCCCAACGTTCGGCGTTCGACGTTCGACGTTCGGCGTTCGGCGTTCGGCGTTCGGCGTTCGGCGTTCGGCGTCTCGTCATCCCGAGCCGGCGAAGCGCGGTCGAGGGATCTCTCCGAGGCACAGTGTGCTTCCGCAAACCAGCCAGCGCGCGCCGCAAGCCCATTCGACCATTCACTTCCCAGAAACCCCAGACTCTCCGCGGTATGTCTCCTGCTAGTTATTCCGGGAAATGCACACCAGCGGAACTGCGGCCATGGCCGAGGCGGGGTCGGCGGACGGGCGGGACATTGTCTTTGCCTGCGCGCATTGCGCAGCGTCTTTCGTGGTGGATGCCGCTGCGGCGGGGATGAGTTTGCCCTGCCAAAGCTGCGGGGAGCCGACCACGGTGCCGAAACCGAGTGTGGCACTCTCAGTCGAAGCGGCGTTACGCGTCTCGGAGTTGGAACATCAGATCAAGGAAAACGAGTCGCAACGGACCGAGGTGACCGGTTACATCAATCAGCACGGCATCCAATTGCACCGCTGGAAACTGCGGCTGCAAACGCTGACTGAACGCGAGAGCAAGCTGCGCTCGGAGTTAGTCGAAATCCAGGGCGCGCGCTGAGCGCCTCCGTTCCTGTCCGATAAGCCCGAAAATCGGAAAGCGGCAGCAGCCCCACGCTGCCACCGCCTTCCTCCCACCCAAATTTTAGCTGCGGCTTATTGCTGACGTGCCGCCCGCATTTCTTCCCGCGCGGCGCGCATCTTCTCGCGCGCGGCCTGCATCCGATCGAGCTTCTGCACCTGCTCGGGGGTGAGCAGCGGCCGGATCTTGGCCATGGTATCGGCCATGACCGCTTGCGACTTTTTCATCGCCTCTTCGTGGATGGCTTTGATCTGCGGTTTGGTCTGCTCCAGGATCGGGGTCACCTGGGCCTGTTGTTCGGGAGTGAGGTCGAGACCCTTTGTCATCTTCTCGATTCCCATCCCGCCTTTTCCGTGGCGTCCGCCGTGTCCGTCGCCGCCTTTGGCTTGCAAAGTGGCGCCACTTCCCAGCGCGAGGGCGCCGGCGATTGTCAGTGCTAATAGTTTACGATTCATGGTTGGTTTGCTCTTTCTGATTTGCTGAGCGCACGATGCGCTGCTTGTAGGAAAAGACCGGGCGGGGCGGGTTCCGGTTACAAAAAAAGTCTTGAGCGAGTTTCAGTTTTCCTTCTCCGCGCGGTGAAAGTTTATGTAACCAGGGCCGCACTCGCGCTGTCATATTCCGCAGTGTGGAGACATGGTGGAAGACATGGCCGATGAACCCGAAGTGGCTGCGCTGGTGGCGGCAGCGCTCCGGGATGACGAGGAAGCGGCCCGCGCGCTCGTCCGGCGTTTTTACCCTTTTGTCTTTAAGCTGGTCCGATCCCATCGGCCCGCACGCGCAGCGGAAGAAGACCTTTGCCAGATGACCTTCATCAAGATGTTTCAAAAATTGCCGCAATACTCCGGCACCGTGCCGCTGGAGCATTGGCTCTCGCGCATCACCATCAATACCTGCCTGAACGCGATCGCGGCGGAGAAGGTGCGCCCGGAATTGCGCCGAGCCGACTTGAGCGAGGAGCAGGAAGCGGTGATCGATAACCTGGCCAGCTCAAGTGAGGAAATGGGAGCCGATGAACAATTCGCGGCGCGCGATCTGGTCTCGCACTTGCTTGAGAGTTTAAAACCCGCAGAGCGGCTCGTGATTGATCTGCTCCATCTCCAACAGAAATCAGTGGAAGAAATCGGCCGCGAAACCGGCTGGAGCAAAGCGCTCGTAAAAGTGCGTGCTTTCCGAGCTCGAAAGAAATTAAAAGCGCACCTCGCGCGTCTGACTAATAAGGAAATCCATGTCCCAGCTTGACCAAAAATTGCACCGCCTCCTGCAGGCCGCGGCGGCCGCTCCTGCGCGGGAAGAAGAGCCGGCGATGCCGTTCGGCTTCGAAACGCGAGTGGTGGCGTTGAGCCGCGCCGCGCGCGGTGCGAACGGTCGGGAAACGGGGCAGCTGATGGGCTTCATCCGTCGGGTCACCCTCGTCGCCGTGATCGTGACCGCTTTCGCCAGCAGTGCCGCTTATTGGCAATTGAACGAGAACGATGCCCAGGACGAGTCGCTCACGAATGTGTATGCGATCGCGGATAGCGTGATGGAACCGGAGCTTTTCCAATGATGATGCGCGCGTTGCAATGGCGGATCGTTCTCGGCCTGGTGCTGGTCTTTTTAGCCGGCGCAGCCACCGGGGCTTTTGTCAGCGCTCGCTACAGCCACCAATCGCAGAAAGAGCGCCACAAACATTCGATGGGCGACCGGATGCGCGCGCGGATGCAAAAAGAGTTGGAGCTGACCCCAGCTCAACTTACGGCAGTCGACCCCATCCTGCGTAAACTCGGCCAGCAAATGCAGGCCATTCGGGTCGAGACCGGCCAGCGCGTGCAGCAGACCATGGCCGAATCGAATCGCGAAATGGCCGCTCATTTAACCCCGGAGCAAACTGCCCGGTTGGAGCGAATGCAGAAGCGCCACGAAGAGCGGATGGACCGGCGCAACGCGCGCCGAGCGGCCCGGGCGCGGGAGCGCTGAGTTTAGGTGTCGAGCGGTGAGAGATTCGCCAAAGTCTCGCGCAGCGGCTCCAGCCCATCGATCTTTGTCAGCACCGCGCGCAGCGATCCGAGGGCAGCGGGGATGTGCTCGAGGAAAATGGGATTCGCTTTCACCAAGCCCAGGTAACCGAAAGCCCCTAGAGCCTGCATGAGCCGCTGCATCGCGCAGAGCCGCATCAGTTCCTCGCCATCGTTCCGTAGAGGCGCGCCCACGCGGTTTCGCATCGCCTGGTAGAGGGTGAAGAGTTCTTCCCGCTCCGAGTCGGCGAGTTCCACATACGGGTCGTAAAGGAGCGAGGCGATATCGTATTTCGAAAGGCCGGGCCGCATTCCCTGGAAATCGATCAAATGAGCTTCCCCATCACGGATGATGATGTTCTGCGATTGGAAATCGCGATGCACCAGCACGCGCGGCAAAGCAGCGAGACGCTCCGCGATCTCCTGCAACGCGGGCAAACTCGATAGCGCGGCCCGGGTTTTCTCATCGACTCCAAAGCAACGACCGAGGCAGTGCTCGAAGAAGTAGCCTTGCTCCCATTGATAAAGCGGCGCGTCGAACTCCTGTGGGAAATCTTTCCGCAAATCCGCCGCGGCTGCGATCGGCAGGCAATGCAAGCGAGTGACTTGCTCGAGCGCGGATTCGTAGAAAGCGCGCCGCACCGGCCAGCTCTCGGCGCGGTAATGCCAGAGATCGGTCTCACCTAAATCTTCCATCCAGATCAGGCCCTCCCCCGGATCGTGAAAATAAACGCGCGGAGCGCGAATCGCATGCTCGGCCAGGAACTCGGCGATCTGCACGTAGTGCCGATTCTCTTCTCGATCGAGCTCGTACTTTACCAGGATAAGCGAGTGAGTGGGCGAGGAGCGGACGCGGTAAAACCGCCGGCCGGACCCGCCTTTTTCGATCGGCGCAATCTCGACCTCCGGCTCGTCAAAGGGCGGGAAATGCTGACGCGTCTGCTGCAGGAGCAGCTCGGTGGTTTCGTTAGAGATCGATCTCACGCAGGCTTCCTTCCGCTCTTTGGCGCGCGCGGACAATACAATTCCGCACTTCGCTTTGGGGCGCGACCTCCGCCTCGGGCCAGATCACGCTGTCCTGCACCCGCGCGCCAGCGCCGATGCGCGCCCCGGCGCCGATGGCGTGGAAGCCAGAAAGCTGCGCGCTTGGGTGCACCACCGCATCGGGCGAGACCGACTGTGGCCAGGATGAATCGTGCAGATACGCCGGCCGCCAACCTTCTGTCGCGATGGTGCGGTGGACTGCGAGATAGCCATCGCGCGTGCCGATATTAAACCATTGCCGCTCGTTGAGAATCACGCCGCCAATCTTCCCACCGGCGCCGATCCATTCGCCAAGAACGGGGACGAAGGAAATTTTCTGAGCTGCTGGGAGGCGCGCGAAGATCTCGGGATTCCAAATCGAGACGTTGGCAAAATCGTGGGTCCCGGCGTGGCCGAAGCGATGGCCGATATCGATGACGCGCCCGTCTTTCCATGCCACGCCGCTGGCGAGTCCCGTTTCGCGCAAAGCCAGGGTGACGTCGTTCCCATTCGCGAAGTGCGCCTCCAGCAACGGAGCAAGGTCGATATCCGTGAGAATGTCGCCGCTATAGACCACGAAAGGCTCGGGACGTAACGCAGGCTCGGCATTTTTGATTCCGCCGCCGGTCTCGAGCAGAACTGGCTCGTGCAGCAATTGCACAGGCGCGCCGCGGTAGGAGCGATCGGGGAAGGTGGCGGTGAACTGTTCCGCGAAGCGGTGGGTGTTGATGACGAACGACTCGATGCCGAGGCTGAGAAGATGATCGAGCGCGAAGGTGATGAGCGGCTTGTGGTAGATCGGAACGAGCGGCTTCGGGAGTTGATCAGTCAACGGCCGCAGGCGTAATCCCAGCCCAGCGCCGAGCACAAAGGCTTGGGTGATTCGACTCATCAGAAGCAAGAGATGACGGAACCGGCTTCTCGCTACCGCTTGAGATAAAGCGTCTTCGAGCCGAAATCGATGATGCCGTTATGCAGCCGGAGAATCTCCGAACCGAGCAACCCCGCGACCGGCGGCGAAGCGTCAAGCAGTCCGCCTCGGACGAGGCCCTGGAGATCCATCACCGCGACTTTCCGATCGCGCATATGCATGGAGCCGACCGAAAAGCGCGAGATGGTGGCGAGCTGCAGGCCTTGTTCCTTCAGATTTACACCGGCCGAACTAAAGGGACTGTTCCGCAACGGGATCTTCATCCGACGCACGAACGGCTGATGCAAAAGCGTGGCGAAGGCGCCGGTATCGACCATGAGCTTGGCCCGTCTGCCGTTTAGCCGACCATCAACATAGAGATTAAAGCCCGGGCTGACGTGCATGGGGATGCGTTGGTAGCCGGAAAAGTCCAGCCCGGGCGCATGCCCGCGCACGCGTGAGTCCACTTTTAAAATCAATGTCTGCGCCCGGCAATCGAGCACCGCCTCGGTCGGGAACATGATGTCCGCGCCGATGATGCCATCGATGGCCTGTTCCTTCATCAGCCGGGCGGCTTTCGAGGAACTGCTCAGATCGAAAGCGACCATCGGTTCGTCGATCAAGTTCAAGCCACCGAGGCGGAGGCTGCGCGCGATGGCGACATTGGCGAAGGTGCCGTTGATGCGCAATTGGGTGGGAATTCCGGAATTCGGCGGCACGGGCGTGAGTCCGAAATGCCGCAAGCGCGCGAGGGAAATGCCGCTGACCGGCGCGCCGGTATCAACGCCCATAAGGGCCGGCTTGCCGTTAATGAATGCGCGTAGGAGGAGATGATTCTGGCGCGAGCGTTCCAAAGGCAGCACCTGGAACTGCAGGCCACGCGCCTCGATCTCCGGGCGAACCGCCTGGGCTCGTGCGCCAGTCGTGCCGCGCGGTGCGGCGAGGGCCGACCCCGCCAGGACGAGCGCGAGACTGACCGCAAGAATGAGAGACAGATTCCGTTTAAACACGCGCGATGATAACACCGACGCATGGGCGCGGAAACGCTTCATTCGCGTGGGCAGCAGTCGCAGAGAAGCGGGCCTAATCCTCGCCCTCGCGAGACTCCTCTTGCGGAGGTGCGCTCAGGAGCCGGACATAAGCCCAAATGGTCGTGCCCCACACCAGTGCGAGCGAAACGAGCAGGAAAATCCAACCGGAAGTAGTCATCGATTAAGCGCGTCCTTTCATGGTTGTTTCCCATCCAAATCCATTCCTGCAGCTCGCCAGCGGCGTTCGCCGATCGCGACCATGGCGACCAGAAGTGCAATCACCACGCCGACCAGAACCATCGTGTAAAGCGCGATCTGGTTTCCTCTAAGCGCCGCGAACTCGGAGCGGCCATCGGAAAGGACGAAGCCGATCAAAACCACCAGAAGATAGGTCGGCGCGACATACTTCATGATGAAAAAGAAGAACCGCGGGATCCGCATGAGCGCGCCTTGATCCAACTCCTGCGCTCCGTTTTTAGTGCCCCAAACCCAACCGAAACAAATGATCTGCACGGTCGCGAGGAGGAAGATGCAAAAGGTGCCGACCCAAAAATCCATCGTGTTGAGCGCGACCATGTCTTTGCTGAACCACATCACCCAAAATGAGCCGAGACCGCAGACGAACGAGACCGCGGCGATGGCTTGGCCCGAGGTGATGGCCAGCGCTTCTTCGAAGAAAGTCTTCACCGGTTGCAACATCGAGATGGAGCTGGTGATGGCGGCGAGGAAGAGCAGGAAAAACCAGGCAAACCCGATCCAACGCCCGGCGGCTCCCATTTGTGCGAAGACGACTGGAAGCGTTTTGAATCCGAGCCCGAAGCCGCCGCCTACCCCACTCACACCCAGGAAAACAAAGGCCGCGGTGATGGTGATCAAGCCGCCGAAGCCGACCTCGAACAACTCATTCGTTGAACTGGCCGTGAAACCGGAAAGAGCGATATCGTCTTTCTTCTTCATATAAGAAGCGTAGTTCAGGATCACACCGAACCCGACTGATAAGCTGAAGAAGACCTGGCCGGCCGCCGCCAGCCATGTTTTAAACTCGCCGAGTTTCGAGAAATCCGGGTTCCACATGTAGCCGAGGCCGTTGAGAACATTCTGATCGGGGAAGGCTGGATTGGGAGTGCCCAAGGTCAGCACGCGGACCAGAACAATGACCGCCAGGAAAGCCATCGCCGGAAGAGCGAACTGGCAAAACTTTTCGATTCCACCCTTCAAACCGCGGTAAACCAAAAGAATATTGATCGAGACGACGAAGAGCCAGAAAGCCGCGCTCATGTTGAGCACGCCATCTTTATCCGTCCCTGTGGCTTGTTCGAAGAAAACGGCCGCATCCCGCGTTTGATCGGTGATCGGGCCGGTGAGCTGGATTCCGCCGACCAGATATTCCCACGCGTAACGAAGGCACCACGCCTCGATGTAGACGTAATACATGTAGACCACCATCGGCACCAGGATGGAGAGAATACCGAAGTAACGCGCGATCCGTCCGCGCCCGGTCACGCCCAGGATCGCCGGTCCGCTATGGAAACCTTTCCGTCCGCCGTGTCGCGCCATGGCCCATTCCGCCCAGCCGATGGGCAAGGCGAGCAGGAGCAACGCACAGATGTAGGGGATCATGAAGGCGCCGCCCCCGTGCGCGGCCGCCTGGCCGGGGAACCGGAGGAAATTGCCGAGCCCCACTGCTGAACCCGCGACGGCCAGGATGACGCCGACCCGCGAGCCCCACACCATCTTCTTTTTCTCTCCGCCGTTCATGTGTTGCCTGTTTAACGGGAGATCGCGCGAGCTGGCAACAGATTTATCCGCGGAAGGCAGAATCGTCTCTCCCGCTGCTGATCTGCAGGGGACGCCAGGTGCGGAAACGCGGCAGAATTAACCGCGGCTGCTGCCGCCAAACCCAGCGCCCAGGCTGGAATTCCCGAAGCCAAGAATCGTCTCGAGGCTGTGTTGCGCCCAGAGATCTGGCGTGGCCGAGCTCGCTTCGGCACGGGGCGGCTCGCTCGCCGCCGCCTCTTCCAAAGCATGAACGATCTCGCGTTCTTGCGCATTTAAATCCTGACCGAGCACATCGGCAGCAGCCCGCTCGCGCAGGTCGGCGATGGTTTCCGTGAGAGCGCGAGGGGTCTTGGAAGCCGACTGGGTGGCGTCGATCATCCGTTGGAAGCTAAGGTGCAGCGGAATGGTCGCGAAATTTCCTTCGCCCTTGCTCGCGCCGGCCTGTTCCGGGGGCAGCAAAGGCCGGGAACGGCTCACCAGTTGCCATTCTCCCGCTCCATCTAGAAAGCCCAGTTCGCCGTGGTATTCGATCGCTGCATCGTCCACTTCCACCTGGCAATTCCCGGCTCGCGGCTCCACTGCGAGCGAGGTTGTTTCCCGTCCGTCTGCGTCGAGAATGCGCAGCCGCACTTCGCGCGCTTTCGGGTTTTCTTCCCCAAAGGCAGAGGGCCAATCAATATCCCAGTAAGCGAAAAGGCTGCGCGGATCCCGCACCAGTAACCAAAGATTTCCTGACTTGGAACCTTCGTGGGTCTGCCGTTCTTGCGCGTGGCGGGAACCCTCCGGCACCACCGGTTCGCTCGATACCTGGAAATCTTTTTCTTCGCTGGAACCAGATTCGACAGGGTCGGGCGCAGTGGGATCTGGCGTTAATTCGTAAGCCATGGGCGGCGGCAACTTAGCCGTTTCAGGCGGCCGTGCCAGATGGAATTCCAGCGAGCACGCGCTCGGGTCACGCTTCATTTGCTACTCCGCATTCTCATTGCCGATTAGGGATGGACTGCGAGAATCCGGTTTGCGAAGAGACGCTTCATGAGTCGAACGACCAGCATTATCTGCAATCCAGGCGCCGGCAGTGTGGGCGATCGCGACGAGATCCGCGCGAAGCTGGAGGTGTTTCCTGGGGCCAAGGTGGTCTTCACCGAAGAACGCGGAGATGCAGGGCGGCTGGCCCAGGAGGCAATCGCGGCTGGGAGCGATTTGATCGTAGCGGCCGGAGGCGACGGCACGTTAAACGAAGTCTTAAATGGCGCGGCAGCCTACGCGGACCGGGTCCAATTTGGCCTAATCCCGCTCGGGACCGGCAATGACTTCGCGAGGATGCTGAGCCTGCCGGACACCCTCGAAGAACGGGTGGACCACTTGCGCAACGCCGAGCCGCGGCCGGTGGATCTGGTGCGCGTGACGATGGGCGAGACGCATTATTTTGTGAACGTTTCCGCCGGTGGTTTCAGCGGGATGGTGAATGAAAAGCTCACGCCCGAGATCAAGAAAAGCTGGGGGCCGCTGGCCTACCTGCGGTCGGCGGCGGAGGCGCTGCCGGAGATGCGCGCCTATTGCACGGAGATCATCCTCGACGATTCGGAGACATTGGCGCTGGACCTTTATAATGCGGTGATCGCGAACGGTCGTTTCGTCGCTGGTGGAACGTTGATCGCTCCCGAGGCGGCGATCGATGATGGACTGCTCGATATTATTTTGGTGCCGAAAAATCCCGCGGGCGACCTGGCACTCGTGGCCGCGCAAATGGCGGTAGGCAAGCACCTGACGAGCGAGGGCGTCATCTTCCGGCGAGCGGCGCGGGTGACGGTGAAATCGGAACCCGGGATGTGGTTTAACGTGGACGGGGAGTTAATCGGGAACGAGCCAGCCACGTTTGAGATCATGCCAGGCGCGCTGCAGTTTCTGACAGGAACCATGGCGTCATGATGGCAAAAATCGCGAGCGTGTCGGGTTTGGCAGAAATCTCGGCGCAGCTTCGTGCGCGAGGGGAAAAGTTGGTGGTGACGAACGGCTGTTTTGATCTGCTGCATGTCGGGCACGTCCGGTATTTGCAGGCGGCCCGGAACTTGGGAGACGCGTTGGCCGTTGGGATAAATGGCGATGAGGCCGTGCGTATGCTGAAGGGCAGTTCCCGGCCGTTGAATCGCGCGCAAGATCGGGCGGAGGTGCTGGCAGCGCTTTCTTGCGTGGATTATGTCGCGATCTTTCCCAGCGTGCGCGCGACCGAGTTTCTCGCGGAAGTGCGGCCGGCGATCTACGCCAAGGGCGGCGACTACACCGCGGCGACTTTGTATGCGCCCGAGCGCGAGGTGCTGGAAAGCATGGGCGCAGAGATTCGGATTATTCGCTTCGAAGAGGGATACTCCACGACATCCTTGCTGGAACGGGCACAGGCGGAATAAGGATGGCTGCGCTGGCGCTGGGCATTCTCGGTTCGGGCAAAGGCAGTAACGCTCGCGCCATTCTGGAGAAGATTCGGTCGGGCGAACTGGCGGCGGAGGCGCGGGTGGTAATCGCGGATGTCTTCGACGCTGGGATCCTTGAGATTGCACAGGAATTCGGCGTGCCGAATGCCTTTCTCCCGCCCGGGAAATTCCGCACCAAGCTGGAGCCGGAAGCGGAGGAGACGCTGGTGAGGATGTTACAGGAAGCTAACGTGGAGTTGGTCATTCTGGCTGGATTCATGCGGGTGCTGAAAGGCCCGATGCTGGATGCTTTTCCGCATCGTATTCTGAATATTCATCCTTCCTTGCTTCCCAAGTTCCCTGGTCTGGCGGCATGGGAGCAGGCTTTGGCTGCGGGCGAGAGCGTCACAGGCTGCACGGTGCATTATGTGGATGCCGGAGTGGATAGCGGCGAGATCCTGGCGCAGCGCTCAGTGCCCATTTTGCCTAACGACTCAGCGGAAACGTTGCACGCTCGCATCCAGCTCGCGGAACGTGCGCTCTACCCCGAGGTGATCGGGCGATTCTGCGCCTGAAGACTGCGCGCGTCGCCCGCCTAGTGCCGCTCGGATTTCAGATCGCGTTCAAGCAATTCGCCCAGCGCCTGTTTCGGGTGCTTCCCCTGGTAAAGGATCGCATAGACTTGATCGATAAGCGGAGTCTCAACGCCGAGACGCCGGGCGCATTCGTAAGCGCTCTTGGTCGTCGGAATTCCTTCCGCCACCATCTGCATCGAGCTCACCACTTCATCAAGGGTGCGGCCACGACCGAGTTCCTCGCCGACCCGTCGGTTTCGGCTGTGAGCGCTGAAACAAGTCGCAATCAAATCCCCTGCCCCGCTGAGACCATAGAAGGTCCGCGCGTCGCCGCCCATCGACGTGCCCAGGCGGAGCAACTCAGCCAGAGCGCGGGTGACGAGAGCTGCTTTCGAGTTATCCCCCAAGCCAAAGCCATCGCTCATCCCCGCCGCGATCGCGAAAACGTTCTTCAGCGCACCGCCCAATTCGATCCCGATGGTTTCGTCACTGGAATAAATCCGGAAGCGAGGGCTGCCGAGATAACGCTGGAGATCCTCCGCCCGCGCGGCTTCTTCACAGCCGAGGACGGTGGCGCTAGGAAGATCCCGCGCGACCTCCACTGCCAGGTTCGGTCCGGAAAGGACCGCGACCGGGTGTCCGGGACAAGTGGCTTGCAGAATTTCGCTCATCCGCAGGCCGGTGCCGTGCTCTATCCCCTTCGTGCAGCTTAGAAGGACGGCGCCCTTCGCGAGGTGCGGGCGAAGATTTTCTGCGATGGAGCGGATGGCAGTGGAGGGAGTTACGAAAACAATCAGGTCAGCCGCAGCACAAGCGGAAAGGTCGCTCGTAATCGTCACCGACGCCGGCATCTCAATATCCGGCAGGTAATCAGCATTCCTGCGCGTGCTGGCAAAACGTTCGGCGCGGGCAGCGTCATGCCCCCAGAGAATGATCTCGTTCCCGCGCCGGGCCCAGATAAGAGCGAGTGCCGTCCCCCAGCTCCCAGCCCCAAGGATCGCTGTGCGACGAAAGTTCATGATCGGCTAAAGCGAGGTTCAGTCCCGTTTCGCAAGCGGGCGATATTGCCTCGATGCCGCCAGACGACAAGGGCGGTCATTAGAATGGAGAAATAAAGCAGGGATTTAGGGCGACCGAGAAGAGCCACCACGACTGGAAGAGTTAACGCCGCAATCATAGAAGCTAAAGAAACGTAACGGGTTATGTAAAATGTTAAAAGCCAAACCACGAAGATGGCTGCGGTCGCTATCGGCACCACTCCAAAAAGCGCCCCCGCCGATGTTGCCACCCCTTTTCCGCCTTTGAATTTGAGCCAAACGGGGAACGAGTGCCCTGCGACAGAGACCGCGGCCGCGAAGATTGCGTAGAGATCGGCGTATGGACGGGTATCCGGCGCCGCGGTGGCCAGCCAAAGCGCCAGGCGAACGGCGATGAAACCCTTGAGCGCATCGGCGAAAAAGACGCCGAATCCCGCCGGCTTTCCCAGCACCCGCAGCACATTAGTAGCGCCAATGTTCCCGCTGCCATGCTTCCGGACATCAATCCCCGCAATCCGGCCCGCAAGGTAGCCAAAAGGAATTGAACCGAGCAGATATGCCGTCACGCCGACGGTAAGGAGTGTCATGCCGTTCATCTTGTTACGGACCCTGCTTTTGTTTCGGACGCGGGCGGCGAGGAATGTTTACGCAGCCAGACCGACAATATCGCGACGTCAGCAGGCGTGATCCCGCTTAAAGATTGCGCATCGCCCAAGGTCGCTGGCCGATACTGGCTCAGTTTCTGCCGCGTCTCGGGCCGCAAGCCGGGGACGGCGTCCAAGTCGAGGCTTTTCGGAATCGGCTGGAGGTCCCGGGTAGACCGATGACGATTCTGTGCCGATTGTCGGGTCACATACCCTTCAAATTTCATGTCGGTCTCGATCAAGGTCCAATAATCATCCGGCGCGATCCGGCGCAGGTCTGGAGGGAGATCGTCGAGCGTGAATGACGGCCGTTTCATCAAGTTGGACCACTTCTGCTCCCCCTTGCCACCGGACGCGGCGCTTGAACGGACGAGATCAAGCAGTCGCATCTTTTCAGTGAACGCCTCCCAACGCCCTTGCGGAACAAGGCCCGCGGCAAACCCCAAAGGTGTCAGCCGTTGATCGGCGGTTTCTTGTCGCAACGAAAGTCGGTCCTCAGATCGGCTCGTAAACATCCGGTAAGGCTCGTCGGTTCCCTTAGTTACCAGGTCATCGATCATGACGCCGATGTATGAGGTCTCCCGCGGAAAGGTGATGGGCGGTCGCCCTTGCGCTTTAAGGGCCGCATTAGCTCCGGCCGCCAGACCTTGAGCCGCCGCTTCTTCATATCCGGAGGTGCCATTTACCTGGCCAGCGAAGAACAGACCGTCGAGCAGCTTTGATTCCAAGGTGTGCCGGAGCTGCGTGGGTGGGAAGTAATCATACTCCACCGCGTATCCCGGTCGCATAATCTCCGCTCGCTCCAGCCCGGGGACCGTGCGGAGGAACTCGAGCTGCACATCATACGGGAGGCTGGTCGAAATTCCATTCACATAGAATTCGTTCGTGTGAAGGCCTTCAGGCTCCAGGAAAAGCTGGTGTGACGAGCGCTGAGCGAATTTGACGACCTTATCCTCGATCGAGGGGCAATAACGGGGACCTGTTCCTTCTATTTGCCCAGCATAAAGGGCGGATCGGTGGAGGTTGCGGCGAATAATCTCATGCGTTTGCTCATTCGTGTGGGTAATCCAGCACGGGACTTGTTCCACGTGGAACTCGGCGCTGTTGAGGGTAAAAAGCTCGTGCGGCTGCCGGGTCTCCGGTTTGATAAAACTAAAGCGCGGCGCGGGGTCGTCTCCGAGTTGTATTTCGCAGCGGTCAAAATCGATTGATGATCGATTGATCCGGCAAGGGGTGCCGGTCTTGAACCGCCCCACCTCGAAGCCCATTTCGTGGAGGCTTCCGCTTAAGTCGGAGGACGCGTCGGCCATCCGGCCTCCCGCTTTCTTGTTTTCCCCTACGTGAAGTAAGGCGCGGAGAAAGGTCCCAGCCGTGATCACAACGGCATTCGCCCGAATCTCCTGTCCGAAATCGGTCGAGACGCCCGTAACGCGGCCGTGATCGGACAGGATGGTTTTTACGCCGGCCTGTTTGAGATCAAGGCCAGGCACCGATTCCAAATGGGCTTTTGCCCGAAATTGATACGCCTTCTTGTCACATTGCGCCCTGGGCGCTCGCACGCTGGCTCCTTTGGTCCGGTTGAGAAGCCGAAACTGGATTCCGGTGGCGTCGGTGTTTTGCCCCATAAAACCACCGAGCGCGTCGATCTCGCGGACAATGTGCCCTTTTGCCAAGCCACCGATGGCAGGATTGCAGGACATTTGACCGACGGTGTCGAGGTTCTGGGTTAGAAGGAGGGTTGAGCATCCCACCCGGACGGCAGCGAGGGCGGCCTCAATGCCTGCGTGGCCGCTGCCGACCACGATGACGTCATAGGATGCTTGAGGTTTGGACTCCATTGTTCTACGTGGAACTTTATCCGAGAATCCCCTGCGAGGGATGCGGCAAAAGGTGATTGAGGAGCCATTCCTCACGTTCCCCGGTCATTGTTTCGCTCACGATGCGTAAATCAGGCGAGAACTCTGCCAGGACCTGTCGACACGCGCCGCAGGGTGCGACGGGTAGTTTCGAGTCTGAGATCAAGGCCAACGTCTCAAACGTCTGTCACGCCGGAAGCAATGGCAAGGCCGAGCGCAACGCGTTCCGCACACATCGTTAAGCCGAAGGAGAGATTTTCGACGTTGCACCCCGCGAAAACCCGGTTCTGTGAGCAAAGAGCCGCCCCAACTTTGAAGTTTGAGTAAGGGGCGTGAGCGTTCTCTCGCACGGCGCGCGCAGCGTTAAGCAGGGTGGAGATCTCCATACGGCGTCAGAGTTTGGAGGCTGCGGAAGCAGCATCGGCAGGCGCGATCGAGACAGTTCCATCCTCGCGGGCGGCATCCTCCGCCTCTTTGAGTAGCCGGAGCGCAATTCGACCCAAGAGCACAAGAATAATCACAGAAGTCAGCAGTCCGCCTCCCCAGACGAGGTATTCGATCCCGCGCGGGTGACTTTTTCCCCTGACCAAGTTGAGGCCCAGTTGCCCTAGCGTCCCTAGGTAGGCGTAGAGGAAGAGCCCGGGAGCTTGTCCCACGGCCACCCACAACATGCATGTCCGGAAACGAATGGTCGTCAATCCATAGAGATAATTCAGTAAACTCGTAGGAAACAACGGGTGTAACTGACTCAGCAAGATGATCTTCCATCCTTCGCGCTTCACTGCGGGCTCCAGCGCTTCCAAGGTCGCATTCTGCATCAGTCGGTGCCGCAGCCACCGATTTCCGATCCATCGACTGATGTAAAATGAAATCGCCGCGCCTCCCACGTTGCCCACCAGGATGATGAGGAAACCCCACCAGAGGCCAAAGAAAAAGCCGCCGCCGATGCTCAAAAAACCCCCCGGCAACAAGAGGACGTTGCAGCAGGCATAGAGCAGCGGGTAACAGATCGCGCTCCAGGCGCCCCAATGCATGACCTGTTCCTGCACCCGTGCCAGGATGTCCGCCAAAGGGAAAACGCGCGAAAGCCCGAAGAGCAGAACTCCCACGATCAACAGGCCTGAGACCTGCACGAGGAGCGCGCGGCGTACTGCGACCATCGGCAAACCTTCGTCACTTCACCGGCTGCGCGCAAACGCTGCCAGCTCCACCGTCGTCTCGTAATTGAGGAACGGGGTGATCAGGTAAAGCCCGTTGTAGTGTTCCAAAGCCACCGCCGCGATTTCCTTCGCCAGCTCGACGCCCCGCGCGCGTCCTTCGGGCCCCTCCGCGCCAGCCATGGCTGCTCGCACCGCGTCGGGCACTACGATCCCAGGCACTTCGTTGTGCAGAAACTCCGCTTGCCGCCCGCTCAGGAGCGGCCAGATCCCGATAAACATCGGCACATCGAGGTGCGCGGTCAGCTCTTTGGTCTGCTCGATCAGTCGCGGGTCGAAGACCGGCTGTGTCATGACATATTGCGCTCCCGCCGCCACCTTCCGCTCGAGCCGTTGCACCTGCGCTTCGAGATTACGCGCATTCGGGTTGTAAGTGCAGCCGATGACAAAATCCGTCGCAGTCTTGATCGACTTTCCAGCCTGACTAAAGCCCTCGTTCAAGCGCTTAATGATCGAGATCAGCTCCACCGAATTTACATCGTAAACCGAGGCCGCCCCGGGGTGATCGCCCACGCGCGCGGGATCGCCCGTCAAAGGCAGCACATGTCGCATTCCCAACGCCGCCATTCCTAGCAGCTCGCTCTGCAAACCGAGCACATTGCGGTCGCGGCAACTCAAGTGCAGCAACGGCGTAATCCCGAAGCGCTCTTTCAACATTGCGCCCATGGCCAGATTGCTCACCCGCAGGATGGCGAGTGAATTATCGGCCAGCGTGATCGCATCCACCCCGGCTTCCACCAAAGCTTGCGCGCCGGTAAAAAACTTCTCCAACAGGAGCGTCTTCGGCGGATCCAGCTCGCAGATGATCACTCGCTCGCCCCGTTTCGCCCGCTCCACCAGGCTCTCTTCGCCCGCGGACTCATGTGTTCGTGTCCGCGCTGGGAGCGGCTCCACCATCACCCGCACCGTCTTGCTCCGCACCGGTTCCAGATCGGCCAGTGCCGTCGCAATCGCGCGGATATGCTCAGGATTTGTCCCGCAACAGCCGCCGATCAAGCGCGCACCTTGCGCCACCATCTCGCGCGCAGATTGCGCGAAGTAATCCGGCGCCGTGTGATAGATAAAACGCCCCTCGTGATACTTCGGATAGCCCGCGTTTGCGTAAGCCGCGAGGAGGTAATCTGCCGGGACGCGCTCCAGCAGCTGCACCATCCCGTGCGGCCCGTTCATGCAATTAACCCCCACGATCTGCGCGCCGCTTGCACGCAGCTTCGCGAAGGCTTCCACCACCGGCATGCCGGTGGCGAGCCGACCCTCTGCCGCGCAGGCAAAAGAGCAGTTCGCCGGCACTGAGGCGTCCACCTCCATTTTTGCCGCCAACGCCAGCGCCATCTCCTCGAAATCCATAAACGTCTCGAAGAAAATCGCCTGCGCCCCGCCGTCTAAAAGCGCCTCGATCTGCTCCCGGAAACATCCTCGCCGATCAATCCCGCGCGCCGCCGCTTCTTCTCCACTGATGCCGAGCGGTCCCACGCTGCCAGCCACCGCCACGTCCTTGCCCGCTGCCGCCGCGCGCGCCAGGCCGGCGGCCGCGCGATTGATCTCCGCCACTCGATCGCCCAGGCCGAAACGCTCCAGCCGCACCGCATTGGCCCCGAAAGTATTCGACTCAATAATTCGCGCGCCCGCTGCGACATATTGCTCGTGCACCTCGCGCACATGCGTCGGCTCAGTCAGGCACAACTCCTCGAAGCAACTCTCCAGCGGCGCCCCCCGCTCCATCAGCAAGGTTCCCATGGCGCCATCGCCGCAGAGCAGGCGCGTCTGGAGTGCATCGAGTATATCCACCGTGGTTGGGATTAACGTCGGCCCGCCCTCTGGTCAACGGGTATGCGCAGGGCTGGTTGACGCCGCCAAGGTGACTGCTGGCCTAACAAGTGCACTTCCGGCAGATCCGCTTACCTTGGAACAGGCTTATTGTGAAAACCCTCCGTCGCATTCCTCTTTGCTGGGCGCTGATGATTGGCGCACTCCTGATTCACCCTGCGGTCGCTGATCAACCCGTGCGACCTTTCTCACCGCAGACGTTCGATCGCAGCCGCCTGCCGGAAGCCTTGCGCGATGTGCCGCTGGATCACCTTTCCTCCGGCGCTCTGCTGCGGCTCGATCAAGAGGGCGATTTGGTGGAAACCCCGGAAGCATGGGCTGCCCGCACCAAATCTCTCCGCGCCAAAGCAGCGACGCTCGAAGCCCCTCTCGTCGCTCTTGATCCGCGAGTCGCTTCCAATATTCGGCTGGGCGACGATCCCGCGCCGCTTCCCGAAAACATGCGCGCGCAAGCCGAGCCGCACATCGCGCGCAGCCTCACTGACCCCGACATTCTGCTCGCTACTTTCCAGGAAGGTCGCTTCGCCAGCGGGGGCGGCGCGGTCGATTGCGGCTACTCCGTCAGCCGCGATGGCGGGCTGAGCTGGAGCCGCGCGCTCATCCCCAACCTGACCGGCGCCAGCGGCGGTCCCTATTTTCGCGCGACCGATCCGGTCGCAGCCGTCGCAGCGAATGGCGACCTTTTCCTTAACACCCTCGGTGCCACCGACGCGCAGTTCCGCACCGGTGCCGTTTTGGTTAGCCGATCGACCGACAGCGGAGCCAGCTTCGAGCCCCCCGTCGTGGTCTATCAATCCGCCAGCACGCTCGAGTTCCCCGATAAAAATTGGATGGCCATCAACACCTTCCCCGGCACGCCCGCCTTCGGTCGCATCTTCGTCGCCTTTGCCCTCTTCAACGGTGGCCCGAATGGCACCGCCCTCCGGCATTCGTTCAGCGACAATGGTGGACGCAACTGGAGCCCGATCGGTTTCATTAATGCAGCCAACAGCGACAGCCAGGGAGCCTTGCCTGTCTATCTCGCCAATGGCCGGCTCGCGGTCGTTTATTGGAACTTTAACGGCACCACCGGCTTTGCGGACGACTTCATCCAGGTCGCCATCTCGACCAATGGCGGCAACAACTTCGGCGCGCCCAAATTCGTCACCAACGTCAACATCCACACCGAGCCCGCCATTCGCAGCGGCGTCTTCCTGCCCGCGGCCACGACGGATCGCGTCACCGGCAACCTCTACGTCGTCTACCAGGCGACTTTCAACGGCGCCCCGCGGATCATGTTTACCAAATCCAGCAACAGCGGTGATAGCTGGACGGCGCCCATCCCGATCAGTGACAACCCTGCGACCGCCGGCGTTTTTAATCCCACCATCGCCGCCTCCGATGATGGGCAAACCCTCACCGCCAGCTTCTACGATCACCGCGATAACCCCGGGTCCACCACTCTGGTCGACGTCTATCTGGCCCAGTCCTTCGATGGCGGCGCCACCTGGCAACCGAACCTTCGCCTTTCCTCCACCTCCACCGATGCCGAGCTCGCTCCTCGCACGTCCCAAGGCTTCATGCTCGGCGACTACCTCGGGATCGCCGGCGCCAATAATCCGAACGTCCCCGCCGTCCCAGTCTGGGTCGATACCCGCACGGGCGATCCCGATCCCTTCATCGCGCGCGTCGGGATTGCGCCGCAATTCGATTTCACCAGCTGGCAGGCTGGCCGCCTCTCGTTAGGCCAGACTAATAATCCCCAAACTGGCGGACTCGCCGGCGACGCCGATGGCGATGGTGAAGACAACTCTTCCGAATTCCAAAACCGCACCGAGCCGAACGATCCTGCGTCCGTCGTTCGCACCGCCCGCCAGCTCAACATCTCCACCCGCACCCGCGTGGAAGGCGGCGAGCGTGTCCTTATCGGCGGCTTCATCGTCACCGGCAGCGAGCCGAAGCAAATCCTCGCTCGCGCCCTCGGTCCTTCCCTCACCGCCCGTGGCGTTCCCGGCGCACTCGCCGATCCCACCCTCGAACTTGTCCCGCAGAACGGCGGCCCCAGTTTCGTGAACGATGACTGGCAATCCGGCGACGCCGCTGCCGTGCAGGCCACCGGCATTCCGCCGCAGGATCCGCGCGAGTCCGCCCTCGTCCAGACACTCGCGCCCGGCGCCTACACTGCGATCTTGCGCAGTAAAAACGACACGCCCGGCGTCGGCCTGGTCGAGCTCTACGATTTGAATCCGACCGCCCCTGTTCGCTTCGCCAATCTCAGCAGCCGCGGCTTCGTCGGGAGGGATAACGACGTCATGATCGGCGGCGTCATCATCGGTCGCGGGCAGGGCGTGAACGGCGCCGGCAGCATCCGCGCGACCTTCCGCGGGATCGGCCCCTCCCTCAGCGGCCGCGGCGTAAACGAGCCCCTGCTCGATCCGGAAATGTTGGTCTTCGATGCCAACGGCACCGTCCTGGCCACAAACGATGACTGGCGCGAAGGCCCCGCCGCCGCCGAGTTGCAAACCCTCAACCTCGCCCCCACCGACGACCGCGAAGCTGCGCTCATCCTCAACGTCATCCAGGGCAACTACACCGCCGTCGTCCGCGGCAAAGGGAACACCACCGGCGTCGCCCTCGTCGAAGCCTTCAGCCTCTGATAACCCACTTCGATTTCAGCGGAGCTTTCGCTTGGCGCCGTGGGGAGTGGTAGCGCGGACAGCCAGTGGCGAACACATCTCAGCTTGGCGCGATTGCAGTCGCGCTGGTGATCGTTCGGTTCTACTTTCGCCTTTGCGGCGAAATTCGACGCCAAGGTGGCTAAGGAAAAGCGACCAACAGGCATCAACTTCACGAGCCGCAAAAGATGGCACTAAAATGAGCGGAGCAGAACTGATCGAGGCGGCTCAAGGATTCATCGGTCTGACGAATCAACTTTTTTTCGGCTACATCAGCCTGTTGTCGGGCTTTCTCGCGATGAGTTACATGGTCGCCGACAAGATTTCAGCCTTCCTCGCCGGCATCGCGGTTGCGTTATTCACGATTGTATCCGCGCTGCTGCTGTTCGGCATCTTTTTGAGCCGCAACAACGCAGAGCATCTGATGGCGTATATGCGCACGAAAGCGCAGCGTGGGGAGCTCGACCTTCCCTGGCTCGGATCCAACCCGCCGTGGGCGGGGGACGCAATGTCAGTGCTCTATATCGCGGCGGCGCTGGGAGGCTATCTCGCATCCGTCGTCTATTTTTTCTACTCTCGGACGCGCCCTCGTTCGCGTTCGTGAGATAAACGAGCGAAGGCGATGAGGGCCTCGCCCCGTTTAAGCGTCCAGCCCCGATCTCGATCTCTCGCAACATCGCGCGCCCGCCGCCTGCGCGAGTGCGACTGACAAGTCGAAAGCTGCAGACGGAGGCGGGATGCCATCCCGTAGCGCCAGTATTTCTCGGGTGGCGCAGGCCGCTCGCGGACGATAGGTTCCACGCGCAACCGACCGCAGCCGCCAGGGTGGCGAAATTGGCAGACGCGCCAGACTTAGGATCTGGTTCCGCAAGGATTAGGGGTTCGAGTCCCCTCCCTGGTACTTCGTTGCTCTTCCTTGTCTGGTTACGCCATAGTCCGGCTGTGCGCGCCCTGCTTTCTCGTTTCCCCGGTCGCGCTCTGTTTCGATGAGTTTCTCCTACGCCTTTATCTATTTGGTCGCGGCGGTTGTCACCGTCCCGCTGGCGAAGCGGCTCGGTTTGGGCTCGGTCCTCGGTTACCTCCTGGCCGGCATCGTTATCGGGCCCTTCTTCCTTTCTCTGGTGGGAAACGAGAGCGGCGATGTGATGCATTTCGCCGAGTTCGGCGTGGTCATGATGTTGTTCCTGATCGGGATGGAACTTCGCCCCGCGCTCCTTTGGCGAATGCGCGCGCCCATTCTCGGTCTCGGTGGCGCGCAAGTCGTCGCCACCACCGCACTGATCATGCTTGCAGCGGTGCTGCTCGGCTTTCGCTGGGAAATCGGGCTCGCGGTGGGTTTGATTCTCTCGCTCTCCTCCACCGCGATCGTTCTTCAATTGTTGAACGAGAAAAGCCAGATGCGCACGGCGGGCGGGCAATCTGCCTTCTCCGTCCTTCTCTTCCAGGACATGGCGGTGATCCCGATCCTGGCGTTGCTGCCGCTGCTCGCGACTCTGCCGGGCAATGCGGCGGCCACGGATGCGGCGCATCGCACCGGCTTAAGCGCGCTGCCGGCCTGGCAAAGTGCGCTTGTCGTCCTCGCGGCAGTGGCGGCGGTGGTCGTGGCCGGGCGTTTTTTGCTTCGACCGCTCTTTCGTTACATCGCGGCCACGCACTTGCGGGAGATGTTTACTGCAACCGCGCTCTTGCTTGTGGTGGGGATCGCGCTGCTGATGCAAAAGGTGGGACTGTCGCCAGCGTTGGGCACTTTCCTGGCAGGTGTCCTCCTGGCCGAGAGCGAGTATCGGCACCAACTCGAGACGGATATTGAGCCGTTCAAAGGTCTGCTCCTCGGGCTCTTTTTTATCTCGGTCGGCGCCTCGATCGACTTCGCGTTGATCGCGCGCGAGCCGGGCACGATCGCGTTGCTGGTGCTGGGCTTGCTGGCCGTGAAATTCGGCGTGCTGCTGGCGCTTTCTCGCGTTTTCAAACTTGAGCCAAGCCAGCGTTACCTCCTGGCCTTCGCCCTCGCCCAAGGCGGCGAGTTCGCCTTTGTCCTTTGTTCCTTCGCGATCCAGAACGCGGTTCTCACACCCGAGATCGCCAACCTGCTCATCGTGACCGTGGCCGTCTCGATGGCCGCCGCGCCGCTCCTGTTCACTTTCAACGAGCGCGTGGTCCAGCCGCGTTACCTCAGCCGCATTCCCGAGCGCGAGCCGGACGAAATCGATGAGCACGATAACCCGGTCATCCTGGCCGGCGTCGGCCGCTTTGGACACATCGTCGCGCGTCTCCTCCGCGCCAATGGCTTCGGCACGACCGTGCTCGATTCCGATCCTGATCAAGTCGAGACCCTGCGGCGTTTCGGTCTAAAATCATTCTACGGCGACGCCACCCGGCTCGATCTCCTGCGCACGGCCGGGGCGGAGCGGGCGCGCATGTTCATCATCGCGATCGACGACGAAGAGCAGACGATGCGCTTGATCGATTTGGTGCAGGAGAATTTCCCGCACCTGCGTCTCTTGGTGCGGGCGGATAGTCGGCAGCATGCCTATCGGATCCTCCGGAAAGGCGTGGATGAAGTTTATCGGGAGACGCTCGGGAGCGCGCTCGATTTGGGCGGCGATGCTCTCCTCGCGCTCGGGGTGGAGAAGACGCGGGCCTGCCGGGCGGTGGCCTTGCTGCGCGAGCATGATGAAGCTTCCATGCGGGAGATGGCGAAGTGGGAGGGCAACGAAGAGGGGTATACCTCCATGGCGCGTCTGCACATTGCCAACCTTGAAAAGGCGCTCGCTTCGGATCGTGCGATGGCGCGCGAGGAAGCGGCGCGGGCCGGGACCGGAGCGAGTGCGGAGACGTGAGAACGATTCTCGCGGCGCTCTTCGGGTGGCTTTGGTTCTGCGGCGCTTTCGCGGAAGCGAGCACCGCGGTCTGGATCGATACCGATCCCTCGCTGGGCGCACCGTGGCGGGAGGTGGATGATGCCTTCGCGCTCGTGCTGGCTTTTGCGTCGCCGGAATTGGAAATCGTGGGTTTGAGCACCAGCTACGGGAATGCCCGGCTCCCGCGCACGACCGCCGTGGCGCGCGATCTGGTGCGGCGGTTCGGGACGGCCGCGCAGCTGACGGAGAGTGCGGTCTCGCCGGGTGCCGATGCGCCGAATTTACAGGCGAGGAAAACTGCCGCCACAACCGCGTTGGCTGACGCGTTGCGGAAACGACGGCTCACTTACATCGCGCTCGGGCCGCTGACCAATCTGGCGCATTTCCTGGAGCTCCATCCCGACCTCGCGCCGCGGATTGATCGCATCATTTTCATCGGCGGACGTTCGCCCGGAGAGCGCTTCGCTTTCGGTCCGCAGAAGACCTTTGCGATCCACGATGCGAACGTTCTCAAAGACCCGGCTGCGGCCGCTCGCGTCTTGCGCGCCGGGCGCCCGGTGCTCCTCGTGCCGGTCGAGATCGCGCCGCAGCTTGCGCTGGATGCGGGCGATTACCGCGTATTGCAGCAGGGCGGAGCGGCGGGGAGATACCTCGCCGCGCGCACCCGGATCTGGCGTTGGTTCTGGACTGGCTTTGTGGGCGAAGCCGGTGGGCTGGCGTTCGATCTCCTGGGCATCCTGCCGGCGGTGCGACCCACGGCAGTCCGCAGCGAAGCGCGTTTCGTCGCGTTCGCGCCAAACGGCGACCTGGTGGCCACTCGCACGCCGACGCCGGGTTCGCGACGAGTGCAGTTCCTCACCGGAGTGAAGCCGTCGGGGAAAGTGCTGGTGGTGGAGCGCCTGGCAAAATAGCCGGAGCGCGCGTCGCGCATCTACTCGTCGGCTTCGAGATCGCGCAGCTCGAGCAACACCTGGCAAAGCGCGTTCACCGCCGCCTCGGCGTCCGGCCCGTAAGCCTCCAATTGCGCCGTGGCGCCGCATTCAAATTGCCCGCGCAAAATATCCATCAAGCTCGTGGCATCGTAGCGCTCGCCGTTCCGATGAATGTGAATCTGGGAGCGGAAAGTATTCGCGCGGCGAACGAAGGCAGCCGCCGGCCGGGCGTGGAATCCGTGCCTGTTGGAGATAACAATGTCGCGCAAGACCCTCACGGGCTCACGCTTGGTGCGCCACAACATCAGATTCGCGCAGCGTAACTTCGTGCAGGGTGAGAGGTGAAAGGGCGCATGGGTTCGTTCGTCACCGAGGCCTGGTCGCGCGGGCGAAGCGTAACTCTGTCGGGGACGGGGCAATCCTACGCAAAACCCGCGCGCTCGCAATCGGGAGGCGCTATTTGCTCGCAGGAAACTCGCGCGCCGGCCGCGGAATTTCCTCGTGTAACGGCTGGCTTCGGCGAAGGTCTGGGCGCCGCGCCACCTTATCCCACCCCATGACGCTCCCGATCGCTTTTGTGTTGGTGCTGCTCCTGATCGCGGTGGGCCTTTTCGCCTCCGAGCGCATCTCGGTCGACTTGGTGACCTTCATGCTTTTGATCGCGCTCGTGGTGGGCGGAATTCTGAGCCCGCAGGAAGCGTTCGAAGGGTTCAGTAACGACATCATCATCATCCTGGCCTCCATCTTCGTCGTGAGCGGGGCGTTGCAGGAGACAGGGGTGCTCGATCTTCTCGGGAACCGCGTCCTGAAGCTGGCCGGCTCAAACCCAAACCGTCTCCTCCTTTTTCTAATGGCGAGCACGTCGGCGGTCTCGGGATTTATGAATAACACCACCGTCACGGGCATGCTCGTGCCGCCGGTGGTCACGCTGGCCAAGCGCGCCAAAATCAGCGCATCGAAGCTTCTCATGCCGCTGGCTTTCGCCTCCATTCTCGGCGGCACCTGCACGCTCATCGGCACCTCGACCAATGTGGCTGTGAGCGGCTACTTGAAGAAGATGGGGATGCCTGAGATCGGCATGTTTGAAGTCACGCCGATCGGTCTGGTGATCGTGGTGGTGGGCTTGATCTATATGATGTTCATCGGGCAACGGCTCCTGCCCGACCACCCCGAATCGAGTCTGACTGCGAACTACTCGATGCGGGAATATGTGAGCGAAATCATCGTCCTCCCGGAATCGCCGTTGATCGGCCAGAAGAGCTACGATTCCGATCTGAACGTGCTCGAGTTCCGGATTCTGAAAATCCTGCGCGCGTCGCGCGAGATCGTGCCCGGGCGAAACATCTTGATCGAGGAAAACGACACTCTGCTGGTGGAAGGAAAAGCGGAGACCTTGATGAAGGTGAAGAAGATCGAAGGGATCGAGATCAAGCCGGAGTTCAGCCTGGGCGACCTCGATCTGCAGAACGAAGATCTGAAGATCGCCGAGGTGCTGCTCACGCCTCAGAGCGAGCTGGCGGGCCGGACTCTGCGCGATGCAAATTTCCGGCAATACTACGGCCTGACCGCGCTGGCCCTCTATCGGCACGGCCAATCGCTGCGCGAGCAGGTGGGGAATATTGTCCTGCGCGTGGGTGATCTGCTGCTGGTGCAAGGCGAGGCGCCGCGCATCACCGGGCTCCGCAGTCATCCCGGGCTGGCTCTGCTGGGCGAGGTGAGTGAGCCGCTTTATCATCCGCGAAAAGGGCTGCTCGCGGTGTTGCTTTTCGGCGCGGCCATCGCGCTGGGCGGATTGGGGGTGGTGCCGCTCTCGATCGCATTCTTAAGCGCAGCGGTGCTCACTGTTCTTCTGCGCTGCATCAGCGTGGAGCGCGCGTATGAGTTCGTGGATTGGCGGCTCCTGGTCTTGATCGGCGGCATGACCGCGTTCGGGACAGCGATGGATAAAAGCGGAGGCGCGTCCTACCTGGCGAATTTGATTGTGCTGTGGTTCGAGCCGTTCGGGACCATCGCCATCCTGGGTGGGTTCTTCGTCCTCACCATTCTGCTCACACAGCCGATGTCGAATGCCGCCGCGGCGCTCGTGGTCCTGCCCGTGGCGATGAAGGCGGCGCATCAGCTAGGCGCAAATGAGCGCACTTTTGCCATCGGCATCATGCTGGTGGCTTCGCTCTCGCTGGTGGCACCATTCGAGCCCTCCTGCATCCTTGTTTACGGGCCGGGCAAATATCGGATCACGGATTTTGTGAAGGTCGGGCTGGGCCTCACGATTGTCCTGACTACAACGGTGCTCCTGACGCTGGAGCTTTTTTGGCCGCTCTGATTTGGTGCTTGATCGCCCCGCGGCGGGATCATTTCACCGAGGAGAAATGTAGCCTGCCTTAATTGTGTAAATGCGTAAACAGGCTAGCATCCGAAGTGCTTATTTCACCGCCTGTGGTTGAACCAACTCATGCGCCAGCGGTCCTCGAAGACGAGGCGCAGCTTTCGCCCAATGCCACCCAGCCAGCTCGGCCCACACCTGAGCGCACCTTGCTTCATGTCCCGGTGGATCGGATTAACTGGATCACCAGTTCGTTCCTTATCGGGACCGCGCTTCTCACTGTCACCGCGGTGCCGCTTTATATCTGGAAATTTGGGATCGATTGGTTCCAGCTCGCGCTCTTCGCGCTCATGTTTGCGGCCAGTGGTTTCAGCATCAGCCTCGGCTATCACCGGCTCTTCTCGCACATCGCTTTTCAAGCCGCCTGGCCGGTCCGGCTCTTCACGCTCATCTTTGGCGCGGGTGCGTTTGAGAACTCCGTCTTAATGTGGTCGAGCGAACATCGTCGCCACCACAAACATGTGGATCACGATGACGATCCCTACAGCATCTCGAAGGGTTTCTTCTACGCGCACATCGGCTGGCTCTTGTTCAAAATGCGCCCCGAGCCGCCGTTCGATAATGTCCCCGATCTGAAACGCGATCGCCTGGTCATGTGGCAGCATCGCTACATCCATCTCATCGCCGTGATCGTGGCCTTCGTTCTGCCTGCGGTGCTCGGCTGGTTTTGGAACGGCGCCGTCGGTGCGCTCGGCGGCTTCCTCATCGCGGGCGTGGCGCGAGTCACGGTGTTGCAGCATTGCACCTTCCTCATCAACAGCGCCTGCCACACGCTCGGGCGCCAGCCTTACTCAGATCGTTGCAGCGCGCGCGACTCGCATTTGCTTGCGCTCTTCACCTTCGGCGAGGGCTACCACAACTATCACCACGAGTTCCAACACGACTATCGCAACGGCGTGAACCCGTGGGAATTCGATCCGACAAAATGGATCATCTGGACGCTTTCCAAGTTCGGCCTGACGGCAAACCTTCGCCGCGTAGCTGCGGAAAAGGTGCGGGAAGCGCAAGAGAGCCAGCGCGCGCAGTAGTCGGTCAGCGGCGCGGCTTCACGAAGCCTTGCTTGGCGGACGGGAGCTCGAAGATCAACGAACCGTCCGGGGCGGTTCCCACGAAACGCGCGCGTCGCGAGCGTTTTGGCAAGCCGGGGATGGAGCCATCCGCGGGCTCGGCTGGACGCACTTCACGCTGAGCAATCCGCGTAGGTCTGCTGCTGCTGCTGGATTGCGCCACACGCCGCCGCTCCGGTGTTGCGGCTGGAGCTGGGAGCGCTTTCCGCACGGGCAGATTTTCGATGATCGGCTCGTTCACAGGCTCCTCCGCGATCACCACCGGAGTGGGTTCCACGGGCAGCGGAGTCGCGGCCGGTAGAGGCGTCGCTTCCGCTAAAACTGGCGGGGCAACCTCAGGCTCCTGCGCGGCAAAAACGGGCGGCGAGGATTCGTCGGTCGGGCCTTCTGCGGGCGGTAAAGGTTCGCTCTCCATCGCCACGCTGGGTGCCGTCGCTTCTGGAATGGCCACGCGCGGGGGCTCAGCTTGCGCAACCACGACTGGGGCCGGTGTAGCCTGCGCTGCCGGAGCAGGAGTCTCCTCGATTTCGTCCGCGGCAGGTGACCGGTAGACCACCACCGGAGCGGGCGCCGGCTCACTCGTGACCTTGGGCGGCGCGATCACTGACGACGCCGGTTCCGAAACTCCGATCGGCACGCCGAGCGGTTTTGGTTTTCCCCAATTCGCCAGCAAACGACCGGGCCGATCGGCGCGCGGGAAAAGAGAGATCAACAGAACGCCCAGCCCTAACGCAAGTGCGGCTATCGCGAGCGGCTTCCACGGCAGCGGACGTCGCGGGGCGCGCGGCGCCACTGGTGCCGCCACCGTCGCTACCAGAGGCACGCCGAGTTTGCGGCCCAGTTCCTCGCGCCGCTCCACTCCTTCCAGACATTGCTGGAGACGCTCCTGGAAGATGATCGGATCATGAGGCCGTTCCTCGGGCGCGAGCGCCAGCATTTCGTCCAGCAATTGCATGAACTGCTTGGGTAATCCTTTCCGCCGCGAGAGCTCGGCCCCCGCCACCGGCGTCTCGCCCGAGAGAAGAAACCATAGGGTCGCGCCCAGCGAGTAGATCTCCGATTCGAAAGTAACCGTTCCGCGGTGGACTTGCTCCGGGCTGGCGTAACTCATGGCGGTGGTGGATTCCTCCGTTCGCGCCAGACCTGCGGCGCCGAGCGGCGCGTTGCCGATAAGACCCGTGATCTTCACCAACGGCCAATCACCTTCCGCCGTTTGTCCCGGCACTAAAACGATGTGGCGCGGACTGATGGCGCGGTGCAGAAGTCTATGGAACGCCGCCGCCCCGAGTGCGCCCGTAACCTGGAGAGCGATGCGAAGTACGGGACCGAGCGGCATCGGGCCGTGCGATTGCACCCACTCTTCCGCTGCCGTTCCGTCCACCGATTCAAAGGCGTAAACCAGGTGCTCATCCTCCACGCCGAAAGCGTGCAAGACCGGAAGATTGAGGTGCTTTAGTTGCAGCGCGGCTTCCGCTTCCCGCTCCATCTCGGCCCGGGTTTCGGCGGGCAACCCCTCGGTGGGAATGACCCGAAGTGCGACTTCACCGCCCGACTCCAGATCAACGGCTTGATAGGTCACCGCGCCGGCGCTGCGTCGAATGGGATGCTGCAGGGCGTCACCCGCCACTTGATAGCGAGAAAGATAAATCGTGCGTTCCATGGGTAAGAGAGAAAAGCCGAGGCCGCGTCCCTCCTCCAGAAATCGGCAGGGCGAACGGGCTGGCGTGTAAGTATTGACTCAAATCCGCGGAAAAAATTCACCAGACGGGCCCGATAACCCTCCGCGATGCGCGCATCGCGCGAGCGATTACGAGCGAAGAAAATCCAAAAAACCTGAATCCAAATCGGACTCCAACGGCATCCATTCAATAGAAACCATGGAAACAACCGCCACCCCACCACCGCTTCTCGTCCCTGCTGTCCCCAACGTCCGCCTCTGGAACGTCGCCTGTCACGCCAGCGCTTTGCTCGGCGTTTTCTTCCACTTTCCCGGCCATGTCCTCGGGCCACTCATCGTCTGGCTCGCGAAACGCGATGATTCCCAGGAGATCGACGCGCACGGCAAAGAAGCGCTGAACTTCCAGCTCTCCATGCTCCTCTACAACGTCATCGCCGCCGTCTTTTGCCTCGTCCTCATTGGCTTCCTCTTCCTCGCCATTCTCTGGGTCTTAAACGCCGTGCTCGTCATCGTCGCCTCCATCAAAGCCAGCGACGGGAAATTCTACCGCTACCCGCTCACGATCCGGTTTGTCGATTAACGACTCCTCGCACGCGCTGGCACAGCGACTGCTAAGTAAGAGGGAAAGCTCGGGAGTCACTTAAAACACCTAAACTTGACGTTCACTCTCCGTCAGCTTTTAGCGGGGCCAGCAATGGCCCCGCGTTTTTTTTGCCGCCGGTGATAGAAGACGCACGCGTGCCCTTAGCCGAAGCGGCGCGCCTTTGGCCACGCTTCCCGCCAGGGCGTGCGCGGACCGCGGCAAAGAAAAATTTCAGGATGGTGTTGCGTCTCTTCGTTCGCAATTCCTTCACGGTTGGTGTTGCGGCCGACCATCTCGCAGGTGGTGAAATTCGGCTCCAGCTCTTCGCGAGATGAGCCGATCACGATCAGGATTTCGGGCGGCGGATCGCCGTAGCCGTGAGCCCAGAAGGAGTTCACGGGACAAATCACTCGCGGCAGGCCGTGTTGCGGGCCGTAAAGATTCAGCGCGCCGGCTTCGCCGTAATTGCCGGCAAGAATGGCCACGCGCGCGCGTTCGTCTGGCGGGAGAGAATCGCGGATGCGCGCGATGTTCTCCACCAGCTCCGGCCAGCCGATCTGTTCCTTAAGATCGCCGTTTACGCTCGAGGCCACCTCCCACCAGCGCGAATGCAGCGGGGCCATCGGCAGAGTCAGAGCAGAGACGAGCACCACGTTCCCGCTTATCGCGAGAAAGGCGATGGCGCCGCTGACGATCCGTCCGATGCGCGGCCTGCGCGCCAGCCAGGCCGCCCCGCCGACGGCGCCCGCCGCATAGAGCATGGGGTAGGCAGGCGCGAGGTAGTAGCCGCGCCCTTGCGCGAGAACAAAGAGGACAAGCGGCACCACATACATCCAGCCGAGGATTCGGAATTGGCCTCCGCGCGCGAAGAAGCAATAACCCAGGCCCGCCAGCGCCAGGGGCAGCGCCGCCAGAGTGATGAGGAGTTGATCGGGCAGGAAAGAATCCGTGCGACCAATCCGAACATCGCGCGCGTGAATCGAGCGCAAGAAGTCGAGAGAGATGAAGTCGTGTTGCCATTGCCAAAGAAAGTTCGGCAAGAAGATCAGGAGCGAGAGCGCCGCGCCCAGGTAGAGCCACCGGCTCCGCAGATGCGCGCGTAGCGGACCGAAAATGACCCCCACGCCGATGCCCGCGACGAGGAAGACGATGCTGTATTTGCTCATCATCCCGAAGCCAATTGCCGCCCCGATGGCGAGCCACCAACGCGCATCGCCCGATTGACAGAGGCGGGTGACGAAATACGCGATCGCGACCCACGCGAGGTAATCGAAGGAGACGTATTGCATCATGCTCCCGGCCACGAGGGTGAATGGCGCCGCTGCCAAGGTGGCCAGCAATTGCGCGGCGCGGTTACCGCCCAGAGTCCGCGCGATCAAGCCCCCCAGCACCATCGCCCCCGCACTCGCAAGCGAAGCGAAAAAGCGAAAGCCCGCGAGCGAAGTATCGAAGAGCTGGAGCGACAGCCAGCCGAAGAACGGAGTGACCGGCGGGTAAGCTACGTAACCCCAGGCCAGTCGGCGCGCATCCTCGAGTGTGGCCAGTTCGTCCCGGTGAAAGCCGTAACGATTTCCGATGAGGAAATGGAAAAGGACGGTCGCAGCCGGCGAGGGCGACGATCAGAGACGAGGCGCGCCGGTCGCGGTCGTTAGGACGCGGCGGGCGGCGAGGGGGTAGGCATAATTGGTAGAGAGCGAGGTCAGATTCTGCGAAAAGACTCTGTCTGAAAAGATGCGTCCACGGGTAAAGTCTAATCAGGCGCCACGCCTGCGCCGAGGCGAGGCCGCTGGCACAGCGACTGCTAAGTAAGAGGGAAAGCTCGGGAGTCACTTAAAACACCTAAACTTGACGTTCACTCTCCGTCAGCTTTTAGCGGGGCCAGCAATGGCCCCGCGTTTTTTTTGTCCAGGAACCAGCCCGGCTCCCGTCCCGCCCGAGACTCCGCGTTGAACTATTGCGCCGCGAAGCCGAGCGCGGCGGCGGGGTCACGCGCGAAGCGGAGGCCGGAGAGTGTGCCGCGTGGGCTCAGGTTTTTCGTGAGGCAGAGGTATTGGAATTTCATCCCGAGGTGCTGGGGATGGAGCAAGGTTTGCAGCTCGCGTTTGGTTTTGGCATTGGCGCTGGCGAGGAGGTTTTCGCCGCGCTCGTTTGCGAGGAGACCGGTGAGGAAGTGGTGTTGATCGGTGAAGCCGAGGAGCGTGAGGCCGTGGGCGGTGGCGCGTTCGGCGAGAGCTGGTCCAATCGACGTGCGCGGTGAGATCGGCGTGGCCTACGTGGGTGAGCGGGGAGGCGAGAGTGCGATGATCTTTGTAACCGCGCAGGGTGCCGGTGGTGCGATGTGGGCTGTAAAATTCCGCACGCGGCCAGCCGTAGTCGACGGTGAGGATGTAGCCGGAGGTCAGCTTGTTCGCCACGGTTTCGATCCAGTCGAGGGCGGCGAGGTTCGCTTCGGTTTCGTAGCCAGCTGGCAATGACTGCGGGAGGAGGCGCAGGTGTTGGATCAGCTGAGGATCGGAGATGGGTTGGTCGAGAAAAGTGAAGGCATCGCCATCGATGGTGACGTGGCGCTCGCTCCAGGCGGTGCCGTCCCAGCGGATGAGGTGAACGGGGAAAGCGTCGAGGAGTTCGTTCGAAAAATGGACGCCGCAGAAGGGTGGCATCGCGGCGATGGAAGGGTGCCACGAGACTTTGCCGGCGAAGTCCTGGAGCTGCGCGGCCTGCCGTTGTTGCAGGATCGGGAAGGGCTCGACGATGCGGTAGTGGAGCGCGGCGAAGAAGTCGGGATGGTCTGCGCGCGCGGCGGAAAGGACGTCGTGCGCAAATTCGCCACCGTGCGCGCCTTGCTCCACGATCTCGAAGTCGCCGGGGCGCCCGAGCGTTTCCCACATCTCGGCGAATTGCCCGGCAAGGAGGCGCCCGAAGAGCGGGCCGACGCTGACGCTGGTGAAGTAATCGCCACCGCGGCCGAGCCGCGCGCGACCGGAGCTGTAGTAGCCGTGCTCGGGATGGTAGAGCGCGTGCTCCATGAAGCGGGCGAACGGGAGCGGGCCGCGGAGGCGGATTTCGGCGCGGATGGTTTCCGCCAGAGTGTCGTGGCCGGTTTGCAGGGGGGAACGTCCAACGTCCAACGTTGAACGTCCAACGTTGAACGGGAGCGGCGCGCCTGGGGCTGCGAGCAGGGCTGGATCTTTTAGGATGGTCGGGACTGGCGAGCGGGAGATCCCTCGGCCGTCTGCGCGGCTCGGGATGACCGTGGTGCGTGAGGGCTAAACCGCGCGTCTGACGGGTGTGCCCGTGCGAGGGTCTCGACCGCAACGGAGGCGGCGCCGCGAAGGGTGTCATCCCGAGCCGGCGAAGCGCGGCCGAGGGATCTCTCCGCAGGCCCGGGATGATTGGAGCGGGGAGAGGCGGAAGCTGCAGGACAGGCGCCGGGGTCGATGATCCCGCACAGTGCCTCGGAGAGATCCCGTGGACGTCTGCGCGGCTCGGGATGACGTAACACGTGAGGGGTCAACCGTGCGTCTCGCCCGCTGGGCGTTTGCCGTTTGGATTTTGCTTTGATTCGCACCTAAGTTGCGCGGGCCCGGCTTCCCGCTTGGTTTCCGCTTCGCAATGCCAGTCTCTTTCCAACCGCGCCGCCAATGGGTCGACTACGTGCAGCCGTGGTACACCAAGCCGGCTTTCTATGTCCCAATCGGGCTGGCGACGTTGCTCCTTTTGGCGGGGATTATTTATGGTTTCACGCTCGCGATCGATCTGAGCGGCAAGGCGGAGACTTACAATCTGGCGGAGCTGGAGAAGATGGAATCGGCCAGTGTGATCGTGGATCGGAACGACAAGATCGTGGGTCAGATCTATGTGGAAAATCGGGAGACGGTGCCGTATGCGCAGCTCCCGCGCGATCTGGTGAACGCGGTGGTGGCGATGGAGGACACGAAGTTCTACCAGCACAGCGGCTACGATTTGCTCGGGATCATTCGAGCGGCGCTCAAGAATCTGACCGCGGGGGGTGTGCGTCAGGGCGCGAGCACGATCACGCAGCAGCTGGCGCGGAATACTTACTCGCTGAAGGAGCGGACGTTTCGCCGGAAGCTGCTGGAGATTTTTCTGGCGCGGCGGATCGAGGATCGGCTGGGAAAACAGAAGATCATGGAGCTTTATCTGAACCGGATTTATTTCGGCGGCGGACTCTATGGAGCGGAGGCGGCGGCGCGCGGCTATTTTGAGAAACCAGCGCGGGAGATGACGCTGGCGGAGAGCGCGACGCTGGCGGGATTAATCAAAAGTCCGAATCGTCTTTCGCCCTGGTCGGATCGGGAAGGATCGCGCGAAGCGCGGAATGTGGTGCTGGCGCGGATGCGCGATCTGGGCTTCATCACGCCGGCGCAATGCACGGCCGCGCAGGGGGAGCAGATCGTGATCGGGAGCCGGCAGAGCGCGCAGGGGCAGACGTATGCGCTGGAGTATATCCGGCAGCAGGTCATCGCGGCGGTGGGTTGGGATAAGGCGCTGGTGGAGGGTTATCGCATCCACACCACGTTGGACTCCGAGTTGCAGAAGGCCGCGGAGGAATCGCTCCGCGCGAATCTGGATAAGGCGGAGCAGACGCCGGGATACAAGCACGAGCTGTATGCGGATTACGCGGCGCGGTTCAAGGCGATGAAGAAGAAGGGCGCGATCGATCCGAACGTGACGCCGGAGTATTTGCAGGGCGCGGTGATCGCGCTCGATAACAAGACGGGCGGGGTGCGTGCGCTGGTGGGTGGGCGCGATTTCGAGCACAGCCAGTACGACCGCGCGCTGCAAGCACGACGTCCGGCGGGGACGGCGATGTTGCCTTTCGTTTACGCGGCGGCTTTTGAGAAAGGGCTTTACCCGGGAACGGTGGTGGAGGATTCAGCGCTGGATAACCGCGCGGTGATGATCGGCGGGACGACGGGAATTTTGGGCGAGTGGGGACCGGAGAGTGTGGAGAATCGCTACGAGGGGCCGATCACGGCGCGCGCAGCGCTCTCGAAATCGAAGAACGGCGCGACGGTGCGTTTGGGGATGATGGCGGGCGTGGACACTGTGGTGGAGCTGTCCAAGGCGAGCGGAATCAAGTCGCCGCTGCGCCCTTATCCGGCGACGTTTCTGGGCAGCAGCGAAGTGACGCTGGCGGAACTGGCGCTGGCTTACACGACTTTTCCGAATGGCGGTTCACGGGCGGAAGCGCCCTACATTCTTGATCGCATCCAGGCGAAGGATGGATCGACCGTCTGGCGATCGAAGCGGACGGAAAAGCCCACCACGGCGATGAAGCCGGAGACGGCTTACGAGGTGACGTCGATCCTCGAGGATGCTCTCAAGACCGGAACGGGAGCGGCTGCGCGGACGGAATTTGGGTTGCAGCAAATCCCGGCAGCAGGGAAGACGGGAACGGCCTACGATTTCACCGAGGTGCTCTTCGCCGGCTACAATAGCGAGATCACGGTGGCGGTGCGGGCGGGCTTCGATAAGCCGGGGCAAATTTTTCGCGGCGCGTTTGGCCGGGTGATCGCGTTGCCCGTCTGGGTGGATGTGATGAACGCTTCCGTGGCGGCCTATCCGGCGAAGGAATTCACGCGACCCGCGACGGTGAAGGACGTGGAGATTTGCGCGAAATCCGGCCAGCTCGCGACCGATCGCTGCCCGACGGAGACCGTGTATCGGGAGTTGGCGACGAAGGAGCAAATCCCGACAAATCCCTGCAGCGTGCATGGCGATGCACGCACCCGGATCGTGCGCGATCTGCCGGAGAGCGACGTGCCGCGCGCGGTCCTGGCGGTGAATACGGAGCAGGTGAAACCGGTGGCGGTGAAGGGCCCGACGTTGCTGGCCGAGAAGGATCCTTATAATGCGATTCGCTCCACCGCGCGGCCGCCGGCGCCGGCTGATCCAGCGGATAACGAGGTGAAACCGGACCCGACAACGAGCGGCCCGGCACCGGAAGATGATCCGACGATTTTGCGCGCGGAGCCGGTGGTGCCGGGTGAGCAAGCGCCCGCAGCGGGTGAGGAGGAAGTGTTGCGCGCGGAGCCGGTCTTGCGAGCGGAACCGGTGGATCCGAACGATGAGCCTGAGGTGATTCCGCGGGCGGAGCCGGTCTCGCCCACGACTCCGCCGCAGGATATGTCGGCGCCTATTTTCTCGACGCCGCGTCCTCGAAATCGCGGTCAGTAGCCGATGAGTTCTGAGGGGAGCGCGAGCGAGTTTCGGCTGAATGTGCTGAATCCGGACGGGCGCGATCCGGAGCAGGATTTCCGCGAGAGGGTGCTCGATCCGCGCGCGCATGCGCCGGTAAATTTCCACGCTTATGCGGCGTGCTGCGGCGGCCTTTTTTTGCGGGAGGTAAACCGCGCGATCGCGGAGGCGCGGCCGGTCTTGCTGTTGTTACGCGGCGACTTTCGGGCGTCGGAGCGTGCGTTGGCGAAATTGAAGAAAGCGGGATTGCCAGTGGCGGTGTCGCTGAAGGAAACCGGGCTGCACCAGATCGCGGGGCAACTGGATGATCGCGCGCGGCTTGACGCGCTTTTCGGAAATCGTGCGAGCGGCGGATGGCTATGTGGCGCCGACGCTGGAGGCGGCTGATCTGGCCCGGACGCTGCGCGAGGATGCGAGCTCGGTGGAGTTCATTCCCACGCCTTATCCGCTGCACGATCCGCAATGGAATCTCTCGCGCCCGGTGGCGGAGCGGCAGGGAATTTTTCTCGGGACGCGCGAGTGGAACGTGCCTTCGCGGAATCATGCGGCGGCGTTGCTGGCGGCGAAGCGGCTGGGTGAGCCGGTGACGGTGTATTGCTGCGAAGGGCGGCGGGAGGAGCGGCTGCTGGCGGCGCTGGATTTCCGCCCAGGCCAGCTCACGATCCGCACGCGTCGGGACAGCTACCGCGATTATTTGCGGGTGGTGGCGGGTCACAAAATCGTGTGGCAACTCGACACCAGTTTCGTGCCCGGACAGGTGGCGGGAGACGCGCTGCTCTGCCGGCTACCGTGTGTGGGCGGGAATGGGGCGATCGAGCGGGTGGCGTTTCCGGAATGGTGCGGGCACGAGCGCCGGGTGGAGGGTTTGTTGGAAGCGGCGGGGAGTTTGTTAGGCGATGCGGAGCGTTACGCGGCGGCGGTGGAGGAATCGCAAAGGCGCGCGGCGGAGCGGCTCTCGTTTGCTGGTGCAGCGCGCGAGCTGGAGCGGTTCTTCGCGCGGATCGCTCGATCCTAGGGCGACGCCGCCATGACCTCGAGATAGAGGTCTTCCAGTTTTCGGGTCTGGGCGCGTTGCTCAAATTTTTCTGCCACCGCAGCCGCACCATTTTCCGCGAGCGCGCGGAGCGTTTCAGGTTCAGCGGCCAGTTTCAGCAGCGCGGCCGCGAGCGCGGCAGAATCGCGCTCAGCGACGAGGATGCCGCTGATGCCGTGCTCGATCGCTTCGGGAATGCCGCCGTGCGTGGTGGCGAAAACCGGGAGGCCGCTGGCCATGGCTTCGAGCATGGCGTTGGGCACGCCCTTCCTGGTTGCCATCGGCGCTGGTCTCGCTCGGATGAACGAAGAGGTGCGATTGCTGGAAAAGGGCGCGGAGTTGCGGCTGGGAAATGAAGCCGGTGAAAATGACGCGCGCGGCGAGGCCGAGGTCGCTCACCCTTTGACCTAAAGCCGCGCGGAGTGGACCCTCGCCGGCGATGGTGAGCGTGGCTTCGGGATGGCGGGCCACGAATTCGGCGAAAGCCTGGAGCGTGGTTTCGAGGCCTTTTTTTGCAATGAGCCGCCCGGCTTGCAAGAGGCGCCAGCGACCGTCGGTCGGGAACACGCGAGCCTGGAAAGGGATTTCGCTCAAGGGGATGCCGGTGCGCTGGAGGCGGATTTTTTCGCGGGGACAACCGAGATCGACGAGGGCGGTGGCGAGCGATTCCGAGCGCACGAGGACGAGTCGCACGGCGGCGAGCATCTCCTGGGTGGCGGCGCGATAGGCGGGTTTGTCCAGATCGACGAGGACATCGGCCCCGTGAAAGGAAACCACGCTGGGCCGTTCCCATGCGCGAATGAGCGGCAGGAGATGGACGGCGATGTGGCCGAAGTAAATGTGGAGGAGGCGCGCGTGGGCGGCGTCGAGGATGCCGACGGATTTTCGCTGTTTCGCTGGAGGAAAGCTGCCAGGGCGCGTCGCGCAGTTGCCGATACCAAATACGGCGGAGGAAGTGGCTGCCGGGCTTCGGCACGACGTGGATGGGATCGAAGGGGAAGCGCTCGGCTTCTTCGCGCTTCTGCGCGATGACGATGGGACGCACGCGCTCGAGCGCCGTGATCTGCCGGTAGATGTGGAGCATCTCCGGCTTAAGAAAGGTCGCGCAATAGGACGCGACGACGGGAGGTGGCTCCGGCGGATTCATATCACTCGCGTCCTCGTCCCGATGGATAACGAGGCGAAAGGCAGAGCGCGCCCTTTACCAACGGAAGCCGACCAGAATGATCCCGGTGATGCGCGAGGGATTTTCCTGGTCGTAAGTGACGGTGTCGTTTGGATGACCGAAGTAGCGGCGAGGCGCGCGCGGGTTCAGGATTTGGAGAGGATTCCCACCGCGAGTGGCGCGGGGAATGGCGCCAGCTTCGCCGCGAGTGACGGGCGGGATGGTCTCGCGCTCGACGCGGTCGCGCTCACGTTTCGCTCCATTAATGGAAGTGCTGTAGGTCTGCGCCTGGGCGCTGCCCGCGGCGATGGCCAGAAGAAAGAGAGGGGTGAGGACGAGAAGAAGCTTTTTCATAGACGAGGACGAATGAGGCGAAACGCTCTGACGCAAAATTTTTGCTGCCGGTTACGCTCCAGCGGAGGATTATGCGGCGATGGAGTATCTTGCAAAGGCGAAACGCGTCCTGGACGTAGAAATATTTGAGCTGCAACGGCTCCGCGACCGGCTGGGGGAGGATTTTTCGCGGGCGGTGGTCTTGATCAAGGAATGCGTGGAAGCGCGGGGCAAGGTGGTGGTGCTGGGGGTGGGGAAGTCCGGCCACATCGGCGCGAAGATCGCGGCCACGCTCACGAGCACGGGCTCGCCCGCGGTGTTGCTGGATTCGCTCAACGCGCTCCATGGCGATCTCGGAATGGTGGCGGATGGCGACGTGGTGCTGGCCTTGAGCGCGAGCGGGGAGACGGAGGAGCTCTTGCGGATCTTGCCGGCGTTGACGCGATTCCAGGTGCGGATCATTGCGCTTTGCGGAGATGCGAAGTCGACTTTGGCGCAGAATTGCGAGGTCTTACTGGATGTGAATATCGAGCAGGAGGCCTGTCCGTTAAACCTGGCCCCGACCTCGAGCACGACGGTGATGCTGGCTCTGGGCGATGCGCTGGCGATGGTGCTGCTGGAGGCGCGCGGATTTCAGAAGGAAGATTTCGCACGGTTCCATCCGGGCGGAATGGTCGGGCGAAGTGTGCTGGTGCGGGTGCATCAAATCATGCGACCGCGAGAGATGATGGCCCTGGTGGGGCCGGAGGCGAATGTGCACGCGGTCTTGAAAGCGATGACGGATCTGCGCGCGGGCGCGGCGGTGATCGCGGATGACGCGGGGAAGTTGCTGGGGATTTTCACGCACGGCGATTTCGCGCGCCATTTCCAGACGGACCCGCGGGTGGGCGAGCGGTTGGTGGCGGATTTGATGACGCTGAACCCGGTGACGGTGCAGCAGGACAAGCTGGCGGTGGAGGTGTTGAATCTGCTCGATCGGCATCGGATCGATGACCTGGTGGTGGTGGACGAAAACGCGGTGCCGGTGGGGATCGTGGATTCGCAGGATCTGACCAAGCTCAAACTGCTTTAGACAGGATTAACAGGATTATTGCAGGATGTAGGGACGTCGCTGGTCTCATCTCTTCCATCCTGTAAAATCCTGTGAATCCTGTCGGATTCCCTCTACCGCTTGAAAAAGCGCAAGTCTCGCCTATCAACTCTGACCCATTATGGCTGCAGCGAACGATCTCCGAAAAGGACAGGCAATTAAATATAACGGCAACGTGGCCATCGTGCTCGATGTGCAACATCGGACGCCCGGCAATTTGCGCGCCTTCGTGCAGGCGATCATCCGCTACATCAATACGGGCAAGAGCGCGGACGTGCGTTTTGGTTCGACCGATAAAGTGGAACTGGTGGACGTAAGCCGGACGACGTTGGAATTCTCCTACAAGGATAACAGCGGCTTCCATTTCATGGATCCGGAGACGTTCGAGACCATCACTCTGGACGATAAGCTGCTCGGGGAAGCGAAGGATTACCTGGTGGAGAATTTGAAGGTGGAAGTGCTCTACACTGAGGGCCGGCCGGTCCAGGTGGAGTTGCCTTCGTCGGTGCATTTGAAGGTGGTGGAAGCGCCAGAAGGTCTGCGCGGCGATACCGCGTCGAATGTGACCAAGCCGGCGGTCCTGGAGAGCGGGAAAACGGTCAACGTGCCGCTCTTTATTAATGAAGGTGAGCTGATCAAGATCGATACCCGGACCGGCAACTACATGGGCCGGGCCTAAAGCGGCGTGCCTTCTCCCGACCGCAGACCTCGCAAACCAAGTGGGGTGCCGAGGCCGGTGCCGTCCCGGCGACGGGTGGCGGTGTCTCCGCACATCGTGCCGACCCGGCGTTCGAAGCCGGATTACACGCCGTTCCTCGTGCCGACGACGTGGGTGAAGTTTGTCGTCGCGCTTTTTTTGCTGCCGATCTGCGCGGTTTTGAGTCAGGCGTTCTTCACTGTCTTCACCCGCGCGACGGTGACGCAGCAGCTTTGGGCGGGGGAGGAGTTTTGGTTTTTCTCGCTGGGCGTGGTGCTGTGGGTGATCGCGTTTTTCGGGCTGCCGCGCCCGCTTTTAATTTACGTCTTCGGCCATGAGCTCACGCATGCGCTTTGGGTGCTTCTAATGGGCGGGCGGGTGAGTCAATTTCGAGTGGGGCGCGAGGGCGGCCACATCATCACGGACCGGAATAATTTCTGGATCGCGCTCGCGCCGTATTTTTTCCCGCTCTACAGCATCCTCGCTCTCGCGGTGTATGGCGGGCTTAGCCTGCTGATGCCGATGCAGGCTTTCGGACGTCTGCTTTACGCGGTGATCGGAGTGACGTGGGCGTTCCATTTCACCTTCACCTGTTGGATGATTCCGAAGAGTCAGAGCGATCTGCGAGATCACGGGACGTTCTTTTCCCTGGTGGTGATTTACCTGATGAATCTGATCGTGCTGAGCGTGCTGCTGGTGGTGGCATCGCCGCAGATTACCTTCCTCGATTTCGCCGCTGAGATCGGGGAGAACATCGGCCGCTTCCTCGATGGCGTGGCTTACCTGTTCGATATTTTCGCGCGCGGATCAGCGCGACGATAGAAAAGTCAGGCGAGAGATCGTAAGCGCGCGCAAGGAGACGGATCTCGTTGCTCACCTGCTCGATCAACTTTACGGGCGCGAGCACTCGCACGTGGCTGCCCCAGCTTAAGACCCAGCGCTCAATCTCTTCGAGCCCGCCAAGCTCCAGTTCCAGGGTAGCGGAGCCGTCGGCGGCGAGGTGGAACTTCTGGGATTCGTGCCAGGAGCGCTCGCTCACCAGCCGCGCGGCGAAGGCGTCGAATTGGAGGCGAATGCGGTGCTTCTTTCCGCCGGCGAAAACACCAAAGCTCCCGCTCAGGATCTTGGTAATGGAGAAATCGGGGGACGTCGGAAGCGTGCGGAGGTCGCCCGGACGTTTCGCATTCGCGGAAGCGCGAAAGTGCGGATTTGTTTCCGAGCCAGATCTTCGGCGAAGAGGTACCATTGGTTCTCCAGGGAGGCGATGTGGTAGGGACGCACCCGGCGCGGTTCATAGCCGGGGCTGTGGAGCTTCCGATATTCCAACTCCAACTCGACTGAGCGCATGACCGCCTGGCTGACGGTTTCGAATAACGCGAGATCGGCCACGCTGGCTCCTGCGCTGTGAAACGAAATCGCATCTTCCAGGTCGCTCCAGGAAAAGGAGACACGCTCGCGCAAGCTGTCCGCGATCTTGCGAAAGGCGGAACGGAGCGGACGCTCGAAGGGCGTGCCTTTGTATTGCGCGAGCGCTTTCTGCGCGACGAAAAGCGCCGCCACTTCGCCTTCGGAGACCTCGATGCTGGGAAAGCTCGTCACCTCCTCGGTGTAGTGAAAGCCGTAGTGCAGCGGATCATACTCGAGCGGCAAGCCCAGCCGGTCGCGCATGAAATCGAGGTCCCGCTGGATCGTCTTCGACGAAACTTCGAGCACTTCCGCGATCTGGCGGCAGTTCGGGTAATCACCGGCTTTGATCTGCCCGTGAATCCGCATCATCCGCTCGAGGGGCGGACGGGAATGTGCTCCGGTCTCCCGGGGCGATTTACGAGATTCGTTCCGAGGCACGGTTTTCATCTCTGCCAAAGGCCGCGCTTTGAACAATGGAAAAAATTTTCAGAAATCTTTTCGCTAGGACCGTCAATGTCCGACCCCACCCGGCAGGATGGGCGCATGAAAAGATATTCCAATGTCGCCCGTCGCAGCACACTTCTGCCTGTTCCTTACTCTTACCGCCCCGATCGGATGGAGCGCGGGCTGCGCATGCTCCGCGCTTTGCGGCTCTCGCTGGCCGCTGCGGCGCACCCTCCGGTGCGCGCACAGCAGCGCGAGTTCGATTTCGCCCGGTAGGATCTACTTCAACGAGGCGAGATCGATGACGAAGCGATACTTCACATCGCTCTTTAGCATGCGCTCGTAGGCGTCGTTGATCTCCTCCATCTTGATCATCTCAATTTCGGAAACGATTCCGTGCTCAGCACAGAAATCGAGCATCTCCTGCGTCTCGGCGATGCCGCCAATGAGCGACCCGGCGAGCTGCTTGCGTCCACCGATGAGGCTGAAGACGTTCACCGGCAACGGGTCGGGCGAGGCGCCGACCATGCACATTTTGCCATCGCGCTTCAGGAGCTGGAGATAGCTATCGAGCGGATGCTTGGCCGAAACGGTGTCGAGGATGAAGTCGAAGCTGTTGAGATGCGCCTTCATCTCTTCTTCGTTTTTCGAGACCACCACTTCGTCGGCGCCGAGGCGCTTGGCGTCTTCGGTTTTTCCTGGCGAAGTGGTGAAGAGGACAACGTGCGCTCCGAAGGCGTGCGCAAATTTCACTCCCATGTGGCCGAGCCCGCCCAGCCCGACGATTCCGACCTTCTGGCCTTTCTTTACCTCCCAATGCTTCATCGGCGAGTAGGTCGTGATCCCGGCGCAGAGAAGCGGGGCGGTGGCAGCGAGGTCGAGCTTATCGGAAATGCGGAGGACGAAAGCTTCGTCCACCACGATGGCGGTGGAGTAACCGCCGTAAGTGGTTTTGCCGGTGTGCGGATCCGGGCTGTTGTAGGTGAAGGTGGCGCGGCTCTCGCAAAACTGCTCGAGACCGTCGCGGCAATTTGGGCAGGTCCGATCGGAGTCGACCATGCAGCCGACACCGGCAAGGTCGCCGACTTTGAAGTTCTTCACGTCGCTTCCCACTTCGGTGACGCGTCCCACGATCTCGTGCCCGGGCACGCAGGGGAAGGTGGTCCCGCCCCATTCGCCGCGCGCGGTGTGGATGTCGGAATGGCAAACGCCGCAGAAAAGGATTTCGATGGCCACATCGGTCGGAGTCGGTTCCCGGCGGTCGATCGTGAGAGGGGCGAGTGGCGTGGTAGCGGTTTGGGCCGCGTAGGCTTTGGTCGGAGTCATGAGAAGAGGTGTTCGTTCGGCGGAGAGGTTTTGGATGCGATTCTGGCTGGGCAAGTGACGCTCGGCCGGAGTGCGATACCTTAAACGCCGATGCTACTTTATTCTCTCCTCGATTTGGCGCCCATCGTGGCCGGAGGAAATGCGGCTCAGGCTTTTCGGAACGCGGCTGATCTGGCGCAACACGCGGAGCGTTTCGGTTATCACCGCTACTGGCTGGCGGAGCATCATAATATGCCGGGCATTGCCAGCGCGGCGACGTCGGTCGTGATCGGCCACGTCGCTGCGGCGACGCGCACGATCCGGGTGGGAGCGGGCGGGGTGATGTTGCCCAACCACGCGCCGCTCGCGATCGCCGAGCAATTTGGGACGTTGGAATCGCTCCATCCCGGGCGGATCGATCTCGGGCTGGGACGCGCGCCGGGGAGCGATCGGCTCACGGCGCGGGCGTTGCGGCGTTCGCTTGGCAGCAGTGGCGACACATTTCCGCAAGATGTGCTGGAGCTGCAATCCTACTTCGAGCCGGCTGCTCCCGATCAGGCGCTCCAGGCGGTGCCGGGCGCAGGGCTGCGCGTCCCTCTTTACTTGCTGGGTTCGAGCGACTTTAGCGCGCAACTAGCCGGAGAGCTGGGCCTGCCGTTTGCCTTTGCCTCCCATTTCGCGCCTGAATACTTGCACATCGCGCTGGGGCTTTACCGACAGAGCTTCCGGCCATCCGCGCAATTGCAGAAGCCGCACGCGATCGTGGGCGTGGGATTATTCGCAGCAGAGACGGACGCTGCTGCCGCCGAGCTCGCTACTTCCGCGCAGCTCATGTTTCTCAATCTTGTGCGCGGACATCCAGCGCAGCTCCCACCGCCGGTGGCGCGGATGGACGAACATTGGGACGCGCGCGAACGCGCGGCAGTGGAGGAGCGGATGCGCTACTCGGCAGTAGGCGGGAAGGAGACCGTGCGGCGTCGCTTCCGAGGAAATCCTGGAGGACACGCAGGCCGACGAGTTGATCCTGACGGGGCAAATCTTCGATCACGCGGCACGGATTCGTTCCTTTGAAATCGGAGCAGAAGTAATGACCGAACTGAGTCGCGACGTCGCGCGCTGAAATTTTTAAGGGGAATTTCTGCCAGGTGCGGGTCGTGAGCATGCGAACTGCTTTGGAAACAGCCATGCACCTCAACCCTGCAATCATTCGCACCCGTATCATCACTCAACCGCTCTCGCGTGGAGCAGCCCGGCAGGCGTCCACTGGTTCACCCCAGGCAGACGCTGAGATCCGCGCTTATATCGCCGCACGCGATATCGCTCTCTCCATGGCGGAGCAGTCCCGCTCAAATTTGACTCTCAACCGCGCCTTCATCGCCAACGAAGCGGTGCGGAATTGCCTCAAGCCAACCCGTTCGCCGTATCAGGCCCAAGCCCTGTCTGAGACCGAAGCGAGAAGCGAGCGGGAGCGCTGCGAGAAAGCGAACGCGCGGCTGGCCCAATTGCGGGCTGAGCAGGCGCACGCCTTCTTCCCCTGCGCGGTGGCAGCTTAAAAAGGGAGCGCCTTCCGGGCGGCGAATCTCCGGCGAGACAACCCAGGATGCCCGGGCGCTCAAGCCGCTCGCGATATTCCCTTACGCTCCTCTCGATAGCCGTGTGTCGGACGGTGCTTCACGCCAATTTCGTGAATTGCATGATGATCTTGAAATTTTCCTATTCACGAGAGCTACGATAATGCATTCTTCCTTCGGGCATTCGCCACGGAGATAGCGTTTTATAAAGACGCTGGTCGCGGCGCTCCCCAATTAGACGCTGGAAATCACCCACTTATGCAGATGTTTTCTTCCTCTCCGCGGACCGAGCCTACCGTTCCGCCTCCATCTCCCACTCCGGTCACACCTACGGCACCAGCCGCACCCGCACCGGCAAAAGCGCCACAATCGGGAGTTCTTTCCAGTGGCGTTTCCATCGTCGGCTCGGTGAAATTCACCAGTGAGCTGGTCATCGATGGAAAAGTGGAAGGGACGATTACCTCCGGCGGTCGGTTAACGGTGGGCAAGAATGCCCATATCGTGGGCGAGATTAAAACCCGCTCGGTGACGGTTTATGGCACGATCGATGGGAACGTAACCGCTGAGGAGCGTTGCGAATTGCATTCCGGCTGCACCCTCCGTGGCGATATCGAAGCGCCCCGCCTGGTGGTGGACGAGGATGCGACGTTCCTCGGAAGCGCGAAGATCGCGACGGGATCGAAAAAGTCAGGATAGGAAATTCCTTCCCGACGCAAACCGCGAGGCTTGCTGCGCCCAGTTTGTTTCGTAGGGAAACGCGGGCAGGTCAGGGAACAGTAGCGGCCGCTGCCTGCGCCGTGTCGCTGGTTTGACCCGCAGCGTTGTTCTCGACCGAAGCGTCCGGCATCTTTTCCGCCAGCCGCGCTTGCCAGGGTGCGAGCTGCTTCTCAGCCGCATTGGCGCTGCCTTGATGCGCGCCTAGGAAGAGAACTTCGCGTATACCGCCAGGACCGGGTAGTAGCAGCGATTCTTGCTGTGGTAATCGCTGGCGAAGCCGGTCTTGGTCCGCAGCTCCACGTGGCCGGCGCCATTTGCGCCTTTGCCGTAGACGATGACCGCGCCCAGTGGGGCCGCATACGGATCGCGCATGGGCAATTTCTTGAAGCCGTGTTCACGCACCAACTCATCGCCCGCCTGGAAAGCGTAGTGTGTCTTCGGGTAGGAGGTCACCGCGCCCGCCTCTACCAGCGCCTGTTTCACGTAGCGCCAGCAACGCGCCTTTGTGCGAGCATTTGAGCGCTCATCGGCGATCGTGGCCGCGCGCCGGAGTCGAGGATCAATGCGAGGATCCACCGTGGCCGGCGGACGAATCTTCTGCACGCGATATCGGCGGACGACTCGCGCGGATGCGACGCTTCCGTCCCCGCTATAGTAATAGTAACGGCTGGCGGACCGGACCAGGCCTTCGGCTTGAAGAAAAGTGGCCGGGGCCAGGAGGCCACCCAGAACGAGGGAAAAGAAGAGCCATCGAATGTGCACGCGGTCTTGTATGCAGGCTACGTGCCATCAAGCCAGCATCTTCCGCGGCAATTTGGATTTAATTTTGCCTAAGACAAAAGGGGCGCTGAGCCAGTCGGATTTCGAGAACGACGATACCGACGAGAATTTTTAGACTCCATTTCGAGCGTCGCCGTCTTCCTTCTTCGCGCTCCGCTGAATAAGGATTCTGTTTTCCAAAGTTCCGCTGACTCGATATGTCGACCGCGATTGCCGGAAATCCTCACGCCTGAGAGCGTCGACAGGATTTTGACTGGGTGGCCTTCTCCGCGCGCTTTACTGTCCACCTATGCCGATGAGGGATGATCCAGTCTTGCGCGAGGCGGAAGATTTTCTGCATAGCCGCATTCCGCTCACGCAGGCAATGGGTCTCCGGGTTCTGCCGAGTGAAGAGGAGGGTTTCACTGTGGAAGCGCCGGTCGCGCTAAATTCGAATCATCTGCAAACAGCCTTCGGGGGAAGCATTAACGCAGTCGCGACCCTGGCGGCGTATGGGTTTCTCTGGTTGGAGCTGCGCGGGACGGCGGCTGATGTGGTGATTCGCGAAAGCACCATCCGCTTTCGCGCCCCGATCCGCGATCAAATCCGCGCCTTCTGTCCTCGGCCCACGCCCGCAGTTTTGGCGGCCTTCCTCGATACTTTGCAGACGACGGGGAAAGCGCGGCTGCAGCTCGCAGTGCAGGTAGTGGAAGACCGACACGTGGCCGCAGAATTCAAAGCGACTTTTGTCGCTCGTCAGCCTGTACCTGCCGCGGAACCGCGTGACCATTAAGCGTCGCTGACGCAGGCAAAATCGAGCCGAAATCTGATCTGTAGCGCTCGGTGAAGAGCCGCGGAATTTTGGGTATTGCTGGTGCAACCAGATCAAACGGGAGGGCGTATCATTAGTGCAATCTGCCCGGGAAGGGATCGGCCAGCGCCCACCTCGCAGGCTAATGGGAATGTATAAGGGAAGCCCGGACAGATTTATGGGTGGTTGCGTGCCGGTCGTTGGGTATGAGGGAAATCGGCCGGCACGCTTCGCCTCCCACTTCGTTCGCCTTCAGCCCCCTCCACCGCAGCGGGGAGCCCAAACACACCTATCGCGGGGGCTCGCTGACGGCACGGACCTTGATCTGATCGAGGCTGGGATCGTTTGACCGCACCCATTCCTGAATCTCGTTCACCTCACCCGGCGAAACCACCGTCTCGCGACTGGGCCGCGAAACCGCCACCGCCTGCCGATGCTTCCAATGCCGACCGTGCCGAAGCAGCGCGTAATACATGGTCTTCGCTGTAAACGCACCCACGCCGCTGCAACGCATCGCGTTGTAAAACATCAGGTCCGCGTCCTGCCACGAGCGCGTCTGGGTATCGTATGCGACATCATGCAAGACGGAAGCCTTGCGATATTTTCCATCGAATGGTCCGCCGATGATACTCCAGAAAGCTCGGGGGATGGACGCGCCATCCACTCGGGAACCGGCCGGCGCGACCCAAACCTCGCCATACGGGTCCGTGTAACGCAGCTCGTTCAAGAGCACCATCGTCACGCCGTCAGCTTCCCATCGAGTTTCGACCGGTCCGCTGAAATAGCCCCAGTTCGCCGCGCGCGCTGGTTTCGCTTTCGCCGCCTCGCGATTGAGCTTCTTTTCCGCGCGCGCCGCGGTGCGCTCCATGTTCAGGCGCCCGCCGCCGCAACCCGCCACAAAGGCGAGAACAAGAAACAGCGCGAACAAGCGAGCGAAGAACATGGCAAAGGCTGGGGGTCGGTTAGCTCCCAGCTGAAATCATCGCCGGCTGGTCGACCTTTACCGGTGCCGCCGCGGCCTTGGTTGAGGGCCGACGAAAACCCTTCAGGTAAAAGAGCATGAAAATGCCCGTGCAAATCAGCGTCGAGCCAATCCATTTCAAGAGCCAGCCTGGATCGCGCAGGATCTGGATTGTGCTCTGCCCCAGATTCTCCGGATTCCAGGATGCCTGCGACATCTTGTAAGTCAGCCCCGTCCAAGTCCGCCACCAGGTGCCTGGGTAGCTAAACGGGTTGTTCATCCAGCATTGCCCCTGGCCTGTGCGCCCCTCGCGATCGGTCACTCGCACGGTGCTTTTGAAGCCGGCCGGGCTCTCATTGCCTTCGTTTCGCTGCACTTCGAAAGCGAGTAATTCCAGAGCGATGGGCAATGGGATCTGCTTCCAACCGAACGCGACCTGGATGGGAGCGGGCAAAGTCGGGACAGCGATCTGCCAGCCGGAGGGGATCCACTGCTCAAGCGTCTGCGTGCCGTCCTTCACCCGCACGCGAACGCCATCGGCCATGTTCGCCGCCGCGGCACCCGGAGCGACCGGCGCAAATTCCATCCAATGCTCCGCCTGCTTCAAACTCTGATCCACCACCAGCTGCCAATCCGCCCAGCCAGTCGAGAGCGGAGTTTGAGGCTCCAGCTTGCCGCTGGAACGTCCCGCTTTCCGCGAGACGAGATCGTAAGTAATTGCGCCGTCCTCGGCGATGTAGAGCGTCAACCGATTCGCGCCGGCTCCCGATTCCGGTGCTCCCTCGGCATGCGGAGCTGGCGCTGCAGCTGAGGGGACAGCCTGACCGCGCAAGGTCACCACCACCGCGGCATTTTTAGGCTCGTCCGACACGGAGGTAGGCTTGCCATTCTCGATCCGGAAATCCGGCCAGTAGCCTTCGATCCGCATCGTGAAAGGCGAGCCCTCCAGCGGCGTGTCTCGATTAATGTGGTCCGCCACCGCATGAGTCCAGGTCTTGTCGCCGAGGGTGATGGTCACGTCTCCATTGTTGCCAGGCGTGGGTGGGGAGAGCACCACTTTGGCTCCCGTGCTGCCACCTTTGATCGCCTTCCCAACCTGTTGCTCAGGAGTCTTGGCAAAGGCGAAGATTGATTCCTCGATCTCCACTTCCGCACCAGGCGCTGCTACTCCCTCACCGGGCTGCGGCGCAGCGGCGGGCCCGGCATCGGGAGCGGTGCCACGTTTCAGATTAATCGTGGCCAGGCCCATATCGAAAGTGCCGTGGTCCGCATGGGTATCATCGGCCAGGAGCCAGTTCTCCAGCTTCTGCCCCATCATCGCCGTCGTGATCGTGAAATGAACAGCCGGCACGCCGCCGCTTTCAATTGGGCGCGGCTTCAGCTTCCCTTCCACCGCGGCCGCATAGTCGATAATGCTCAGCTCCGCGCCCGAGGCCAGCTTGCCTAAATTACGCGGGCGTTCCGGCGTTGGCGGGCGGTTAATGAACTCGGCCGGATACCCTTTTACGATCCCGTCGGTATCGCGCACCCGGAGCTGATGTTGATCGATGAGCAGACGATTGGAAGGCGGCTCGCCTTTAAAGAGCGTGATCGTTCCCTCCACTCCCCAGATCCGGCCGATGAGCGAACCGAAAAGCAGAGTGATGATCCCCAAGTGCGTAATTAAAAACGCCACGTGGTGTTTCTTCCACGGCCAGCGCGAAAGCGCAGAGACAGTGAGATTAGCCACCAAAATGAGCAGCCAGAGATTGAACCACGGCGCGTCGTAGACGTAGGCGCGCGCCACCTTGGCATCGAAGCTCGATTCCCAAATCGTGCCCGCGATGCTGGCGATGATGATGACCGCCAGCAGCACCACCGCCAGCTTGAGCGAGGCGAAGAACTTGAAGACGGAATTGCGCTGCCAGTTCGGTTTACTGCTGGCTGAGGTAGGAGTCGCCATCGAGCGCTTATTTTCGGTCAAAGCCAGTGTGGATCAATGGACGAAATGAAAATCGCCCATTGATCCCACCAGACTCGTCGCTCCTACGGCACCGAGTGGTGCGGAGGAATCTATCGCGAAAACGAACGCCACTTTTTGCGAAGCGGCTTCACGTAGCTGTCCACGTCCACACTGCGCAGGCGATCTACGCCGTCCCGCACGCCTTCCTTCACCACCTCGGCGGAATCTTCGTAGCGGCGCTGCACCGTCTTAAAGAATGGCCAGAGAAACGGCAACGAGAGCATGCCGAGATTGATATCACCGAGGCCCGTTTTCACTTCCTTCTCCTCCGCCGTTTCCGAGGAGTAACGAATCGCCAGACCGATCGCCAGGCCCACCGCAAGTGCACCGATCACCGTCGGCACCGGATTGCGCCGGAGATACATTTCCGTCTTCTCACGCGCCACGCCCGCGGTCGTCTTGGTCTGCGCCCAGGCGTCGCTCGCTACGGTTGAGACTTTATCCCTCGTCTCTTGAAAGCCTTCGCGCGAGGTCCGCGCCGTGATCGGCGAACCAGCGAAATTTTCCTGCCCACTCGAAGTTCCTTCTCCGCTCGCAAGCGGGTTCTTTTTGGCGAAATCTTCGCCATTCGGATTGATCATATTATAGGTTCGCACTTCCGAGAAAAATTGCGTCCCTTTTCCCGCAAAAAGACCCGCGGCGCGCTTGTGAAAAATTGCCGCTTACAGCGAGCTCGATACCTCAGCCAGCAGGCGTTCTTGCGCTTCGCGGAGATACTCATCATCGATCTCGAAGCCGATGAACTCCGGCACGCCGCAGCTTCGCGCAGCGACCGCAGAGTTCCCGATTCCCAGGAACGGATCCAGCATCACACCCACCCGCTCGACGCCATGCAGGCGAATGCAATTCACCGCCAGCGCCGCCGGAAACGTGGCGGGATGCGGTCGATCCTTGCTCCGGCTCTTTATCGTCTGGTAGGGGACGAACCAGGTGTTCCCGCGACAGCGCAGATCCCGGCCTTCCGTGTGACCCCAGCGGGCGATGTTGCTCTTATCCTGGTAAGGCACGCCTAGTGCGAGCCGATCGATCGGCGTGCTCCCGGAAGGCGTGAGATGAAAGACATACTCGTGGCAGTCATTCAAAAAACGCGGCGAGTTGATCGGCTTAAAGTGCCCGCGCGAGATCGGCTCGCCTTCGTCATTCTCCAGGGTGATCGCTTTGATCCAGTGGATCGTATTCTGCAACGAGAAGTGCGTCTGCAGTCGCAAGACCAGCTCGTGCGGCAGAAGGGGATTGGAGGGACTCGCGCCGAGATTAAGGAAAAGCGCACCGTCCTTCCGCAGCACCCGACGCGCGGCAGCTGCCCAAGTTTCGCTCCATTCCAGATAGGCGCCGCGCTCTTGCTGATCCGAGTATTTGCCGTAGGCAATCCCGAGATTGTAAGGCGGTGAGGTCACGATCAGATCCACGGATTCCGCCGGCAGCGCCCCCATGCCGGCCACGCAATCGCCCAGCCGCAGATCGAACTTCGTCATCGGCATCACCCTAGCGCAAACCGCCCGCGCGGAGAGCAGATTCGCTCATGGGCCGAGCCTCTGATATTCTATCGCCATGCCAGCTCAGTCTTCTCCGCTTGTGATCGCCGGGCGCTCGTTTGCCTCGCGCCTTCTCGTGGGCACGGGCAAATTTGCTTCGAACGAAGCGATGCGCGACGCCCTTGAGGCCAGCGGCACCGAAATCGTGACGGTGGCTTTGCGTCGCGTCGACCTTTCCGGAAAGAAAGACCCATTCGCGAACATTCTCGATTTCATCGATCCGCAGCGCTTCCTGCTTTTGCCGAACACGAGCGGCGCACGCAACGCCGCGGAAGCCGTCCGGCTCGCGCGGCTCGCGGTCACGGCCGGACTGCCGAATTGGGTCAAGCTCGAGATCCATCCCGACCCGCGCTACCTCCTGCCGGATGGAGTGGAGACCCTGGCGGCGGCGGAGATTCTGGTGAAGGAAGGCTTCGTCGTCCTGCCTTACATCAACGCCGATCCCGTCCTGGCGAAGCGTTTGCAAGATGTCGGCACCGCCACTGTCATGCCGCTCGGTTCACCGATCGGGAGCAATCGCGGAATCGAGACGCGCGCGCAGATCGAGATCATTATTGAACAAGCGACCGTGCCGGTGGTGGTGGACGCGGGATTAGGCGCGCCCAGCCAGGCAGCCGAAGCGCTGGAGATGGGCGCCGATGCGGTGCTCGTAAACACCGCCATCGCCGTCGCTTCCGATCCGGCCCGGATGGCGCGCGCCTTTGCCCGCGCAGTCGAGGCTGGCCGGGAAGCCTACGAGATCGGCCTGGCGGAACGCAGCACGACGGCGAGCGCTACCAGCCCTTTGACTGGCTTCTTTTCCGTTAAAGAGGAAGCCGGTTCGTAGCTCTCGGGAGTGGGTCGGGCCTTCGCTACAGATCGCGCACTTCGTCTTCCGGACGGCGGGCCGGCGGAGTGACCTGGTCGCCCTCGGAGCCCGGCAACGGCGGCGGCTCTTTCGACGGGCGGTTAAGCTTCTCCCCCAGCACGGCCTTCGCTTTCTCTCCCGGCGACCCCGAGACTTCGGGTTTCTCATTTGCGTCCATAGTTCAACCAAGGAAACGGACGTCCTGCCCGCTCTGGCCCTCTCCGTCTTATGGTGCCGCGTTGGCGCGCCTGCACCCCATGCGCTAGGGTCCGCCGATGCCTTCCGAAACTGTCGAACTGCGCGGACACATTATCGACTCGCTCATTCTGCCAAAAGTCCTCGACGAAATCCTCACCCGCGGTGGCACGTTTAAGATTGCCGAAATCAAGATCGGCCAGAATCGCGTCGACCAAAGCTTCGCCCGCATCGACGTCTCTGCGAAGGACAAAGAAATCCTCGGCGACATCGTCCTCCGACTGCGTCAACACGGAGCCGCGGTGCAGGAGCGCGCGGACGTAAAGCTCGCCCCCGCACCCGCGGACGGCGTCTTTCCCGATGGCTTTTACGTTACGACCAACCAGCAAACGTTCGTGCGTCTGGCAGGCGAGGAGATCGAGACCGCGCCAGCTTTGATGGATTGCGCGATCGCGCTCGATGAGAAAACCGGTCGCGCCACCACGGTAAAGTTCCATGAGGTGAAAGCCGGGATGCAGATCGTGACCGGCCACCAGGGCGTGCGGGTGGCTCCGGCTGAGCGCTCCACTTCACGCACCGATCCTTTCGAGTTCATCACCAGTAACATCACGGTCGAGCAACCGAAGAGCGTGATCATTCGCGAGACGGCGCGGGAGTTGAAGCGCGCTCGAGCCGATGGGGAAAAGACTCTCCTGGTCGCTGGCCCGTCCATCGTCCAGACCGGCGCCGCGGAGCATCTGGAGAAGCTGATCCAGCTCGGCTACGTGGATGTGCTTTGCGCGGGGAACGCACTCGCGGTGCACGACATGGAACACGCGCTCTACGGCACCTCTCTCGGGGTGGATTTGAGCGGCGGCACGCTCACCGTCCGCGGCCATGAGAACCAGCTCCGCGCCATCAATACCATCCGCGCGGCGGGCGGCATCGCGGGCGCGGTCGAGAGCGGCATCTTAAAGCGCGGCATCCTTCACGCCTGCGTGCGAAACGATGTCGCGTTTATCCTCGCGGGCTCCATCCGCGACAACGGCCCGTTGCCTGAAGTGATCACCGATTCCATCCAGGCCCAGGCTGCCATCCGCGAGCAAATCGTGGGCGTCTCCTTCGCGCTCATGATGGGCACGATGCTGCACTCCATGGCCGTGGCCAGCCTCCTGCCCGCCGGCGTTAAAACTCTTTGCGTCGACATTAATCCCGCGGCCGTGGCCAAGTTGACCGATCCGCAGAACTTCCAGGCGCTCGGTCTTGTCACCGACGTGGAACTTTTCCTGCACGAGCTGATTCGCCATTTGGAAAAGGAAAACGCGCCCAAGTCGAAAAAATAAAGTATGCGACGCCTCCTTCTCTGCCCGCCGGATCACTACAGCATCCAGTACGAGATCAATCCCTGGATGAGCCGCGCTCAAGCCGCGGATACACCGCTGGTGCAGGCGCAATGGAAGGGGCTCTTCGATACCCTCTCCAGCCTCGATACTCAGGTCGAGACGATCACGCCCGCGCCCACTTTGCCGGACATGGTCTTCACCGCCAACGCCGGGCTCACGGTCGGAAAACGTTTCATCCCCAGTAATTTTCGGCATCAGGAACGCGCGGGTGAAGCTCCTCTCTTCGCCGCCTGGATGGAGGAACGCGGCTACGAGATCATCTGGCTCCCGGAGGATCTTTACTTCGAAGGCGAAGGCGATGCGCTCTTCGGCGGCGATGCACTTTTCTGCGGCTACAAGTTCCGCACTGATATCAATGCGCACCGTGCCGTCGCCGACATCCTTGGTTGCCTCGTCATCTCGGTGGAACTGGTCGACCCGCGCTTTTACCACATCGATACCTGCTTCTGCCCTTTGCCTGATGGCGGCGCGATGTGGTTCCCGGCGGCGTTTGATGAATATGGGCAGCGCGCGATCCGCGACCGGCTCCCGAATTTGATCGATGTGCCAGAGGAAGAAGCGGCCGGCTTTTGTTGCAATGCCGTCGTGCTCGATAAAGACATCGTCCTGCCCGCGGGTGCGAAAACCGTCATCACGAAACTGACCGAGCGCGGCTACACCTGTCATCCGCAGCCGATGAGCGAATTCTTAAAAGCTGGCGGAGCCTGCAAGTGCCTCACCATGCACATGCCGCAACGCGAGACGGTGTAGGGTGCCGCGGTGAGAGGCATGGGCGAGCGCGGACGGGTCGTGGCGCTCAGCCTCGGGCTGGTCGTTCTGGTGTGGATCGTCTTCGCGCAGGTCCTGCGCTACGACTTTGTTAATTACGATGACGATGCCTACGTCTATCTCGAGCCGCGGGTTGTCAGCGGCCTGACGTGGGACGGGATTCAGTGGGCTTTCTCGCATTTTCATTCGGGTAACTGGCACCCACTCACGTCCATTTCCCACATGTTGGATGCCCAGCTTTGGGGGCTGGCGCCGCGGGGTCATCATCTCAGTAGCGTTCTGCTCCATGCCGCGAATGCGGTTCTGCTTTTCCTGGTTTTCCGCGTCTACACCGGTCAGCTCTGGCGCAGTGCTTTCGTCTCCGCCCTCTTCGCGATCCATCCTCTGCGGGTGGAATCCGTCGCCTGGATCGCCGAGCGAAAAGATGTTCTGAGTGGACTCTTTTTCCTCCTCACCCTGCTCGCCTACGCGCGCTACACGCGGCGACCGTCCTGGCTCGGTTACGTTGCCGTGGCTTTACTTTTCGCCTGTGGATTGATGTCAAAGCCGATGCTGGTGACTCTGCCGTGTCTGCTGCTCTTGCTCGACGTTTGGCCGCTCCGCCGCGAGGCGTCGTGGTCAAGACTCCTCCGGGAAAAGATCCCGCTCTTCGCTCTCTCGGCCGCGAGCTGTGTGGTCACGGTCATCGCGCAAGCGTCCACAATCGAATCTCTGGAGATGCTCCCGATCCCCGCTCGCATCGGCCACGCTCTGGTCGCACTGCTCGCTTACATGAGGGACATGATCTGGCCCGCGCGTCTCGCTGTGCTCTATCCATTGCGCGAGACGGTGCCGATCGCGCTCGCTCTTTTTGCCGGGCTCGTCGTTACCGCGCTGACAGTGCTGGCGGTGCTTCGACGGCGGGAATTTCCTTACCTCGCTCTCGGCTGGTTTTGGTTTGTTGGAATGTTGATCCCGGTGATCGGCATCATGCAGGTGGGCCGGCAAAGCCATGCCGATCGCTACACGTATCTGCCCCAGATCGGGCTCTACCTCGCGCTCACGTGGTGGATCGCCGACCGCACAGCCCAGTGGAAACACCGGTCGCAGATCCTCACGGCGTCCGCGCTCCTCGTGCTGGCGGCCCTGGCCACCACCGCTTCCATGCAAGCATCTCATTGGCGCGACAGCGGAACGCTCTGGCGCCGTGCGCTCGCCGTGACAGAGAGAAATTATGTGGCGCACACGAATCTGGGGAACTTCCTGCCTGCGCGTGAAGCACTGCCGCATTACGAAATGGCGTTGGCGATCCAGCCGGATTCGCCGCTGCCCGCAAGTAACGTGGCCTGGATTCTCGCTACCGCGCCTGACCCGAATCTGCGGGATGGCGCGCGCGCCGTGCGATGGGCGGAGCAAGCCAACCGGGCCGCAGGTAATCCTGATCCTTTAATCTTGCGCACGCTCGCTGCCTCCTATGCGGAAGCAGGCCGCTTCGCTGATGCCATCCGCACCGCCGAAGCCGCACTGCCTTTGGCCGAGGCCGCTGGTCAGCCGGCGCTGGCCTTCGATCTCCGCAACAACATCGCCGGGTATAAAGTCGGTGAGCCGGTCCGCGATCTCTCGCTCGAAGAGTAAGCCTCAGTTGCCCGTCCCGGCGCCTTTCCTTGCGAGAGAGCGAAACGAGGCAGAGGCTTTCTCCTATGAAGATCCCAAGATTACTCGGAGCGACGGCGCTGCCAGTGATGGCATCGTTGCTTTTCGCCAGTTGCACAACGGGGCCGCAAGTTGCGGGACCACAGCAAACACGCGGCGGTCTGATTTTTGACAATCAGGAGCGTTACGCGGTCGTGACGGGATCGTATTTGCCGCAGAAGGTGCGCAAGCAATCCATTGGCACGAACTCGGTCAACAACGTCCGGATCGTCACGCAGGAGGAACTCAGAGCCACTAATGGCGGCTTCGGGTTGGGAGGTCTCTCCACGGTCGGCTACTAACGCCGGCAGCAGAGGAGCGACCGGTAAATTACTCGTCTCGATGCGGGGATTACGTTAGACCCTCGCCATGTTCGCTCGTTCCGGTCGTGTGCTCTTGCTCGTGGCCACCGGTCTGATCGGCCCGGCCCTGCACGTCGTGGCGGAGCGTCGCATGACGGAGGACCGCGACCTCATCGCGATCGATCTCAGCGGTTGGGATTGCCTTAACCAACCTGGCGGAAGCGCGAAGTCCGCCGATGGAGCAGCTCGTAACGCGGGCAAGAATCGGCCCTTCACGGTGCTGACCGAACCTGCGCCTGTCGCGACGGACACCGACAGCTTTCTCAAGCTGGTGAGCGCCTTTGACGCTCAGACGCGAGGGCGTCGCCGAAAGGATCTCGCCCCTGCACAACAAGGCCAGCTCGCCGCGCTCGAGAAGCAGCTCGTCTCATTCACCGGCTATCTCGTCCTCGCTTATGCAGGGCCACCCGAGTCGACCAATTGCGGCAGCGTCGATTTCCACGACTGGCATCTCGAGATCTTCGCGCAGCCGCAGGATCACGCGCCCCGCATCGGGGACCCGACGCCGATCATCTGCGAGATCACGCCGCGCACGCAAAACGCGCTCTATCAGTCTGGCATCCGTTTACGCGATCTGGCAGCCTACATTCGCCAGCCAGATTTGAGCTACGAAGCGACCGGCCATCCTGCACGGAAAATTCGGCTGACCGGCTACCTGCTGTGGGACGACGACCACAATGGGAGCGCCGACGTCGGCCCCAAGATTGAGTCCGTAGGAAAGAATGGCTACCACCATCCGTGGCGCTCCACGGCGTGGGAACTTCACCCGGTTCTGAAAATCGAGACGCTGGATGGAGCGGTGGCCACGCCTGCGGCTCCTGATCGCAACGACCCCGTCTTCGTCAGCCGTCCCGCCCACCGCCGTTGTCACCGTGCTGAAACCAGTCCGTGCGAAAATCGCTTACGGCGAAGCCGTGATTCCCGCCGGGACCCGCTTGGAAGTGCTTTCACGCACGAAGGCCACGCTGACCGTTCGCTACCTCGACCAGTCTGTGCTGATTCCGGCCGCGTCCACCGATGCGGTGAGCGATGCGCCCTAACCTTGCGAGCTACCGCGCAAACTTCGCTTCGATCAGATCGTGCAGCTTCGCAGCGATCACTGGATGATCGAGGCGATCGACCACTTCGTTCAAGAAACCGGCAACCAGGAGACGCTGCGCGACCTTTTTCGGAATACCGCGCGCGAGGAGGTAGAAGAGTTCCTCTTCGTTCAGCTGTCCGGAAGTGGCGCCGTGACTGCACTTCACGTTGTCGGCCAGAATTTCGAGGCCGGGCATCGAGTTGGCTTCGGCGTCGTCGCTCAGGAGGAGGTTCCGCACCGTTTGGTAGGCGTCGGTAAAGTGCGCGTCGGGCTCAACCCGGATCAAGCCGCCGAAGGTGGTCCGGGCCTTGCCATCCAATGAATTTTTATAAAGCAGATCGCTCGTCGTGTGTGGCGAGGCATGATCCTGCAAAGTGCGAGCGTCGAATTCCTGAGTGCCATCAGCGATCGCCACGGCGAGAAGATCGCTGCGCGCGCCTTCGCCAGTGAGCCGGCTGAAGCTTTCGAAGCGCGAATAGCCGCCGCCCAAGTTAACATTCAAGCTCATCGCGGCCGCATCGCGCTCAGCCGTGGTCGCATTCATTTGAATGGAGAGCACGCTTTCGTCCCAGGTTTGGACGCAGACGTATTTCAGTTTTGCCCCGCGGCCGACTACGAGATCGTTCACGCCGCAAGAGAAGCCGGCCTGGCCTTTCTCAGCGGAGCGGAAGTGCTCGATCACAGTCACTTTCGAAAGCTCGTCCGCGATCAAAAGCGTGTGCGGGAAGACAGCAGCGTTCTCTTGCGAGAGCCAATGGCAGATCTCGATCGGCTCTTCGATCTCCACGCCTTTTGGGACAAAGAGAAAGCTGCCGGAACGGGCCAGTGCTTCATGCAACGCAGCAAATTTCGCGGAACCGAGCGGAGTCGGTTGCGCCATGAAGTGCTTCCGAAAAAGTTCTTCGTGCTCGATCATCCCCCGCTCAAGCGTTTGCAGGATCACGCCTTGGGCGCGGAGCGATTCCGGCAGCGGGTTGTGCCGCAGCAGATGGTCGTCCGCGAAGACAAGATGAGCGTCTCCGGACCGCGCAAGGAGATCCACGCGTGCGCTTTCGCTCAGGGCAGAAGCAAAATGAAATGGCGCCAGATCGAGCAAATTGACGCTCGAGAAACGCCAGGCCTGGTCTTTGCGCTGTGGCATCGGGAGCGCGTTGAAGCGCGTCCAGGCTTCCGCCTGATGATCGCGGAACCACGTCGGCAGCTCGGAATTTTGTCCCTCGGGCAGGCCGGAAAGGATCGCCGGATGGGACTGGGCCTGCGGCAAGAGGGTTTCCATTACATGCTCAAGAACGGCGCTGACGGTGCTCATAAACGAATCGCAGATAAAGACGCGAACGGCGGTCCCAAAGACCGCCGCGCCTCGCTCGTCGCTGCGGGCGGAAGCTAGCCGACGGAGCCTTCCATCTCAAGCTCGATCAAGCGCTTGAGCTCGACGCTGTATTCCATTGGGAACTGGCGCACGAGATCGTTCACGAACCCGTTCACACTCAAGCTCATCGCCTGCGCTTCGGTCAGGCCGCGCTGCTGCATGTAGAAGATCTGCTCGGCGCTCACCTGGCTGACGCTGGCTTCGTGCTGCACGGCGTTGCCGGTGCCGCGAACGGTGATGGCCGGATAGGTGTCCGTGCGGCTGTTCGCATTGATCAAGAGCGCGTCGCACTCGGTGTTGTTTTTGCAGTTCTTGAGATGCTTCGGCACGTGGACGAGACCGCGATAAGTGGAGCGGCCGGTCCCGATGCTGATCGACTTCGAGATGATATTGCTCGTCGTCTCATCGGCAGCGTGAACCATCTTCGCGCCGGTGTCCTGGTGCTGGCCATTGCTGGCAAGCGCGATCGAGAGAACTTCGCCGCGGGCTTTGCGACCTTTCAGAACGACGCCGGGATACTTCATCGTCAGGCGGGAGCCGATGTTGCAATCGATCCATTTCACTTCGGCTTCCTCGTGCGCGATGGCGCGCTTGGTCACGAGATTGAAGACGTTCGCCGACCAGTTTTGGACGGTGATGTATTGGATCTTCGCGCCTTTCATGGCGACCAGCTCGACGACCGCGCTGTGGAGCGTGGCGGTGTTAAACTTCGGCGCGGTGCAGCCTTCCATGTAGGTCAGCTCCGCGCCTTCATCCACGATGATGAGGGTGCGCTCGAACTGGCCGAAATTCTCGGCGTTGATCCGGAAGTAAGCCTGGAGCGGGTGCTTCACTTTCACGCCCGGTGGGACGTAAATGAACGAGCCGCCGCTGAAGACCGCGGAGTTGAGCGCGCTGAACTTGTTGTCGCCCGTCGGGATGACTTTGCCGAACCATTTCCGGAAGATCTCCGGGTGATTCTTCAAGCCTTCGGTCGAGCCAACGAAGATCACGCCCTGCTCGCCGACCGCCGCTTTGATGTTGGAATAAACGGCTTCGCTGTCGAACTGCGCTTCCACGCCCGCGAGAAATTTGCGCTCCTGCTCAGGAATCCCGAGCCGCTCGAAGGTGCGCTTCACATCTTCCGGGACATCGTCCCAGCTCCGCTTCGGCGCGGTGCCGCTGCTGAGATAGTAGCGGATGTTTTCGAAGACGATCGCTTCCAGATCCTCGCTCGCCCAATGCGTCGGCATCGGCTTGCTCAGGAAAGTCTTATAGGCGTTCAGCCGGAATTGGCGCACCCAATCCGGGTCATCCTTGATGTTCGAGATGTAATGGATCGTGTCTTCCGTCAGACCCACGCCCGCGTCGTTCACGTGCGTTTCCGGATAAAAGAAATTGCCCGCGTTCCGTTCGATTTCGAGAGGTGATACTTGAGTTGCCATAAATTTTTCGCTCCTACTCCTGCTCATACTCTTAATCCTGCTCCTGATCCCCTCGGAGTAGGAGTATGAGTAGGATTAGGAGTTTGAATTTCTATACGCCTGCCGGCTCGGCCAGGACTTCGCGGACCCAGTCGTAGCCCTTATCTTCCAGCTCCAGGGCCAGATCCTTGCCGCCGCTCCGCACGATCTCGCCCTTTACCATCACGTGCACGTGATCCGGGACAATGTAATCGAGCAGACGCTGATAGTGCGTGATGAGGAGAACGCCGAGATTCGGGCCACGGAGCGAGTTCACGCCATTGGCCACCACTTTCAGCGCGTCGATGTCGAGGCCGCTGTCCGTTTCGTCGAGCACCGCGTATTTCGGCTCCAGCATCGCAAGCTGGAGAATCTCGTTGCGCTTTTTCTCGCCGCCGGAAAAGCCTTCGTTCACCGCGCGTGAGGTGAAAGCGCGGTCCATCTCCAGCAGGTCCATCTTCTCGTAAAGCTTGGCGTAGTAATCGGTCGCCTCCAGTTCTTCGCCCTCGGGAAGACGCGCCTGCACCGCCGCGCGCAGGAAGTTTGCGATCGTCACCCCGGGAATTTCGTTCGGATATTGAAAGGCGAGGAAGATCCCCTGGCGCGCCCGCTGGTCGGGCTCCAGGCCCAGAATATCTTCGCCATCCATCAAGACAGAGCCACCGGTTACGGTGTAATCGGGATGCCCGGCGAGCACTTTCGCGAGCGTGCTTTTACCAGAGCCGTTTGGCCCCATGATGGCGTGGACCTCGCCTTTCGGCACAGTCAGGCTCAGACCGCGGAGGATCTCCTGACCGGCGATGGTGGCGTGTAAATCTTTGATCTCTAATTGATTCATTTTGCGGGGGATCAAGGTAGCCCATTTTGCCCTTTTGGCGAACGAGACTCCGCAATCAGTGGCGCTCAGCGCCGAACCGTCGAATTAAAGCACTCGCGAGTGGGCCAGCACCGGGCCGGGCGCGGGGATCTTGCACAGCGACGTCTTGCTCGCGTCCCGTTTCCCTTGCAGCAGAAATACCGGCAATGGCTGGGCAAGACCCTTCACCGGCAACGCGCCGCCCGGTTCGATCTCGAAGTCATCTCCCGCAAGCTCCGCGACGGTCTCGCCGATCAAAATATCGTGCGCCAACTGCGATGTAAGCTGCTCGATCCGTGACGCAATGTTGACCACTTCCCCGATCGCGGTGAAATCCATTTTTCGCTCGGAACCGACGTGGCCGATCGTGGCTTCGCCTTGGTTCAAACCCACGCCAAAGCGCAGGACCGGCCAGCCCTGTGCCTGCCAGCGCGCGTTCAAGCGCGCCAGACCTTCGCGCATCGCCAGGGTGCAGCGCAGAGCGGCTTGCGCATCGGCTTGCTCCCCCTCTGATCGCAGGTTCCCCCAAACCGCCATCATCCCATCGCCGACAAATTTATCGACCGTGCCATTCTCGGACAGGACGGCTTCCGTCATGACGGTGAAATATTCGTTCAGCTGTGCAATGAGCTCCGCCGGCGGGCGTTTGGAAGTGAGCTGAGTGAAATCGCGCAGATCGGAAAACAATACCGTGACGGGTTTGCGAACGCCGGCCAGGGAGTGCAGATAGGCGGCCGGGTTTTGCAGGATTTCGCGCACGACATTCTCGCCGACGTATTGGCTGAGCGTGGAACGAATCTGATCCTTCTCTTCCCGCTCGCGGCGGTAGTCGGTCATGATGTTAAACGCCACCGTGGAGCCGACGACAGCCGATGGGAGAATCACGAGGAGCAGCCATCCCGAACTGTTGTAGGCCATGAGACAAACCTGGATGTAGGCGACCAGGACCCCGGCGGTGAGGATCGCGCGGAAGAGAGGCCCGCGCGGCAAACTGAGAGCCATGCCACATATTCCCGCCAGGAGCACCGTCAGCAGTTCTCCGCTCCGCTCTGGCACCTTCAGATAATCCCCGTGCAAAGCCGCATTAAGCGCGTTGAGATGGATTTCCGGCCCCGGCATGAGAGCGCCTTTGCCGTCAATAATGCGGAAGGGCGTGGCATGTTCGTCATGACTCCAGCTCCCTTCCGGGCCGATAAATACGATCTTGTCCTTAAAATACGCGCCGTCCTGGAAATTGCGGCGCCACATCTCCGACACGAAAATCTCGTAGATGGAATGCGATTTGAAGGTGCCTGGCCCTCCAGCGAAGCGGAACATCTGATCGCCAGTCGGAATCAGTTCCGATCGGCCGATCGCGCTTAAGATGCGCGATTCCAGGGAGTGGAAAATCTCGCTCGGCGGTTCAGTCGAACCCGATAATTCTTCGAGCGAAGTCTGGAAGCGCGCCTGCCGCACCGATCCATCCGGGTCTGACCAAAAGGTCACGTAGCCCATCCGGGGATCGGTCGGACGCGTGCGGGGAAGGAGTGTTTCGACCGGAAGATCGATGCGCCAGGACATGCCGTGACCAGCGTCTTCACCCACAAAGTCGCCGCCGATCAAAACCTGGCCGCGGTGTTTATCGAGTGTCTCGCGAAAGGCAGCGTCGCCCATGCCTGGAGAAGGAAAGAGCAAATCGAAGCAGACCACCCGTGCTCCGGCCTCAAGCAGCCGTTCGGTCACCAGGGAGTAGACTTCGCGCGACCACGGAAAGCCGGCCTTCATCAGTTTCAGCGCAGGCGACGAGTCGACCTCATCGGGAAAGAGGGTGTCCAGCTGGACCGAACTTTTATCGATCGCCATAAACACCAGCTGCGAGTCGCGGCTGGCCTTTTGCCCCCAACATTGGCGGAGATCGCGCGTGTACGTCTCCGCTTTGCGCAGCGGATCGAAGTAAATCCCGTGTAACGCGCCTAAAAAAAGACTCACACCAACCGAGGCGAACGCGATCGAGCGAAGGCGTTGAGCGGAGGAGCGCATACCGGGAGTTAAGCAAGTTGCAATCCATCGAGCCCGCTCCCTTGGGTGTTTATTTAAAACGCTGGGAGGGAGTGGTCTGCGTCTTCCGGTGCGAGTTGAAAAGATCGGGAAAAATCGGGGGCTTGGTCTGGAAGTAGCTATTGAGAATGGCGAAGTCGCCCCGGCGATTTTGCCCCCCAATGAAGAACGCCTTCCCATTCGCGACAAAGCACGGTTTCGCCCGGCTGGCACCGGTTGGACTGGCTGCTATTGCGTTAACCTTCTGCACCGGCCCGAGTTCTGTGCAGGCGCAGGACGCGGTGGCTTCCTCGGCGCTCCAGCGTTCCAGCGCCCTTTCCCAAGCTTCGTCTGGAGGTAATTATCAAAGGTCAGGCGGGCTGACCCTCCCAAATGACGCAAGCGAGGCAGATCGGCAGGCCGATGCCGATCTGGGCGAACAATGGGTCCTGAAGAACAGCGCGCGCCCGCGCTTGTTTAGTTTTTTTACAGATCTTTCCGGCTTCTATACTAGTAACGTCGCTCTCAGCCATGGCCGGGAATTCGGAGATTCCTTTCTCGTCGCTACCGTAGGCGGCAGCTACTCCCGTCCGCTTGCCGGTCCGCTCACTCTTAATCTCAACCTCTCCGAAACCTTTTTTCGCTACAATCGGTTTAGCGAGTTCGACTTTGATAGCTTCAATGCGGCCGTGGGGCTGAGCATGCCGTGGCCCCGTCTGTGGGACTCGAATCTCAGTCTGCAATATAGTTTCAACACTCTCACCCAGGATTTTACGTTTGATCAGATCTTTTCTGGTCACACTCTGGCCCTGGCCGCAACCAAGGCGGTCCGGCTTTCCACGGCCGATAATCTCTCATTCGGTGTCGCTGGGGCTTTCAATCTGGCCGAGCCTTCCTCTTTACAGCGGGCGGATGCCTCCAGTTTCGTCGGTTACGATCTGGCCCTGTCCCGCTCGGTAACGGTTTTCGCGAATTATCGCGTCAGCCTATTCGTTTACCCCGAAAGCGGCCGGCGTGATTTCAACCAGGCGCTCTCTGGCGGGTTGCGCTTCCAGTTGCATCGCTGGTTTTCGCTCAGCGCCACCGTTTCCGGAGTTCTAAACGACTCAAACCGGACGTCTTTCGACTACCACGCAGGGAACTTTGGGGGTGGACTGAACGCAACGCTGCGTTTTTGAGCGGTGACGACAAGCGTAGCTACAGTGGCCTAATAACTGCTTATTGTTATGATAATTATGGTCGCCGACAGTAAGCTGCGCTTGTTTTGCCTGTTATTCTCGATAATCGGCAGCGGCTTGGCGGTTTCTCCTGTCTCCAGCGCGCCATTGGGTAGCCCTCGAATCACCCGGCTCCACCAAAAGGTCGTTCTGGTCGACCCCGCGTCGGGCAAACGCCCTGCTGTGGTATCGGACGTGGTCTCAGGCGATCGCGGGGTGCAAACGAGCGTTGACTCGCGGGCGGAGCTGACGTTCGCCGATGGCACGTTAACGCGCCTCGCCGCGAACACCTTATTTAGCTCTAAAGCTCGCTCGCGCGAAATGGACCTGAGCCGCGGCGCTCTTCTTTTCCAAATCCCTAAAGGCGTAGGCAGCACCAGGATTAATACGGCAGACGTGACCGCCGCCATGTCCGGCGCCACCGGATTCGTTGAGCGGGCTGGGGGCACCTACAAACTGGTCGTCCTCGAAGGCACCGTCCGGGTGCACCTGCGCAGTCGCGCCCGCCAATCCATGCTTGTGCATGGCGGGCAAATGCTTATCGCCCCGCTGGCTTCCCGATCTCTCAAGGACTGGTCCACCGTCGATTTCGATGTCGCGCGGATCATGCAGACCTCCGTTCTGGTTAATCCCGACCTTTTCGCTCCGCTGCCGACGGCCGCGACCAAACTGATCGCCGGGGTCATTGCCGCGCAACGCAGCAAGGTGGCCCAAGGCGAGTTGAATCCGACCAATATCGTCCTCGCTGGCGGGGTCTCCGCCGTCCAGCTCGTGGAGGCCGAGAGTCACGCTAATTCCAAGAGTCTGGTCGGCCCCTAGAAACACTTTCCTATGCACACAAATAACCGTCCATCGTTCCCCCCCCACAGGGCAATTCCGGCCTCGCTTCTCGTCATCATCTGTCTGGCGGCTGCGTTTTCTTCGGCCGTCGCGGCCCCGCTCACCACGGCGAAAATTACCCGTCTCTATAATCAGGTTTCCATGGTCGATCCCGCTTCGGGCAAGCGTCCCGCAGCGGTGAACGACGTCGTGCAAGGCGACCTCGGGGTGGAAACCGGCGTGGACTCGCGCGCAGAAATGCTTTTCCCGGATAGCACTCTCACCCGTCTCGCCGCCAACACCTTCTTCAGCTTCAAGGCCGGTAGCCGCGAGATGGATCTCGGCCGGGGCGCCATCCTTTTCCAGATTCCTAAAGGCGTCGGTGGCGCCCGGATTAACACCGCCGCCATCACGGCAGCTATCACCGGCACGACCGGCTTCATCGAGCGCGCCGCGGGGAATTTTAAACTCGTCCTCCTGGAAGGCACCGTCCGGGTCCAGCTCCGCAGCAACTCCCAGCAATTCATGCTCGTGCAGGGCGGTCAGATGCTCATCGCCCCCCTCACCTCCAACTCCCTCAAGGACTGGTCCATTATCGATTTCGACGTCGACCGGGTCATGAAGACGTCCACTCTGGTCAAACCTGAGCTTTTCGGCCCGCTCGCGCCGACAGCTAATGATCAAATCGCCGACGTCATCGATGGGCAGCGGAGCAAGGCCGAAAACGGCGACCTGGACCCTGCGAACCCATTCCTCGCCGGAGACCTTTCCACCGTCGAGATCGTGGATACGAACGTCCGCCATCGCTTCGAAGAACCAATCGCCTTCGATGCCGTCCCTGCGCCTACCGTCGCACCGACTCCTACGCCCACGGCTGCACCCGTAGCCACGGCCACTCCAGCGCCAAGCGCGACCCCCACGGCTACCTCCATGCCCAGTGCCACCCCTGGCCCATCGGCGACTCCCACAGCGACGCCCAATCCGTCGGCCACCCCAGCCCCGACCGCGACTCCCGTAGCCACGCCTGTTCCATCCGCGACCCCGAATCCTACCGCGACACCAGCGCCGACTGCGACCCCTGTCGCAACGGCCACGCCAAATCCCACCGCGACACCCGCCCCCACTGCGACCCCTGTTGCAACCCCGACGCCAAATCCGACGGCCACCCCCGCCCCGACCGCTACTCCTAATCCGACAGCCACGCCAACGCCGGACCCCACCGCCACTCCGGCCCCGACCGCGACTCCCGTTCCAACGGCCACGCCAACTCCAACCCCCGACCCAACGGCTACGCCGACGCCAACCCCCGATCCAACAGCCACGCCAACCCCAACGCCTGACCCAACAGCTACGCCGACGCCAACTCCGGACCCAACGGCTACTCCGACGCCAACCCCTGACCCGACAGCGACTCCGACCCCAACGCCGGACCCAACCGCGACTCCGACGCCTACCCCGGACCCAACGGCTACTCCGACCGCGACCCCAGCCCCGACGGCCACGCCCGTTCCGACCCCGGTCCCTACCCCTGTTCCTGGTGCTTCTCCGACGCCGAACCCATTGCCGACGCCTAATACGAATCCCTTGCCGACAGGCACCCCGCCTCCCATTGCCAGCGGCAGCACTTACATCATCAAAGCGAACACCGTCATCGACACTTCACGGACTTCGCCCTCCATCACCACGGATGCCGTGACTGATGCCGGCGCCTTCTTCCGCGATGTCGCCACGAACGGGTCGCCCTCCGGCTTCCTTTTCGCTTCCACGACGCTTTTCGATAATCAGCTGAACTTCGATGCGCGCTTTGCGGCCGATTACGCAAACACCGGCGTCTTCCGCTTCACTGCCCTGGAATTGGAGGGCAACCCCTCTTTCATCACCCGCTCGGGCGCGAACAAGATCGCGCTCATTAGTGCGACGAATATCACCTCCTCGACCCTCGGCGGCACCGTAAATCTGAGAGGCCTCGATAGTCTTTTCCTCGGCACAGGCAACGGTTCCATCACCTTGAGCGACCGCTTTACCTTCACGAAAGCGGACGGCGACGCCTTCAAAACCCTCACGCTCTACGCTCGTGGCGGCGACGTGAATTTCGGTGCCTCGATGAATCTGAAAGACGCGAGCCTCGCAATCACCGCCGAGCGCGACATCAACGTCCAGTCACCCGCCAGCATCCGGGCCGAGAACGCCCTTTTCACTTCGCAGCGTAACGTCGTGATCGACGGCGCGGTCACGGCAAAATTTGCCCAGGTCTACGCCGGCGGCGAGCTGCGCGTGAATGGCGCGATCAGCGCGGACACCATCTACGGCTTCGGCCAAAGCGCGACCATCTCCGGCACATTCAGCGGTAAAAACGTTTCCTTCCAGACCGGAGGCAACCTCACCCTGACCAGTGCCGGCGCGCTGAATGCGAGCGACAAGCTCAACGTCACCACTGGCGGCGCGCTCACCCTTCAAGGCTCGACCAACGTGCTCGAGGATGCGACGAGCTCGAGCCGCGTCTTCACCCTGAATGCTGGCACCGACCTCAACCTGAGTGGCATTCTTAACACCTCCTACCGCCTCGTCGCCACGGGACAGAATGCGTTCCTGACCAATCGCGTCACCGGGAAAGACATCACCTTCACCCTCTCAAACGGCTTCCAAATGAGCGGCCCGGCCGTGATTAATAGTGAAAATCTTACCATCTCCTCCGCCGGCGTTCTCAGCCTCGGCGTGGTCAATAACAGCGACAAGCTCGTCTTGACCTCGGGCACAAACGCTCAGCTCGTTGATGGCTCGCTGAACTTCAATGGTGCAGTCGCCACAAAGGAGCTCACCGCCACCGGCTCGACCGTTAACGTCAGCAAGGCCGTCACCGGCGAAAAGCTTACCTTCACCAGCCGGGGCAACTTCGTATCTCAAGTTGGCGGAGATCTTACCGCCAACAACGGCTCGGAAAATCACGTCACGATCAACGCCGGAGATTCCATCACCCTCAGTGGGAATACGACCGCGAAGAACGTTTACCTCACTGCTGGCACGACCAACAATCTCCCCGGCGCACTCACTATCAACGGCGCTGTCCGCGCAGATTCCAAGTTCGTCGCCACAAGCAAACGCGCCACGCTTAACGCCATCCTCAACGGCAAGGACGCGACCTTCAACGCCGGCACCATCTTTCATCTCACTGGCAGTGGCGCGATGAACCTCACTGGCGATGCCGCCATCACCGCCTCTAGCGCCCTCACCCTCGATGGCAACGTCACCACGGTCGGCAACCTGAGCCTGAACGGCCTCGCCAACATCACCGGCCATGGCTCGATCACCGCGAATGACATGACCGTCGCCGGCTCGAACGTCACCTTCACCGGTCCGATCCGTGCTCACCACTTCACGGTCAACAACGCCGGTGATTTCCTTCTCTCCGGCGGCGGGTCGCTCCTCACGACCGATCTCATCAGCCTGACCGCGACGAACAACATCACCCTCGATGGTGCCTCGAACGGGAAAGCTTTCCTCCTTAACGCTGCGCGCGATCTCACGACCAACGGAACGATCACCACACCCGGCACCTTCACCGCCACGGCGAAGAATGCCTTCATCAACAACTCGCTCCAGGCCGATGCGGCGACCTTCAACGTCACGACGGATTTCATCCTCGCTCAGTCCGGTTCGTTGCGGACGACACGTGAAGCCACCATCACGTCGAGCAATCGTGACGTCATCCTGCGCGGCTCGACGGTTGCGGATCGTTTAATCGTCAACGCGACCCGCGCGGACGCCATCCTCGATGGCAGCGTCTACACGAATCAGCTCACGGTAAACGCGAAGAAGGCCTCCATCGGCGGCGTTTTGAATTCCTCCGGTGAGATCAAGTTCACCCTCGGGCAGGATATGACGCTGCGTTCCTCCGGTCGTCTGAACACTTCGAGCAACATCGTCATCACCGGCCAGGATGTGACACTGGATGGCAACGCCACCGCGAACGACTTCCGTTTCACCCTCACGAAAAACCTCCTCGTCGACGGCATCCTGACAGGGCGCGAATTCGTCATCAGCGCAGGCGACGCCATCTTCAATAACGTCCTCACCAGCTCGCGCGCTATTCAGCTCACTCTCACCGGCGACTTCGTAACGGGCGCTGGCGGCAATCTCTCCGCGGTGAACGATCTGGACGTCGACACGACCGGCGGCGCCCTCCTTTCCGGCACGCACAGCGCGGCGAATATCGATATCGTCGCGGCGCAGGACATGACCGTGAACGCCGGTTCCGTTCTCAACGCCGCGGGCAGCATCAAACTCTCCGGCGACAGCGCGCTCATCGCCGGCCGCCTGACCGCGAACACGATCGAAATCACCGGCGCAGGCGCCTTCACCTTCGATACCTCGACCGGTTATCTCTCTGCGCAATACATCACGCTCACCAGCCCGCAGGGCATCATGAATTTGCGCTCCGCCAGTGGGAACACCGGGGGCTTCGATGTTTCGCGCCTCCTCACGCTCAACGTCACCGCGAAGACCGTGAACGTATTGAGTAATTTCGCCCTCGCTTCTGGCTCCTCCAATCTCACCGTCGGTGCAGGCGGAGTGAACGCGATCGGCTACGATCTCGCCGGGTTTAACTTAATCCAGATCACCAACAGCAATTATGAAGGTCGCGATCTCTCGGCAAATAAGCTGATCTTCAATCTTGGCGGCGATCTCATCCTCACCGGCAACCTCACGGCCGCAATCGAGGCAACCACCCCAGGTTCCATGGTCATCGGGGGCTTGCTCGCTGGCGACAAAATCACTGCTGGCAGAAGCATCGATGCCGGCTCGGTTAGCGCGAAGGAAGTGACCTTCGGCACCGTCATGACAATCGGGTCGGGCGGCGTCGTGAACGGCTCCGGCTCCACCATCATCAAGGGGCCAAACTTGAAATGGGGCGCGGGCGCGGGCATCGCTCTCGATGGCCTCGCCGGCACGGCGAGCCAGGCCCCAGGAAGAGGCGGCGAGCTGACCCTCGAAACGGCCGCAGTAACTTTTGCGCCCAACGGCACCGGGGTGAAGCACGCCAATCTCTCTGGCGGCGATGCTCACACCTCGCGCGCTGATAAAGGTGGCAACGGCGGCACCCTTACCGTCAAGACCACCGGCGCCATCGTCGTCGACACCGATATCACCGCCACCAGCGGTCTGAATAGCGTGGCCGGCATGACCGGAGGCAACGGCGGCACCGTGAGCCTGACCTCCGATGCCGCCATCACGGTGAACTCCAAGATTGAGACCTCCTCAAACGACGGCGGCCGCCGCGTGAGCGCCAAGGGCGGTGACATTACCATCAACAGTAAAGCCACCACCGGCACGACCATTCAGATCGGTTCCACTGCCAATCTCCAGGCTCTCCTCAGCAACGCCGCCGTCGGGACTGGTGGCACTGTCACGATCAAGTCTTCCGGCGGCACCATTAACATGAACGGCACGGCGCGCGCCGACCGCGGCACGGTCGATATCAAGAACAGCGGCTCGGCCGGCCGGGTCAACCTGACGAACAGCACCCTCAGCGCCGACGTCGTGAAAGTGAACGCCAGCGGCCCCAACGGCGTTCTTACCATCGGCGGTGGCATGGTCTCTGCGGATACGACGATTAACCTCTATGCCAGCGGCAGCAACGGCACGGTCAACTTCATTGATAACGTCACCCTTAACGGCAACAGCGTGAAGACCATCTCCGGCAACACCGTCACCATCGCCAACGGCAAGATCGTGACCGTCAACGGCCCGAACAAGGCGAACGTCTTCACCAATAATCCAAATTACACCGGGTCCGGCGGCAATAATTCCACCACCGGCACCTTCGGCGGCAAAGGCGCGGCCACCCAGATCCTCGCCTTGAACCCGAACCCCGGCGGCGGCTAGGCGCGCGCCACGGATGCCTTTCATCTTCCTCATCCTCTTCGGACAATCAACTCCATGAGCTGTCGCGCAGCTTGTCAGAGACCTTTGATCCATTTGCCGGCAACCGGATTTTCGAAGGAATTCATCCCGAGACTTTGCGGGAGATCGCTCCTGGGCTGGTCGTGACTCGGTTGGAGCCAGGCGAGGTGATCTTTCAAGAGGGGGATCCTGGCGACGCCCTTTATCTCGTGGGCGAAGGCTCCGTGAAAATCTCCAAGCGCGGGCGCGGAGGTGATCAAGAGACGCTGGCTTACATCCAACCAGGGAACTTCTTCGGTGAGATGGCGTTGCTCGACAGCCAGCCGCGCTCGGCCATGGCCACTGCGGCCGAGCCCACTCTTCTCGGCGCGGTGAACGAGCAAACCTTTCAGCAAATTCTCGCGCTCGCGCCCAGCCGCTTGCACATGAATTTCCTCCGTTCCGTCTCGGAGCGTCTGCGGAGCGTCAATTCGCATTTCATTACCGAAGTGATGCGGACGGAGCGGCTCAGTCTGGTCGGCTCGATGGCAAATTCGATCATTCACGACCTGAAGAATCCGATCTGTGTCATCCGTTGCTGCGCCGATCTATTCGCAATTGAAAGCAAGGATCCGCGCCAGAAAGAGCTGGCCGCGATGCAGCGCAAAGCGATCGATGGCATGCTCGCCATGACGCAGGAATTGCTCGACTACGCTCGGGGCTCGGTCTCGCTCAAGCGCGAATCCATCTCCATGTGGCGGCTTCTGGACGAACTCAGCCAGCAAGTCCTTCAGCTACTGCCCGGGCTGAACATCCACTTCGTCAAAACGCTCAACTACGTCGGAGAAATCGAGATCGATTTCATCCGCTTCTCGCGCGTCCTCTGCAATCTCATCAAGAATGCCCGCGAAGCCATGCCGCACGGCGGCGTCCTTACCTTCAGCACCGAGCTGGGCGAAAATGAGGTCATCCTGCGGCTTGCGGATACCGGCTGCGGCATCCCCGTGGACATTCTACCGAAACTCTTCGAGCCCTTCGTCACCCATGGCAAAGCGAATGGGACCGGGCTCGGAATGGCGATCGCAAAATCCGTCATCGATGCGCACGAAGGTCGCATCTCCGTCACCAGCCGTGTCGGCGAAGGCACCACGGTGGAGATCCGCCTCCCGTCGAAAGCCAGCTAGCGCTGCCTGCTGCCGCAGCCGGGGGATCCGGCCGCGGCGCGTGAGGTGTTCCGTTGCGGCGGTGAGGGTTGCTCCGGCAAATCCCTATCAGGGGCACGCGGTCTGCTTAACAGCAGGAGAGATGTTTACGGTCTGCCTTCCCCCATCCCCAGCCGCGGTTCACCGCCCCGGCCGTCTCCTTTTTTAACCTGCCAAAACTCTTCATGGAAGCACCTGACAAGACACCCATCATCACCGGTGGCGCCCAACCTGGGATCGCCAGCGAGTTAAACAACCTGCTCCAGATTATCTCGGGCACGAGCAGCCTGATCGAGAACATCTGGGAAGGAAAACCTGGCGCGGATAAATACTTCCAGATGCTGCGCGAAAGCATCGCCCGCGCGGCCGATGTCACGATGGATCTCGTCCAGCTTTCCGGGAGCGGAAAGATCGTTCTCCATCCGGAATTCAATCGCTTGCGGAAGCCAGCCGGTCCCGCTCCCGCCCGCTCCACGCAGCAGCGCATTCTGGTGGTGGACGACGAAAAAATGCTCCTCATCCTCAGTGGCGAGATGCTGCGCGAAGCCGGCTACGAAGTCGTGACCGCGCAGTCCGGCTTCGAGTGCCTCGACCTCTTCCGGATCAGCCCGCGGCAATTCGATCTCGTCCTGCTCGATCTCAACATGCCGCTCATGAACGGCGAGGAAACCTTCCAGCGTCTCCGGGCTCTTCGCCCCGATGTCCGCGTCATGGTTTGCACTGGTTGCGTCCAGCAGGAGCGCCTCCAGCACATGCTCGATGCCGGTCTTTGCGGTTTTATCCAGAAGCCGCTCGGCGCCCACGAATACCTGGCCGCAGTCCGCGCAGCGCTTAGCGAAGCCGCTCTTACCGCTCGCCTTCCCGCTGCCGAAATGGCGGCGGCGAGCTAGCACACCACGTCATGGCCGTCGCATCCCCCGTCGAGGCTTTCGGGCAGTTCTCTCAAAATCGGCTTTTTGAGGGAATCGATCCCGACTTGCTGGGAGACCTCGCGCCCGAAATGTCGATTGTGCGGCTCAATCCTGGGGACATCATTTTCCAGGAAGGGGACGCCGGCGACTCGCTCTACCTTGTCGGTGAAGGGTCGGTTAAAATTTCAAAACGCGGGCGCGGCGGCGAGCAAGAGACTCTGGCCTTCATCCAACCCGGCAACTTTTTCGGTGAGATGGCGCTGCTCGATCACGAGCCGCGTTCTGCCATGGCCACCGCGGCCGAATCCACTCTCCTCGGCACCGTCAACGAAAGGGCCTTCCAGCACATCCTCGAGCTGGCCCCCAGCCGTCTGCACATGAATTTCCTCCGCTCGGTCTCCGAGCGGCTCCGTCGGGTCAATTCCCACTTCATCACCGAAGTGATGCGGAGCGAACGCCTCAGCCTCGTCGGCACGATGGCAAACTCCATCATTCACGACCTGAAGAATCCGATCTGCATCATGCGCTGCTGCGCGGATTTGATCACGACCGAGACGAAAGATCCGCGGGTGGCCGAACTGACAGCGATGCAGATCAAAGCGGTCGAAGGCATGCTCGCCATGACGCAGGAATTGCTCGATTACGCGCGCGGCTCCACCTCGCTCGCGAAGGAGAAGATTACCCTCTGGCGGCTCCTCGATGAATTAAACGACCAGGTCCTCCAGCTTTTACCCGGTCTCAACATCCAATTCGTCAAACGCTTGCAGTATGAGGGCGAGATCGAAGTCGATCCCGTCCGCTTCATCCGCGTCCTCTGCAACCTGATCAAAAACTCTCGCGAGGCCATGCGCGGCGGCGGCATTCTTACCTTCACTACTCATCTGGAAGGGGGAGAGGTGATCCTGGAATTATCCGATACCGGCTGCGGGATCCCGCCAGATATTCTGGCGAAAATCTTCGAACCCTTCGTCACCCACGGAAAGACCCACGGCACCGGCCTGGGCATGGCCATTGCCAAATCGATCGTGGAAGCACACGAAGGCAGCATCGCCGTCACCAGCACTCTCGGGGTAGGCACGAACATCGAGATCCGGCTCCCGGCGCCCGCTTAGCGCTGCAGCCGGGCGAGAAATTGCCCATTGCGCTCGCCGGATTGGCCAGCGAAAATCCGCCAGCGGCCATCCGCCGTCGAAATACCCCGTGGTGTAACGGTAACACAGCGCCCTTTGGAGGCGTTATTCATGGTTCGAATCCATGCGGGGTAGCTCGGCGGATTAGGATTCCTCCGCCTTGCCCAGAGCGGCAGACGCGCGCAATTTTCGCGATGTCTTTTCCCTGTCGCACGCTGCGCTGGTCGATGTTGCTGCTGTTGGCCGTGCTTTCGCTTTCGAGGAGCGACGCGGCCAAGTCGAAAGGTTCGCAGGAGAAAAGCGATCTTTTGCTGAAGATGGACGCGATGCGCGAGAAGCTGGCGCCGATACACCGGCAGTTCCACCCTTTGGCTAAAACCCTGGCGGAGATAGAGGCGCGCACCCTCCCGGAATCGGCGCGCAAAGAGCTGGTGAAAGTAACGCAACGCCTGGAGCAATTGAGCCCGCCTCGCGCGCGCCCGGGTGCTCCGTTCACCTTGGCGGCGCTGAGCGAAGTGGAGCGTAGCTACCGCGCGCTGAAAGGTGCAGACGCTGCGCCCACTCCTGCGATGCGCGACGCCGCCATCGTAGCAGAGGAGTTGGCGCTGACCGCGATCGGCGTCTGGCGGGACTTGGTGGCGGAGGATTTGCCGAAACTAAACCGAGCCCTAACCGACGCCGGGTTGCCCGCGATTGAACTGAAGGCGAACTGACGACGCCCCGTCGATTCTTAGGGCGTCAGGACCACCTTCACGCAATCGTCCTGCTTCTCGTTGAAGATCTCGTAACCTTTGGCCGCATCGGCGAGCGGCATCCGATGCGAGATGATGTCGTCGAGTTTGATCTCACGCCGCTCGAGGTGGCCCATCAAGGTGTCGATGTGCGCCTGCGCCGGCGCCTGGCCGAAAGCCATCTTGATCCCCTTGTCGAAAATCTGGCCGACCGGGAAGTTATCGTAAGGCACGCCGTAGACGCCGAGCACCGTGACCCAACCGCCGCGACGCACGGCGCTGATGCAAGTCTTGAGCGCCTTGATGCTGCCCACTTCGCCACGCCAAATGTTGCCCAGCTTATGCGCGATGCTGCGATCGGCTTCCATCCCCACGGCGTCCACGCAGACATCGGCGCCGCGCCCATCCGTCATCGAGCGGATCGCTTCCACCACATCGTCCTTATCTGCGTTCAACGTCTCGGCGTTGGTCGTGCGCCGCGCGGCCGCTAAACGATAATCTTGAATGTCCACGCCGATGACGCGCTTCGCCCCGCGCAGCCAGGCCGATTTCATCGCCATTAACCCCACCGGACCGCAACCGAAGACCGCCACCGTTTCGCCACCCTTCACGCCCGCCCAATCGATCCCGGAGTAACCGGTCGGGAAAATATCCGTCAGGAAAAGCACCTCTTCGTCGCTGAAACCCTCCGGCGCTTTGCGCGGCCCGAAGTTTGCATACGGCACCCGCACATACTCCGCCTGCCCGCCCGCGTAGCCGCCGTAGAGATCGGTGTAACCGAAGAGACCGCCGCCCTTTTGATCGAGCAATCCTCCCTCGGGACCGTAGTGCTCCGGGTTGGAATTCTCGCAATGGCCGGGCAGCTCGTGATTGCAGAAAAAGCACGCCCCGCACGCCACCGGAAACGGCACCACCACGCGATCGCCCTTCGCCACCTTCGTCACCGCGCTCCCCACTTCCTCCACCACCCCCATGAATTCGTGTCCCAAAACCTGATCCTTCAGTTGCGGGAAGAAGCCATTATAGATGTGCAAGTCCGAGCCGCAGATCGCGGTCGCAGTCACGCGCAGGATGACATCCTCCGGGTGCTCGATTTTTGGATCGGGCACGTCGTTGACTTCGACTTTGCCGGGATGATGGAAAACGAGGGCTTTCATGTAACAAGAGAACGCATCTGCGCCCCGCGGCAGACGCGTTTTTTAGGAGATATCGCCGCCCCAGCGAGCGACGTCCTCCAGCGTATCGAGATCGATCGCGCCCCCCGCGAATGCCAGCTCGGCCACATCATCGGGGCGCGAAAAGAGCAGCGATTTCGCGCCGCTCTCCACCGGTAACGCCAGTAACTCTTGAAAGCATGACCGCGCGAAGAGGGCTGGAATCCCAAGCGTCTTCGCATAGCGCGAGGCGACTATCGGCCGTCCACTTTCCAGCCACTTCGCGATCAGGTGTGTGATGATTTTCTCATCCACCAAAGGCTGATCGCACGCCAGCAGCACCAAGGCTTCCGGCGGCTCGGTCATGCGCAGCAGATGTCGCACACCCGCGTGGATGGAACCGCCGAGACCGCGTTCCCAATCCGCGTTTTCGACCAGCTCCGCACCTGTGCCGCGCAGCTCCGCGTCCATTCCATCCCGCGCCGCGCCCACGATCACCAGCACCGGCGCGCATCCCGCCATCGTTGCTGCTCGCACGGCGCGTCGGATCAAACTTTCGCCCTGCCAGCGCAAAAATTGTTTCGGTTGCCCCATCCGACTCGACCCGCCGGCAGCCAGGATAACAGCGCCGACTTGAGGCATGGTCGCGAACTAGGAAACCGCCGAGGCGGTCGCAACGTTCCAGCCGTGGATGGGCGCTTTCCGCGTCCGCAGCGACTCGGCGCTGGCTTCGGCAAAGACCGTCTGGATTTCCGCGATGAGTGCGAGCGCGATCTCCGCCGGCGTCTCCGCGCCGAGATCGAGGCCGGCCGGCGAGAAGAGTTCCGCTGCCACCTGCGCGCCGCTGTCGAGCAAATCGCCGAGCAACTGATCGCGCCGCCGCCGCGGGCCCAGCAAGCCGATGTAGCGCAAGTCGAGCTGGAAGAGATGGCGCAAGGCTGCAAAGTCGCGCCCGTAGTTGTGCGTTTTCACGATCGCCGCCGTGCGCTCATCCGCGCGCGCCGGCAACTCTGCCGCCTGCTCCACTTCCAGCACCGACCAACCGAGTAACTCCCCAAACGAGCGCAGCGGTGCGCTATCGGGACCATCGCCTACCACCCATAACTGCAGCGGCGCGGCGATCTCTTGCACAAAAGCTCCCTCGGGCGCTGACTCCATCGGCGCGCGAGCACGCGACTGCCGTGTCTGGCGGTGTCTCCCGTGAAAACCGTCATCGCTCGACACGGAAGTCTTTGGGCAAGCGCGGTGCTGAGCGCAGCAAGAAATTCACCCTCCAAGACTTCGAGCAGGATCTCGATCCGGCCGTGACAACCGAAGCGGCGGCGGGTGTCGAATTCCATCAAACGCGGAACGCCTGTCCGCATCACTTCGAGCGCGCCGGCCACCACTTCTTCTTCCAGGCAACCGCCACTGAGCGATCCCACCGTGCTGCCGTCTGCGCAAATCAACATCCGCGCCCCGGCCCGCCGATAGCTCGAGCCATGTGTGCGCACGAGAGTCGCGAGCGCCAGCGGCTCGCCTTGCCGTCGCTTCCACGCGCTAATGATGTCGGCTAATTCTTTCACACTAAAATGTGCCCCGCGTCATCCTGAGCCGCGAAGACGGCCGAAGGATCTCTCCGAGGAACTGATGGTCATGCATAAACTGAAACTCGGGGTGCATCCCAAGCGCCACGGTCTTCAACGCCCACGAGCCGCGAGAGATCCCTCGGCCGCGCTTTGCCGGCTCGGGATGACGGTGGCGAGGTGAAAGTTTGTTCATCGATTTCCGTTCAGCTGCATCCCGTGTTCGAATGCTCCGGAAGTGGGCGTCAGCGGCTCGCCCCGTCGCCGCTTCCATGCGCGAATGGCGCGGATAGGGGACGGCATAACCGAGGCACGTTGTCCGGGGAGCGCATTCATCGCCGTTTCCCATCCGTGTCATCTGCGGTTTAAATCAGCTTATCCGGCGTGATCGGCAAATCGCGGACGCGTTTTCCAGTGGCGTGATAAACGGCGTTGGCAATCGCCGCTGCGATCCCGGTGATCCCGATCTCCCCCAAACCGCGTGCGCCGATGGGATTGAAAGCGAAATCCGGTTCGCCCACAAACTCGACCTCGATCTGCGGAATGTCTGCATTCGTCGGCACGTGGTAATCGGCCAGGTTACGCGTCACCGGCATGCCGGTCGCGCCGTCGTAGGCGGTCTCCTCCGTCAGCGCCATCCCCACGCCCATCACCACTCCACCGATGATCTGGCTGCGCGCGGTTTTGCCATTCACGATCCGGCCACCGTTCATCACGCTCACCACTCGCGTCACCTGCACCCGGGGCAAAAGCGGGTCGATCTTCACTTCCACGAAGTGCGCGCCGAAGGATTGGAAAGCCAGCTTCTTGTTTGGCTCGGCCTTCTGCAATTCCGTCTGCACCTCGATCGAGTCCTTGCCTGCGCGCTGCAAAATTTCCACGAAACCATCGGACGTGGTCGGGTCGCCTTTGATGCCGATGCGGCCGGGCGCGACCATGGCGAGGTCCCCTGCTTTCAAAGTGTGCAGAGGAGACTGCGGATCCTTCACCGCCAACTCCGCCGAGCGCGGCATGCAGCAGTAGCGCCACCTCGTGGATCGCCGTTCCCACCGTGGCAGTGGAATTGGAACCGCCCGCGACCGGGCCAAAAGGGAAATCCGATTTGCCCAACTCAAACGTGACCTTCTCGAACGGGAGACCAAGTTGCTCGGAAGAGATTTGGGTAAAGGCCGTGTAAGCGCCGGTGCCGAGATCGTGCGTGGCGCATTGGACCACGGCTGAGCCATCCACCCGAAATTGCGCCTTCGCCGCGGCCGACATTTTGTGCGCGGGATAGGAGGCGGTGGCCATGCCCCAGCCGACCTGCAGATCGCCGTCGCGCATGGAGCCGGGCTCAGGATTGCGTTTCGCCCAACCGAATTTCTCCGCGCCTAAAGCGTAGGATTCTTTCAGAAACTTCGCGCTAAACGGGACGTCCTTTGTCGGATGATTCTCGGCGTGATTGATCAAGCGGAGCTGCACCGGATCGAGCTTGAGCGCGATCGCCAGCTCATCCATTGCGCACTCCAGGGCGTAGCTGCCGGGACCTTCGCCGGGCGCGCGCATGAAGGTGGGGGTTGAGACATTGACCGGGTAAACGCGCTCCTCCACTCGAATCGCCGGGCTGGCATACATGATCGCCGTGGAACGCGCGCCGCAGGATTCCGTGTAGTCCGCGCAGGTCGAGGTGAGCGTCTCGCTCACGTGCTGCATGCCTTGCAATTTACCGTCGCGGTTGGCCGCGAGGGTCAGGCGCTGCCGGGTCGGCGTGCGATGTCCGGTGCCGGTAAACATGGAGCGACGCGGCAGGCTGAACTTCACCGGCACGCCCGCTGCCTTCGCCGCCATGGCGGTGAGGAAGACGTGCGGCCAGGTCGCGCCTTTGCAGCCGAAAGCGCCGCCGACGAATGGGCAAATGACCCGCACATTCTCCAGCTCCAGGCCATGCGCCCGGGCCAGCATGCTCTGCACGCCTTTCACAAACTGGGTCGCATCATAAAGCGTGAGACGCTCGGCCGATTCCCAGACCGCGATTGTGCCGGACGATTCGATCGGGTTGTGCGTTTCGGTGGGTGTGATGTAGGTCTGCTCGATCTTGACCAGAGCGGCATTCTTAAGCGCAGCCGCGATATCGCCTTTGTCGATCTGGTTATCGACCTGCTTGTTCTTGGCCGGCTTTTCCACTTTTCCCGCCGCCGCTTCCATCGAAAGGAGCGGGGTCGCTGGCGCGTAACTCACCCGCACGAGCGAGGCGGCATAGCGTGCTTCTTCGATCGTCTGCGCCACGACCAGGGCCACATACTGCCCGGCGTAATGCACTTCGCTGTCGCTAAACGGCAGACGATCTTCGCCTTTAATCCCACCGCTATAGCTGGCGTCGTCCTTCTCTTTCGGATTCTTCTCCGGTTTGGGCGCGTTCAAGTGGCTTAAGACTTTCAGCACACCCGGCGCAGCTTCCGCTGCTTTGGAATCAATCGCGGTGATCTTGCCCTTCGCGATGTTGCTCTCCACCGGCCAGGCATGTGCGCAGTTCTGGATTTCAAACTCCACCGCATACTTGGCGCGACCCGTTACCTTCAGGCGACCATCCACCCGACTCCGTGCAGGTCCGATCAATTCAGCACTCATAGAACTCCATCACTTCGTCACGCCGGTATGGCAGCCACCGTCTGCAACGCGCGGATGATGCTGCGCTTCGCGAGTTCGATTTTGAATTTGTTGTGCTCGTAAGCTTTCGCGCCTTGCAGCGCAGTGGTGGCGACCGCTGTCAGCAGATCGGGTGAGATCTTCTTGCCCGCCAGCGCCTTCTCCGCTTCGAGCGCGCGCCACGGCTTGTGCGCCACGCCACCCAACGCCAGACGCGCGGCTTTCACCGTTCCATCCGGCGCGAGGTCGACGACCGCCGCCACGCTGACCAAAGCGAACGCGTAGCTCGCGCGGTCGCGCATTTTCAAATAAAACGAGCGCGCCGTCGCCGGCATGGGCGGTAGATCGACCGCGAGGATTAATTCGTCGGCCTGCAAGTTGGTGTCGACGTTTGGAGTATCGCCGGGCAGGCGGTGAAAATCGGTGATCTTGATCGCGCGTTCGCCTTTCGGTCCCTGCACGCGCACGACTGCATCGAGCGCGGCCAGGGCGACGTTTTGGTCGCTCGGATGCGTGGCGATGCATTGCTCGCTCTGGCCAAGGATGGCGTGGACCCGATTGTAGCCTTCGAGCGCGCCGCAGCCGCTGCCTGGGTTGCGCTTGTTACAGGAAGGAAAGGCCGGGTCGTAGAAATAATAGCAACGCGTGCGCTGCAAAAGATTGCCCGCGGTCGTGGCCATGTTGCGCAGTTGCGGGCTGGCGCCAGCGAGGAGCGCCTGGCTCAGGACCGGGTAGCGCTGCATCACGAGCGGATGCTCGGCCACCTCGGAGTTGCGCGAGAGCGCTCCCAAACGCAAGCCGCCGTCGGGCAACTCTTCGATCTGCGCGAGCGGCAAGCGGTTGATGTCGATTAACTGCGACGGTGTCTCGACGCCCATCTTCATCAGGTCGATCAGGTTCGTCCCGCCGCCGAGAAACTTGGCGTCCGGCTTGCCCGCGACCGCACCGATTGCATCCGGCGCATCCTTCGCCCGCGCGTAGGTGAAAGGGTTCATGCGCTTTTGGCGGCGACCTCCTTGATCGCATCGACGATGTTCGGATACGCGCCGCAGCGGCAAAGATTGCCGCTCATCCACTCGCGGATTTGCGCGTCATCTTTCGCATGCCCTTCCTGCAAGAGAGCGACCGCGGAACAAATCTGACCGGAGGTGCAGTAGCCACATTGAAAGCCATCGTGCTCGACAAAAGCCGCCTGCACCGGATGCAGCTCATCACCTTTGGCCAGACCCTCGATCGTGGTCACTTCATCGCCTTCCACCGCGGCGGCAAGGAGGAGACAGGAGTTCACGCGTCGTCCATTCACGAGGACGGTGCAGGCGCCGCATTGGCCGTGATCGCAGCCTTTTTTCGAGCCGGTGAAATTTAAATGTTCACGCAAGGTGTCGAGCAAAGTGGTGCGCGGATCGAGCGTCAGCGCATGTTCGGCGCCGTTGATCTTGAGCCGCACAGCCATGCCCGCCACCGCGGAGGCGGGAGCGGTCGCTGGCGTCGCGGCTTGCGCGGACGTGGCCAGGCCGAAACGCAACAGAGCGGGGCCTAAAGTGATGGCCGCACCTGTTCCGGCGACTTGCTTGAGAAATTTCCGCCGCGTCGCCGGATTGCCGAAGATGAGAAAATCATCCAACTCGCTGGACGACCGGCAGGGGATGGAATCCTCTGGTTCGAGCGGTTTCGAATCGTCTCCCATAATGCGATGCGCCGGGCACCCATGCTCGTCGCGAACAAGGCGAACGGTATACTCGCGCGCTGCCGGCGCGAAGCTTCTTTTTCGCTGGTCGACCTTTGGGGAACATGCATGCGTCGTCCCGAGCCGAGGGCGCCAAACGTTCCGACAATGATATGGGAATTTCCGCTCAAATTGCGACACACGTCATCCCGAGCCGGCGAAGCGCGGCCGAGGGATCTCCCGCGGCTCTCCGGTTTTTGTCTACATAGGAGTGTGTCCCGCGTCCTGAGTCTCGGGTTGGGCAAACGAAAGGCATTGGCTGCGTCGCTCGTTTTGGACATGACGATGCCACAGAGTGCCTTGGAGAGATCCTTCGGCCGTCTTCGCGGCTCAGGATGACACGCGCATGGCACAGGCGCGTTCGGCGTTCGGCGTTCGGCGTTCGGCGTTCGGCCCCGATCACTTCAAGCGATTCACGATCAAGGCGACGGCGTCCCTTTAGTCGTGATCGCCAGTTTCCCGCCGATGATGGCCACCGTCTTCACGTTCTCCAGATCGTCCTGATTCTTCCCGGAAGTGTTTTTGTGAAAGTGATCCTTTGCGGATTCGTTCAGCGTGCTGGCAAAAGTTTTGAGCACTCCCAACGGAAGCTCGCGCCCGTTCGCGGTGAGCGAGCGGAGCGAAAAGCTGAAATTATCCTCGTGATAAATGAGACCAAAACGCGCGCTGCCGTTCAGCCATTGCTCGCGAATTTTCGGGAGATTGATCTCACGTAGCGGCACGCTCATATCCAGGGTCATGATCGAGTCGGTCATGGCCACGCGAAACTTCCCGCGCATGTCTCTAAACTCTGGATGCCGCGCGATGAGCGCATTCAATTCTGCGGCCGTGAATTCCACTGTGACCGATTCCTGGCGGCGTTTCGCCTCCTCCAGGGCTGTATACTTTTGATCGGCGGAGACAAAGTTTTCCTCCGTCGTCTCGACCTGGATCGGGACCGGCTCGGCGCTGGTGTAGTCGCTCACGACCCGGATCAAGCCCCACCACGAAAGCCCCAAAACCAGGGCGAACGCGACCAGCAGGAGCACAAACATGCTCGTGCAACCCATTGCACAGCAGGCGCAGCCGCCTTTGCTCTTCGGCAGTTGCGGCGTCGGGCTGGCAGTTTGGGCATTCATCGCGCTACCGTTCTAACACGGCTGGCCGGACCGGGGAAGCCGCTTCCGCCTCGCGGTCAGGGGTTTCTTGTCTTTTCGGGATCGTGGTAAAGCGGAGAGCGTCCGCAACGGAACAATTTAGCCCTTCGAGCGCGCGATGTAATCAGTCACCTGCCGCTCCAGAATCTCCAGCGGGAGCGCACCGTTCTTCAAGATCACATCGTGGAATTCGCGCAGGTCGAACTTCGCGCCCATTTCCTTTTCCGCCCGGCTTCGCAGCTCGCGGATTTTAAGCATTCCCACTTTGTAAGCGCAGGCCTGCCCGGGCGAAACGATGTAGCGCTCAATCTCGGAAGTGACCTCCTTCTCGCCCATCCCGGTATGCTCGAGCATGTAGGCGATCGCTTGCTCACGCGTCCAGCGTTGCGCGTGAATGCCTGTGTCCACCACCAGCCGGACGGCGCGGAAAAGCTCCGCCTGCAGCCGGCCGAGATCGCCGAAAGGATTGCCCTCATACCAACCGGCATCTTTCGCCAGCCACTCGGTGTAGAGCGCCCAGCCTTCGCTGTAAGCGGTGAACGGAATCAGCTTCCGGAATTGCGGCAGCCCGGTTAATTCCCGCGCGGTCGCAATCTGGAAATGGTGCCCGGGCACCCCTTCGTGATATGAAAGAGTCGGCATGCCCCACTTCGCCACTTCGTTCATGTCGCGCAGGTTCGCGTAGAAAATTCCCGGCCGGGTGCCATCAAAGGCCGGGCCTTCGTAGTACGCTCCCGGGCCAGTGGCCTGCTTGAATTCCGGCACTCGCTTCACTTCGATCTTCGCTTTCGGCAGGGTGGAAAAAAGCGACTTCGAGCGCACCAACGCTTCGTCGATCAAGCGCGCGTATTCTGCGAGCGCGGCGACCTTGCCCGCCTCGTCGTTTGGAAAAAGAAAACGCGGATCCTTCCCCAGCACCTCCAGGGCAGTGCCCAGCGGTTGCCCGGCGAAACCATTCGCGTCGAGGATGGCGCGCATCTCGCCTTCGATCCGCGCCACTTCCGCCACGCCGATGGCGTGAATCTCCGCCGGGTTGAGCGTGGTGGTCGTGTTTTGCCGGAGCATGTAGGCATAGAACGCTTCGCCTTCCGGCAATTTCCACACCCCGTCATCCGTCGTCGTCTTGGGCAGGAGCGCGGTGAAGTAATCGATCAGCTTTTGGTAGGCCGGATAAACTTTGTTTCGGATGCTGCCCTCGACCTGTCGTTGGAGATCGGATCGTTGCTCGGGTGTGAGTTTTTCGATCTTCGCGACGCGGGTTTGGAAGGAGGTGGCAAGAATGTTTTCCGCCGGAGGCTGCGCGACGAACTCCGTCATCTCTTTCAAGACTTTCTCGACCACGAACCGCGGCGGCAGGATTTGCTTCTCCTCGCGGACTTTCAGGCTCTCGAGCAATTGATCGAACTTCCGCGGCAGGGCTTGCAGGCGTTGCACGTAGTAATCGCCATCGCGCGGGCCGAGCAGCCGATGCGTGTTCGCCATGAAAGAGGGGAACTGGTTCTGCTCGCCGAAAAGTTGGTTCACCGGGTAGTTGTGCCACTGCCATTTCTCCCCCTCGAGTTGAACGGAGAGGAACCAATCGAGGACTTCCGTGGAAAGCTGCTGCGATGGAGTCTGGCGCGCGATGGGATACTCGCGCAGCTGCTGCACATTCCGCCGCAGGCGGTCGAACCCCTTCTGTTGATGTGCAGGCGAGCGATCGCCCAGCTTGCCGCTGTGCCCGGTGATGCCGAATTGCTCGACCATGCCCAGGCTGGAGAGCAGCTCCGGTTCGTCGAAGAGCAGCTCAATGAAAACTTTCTCGTAGAAGACGTTCAGGCTCCAGGGGCGGAACCAAATGGCGTTTACCGCCAGAACCGCGAGGACAAGAAGGAGGACGACGACGAGCCCGAAGATCCACTTAAAGAAACGCTTCCACATGCGGAAGAGAACCGCAGAAGCGCTCGCTCGGTCAACTCTCAGTTCGCGCCGTTTCCCGTTTGGGCCTGGCGCTGCGCAAGGTAGCCTGTCACCTGCTGCTCCAGGATTTCCAACGGGAGCGCGCCCTCGCGGAGCAGGACGTCGTGAAATTCACGAAGATCGAATTTCACTCCCAGCGCCCGCTCTGATTGAGCACGAAGCGCGCGGATCTTGAGCGCCCCGATTTGCCGCCCGCACGCCCGTCCCGGCACCGCGATGCAACTCTCCACTTCCGCGATGGCTTCCGTGGCGTAGATCCCTCCCGTCGCGCGGAGATAATCGACCGCTTGTTGCTGCGTCCAGCGTTGCGCATTCAATCCGGTATCCACCACCAGCCGCATCGCGTTCAGAAGTTCGGCCTGGAGTCGGCCCACCTCGCCTAATGGGTCGTTCGTGCGGACGAGTCCGGCCGCGTAGGCCGCCCATCCCTCCGTGTAAGCGGTGAACTCGACTGATTTCCGGAAGCGCGGCAGTCCGCGCAGCGCCTGCGCTCGTCCGACCTGGAGATGATGTCCGGGCAAACCTTCGCGATACACCAGAGGCGGAAGACTCCACCGCGGCCGCTCGTTCAAGTCGCGCAGATTAATGTAGAGGAATCCCGGCCGCGCTCCGTCCGACGCAGGGGCGAGATACGACGCAGCGGCTACCGTCTTTTCCTTAAAGACTGGCGTTCGTCGCACTTCCAGCGCTGCTTCCGGAAGCGTCGTGAAGAGCGGCTGGGAAAGTTCGCGGGCCGTTCCGGCAAGTCGGCGGCCCTCCGCCAGCACAGCGGCGCGGCCGGCGTCGTCATTCGGATAAAGAAAGCGCGGGTCCGTCGCCAGCGCTGTCAGCGCCACCCCGACTGGTTGGCCCGCGAAACCTTGCGCGTCGAGCAAAGGGCGCAGTTCCGCTTCGATCCGCGCCACCTCCTGTAATCCCAGAGCATGAATCTCCGTCGCGCTCATCGCTGTGGTGGTATGCCGACGCAGCTCGTAAGCGTAGAAACGCCTCCCCTTCCGGCAACGTCCACGCGCCCGCGTCATCGGTGGTCTTTTTGTGCAACTCGACCATGTATTCGAGAAGGCGGGCGTAAGCCGGATAGACCTTCCGTCGAATCATGCCTTCCACCTGCTGTTGATAATCGGAGCGCTGCTCCGGAGTCAGCTTCGCGATCCTTTGCACCCGCTCGTGAAAGGAAGTGGCAATGATGTTTTCCGCGGCCGGCGTTTTCGCAAACGCCCACATTTCGAGAAGCGATCGGTCGATGACAATCCGTGGCGGGATAATCCCTTTCGCTTCGCGAACTTTTAGTCCTGCGATGAGTTGATCGAACTTCTCCGGCCATGCCGCGAGCTCGTTCAGGTAAGCTTCGCAATCACGCACACCGCGCAGCGGATGCGCCTGCGAAAGCTCAGTCGGGAGGAGGCTTTGCATCCCGTCGATCTGGTTCACCGGAAAGTCGTGCCACTGCCATTTCTCGCTCTCGACCGAGCGGGCAAGCGACCAATCCAGGACAGCGGTGGAAAGCCGTTGCGATGGAGTCTGCCGCGAGATCGGATAAGCGCGGAGCTGCTCGAGATCGCGCCGCAGCCGGAGCGAAGTGCGCCGTTTTCTCCGCGGGCGAAGCCAGCCGCTCACGGGCTTGGGTCCAGGATTGGAGAAAAACCCGCTCGTAGAAAACGTGCAGACTCCAGGGGCGAAACCAAAGTGCGTTCGCAGCCAGAGCAGCCGCCAGGAGCAGGACCACTGCGCCCAGGCCTAACGACCAGCTTCGCCCACGTTTCGACATGGGCGACGAAACGCGACGGCTCCCCAGCGGTCAATTGCGATTCATCCCGGACGGCGCGCGAGCGCGGGGCTGCGTCCGAGAGAAGTCTTGCGCGCCGAGACGCAGCTCCCTAGGCTTTTTCCATGCGGGAAACGCCCCGCCCGCGACCTCTTAAAAATTATGAACGTCACCGGTACTATTGAAGTCATTCTCAATAACAAGAGCGGCGAAATCTGGTCCGTCTCGCCCAGTGCCACCGTCTACGAAGCGATTGAAAAGATGGCGGAGAAGAATGTCGGCGCACTCGTGGTCATGGAAGGCGACCAATTGGTCGGGATTCTTTCTGAGCGCGATTACACCCGGAAAGTGATGCTGCGCGGGAAGCGCTCGCGCGAGACGCTCGTGAGCGAAATCATGTCGACTGATTTGAAGACGGTGGAGCCAAAAGAAGGCGTGGATGATTGCCTGCGCTTCATGACGGAAAAGCGAGTCCGGCATTTACCGGTGGTTTCGGCTGGGAAGGTGCGAGGCGTGATCTCGATCGGCGATCTGGTCAAGCACGTCATTTCCGTGCAGAACGCCACGCTCGATCATCTCGAGGCCTACATCGCCGGCGGCTACGCGAATTAGGTTCGGCTCGGGCTTCAGGCTGGACGGCGATAGCGGGAGCGGTTCGCGCGGGGCGCGGCGTCATCCCGAGCCGCGAAGACGGCCGAGGGATCTCGCCGATTCACTGGGCATCGTCGTGCACCGATACGTCATCGACGCAGCGAATGTTTTCTGTTGCTCAGCCCGCGGAGTCTGGCGTGAGATCCCTCGGTCGCGCTTTGCCGACTCGGGATGACGGTGTCGTTGAGCGAAGTTTTTCGCAGGGCGTGGTGAGTGCGTGGCCATTACACGTGCGTGTCTGCCGCTAAGAAGGCACCCCAGCTTCACACCCAGGAGCCGCTGAAGAGGCCCAACTGTCATCCCGAGCCGCGAAGACGGCCGAGGGATCTCGCCGATTCACCTGGGCATCGTCGTGCACCGATACGTCATCGACGCAGCGAATGTTTTCTGTTGCTCAACCCGTGGAGTCTGGCGTGAGATCCCTCGGTCGCGCTTTGCCGACTCGGGATGACGGTGTCGTTGAGCGAAGTTTTTCGCAGGGCGTGGTGAGTGCGTGGCCATTACACGTGCGTGTCTGCCGCTAAGAAGGCACTCCAGCTTCACACCCAGGAGCGCGCTGAAGAGGCCCAACTGTCATCCCGAGCCGCGAAGACGGCCGAGGGATCTCGCCGATTCACCTGGCATCGTCGTGCACCGATACGTCATCGACGCAGCGAATGTTTTCTGTTGCTCAACCCGTGGAGTCTGGCGTGAGATCCCTCGGTCGCGCTTTGCCGACTCGGGATGACGGTGTCGTTGAGCGAAGTTTTTCGCAGGGCGTGGTGAGTGCGTGGCCATTACGCGTGCGTGTCTGCCGCTAAGAAGGCACCCCAGCTTCACAACCAGGAGCGCGCGTCCGCTGGCCGAAGCGACTAACGCGCTACTTCCCAGACTGTCTGCCCGCCTACGATCGTTCGCACGGCCCGGCCTTTCAGCTTCCAGCCATCAAACGGCGTGTTCCGCGAAAGACTTTCGGAGGCGCTCGCATCGACAGTCCATTCCAGCTCTGGATCGATCAACGTCACGTCCGCCGCCGCACCGAGGGAGAGCGTTCCGGCCTTCAAGTTCAAAAGCCGCGCAGGATTCACTGTGAACATCTCGATCAGCCGCGGAAGCGCCGATCGTCCCGTTTTTGTGCACGAGAAAATCGATGAACAATCCCAGCTCCGTCTCCAGGCCGAGGATGCCGAATGGCGCCTGATCAAACTCCCGCTCCTTCTCGAACTTCGCGTGCGGCGCATGATCGCTCGCCAGGATATCGAGCGTGCCGTCTTTGATTCCTTCCAACAATGCGGCCACGTCATCCGCGCTCCGGAGCGGCGGATTCATCTTGTAGTTCGGATCGAAATTCTGAATCGCTTCGTCGGTCAGCACGAGGTGATGAGGGCAAACCTCTCCGCTGATCTTGACCCCGCGCGCCCGCGCTTCGCGCAACAAGCGCACGCTGCCGGCCGCGCTGATGTGCTGACAATGAATCCGGTGATCGCAGAGTTCCGCGAGGAGGATATTGCGCGCCACGATCATCTCTTCGCCCGCCGCCGGCCAACCCGGCAATCCGAGGAGCGTGCTCCAGTAGCCCTCGTGCACGACGCCGTTGCCGACCAGGTTGTAATCCTGACAATGATCCATCACCGGCACGCCGACCATGCGCGCATACTCGACCGCGCGCCGCATCAACTCGTTATTCTGGATGCAATGCCCATCGTCCGTGATCGCGACCACGCCGGCTTGCGCGAGCGAACCGATCGGCGCCAGCTCTTCGCCGGCGAGACCTTTGGAAATCGCGCCGGTGGTGAGAACGTTCACGCACGCAACCGCAGCGGCGCGGTCTTTGATCCACGCGATCGTGCTCGGGCTGTCGGCCGTGGGCGTGGTGTTCGGCATGCAAACCACGGTGGTGAAGCCACCCGCCGCCGCCGCGCGCGCGCCGGTCTCGATCGTTTCCTTCCAACCCGCACCGGGCTCACGAAAGTGGACGTGGATGTCGATCAAGCCCGGGGCGACGATCAACCCGGTGGCGTCGATCTCTTCGATTTCGGATTGCTGATCGGCGATGTCTGGAATGCGTCGGCCACCGGCCGTCGACCAGCCACAGATCGGCCAGCTCGTCGCGTCCATTCGCGGGATCCACGATGCGGCCGCCGCGGATGATGGTGGTCCGCTTCACGAGGCGATTCCTCCGCAGAGATAAAGGACGGCCATGCGCACCGCGAGCCCGTTGGTGACTTGCTCGAGGATGACGCTTTGCACGCCATCAGCCAGGTCGCTGTCGATTTCCACGCCGCGATTAATGGGGCCGGGGTGCATGATGAGGCAGTCGGGTTTCAGCAGCTTTGCTCGCGCTTTTGTCAGGCCGAAGAGGCGGATGTATTCGCCGAGGCCGGGGAAGTATTCCTTCCGTTGCCGCTCGTGTTGGATGCGGAGGAGATTCACGACATCCACCGTGGGCAGCACCGCATCCAGGTCGTGCGAGACAGTGACTCCGAGTTGCTCGAACTGACGCGGGACCAGAGTGCTTGGGCCGACCAGAGTCACGCGCGCGCCGAGTTTTAAAAGACCAAAGATGTTCGAGCGCGCCACGCGGCTAAAGAGAATGTCGCCGATGATCGCGACGTGCAGGCCCGCGATGGAGCCGCGGCGTTCGCGAATGGTGTAGAGATCGAGGAGGGCCTGGGTGGGATGCTCGTGCGCACCGTCGCCGGCATTGATCACACTCGAGCGCAGACGCTCGGCCAGAAATTGCGCTGCACCCGCCGAGCTGTGCCGAAGGACGATGAGGTCGGCGTGGTTCGCTTCCAGAATCTTGGCGGTGTCCTTGAGCGTTTCGCCTTTGGTGAGGCTGGAGGTGGACGCGGAGATGTTGATGACGTCAGCGCTCAAGCGCGTGGCGGCGAGCTCGAAGGAGGTGCGGGTGCGGGTGCTCGGCTCGACGAAAAAGTTGACCAGCGTTTTGCCGCGCAGCGCCGGCACCTTCTTCACGTCGCGCGTGCCGACCTGCTTGAAGGCGTCCGCGGTTTCGAGGATGAGCCGATCTCTTCCGCGGAAAGTTCGCGAATGCCGATCAGGTCTTTCCGATTCCAGCGCGTTTCGGTTTTCATCGAGCTGCTTTTTTGGGCCACAGATGAACACAGATGGAACACAGATGAAGAGAGGGGTAGTCGAGGGGATGAACGAAAGACAGCGTCTGCCGCGTCGCTGTCGGCCGGCTGTCTTTCCCCACTCCCCATCTGTGTTTCATCTGTGTCAATCTGTGGCTAGGAACTCTCTTGCACGAGCCAAACCGCATCCGGTTCGTGATCGACGTTTTCGAGGCGGAGCCGCACGCGTTCGCCGGCTGCGGTCGGTAAATTTTTGCCCACGTAATCCGCGCGGATCGGCAATTCGCGATGCCCGCGATCGATCAAAGTGGCGAGCTGAATGCGCGCCGGGCGACCAAAGGAGCTGATCGCGTCCATCGCCGCCCGCGTCGTGCGGCCGGTGTAGAAGACGTCGTCCACAATCACCACTGTCCGGCCTTCAAGCGGGAGCGGCAGGCGCGAAGTTTGCACGACCGGGAGGTTCGCGCGCTGGCCGATATCGTCGCGGTGCATCGCGACATCGATCACCCCGGTCTCGATCGGCGTCTTCTCGATTTCCTCGATGAAACCGGCGATGCGGCGGGCGATCTCGACCCCGCGTAAAGGAATGCCGGCCAGGACGACGGCGCCAAGGTCGGCGTTGCGCTCGATGATCTCGTGCGCGATCCGCCGCAGGGCACGGCGAATGGCCTCGGCGTCCATGATGGGAGCGCCATTGGCGGAGGGAGAGTTTGCGGAGGTTGTCATGCCATGCCTTCGCGACCTCGCAGGATCGCGTTAAAGGACCGGGCGGCGATTTAGGAAAGAGCGACTTGCGGAAGGGCGGCGGGTCGGACTTCCCGATGGCGTTTCTCGCGCCAATGCGAACGGTGTTTCATGATCCAATCGAGCAGCGCTTTCTCGAAACCGATATCGGTCCCGGCTTTCTCGCTCTCGATCCATTTGTGTTTCAAAATCTCTTCACGCTCGGCCAGAAACTCTTTGTAGAGGACAGAGTTTTTGACGAACGGAGACTCCTGTTCCTGCGAACCAGTCATTTCGTCACTGTTTTTCATATGGGAGAAGGGAGGTCAACTCAAACCTCACGCAGACACTCTTCACTTAGCATTGGCTGTGCCTGCGCGACTCCGAGCCGCGTGAACCCCATCAGCACCGGGATTCGTCGCGGTCTTCGGCTGAGGTAAACTGGGCTCCGAAAAGCCGTCGTTTGCAAGCGCGGGATGAATTTATCCTTCAATCGATGCACGCAACTGACTGGCGACTTTCTGGAACGCTGCCGCCACGGGCGACTGCGGATCTTCGGCGGTGATCGGACGGCCGCGGTCGCCAGATTCCCGCGTCGCGATATCGATCGGAATCTGGCCGAGAAGCGGAACCCGGAGCCGTTTGGCTTCTCGTTCGCCGCCACCGGAGCCGAAAATATCGTAGCGCTTCCCGTCGCTCGGCGATTGGAAGTAGCTCATGTTTTCGATCAAGCCCAGCACAGGCACGTTCACCTTTTCAAACATGCTGGAAGCTTTCCGCGCATCGATCAGCGCCACTTCCTGCGGCGTAGTCACGATCACCGCGCCTGCGAGCGCGACCGTTTGCACGATCGTGAGCTGGATGTCGCCGGTGCCCGGCGGGAGATCGAGCACGAGGTAATCCAATTCGCCCCAAAGCACCTGTCGAAGGAATTGCTGCGTGTAGCGCGTCACCATCGGCCCGCGCAGGATGGCGGGCGCATCGTCTTCCAGCAGGAAGCCCATCGACATCAGCTTCAAACCATATTGCTCGATCGGGATGATGAGGTTTTCCTCGGTCGCCGTAGGGCGTTCCCGGCTGCCGAACATGAGCGAAATGCTGGGACCGTAGATGTCGCAATCGCAGAGACCCACCCGCGCGCCGCTTTGTTGCAGTGCGACGGCGAGGTTTGCGGCCACCGTCGATTTCCCCACGCCGCCTTTTCCGCTGGCGACAGCGATGACATGGCGAATGCCCTCGATGCGCGTGGCTCCCACCCCGGCCGCGCCGGCGCCGGCGGGAGGCGCCTGGATATCGATTAAAACTTTCGCCTGACCCACGCCGGGCAGTTGGCTAAGCACACGCTCCGCGTCGGCCTTGATCGCGCGCGGAATGGCGGGCTCGTTTGTGGCCAACGCCAGTTGCACCGTGACGGCGTCGCCTTTGATATCCACTCCCTTCACCAACCCGAAGGAAATGATATCGCGACTGAAACCGGGATATTTGACCGCTCGCAGCGCGTCTTTGACTTGTTCTTCTGTGACCGTCATGAGGGCGGCTACTTTAACCGCGCCTCGGAGCAATGAAAGCGGTCTGAGAAAATGGCGCACCTCTCAAGGTGCGAAGATTTAGGCAGCTCGCTTAGCTGAGCGTCTCTTGCTTGCAGGCCCAGATGACGCTGCCAAAAACCGAACTCAAGAGAATGGTGAAGGCGGAAAGCGTTAGCATGGCGATTTTCTTAGCAACGGCCGTGCCCTGCGAGATTACCTAGGTAGAGGCGGCTTCGGAACAAAACTTAGCGTCACCAGCGATGACACTAGTGTCGCGATTGTGGACACGTGAAGCCGCAAGTTGCTCAGTCCGTTGCATCCGCGGCGCCCTGCGAGGCATAGGTGGAAAAGCGTTCTTCCAACGCGATCACACTTCCGAAATCGCTTCCATGGGTGCGGGCAAGTGCGGCATCCAATGTCTGCCCACTTGCGAGCAAATCGAGCATTTCGAAAAACTTCGGCCTGTCAGTCCTGGCAAGGAAGCGAACCAGCCTCTCGGATTGATGGTAGAAGGCCGGCACCTGCGCTTCTGGCGGATACCCCATCGTCGCCAGCGCGGCCAACGGGAAGAGCTTTTCCGCCTCGACACCGCGCGAGGTGGGTTTGCTGTTGAACCCCCGGGCGCGCAGGAAACTGGCGTGGGCGTTTTTGGAAGCGTATTGGGCGAAGCCTTCGTTAAGCCAGAGCGGGACGCGATTTCCGTAGAGTCGAAAGAGGACCAGATGCGCAATCTCGTGGCCGAGGCTGCTATCATTAAAGTGGTAAGCGGGGTGCCGAACGATGAACAGGCTTCCGCCGGATTGAATCCCGCCCGTCCAGGGTTCCAGGCCACCCACCGTCTGGAACGACTCCCAGGCCGCGGCCTCTTCGAAGATGTAGATGTGCGCCTTCCGCGTCCAAGGCAGATCCGGGCGACCGAGCTCCTTCGTGACCACCCGGAAATGGAACTCCGCTTCCACCGCGACGGGGGTGGCAACGGAACTGCGCTGGAAGTGGTAGACGAAATGTTCCGTCTCGCCGTGTTTCCAGGCGGCAGGTTCCAGAGCGAGCGCTTTGCTTCCTAAAGGATTGGAATCTTGCTCCGTCAGCTCCGCGTAGGGAACTTCCGGGAGACTGTTCAACCCGGTGACAGGAATAACCTGAGCCAGCGCGGACGAGCCCATTGCGACGAGGCTAAGGCTGAAGACAAGGAGCGGGCGCATCCCTGCGGATAGAGCGATTCCCATTCCCTTCGACGGCGCGATTCGCCGCCGCCAACTCCGAGCGCGAATCAGCGCGGCAGAACCGTCTCGCTATTCGCCAAAGCGTAGATCGTGACCGCGTTTACCGCTGCGTTCTCCGCCAGATTCTTCGGGTTTACCTTGTCCAGCGTATCGGCCTCAGTGTGGTGATATTGGAAATAAGTGCGCCCATCCTGGATGGGGTGAAAGGTCGGCACGCCCGCCGGCTCCATCGGGGAAATATCCGCGCCGGTATGATCCACTAAATCAATCAGGCCCGCCCCGATGATCCCGAGAATCTTCGCCACGGGTGCCAGAAACAGCTTCGCCTCGGGCTTGCCCCTCATGTTCAACCCCAGTGGATGTCCGGCGCCTCCATCCGTCTCCATCGCCGCGACATGCTTCGGCAACTCCGCCGCGTGCTCCGCGGCGTAGGTCTTCCCTCCGCGCAAGCCGTTCTCCTCATTCATCCAGGCGATCACCCGAATGGTGCGTTTCGGTTTTAACTTGAGCTGCTTCACCAGGTTCGCGACCTGCATGGAGACAGCCACGCCGGTCGCGTCGTCGATCGCGCCCGTGGCCAGGTCCCACGAATCCAAATGGCCGGAAACGATCACGATCTCCTCAGGGTTCGTGCTTCCCTTTAAATCGGCCACCACGTTAAAGCTCTCCGCATCGGGGAGAGTCTGCGGAGTCAGGAGCAGCCGCATCCGGATCGTCCCTTGCGAGGCCAGGTTCGCCATCAACGCGGCATCTTCCGCCGTCACAGCGGCCGACGGAATCTTCGGAACGTCATCGGCATACTTCATCGCGCCGGTGTGGGCCAGCCGGTAATTTGCGCTGCCAACCGAACGCACCAAAGCCGCCGCCGCGCCCTTCCGTGCCGCGGCGATCGCACCCTCGCCGCGATACGCCACCGCCATCCGATAAGCATCGCCCGAGCGTCCCTGCGCGGCCATTTCCTGATCGTAAGGGTAATTGAAGAGAACGATGCGGCCCTTCACCTTCTCGGGCGGAAGCGCGGCGAGCGCTTCAAAGTCCGGCACCACTACCACCTCAGCGGTCATCCCTTCGGCGGGCGTCGCGACACTGCCACCCAAGGCGGTGAGCACGATCTTTTGCGTCGTCTCCGGTGCTTGACCGGGCCATTGCACCAGCGCACCGGTCTCCTCGCCCCGCACCCAATGCGGCACCATGACTTTCTCGAGCTTCACCTCCAGGCCGAGCGCTTTCAGTTCGTCGGCGACATACTGCACCGCTTTCGCCGCCTGGGCCGATCCGCTCAGACGCGGGCCGATATTCTGGCAAAGGTAGGCCGTCTGGCGATAGGCGTAATCGCTCTTCATCGCGGCATCGCGCAGCTGGGCCAGTTCTGCGAGCGTCTGAGGAGAAAAATTAACTGGTGTGGGCGAAGGCGTAGGCGACGGCGAAGGAGTGGGCGACTGCGCGTGGGCGTGGCCAAGAAAGAAAGCAATCCCCAGCGCAACCACCGAACCGCGCCCTCCGCGGACCACGTTTCGAAAATCGATCATCGCCGACTTTCGGCGATCGTCGCCTGCGCGCAAACTGCGCACGGGGGCAGAATGATGATCTCCTCGCCATGGTATCCAGCCACCGACGCAGAGAAGACTGGAACGCCGGCCCACGTTCGCGCCCGTCATCCCGAGCCGCGCAGACGGCCGAGGGATCTCTCCGAAACAGTGATGAGTATGCCCACCGATGGTGTAAGCGACTTTCCCAAGCCGGCTTTGCGCGCGAGGCAAGGGATGACTCTGGCTGCGTCGGTCAGTCTCGGTGCGTGCGAAAGCGTGGTCTGAATCGGAGAGATCCCTCGGCCGTCTGCGCGGCTCGGGATGACGGTGCTACGATTTTGATCTGCTCCGGCACTGGCCGACGAAAGCGTCCCTCAGTCGTTTGTGCGGCTTGGGACGACGCGATTCCCAGCGCGCACCCGGTCTCCGGAGTTGAGAGCCGAGCCTCAGGTGAATCGGCCGGCTCACGTCTTACGCGGAGCCGACTTGTAGAGCGTCGCCAGGATGATCCCGAGGATGATGGCCTGCAGGACGCCGCTCGCGAACCATTTTGCCGAGATGAAGCCCGGCAACGGCGCTACCACATAGAGCGCGATCGCCCAGACCTGCTGCGACAGTCCCATGAAAAATCCGAAGATCGCGCCCTCCTTCAGGCTCCGACCGGCGAAGCCGCGCGCCCAAAGGACGGTGAAAGCCAGTGCGCAGAGGAGTTGGCCGAGAAGCATCCAACCGAAGCGTCGTTGCATTTCCGGTTCCAGCCGCCAGAGCGCGGAGGTGGCTGCGTAATCCGGCGCGAGCCAGAGGGCGTGAATGACGAAATCCGACGCGAAGACGAAGACGAAACCGACCAGGATGGCGAGGAGGAGGCGGGGGATGTTCATGAGGATGCGGCGCTGGATGTCGAGGCAGGCCCAGCTTGAGCCGAAGACGCTCGCGATTGACGAGACTATAGTTCGCGGAATCCGCGCTGCTCCAAGGCTTACGCCAACTCCGAGGTGGCGGTGAGCCGCTCCTGCAGATCGGCTACTTGCAGCGCATCGATCATCTCCTGGAGATCGCCTTCGATCACGCGGTCCAGATTATAGAGCGTGAGGCCGATGCGGTGATCGGTGATGCGATTCTGCGGGAAATTGTAAGTGCGAATCTTCTCCTCGCGGCCGCCGGAGCCGATCTGGGTTTTGCGATGCGCGGAATACTTCGCTTCCTCTTCGCGGATCTTATCTTCGAGCAGGCGCGCGCGCATGATGCTGATCGCCTTCTCTTTGTTCTTCTGTTGGCTGCGCCCATCCTGGCAACGGACAATCCGCCCAGTCGGGATGTGCATGACCTGCACCGCAGAATCAGTCGTATTCACGCCTTGCCCGCCCGGGCCGCCCGCGCGGCAGACTTCGATCCGGAGGTCTTCGGGTTTTAGATCAATGTCCACGTCCTCGGCTTCCGGGAGCACGGCCACGGTGGCGGTGGAAGTGTGAATGCGGCCTTGCGCTTCGGTAGCGGGGACGCGCTGGACACGATGCACCCCGCTCTCGAAACGAAGCTTCCGGAAAACGTTCTCGCCCGTGACCTTGAAGATGGCTTCGCGCAGACCGCCCAGCTCGGACGGGCTCGACTCGAGGTCTTCCATCTTCAGGCCGGCCGTCTCGGCGTAGCGGTTGTACATCCGGTAAAGATCGGCCGCGAAAATAGCGGCCTCGCTGCCACCCGTGCCGGCGCGGATTTCGATAATGGCGTCGCGATTTTCGTTCTCGTCCGGCGGGAGAAGCGCGATCTGGATGTCGCGTTCCAGCTTCTCGATCCGCTTTTCCAATTCGGGAATCTCTTCCGCCGCCATCGCCGCCATCTCGGCATCAGCGCCGCTGGCCAGCTCGCGGTTATCGGTGACCTGCTGGCGGGTCGATTCAAACTCATCCCAAAGCGCGAGGAGCGTCTTCATGCTGGAATGCTCCCGCATGATGTCGCTGGCGCGCTTCCGATTCTCGAACAGCGCAGGATTGGCGATCTCGCTTTCCAACTCGGCAAAGCGATCGCGTTTCCGCTCGATCAGGTGTTGAAAGTCCATCCGCTCCTTCCGGGCAAAAGAAAGGCCCCGGGACAATCCCGGGGCCGCTTCTTCACACCGTTGCTACTTCGCGACTGCGCGAGTCGCCTTCGTGCTGCCGTAACGGCGCGCGAATTTCTCGACCCGGCCAGCGGTGTCGACAAATTTTTGTTCGCCGGTGAAGAAGGGATGGCAAGCGGCACAGATGCCGATCTTGATATCTTCTTTCGTCGAACGGGTGTGGTAGACCGCTCCGCAAGCGCAGGAGATATCGGTCTGGTTATACTCAGGATGAATGTCCGCTTTCATGATGGGAAATGAGCGTGGAAGGTAGGCGGCTCCTCGACCGACGCAAGCTGTGAAATCCCTCGACCCTCTTCTCTCAGCCTGGCAAGCCACGCTCGCGCGGGCGGCAGAGCGGCCAGCCATCTTTGATACGCAAGGGGAAGTGCTGCGCACGTTTGCGGATGTGGAGACGGCTGCGCATGGCTTTCAAGAAAAGCTGGGAGAGCGCCCGCGAGGCGAGCTTTACCCCATCGATCTCGGGAATCATCCGGATTGGCCGTCACTTTTCCTGGCCTGTCTTCGGCTGGGCCTGGTCGCGGTGCCGATGGAAGCGTCCGCGAGCGCGGCGCAACGGGCGGCGCTGCCGGCGCTGGGGAAGATGAGCGGGAATGACGATGAGCTGCCGGTGTTGCTTAAGCTCACTTCCGGCACCACTGCCGCTCCGCGCGGCATCCGTTTTCGCAGCGCGCAGCTCCTGGCAGATTGCGCGCAAATTTGCGAGACGATGGGAATCACGGAGGACGATTTGAACTTTGGCGTCATCCCGGTTTCGCACTCCTACGGCTTCAGCAACTTAATCACACCGCTGCTGGCGCGTGGCATCCCGCTGGTGCTCAGTCGCGATCGAATGCCGCGCGCGGTTCTGGACGATCTGGCGCGGACAGGTGCGACCGTCTTCCCGGGGATGCCGGTTTTCTATCAAGCATTTGCCGGGATGAGCGCGCTGCCGGCTCTGCCGCGCCTGCGCTTGTGCATCTCGGCCGGCGCGCCCTTGCCGCTGACAGTGGCGCAGAAGTTCCGCGAGATCTCCGGGCACGCGGTCCATTCGTTCTACGGCTCGTCGGAGTGCGGCGGGATATGCTACGATCGGGCGGCGCTTCTGGAGGTGGAAGGTTTTGTAGGCGCTCCGCTCGCGGGCGTGGAAGTGCGGCGTCTCGACGAAGGAAGCGAAGGTTGTCTGGTCGAAGTCCGATCGGAGGCCGCGGCGGATGGTTATTTTCCGGAACCCGACGTCGCGCGATTGGGCGGCGGACGTTTTTTCCCTGATGATCTGCTGGCGGTAAGCGGTGATGGGTTTCGGATTAGCGGGCGCCTCTCGGATGTAATCAACGTGGCCGGTCGCAAAGTCAGCCCGGCGGAAGTGGAGGCGACGCTGCTGGCCTTCCCCGGTGTGCGCGAAGCTGTGGTCTTCGGTCGCGGCTCGGCCTTGCGCAATGAAGAGGTGGCAGCTTGCGTAGTCGGCGTGCCGCCAAGCGAAGAGGCTGCCTTGCTGGAATTTTGCCGGAGACACCTTGGCGGATGGCAGGTGCCGAAGCGGATCTTCTTCCTGGATTCGCTCCCGGTCTCTGAGCGCGGAAAAATCAGTCGGCGCGCCTTGTCGGAAAGGTTCGCTTCGTCTTGAATGCCTTTAACTTCTAATCGATGCGCCCAAGGACGCGCTTCGTTACGAATCTTAAACAACTCAACCGAACACCTTTTATGCGAACCATTCTTTTCTCGACCGTCGGCGCTCTCGTGATCCTCGCGGTTTTCAGCAGCTGCACCACCACGGTGCGCGCCCCCAGTGGCCGCTCGGCTTCGATCAGCACTCGGACGAATTAATCGCTCTGCGGCGGCGAGCCGGGCGACCGGTCGCCTGGTTGGTGAATGGTTCTCCTCCGGCACGGTCCGGAGAAAAGACTTTCCATTTCACCGGAAGCGGGCATTTCTTAGAAGTCTTGCGGTTTCGGATTCGCTCTCTGGATAGAGGCGTGAAACTCGCTACGTCTGAACTGTGAACGAAACGTCATTCTCCAACTCTGCGAGCACCCCAGCAGGCGGCCGGGTTCTTGTCCTCGCTCCTGATGAAAATCTTGCGGCGGAAGTCCGCTCCGCTCTAAGCGAAGCGGCTCCCGAAGCTCAAGTGGAGGTGGCGCACTCGTTGGAAGAGGCGCAGGCGCTGGTCTTGCAATTGCGCCCAGACCTCTTCGTTCTCGATATCGATGCCAACTACGATCTCGGGCAGGAGTTTCTTTACGATCTCCGGACGAGCCATCCGCATGCGCGCGCGATTATTCTAACAGCGGTCCACTTCGCCGCTGATCGCGCCCACGCTGCCGGCCTGGGCGCCATTCATTTCCTGGAGAAGCCATTTCCGCACGACGATTTTGTGGCGTTGGTCGGCGCGCTCTTGATGCCGGGCGGCGATAAGGACGAGGGGGAGAAATTCCAAGGCACGCTGAGCGATCTTCACATTGCCGATATTGTGCAGTTGAAGTGCATGAGCGGCGCCACCTCGGTGCTCGAATTCACCGGGCCGCGGGGTGAGAAGGCGCGGATCTTTTTCGAGAATGGCCAGGTGCGCCATGCGATCGCGCCGGGCAAGCAAAGCTTCGAAGCTTTCAACGAGATCGTGAATTGGAAGGGCGGCATGATCTCCGAAGTGGCCGATGCCGGCACTGGTGAGCGCACGATTGATCTGGATTGGCAGATTCTCCTGATGGAAGCAGTCCGGAAGATCGATGAAACGCGCGACGCGGAGTCATCGCAGTCAGCGTCTGCGCCGGCGGTCAAGCGTCACATCCTGGTTATCGATGACAGCGTCATGCTCTTGAATTTCGTGACCGAGATTTTGAGCGAGGCGAACTATTCTGTCGCCTCCGCGGCCACGGCCGAGGAAGGGTTGCGTTCTGCTACGGATGAGACGCCGGATTTGATTCTGCTCGATTACGTTTTGCCGGATATGAAAGGCGACGAAGTCCTGCGGCGCCTTTCGGAGCAAACCACGACCGCGCAGGTGCCGGTGGTTTATATGTCGGGGTTCGGGACCGATCGCCCATCCGATCCGGAGGAAAGTTCCAGCGTGGTGGGATCGTTGCACAAACCTTTCACCTCCGAGTTGCTGCTCCAAACCGTTGGGAAACTACCTTCCCGCTACAAGTAGCTCGGCTTCCGCGGCCGCTCCCGCCGCCGAGCCGTCTTCGATCATTTCCACTCCCGCTTTTTCCAGCAACGCGGAGGACGGCATCGAACAAGGCTGGGCGTCCGTCGAGGAGCCCGGGCTCACGGCCGATCGCACCTCAGACTTTTCCGCACCGGCCGCGATGGAATCCAACGAGACGAGCAACCTGGAAGCGAGCGCCGGGGGCACGCAGGCACCTTGGTGGGAAGCGCCGGCCGCGCCGGAAGCCTGGTCTTCTGCTCCCGTCGAGTTGGCAGCCACCGAGGAGGCTAATCCCGAGGTCCCGTTCAACGATGCGCCTGCGCAAGTTTATGACGCGCCCGCGTCCCCGTATGAATCGCCCGCGCCATCGTATGAGACCCCGGCTGTTCAGGACTTCGCCGCTGAGATCCCGATGGATACCAGCAGCGCGTTCTTCTGCGGCGACACCAGTTTCTTTTCGCTCAATTGGGCTCTGCACACCATCTCCGCGCAGAAGCTCACCGGCACCTTGCGCGCCTTTTGGAATCATGAGGCCGTCGAACTGATCGCCAACGCGGGAGAGATCATCCTCGCGACCACGCGCGATCCGGAACTCTACTGCCCCGAGGCGCCGATCACGCTGGTAAATCTGGAGGAGAGCCGCACCATGCAGGCCCGCCAGCAGCAGCGGGAAACCAGCCGCCCACTTTTCGTTACCCTCGCGCAGGAAGGCCTGATTTTACGCGAGCCCGCCATGCAATTGGTGCAGCATTACGGGCAAAAGCTTTTCTCCCAGCTTTGGACCGCGCCTCGGGTGCGTTTCATGTTTGAACAAAGCGACGCGGTGCCTGCTTATGCGCGCGATATCCCGAGCGAAGGCGACGTCGATCATTGGGCGCTGAGCACCTTGCGCTTCGTCCAGTTTGGCGAGTTGAGCAATAAGGCGGATTACGATCCGGCTTCCATTCCTGCCTATACCCGCGACGGTTTCGAGCGGGTGCAGAATCTCCGCCTTACGGTCGCGGAAGCGCAGTTTGCCTCGCAGTTTAACGGCACCCGATCCATCGCCCAAATCGCGAAGAATCTTCGACTCGACCTGAAGTTTGCCCGGCTCACTTTGTTCCGTTTCCGCGCGCTCGAGATTATCGATTGCTGGCCTCCAGCGACGGTCGGGGCGAAACCGGAGAAGCGCGGCGTCTTCGGTCGGATGTTCGGCGATTAGACATCGGCGCGAAGTTTTGGGGAAGGCCTGCAGCCTTGCGAAAGCTTGGTCGTTAAGGTGCGGGGAGACCGGGATTCTGTTAGACTTCGCCTTACGCCGCCATGCCCCCGAAAGAGCTGAATCCCTTACCCGTCCCGCCTGCAAGTGCTCCCTCCGTTTCCGGTGGGGAGGCTGCTGAAATTCCTGCCTCAGAAGAGAACGGCGACTCTTTAAAGCCCGAGAATTACATCAATCGCGAGCTGAGCTGGCTCGAGTTTAACCGCCGCGTGTTGGAGGAGGCACAGGATGCCTCTCAGCCGCTGCTCGAACGCGTCAAGTTTCTCACCATCGTCAGCTCGAATCTCGACGAGTTTTTCGAGATTCGCGTCGCCGGCATCAAGCAGCAGATCGAGAGCGAGACGAGCGATGTCGGCCCCGATGGGCTCACCCCGACCGATCTGTTCAACGCCATCCAGCGCACCGTGCATGAGATGGTGGCCACGCAATATGCGCTCTGGCGCGATGAACTCGTCCCGGCTCTCGCCAAGCACGGCATTCGCATTCACCAAGTGGCGCAGTTAAACACCAAACGCACCGCCTGGGCCCGGCGCTATTTCGTGGAGGAAGTCTTCCCCATGCTCACGCCGCTGGCGGTGGACGCGAGCCACCCTTTCCCGCAGCTCCTCAACAAGAGTCACAATATTCTCGTCCGCGCGCGCGTCGCCAAAGGCGGTGAACTGCTGCACGCCATCGTCCAGGTGCCGCGCGTCCTGCCTCGCCTGATCCAACTTCCCCGCGCCAATAAAAGCGACGAGCCGTGGGAATACATTCACCTCGCGGCGTTGATTAAACACAACATTGCCGCGCTCTTCCCTGGCCTCCTGCTCGAGGGCGTCCATGCGTTTCGGGTCACGCGGAATAGCGATCTCTACATCGATGAGGAGGAAGCCGATAATTTGCTCCGCAGCATCGAGCAGGAGCTGCGGCGCTCCAGCCGCGGCGACGCCGTGCGCCTGGAAGTGGAGGCCGATTGTCCGAAAGATTTTCGCGAGCTCTTGCTCGAGTTCTTCGATCTGGCCGAGCCCGATCTCTACAAACTCGATGGCCCCCTCACCATGACGCATCTGGCGCCCCTGGTCGCGAACGATGCCTTCGCCAATCTGAAGGATCGCGTCTTCCAACCCGCCCGCGATCCCGCGCTCCCGCCGCACGCCAACATCTTCGAAGTCATGCGCAAGCAGGACGTGCTCTTGCATCATCCGTATGAAAGCTACGACCCAGTGGTGGAGCTGGTGGAAAGCGCCGCGCAGGATCCGCAGGTGCTGGCCTTGAAGATCACGCTTTATCGCACCAGCGGCGATTCGCCCATCGTGGCGGCGTTAATCGATGCAGCCAGCACAGGGAAACAGGTCACGGCATTGGTCGAGTTGCGCGCGCGTTTCGATGAGGCGGCGAACATCCAATGGGCTCGCCGCCTGGAAGAAGCCGGCGCGCATGTCGTCTACGGCGTGGTGGGTTTGAAGACCCATTGCAAAGCCCTCCTCATCGTCCGCCGGGATACGGATCGTCTCCGCCATTACGTCCATCTCGGGACGGGAAATTACCACCCGCGCACCGCGCGCTCCTACACGGATTTCAGCCTCTTCACCACCAACCCTGCGCTCACCGAGGAGGTCGCGATCGTCTTCAACACGCTCACTGGCCTCGCGGGTTTCCCTGGCTTGGAGAAGTTAATGGTGGCGCCGTTCGACCTGAGTGATCGGCTCATGAAATTGATCGAGCGCGAGCGCGACCACGCCCGCGCCGGCCGGCCCGCTCACATCGTGGTGAAGCTAAACTCGCTCGTCGATCAGGAGATCATCGAGAAACTTTACGAAGCCTCCGGCGCGGGGGTGAAGATCGATCTGATCGTGCGCGGCATTTGTTGCCTGCGTCCGAAAGTGCCGGGGCTGAGCGAGAACATCCGCGTCCTGAGCATTGTGGGTCGCTTCCTGGAACACAGCCGCATTTATTACTTTCAAAACAACGACGAGCCGGTCGTCTATCTCGCGAGTGCGGATTGGATGCCGCGGAATTTCGTGCGACGGGTCGAGCTGGCTTTCCCGATTGAAGATCCCGTGCTGCGGGACGAACTGATAAACGAGGTCCTGCCGCGCTTCCTGAACGACCGGGTGAAAGCGCGCGAGTTACAAGCCGATGGCACCTACCTCCGTTTGCAGAGCGAGGAAGGGAAACCCCGCTCCCAAGCGCAGTTACATTTTCGCGAGCGCTCCCGTGGGCAGGCGCGCAAGCTGGCGGAAGCGCAACGAACTCCTGCTGTTCAGCTGGCCCCGATTACGATACGACTCAAGGAGCGCTTATGAAAAAAATCCTGGTCATCGACATTGGCGGCACTCACATCAAGCTCATGCTTTCGCCGAAGGATAAGCGGAAAGTAGACTCCGGCCCCACCCTGAAACCGAAGCAACTGGTGGCCCGGATTAACGAGGCGACAGAGGGCTGGGAGTTTGATGCCATCTCCGTCGGCTTCCCCGCCGTGGTCGCGAAGGGGAAAATAATGAAGGATCCCAACAACCTCGCCCCGGGCTGGGTCGGTTGGGATTTTACAAAGTCGCTCGGCAAGCCCACCCGCGTGATCAATGATGCCGCGATGCAGGCGCTCGGCAGCTACCATGGGCAGCGGATGCTTTTCCTCGGCCTCGGGACCGGTCTCGGCTCCACCTTGGTTTGGGATAAAAACGTGCTCCCACTCGAGTTGGGCGATCTGCCCTATGGCGAACGCGGCCGAATCGAAGACTTCGTCGGCAAGCGCGGCTTGGAAAAGTTTGGGAAGAAAGTGTGGATGCGCGACGTCGTCGCCTCCTTGAAACGGCTCAAGCTCGCTTTCGTCGCGGATTACATTGTCCTCGGCGGCGGGAACGCGAAGCTCTTCAAAAAGCTCCCGGATAACGTCGAGCTCGGCCACAATCGGAATGCTTTCCTTGGCGGTTGCCGAATGTGGGAGACGGAAGCGGCCGGCTCGAAAGCGCCGAAGTGGAACATCATCTCCTAGGGTAAACCGTCGCGCCGCAGCTTATTGCTCGGCAAAGTTGCGCAAGCTTCCAGCTCGCATATTCCTCAGCGGCGTCACGAAGGCTTCGTCGCTCGCAGCCCTGGATCTTGGGGCGCCATAAATGCCCCTTGCATTCGCGACGGGCTCCGATAAATCCGTCGGTCTCAAAAAATGTCACACTCGCCTTTCCGCCGTCTCGCCGGCCGTTGCCTTCCTCTTTTCACCGTCTGCGTTGTCGCGCTCGCTGCAGCCGCTTCTGCCCAGACACCCTCCCCATCGCCTGCGCCCGAAGCGGCGACCTCGGGACCTCCACTCACCATCGTAACAAAGCCGGTCGTCCCTTTCGTGATGGAAAAGAACGGCCGCCTCACCGGTTACAGCATCGAACTTTGGGAACGCGTGGCGCGCGAAGCCCGGCTGCCGTTTGATCCGGACACCGGCTACAAAGTCGTCGAGACCGTGCCGCAGATTTTGCAGGAGTTGAGCGCGGGCCGGGCCGATGCCGGCGTGGCCGCGATCAGCATCACTTCCGAACGCGAACAGACGATCGACTTCAGCTACCCCTTTAAAGAGTCGGGCTTGCAGATTCTCGCCAAGAGCGCCCCGGGAAGCTCGTTCGCGAAAATTGTGGGCGGTCTTTTCAAGGGCGACATCCTCTGGCTTCTCGGCGCTCTGGTGGTCGTCCTGCTCCTGAATTCGCACATCATTTGGTTTCTGGAACGGAAGCGCAACGCGGAGTCGTTCCCGGAAGGATACGTGGCCGGTTTGTGGGAGGCGGTCTGGTGGTCGATCTGCACCATCATCACCGGCGGTTGCGAAAACAAAGCGCCGCTGGGCGTGGCTGGTCGCCTCACCGCGATCGTTTGGATGTTGGCTGGCGCCGCAATGTTCACCTACATCACCGCTACGATCACGAGCGCGATGACGGTCGACACCTTGAATAGCGACATCCAGAGCTTGAGCGATGTGAAGGCGCGGAAGTACGTCGTCGGGACGGTCGTGGGCAGCACCGCGCAGGCGTATCTCGAGAGACAAGGGCTGACCGTGCAGGAGTATCCCGATGTGGATGCGGCTGCTCAGGCGCTCGAGAAAGACAAAGTGAAAGCGGTCGTCTACGACGCGCCCATGCTGCAGTATTACGCGAAGAATAATGCCGAGAAAAAAGTCGGCGTGGTGGGCGAGCTCTTCGAAAAGCAGAGCTACGGCATCGGCGTTCCGCAAGGCAGCCCCTACCGGAAGCGAATCACCCGCGCCATTCTCGCGCTCCGCGAGCAGGGCTTTTTCGATGAGCTGGAAGCGAAATACTTCGGCGGCTCCGCTCGTTAATCACGCGTCATCTGCGCCTGCTTTCGTCCCAACCAGAGGCTCAGTCCGCACCAACCCAACGCCAGCGGCACTGCCAGCCAGGAAATTGCCGCCAACCCGAGTCCCAGCCAGCCGAGCAGGGCGTATGACCACGCTCCCACTTGATCGCCCAGGCGGAAGACGAAGGTGTCGATGAAGCTTTTGGCTTTGTACTTATCCTCCCGCGGCACGGCCGTGAAGAGGATCTCCCGAGCCGGCCGCGTCAGAGCGAAGTTGCCCGCGCGGCGGACTGTTTGGAAAAGGACGAAGAGGCTCAGGAGCGGAGCAAATCCCATCGCTGCGAAACCGAAGACGCTCAGCACCGGTAGAAACGCGAGCGTCACGCCTACGCCCAGCCATTTCAAAATCCGGGCGGTCGCGAAAAGCTGGAGCAATATTCCGAGCACATTCACCGCCAGATCCACCTGCGCGAAGAAGGCGGTCCGGGCACCGCGATCGGTGAAGTAGCTCGCGGCCAGGTTGGCTTGTTGAAAATACAGAATCGTGGCCGTGATCGTGTGCAGGAACACGAAGGCGATGATTCCGAGCAAATAAGGCGAGCGCGTGGCGTGAGTAAGGCCCGCCCAGAACTGGCCGCCTATGGGCGCCTCCGCGGCGGCGGTTGCCAGCGGCTGCAGAGTGGCATCACGCTGGGTGGCCGGGAAACGGCGCACACATTGCGCCGCCATTTCCAGGAAGAGCGCCGAAAGCAAAAGCAGATTCGTCGCGCCAAATCTTTCCACCAGCACCGCCGTCGCCGCTGCCCCGATGATGGCACCCAGCGATCCGCCCACCGCGATAAAACCAAAGAGCCGCTTCGCTTGTTCGGAATTAAAAACGTCGACCATGAAGGCCCAAAAAACTGAGACGACGAAGAGGTTGTAGACGCTTACCCAAACGAAAAAGGCGCGCCCCACCCAGATCTGCTGCTCGCCCGGCATGAGTCGCAGGAGGAAGAAGAAGACCACCAGATTCGCGAGGAAGAACCGGTAGGCGAGCGGGATGAAGCGGCGGCGGGAATTGCGCATCACCAAGCCGGCGAAGAGCGCATTCGCCAGCACCATCGCCACCAGCGTGGCCGAAAACATCCAGGGTAAATTCTCCACCCCGCCCGCCACGCCCATCTCGTCCCGGATCGGGCGGATGACGTAGTAGCTTGAGAGGACGAGAAAATTAAAAAGGAATGCCAGCCCCAGCGCCCGCCGCTCCTCCGGTCGGACATTCACCGCCTTGCGCAGTCCCCGTTCCAGGATCGTCTTCATTAGCGGCACCCGGTCTCTCCGAGTCCCCGAAATTGCCGTGTCATCCCGAGCCGCGAAGACGGCCGAGGGATCTCGCCAACGCAGTCCTCGGCATCAAGACAACAGACGCAGTCGCCACCGCTCCGGCCTCTGGTCGGCGGAGACGTAAGAGCCAGCGCGAGATCCCTCGACCGCGCTCCGCCGGCTCGGGATGACGGGCGCGAGGTGAATGATCGTGCCGTATCCGTTGCGAGCGACGGCTTTGAACTCGCGAGAGCGAGGAGCCGCCAAACTCGTAAGCACTCGCGCCGTGTCATCCCGAGCCGCGAAGACGGCCGAGGGATCTCGCCAACGCAGTCCTCGGCATCAAGACAACGGACGCAGTCGCCACCGCTCCGGCCTCTAGTCGGCGGAGACGTAAGAGCCAGCGCGAGATCCCTCGACCGCGCTCCGCCGGCTCGGGATGACGGGCGCGAGGTAAGGGATCGTACAGTATCCGTTGCAGGCGATGGCTGTGAACCAGCGAGGAACCCCGGGAAATGCCTACCTCCATGGCGCCGGCAGAGAGGCCTGGGCGCGCGAATGTCTACGCCTGCTTCTTGTGCCACGCGGCCAGCACCTCCGCCTCGCGTTCGGGCTTCAGGCCCGCTTTTAATGCCGCCTGGCGCTCGGCCGGGAGCGTGCGGAACCACGCCAGCGTATCGCGCGCGGTCACGCCTAACGAGCGGAAGGTCAACCCCGCCGCCAGCGCTTTGGCGTTCTTCGTTCGTCCCATTCCGCCGTCCTCTCCCCGCGGCGGCACCCAAACCGGCATATCCGACCATGGCGCCACTTTCTCCGCTTCCAGAAAATCCGCGTCCGCCCAGGTAAACGTCGCCTTCGCCTCCAGCGCGGATTTAATCCCTTCCAGAAACTCGCCCATTGGATAGGGCTTTTCCGGTCCGGTGGCGTTGTAGATGCCGGCCGCGCGTTTCTCCACCATCCGGATGGTCCACTCTGCCAGATCGCGCGCATCGATGATCTGCACCGGGTCGCTCGGCGCGCCCGGCGCGAGCACCTCGCCCCCGCGCGCGATTCGCACCGGCCAATAGGTGAACCGATCCGTCTGATCCCCCGGCCCGACGATCAAGCCCGGCCGAATGACCAGCGTCTTTCCCGGGAACCACTTCTCCGCTTCCTGCTCGGAAAGCGCTTTCAGCGGTCCATAAAGTTTAAACTCCGAGGCCACGATGCTTTCGCGCGATTCCTTCATCGCATCCGCGCCCTCATACTTCGCCAGCGCGCCGCTCTCACCGTTGGGCTCGCGGTTATCCGCATAAACGGAAATCGAAGAGATAAAGACGTAGTTCGGCACGTTCCCTTTCAAGACCTGCGCCACATCGCGGATCCAAACCGGTACGCTGGTCGGGTTGTCGATCGCCACATCCCACTCGCGATTTTGGAGAGCTTTCAGATCGCCATTCCGATCGCCGAGCAGCTGCTCGACGCCCTCCGGAAGTTCCCCCGGCCTAGTTTTTCCGCGGTTAAAGACCGTGACCTTGTGTCCGCGCTTTAGCGCATACTCCACCTGGAAGGGACCGGTGAAACCCGTGCCGCCCAGGATTAGGATACGCAGCGGCTTACCCGCGCTTTCATCTGCCGCACGCGCCGTCCGCGGTCGCAACCCGGCGCCGATCGCGCCGCCCGCCAGCGCGGAGATTTGGATAAATTTTCTGCGAGTGGTGTTCATAGCGCGCCTCCTTTGATTCTTTTAGCCACAGATGAACACAGATGAAACACAGATGGGAAACGAAGAGGAAGCCGCTCTCTTTCCCAATCTGTGAAAATCTGTGTCCATCTGTGGCTAACCTGCCTTTGCTTTTCGCGTCAGGGCGTAAAGTCCTGCTTCGTCTCCACCCTGCGACAAAAAGCGGCCAGGAGGCGAGCCGTATTCTCCAGGTCCTCCAGCGAGAGCAGCTCGTTAGGCGTGTGCATGTAGCGCAGTGGAACGGAGAGCAACCCGGTCGCCATCCCGCCTCGCGCCAGCTGCATCGCGTTCGCGTCTGTCCCCGTCCCACGCGCCGCCGGTCCCACCTGGTAGACGATCCCTTCCGCTTCCGCCGCGGCCACGAGGAGTTCGAAGACGCGAGGATTAATATTCGCTCCGCGCGCGATGATCGGTCCGCCGCCCAATTTAAAATCGCCCGCCCGCTTCTTCTCAATCCCCGGCGTGTCGGTGGCGTGCGCCACATCCAGCGCAATGCCCACTTCCGCCTCGCTCGAAAACGCGCTCGTGTGCGCTCCGCGCAAACCGATCTCTTCCTGCACGGTCGAAACGCCGATCACGCAGGCTTGAAACTCCTGCCCGTGTAGCAAACGCAGCACCTCCGTCACGATCCACGTTCCCATCTTGTTATCGAACGCCATCGCCACCGCCCGCTCGTTCGCCAGTTCGATATACGGCTGCAGGAAGACGCCCGCGTCCCCCAGCGACACGAGCGCGAGTGCGTCTTTCTTCTGCGAAACCCCGATGTCGATATAGAGATCGAACATCTTCGGGACTTTCTTTTTGTCCTCATCGTCCATCAAGTGGATCGCCTTCCGCCCGATCACGCCCGGGAGCAGGCCGTGCCGCGTCATGATGGAAACGCGTTGCGACGTCGCCACGACCGGATCGACGCCGCCGATTGCTTCAAAGTGAAGGTATCCATCGTCGGTGATGTAATTGATGATGAAACCGATCTGGTCGCAGTGACCGGCGAGCATGATCCGCGGCCGTCCTTCCGGATGGCGCGTGCCGAAGACGTTGCCCATCACGTCGGTGCGCACGGAGTCGCACCACGGCGCCATGCGCTCACGGACCAGCTTCTGGACGCCGTACTCGTAGCCCGATGGGCTGGCCGTTTCGACGAGTTGTTTCAGGAAATCTTTGCTCTCGGGATTCATAATTTAGGTCGGTGGGACGGGCGCCAAGATCGCTGCGCCGTCGCCGATCCGGCAAACAAAAACCGCGGGAGCCTCGGCGCGCAACGCAGTCGCGATCTGCTCTGCGCGCTCACGCTGCGCGAGAATAAGGACGCTGCCGCCAAACCCGCCGCCCGTCAGTCGTGCGCCCAGCACACCAGGAAGCTCGCGTGCGCGCGTCACCAGGCGATCCAAGGCCGGCGTGCTGTTCTCGAAATTGCTGCGCGAGCTTTCGTGCGAAGCATTCAGGAGTGCGCCGAGCGCCGCGTCATCGCCAGCCGACAAGGCGGCGACTGCTTCGCTTACCCGCGCGTTTTCTTCCACGATGTGCTGCGCGCGACGGCGCAAGACCGCGTCCAGCGGCAGGCGCTCCAAACTTGCTTCGCGCAAACTGTCCAGACCGAGCGCCCGCGCAGCCGCGGCACACTCCGCGCGCCGTTCGTTGTAGAAGCTTCCTACCAGCGCGTGCTTCGTCCCCGAATCGGCGATGACCAGCGCAAGATGCGCGGGAATGGGAATGGTCCGGAGCTCGTCACTGGCGCAGTCGAGGTGCACCAGATGATCCGCCCGGCCGAAGACAGAGGTGGCTTGATCCAGCACCCCCGATTGCACTCCGACGAATTCATTCTCCGCGCGCTGACAAAGCTTCGCGATCTCCCACGGCGTCAGCGTAATCCCGTGCAGGCGCTGTAAAAAGATTGCCATCGCCACTTCCAACGCAGCGGAACTGCCGAGACCCGCGCCGGCCGGGAGATCGCTCGAGATGGTCGCCTCGAAACCTCCGAGAGGATGGCCGGCCTGGCGGAACTGCTCCATCACGCCGAGCGGATAGTTGGCCCACGAGTGGTCGGGTAGCGGCTGCAGCGCCTCGAGGTTGATCTCCACGCGCTCGTGGGAAATCAGGATAACCCGGCGATCTGCGCGCGCCTCTCCAGTGATCGTGACGCGCCGATCAAGCGCGGCTGCCAGGACCAGGCCGCGATTGTAATCGGTGTGGTTGCCGAGGAACTCGACCCGTCCCGGCGCGGAAACTGTGAGCACAGACATCCTTTAGCCACAGATGAACACAGATGAAACACAGATAGGAAGAAGCGGACGAAATCCGCCGCTCCCATCCGTGAAAATCCGTGTCCATCCGTGGCCAAAAAAACCCCACCCAATTGCGTCCCGCGTCCCTCGCTCGCACTGTTCGCCGTGGACGCCGTGCCTCTCACTCAAAAGCTTCTCGTGAACGCCGGCGGTTGGCCCGCTCTAAAAAAAGCGCAGCTCATCCAGCAAGCCGGTCGCGTGGTGGAATTCGATTACGCGCCGCCGCTCCTGACTGGTTTCGTGCGCGAAGGAACGCACAACCTCCGCTCCGGACTCCGGATCAAAACCTTCTCGGATGTGGAAAATCTCTGCACCTGCCGCGAGTCGCGCGCATGGGGAAAGATCTGCGGCCACTCACTCGCGGTCGGCTTGGCTTACCTCGCGCGGGGCACCACCCCGCCCGCGCGTGAACCTGCCGCCCGGCCTGCCGCCGTAAGCACGCCGCCTTCCGGTCCGCGGCTGGTCGAAGAAGGCGCGGAAGCAGGCGCCCAGTCCGTTGCATTCCACTTTATCCTCCCGCCGAATTTCGAATCTGCCTGGGCCAAAAACCAAATCATGCTCGTGACCGAAGTGCAGTGGCAGGGCAAGCGCGTCATGCCCTCGATGCTGGGCGTAAAGGAGACCTACGCCTGCGACACCCACGACCTCGCAGTCTTTAATGTCCTCCTCGCCCCCACGCCGATGCGCATGCTGACGCGCGCGGAATTCCTCGCCACTCTTCCCGCCTGGCGCGGGCATCCGCGTCTCACCTTTGGCAAAGCGCCCGCGGTCTCGGTCGCGAGCGAGCCCGGCCGCTTACGCATTCGGTTGCAGCAAAACGCCGATGAGTCTCTGTCACTTGCCATCGCGAAAAACGAAGGCCGTCTCCTCGTCGCCGGACGCGACGCCTGCGTCTGGCGCGGAGCGACTTTCGTCCCGCTTCCCGATGATTTCCCGCCCGAGCTCGCGCCTCTGGCCGAGTCTCCCATCACTTTCCGGAAAGAAAACGCGGCCCGCTTTCTCGCGTTGCTCGCGCCGCAACTGGCGCGCTGGTGCGAGATCGAAACCCCGCCCGGCTGGACCTGGCCGACCGTGCAGGTCGCACTCCCGAAAATCCGCCTTCAACTGGAAGGTTCCCTGCGAGAGGTGCGGGCGGTGTTACAGGCGCAGTATCCCGATGGCGCCCGCCCGATCACGGAGCGCATCTTCTCCGAGGAGCCCACGTTTCTCCGGGACGCGACTGGCACAGTGCTCCTGCGCGACACCGCGGCCGAGCGCGCCGCGCTCGTTCGCCTGGAGGCGCTCGGGTTCATTCTTCGCCGCGATGTTCTCGTCCTCGCGAACGACGAAAACCGGATCGCGCGTTTCTTCGCCTTTGAGTTGCCGCGTTTGAAAAATGAATGGGAGGTCCAGCTCTCCGCGCAAGCTTCGAAAGCGGATGAGGAGGTGCAGCCGCTCGCGCCGCGACTCGAGATGGTGGGCTCGGGCGAGGATTGGTTCGAGCTGCGCTACTCGTTAGGGACGCCCGGCGGCGAGCTCTTTTCCGCGGCCGAGCTGCAGCGTCTGCTCCGCTCCGGCCAGAGCAAAGTGCGCTTGAAGAATGGTCGCACCGCCGTCTTCGATCCTGCGGCGATTAACGACCTGGAGGAGGTGCTGCGCGATTGCGAGCCGCGCCAGAGCCAGCCGGGCGTCTATCGCATCGATCGCTCGCACGCGTCCTACATGAGCCACACCGCGGAGGATCTCGGCTTTCATCTGCAACAACTCACGCAGCCCATCGCGGCCTTGCCCGCGCTGGACCTCGGCGACCTACGCGAGAAGCTGCGCGCCTATCAGACCGACGGCGTGCAGTGGCTCGCTCGTCTCGCGCAGAACAAATTGGGCGGAATCCTGGCCGACGAGATGGGCCTCGGGAAGACAGTGCAAATGCTCGCCTTCCTTCGCGCGCAAGCCGGTCCGGAGCCGGCGTTGATCGTCTGCCCCACTTCGCTCCTCGCCAATTGGCGGAACGAGGCGAAGCGCTTCACCCCCGAGCTCCGCGTCCTTCTGCTCGACGGCCCGGACCGGCATGCGCGTTTCCCGGAGATTGCCGAATCGGATCTCGTCCTGACCAGCTATGCGCTGCTCCAGCGCGATGCGGCCCGTTACCGCGCGCTCGCTTTTTCCACCGTGGTCCTGGATGAAGCGCAGCACATCAAAAATCCCGATACCCAAAACGCGCAGGCCGCTTTCTCCCTCCGCGCGCGGCAGCGCTTTGTCCTCACCGGCACGCCGATGGAAAATTCGGTGCGCGATATATGGTCGCTGATGAACTTCGTCCTGCCCGGTTATCTCGGCGCGCGCGCTGATTTCCGTGAGCGCTACGAGCAGCCGCTCGCGCGCGGGGAAGCGCCGGAAGTGCAGCGGCGTCTCGCCCGCCGGCTCCGGCCGTTCCTGCTCCGGCGCAAAAAATCCGAGGTCGCGAAAGATCTGCCCGAGAAAATCGAGCAACCGGTGCTCTGCGACCTGAGCGCTCCGCAACGCGCTGCTTATGATGGCTTGCTCCGCGAGATTCAAAGCGGTCTCTCCAGCGCCCCGGGGCCGAATGCCGGCGCGCAGCGGATGAAGATGCTGGTCGGCCTGCTGCGGCTGCGCCAGACCTGTTGCGACCTCCGACTGCTCGGCCCGGAGGCCAGCGCCACCTTCCCTTCAGCCAAGCTCGACTTGCTCGACGAGCTGCTCGAAGAAGCGATCGATGGCGGGCATCGCGTCCTCGTTTTCAGTCAGTTTGTCGCCATGCTCCGGCTCATCCGCGAGCGACTCGACGCGCAGGGAATCCGCTTCTGCCTACCTCGATGGCCAGACGCAGGAACGCCAGGCGGTGGTGGATCAATTCCAAAACGACAGCGCCATTCCCGTGTTCCTGATGAGCCTGAAAGCCGGCGGCGTCGGCTTGAATCTTTCCGCCGCCGACACCGTGATCCACTTCGATCCGTGGTGGAATTACGCCGCCGAAGCGCAAGCCACCGATCGCGCTCATCGCATCGGCCAGACCCGCGTGGTGACTGCTTATAAACTGATCGCGCGCGACACGGTGGAGGAGAAAATCGTGCAGCTGCAAATGCGGAAGCGGACCGCGAGCGAGGGTTTGATCGGAAGCGAGGAGCCGCTCATGAGCGGCTTGAGCACGGAAGATCTGGAGGAGTTGCTCTCTTAAAAGACGGCCGCATTCTCGGCCGGCGATCTCGTTTCCATCCAAGTATCCCCTGTGTCATCCTGAGCCGCGAAGACGGTCGAAGGATCTCTCCCAGGCACTCCACGGGATGCTAAACTCCAGGCGCGCCACGCCAGCCCAGCGCTAATCGGCCAAGCCCAGGCTGCGGTCGGAGCGCATCCGCCGGAATCGTCAACGGTCCCTCGGTGAGATCCTTCGACCGTCCTGCGGCGGCTCAGGATGACGGGTGGCGGGTGAACATCCGTCCGCGGGATCAAAATCCGCCGCGCGGCGAAAGCTCACCCCGCAGAATCCATCGCAAAACGATTTTACGAGCTTTTGCTTCGATTGCAGTTCACGCTGGAACTCGTGTCGCAAAAGTCTTCGCAACCAGCCGCGCTCTCCGTCGCGTAAAAAACGTAGATGACTTCGCTCTCTGGCTTGCTCGCGCAATGGCCGCTCTGGCGCCAGATCCGGGAGAGGAAAGATGGCACCGGGTTGGAATCGATGTCGGACCAGACGCGCGCGCTGCATGCGCGCACGGATGGCGCGGAGGTGGCGCGTTCGATCTGCCCTTATTGTGCGGTGGGTTGTGGGCAGCTCATTTATCATAAGGACGGGAAGCTGGTCTCGATCGAGGGCGATCCCGGAGTCGCCGATTTCGCAGGGGAATCTTTGCCCGAAAGGCGCGGCTTCGTTTCAACTCCTGACCCATTCATTGCGCGAGACGAAGGTGAAGTATCGCGCGCCGCGCGCGACCGAGTGGAGCGAGCTCTCGCTCGAACGTGCGATGGAGATGGTGGCCGAGCGGCTTTGGGATTCGCGCAAGCGCACCTTCACTCGCGAGAAGAACGGCTCGGTCGTGAACCACACCACCGCCGTCGCTCATCTCGGTGGAGCCACGCTCGATAACGAAGAGAATTATCTGATCAAGAAATTGTTTACCGGAGGCCTGGGCATGGTGTGCGTGTCGAACCAGGCCCGGATATGACATAGCAGCACGGTGCCCGGTCTGGGCACCTCCTTCGGCCGGGGCGGAGCTACGACTGCGCAACAAGATCTCGCGAAGTCGGATTGCATCCTGATCGAGGGATCGTCCATGGCGGAGGCGCATCCGGTGGGCTTTCGCTGGGTGATGAAGGCGAAGGAAAATGGCGCGACCATCATTCACGTGGACCCGCGCTTCTCGCGCACGAGCGCGCTGGCGGATATCTGGGTGCCGATCCGCGCCGGGACGGACATCGCCTTCCTGGGCGGGATCATTCGGCATGTGCTGGAGAACGATCTCTACTTCCGCGATTACGTGGTCCACTACACGAACGCCTCCTGCCTCCTGCGCGAGGGCTTTGAAGATCACGAGAGTGGGTTCTTCTCCGGCTGGGACGAGACGAAACGCACTTACAATCCGGAGACCTGGCTCTACGAGGGCGAAGGCCTAAGCCATCCCAAACGCGACCTGACCCTGCAGGATCCGCGCTGCGTTTTCCAAACTCTGAAGCGCCACTATGCGCGCTACACGCCCGAGATGGTGGAGCGAGTTTGCGGCATCACCCCGGAGCTTTTCCACAAGGTGGCGGACGCTCTGACAGCGGCCTCTGGTCCGGAGAAAACGGCGGCCATCTGTTACGCGGTGGGCTGGACACATCACTCGAAAGGCGTGCAGGTCATTCGCACAGCAGCGATGCTGCAACTCTTGCTCGGCAACATCGGCCGGCCGGGGGGCGGCATCCTCGCGCTGCGCGGGCACGCTTCCATCCAGGGCTCGACCGATATCCCGACGCTTTACGACACCCTGCCCGGTTACCTTGCGATGCCGCGCGCCGGCAAAGGCGAGGACACGCTCGCGGATTACCTCGAAAAGCACACCAACCCGACCGGCCTGTGGAATAATTTTCCCAGCTACTTCATCTCCACGCTCAAGGCTTACTACGGCCGGAACGCCACCGCGGAGAACGACTTCGGCTACCACTGGCTGCCTAAACTCACCGGCGACCATTCCTACTTCGAGTTTCTCTACGACATGCTCGACGGAAAAATGGAGGGCATGTTTGTCATGGGGCAGAACCCCGCGGTCGGCGCCCAGAACGCGCGGCTCGAACGGAAAGCGCTGGCTAAATTAAAGTGGCTCGTGGTGCGCGATCTCGTGGAAGTGGAGACCGCTTCCTTCTGGTATAACTCGCCCGAGATCGAGCGCGGCGAACTGAAGACGGACGAGATCGAAACGGAAGTGTTCCTCTTCCCCGTCGCGGGTCACGCGGAAAAGGAAGGCGCCTTCACCAATACCCAGCGCCTTCTGCAATGGCGCGAGAAGGCGGTCCATCCGCCGGGTGAAGCGCGCAGCGAAGGCTGGTTCATCCATCAGCTCGCCAAGAACGTGATCGCGCGCGCGCAGGCTTCCGGCGATCCGAATGATGAGTCGCTGCGCCGGCTCGACTGGTGGTATCCGGAGGACGAACACGGCGAGCCGAAGATGGAAAGCGTGCTCGCGGAAATCAACGGCTGGAAAACGTCGCCGGACGAGCGCGATGGCGCGGTCGTTTTCGGCGAAGACAATCACGGCCAGCCGCATCACGGCGCGCAGCTCGCGGGCTTCGCCGACTTGAAAGACGATGGCTCGACCGCGAGCGGCTGTTGGATTTACTCCGGCTGCTACGGCAAGGACGGCGTGAACAAACCGAAGCAGCGCGCGGCCCACGATTATCTCGGCCACGGCTGGGGCTACGCCTGGCCGGCGGATCGTCGGATTATTTACAATCGCGCCAGTGCTGCGCCCGACGGCACCCCATGGAGCGAGCGAAAGAAACTGGTCTGGTGGGATGCCGCGCAAAGGGAGTGGACGGGCGAAGACGTGCCCGATTTCTCGAAGAGCAAGGACCCCGCCTATCAGCCGCAAGGCGGCGAAAAAGGCCTCGACGCGCAACCGGGCGACGCGCCGTTTATTTTGCACGAGGACGGGCTGGGCTGGCTTTACGTGCCGCAGGGTTTGCAGGACGGCCCCTTGCCGAACCACTTCGAGCCGCTCGAGTCGCCCGTCTCGAATTCGCTCTACGGCCACGACACCAACCCGGTGGTGAATTGGTTCACGCGCGAGGGCAACAAGTTCTCGCCGCCGGGCGATCCGCGCTTCCCTTTCGTCCTCACCACCTATCGCTTAACCGAGCATCACACCGCTGGCGGGATGAGCCGCTTCCTGCCGCATCTGGCGGAGCTGCAACCGGAGATGTTCGTCGAACTCTCGCCGGAACTCGCGAGCGATCTCGGGATTGCCAATGCCGATGAAGTAGCGGTGGTGACCATGCGCGGTGCGGTCGGGGCGCGCGCGCTGGTCAGCCGTCGGATGCGGCCGTTGCAAATAGCCGGCAAAACCGTGCACCAGGTGGCGCTGCCGTTTCATTGGGGCTCAAACGGTCCCGTCCGCGGCGACGTGGCCAACGACCTCATGGCCATCTCCGGCGAGCCGAACGTGACCATCATGGAGACCAAGGCGCTCACCTGTAACGTCATCCCCGGGCGTCTGCCGACGGGCCATGCGTATCTCGATTTTATGCAGCAACACGCGCCGCAAGGCGACAAGCCAAACCTCCATCCCGAGCAGCCACCGCCAGGTGCGCCTGAAGGCGGCACGCTCACTCCCGGAGCCGGGCAGCATGGCAAGGAAGGCACAGGACACTAAATGATCGGCGAAGGCATCCTCAGTCCCAACCAGCGCCGGCACACCTTTGTGCAGGACCACGTCGAGGTCGGCTTTTTCACTGACCCGAGCGTCTGCATCGGTTGCAAGGCCTGCGAGGTGGCGTGCAAGGAATGGAATGAAGTCCCGGACGATGGCTTCAACTGGACTGGCAACTCCTACGATAACACCGGCCATCTCGGCGCCTCGACCTGGCGGCACGTTCTCTTCGTCGAACAAGACCAGGCAAAGGGTCGGCAAATTGCGGGCCCGATGTCGACCGGCGACAGCGGCGACGATCCCTTTCGCTGGGTCTTTCTCTCGGATGTCTGCAAGCATTGCGAGGAAGCCGGCTGCCTCGAATCGTGCCCGACCGGCTCGATCGTGCGCACGGAAGTGGGCTCGGTTTTGGTGCAGGACGACGTTTGCAACGGCTGCGGGTATTGCGTGATCAATTGCCCTTTCGGCGTGATCGATAAGCGCCCCGAGCCGCTGCCGAAAGCAGGCGGCGCCTTCAAGTGCACCTTCTGTTACGACCGGCAAAAGAGCGGCCTCACGCCGGCTTGCGCGAAAGTTTGCCCGACGGAGTCGATCGTCTTCGGGCGGCTGGATGACCTGCGCGCGCGCGGCGCGAAACGGGTCGAGCAATTGCATGAGCAAGGCTACGCGGACGCGCAGATCTACGATCCGCGCGAGACCTCTGTGCGCGGCCTCCACGCTTTCTTCCTTCTCCTCGGCGGACCGGAAGCCTACGGGCTGCCGCCCAAACCGGAGGTGCCGACAATCTATCTCCGCTCATCGTGGACTGCGGCCGGCGCGACGGCTGCGGCGGTCGTTGCCATAGTCGGCCTCGCGTTCGCCTTTTTCTAATGGACCGCCCCTTCGATCCGAAGTTCGAGAAGCGTCTGGAGACGCTGCGCGAGACCGCCAAGGAACGCGGCGAGATTACCGGCCGCGGTGTCGACGTCGCGGGCGGACCGATCCCGCCACAGCCGGGATATTTCGGAGAGGCAGTCGTTAGGCCGCCTGTCTGGACCTGGGAGATCCCAGTTTACTTTTTCATCGGCGGCGCGGCCGGAATGGCGCCCACGATTGCGGTCGCGGCGCTTTTCAAAGGTCAGCCCGGGGTCGCGCTCGCCGCCATGTGGATCGCTGTCTTCGGCGCGTTCGTCTCTCCCATCCTGCTCGTGCTCGATCTCGGACGGCCGCTCATGTTTCTGAACATGCTGCGCGTCTTTAAGTGGCGCTCGCCCATGTCGGTCGGCGCATGGATTCTCACCTTCTTTAGCCCGCACGCCGTCCTGGGTTTGATCGCGCTCGAGCTGCATCTGCATCACGTTTTCGGCGGCTGGCTTGGAACGGCCGTGCGCGTCTTTGCCATCCTCATGCTCGCTGGCGCGGTCGTATATGGGCTCGGCCTCGCGACCTACACGGGCGTGCTTATTGGCGCGACTGCCATCCCCGCCTGGTATCTCCATCGCGTCCTGCTGCCGATTCATTTCGGTATCGCCGGGCTCGGCTCGGCGGCGGCGGTGATCGAGCTGGTCGGCTATCGCATTCCAGCGCTCAACGCCATCGGCTTGGCCGCCGCGGCGATCGAGACTGGTCTCTGGATTTGGCTCGAGATCGACAAGCACGGCAAAGCCGATCGCGCGCTGCATGAAGGGAAATCCGGCTGGATGATTCGCGGGAGCGAATTCCTCACCGGCCCGCTCTCGCTCGTGCTCCGCTTGCTCGGGCTCGCGCCGTTTGCCGGGATCTCGTTTCTCTGCGGCGCGTTCCTCAGTCGCTTTGGCTGGATCGAAGCGGGGCGGGTATCCGGGCGCGATCCGGAGTCGGTCTTCGCTGCGCAATCAGCGCGCTGATTTCTTAGCGGACACTGCCAGGCACGCGTTTATCGCCCAGGCGACGGGTCACGCCGAGACGGTCGAAGTATTCCAGGAGCGGAACGGTCACGCGCCGCGAGCTGCCGAGCGCCTGGCGCAGATCGCTCACGGTTGCGCCGCCGGTCGCGCGCACGCGGTCGGCCACGAGGGCGCGCATCTTTTCGAGGGCGTCGCGGCGCAGGACAAGGTCGGGCGCGATCTCGACCAGCTCCTTCGTCTCGCGCAGGAAACGGAGCGCCTGTTGCGCGGTGGCGTCGGGCGCGAGCTCTTTCACCGAGGGCGGATCGAATGGCTTCGCCGCTAGCGCTGCGCGGATGCGGGCGCCTGCCGCTTGCAACTGAGGCGGCAAACTCATCTGGTGCGTCGCGCGCGCGATCGTCTCGCCTTTGGTGGCAAAGCCCTGTGCGCAGAGCTCCGCGATCACGAGGTCGGCTGGCGTGTCGGCTAATTTTTCGCGCAGCTGCGCGAGCGGGAGCCCCGGACGGTCGGGCTGCTGTTTGTGAAAAGCGTCGATCGTCTGCATCGCGCCCTCACAGATTTTCTTCCACCAATCCGGCTCAAGGAGGAAGTCGCCGCGCGACACGACTGGCGTTTGCTTCACTGCGTCAGCTATTTCCTCCGCGCTGAAAGGCGAGGCAACGAGGAGCGCGTCGCGCCGAAGGAAGTGATCGCGGGCCAACTGCGTCGCGAGAGCTACGCCGGCATCGGCCGGATGCTCGGCGCGGGCGCGAAGCAGTGCGCGTTGCGATGGGCTGCGGAAACGCCGTTCGTTTCCCGCGGCATCGAGCACCGATCCACCCGCGAGCGTGCTTTGCTCGGAGGCGTCGCGCAGGATGAACCGATCGCCCGTGAAGAGGAAAACCGGCTGCTCGAAGCGCAGCTGCGCGATCGCTTCCCGGCCGACCGCGAGCTCGTTGCTCTCCAGGAAAAAGACCCGCGCGACCGCGTGCCCGCTGCCGTGATGGACGCGCACGGTGGCGCCATGTTTTACCGCGCGCGTCTTCGCCGGGAGTCGCGCGGAACGAGTCAGGAGCACGTCCGCTGCGCGAGTAGCCGCACCGAGACCGAGGCAGCGTGATAACGTCGCCCCGCCAGACATTCGCGCTCCCGGAAGCGCGACCCACCGCGAGTTCGGGAAGGCTCAAAGCGGTGCGCGAGCCGGGGCCGATTTCCTCGACCTCGGAGTTGTGACTTTGAATCGCGCGCACGCGTGCCGCTGCGCCGCTTGGTTGCACGACGACGCTCTCTCCGCGGTGCAATCGGCCGCCGCTGAGGGTGCCGGTCACGACCGTGCCGATACCGCGCATGGTGAAAGCGCGATCGACCGCGAGCCGCGGCTTTCCGACATCGCGCGGCGGCGGGAGCAATTCCGCTTCGTTCGCGATCGCGGCTTTCAACTCACTGAAGCCACTCGCGTTCACCGTGGATGTCGGAAGGATCGGGGCGTCGGCAAATGGTGTTCCAACGAGACGCTCGCGGATCGCCGCAGTCGCGGACTCGAGCGAGGGAGCAAGATCGCTTTTCGTGAGCGCGACGACCATGCGCCGCACGCCGAGATACTCGAGGATTTGCAGGTGCTCCTCGGTCTGCGGCATCCAGCCGTCGTCCGCCGCCACGACCAGGAGGGCGAGGTCAATCGAGCCCACGCCGGCGACCATGTTCTTGACGAAATCCTCGTGGCCGGGGACGTCGATGATGCCGAGCGAAACGTCATCGAGGACGAGCTGCGCGAAGCCGAGCTCGATCGTGATTCCGCGCTTCTTTTCTTCCGGCAACCGATCCGTCTCTGTGCCGGTGAGCGCACGGATGAGCGCGGTCTTGCCGTGATCGACATGGCCGGCAGTGGCGAGAGTGAGATGCTTCACAACGCGAGCGCGGCCTGGAGCGCGTGGACGAGCGCCTCGTCCTCGGACGGGAAGATGGTGCGCAGGTCGAGCTTGAGACGGTCGCGCTCGACGTAGCCGATCACGGGCGGCGTGCCGCGCCGGAGCGGCTCGGCAATTTTAGCCGGCAACTCGAGCACGACCGATGGAATGGAAGCCTGCGGGAGCGTGCCGCCGCCGACCTGCGAGCGGCCGCGGCCGATCTTCACGCCGGTCGGTAATTGCTCAACAATGCGCTGCGCGCGCGCTTCCAGCTTCTCGTTCCGCGCGCGCATCATGGCCAGCACCGGGACGTCCGCTTCGCTGGCGCTGAGGTAGGATTCGGCGGTCGCCTGGAGCGCGGTGAGGACGAGCTTATCGCAGCGGAGCGCGCGGAAGAACGGCTCGCGTTTCAGGGCCGCGATGTGACGCGACTTTCCCGGCGATGATGCCGGCCTGCGGACCGCCGAGCAATTTGTCGCCGCTGAAGCAGACGAGATCGACTCCGCGTTGCAGGCTTTGCGCCGGAGTCGGCTCCGGCGGATCGGTCGGAACGAGCGCGCCGCTGCCGAGGTCTTCGACGAGCGGGACGCGCTTGGTGCGCGCGAGTTTCGCCAGCTCTTCCATGCTGGCGGATTCGACGAAGCCACCCATGAAGAAGTTGCTCCGATGCACTTTCAAAATGAGGCCGGTCGCGTCGCTGAGCGCGCCCGCGTAGTCCTCGATCGTGGTGCGGTTGGTCGTGCCGATTTCGCGCAAGCGCGCGCCGCTCGCCTCGAGGATTTCGGGAATGCGAAAGCCGCCGCCGATCTGGATGAGTTCGCCGCGCGAGATCACGACCTCGGGTTTGCGCTTGGTGAAGTGGCGCAGGATGAGCACGAGCGCGGCGGCGCAGTTGTTCACGGCGGTAGCGGCCTCGGCGTGGCAAAGGAGCGCGAGGAGTTGCTCGATGTAGCTGCCTCGCTGACCGCGTGTGCCGCTGGCGAGATCGAATTCGAGGTTGCTGTAGCCGCGGCTGATCGCGCTGAGCGCGTCGCTGGCCGCGGGAGCGAGTGGGGCGCGGCCGAGGTTGGTGTGAATGATCACGCCGGTGCCGTTGATCACCGGCTGAATGCGGGTGAGGCGAAGGTCGGCGAGACGGGCGCGGAGCGTGTGGGTGATCGCCTCTGCGTCGGGCACACGGCCTTCCTTTCGGATTGCAGCGAGCTCGCGGCGAACGACTGCGACCACGAGCGGCCGCGGCAGGCCGCAATCGCCGAGCGCTTGCACGGTTTTCTCCACCGATGGGATGGCGCGCTGCGGAGCGGAGCTCATGTGACGACGATTCGCCCTTTCGGAGCGCGGGTGATTTTGCCAATGACCGCGGCCGCGGAGGTGCGGTGCGTCTTCAGGAGGCGCTCGACTGCTGGCCAGCGGCGCGGCGACACGCAAAGCAGCAGGCCGCCGCTGGTCTGCGCATCGGCGAGGAGGATGCGCGTGTTGGGATCGATATCGCGCCATTCGACGAGCGCGTTCGCGAGGTTTTCTCTCGTGCCGCCGGGGACGCAGTCCTGCGCGATGAGTGAGTGAATCTCGCGCGAAATAGCCGGCACGTTGTCGGCCACGATCTCTGCGCCCACATCGCTCGCGCGACACATCGAGGCGAGATGGCCGAGCAGGCCAAACCCGGTCACGTCCACCGCCGCCTGAACCAGCCCGCGCTCGGCCAACTCCGCGCCGACCGAGTTCAGCCGCGCCATGAGCGCGATCGCTTTGCGCGCCAGCGCCGGGCTCGTTAGGCCGCGCTTGATCCCGGTGGTGGCAATGCCGGTGCCGAGCGGTTTGGTGAGGACGAGAAGGTCGCCCGCGCGCGCCTTGGCGTTCGTGAGCAGGCGGCGAGGCGAGACCAGACCGGTCACCGCAAGACCATAAACGGGCTCGGGATTACGAATGGTATGCCCGCCGAGAATGACGCAACCGGCCTCGCGCGCGGCTTGTGCACCACCGCGCAGAATCCGCGCGATCGTGTTCGGTGAAACGAGCTCGGGCGGGATGGCCATGATGTTGAGCGCGGTCAAGGGACGGCCGCCCATGGCGTAGACATCGGAGAAGGCGTTCGCGGCTGCGATGCGACCGTAGGCAACCGGGTCGTCCACGATCGGGGTGAAGAAATCGACTGTCTGCACGAGGGCGCGATCGCGCGAAAGCCGGTAAACGCCCGCGTCATCGAGGCTGGCGGAACCGACGAGCACGTTGGGATCGTCGACTGCTGGAAGCTGCCGCAAAACTTGCGACAGGGCCTGTTGGCTCAGTTTAGAAGCTCACCCCGCGCAGGAGGAAAGCGACGTGAGCTTACGAATTTGCTCGCGCGACATGCGGATCACCTCCTTTCGAATCAAGGGATGAAAGCGAGAGGCGGAGAGGATAGGAATCGAACCTACCCCGACCCGCAGAACGGGCCGACAACGGTTTTGAAGACCGCGAGGGCCACCAGGCACCCTTCACTCTCCGGGTTGGGGAAGAGGAAACGTCGAACGCCGAACGCCCAACTTCGAACGTCGAACTCTGGAAAGGCGCGCGCTAGACGCGCTGCTTGATCTGCTGCGCGAGCGCGTCGAGATCGGGCCACTCGCCGGTTTGGAGCTTGGAATGGAGGAGTTCACCATTGAGATGGACTTCAAAGGCACCGCCGCCGGACGGGATCATCTTGATCGAGTCGAGGCCGGCAGCTTCACGAATTTTGGCTGCCAAACTGGCAGCACGCGGTTCGTAGTTTCAGACCGTGCAGTATTCGATCGTGACGTTGTGTTTCACCCGTGAGCTCCTTTCCGCTGAGCAGACTAGGACGCGGCCGGGGACGGTCAAGGCGCGGGCGTCCCTAGCCCAGCTGACTTAGGGCCTGATCGAGGACTGCCAGAAGAAAATCCGCGTCCGCCGCGTTGAGGCACATCGGTGGGGAGAAGCGGATGGTCTGGCCATGCAGGCCGCCTTTGCCGAGGAGGAGACCCATTTCTTTGCACGCTTCGAGGACCTGCGCGCACTCGGCTTTCGCAGGCTCTTTCGTGGCGCGATCTTTCACCAACTCCACGCCGAGGAGGAGACCTTTGCCGCGCACGTCGCCGATGATTTTGTGCTTCGCTTTCAAGCGCTCGAGGCCTGCGAAGAGCTGCGCGCCGATCCCGAGCGCGTTTGCTTGCAGGTTCTCGCGCTCGATCACTTCCAGGACCGCGAGCCCTTGCGCGGAGACGATGGGGTTCCCGCCGAAAGTGTTGAAGTGCAGACGGCCGGCGAGCGCGGCGGCGATCTTCGGCGTGGTCACGACCGCGCCCAGCGGGGCGCCGTTCCCGATCCCTTTCGCCATGCAGACGATGTCGGGGATCACGTCCTGCGTTTCGAATCCCCAATAATGCGTGCCGGTGCGGCCGAAGCCCGATTGCACTTCATCCGCGATGCAGAGGCCGCCGGCCGCGCGCACGTGCTGGTAGACATGCTTCAGGTATCCGTCGGGGAATACAACCACGCCGCCCACGCCCTGGATCGATTCCGCGATGAAGCCTGCGATTTGTCCCGGAGTCGCGAAGTCGATCAGCTCCTGGACATCGTTCGCATACTTGCGGCCGGCGTCGGCGTCATCGCGGCCCCAGAAACCGCGATAAGGATCGGGCGCGAGCGCGTGATGAATCCCGAAGCTGTGCGGCACATTAAACTTCCAGGTGCGGTGCGCCGTCATCCCCATCCCGCTGGAGTTGCCGCCGTGATAGGCGTTGCGGAGCGCGATGGTGTCGTAGTTGCCGGTGTAGGCGCGCGCCATCAGGAGCGCGAGGTCGTTGGCTTCCGAACCAGAGTTTACGAAGTAGCAGACCTTCAGCTCGCCCGGCATTTTCGAGGCCAGCTTTTTCGCGAAGGCGCCGATATTCGGGTTCAAATAAATCGTCGTGGAATGCTGGAGCAATTCGTTCTGCTTCCGCGCCGCCTCCACCACGTGCGGATGGCAATGCCCCACGCTCACGGTCACGATCCCGCCCAGCGCATCGAGATAGCGCCGCCCGGTTTCGTCCCAGACGTATTGCATCTTCCCTTCCACCAGCATGAGCGGCTTCTGGTAATAGAGAAAGATCCCGGGATTCAAAAACTCCCGCCGCGTCGCGAGCACGTCGTCCAGCGAAGGGCCGGAATAGGCTGCCGGCTGATGAGCAAACGGAGGCAGCTCGGGCGTTTTCAAAATCACTCGCCCGCCACCGTCGCGTCCTGCTCCGTGCGCGCAGGTTTCGCCTTCGCTTCTTCGCAACGCAGGACGTTGTTTTTCTCGTCGAGCAGGACCACGCGCGGGTGATGCGTTTGCGCTTCTTCGGGCGTCATTTGCGCGAAGTTCATGATCGTTAAGCGATCGCCGATCGCGCCCAGCCGCGCGGTCGCGCCGTTCAGTTCGATCAAGCCTTTTCCTGGCGCGCCGTAGATCACGTAGGTCTCGAAGCGCTCGCCGTTCTGGAGATTGCCGACGAGGATTTTTTCGTAGGGCAAGAGGCCGACCATCTCCGCGATATCGGCGGAGACGGTGAGGCTGCCTTCGTAGTGCAGGCTGGCGCCGGTCACGGCCGCGCGATGGATCTTGGATTTGAGAAGCGTGATCTGCATGCGAGGCGAAACGGAGCGCAAAGCACCCGAGTTGCAATGACGGCGCGATTTCTCGCCGGCGCGAAGCGACCTAGTGCTGGCCGGCGAAGTAGAAAAGGGTCCGGTCCGCCGGGCGCGCGATGATGATTTGCGCATCGGTCACTTCCTCGCCGCGGAGGGTGATATTCCAGGGATAGATGAAGACTTCGGGCGAGCGAAAACTTTCCAGGGCGGGGAACCACGGCAGCCTTTGGGCGGCAAGGGCTTTCTGGGCGAAGAGCAAAGCGCTCTCGGTCACTGGCGGGAGTTGATCGCCACGCTGCCAGGGGAGCGCTTTTTCTCCACGCGCGCTCAGCTCTTCCACGCTCAGGCTTTGCATCTGGATGGCGTAGGCATCGACGTGATCGCCATTCGCGGCGCGGGCGGATTGGTAGCTGTGCAAAACCTTCGCGATGCGCGCCGAGCCGAGCTGTGCCCAATTTGCGACGTAGCCGATGTCGCTCGCGCTCGCGCGGTCGACCTTTGGCGAATTGCCAGGCCCCATCTGGTAAGCCATGTAGCCGACGAGGATGGCCGTTCCGATGAGCGCCAGCGCGCCCCAGGCCAGGAGCAGACCACGCAGAACAGGATAGAAGGTTTGCCGCGCAGGGATGGCCACGATCTCTCTTGTCTCGATTATCGGCTGGCGCTTTTTTCCGGAGCTCATGCTCCCGGAGGTTGAAGCCGGGGCGATTGGAAGCAAATAATTTTCTCCAGCTTGCGCGACCTTGGAGCGCCCGCTCATTTTTACCGGGAAGAAAATGAAACACACAGATTCACCGCAAAGCGGGGCGACGCGGCGCGAAACCCCGGCGCCCTGGCAACAGTGGGGCACAGGGCTCGAAGCGGAAGCCATCCAGCAAATGACCAACGCCTGCGCTTTGCCCGTGGCGGTGGCTGGTGCGCTCATGCCCGATGCGCACGTCGGCTATGGGTTGCCGATCGGCGGCGTCCTTGCGACCGAGAAGGCCGTGATTCCCTACGCCGTGGGTGTGGACATCGCGTGTCGAATGAAGCTGACCGTCTTCGATCGCAAGGCGAACACCATCGCCGGGCAGAAAGATCGGCTCGCGAACATCATCGAACGCGAAACGCGTTTTGGGATTGGTTGCGAATTCAAAGATCGCCGTGACCACGAAGTGATGGACGAAGACTGGAGCGTCTCGCCCGTGACCCAGCGGCTGCGGGACAAGGCCTGGTCGCAGCTCGGGACCAGCGGGAGCGGGAACCACTTCGTCGAGTTCGGTGCTTTCACCGTCGCCGAAGAATCGTTAGGCCTTCCGCCTGGCGAATACCTGTCGCTCCTCACCCACAGCGGCTCGCGCGGCACCGGCGCGCAGGTTTGCCAGCATTACAGCCGGCTGGCGATGGATCTTCACCGCGAGCTGCCGAAGGAACTAAAGCATCTCGCCTGGCTTTCGCTCGATGAGGAAGCCGGCCAGGAATATTGGAACGCGATGAACCTGATGGGCCATTACGCGGCCGCCAATCACGCCCTTATCCACAAGCACATTGCGCGCTCTTTAGGCGCGGCCATCCTGCTCGACCTCGAGAACCACCACAACTTCGCCTGGAAAGAACGCCACCTCGTTGCGGGCGCCGAGCGCGAAGTAATTGTGCATCGCAAAGGCGCCACGCCTGCGGGCGCCGGCGTGCTCGGAATTATTCCCGGCTCCATGGCTACGCCCGGTTTCGTAGTGCGCGGCAAGGGCAACGCGGCCTCGCTCCAGAGCGCATCGCATGGCGCCGGTCGGCATTATGAGCCGCACGAAAGCGAAGCAATCCTTCACCTGGAGCGCGGTGAAAAAACTGCTCGCCGAACGTGAAGTCACCCTGCTCAGTGCCGGCATCGACGAGGTCCCGGGGGTTTACAAAAACATCGAGGAAGTGATGGCCGCGCAAACTGATCTCGTGGAAGTGCTCGGCCGCTTCGACCCGAAATTGGTCAAGATGTCGCCCGACGGGAAAGCGGAAGATTAACCGACGCCATGCGCCGGGCAGCGTCGTCTCGCCTAGATCAGCCAGGCGGCCAGGCCGAGGAAGGCGGCCAGGCTGGCTACATCGGTGATGGTGGTCAGGACAATGCTGGAAGCCATCGCGGGATCGGAGCCGATCTTGCGGAGGACGAGTGGGATGAGCGCGCCGAAGATGCCGGCGATGAGGCAGCTCGCGGTCATGGCGAGGAAGACGACGAAGCCGAGCATGAGCGCGTTTGGGCTTTTCTGGTAGCTGGCAAAAAGGAACATCGCGAGCGCGGCGCTCAAACCGGTGAGGGTGCCGTTAAGGACGCCGAGAAAGGTTTCTTTCAAGATGAGACGTTTCTCCTGGCCGGATCCCAGCTCGCCCAGGGTCATACTGCGCAGGGCCACAGCGAGAGTCTGCACGGCGGTGTTGGAGGATTGGCCGATCACGACCGGAACGAAGACGGCGAGGATGACCAGGCGATCGATCGTGCCTTGAAAGGAGCCGACGACGGAGGCAGCGATGAAGCCGAGGAACAGATTCGCCTGCAACCACGGATGCCGGAAGCGGAAGCTGCGCGTCCAACGCGTGGCCAGGCGTTCCTCTTTTTCCAGACCGACCATCGTTCCGGCTTGTAAGCTCAACTCCACCGTGCGCGCCTCGAAGAGCATCTGGCCGCGGATCAAGCCGACGAGCTGGCCGTCGTCTTCGCAGACCGGGTAGACCGGATAATGTCGCACCATGGTGGCCCGCATCGCTTCCACCAACTCCATCCGCGGACCGAGCCGGAACGGGTTTGGGATCATGATTTCGCCCAAGGTTTGATCGGGGCGCGCGAGGAGCATCTCTCGCATCGCCACCACGCCGACGAGTCGTTCGGCTTCATCGGTGACGAAGACGTAGGTGATGAAAGCGCGGATGACGAGCGGCCGCAGCTCTTCGGTAGCCTGGGCAATGGTGACGCTGGGGAGGAAGACGGCGAGGGGCGGCTCCATCATGTGGCCGACGGTGTTGTCGCGGAACTCGTCGTTCCGCGCCCACTGCTGCCGGGTTTGGGGAGCGGCCAGCGCGATGATGCGCTGGCGCCGCCCGCTCTTGAATCGGGCCAGGACTTTTTGGGCCTGCGCGGGATTCAAGAGGGTGAGCATTTCCACGATGAATTCGTCTGGATAATGGAGCAGCATTTCGGCTGCTTCCGCCGGGGCGCGGTCGACTACCTGGGCGAGGATGGCCCGGATCTCACTGCGCGGGGTCGCATCGGTCGCGGGCGCTGGTGGCGTGGGAGGGGTCATGCGCGACGAGATTGTTGCGCAGGGTGGGCTGTTGGCAAGCCCGCAGGAACGCGGAGGCATAATGGCGCGCGCGCGTTTCGTGGCCGGCTGATCTTTATTGGGAGCGCACGCGCGATTGGCGCAGAGGGCGGAGTGGCGTTATCTGTGCCCTCGCTTTGCCATTCTCCGACTCCTCTCCGACCGCCTCGTCGACCGCTGATCCCAAGCCCTCGGGGAAATCCAGCCTGCCGCCGCTCTGGAAATGGCTGGTGCTCGGTCTGGCCGGGGTGGCGGTGATCCTCGCAGCGCGCTTCCTCCCGGTGATGGAATGGATCGAGGTCTTCCGCGTTTGGTCGAAGGGATTCGGCGTGGCGGGTATTTTCATCTACGGCGCGATCATGGCACTCGTCAGCATCGTCCTCCTCCCGGTTCTGCCGCTCACTTTGCTGGCCGGCTTCACCTTCGGCCTCGTCGGTGGCGTGGTCGCCATCATGTTCGGTATCATGCTGAGCGCGGCTTTTTGTTTTCTCTTCGCGCGTTATGCCGCGCGCGACGCGGTCGCCCGGCAGATGGAACGTTACCCGCGCTTTCACGCGATGGATCGCGCGATCGCGCAGGAAGGCTGGAAAATCGTGGGATTGCTCCGGATGTGCCCAGTGCCGTTCGGCATCACCAATTACCTTTATGGGCTCACTGCCATTCCCTTCTGGCATTACATGGGCGCGACTTTTGTGGGGATGCTCCCGGGTAACATCATGTTCGTCTACCTCGGGGTGATCGGGAAACGAACCACGGAAGGTCCACGCGATCCGCTGGAATATGTGGCCTTGGGGTTGGCGCTTGCCGCGTTGGTTACGGTCACGTTGGTGTTGCGACGGATCGCGGTCCGGGCGGCGGCAAAAGCCGGCGTCGAGGCCTGAGGCAAATGGTGCGACCGTAGAGGAGTGAAACTTGCCACTCCGTCAGACGATCCCTCCTGGCTGAAGCTCCTTGGTGCGGCCGCAGTCGGTGGCTTCCTCACGCTTTTCATCGCGCGGAATTTTTTTCCGAACGAGAAAAAGCTGCGGCATCGCATCCAGGCGCACTACGACGCCGGCGACGAAGTCTTCGCCCGCACCATGGGGCACCTGCTCGGGCCGCCGCTGGTGGAAGGAAACAAAGTCACCGTCCTGGAAAACGGCGACGAAATTTTTCCGGCCATGCTGGAAGGGATTCGCTCTGCGCAGCGCACCATCACTTTCGAAAATTTCCTTTGGCGGCAAGGCGAGATCTCCGACCAATTTGCCCGTGCACTCGACGAACGCGCCCGCGCAGGCGTGGCCGTTCACTTCCTGCAGGACGCGCTCGGTTGCGATGAGGTTCGGAGCGACACGCTCAACATGCTGCGGGCGTCGCCGGTCGAGCTGGAGATCTTCCGCTTCCTTAATCTGCAGATGAATTTTCGCACTCATCGCAAGCTTCTGGTCATCGATGGCACCATCGGTTTCATCGGCGGGGTCGGGATTGCCGATGATTGGAAAGGCGACGGCCGCACGCGTGGGCAGTGGCGGGATACGCACTACAAAGTGGAAGGCCCGGCCGTGGCGCAGCTCCAGCAAGCCTTCATGGATAACTGGATCCAGACCCGGTCCCGTCTCCTGCACGGGGACGATTATTTTCCAAAGCTCGAGCGCGCGGGCGATCACACCTGCCAGGTCTTTCAAAGCTCCGCCGGCGAAGGCTCTGATAGCGCGCGGCTGATGTTGCTCGTGTCCATCGCGGCCGCGCGTCATCACATTCGCATCGCCAATGCCTACTTCATCCCCGATGCGCTGACGCTGCGGACTCTGCTCGAAGCGCGCGCGCGCGGCGTCGATATCCAAATCATCACCCCGGGCGAAGATACTGATGCGCTCCTCGTGCGCGCCGTGGGGAAGGCCACCTGGCGACCATTACTTGAAGCCGGTGTCCGCTTTTACGAATACCAACCCGCGCGGTTCCACTGCAAATATTTGCTCATCGACGACTGCTGGGCCTCGGTCGGCTCCGCCAATCTGGATAACCGCTCCATGTCGCTTAACGAAGAGGCGAACCTGAACGTGCTCGATCACAGTTGGGTGGGCGCGCATATCAAAATGTTTGAGGACGACAAACGACACGCGCGCGAGATCACGCTGGCGGATTGGGAGCGCCGTCCTTTGTGGAGAAGATAAAGGGCCGCTCGGGTCGCTGCTCGCTTCTCAGATGTAACATCACTCGTGCTCGTGCTCATACTCGTGCTCGTAATCGAATTGTCCCCTAACCGAGCACGATTACGAGTATGAGCATGAGCACGAGTGGGGAGGCGCAGAGCCTGCGGGTTGCGACTTATAACGTGCATGGCTGCGTGGGGATGGATCGCCAACGCTCGGAAGCGCGGATCGCGGAGGTGATCGCGAGCATGGCAGGTGGATGTGGTGGGGTTGCAGGAGCTCGACCATGGTCGGCTGCGCTCCGCCAGCGTGGACCAGGCCGCGCTTATCGCGCAGGAGCTTGGATGGAAACACGTCTTCCATCCGGCGATGCGCCATGGCGACGAGCAATATGGCGATGCCATTGTGAGCCGCTTCCCGTTTACGGTAAAGCGGAGCCGCGGAGTTGCCGGGGATCGCGCCTTGGTATTGCCGGGAAAAGCGGGTGGCCATCTGGGTGGAAGTGGAAACCGCGCTCGGCTCCGTCCAGGTCATCAACAGTCACTTCGGTCTCGGTCGCCTCGAGCGCGTGTTACAAGCGCAGTGGCTGGTGGGCGAGGAATGGCTGGGCTCGTTAGGCGCGAGCGCACCGGCGGTTTTGCTGGGCGACTTTAATAGCATCCGCCGCTCGCGCGCCTATCGCATCCTGGCCGGAATCCTGCGCGACGTCCGCACTTTGGTGCAGCCGCGCGGAGCTTATCGCACCTACCCAACCCGACGACCGATCCTGGCCGTGGATCACATTTTCGTGAACGCTGCGTTGCACGCGGCCAGTCTCGGGAGTTCATCGGACGCCCATCTCGCGCGTCGCTTCCGACCATTACCCGCTCGTCGCAGAGTTGAACGCCTCTCCTTGAAACTGCCCGTGACTGCGGATGGTGCGCTCGAACATCTCGTGTTCATCGGGCCGCAGCTCCTGTGGGAATTTCGCCTGCGAGCGATTCCAACGTTCCAGCCATGAGGCATCCAACATCTCGCGCCCGTCCTGCGAGGCCGTGGGCGTAAGCGCGATCGTGGTTTCGTCCTTCGGCCCCATGCTGCGGCCGCGCGCGATGTAGAAGCCCGCCGCCAGCATCAGCCCGCGCACAGAAGTGGAGCAGCTGTAGGTGAACAACTCCACCGCCCGCCCGCCGCAAGCGGCGAAGAGCGCGCGGAACGCGGCCAGCGTCCAGGCTTCGCCGGAAGTCTTGCCCGAGAACATGTCGTAAAAGATGAAGTCCGGCGGCGCGGGCGCGGCCGGGATGGTCTCCGGGAAATCTCCCTGCACCAGCGACCAGCTTAAGCCCGGGTGCGTCTTCGATTGCCAGGAGCCTTCGCGCAAAATGGCCGGCGGCCCGCCGTGGCGCAGGTAAGGAAAAGCGTCGTTGTGGAGAAGCGCGAGGCGCAGGGAATCGAGATCGTTCTCGAAGCTGATCAGTCGCATAGGTCGGATAGGACCTATTTTCGCCTGCGCTTCATAGCACTGCACGGCGGCCATCGCATTTGCTGCCGCGCCCAAGCCCACATCCCAGATCACCAGTGGCTCGCTGGACTCTTGCAGCCGCTCCGCCAGGCGCGCTTGTTCGACATAAAGCTGGCGCGCTTCCTCCATCGGATCGGTGCGCGAGTGCATGATCTCGCCCGAAGCTGTGTGTCGGATACTGGCGAAACCTTCCCACGCGCGATGCACCTCGTAGTTCCCCCAGGTGGTGCGCCGCTTCCGGTTCGGCTTCGGAAAGATGACCGGGTTATCGAGATCGGACTCGTGCAGGAAAGCGCGCTTCCGTTCGTAAAGTTCGAGAAAGCGGTCGGCTAAAATGGCCGCCCGCATCTCGCGCATGAGCTGGTGGTAGAAGTGAATGTTATGCTTGCCCAGAAGCTGCCAGCCGAGCGTCTCCGAGCTCTTGGTTAAATGATGCAGATAAGCGCGCGAGTAGCGCACGCAGGTGGGGCAGCCGCATTCCGGATCGAGCGGTTCATCGGCGAACTTGTAAACGCCGCGGCGCAGCTGCAGGAAACCGCGCGAGGTAAAGGCTGCCCCGCGTTGCGCCAGTTGCGTGGGCATGATGCAATCGAACATGTCCACCCCGCGATGAACTGCTTCCAGCAGATCGAGCGGCGTGCCCACACCCATGAGGTAACGCGGCCGATCCTGCGGCAGGAGCGCGGCGGTGAACTCGCACACGTCCTCGCGTTCGCTCTTGCTCTCGCCCACCGCCAGCCCGCCGATGGCGAAGCCATCGAACGGCATTTCGCAGAGCGCGGCCGCACTCGCGCGCCGCAACTCCGGATAGAGCGCGCCTTGCACGATGCCAAACATCGCCTGTGGCGAATCGCCCCGCGCCGCCAGGCTGCGCGCAGCCCAGCGGTTTGTGATTTCCAGCGCCGCGCGCGCCACCGCTTCCTCCGCCGTGGAAGCCACGCAATGATCGAGCGCCATCATGATGTCGCTCCCGATTGCCTTCTGCGTTTCGATGCTCACCTCCGGGCTGAGCAGGATGGTTTTCCCATCGAGATAACTTTGAAACGTCGCGCCTTCTTCGCCCATCGAGCGCGCGTGCGGGAGCGAGAAAATCTGGTAGCCGCCCGAGTCGGTCAGGACGGAGCGTTCCCAGCTCATGAACTTGTGAATGCCGCCCAGCTTGCGGAAAACCTCTACGCCCGGCCGGAGCAGCAGGTGGTAGGTATTGGCGAGGAGGATTTGCGACCCCGCCTCTTCGAGCGTGCGGGTGAGTTGCGCCTTCACGGTCGCCTTTGTGCCCACCGGCATGAAGAGCGGCGTCTGCACTTCATTATGCAAAGTGCGAAAAGTGGCGGCACGCGCGCGGGTGCCAGTGGCCTGCGCTTCGAGGCGGAAGTCTAGTCGCGAGGCGCTCATCGAGTGGCTTCTCTTAATGCAGAATGCCCGCGCACTGCATGCGGCGGACGCAACCAATCTGGGGCGCTTACGCGGAAGCGTCGCCGTCGAAGATGGTTTGGACCGCGCGTTGCAGTTGGCTGAAGTCCACCGGCTTGGTCAGATGGATGGCGAAGCCGGCCGCGCGGGAACGCTCCACGTCCTCCTGCATTCCGTAGCCGCTCAAAGCGATCCCGCGCAGGCCGTAGCGCGCGCGGAGTTGATCCATTAATTCATTCCCCGTTCCGTCCGGCAATCCGAGATCGGATACGACCAGATCGAACTCGCCCGCTGCCGCTGCCGCCAGTGCATCGGCCACCGTCGCCGCTGCCACCACTTGATGCCCGGCCCGGGTCAAAAGCCTCTGCAACACTTGCAGGGTGGACTCGTGATCTTCGACCAGGAGCAAGCGCAAGCGCGCCGGCTCCGCCTGCGCCGGTGTGGGCGGGGTAGGGTCGTCGGCAAAGAGGCTGGGCGGTTCGGCCACGCCATGCGGCGCGGCGGTGGCGCCGGGGAGCTCAACGGTGAAGGTCGCGCCGCGATCCGCCCCTGCGCTGCGCGCCGCAATCGTGCCTCCATGCAGATCGACGATCGCGCGCGCGATCGCCAGTCCCAGGCCGATGCCGCCGAAACGATGTTCGCCCCCGAGATCGTTCTGTTCGAAGGGGAGAAAAATTTTCTCAAGCGCGTCCGGCGCGATGCCAATTCCGGAATCCGTCACTTCAATGGAGAGCCGTTCCGCGCCGGTCTCGTCCTTCTCGTTTTTCGTGCGGATGGCGATCTTGCCGCCGCGCGGGGTAAACTTGACCGAGTTGCGCAGGAGATTCCAGATCACCTGCTGGAAGCGCGCGGGATCGGCGACCAGACCGCTGTGTTCCGCGGCCAGCTTTCGTTCGAGCGAGATCCCTTTCGCGAGGGCATCGCTGCGCACGATCTCCACCGCCAGACCGATCAAGGAATGCGCGTCGCAGAGTTCGGAACGGAGATGCAGTTGCCCACGCGCGACGCGGGTCAGGTCGAGCAGATCGTCGATCAAGCGCGCCTCCAGCGCGATGTTGCGTTCCATCATCCCGAGTTGATCGCGCACGTCGGCGGGGAGGCGATCGTCCCCGCGCAAGGCGGAGGCCGTCATCAAGACGGGCGTGAGCGGGGTGCGCAGCTCGTGAGAGAGCGCGGCGAGGAAAGCGTCCTTTGCGCGGCTGGCGTGTTCCGCATTGCTCTGGGCGGTTTTCAGCTCGTGGATATTTGTGTTCGTGCCAAACCAGCGGGTGATGTTCCCCTGCTCGTCGCGCATCGCTTGCGAGCGGACGAGGAACCAACGGTATTCGCCATCATGCCGGCGGAGGCGGAACTCCACCTCGTAGGTTTTGCCGGAGGAGAGCGACGCCTGCCAGTGGACAAAGGCATTTGGCAAATCCTCCGGGTGCACGAATTGCGCCCAGGCGTTGCCGAGCACGTCCGCGTCGCGCGAAATCCCGAAATATTTCCAGCACTCATGATTGGCGTAATCGAGTTCGCCGTTGAGTTGCGCCGTCCAGACCTGAAGCGAAACCACCTCCGCGAGCAGCCGGAAACGCTCGGTCGATTCCTTCAGCGTCTGCGCCGCATTTTCGGCCGCTACCGTCGCCGCGCGCAACTCCGCTTCCACCCGTTTCGGCTCCGTGATATCGCGCACAAAGCGAGCGAAGAGCGGCGGCTCCGTCCCCGGGATGTGGCTGATCGAGATCTCCGAAGGAAACTCCGAGCCATCCTCGCGCAGCGCCGGGACTTCGAAGCGCGCGCCGTGCAGCCGCTCCGCGCTCTTCTGCGCATACTGGGCGAGGAGCTGTTCGTGTTGGGCGCGCAAGCGCTCCGGGAAAATGGTGTCGCCCATCTTCCGCCCCAGGACGGCCGCGCGCTCCCGCCCGAAGATCCGCTCCGCGGCTGCGTTCCAATCCAGGATGTGACCCTGGTGATCGATCAAAATGAAACCGTCGAGCGAGGTATCGAGGATCGCGCTCTTTAAGGTCTCGCTGCGGCGCAGCGCCTCTTCGCTGCCACGCATCCCGCTCCGCTTGCGCGCCAGGAGTGTCACCATCATTTCTTCGCGCTCGCCGCTCCGCACCACCTTTACCTGGAGAATGGAGCTCGTCCCATCCGAATGCGCGATGGTCTGTTCGCTCGGCTCCGCCGGCACACTTTCGTAGGCGGCATGCAAGAGCGGAGCGAGGCTGGCCAGTGCCGGCTCCGCTGCCAAGGCATCAAGATGGCGGCCGCGCACCTGTTCCGCGCCAAGCCCGAAAGTCTCCACCGCCGCCGCGTTCCAGACTGTGGCTACGCGGCTCGCATCCAGACAAAGCACGGCCTCGAAAGTTTGCTCAAGGATATCGGTCAGACGGTGCATCGTTTTCGGACCGCTAATCTGCGCAGAGCATCGGAGGACGCTACAAGACTTCCTGCGCAGTGCGAGCATAGGGTATCGAGCACGTGAAAAGAGGCCCGGCTTCCCAAACTCGCTCCTTTCTGCTCCTGTGAACGACCGCATGAAACCGCGCGCCTACTTTTTCTCTCTCACGCTCGTGCTTACCTCCTCCCTCTCCCTCCACGCCGCTCAAACTTCCCGGCTTGATCCCGCCGCGGCCAAGCCGCCCACGGCTGCGCGGCAAAACAAAGTGGTGGGCCTGCACGGCGACAAGACCGAGGACCCCTACTTCTGGTTGAGGGAGAAGGAAAACCCTGCGGTGCTCGCGCACCTGAAAGCGGAGAACGCTTACACCGCCGCGGTGATGAGGCCCTTCGGAAAGCTGGAGGAGACGCTCTACCGCGAGATGCTCGGTCGAATCAAACAGACGGATGTTTCCGCGCCGTATCTGCAGCGCGGGTATTGGCTCTACCAACGGACGGAAGAAGGAAAGCAGTATCCGATTTTTTGCCGGAAGAAGGGCGATCTCGCCGCGAAAGAGGAAGTGATCCTGGACGTGAACGCGCTGGCGCAGGGTCAGAAATTCATGGCGGTGGGCTCCTTCGAATACAGCGATGACAACACGCTCCTGGCTTACACCACGGACGTGAATGGGCATCGCGATTACGACTTCCATCTGAAGGATCTGGGGACGGGCAAGGAAGTGAAAACGCCGCTGGGCAAGGTGGCGGATCTGAGCTGGGCGGCCGATAACAAGACGATTTTCTTCGTGATGCAGAACGAGGCGAAGCGGGATTACCGGCTCTTTCGTCACACCCTCGGCGAAAAGGAGCCGACTCTGCTCTACGAGGAGAAAGACGAACTCTTCAGCCTCGGGCTCGAGCGTTCGCGCGATCGGCGGATGCTCTTCCTCGAATCGGGTAGCAGCCGCACCACCGAGGTGCGCTTTCTCCCTGCCGACGCGCCGAAGGGCGATTGGCAGGTGCTGGCGCCGCGCCGCGACGAGATCAAATATTATCCCGAGCATCGGGACGGAGTGTTCTATCTCCGCACAAACGATGGCGCGAAGGAGTATCGCGTTGTGACCGCGCCCGTGGCCACACCGGGCGTCGAGCATTGGAAGGAATTCATCCCCGCGCAGGCGGGTGTCACGATTCAGCGCTTCGAGCCGTTCGCCGATTACGCGGTGGTGGTGGAACGGGCGGAGGGCCTGGTCGGCTTCCGCGTGACCGATTACGAAAATAAGAATTCGCAGCGCATCACTCTGCCGGAGCCGGCTTACCTGGCGGCCTCGGAGTTCAATGCCGAGTTCGACAGCGACACCTTCCGCTTTCGCTACGAATCGCCCGTGACGCCGCCGAGCATTTTTGCCTACGACGTGAAGACGAAGGAGAAGAAACTCCTCAAGCAAACCGAAGTGCTGGGCGGTTACGATCCTGCCCGCTACGTGGTGGAACGCGTCCGCGTGAAAGCGAAGGACGGGAAAGAGGTGCCGCTCGATGTGGTGCGCAAAAAAGACGTCGCGCTCGATGGGAAAGCGCCGGCCTGGCTCTACGGCTACGGCTCCTACGGCATCTCCATTGATCCCTCGTTTTCCGGCAACCGCATCTCGCTCCTCGATCGCGGTGTCATCTACGCCATCGCGCACATTCGCGGTGGCGGAGAGTTGGGTGAGGCCTGGCACGATGACGGCCGGATGATGACGAAGATGAACACATTTACCGATTTCATCGCCTGCGCCGATTACCTGGTGGAAAAGAAATACTCGACGCACGAGCGGATGGTCATCCAAGGCGGCAGCGCCGGCGGGCTCTTGATTGGCGCCACCATCAATCTCCGTCCCGACGTGGCGCGCGCGGCGATCCTCGACGTGCCTTTCGTGGACGTGCTCAACACCATGTCCGACGCCACTCTGCCGCTCACCACGGGCGAGTACATCGAGTGGGGTAACCCGAACAACAAAGCGGAGTACGATTACATGAAGACCTACAGCCCCTACGATAACGTCGCGGCTCAGGATTATCCGGCGCTCCTGCTCTTCACTTCGCTGAACGATAGTCAGGTGCCGTACTGGGAGGCAGCCAAGCTCGCGGCGAAGTTGCGTGCGATGAAAACGGACGCCAATCCGCTTCTGCTCAAGATCAATCTGGAAGCAGGACATGGTGGTGCTTCCGGGCGCTTCGATCGCTTACGGGAAGTGGCGTTTGAGTACGCCTTCGGTCTCGCCGTCCTCGATCTCGCCCCGCCCGCGGAATAGCGAGGGACGCTTTTTCGGGGAGCGCGCGCCTCCAGGCGTGCTGGCACTCGCATCCTGCGAGGGCGAACTTGTATGCGGGGCGTTGGGACTTGCGGCGCTGACATCCGTGCCCGCGTGCCTCCCGATGAAGTTCGTCGCGGCAGAATGCCGCGACCAGCAAGCCTGGAGGCTTGCGCTCCCCGGAACTGAACGCGCCCTATGCGACATAATCTTTCAGCGACACGACTCGCCTTTCCGGGGAGCGCGCGCCTCCAGGCGTGCTGGCACTCGCATCCTGCGAGGGCGAACTTTGTGGGGGCGTTGGGACTTGCGGCGCTGGCATCCGTGCCCGCGTGCTTCCCGATGAAGTTCGTCGCGGCAGAATGCCGCGACCAGCAAGCCTGGAGGCTTGCGCTCCCCGGAAGGCGGGTCGTGCCGTCGCCGACATTTCCTTTAGTCGGGGCGCACCGTTGCAATTACTCCGTCGCCGCCGCAGGCACCGATTCGTCGACCGACTCGCCAGCCGCCAGGAACGGCGCGAAGACTTCCAGCGAACGCGTCGGAATCGTGGCCGAGACGTGCGAAAATTCGCCCTCGTAGCGCACGTCGTGCACCGTTCCCTCACGATGCAGGCGCGCTAGCAGCTCGGCCCGCGCGGCAGGCAAGCGTAAGTCGATCGTCATCGTCCCGCGCGCGACGAAATCCGAGATGCGCTCGATCAATTCCTCCATCCCTTCCCCAGTCTGGACGGAGACAAAAACCGCATCGGGAAAATGCCGGCGGAGCGCCGCAAGCGAGTCGGGATCGCTCACTTTGTCCACCTTGTTGAAGACGACCAGCATCTGCCGCGTGTCCGCTTCCAGGTCGCCCAGGACGCGCATGGTGGTGTTATAGAATTCCATCACTTCCGACTGGGAAGCGTCGAGGACGTGGATGAGGAAATCGGAAAGCGCAGCTTCTTCGAGGGTGGCGTTAAACGCCTCCACAAGCTGGTGCGGCAGGTTGCGCACGAAGCCGACGGTATCAGTCAACAAGAGCGGCTGTTTGTTGGGGAGCGCGATCTTGCGCGTGGTCGTGTCGAGGGTGGCGAAGAGTTTATCTTCTACGAAAACTTCCGCGCCCGTTAGCCGCCGCAAGAGCGAGGATTTGCCCACGTTGGTGTAGCCGACGATGGCCGCGTTCGGCACCGGCGCGCGTTTCCGATCCTTTCGCTGCGTCGCGCGCGCGCTGCGCACCTGCTCCAGTTCGCGCTTCAACCGATCGATCTGCAAACGAATCTTCCGTTTGTCCTGCTCGAGCTGGCTCTCGCCTTCGCCCTTCGCGCCGATCCCGCCGCCTTGCTGGCCGAGGTGACTCCAGGCGCGGGTGAGGCGCGGCATGGAGTATTGCATCCGCGCCAGATCCACCTGGATGCGCGCTTCTCGCGTCTGCGCGCGGGCGCCGAAGATATCGAGGATGATCTCGTGCCGATCCGCCACCGTCATGCCAGCGAGCTCCTCCCAGTTTCGCTGTTGCGAGGGGCTAAGCTCGTTGTCGAAAATGAGCACATCGCATTCGTGCTTTTTCGCCAGATCCACGATCTCCTGCGCTTTCCCCGAGCCGATGAGATAACGCGCATGATTTTCGCGATGCGTGATAAGGGTGCGCTCGATAATCGGGATGCCGAGCGTCTCGACCAACTCGCCCAGTTCCTCGAGGAGACTCTGCGCCTCCGCTTTCTTCGCCGGATCGATATACGCTCCAATCAGGAGCGCGCGCTCCGTCATCTTGTCCTTCTGTTTGATCTCAAACATCCGGCCGCACTATAGCAGAGAGAGCGCGGCTCGCGCGCCGGGTTGGAAAACTTCCAAGGACTGAGGGACATGGCTCGGGTCGGGCGTGACGCACTTGATGAAATCCCAGCGTCCCGCCGCCCGGCAGCGTCATCCGGTTGATCAATCCGTAGCCTTGATCTTGCACAGGCTCGCAGATGGCCCGGCTCAATGGCGCGGTATCGTCGTCGCCAGATCGCATCCCGGAATGTCAGCGGCTCTGATCCGACTTGGCCGCGCCCGCAGAACTCCCGGCCAGCGACTTGACCAAGGCCAGGTCGCTGGCGGTGATCGTGCCGTTGGCGTTGACGTCGGCGCGGAAGTTGGCCGCGGTGACGGGCTGGCCGGCAGCCGCTTTGGTCTGGCTGACATCGGTGCCATTGACGACGCCGTTGGCATTGGTGTCGCCCGTGAGGAAGCGAATCGGGATGGTGATGTCGGCGCTCGTTAGGCCATTGGTTACGCCATTCAAAGTGACGTTAATGGTCTGGCCATTGGCGAGGCCGTTCACGTCCACGATGGCCTGATTGCCTTGCACGCTGACATTGCTGATAAAGGCAGTCTGACTGTCGAGACGGGCGCTGCTCACCCAGACTGATTCGGAGAGGGTGATGATGACTTGATGATTGCCCCCCGCCCCGCCGGTGCGGCTCTCGATTCCCGGCGCGCCGGAAACGGGGAGGGCAATGTCGAAGGCGCCGGCCGACCCGTGGATTTTGCGGGAGAGCGCGCTGACGGCGGTGATGGGTTGCGGGCCGGTGCTGGGGTTGAGGAGGAAGGCATGGGTGGCGCCGTTGAGCACACCGGAGCCCACGATTTGGCCGGCGTTGTTGATGGCGCGGGCTTCGCTCAGGACCCACGACGAAGCGGGAGAAATAAGGCTGTTTAAATCGACCAGCGCATTCTCGTAGAGGAAGGCACGCCGGACCGCGCCGGAATTGGTGGAGTAGCCGACGATCTGATTCGCGCCGTTAATTGCCCACGCTCTGCTTTGGGTGCCGCCGAGCGTGCCGAGATCCTGGACGGCACCGCCGTTGAAGAGCGCAGCGTGCGTGTCCGTGGTGCTGCCGTAAGTGCCGCTGCCGACGACGAGACCGGCGTCGTTCATGCCGAAACCGTAACTGCCATCGAACGGACTCGTCACGATGACGCCGAGGTTCTGCACTGCGCCATTGCTGTAGCGATAGGCGCGGGCCGCGCCGTTCGAGAGCTGGCCCCAACCAGCCGCCTCGCCGGAGGCAGAGACGGCGAAAGCGTAGCTCGTGTAACCAAGCCGCCCGAGCGCGCTCATGGTTCCATTGTTCCAGATAAACGCTTCGGTGCTGCCATCCTGATATGTGGAAAAGCCGACAATCTGCCCGGCATTGTTGATGGCGCGCGCGGTCGCGGTGCTGAGGCTGCCATCGATCGTCCCGAGGTCTTGCATCGCTCCGCCGCTCCAGCGAAAAGCGCGCTGCGTGCCGGCGGCGTTTTTGCTCGAGCCCACGATGTCGCCGGCGTTGTTGATGCCGTAGGCGATGCTCTCGGTGCCGCCTAAAGTTCCGAGATCGGTCAGCGCGCCGTTGCTGTAACGGAAGGCGCGCTTCTGGCCGTTCGCGAGATTGGCCCAGCCGACAACGTCGCCGGCTTCGTTCAAGCCCCAGGCTTCGCTGCTGATTCCGCCCAGCGTTCCGAGATCGATGACATTAAAACGCGGAGGCGCGGGCGCGTTGGTGACGTTGAGCAGGATGGTGGCCCAGCTTTGTCGCGCCCCGCTGGAAGCGATCACGGTGACCGGGTAACGATCGACCGGGGTGCTGGTGGAAGTGGTGACGTTAAGGGTGGCGGTGGCGCCGGGATTCACCGTGGTGGGATTGAAAGAGGCAGTGACGCCCGGCGGCAAGTCCTCGACTTGCAAGGTGACGCTGTCGCTGAAACCGCCGACCGGGGTGACGTTAATCTCAAAGCTGGCACTGGCGCCCGGCGCCAAGGTCGCGAAACCCGGCGATGCGCTCACGCTGTAATCCTGATTGAAAGGATAGCGGCGGAGGTTGATGCGGTAGGAGGTGTAGGGCGCGTCGTTTTGAAACGCGGAGTAGGCGAAGATCGTGGTGCCATTGGCGGCAGCAAGTGCAGGCCGGCTTTCGCCGCGCGCCGCCGGCGGCGGCGATGGGGAAGCCATTCAAATCGAGAACCGAGCCGCTGAGATCAACGCGCGCGGCGAAGACGTCGTCCACCGGTTGCAGCGGGTAGGTGAAATTGCGGTGGTCCACCCACGTGACCAAATACTGCGTGCCATCCCACGCGGCCCGGGCCAGCGATTGCTCGTTAGCCGCGCCGGAAATGAGAAGCCCGCTCGCGCTGTCGAGAAGGGTGCCGTCGGCGTTGATCCGGCGGCCGAGGATGTTCCCGTTATGCCAGACGACGAGGGCGGATGTGCCCGCGCTCGTCACATCCGGGGTTTTATGATTACTCCCGCTCGAGATTCCGAAAGAGCCGCTCGTGGTGCCGGCGGCTTCGACAAAGGCGCCGTTGATCGAGGACGATGAATTATCATGGGTGGGGTGACGCTCCCACGCCACCAGCCAGCGGTTTCCCACCGCGGCCACGCTGGTCGAATAGGAAAAATTGGTCCCGACCTGGAGTGGCGCATCCAGCACCACGCCGGCCGCGCTCACGCGCACGGCGAACGGGAAACGCTGGTGCGGATTGCTCGGCGCATCATCGCTCGCGACGAGGAAGGTATCAGCCAAGGCTGCGACCGCCGGACGCAAACCGGGCAGGACTGCGATCGGCGAAACATCGATCACGGTGCCATCCGCCAAAACCCGCTTCGCGTAAACCTGACCTCGCCCGGCATTGCCGCTGATATCGTCCCAGACCACCAGGAACTCCGAGCCATTCCAGGCTACGCCCGGATTCGTGAGCGAAAGCGAGCCGCCCGCGAGAACCAGCGGCGCGGCATCGAGCGCCGTGCCCTTCGCGTCCAGGCGTTGCGCCAGGATGCGAGTCTCGGATGCCGTCTCGCTGACGTAGACCGTCAAATAGCCAGGGCCACCGGCTGCGATGCGCGACATCGGCTGATTCGGCGCCGCCACACTAACGACTCCGCGCGGCGTGACTGCTCCGTTGTTCGAAATACTCGCCGCCACGATATCGCCGGCCGTGGAGCCGCCATTGGAAAAATCCGTCCACAACACCTGCGCTCCTCCACCGGGGACGGGCGCGATTCCGGGGTTGAGCTGGCTGCTGACGGCGTCGCTCACGAGAACGCCGTCGGGGTCGAGCACCGTGCCGTCAGCCGCCACCCGCGTGGCGTAAAGATCGTCTTCGAAAAATGTCGCCTGCCGATTGTAAGCCGCGATGTAGTTCGTCCCATCCCAACAAACGTCGGGACGAAAAGAGGTGTAACCGGACGTGGGCGTAAGCGTGATCCCGCTCGGATCGAGGACCGCGCCAGCGTGTGAGACGCGAGTCCCCATCAAGGTATGCGCGGCGCCAGTCCACTCCTCCGACCAGACGACGAAAAAAGAGTCCCCGTTTGTCGCCACCTTGGGTGCCAGCGGATTGCTGGGGGTGTTCAAGTTGACTTGGAAAACACTGCCCACGACATCGAGCGCCGGCGAAAGTCGTTCCGCCCGCACCACCCAACCGCCGGAGCCTCCGAGCTCGCGCCAGGTCATGAGGTAGACGTCGCCCGCGAAAGCAAGGTCCGCATTGGAGGCGGCGGAGTTCGAAGAGTCGCGCCGCAACCGTTTCCCGCCCGGATCCAGGACGACGCCGTTCGGCGCCACGCGCGCGCCTTCGATCGTGAAGATGCCGGCCGCCACATCGAGGCCACGCCAGACCACGGCCCAATTGGTGCCATCACTCGATACCGCCCAAGGCACATAGGAATCGATGCTGGTCGGCGCCGCGGCGAGCAGAATCGCCGGGTTATCGAGGACGCGGCCATCCGGCGAAACGCGGACCGCCATGATGTCGTTGGCGTAACGATCAGTCGCTCGTTCGGTAGACCAGACTACGAGCCAGTTTTGTCCATTCCATCCGACAACGGGCGAAGATTGGATATAGCCCGCCTGCGAAATGACGATCGGCGTGGTGTCGATCAAATTCCCGCTCGCATCCAGGCGCGCGGCGTAGATATCCATGATCGTTCCCAACCCGGGACCCGTGTAGGGACCAGCGAAGCCGGTGTTCACCAACGCTGAGCGCATATCGGTCCAGACCGCGAGGGATTGGCCGTTCGCGCCCGCGGCAATCTGTGGCGCGTCCTGTTTCCTAACCGCGGCAGCGAGGGTCGCATCGCCCGGTAAGGGAGCGTCGGTTCCGCGGGTCGTGCGGGCGGACGCGGTTACACTCCAATTCAACCAGTAAAGCAAAGAGCGCGATGGCCCCGCCTCGGCTCCATGCTCGAGGTGCGAAAGGCGCCCCGCTGAAGCTGCGAGTGCCTGGTGAGAAGCGAGTGCTCATATGATCAGAATCCTCCCCTGAATCGTTTAAATCCAAGTATGCCGCAGATTACCTGATCGGGTCGCGATAGGAGAAGAGAGAAAAGGTAACAGGCTTGTTACTTGGCGCCGTGGCGTCGGATCGGTGCGACCCGAACGAATTAGTCAGTGATCGCGGCACGCGCGTGCGCTAAGACGATGCAGGAACGCTCGCACATTTCAGCCGGCCCAGTTTGTCATGACCAATTTCCTCGCCCTTACGCTTGCGACGCTTTTCTTTCCAGCGCTGTCCGCGCTGGCGCGCGACACGCCGACGCCCGTCCCGTTGGTTATCGGCGAAAGCTTCACGATCCATTCTGCGATCCTCGATGAGGACCGCCGGATCAATGTCTATGCTCCGCCGCCTTATGCGGAGTCGGCCGCTCTCCCGCTCCCTGTCCTCTACATGCCGGATGGCGGGATGAAGGAGGACTTCCAACATGTCGCTGGATTGGTGCAGGTCCTGGTCGGTAACGGCACAATGCGCCCCTTCCTTCTGGTAGGAATCGAGAATACCGAGCGTCGCCGCGACTTGACCGGTCCGACGGAGAATCCGGAAGACAAGAAGATCGCGCCGCGCGTGGGCGGTTCAGCTGCGTTCCGGAAATTTCTGCGCGAAGAACTAATGCCGGAGATCAAAACGCGTTATCGGACTACGAAGGAAACGGCGATTGTGGGCGAATCGCTGGCGGGACTTTTCGTGATGGAGACGCTCCTGCTGGAGCCGGAGTTGTTCGATACGTATCTGGCTTTCGATCCCAGCCTGTGGTGGAACCGCGAGAACCTCCTCACGATTGCGCCGGAACATCTCCGCGCAGGAGGCACGGGATCGAAGACGTTATATTTCGCCAGCAGCGACGAGAAAGGAATCATCGAGCCGGCGCAGCGCTTCGCCGCCATCCTGGAGGACTCCGCTCCCGCAACTCTTAAGTGGCATTACGAGAAGATGCCGGAGGAGAAGCATTCCACGATTTACCATCCGGCTGCGCTTCGCGCCTTCCGCGCTGTGTTCCCGCCGCCGTGACGGAGATCGAACTCGCCCCGACCTAAGGTGTGGGCGGCTCCCCAGATTTCTTCCGACCGTCAGCCCGCTCGATAGGTGTCTCGGATTCCGACGGGACACTTTTTTGAGTAATAAACTCCTCCTGCGGAGCGTCCGTCGTGGCGGCGGTGACCTTCTTGTCGGGGTGCGGATCTTGTTCGTTGCTCATACCTTTAGATACGCAGCGCGCTCGCGCGGAGATTGCCCGAATCCCAAACATACCTGCAATCGGCGGCACGATGATGGTTCCCAACTAGGGCAGCGCCGTGCCGACGCTCGCTTTTGCGAAGCTGATATCGGCGGCGTTAATCGTCCCGCCGCTGTGATTAAAATCCGAACGAAAGGTGTTGCTCCAGATGCCTTGGTTGGCCCGCGCTTTGGTCTGCGCCACGTCGGCCGCGGAGACCGAGCCGTTGCCATCGCTGTCGCCGGCCAGGACCCGGAGGGGAAGAAAGACGTCGCCGATCGCGTAGCTATCGTCCACCTGGCTGAGGAAGATGCCGAGCGTCTGCCCGTTCGCGACCTGGGAGAGATCCAAGGTCACGAGCTTTCCGCTGATCGATCACTTGCGCAGTCGGCCCTCCCATCGGCGCTCGTGATCGAAACAGATCCGACGCTGACTGGATAGCTGAAGGCGACAATGACCTGGAAATTTCCACCCGTGGCGCGGCACTCAGACGCCGCCACGGCCGCTCAGCGGAAGCGGGATATCGAACGGGCCTCGTTCGCCATGGATTTGCCGCGAAACCGCACTGACGACGACCAGAACCGGTGCGAATGCCGTTGAACTCAAACGCTCCGATGTCCAACTGACCATTCCGGCCGTAGTTGCGTTGATCGGCGGCAGACGGTGCCGAGATTCCGGCGTTAATCGCGGGGCTGCCCGGGAGCAATGCGTGCGTAGCGAGTCGGGCCCGCCGTTCTCAGCAAGGGGCCCGAGACGGGGATCGAGAGGAAGCGCCGAAGTGCCCACGAGATTCCCGTTACTGCCAGGCACGAAGCCAGTGCTGCCATCAGCTTCCCCGATGAGGTTATTTCTGATAATTGGCATGGCGAAATCGCCCCGCAGATCGGGTCCCTCGGGAGCGGAATTGAGAGCGACGATCGGTGTTTGAAAGATAACAGTGGTCGCCCTCGTTTTGGATCGCGCCGCCACTGGTCCCGGCGGTGTTTCTCGTGATGCGTGCACTCCGAGATGGAAATGCCTCCGCTATTATGGATCGCGCCGCCACTCGTGGCCTGCCAGGTTATTGCTCAGGGTCGAGTTAGTGAGGTTGAATGTCCCTGCGCCGGTATCGATCGCACCGCCAGAGCCGCGGGGAGCGGCATTATCCCGGAGAGTGCACGCAGTCGAGGTAGATGATCGGGCTGCCGGGCGCGATGGAGATGCCACCACCGGAGCCGCTACCGGCGTATCCGTGCGCGATCGTGAGGCGGGAGAGGAAGAGGCTGCCGGAGGCGGGCAGCGATTTCAAAAACACGCGTCTTGTCGTTCCCAGAGATCACGATCCGCTGAGTTGTCGGGCCAAGTATTGCTACCGCTTTCATCGATCAGCAACGGACCGCTCGTAAGCACGATGGTGCCGCTAACGGAGAAATAGATTCTGTCTTCGGGCGCGGCTAGGGCGATAGTCTCGCGCAGCGAACCTGGGCCGCTATCGGCCAGGCTTGTAATTCGATGAACCGTGGCAGAGGCCGTGGAAGCCAGCGCAACCAGAAAGCTTAAGAGCAGAATTGCTTTGGCCATGGTGCGCTTGAACAGGGAGGGACGCGGGGCGCGAGCGGAAGGACCTGGCATGGAGATGTGAGAGGATTAGCCAGTTGCGTGCCCCATCTCCGCGGTCCCTCAGCCTTGCGCGCGGCGCGCCTCGCCCGTAAGGTGCGCGCCCGGCAAATTCGCCGGCTCTGGCCATGCTTACGATTCGCGATCTCCGGAAAACCATGGGCGGGCGGACTCTTTTTGAGAACGCCAGCATGACGGTGAACTATGGCGAACGGGTGGCTTTGGTGGGCCCGAATGGCGCGGGAAAATCGACGCTCTTTCAGGTTATTCTGCAAAACGACACGCCCGATGCGGGCACGGTGGAGCGGGACGAATGGACGATGGTGGGCTATCTCCCGCAGGAGAGCGAAGCGGTGGGCGAGGAGACGGTGATGGACGTGGCGACGGGGCGCGCGGGCGAGGTGCCAGCGCTCGAGGCACAGCTCCGCACGCTGGAAAAGGCGGGCACGGTGAGCGGTCCGGAGTATCTGCAAGCTCACGCCAAACACGAGGCGCTGACGGATCTGCAGGTGGACGCGAAGGCGAAGAAGATCCTGCGCGGGCTGGGTTATCGCGAAACAGATTTCGACCGCCCGGCGAAGGAAATGAGCGGGGGTTGGGTGATGCGCGCGCATCTGGCGCGGCTCCTGGTGATGGAGCCGGATCTTTTGCTGCTGGATGAGCCGACGAACCATCTCGATCTGCTCTCGCTTCTTTGGCTGCAGGATTACCTGAAGAATTACTCGGGCGCGCTGCTCCTCATTTCGCATGACCGGCAGTTCATGGATGAGGTGGTGGAGGGGGTTTACGATATCGCGGATCAGAAATTGATCGGCTACACGGGCAATTACTCGGCGTTTCTGAGTCAGCGGGACGCGAACTACGAGCAGCAGCTGGCCGCCTATAATAATCAGCAGAAGGAGATCGCGCGGCTGCGGGAATTTTACGATCGCTTCCGCCAGGTGGCGTCGAAGGCTTCGCAGGCGATGAGCAAGCTGAAGCAGATCGAGCGGATGGAGTTAATCGAGAAGCCGCTCCCGGCGAAGAAGCCGTTTCGCTTCAATATTCCACAACCGCCACGCGGCGGGCAGCGGGCCATTTCGTTGGAGGGAATCCATCAGGCCTACGGCAAACATAAGGTTTACCAGGGGCTGGACCTGACGGTGGAACGCGGGGAGCGCACGGTCCTGGTGGGGCCGAACGGAGCGGGTAAATCGACTTTGCTCAAGATTCTCGCGGGCGTGATTCCTTTCGACAAGGGCGACCGAAATCTCGGTCACAACGCCAAGATCGGCTATTTCTCGCAACATCGCGCGGATACCCTGGACGCGAATAACACCGTGCTGCAGGAGGTGATGAACGCTGCCCCTACGCTGGCGGAGAACGAGGCGCGCGGGATTCTGGGTTCGTTCCTCTTTCGCAAAGACGACATCTACAAAAAGACCGGCATCCTGAGCGGTGGGGAGAAGAGTCGGCTGAACTTGATCAAGTTCCTGGTCGACCCGCCGAATCTGCTTCTGATGGATGAGCCGACCACGCACCTGGATATCCACGCGGTCGAGTCGCTCATCCTCGCGCTCGCGGCTTATGAAGGCACGCTCGTCTTCATTTCGCACGATGTGCATTTCATCCGCAAGCTCGCGACCAAGGTCTTGCATGTGCATGCAGGGCAGGTGGCGCCGTATCCGGGCGGATACGATTATTTCCTCGAGAAGAGCGGGGCGTTGAACGATGAGCGCGCCGCGCTCACGGCGGGCTAAAGGCTACCTTGAGGGCAGCCGCGGCGCTGGCTTTTAAGAAAGAGATCCGCGCCGAAATTTTTCTCCCGCGCTGCTTTTGCGGATAAAAAGAGAAAGTCGTGCGAGTCTCTGCGCCACATGGCTACCAAAGCTTCCGCGAAGTCTCCGGCAAAAAAATCACCTGCCCTGCGGATCGAAGTCCGCGCCTCTGGGATTCATGGCAAAGGCGTTTATGCGATCGCTCCCATCCGCAAAGGCGCGCGGGTGATCGAGTATACCGGCGCGCATCTGCCTTGGAAGGTGGCGATGGACCTTCCGTCCCGCGATCCGAAGGATCCTTACCACACCTTTCTTTTCTCGCTCGATAACGGCGACGTCATCGATGCCGGGGAAGGCGGGAATGAGGCGCGCTGGATCAACCATTCCTGCGCCCCGAATTGTGAGACGAACGAGGAGCCGGGCGATCGAATTTTTGTTTATGCCCTTCGCGCCATCCAGCCGGGCGAGGAACTTTTCTACGATTATAAAATCATACCAGCGGAGCGGCGCTCGAAGAAGCTGGAGAAGGAATATGCCTGTCTCTGCGGTGCCCCAAAGTGCCGGGGAACCATGCTTGAGCCGGTCAAGCCGCGCCGCCGCCGGGAGGCCAAAAAGAAGGCAGGCGACGCAGCCAACCGAAAGAAACGCTAGAGAAAAGTCGGAGCGGGGATCAACCAGCAGATCAGAACAGTGATGACGACGGTGAGTGCGAGGATGGCGCCGATGCGGTCAAGGTGAGACATGATATTTATTTTTAGTGAATGTATTTGTTTCTAGTGACTATGGTTTTTTCTCACAAATGCGTCGCAGTAGTCAATTGTGATTTCGTGCCAGCGAACATTTTTTCTTCTTTCGGAGATTTGGGGAGAGCGAGCTCCCGACTAAAATTCGTCCGTTGAGCAGCGCGCCAATCGGAGAGGATTTGCTCCAGGCGCGAATCACCCGTGTGTTCCGAGTCATGGCGTCGAATACTTTCTCCGCCCGCCCGGCTGCAAGAATGGCATGGGCACTTCGTTCGTGTAGCCGGGGAGGTGGCAAGCGCGATAGTGGAAACGCATTCCCTGCCGGATAAGGTCGATCACGTTTGGATTGACCTACTCGCTGGTCGAGAGGGACGACTGAGGCTGTCGCTTAGCACCTGGTCGAGGCCGAGCCAGATCGCGGGGTTCGATCCGCGCGTTTGGGTGGGGCTGGTGCGAGCGTCCTGGTCAGAGTTGCCGGTGGCGGGGGTCTTTCCGTCGGCGCCTTTGGACTATGGGACTTTCGAAGCGGAGAACCTGATCGAGTTTGCTCCCTACGATCGGCAGTCGTTGGAGGTTCTCTTATTGGCCAAAGCCGGACGCGCTGATTTCGTGCAAGCTTGGGGCGACTTTTACTCGCGGGGCGGGCAGGCAGGAGTGCACCAGATCCACAGTCGCAGGAGCAGCTTTGCGGTGCCGATAGATCATACTGGTCGCGACGGCGCGGTGGAGTTCTTTTATCGCGAGGAGAATACGAGCGAGACGTTGCTGCTGAAGTTTGCCGGCCAGTCTTGAAGACGCCGTTCCCTGCCTGAGTTCTTTGCCGCTAGCGATTTGCGAGGCGTTCGTAGAGTCGCTCGTATTGCGGGACAATGGCTTCGGCCGAGAAATGCGCGCGCGCATAACGCTGGCCTTCCTCGCCCATCTTTTCCGCCAGCGCGCGGTCTTCGGCCCAGCGCACCAGCGATCGAGCCATTGCTCCCGTGTCGCCAAAAGGATGGAGAAAGCCACTCGCGCCGTCTTGCACCACTTCCGGAATTCCGCCCACGCGGAAAGCTGTCACCGGTCGTCCATGAAAGAGCGTTTCGAGGATGCTCAAGCCGAAGCTCTCGTTGTCGGACGTGTAAAGGCCGGCATCGGCGGCCGCGAGATATTCCTCCACCTCGGCCACGTTCTCGCGCAAGAGGACAGCTCCCCGAATTCCCAATCTGTCGAGAAGCGGCTGGTAAGGCGCGAAGCTGCCGCCAGCGAGCAGGAGTAACCGCATCGGTGCTTCTGCCTGAGCCTGCGCGAAAGTTTGCAGCAGCAGATCGATCCGTTTCGGGGCGCGCATATTCGAGCTGTGAACGAGGAGAAATTCGTCCTGGGCTACTCCCAGATCCTGGCGCACCACAGCGCGGGAACGCGCTGGCTGGCTCGGGATAAAGAAATTCCGCACCACTTCGACCGCATCGTCGAGCGCGAAGGTGGCCAGCGTTTCCACCCGGAGACTTTCCGAGACGGTGGTGACCGCGTCCGACTCTGAAAGCGCGTGCTCGATCGCCTCGCGATAACTGGGATCCTGCCCGAGAAGGGTCGTATCCGTTCCGTGCAAGGTGGTGACAATCTTCGGCGCCTGGGCCGAGCTGCGACGCAACATCTGCACCGCCAGGTAAGCGGCGGTGGCATGCGGGACGGCGTAGTGGACGTGGAAAATATCGAGCCCTTCCTGCCGCGCGACCTCCGCCATTTTTACCGCCAATGGCAGGGTGTAATCGGGATAACGGAAGAGGCTGTATTCGTTCACCACCACTTCATGGAAATGGATCCGCGGCTGCGCGAGGTCGAGGCGGACGGGCTTGGCGGAGCTAAAAAAATGCACTTCGTGACCTCGCCGGGCCAGCTCCGAGCCGAGCGCGGTGGCGAGGATGCCGCTCCCGCCGATGAGCGGGTAGCAGGTGATGCCGATTTTAAGAGCGCGCGTTGGTATCATTCGGGCTGACGGATTTCTTGGCCACGGATTAACACGGATGAAACACGGATGAGGAACAAGACGGGTGCCTTTTTATCCGTGAAAATCCGTGTTCATCCGTGGCTAATTTCTTTCCGTTAAAAGAGACGAACGGAAGGCGGGAGTTGGCTCAGGGATTTGACGAGGAGATCGTCAGTCGGGTAGAGGGCCTGCGCGTGTTCTACACCGGCTTCGAGGCCGAGCAGGCGGGCGCGGGCGGTTTGGAGCTCGATGTAATTGCGCGTTCGCAATTGCGATTGATGACATTCCATCAATTGCACCCACCGTTTGAACTGTGCGCTGATATCCACGCGCAGCGCAGGTCGATCGCGGGCAGGCTCGGCGCCGGGCGTGACGGCGTAGGCCAGGCAATGAGTGACGCGATGTGGCGGTAGATCGCGCAACTCTTCGAGACCTCCGTAGCGCGCCAGTCGCGCCGCGGCGTCGCACATTTCGCCCACCGCGATGTGATCAGGATGCTGTCGCGCGGTGCGAGTGGGCGCGAGCACGATATCGGGTTTAAAGGCGCGGATCCGGCGGGCCAGCGCGAGCGCGTTTGACGGAGAGGCCTCCAGTTTGCAATCACCGCCCATCTCCAAGAACTCGAGCGACGCGCCGAGCATGTCGGCGGCAGCTTGCGCTTCTGCGGTGCGTTCATCTGGCGTGCCGTTGCTGGCCGCCTCTCCACGCGAGCAAATGCAGAGCGCGATCTGGCTGCCAGCTGCAGCTTCGACAAGGAGCACGCCGCCGCAGCCGAACTCGATGTCGTCCGGATGTGCGCCGACGGCGAGGATGCGAATCGCGGAGGCCATGCCCGACCATTCACCGCGGAGAGCGGCGGAGCGAGCCGAACTTCGCTCGGCTGTTTTTTAGCCGTCAGTTATTGGGCCAGAAGCTGGTTGCTGTAGCGCGGATCGCGCGAGACATCGTCGCCCAACCAGTCCGGGGGCTGGAACGCTATCGACTCCTCTTCATTCTCAAACTCCACCTCTGCCACGATCACCCCTTCGTGCCGGCCGTGGTAGATATCGATCTCCACCACCAGCTCCCCGTGTGGCACATCGTAGCGCGTCTTGCTCAAGCGCCGATCCTCGGTGCCCGGCCAGAGGATGTCGAACTGCTCCGCAGTGAGCGCGATCTCTCGCTCTTCGCGCACGTTTTCGCGGTTGCGTTTGTAGGTGAGCGAAAGGTGCGAGCCCGCCTTCCGCATCCGCACCTGCACGCCATCAGGCGCCAGGGCCAGATAGCCTTGCTCGATCTCCGCGTGCGGAAAATCGGCGAGGCGCTCGGGGAGTTCCCGCACGAGAAACTTCCGTTCGATTTCGCGATAAGCTTCGGGCATGGGATGACTTCTACGTTGCCAACTCGAAGCCGTGCGCTCGGCGCTCTGCACCGATGGTGGTCGCCGGTCCGTGACCGGGCAGCACTGTGATGGCATCGCCCAGCGGGAAGAGCTTTTCCCGGAGGCCGGCGAAGAGCAGGGCCGTATCGCCTCCGGGCAGATCCGTCCGCCCCACCCCACCTGCGAACAGGACGTCGCCGCCTACAAGAAGTTGCTCCTGGCGTTGCAGGAAGCAGAGGCTGCCCGGGCAATGGCCGGGGACTTCCAGGACATCGAAGTGGAGGCCGAGAAAGTCCTGCCCGGCCCCGGCTTCGATCAGGAAATCCGGCTCGCTTGGTTCCACTTCCAGACCAAAGCCGAAGCTCCGGAAGAACTCCGGGTCGGAAATCATTGGCACTGTCTCCGCATGACAGCCGATCTGGCAATCGAAGGCAGCTTTGCACTTGGCCACATCCGGGATGTGATCGAAGTGGCCATGGGTGAGGAGGAGCAGCTTCGGCGTGATCTTCCGCTCCTGCAGCCAGGCGCAAACTCCATCCGGCGCATCGAAAAGAATGTGCCCGCCCGGAGCTTCGAAGAGGAAGCAATTTGTCTCGAAAATCCCGCCGCAGAAGGTGTCGTAGCGCATTGCGACGACGCTAGCCTGTTTCCGTTCCGGAATCGAAAAATACCTCACCAGACGACGTGAAGCTGATGGAACGAGCCCGCTCCGCGCGAGAGAGGGCGCGAATATTCCGGGATTTCGGGAACGAATAATGCAGCAAAATCCCCGTGGCCGAAGTTTTTACGGACTGTGTTTGAATCTTCCGTCGTATTATTTGTCTCAGCTTTTACCCAGCGCCTGCAGCGGTCGGCTGTCTTGCGTGCCTTTTAGAACTCTGCGAGCTTAACAATCCTTATCTCTCTCGAATGAAGCTTCCTTTTCGTCTCGTGCCGGTTTTCCCGGTTCTTTTGGCCGTTTGCGCCCTGGCTCTCCCACCGGTGCAGGCCAAGTCCGATTTGGAGCAGGTGGAGGTGTCCGTGGGGCGTCTCCTTGAGGAAGGGCATTACACTCACCACCCGCTGAACGATGAGATTTCGAAGAAGTTTCTTCGGACGTATCTGGAGCTGCTCGACTTTAGCCACCTCTTCTTCACCCAGCAGGACGTCGATGCGTTGACGGAGAAGTACGGCACCTCGATCGATGACGACGTGCTTTTGGGCAACCTGAAGCCCGCTTACGAAATCTACGAGCTCTACCAGAAGCGAGTGGATGATCGGGTGGCGAAGATCAAGGAATTCCTGAAACAGCCGCCCACGGAATTTAACTCGGATACGACGATCGAGATCAGCCGGCAAAAGTCGCCCTGGCCAAAAGATGAAGCGGAAGCCGACGCGATCTGGACGGCACGGATCGCGAACGAGCTCCTGCAGGAGAAGATGAGCGAGCACCCGATTGAGCCCGGCCCGCAATTGGTCGCGCGCCGCTACGATCGCTTGCAGCGCAATATCCATGAAGAGGACAAGCCCGAGCAGGTGAAATTTTTCCTCGCCGCGCTGGCGCAGACCTACGACCCGCATTCGGAATACTTGAGCAAAGCCGACCTGAAAAACTTCAGCATCAACATGGGCCTCTCGCTCGTGGGAATCGGCGCCATGCTCCGTTCGGAGGATGGTTACGCGAAGATCGAGAGCCTGGTGGTGGGCGGTCCCGCGCAAAAGCATGGCGGGTTGAAGGTAGGTGATCGCATTACCGCGGTGGCGCAGGGCGCGGCGGAATTTAACGACGTGCGGGACATGCGGCTGGATAAGGTGGTGGAGCAAATCCGCGGGAAGAAGGGGACGAAAGTGCGTCTCCTCGTTATCCCGCAGGACGCGACCGATCCTTCCAAGCGCAAGACGATCGAGATCGTGCGGGACGAGATCAAATTAAAGGATCAGGAAGCGCGCGCCGATATCGTGATCAAGAAGGATAAGAATGGTGAGCCGGTGAAGCTCGGCTGGATCACTTTGCCTTCCTTTTATGCAGATATGGAGCGGCATCGGAAGAGCACCACGCGCGATGTTTTGGCTCTGCTAAAGCGTTTGAAGAAGGAAAACATCGCCGGCTTGGTGGTGGATCTGCGGCGGAACGGTGGCGGTTCCTTGGAAGAAGCGATCGCGTTGACGGGGTTGTTCTTAAAATCGGGTCCAGTGGTGCAAACCAAGGGCTCGAACGGAAATATCGTCGTTTCGAGCGATCCCGATCCTAGCGTTGCTTACGGGGGTCCTCTGGTGGTGCTGACCAGTCGCCAGAGTGCTTCGGCGAGCGAAATTTTTGCCGCTGCCCTGCAGGATTATGGTCGCGCACTCGTGGTCGGCGACACGGCTACTTTCGGGAAGGGCACGGTGCAGACCATTCTCGAGATCGGACGTTTTACCTCGCTTCTCGGCAGCAGCTCGCAAGAGGACGGCGCGCTTAAATTGACCATCCAAAAATTCTACCGCGTCGCCGGAGGGTCGACGCAGTTGAACGGAGTTTCCTCGGATATTGTGTTGCCGTCGTTGACCGATTTGCCGGAGTTCGGCGAGGGCTCGCTCAAGAATGCTCTGCCTTACGACGAGGTGCCAAAGGCGCGTTATACGAAGTGGCCGGAATCCCCGCAGGTTTTCCTGGAAGAGCTGAAGCGGCGCTCCGCGGCTCGGATTCAGGCGGATCCGGAGTTTGGCTACATCATGGAAGACCGCGACCGGCTTCGGCGCAGACTGGACGAGAACAAGATCGCTTTGAATGAAGAGAAGCGCCGCGCGGAGATGAGCGAGGATAAGATGCGGAAGGAAGCGCGCGCGAAAGATCGTCTGGCGCGTCAGGACAGCGATGACAAAGTTTATCGAGTCACCTTGGACAACGTCGATAAGCCGGAGCTTCAGCTCATCAATCTTCCGCCCAAGGTCGCTGCTGGTGACAAAAAAGTTGCTCCAGAAGCTGCAGGAGACGCTGAGTCCGAGACCGGCGAGCCTAATGATGGGAGGGATGAGCCCGCGATCGATCCGACTCGAAGTGAGGCGCTGAACATCCTCGCGGACGTGGTGGATCTCGCGCAAGGCCCCAAAACGGCGAGTGCCCGACCGTAAGTAAACCGGCTGCTGTCGCGGAGGTTGGCCGAGTAATCCGGGCAGGAAGTTTTCAACCAATGAATACAGTGGTGGATATTCTGGCGCATGGGGTTTGGATCGTCCTCCCCATCTTGCTGTGCCTGGTCGCGACAGTGTTGCTCATTCTTAACGGTTTTAGCCGGACGACCCGCGATCGGATCGGATCGCTCGGACACGAGCAGACGCTGCGAGCTCTCTTTCGCCAAACCAAATTCCCCGAGGCCGAGGCATTTTGTCAGACAAATCCTTCGGCCTTGGCAAAGGTATTACGCGTAGGACTGGGACTGATCGGTGAGGGGCAGCAGTCGACGACGGCTGGTCTGACGGTGGCGCTGGCGATGGAGGAGCTTCGCCTGCACACGCGTTTCAGCTATCTGCGAGCGCTCGCCATTTGCACACCTCTTCTGGGTATCCTGGGCACATTGTTGGAAATAATGATGGCCCTTATGCAGAGCGCGACGAATCCAACTGGATTTCATCATGCTCTGGGTGGTGCCCTTTTACCCAGCATACTGGGGCTCTTCGTTGGCATTGTGGCAGCGGCTGCATTTTACGTTCTTCGAGAGCGCGCATCTGCAGCGATGCTTCGACTGAAAGAGATCGTGCAGAACATCTTTCTCGGCGTGCCTTACGACTCATTTGCTGGCGTTGATGTCCGGACCGGTAAGTAGTCTCCCCTGCACAACGCACTGGTGGGTTTGGGCGTGACACGACGGCATAGCATCAGCGCAAATGTGCGCCACAGTGGCCCGAAAGTGCGAACCAGTCACAGGACGGAGTAGATCGTAAACGTCTATTCCCGTGTAGCTTTAGACGGTCGATTGCCGTCAACGGAATGCCCCCTGCTAAAGGTAGTTCCGACCGAAGGGTCTTCGGTTTAAGGAACACTTTTATTATGGCTAAAGTTTTAGGTATTGATTTGGGCACGACGAACTCCTGCATGTCGGTAATGGAGGGCGGCGATGCGATTGTCTTGGAAAATAGCGAAGGCGCGCGGACGACGCCGTCGATTGTCGCGTTCGCGAAGAATGGCGAGCGGCTGGTGGGTCAGGCGGCGAAACGCCAGGCGGTGACGAATCCCGCGAACACGGTTTTTTCGGTGAAGCGCTTCATGGGCCGCAAGTTCGACGAGGTGCGCGAAGAGGAGCACCGCGTGCCTTACAAGATTGTGAAAGCGGCGAACGGCGACGCGCACGTGCAGGTGGAAGTGAACGGCGAGAAGAAGACGTTCAGCCCACCGGAAGTTTCGGCCATGATTTTGGCCAAGCTGAAGGCCGATGCTGAAGCGAAGCTGGGCGAGAAGATCACGCAGGCGGTCATCACGGTGCCGGCGTATTTCAACGACTCCCAGCGCAACGCGACCAAGGACGCGGGCAAGATCGCGGGTCTCGAAGTTCTCCGCATTATCAACGAGCCCACCGCGGCCTCGCTCGCTTACGGCCTCGACAAGAAGAAGGACGAGAAGATCGCCGTCTACGATTTGGGCGGCGGCACGTTCGACATTTCGGTTCTGGAGATCGGCGACGGTGTCTTCGAAGTGAAGGCGACCAACGGCGATACCCACCTCGGTGGCGATGACTGGGATAACGTGCTGGTCGATTGGATTGTGGACGAGTTCAAGAAGGACTCGGGCATCGATCTTTCGAAGCAGCCGGACGCGATCCAGCGCATCAAGGAAGAGGCCGAGAAAGCGAAAATCGCGCTCTCTTCTTCGCAGGAATACGAGATCAATCTCCCGTTCGTGACCGCGGACGCGTCAGGTCCGAAGCACATCCAGAAGAAGCTCACGCGCTCGAAACTCGAGCAGCTCACGGATTCGCTCTTCCAGCGCACGCTTAAGCCGGTGAAGGATTGTCTGGCTGACGCGAAGCTGGCGGAGAAGGACATCAACGAGCTCGTGCTCGTCGGCGGCATGACGCGTATGCCGAAGGTCATCGAGACCGCGCGCACCTTGATCGGCAAAGAGCCGCACAAGGGTGTGAACCCGGACGAAGTGGTCGCGATTGGCGCTGCCATTCAAGGCGGCGTGCTTAAGGGCGACGTTAAGGACGTGCTCTTGCTCGACGTGACTCCGTTGACTCTGGCGATCGAAACCGCAGGCGGCGTGGCGACCCCGATGATCCCGCGCAACACCACCATCCCGACGCGGAAGTCGCAGATCTTCTCCACTTACAGCGACAACCAGCCGGGCGTGGAAATTAAAGTCCTGCAAGGCGAGCGTCCGCTCAGCCGTGATAACAAGAATCTCGGCACCTTCCACCTCGACGGCATCCCGCCGGCCCCGCGTGGCACGCCGCAGATTGAAGTCACCTTCGATATCGACGCGAACGGCATCCTGCACGTCTCCGCGAAAGACCTCGGCAGCGGCAAGGAGCAGAAAATCTCCATCACCGGCAGCTCAGGCTTGAGCAAGGAAGAAGTGGAAAAGATGCAGCGCGACGCCGAAACCCACGCCGAAGAAGACAAGAAGGCGAAGGAAGGCATCGAGATCAAGAACAACGCCGACACGCTTGCGTATCAGAGCGAGAAGCAGCTCAAAGATCTGGGCGACAAGGTTCCCGAGGACAAACGCAAGGGAATCGAAGAAGCCATCGCCGCCGTGCGTGCCGCCATTGAGGCGAACGACACCGACGCGATGAAGCGCACCTACGATGACCTGCAGAACAAGTTCCAGGAAGTCAGCGCCGATCTCTACAAGCAAGCCTCCGCGCAAGCCGGCCCAATGCCGGGCGCCGAAGCGGGTGGCCGTCCCGAACCGCAAGCCGAGCCGCAAGAAGGCGGCCCGCGCAAGGATCAGGGCGACGTGGTCGACGCAGAGTTTGAGGTCGTGGACGAAGACAAGAAGTAAGAGCAATGAGCGACGTCCGAAACAATCCGGGTAGCGCACGCGTCTCGCGTGCTGGCGATGGCGTCCCGCCATCGCGGACTTGGATTGCTTTGGCTAACGCCGCGAGTGTGAATCAGTCGCACGCCGAGGGAAGTTCGTCGCGGCCGGAGTCCGCGACCAGCATGCGAGACGCATGCGCTACCCAGGCGAAGAACCGCTTTCGATAATACAACAATTTGCCAGCACGCGTCCGGGATCTCCGGCGCGCGCCGGCATTAACCAAAAAGACAAGAAGGAGTAACTAAAACACATGGCAATTAACGTAAGACCTCTCGGAGATCGCGTGCTCGTGCAGCCGCTCGAAGAGAAGGAAACCAAAAAAGGCGGGATCATTATCCCCGACACGGCAAAAGAAAAACCGCAGGAAGGCAAAGTAGTCGCCCTCGGAACTGGCAAGCTCGATGACAACGGCAAGAAGGTCGAGTTCACCGTGAAGCAGAATGACAAGGTGCTGATCTCGAAATACGGCGGCACCGAAATCAAAGTGGACGGCGAGTCCTACTTGATCATGCGCGAGGACGATATCCTCGGCATCATTGGTTAATCAGAACCCTCTAACTAGAAAACCACACAGACACTTATGGCAGCTAAACAATTACAATTCGACGAGAACGCGCGGCATGCGCTTCTCCGCGGCGTGGAGAAACTCTCCCGCGCTGTGAAAGCGACCCTCGGACCGAGCGGCCGCAACGTCATCCTCGACAAGAAATTCGGCAGCCCGACGATCACCAAAGACGGTGTGACCGTGGCCAAGGAAATCGAGCTCGAAGATCCTTATGAAAACATGGGCGCCCAGCTCGTGCGCGAAGTCGCCTCCAAGACTTCCGACATCGCTGGCGACGGCACCACCACCGCGACCGTGCTCGCTGAGTCCATCTACAAAGAAGGTCTCCGCAACGTAACGGCCGGCGCGAACCCAACCTCGCTCCAGCGCGGTATCAACAAGGCTGTGGAAGCCATTGTCGCTGAGCTCGCGAAGATCTCGAAGAAGGTCAGCGATCGCAACGAAATCGCGCAGGTCGCGACCGTGTCCGCTAACTGGGACAAGACGATCGGCGAGATCATTGCCGACGCCATGGACAAGGTCGGCAAGGACGGCACCATCACGGTGGAAGAAGCCAAGTCGATCGAAACCAGCCTCGACGTCGTCGAAGGTATGCAGTTCGACAAGGGTTACCTCTCTCCTTACTTCGTCACCAATGCCGAAGCGATGGAAGTGGTCCTCGAGAATCCTTACATCCTCATCCACGAGAAGAAAATCTCGAGCTTGAAGGACATGCTGCCTCTCCTCGAGAAGGTCGCGAAGGCGGGTCGCCCGCTCCTCATCATCGCGGAAGACGTGGAAGGCGAAGCCCTCGCCACGTTGGTCGTGAACAAACTCCGCGGCACCTTGCAGGTCGCAGCGGTCAAAGCCCCGGGCTTCGGCGATCGTCGCAAGGCGATGCTGGAAGACCTCGCGGTCCTCACTGGCGGTCAATGCATCACCGAAGATCTCGGTATTAAACTCGAGAACGTAAAACTCGAGGATTTAGGGCGCACCAAGCGTGTCACGATTGACAAGGAGAACACCACGATCGTCGAGGGTGAAGGCAAGCAGGCCGACATCCAGGGTCGCGTCGGGCAGATCCGTCGTCAGATCGAAGAGACCACCTCCGATTACGATCGCGAGAAGCTCCAGGAACGCCTCGCGAAGTTGGCCGGCGGTGTCGCCGTCATCAACGTGGGCGCAGCCACTGAGACCGAGATGAAAGAGAAGAAAGCTCGCGTGGAAGATGCGTTGCATGCGACTCGCGCTGCAGTCGAAGAAGGCATCGTCCCCGGTGGCGGTGTGGCTCTCATCCGCGCGCAGAAAGCGCTCGATAACCTGAAGCTCGAAGGCGACGAAGCTGTCGGCATGGCGATCATCCGCCGCGCTGTCGAAGCTCCGCTCCGCACTCTGGCCGATAACGCGGGCCAGGAAGGCGCGCTCATCGTGCAGGAAGTGAAGAAGCGCAAAGGCAACGAAGGTTACAACGTCGCCACCGGCGAATACGTGGACCTCGTCAAAGCCGGCGTCGTCGATCCAACCAAGGTGACCCGGAGCGCGTTGCAAAACGCCGCCTCCATCAGCGGTCTCCTCCTCACCACCGAAGCAGTCATCACCGAAGCTCCTGAGAAGGACAAGGGTGGCTCCGGCGGCGGCGGCATGCCCGGCGGCGGCATGGGTGGAATGGGCGGCATGGGCGGTATGGACTACTAAGTCCAGCACCTACACGCAGATGAATCACAGCAGCCGGGCTTCGAAAGGGGCCCGGCTGTTTTGCTTAATTCGAGTTCATGAACGCGGAAAGCGAAACAGCCCGCGTTAAGTATGTTTACTTGGACGTTGTGAGATTCGCCGCAGGACGCAGCGTCGAGGCCCAATCATACATCGTCGACACGATGGATAATATGGTTCGTGACGCGGCCAAGGCTTCCGGAGCACCCGACGACCAAACAATCTTCATTCCTACCGGAGACGGTATCGCAATCGCGCTAATCGAGGTGCCTGCTTTCGATAAAGCACATCATGATAGGACTCCGAATACTAAAGGTCCTCGCAGAGCATGATGCTCGATCGCGCGCCGAGATAACAACCACGCTCTTTTCAGCTACGGATCGGCGCTCATACAAGTGCGTCGACAATATCATCACGGACATAAACGACCGCCGAAACGTATGCTGGAAGGGGAATTGCGCTCGCGCAACGAATAATGGACAAGGCGGATGTGCAGACCAAATATTGGCTGGCGAGGTTACTTTACGATGCCCTGCGCTCTCGCGGAGTATTACATGAACTCCTTTCTCAGAGGATACTCTACGGTCGATAAGCACGGGCGAGTCTTTCGAGCGCGTCTAGCCAATTTCATTCGAACGATCAGTGTGGGTCTCGAATGGAGATCCGCCGAGACGACTTCACGGCAAAAAGTGGAGAAGCCGAAACTCACCGTAAGTTCTGCGCGTGTTACGTTGCGCATGCAGTGGCCCATGAAGGACTTTTTGCTCGTCTGAACACAGCGGGACGGGAAGAATCGGGGTCAGTCCGTGCATCTGTGCAGAGCGTCAACCGCCTAGCACTTCGAGATCAGCCAGGTCCTGTGGTCGACCGACGGCTCGCTTGTTCGCGATAAGAAGCCCCTTGCTGAGAAAGGCGACGGGGAGCCGGTCGAGTTGCGCGGCGACCTTGCTGGCGAAGGCGTCCTCTGCGCTGACGCCGGTAATCCCGGTGAGGAGATCGATCCGATTCGGCGCGTGGCCGAGCTGAATCACGTTGTCCGGTTTCGTGAAGTCTTCAGCGGTGATTTCCGAATCAGCGAAACCGAATTCCTTAAGCACAGCGATTATTCTCCCGGCGTTCTGCACGGTCGGTCGAATCAGAATGTCGAGATCGCCGGTGAAACGGGGCCGCGCGTGGAAGGCGAGGCTGTGCGCGCCGACGATCAAAAACTCAACGCCGTGAGAATTGAGTAATTCGACAAACTCTCTCAAGTCGTTGCTTAGGGGCATGATTCAGAAGTTCGAGCAGAAGATCGACACGCTCCTGCGGCGTGAGGTTTTTGTAAAAGTCGCGGTCGGCTTTCTCGGCTTCGGCGAAACTGCAGAATTTCACAACCGTCTTTTGCACGCTTCATCCTACCACGCGCGGATCGACTAACGAGGAAAAAACCGGGCGGCTAGTGCCGACCCGGGACGCGATGCCGATTGCTGTTGGTGAGGTCACGCTGCGCGCGCCCGCGCGCCGACGGGAGATGATCAGCGCGCCCACGAAGCGATTAAGCATTGGAGATCGTGCCCGCGAACCGCAAATGGAAGCGACGCGAAGATGAGCGTGGGCAAAAATTGCCGCCGCGTTTAAGGCTGACCGGCCGCCAGTTTTTGGAAGCGCGGATCGTTTCTGATTCCGTCCCATCGTCCGTCCAATCGTAAATAGGCGGGCGTGAGACTGACCAGGCCCGGCATGCTTAGGGCGCGTTCCAAGTGCGGTAGGGCATGCTCGACATCTCCCAAAAGAGCGTAGGCTTCGCCGGCCGTCTGCTCCGAAACCGGAAGATGCCATTTATCTTGCGCGGTCGCTTTTATCAGCTCCGCGATTCTCTTTTCCATCGTCGCGCGATCGCCGAGCAGGGCGGAAAGAATGACCAATTCCTCGCGCAGCCACACGCTCTCGTTGCCTTGGGCCTGCCTGGCTTCGAGGTTGCTCCGTTCGCGCTGAAAAACCGGCCGCGCTTCCTCTAGTTTGCCGCTCATCGCCTGCACGTACGCCCTTTGCAGCTCGATCGCCTCGCGCTGCTCCGGCTCTGCCGCCTTCGCCCTGGCCGCGGCCAGCAGCTCCGTCGCCCGAGCGTAGTCGCGCTTCAGGAGATGGAACTCGACGTAATCATCGAAGGTCTCGCCGCCGGGCTCGGGTCGGGTGGCTTCGAGCAATCGTCCCGCCTCTTCGAGTTTGCCGACGGCGGCAAACGCTTCCGCTTTTTCTGAAATGATCGCCGCATCTCCAGGTGAGATTTGAAGTGCGCGATCAAACATGGTGTGCGCTTCCGCAAAACGGCGCGCGCCGCGATAGCTGCGCGCCAGGTTCATCCAAATGTCGTTGTTCCGCGGGTCGAGCACCGACGCCTGCCGCATCAATTCGATGCTCTCCTCGAGGTGGCCCTGCCGGCGTTTCACCGCGCCCATCAACATGATGACAAAACCGTTGTTCGGCGCGAGCTGGCGCGCCTTGGTCAGGTATTCGAGCGCGCGGGGAAAATCCTGCGGGCAGTAGTAATAAAACGAGGCCGCCGCGGCGAACGATTCGCTCGCCTCCGGCTGCAGCTTCAACGCCATCTCCATCGCTTCGCGCGCGCGTCCGAATTGCTCCGGCGTCCGATTGCGGAAACCGTGAAACGCCTCCCGATTGGCCAGCGCCGCCCAGGCGAGGGCGAAGTTTGGATCCAATTCCACCGCGCGCCGGAAGGATTCGCGCGCGATCCGCGTCTCTTCAGCCGTTTGCGCGGTGTCGAGCGCCAGGCCGCGCAGGTAAGCTTCGTAAGCCTGCGGATTGTTTGTGCCCGCAATTCCGATCTCGCGCCGTTCCGCGCCGGTCAATTTCGCTTCCAGCTCGCGCGCGATGCGGAGGGCAATCTCGCTTTGGACCTGGAAAATTTCCGCCAGCTTGCGGTCGTAGGTTTCGGCCCAGAGATGGGCGTCGGTCTCGGCTTGGATGAGCTGCACATTCACGCGCACATTCTCGCCCGACTTCTGCACGCTCCCTTCCAGCACGTAGGCGACGCCGAGTTCGCGCGCGATTTCGGGCAGGTTGGTCGGCTTGCTTTGGTAGCGCTGGGTGGAGGTGCGGGAGATCACCTTCAACGCTCCCACCTTCGCCAGGCGCGTCAGGATTTCGTCCTGCACGCCGACCGCGAAAAAGGCGTTGGCCTTGTCTTCGCTCAAACTCTCAAACGGCAACACCGCGATTGATTTCTCCGGCGCCTTGGTTGGACCGGCCAGCGGCGCGGGCGCAGGCGCAGGCGCGGTTAAGCGTCCGGCGAAGAAGAGCCCGAGCGAGAGCAGCGCTGCGACCAGGACGATGTAGATCCAACCTCGTTTCCGCGAAGGCACCGCTTCTCCGCCCGCGGTTTCCGTCCGCCGCAAACCCTCCGGCGTTAACTCAAACGCCCACGCGATCACGAGCGCGATGGGAAACCCCAGCGCCAGCAGCACGATCACCAACCGCGTTGCCCAGTCTGGAATCTGGAGAAACGGAAAGACCTGGGTCGCGATCTGGATCAGCAGCCACGCCACCACCGCATAAGCGACAGCCACCTTGTAAACGTTGCGCCGCTTCAGCTCGGAAAAGAATCCGTTCTCGTTCATGAACTTGTCAGTAAAATCGCGGCGCGCCTGCTCCTCGCCTGCCATACCATGTCATTAATCCCATTCCCACCAAGAGGATTGAACGGGAGCAGAGCAGCCTTTCGACATCAGGGAATGGCGTGGTGTTCTTCCTGCGCGATGACGACGAAATTGATCGAGTAAATTTTAAAGGGGATAAAATAGGACGATAAAGGAAATCGTTCACACCTGCGCTCCAGGCGACACGCCGTGAAGGCGCACTGGCGAAGAAGGACAAGCCGATCCACATCAACCTTATGTCCGCCCGACTGCGTGATTTGACCGGCTATCTTGTCGCCGTGTTGGCCGGGGTGGCCTACATGGCGGCGGCAGGTGCGCCCGCGGCTTACATCGCAATCAATCTGGTCGCGCTCGGAGTCGGGCTGGGGCTGGCGATAGTGGTGCGCTCACCGGCCAGCCCACGTGCCGTCACTTTGTCTGTCTGCTTCGCGCTGGCGGCATTTGCGTTCACCCTTTTGGGGCCGGCCCAAGCGGGAGGGATTCGCCGCTGGCTCTCACTTGGGTCCAATCAACTTGCACGCAGGAATGCTGTTGTTGCCAGCAGTGATGGCGCTGATCGCGCAGATCGAAAGGAGGTTGGCTGTCTTAGTGGTAGGTGCGGTCGCCGTTGTCATCGCGCTCCAGCCGGATCGCGCTTCGGCCGCGGCTCTGCTGGCGGGCGTGGCAGTGTTACTCTGGTTCAATCGGAATGCCGCCTCCTGGATCATGCTAGGGCTGGCCGCCATCTCGCTGGCTGCGACCATCGCACAACCGGATCCGCTGGACCCGGTGCGATTCGTCGAGGAGGTGCTGGTGGATTCGTGGCGGCTTCATCCGGCGCTCGCGATGTCGCTCTTCGCCGCCCTGGCTATGGCATGGCTCACTCCATTGGCGCGTGCGACAAATCAAGATCGTGTCCCGTTGCTTGGCGCGCTTGGTTGCATGGGCGGATTTGTGGTTGCCGCGATGATAGGTTCCTACCCAATGCCGCTCATCGGCTATGGCGCCTCCGCAATCATCGGCTACGGCCTCGCGCACGGACTCTCAGCCGATCTGGGAAAGGTGAGTCCCGCGACGCGCGACCGGGTTGGATAACGCGTTCTGGCTCTTTAACAGGACCTGCGCGCGACGGCTTTACAGATCAGCCACCTTTCGGGTCTGGGCTGGCGAATCGGTTGAAAATTCCGCGACCGCGCCAAAAACTCCTTCCCGTCGCAAGACCGACGCGTTATCTAGACCGGCTCGTTTGCCTCGGCACTTTCCCGATCATGACTACCAGCTTTACGTCCTCACGAACCGTCATCCTTGCGCTTCTCTGCACGGCGTTTTTTTGCTGTTTGAATCTCGCCTGCGGACAGGGCGCTGAGGCCGCGACGACTCCGGGAGCGACGGAGGAGAAAGGTTACGATGTAATCCTCACGGCGGTCGGGCCGAGTAAAATTGCCGTGATCAAAGAAGTGCGCGAGGCGGTGCCGGGCATCGGCCTGGCGGAGGCCAAGACGCTGGTGGAGACCGCGCCGCAGCCTGTCCGGCGCCAGATCAGCAAGGACGAAGCGGAGCGGTTGCAGCAGAAGTTCGAAGCGGCGGGCGCGACGGTGTCGATCGAATCCGGAGGTGTCGCAGTGAAGGCGGCGGCGGAGAGTTCGCTCGACCCGAATGGCCGCTACGATGTGATCCTCGTGGAGACCGGCGCGAGCAAGATTGCCGTGATCAAAGAAGTGCGGGGGGCGGTCGCGGGCATCGGCCTGGCGGATGCGAAGACCTTCGTGGAAAATCTGCCGCAGCCGATCAAGCGCGGAGCGACGAAGGAAGAAGCGGAGCGGTTGAAGCAGGCTTTCGGCGCTGCCGGCGCGAAGGTGATCATCCAGTAGCCGATCACGCTTCGATCGGTTTAACCTCCGCGGCTTCGCTTCCACTTACCCATGAGCATTCACATCCGAGTTCTGCCTTTTGTTGCAATCTTCGTCGCAGCCTTGATGGGCGCGGCTTTCGCCGAGGAAGGTCCCCGGCAGGAATCCGCGCTCACGATTTTACAGATCAACGACGTCTACACTGCGGCGCCGCTCGAGGGCGGAAAGGTTGGCGGGCTGGCGCGCGTGGCTGCGTTAAAGCAGGAGATCGCGGCGGCCGGGAAGCCGGTGTTGCTGTTGCTCTCCGGCGACTTCCTTTCGCCTTCCGTCGGATCGACCGTCTTCAAGGGCCGACAGATGGTCGAGGCGTTGAATGTCGCCGGCCTCGATATCGCCACGCTTGGCAATCACGAGTTCGATTTCGGGCCGGACGTGCTGCGCGAACGGATGAAGGAGGCGCGCTGGCAATGGGTGGTCTCGAACATCATCGACGACGCGACCGGGCAGACGATCGGCGGCGCGGCAACGCATCTCGTGCGCGAATACAATGGGCTCAAGGTGGGATTCATCGGCGTCTGCCTCGCCGGGGATGAGATCAGCAGCGACAAACGCCAGGGCATCACGATCAGCGATCCGTTCGAGGCGGTGCGGAAGTTTATCCCGGTGATCAAAGCGGAAGGCGCGCAGGCCATCGTGGTGCTGACGCATCTCGAGTTCGCGGACGACCGCCGGATGGCGGAGATGTTCCCGGAAATCGACGTCATCATCGGCGGTCACGAACACCTGCCGATCACGACGTTTGTGAATCAGACCTTGATCAGCAAAGCCGGCGCGGACTCGCGCTTTGTGGCGCGAATCGATCTCACTCCCGTCGCTGAGAGCCAGCGGGTCGAGCGGCATTATGAGCTGTTGCCGATCGTCGAGGGGATGCGCGAGGACTCGGCGACCTTGAAGGTGGCAGCGGAGTTCGACAGCAAACTCGGCGAAGAACTAAACGTCGTGATCGGGAAGACCAGCACGCCGCTCGATGCGGTGGCGGATCGCGTCCGCTCCGGCGAGACGAGCGCGGGTAATCTCGTTGCCGATGCAGTGCGGGAAGCGTTGCGGGCTGATGTCGCGATCATCAATGCCGGCTCGATTCGCAGCAATCGTGTGCTCCCGCCGGGTGACCTTACGCGCGGTGACATCCTCGCGCTGCATCCGTTCGGCGGGGTGGCGGTGATGGCCGAAGTCTCGGGCAAAACGCTGCTCGCTGCGCTCAATCATGGAGTGGGACGACGGAGCGCAGCGCTGGGCCGTTTTCCGCAAGTCTCTGGCATGACCTTTAAAGTCCGATCGACGGAGGCGCCGGGCTTGCAGGTTTACGACGTGCAGATCGGTGGAGCGCCGCTGGAGCTCGAGCGCACTTACACGCTCGCGATGACGGAATACTTGCTGAAGGGCGGCGATGGCTACGCGATGCTGTTCGGCAGCAAGGAACTCGTTGGCCCGGAGCAGGGCGATCTTCTGGTGTCGCACCTGGAAGCGTGGATCAAGGCGCGCGGGACAGTCTCGCCGGCTGTCGAGGGAAGGATTGTGTTCTCGGATGCGGCGACGCGCGCGCACCGGCAAGCGCCCCGTTCTTCTCGATACGGACATGAGCATCGATGGCGTGATCGGGTTGCTCTATTTATTGAAGGCGAAGGAAGTGGACTTGCGCGCCATCACCACCGTTCACGGGATGTCCGCCGTCTCGACCGCAGCGCGAAACGCGCGCCGTGTGCTCGAGTTAACCGGCAACGGAAAGATCCCGGTCGCCGCTGGCAGCGCGAAGCCGTTGCAAGGCGAGCGAGAATTTCCCGCTCATCTGCGCGCGCTTTCCGATGCGATGGGTGGCGCGCCCTTGCCGCTCCCGAAGAGTGCGGCCAGCCCGCTCTCCGCGCCGGACTTGATCGTGAAGGAACTTTCGCAGGAAGGAGAGCCGGTCACGATCGTGGCGATGGGGCCGCTCACGAACATCGCGAAGGCGCTCGCGAAAAACCCACTGATTGCGAAGCGGATCAAGGAAGTCGTCGCGATGGGAGGCGCCATCAATGTGGAAGGCAACGTCTACAAGATGCTCGTCGGGATGAAGAACACGGACGCGGAGTGGAATGTTTACCTGGACCCCGAGGCGCTGCAGCAGGTGCTGGCGGCGAAGGTGCCGGTCCGCCTTATCCCGCTCGATGCGACCCGCACCGCGCCTGTCACCGAGGCGTTTGTCGATCGCGTGCGGAAAGCACCGCGCGATGAGACTTCGAATCTGCTCCTCGCGCTGCTCGATTCCGTCAGCCCGCAGATCGCCGATGGCGTGTTCTACTTTTGGGATGTCATCGCAGCGGTCGCGGTCGCGAAACCGGAAGTGATCGGCAACCACGAGGCGCGGATCGAAGTCGTGACGGAAGAAGGCCTGCACTACGGGCAAACGCGCGCGGTTGAGAGCGGCGGGCATGCCGTGCGCGTCGGCGAAGAGATCGATCCGATCGGTCTCGAGAATCACCTCTTCGAGACGATCCTGCGGTAAAGGGGCGGCTGCAGTCTGGCGCTTACTTAAGCGCGTTCATCGTGGTGCCATCCTGTGGGCACTTGTAGATCGTCGGCCGGGTGTATTCGAGCACGAGTCCGCAGCGCGGGCACTTATACTTATAGGTCTTGGTGGCGGCGATCAACGTGCTGGAGGCGGCTGCCGCAAGCAGCGCTGCGGCCATGACTGCGACAGAGATTTTGCGTTTCATGCCGATCCTTTTGCTGGGTTCCCAGCGAGAGGGAAAGCAATTTCGCGCGCGAAGCGCACGGCGGGTTTAGCGAAAGAGGAGCGCCGCCGTTCCAGGAAAATGCCGCTGGAGGTAGGGCTGAGCTTCGAAAGGCAGCGCGGAACTATTCTCAAGTCGCTCCCGCATATCCGCTCGCGCCGCCTCCGAACTCTGCTGGAGGAACTGTGCGAGTCTGCGATCGCCAACTAAGTGGACCACGGAAAGGTAGAGCGCGTCATGCGTCTCCATGGCGGCCCCGTCCGAGCGGAACGCGAAGAAGCGCCGCATCGCCGCGCTCTCGCCTTTGGCCGCGGCACGCGCGATCGCATAGAGATCCATCCCAGCAGTTCGCGCGAAGATGTGGATCTCGTCATTCGCCGGTGCGTCAGCCAGATCCGCCATCGTCGCGTGCAGGCGGATGCGGCTGGAGTGCATGTAACCCTTCTTTCCCGAACGCAGCGTGACCTTCCACCAGTCGCTTTCGGAAGCGCTGCTATACTCGATCACCTCTCCATTCTTCGCCTGGGTCAGGATTGCGCTCTCGCGAGAGGGTGCAGCGCGCAGGTTGGTAAAACCGTCCGGATCATTCACGACGCCGCGGCCGGCGAGCGCGCTTGATCCGGCCGGCAGGACGAGCGCGAACGCGAGGCAGAGAAGTCGCAGGAGCATGGAGCGATGTGATCGTTCGCGATCCCGGATTGCAAGCTTCGGCGTCGGAGTGTCAGATCATTTGCTTATGAAACTTCGCCTCCTCCTTGCGCTTACCATCATCGTCGGGTTGTGCGGTGTCCTCGCTCCGCCAGCGCGGACCGCCGAGAAGCGCGCGCCGACGAATGGTGAATTGGTTGAAGGAGAGGCCGATCGATTAGAAGTGGCGGACAAAAAGATGAATGCCGCGTATCAAAAGCTTTTCGGCATTCTTACCGCCGAGGGCAAGACGGCTCTGCGCGATGCGCAACGGAAATGGCTCGCGTGGCGCGATGCGCAGGCAGAATTCGATGCGCATCAACTGCGGGGCGGGAAGCTTTGGCAAATGGAGCTGGACGGCAGCACCGCGGGGCTGACGGAGGAGCGCACGATCCGGCTGCAGGAAGACTACAAACGCTTCCAGTAGTTAGGGCTTGCCGATGGTTAGTCCGGTCCGCGCACCCCACGCCGTCTGCAAGGCGCGCCGCGCTTCCGGCGAAGCCTTCACTCCCATGAGCGACAGGAAGCGGAGCTGTTTAAACCACGGAGCCTGGGCGAGCGAAATAAGCGCGGCGTCGTCGAGCGGGTTGTAATCGAGGTTCAATGCTTCCAACCCGGGCGCGGAGGCTTGCGTCAAGCGGAGACATCAGTCGAGCGCGCAGTGACGGAGATCGAGATCTATGATGGCGGAGGAAATCGCGCCGATGTCGACCATAGAACCGATCGGGTTCTCCGAAAGGTCGATCGTCTGCGCCTGTGCCGTGCGGAGCAAGGTCGCGGCCGTCGACGCATCGATCGCCGTCTTTCCGAGCCGCAGCGTCTTTCGTTTGCCGACGAGGAGAGCCGCATCGGTTCCGATTGCTTGAAAACGCAGATCCAGCTCCGCGATTTCCGCAGCGTGCGGTGACGAAGCGATTGAACGAGCCATGCGTCCTGACGCGCCCACGTTCGCGAGCGCAAGGATCCGAAGCGGTCGCAGAATTTCTGAGGCAGCCAATTGCGCGACGCCATCGTCGCCGATGGGATTAAAGGAGAGATCGAGAACCTGCAGCTGCGCCAGCTTCGGCGACGCAGTGATCACGCGCATCGATTCGGCGGTGAGCGCGTTATTGTGGAGCGAAAGCGCTTTAAGTTTGCCAACGCGCGGGTCGGCCAGGATCTCCGCCAGCTCTCGATCGAGGAGGCGTTCGCTCGCGATCATCAGAGTGCCGTTTCGGATCCCTTGCAGACGTTCAGAGATGAGCGGCTCCAGGCGACTCCGCTTGTTGCTACACCCGCACGTGACGCCGAGAAGCAGAACGGCCACTACGATGCGCAACGCGCTCGACGAGCTGACGGGCCAACGAGGATGATACATCGACCGAACGGTATAAGCGTGGCGCGCGCCAGCGGTCGAGTCGGCGTCTCAGTAATTCTCTTGACCGCGGTTTAAGAAACTGAGCACCCTGCGCGCTTCTCCGCTCCTGCGTCGCTTTTCACCACCCTCCTAACCAATGAAAAAAATCCTTAGCTCACTCGCTGCAACAGCTCTCTCGCTTTCACTCGCCACCGCCACGTTTGCCGGCGTGCCGCTCGGCGGCCTGACCGTCGCGATCTCGCCCGATGGCAAGACGCTCGTCGCCGGTGGCGACACGCGGACGCTGCTCGTGATTGATCCCGAGACACTGGAGGTGAAGAACCGGGTCTGGATCGAAACGACGATCACGGAGCTGCTCTTCAACAAAGACGGGTCCACCCTGCTCGTGGGCGACAGCGCGGAGCGTGTTCTTTCTTACAAGACTTCCGATTGGTCGAAAAAGACGGTCCTGGAAAAGCGCGATCGACCAACGCTTTCGCGAGCGGCCGATCTCTTCGCGGCGCTGGAAGAGGATTACACGAACGGACCTTCCATTTATTTCCACGCGGTCGCGGACAACGCGGTGAAAGGCAGCATGCGCTTCACAAAGGGCGAACGCGTGGTGGGGCTGGGCATGAACGCGGAAGGCACGCGCGTGGGCGTGATGTTCGCGGAGAAGCAAAACCCGGCGGAGAAGAAGCTCGAATACAAAGACATCCCGAAGGAGCTAAAGGAGCCACAGCGGAGCGAATTCCAGCAGCAGAACGACGGCAAGACAGGCCGCTTCGTGGTCGCGGAAGTGCCGTCCGGCAAAATCCTGACCGATCAGACGATCTTCTACACGACCCCCAGTTGCGACGTTGTCTTCAGCGGAGAGAAAGCCTTCCTGCTCGGCACCAGCGGCCCGCAGGCGACCATCGCGCCGGACGGAAAGGTGGAGCTATTCATTCTGCCGCATTACGGCTACGCGACCGCGGCTTCGCCCAGCCAGAAATTGATCATGGCGGGCGGGATGGGCACCTTCACCTTCACCGCGCTCGAGAAGATTGAGCCCGTCAACGGGACGGCCAGCAAGCTCCCCGGCTTCCCCGAATATTTCAAAGGCTTCGCCACCAATGACGAAGGACCGGTCTACGCCTCGACCACTGGCTACCGCGTGATGCGGATCGGCCGGAACGGCAACACGGAAAAAGAAGCGCCGGTCAAGTAACTCAACGGAACGAACGCGAAGCATCCCCATTATGAGCGACAGCTACACGACGACGACATCGGAATCCTGGTTCTCCCGGATTAAATCATCCTTCGGCGGAATCTTGATCGGGTTGATCATGATCGCGATCGCATTGCCCATGCTTTTCTGGAATGAAGGCCGCGCCGTCACGACTTCGAAGAGCTTGAAGGAAGGGGCGGGCGCTGTGGTCGACGTCGAGCCCTCGCCGATCAAAGAGGAGAACAACGGCAAGCTGGTGCACTTCACCGGGATGACGAACACGGCGTCCACGCTGAAGGACCCGACGTTCGGGGTGGAAGCCAAGGCGCTCACGCTCACGCGCGCGGTCGAGATGTATCAGTGGAAGGAAACTTCGAAGTCGACCACGAAGGAAAAAGTGGGAGGCGGTAAAGAGACGACGACGACTTACGACTACAAAAAGGAGTGGTCGAGCAGCCCCATCTCCTCGAGCAACTTCAAGAACAAGGGGGGCCACGAAAACCCAACCTCTTTCCGTTATCAGGCGCAGACGATGACGGCGAAGGACGTGACCGTGGGCGACTTCAAGATTCCAGAACGTTTGGTCGCGGGGCTGGGCAACGGCAAGCCGCTCGCTCTTGATGATTCAGCCATCGCGGCCGCACCCGGAGAGGCGACACCAACGCCGACCGTAGCAGCTTCGGCTACTCCCGCGGCGGCGGGCGTTGCCTCACCTGCCGCCTCTGCGACACCGTCGCCGACTGCGACCGCCACTGGAACGCCCGCAGCAGCAGGCTCGATGAAGCCAAAGCTGGAGAATGGCGCGCTCTACTACGGACAGGATCCCGGTTCTCCGGCAATCGGCGACATGCGGGTGAAGTTCAGCTCGCTCGAGCCGACGGAGATCAGTGTCCTGGCCGCGCAAAGCGGAAACACAATCGCGCCGTATCAAACGAAGGCCGGTCGCGCGCTGGAGACGGTGCAGACCGGATCGGCGACCGCTGCGGAAATGTTTGCGAGCGCGCGCAAGGGCAACACCATCATGACCTGGGCGCTGCGGTTCGGCGGCTGGCTCCTGATGTTCATCGGCTTCACGATGCTCTTTAAGCCGTTGGTGATGATCGGGAAGTTTGTGCCCTTCATCGGCTCGATCATTGCAGCCGGCACCGGGCTGATTTCGTTCGTGCTCGCGAGCGTCATCTCGCTCGTGGTGGTGGCGATCGCGTGGATCGTCTATCGCCCACTGCTCGGCATCGTTCTCCTCGTCGTGGCGGCGGCGCTCGGCGTCTTTGCCCTTATGAAAATGAAAGCGGCCAAACCCGCGGCAGCCAGGGCGACTCCCGCCTCCGCGGCGTAAGCAACGCCTCCGCCACACGGTACGAAACTCTGAGAATCTGAGCGCGAAGCTCGGGCCGCAAAGCATCACGCGAACCCTGTAAACGACTATGATCAATCGACCTCTTTTCATCGCCGCATTGTTTCTTTCCTGCGCGCTCTCCGCCTTTGGCGGAATCGAGGAGCTCTGCTTTAAGAACGCCGGTCTAAAGGACGAAGAGACTGTCTTGCTCAAGATCGACGAAAGCAGGGTGACCGGCACCTACAAGATCATGCGCGACTACAGCCCCGACACGGTCGAGACGTTCGACTTTTCCGGGACCCGGGTCGGCCAGACGCTGAAGGTGAAGTTCAAAGGGAACAAGCTTCCGTCGCCCAACATGAAGAGTCTGAATTGGGTGCTCGACGACGATGGATCGAAGCTGACTCTGCGGATCAAGTTCAACGGCAAGAACTACGAGACAAACAAGTTCGAAGATATGGTCGTCGAGTTTGAGGCGTGCGGACCGAGCGTCGCGGAACTCGCGAAAAAGGCGCGACGCGTCCAGCTCGATGAATCTGGCCGGGGGCGGCAGACGGTGAAGTTTGCAGCGAAAGACGAGCGCAAGGCGCTTTCAATCGAGGTGCCCAAAGGGCGAGCGCTCGGCATCACCGCGCCGATGTTGAAGATCGAGTTCTACTATCCTGATCAAAAGAAACATGCTGAGGACGGGATGGATTCGTTCACCTCGGACAAGGTCGCGCAGACTGGAAATTGCCTCGTGGTCCTGCATCGCTACGCGACCCCAGACGATGACAGCGCAGAAGGCGGCGAACACACCGTCGAGTTCTCGCTCGAAAGCGCGGAATGAGCGCCCGCTGACGGCAAGTGATCGGCGCCAACCTTAGTCGACTACACCGGCTTCGATCACCGCCTTCTCCGAGCGCGCAGCGGCTTGGAAGATTTTTGAGTTCTCGAGATACTTCTCCTGCTCTGCTGCGAACTCGCTGGTCCCACGCGGCACTCGTTTTCCTTTCTCATCCAGCCAGCGGACCAGCTCGCCGTCTTCAAAATAAAAGCGGCTCTCTTGCGTGCGCACGACCTTTCCTGACATCGGCTGGCTGTAGGTCTCCTCTTTGCGATACACAAAAAGGAAGCCGTCGTTCAGGTAGTAGTATTCTTCGAACGCTCGGCCCGTCTCGCCTTGATGTCGGACCGCGATCTTCTTGATCGCAAGGCCTTCGAAGTAGGCTGTAAGTTCGCCGCCTTCCGTCGAAAACCCCACCAGTTCCTTCGTGACTGTTTTGTATCGGGGCAGGTTCTTATTGACGGTCGCATAACGCTGACGAATGGCCGCGACCGCTTCCGTCTCAGGATCGGCGGCGAAGGCTGGGACGACGCTGGCTGCGAGAAAGGCCGCCAGAAAGAAGGCGGTCAAGGATCTCGAAGAAATCTTCATTCTCATAGCGCTCTGGGTCACGGACGCTCCTCCACCGGCTCTTCGAAGCGGATGCTCTCATCACGCGCATTCATGATGCGGTAGAGCTCTTGCAGCAGCGCGCGGCTGTTGCGGTAAAGCTCCTGCTCCCGGAACTCAATCGCGGATCTGGGACCGCTCAATTCGACCGCGCCCTTCGCGTCACCGACAATCGTCTCCACCCGAAGCTCGAAATAGAACACCGGCGGCTGTCGCGGCAGCTTGATCGATGCGGTCGTGAGGAGCTGGCCGTCTCGGACAAGCTTGAGCAGCTTCTCGCGGTCAGTAGGCGTAAGCGTGAAAGTCTTGCGCGCGGGAGCTGGTTCGCCTCGCGCGCGGCTGCCGCCAGCCGTTTGCTCCCATGTCATCGTGCGACCCTCGACCGTGATCGTTGTCGTGAGCGAATTGCTATCCTTACTCAGTTCGCCGGTCGTTAGCGCCACCGCAATCTTGAGTTCCTCCGTCGCCCCTGCAGGAAGGGTGAGCGCGAGAAGCAAGCCCGCGAGCGCAAACACGGCTGATTTCATAAGAGCCTTAATTTGCGACACGGAACACGCCTTTCTGCTTATCCCATTGCAGCCAAATCGTCTTCTTCTTTCCGAGGAAGGAATCGAGTTCGCGGCCAACCTCTTCGGCGAGCTCATCGGGGACATCATTGCACAGCTCCAGAGAAACCTTTACTCGCGTGCCTTGGCGCGGCGGCGCGAAATGAAGCCAGTGGTGCAGCGTTTCCGGCGACGGGCCGCCCTGTGGATTGAGCTTGGCAAGGAGGGTCTCGAGTTTCGCGCCCGCGCCCGGCTCCTTGAAGAACATTCTGCAGCGATAGTTTCGGCAGCACCTGTGCACGCACGTCCTGCCACTCCGCGCCGCGTTTGCGGAGGAAGAATGTCTCGTGCCGGGTGCAGACGGAGTCGGCGATGGTATTGGCGACAACGACGATCGGCTCGCCCTTCGCCGGTTTGAAAACCGCGATCTCGAAAATCGGGAACGAAAGGGAGTCGCTGCCCGGCTGCGGCGGTTGGCTCAGATAAGCGATGTAGCCGTTTCTGATGTCCGTGATTGTCGTGGCGGCGGTTGGTTCGTTTTGGAAATCGCCCGAATGCGTCTTAAACGTCGCCGGCAGTTCCCGGAGGTAATCTTCAACCGTCCACTCTTTCTCAGCCCGCACGGCGTTGATCGCGAGGACGCTCAAGAGCGCGAGAACCGGCGCTAATTTCCAGCGGAAGGACGCAATCATGCGCGCATCATTCAATTCCCCGAGCAGATGTCGATCACGCAGGCGCGCCGGTGTCCTCCAGCAATTCGCGCAGCAATTGTAGTCGGCCTCTGACTACGCGGATGGTGTGCGGCTGGCTCCAGCCCACAACGAACGAGCCATCCGCGAGACGCTCGGTCGTGTAAGGATGTTTCCTGTTCGTGGACGGTTGCAGCTTCTGGAAAAAGCTCAGCTTCCGCTGATCCATCGTCTCGAGCGCGGCCATGAAACGTTCGCCGACATCGGTCTGCGGAAATGAAAATGCGACCACAGGATCGCGCATCGTAATCTGGTGACCGCCTTGCGAGGAGACAACGGGAACTGTGCCTTGCCAGTAATGAAATGGGATCGTTCGGCCGTCGCGCAGGGCGAAGGTGTGCGCGAAGCAGCGCCATTGATTTGCGGTGCCGAGCGTCTCCCAAATTAACACTGGTGGCTCCGCGACGTGAGAAAACCCAGCCGTCGCGAGCCACGCATCAAGCGCCCTCGCGTTTTCGCGCAGCGCGCTGAATGCCGCCGCGACAAAAAGCGGGAACGGCAGAAGCAACCCGGCAGCCTGCACTCCACGCGCGGGGATCAGGAGGAGCGCTGCCAATAAAATCGTGTGGAGGGCGAGAAACACACGGCTCGATGATGGAGCGACGCGCCAGAAAAAGCGGAAGCAGAGCGCGTAAAGCGACATGCCGATCAGCCCGATAAAAATGTTCCCGGTTCGCGTTTGATCCGGGTCGAGAAAGAAAAAGCAGAGCCCGACCACCAGCGCGAAAACGACCGGCACGAGGTTCTCCGTGCGAAGCATTTTCATGTGCGAGAAGGTTCCGCTGCGATTGTGTTTGCCATGTCTCGTCTGTCCCGGTGAAGTTCCGTTTCCTGCTATGAATTACCGCTCACTTTTGCTGAATCTGGCGCTCGTCGTCGCACCTGTCTTTTCATCGCAACTGCGCGCCGCCGAGACCGGTCCGATCGCAAAAGAGTTTTCTATTCCGATGAAAAAGGGCGCGGCGCCAATGCATGCTTCGCTTGTCTGGGAAAACTCGGCGCTGCAGGCGATCGAGATCTCCACCAAGGCGGGCGGTCCGGTGGTTCAGCGGATTAAGGTCGGCGAAACCGAAACCGTCTCGTGCGATCTCGACCAGGCAAATCTTCCGCCAGATTGGATCGGCACGCTCGACCACAACCAGGACGGTTTTCAAGACATCTACTTGCAGACCGCGCAGGGAAGCGACGCGCCTTATGCCGTGCTTCTTTACGATGCGAAGAAGAAGCAGTTCGTCGCGAGCAAGGCGTTGGCAGAGGTTCGCGGTCTGAAGGTTGGCGGCAGCGGCAAGGTGGAAAGCGCTACCGCCAGCTCCGCGCGCACCCTCGAGCAAAGCTTCGGCGTCGTAACCAAGGCTTCGAATGAACGCGCAAAGGTTTCGCTCGCCGGGCCCGCCTTAAAGAAGGGCGATGCGTTACACGTGATCGCGCATGGCGACACGCAACGCGTGATCGATGCCGAGATCATCGAGCCAGCAGAATCAAGCGGCGAAGATGGTGTCGCAGTTTATACAATTGAATTCATCACCAGCTACAGCGAGCGCATTCCGGAAGAAGAGCCGCTCCTCGGGATCGCGGTCCTCGGAGCAACCAAGGGCGTAACCACCAGCGGGGGGAAAGCGACCGCACAGCTCTCGAACGCGCCCGGCAACAAGCGCGTTTCCTTTCGCACCTGCACCTCCGGCGAAGGAATCCATCTGACGGCCTGGTCCGGGAAGCCCTTGAGCGGGAAACGCATCTGGCATGCCTACCATTCGCTCGGCTACGACGTGGAACCGAACTGCACGCCGAAAGATTATCCCGAAGATTGATCCCTGCCTGGCTCAAATCCGCGAAGAATCGCAACCGGATTTTGGCCGGCATCGCGAAGCTGCGGAAGCGTCTTCCTCCCGACGGCAAGCGAGCCTGACTCCCGAGCTGCATTTGGAAAGCGCGCCCCTGCAATCTGCCAACTGGCCATGGGAGTTTAGCGCAAATTGCAACCATAAGGGGCCTCAGGATCGAAACACTTTCGCGTAATGCCACTTCTTCTTCTTCATATGAATCCACGACTCATCGCCACTGCCATCGTCACCGCCTTCGCATTTTCCACCGCCATCGCGGCGGAGAAACCAGCAGCGGCCAAAACAGAACCTTCACCGACAGAATCGCTTTCGGAGGCCGACCTGAAAATGCGGGAAGCCTTGATGAAAGGGGCCTCGATGGAAGAGATCGCGAAGTTGAAAGAGCCGGTCGCGAAGACGCCGCAGGAAGCGGTGCTCGCGCTAAAGAGCGGCAACTCGCGCTTCTTCGGCGGGATGGCGCGGCGGCCGGAAATGTCGGCTAATGAGCGACGCTCCCAGATCCTGCAGCAGACGCCATTTGCTGTGGTGCTTGGGTGTTCCGATAGCCGCGTGCCGATCGAGATTGTTTACGACCAAGGGCTCGGTGACATTTTCGCGGTGCGCGTGGCCGGGCAGATCGTGGATCCCGCCACGGCTGGCAGCGTCGAGTACGCGGTGAAGCATTTGAAGACCAAGGTCCTCGTGATCATGGGCCACGAAGGCTGCGGCGCGGTCAAGGCGGCGATGTTGAGCCCGGAGGAATTGAAAGGTGAACCCGAGCATGTGCGCTATCTGCTCAATCAAATCACGCCCTCAGTGGCGAACCTCCCCAAGATCCGCGACCCGAAAGCGAAGATGCGCGAAGCGGTCATGGCGAACGTGCGGAAGCAGGTGGCGCTGGCGAAAGAGAACACTGTCGTGAAAGCTGCGATCGCAAAGAACACCCTCGCGGTGGTCGGTGCTTATTACGAAATCAGCAGCGGCCAGGTGGACTTCCTGGAGACGGACGACGAGCTGCGCGTGGATTGACGCAGACGAGACTGGCCTCCAGCAGCGCGTGAAAATTAGCCGGCAGAATGGCTGAGCGATTCTGCAATCGCACCGGACCGCTTTGACTGCGGGACAGCTTCCCCTGATTCTCTCGGCGCATGAAACTGCGTCTCGTTGTTTGCTGTCTCCTCACGTTTGTTTTCCACCCGGCCGTCATCGACGCGGCGGAGCCGCGTCCGCTCACGCCGCAGGATTTGTGGGCGATCAAGCGCGTGGGCGCGCCGGCGCTTTCGCCGGATGGAAAGCATGCGGTCTTTCCCGGTGCAGCAGTGGAACATCGAGAAGAACAAAAGCTCGAGCAATCTCTGGACAGTCGCGCTGGCCGATGGCGCGGTGCGGCAACTCACGACCGCGCCTGAGACGAGCGAGGACGCGCCGGTTTGGAGCCCGGACGGAACGCGGATCGCGTTCACCTCAAAGCGCGGCCCGGATGAGAACGCGACGCTTTATGTGATTCCATTCGGCGGCGGCGAGGCGGAGAAAATCATCGAGCTCCCGACCTCGGTCGCTCTTGCCGAAATGGCTCCCCGACGGCAAGAGCATCGTCTTCGCGACGACCGCGATCCCTGAGCTCGCCGGCAAGTGGGACAAGGCCGCTCTCGAGGCGATGAAGAAGGAACTCAAGCGCCGGAAGGATTCGAAGATAAGCGCGAAGGCGACCGAGAATCGGCAGTATCGCTACTTCGATCACTACATTACCGACGCGGTCGCGCACCGGCTCCTCCGGGTTGATCTCGCGACGAAGGCGCTGACTGATCTGACGCCCAAGGTCGACCGCTTCTTCCTGAACAGCGGCGAGTTTCGCTACGACGTCTCGCCGGACGGCAAGCTGGTCGCGCTCGAGTTCAACTCGACCGCGCCGCCTTTTCGCGATTTCCCGCAGTCGGACATCTACCTGATCCCGACCGACGGCTCCGGCGCGATGAAAAACGTCACCCCGGAGAACAAGGGCGACGACGGCGCGCCGATCTTCACGCCCGACGGCAAAGCGGTCCTGTTCAAGCGCACGAAGTCGACCATCCACAACGGCGAGTTCGACAAGCTCTGGCGGCACGACCTCGCGAGCGGCCGGAACGAGCCGGTGACCGAGGCGATCGATTACTCGATCGGCGATGTGCGCGCGGCCGCTGATGGTCGGACGATTTGGGTGAACGCGGAGGACAAAGGAGTGGTCCCGATCTTCCGCGTGAACGCCGACGGCAGCGGCTGGAAAGCGGTGCACAGCGCCGGCACTTCCACCGCGCTCGATGTGCGCGGCGACGTGGTCGTTTTCCTGAACGACACGATGACCCGGCCCAACGAAATCTTCACGCTCGACTCGAAGACCGGCGCGGCGCGGCAGTTGACGCATTTCAACGACGAACTGATGCGCAGCTTCAACTTCGGGAAGGTCGAGTCTTACACCTTTAAGGGCGCTGACGGGGCCGACATTCATGGCTGGCTCGTGCTCCCGCCGAATTACGACGCAGCCAAGAAGTATCCGCTCCTCCAGCTCCTGCACGGCGGTCCGCACACGATGAATCGCGATAGCTGGAGCTACCGCTGGAACACGCAACTCTTCGCGGCTCCGGGTTACATCGTGACCTGGGTGAATCGCCACGGCTCCACCGGGTTCGGCGAAAAGTTTGCCATGAGCATCGTGAACGTGTGGGGCGAGAAACCGTTCGAGGACATCATGAAAGGCACCGATGCCTTGCTCGAGCGTTTCCCTAACATTGACCGCGACCGCCTGGCGGTAGCCGGCGCGAGCTACGGCGGTTACCTCGCGACCTGGGTGATGGGCCACACCGATCGTTTCAAAGCGATCGTGAATCACGCGGGTGTGAGCAATAGCTACTCACAATTTGCGGCCGACGTGCCGCACGGTTTCGCGGAGGTGATGGGCGGCACGCCTTGGGGCGATGTCGAGGGGTTGCAGCGGCATAACCCGATGTTCTACGCGAAGAATTTCAAGACGCCGACGCTGGTGATCCACGGTGAGCTGGATTACCGCGTGCCTTTGGGCAACGGGCTTGAACTCTACGGCGTGCTTCAGGCGCAAGGGGTGCCGTCGCGGCTGGTCGTTTTCCCGGATGAAAACCACTGGGTGCTGAAGCCGCAAAACGCCATCTATTGGCACTGGGAAATGCAGAGCTGGCTGGCGCGTCACATCGGTGGCAAGCCGACGTTGGAGAAGCCGAAGTTCGAGAGCAAGGAAGACGGGAAAGCTGAGCCGCCGAAAGAGGGCGGCAAGCCAGCGGAGTCCTAGGTTGGCCGGCGCCATCCGCGCACTTCACTGCGCGGTGCGGTCGCGCTTTTGGTTAGAACGAAAGACGGCTCAGGGTTACTCCCTGAGCCGACCGTTCGCTTATCGCCCCGAAGAGAAGCGTGTGACTAGGAAGGCTTTTTCTCGTCGTCTTTTTTCATCGCGCACTTGGCGCATTCTTTACCGTCTTTGGTAGCTGTGACGCAGCAGGGATGGGCACATTCCTTGCCGTCTTTCTTCGCGGCCACGCAGCACTTGGCCGTGGAATCTTCGGTGGCGAAGCTTGAACCGGACATGATAGCGACGGCAAAAGCCGTCGCAGACAGAAGTTTCAGCATTTTCATTGGGATCTCTTATGCCCACACGGGCAGTGAGATGTAAAGGGCGAACTGGAGATCGCCTCTCTCGGCTGCAGACCTAATTGCCACGGTCCAGCTTCCCACTTATCAGTCTAGGAGAGCGCGGTCGCGCTTCTAACTCCCACCTATTATGAAACTATCGTTCATGGCAAAATTGCCGCGCACCTTATCCTGCTGGCCCTTCTTTGGAGTGTTGGCACTTTCCGCCACCCTCTGGGCGGCGCCTGCTCCGACCGCGGAAACAAGCAAAGGCGACCGCTCCGAATCGCCCGCTGAGATGTGGGTCGAAAATCTTCCAGCCGCGAAGCGTCTGCAGACGGCTCCCACCCCGCAGAGCCTGCCCGCTTTTGGCGCAGCCGATGGCAATAACGCTCCCACCGTCTCGCCGACATTCTGGAAAGCGATCGGACCGACGGCATTGAATGGGCAGACCTCGAATCGCGTGGACCCGATCAGCGGTCGCGCGACGGCGATGGCGATTCATCCTTCGAATCCCAACATCGTTTACGCGGGCACGGCGCAGGGCGGCCTTTGGCGTTCACTGAATGGCGGCACGGTCTGGACGCAGTTGATGGATAACGCCAACGCTGGCCTGGCCGGCACGCCGCTGGCCATCGGCTCGGTGACCCTTTCGCCGAGTGACCCTACGACGGTCTTCGTCGGCACGGGTGAAGGCAATCTTTCGGGCGATAGCTTCTTCGGCTCGGGATTCTACATCATCACGAATGCCGATAGCTTTAATCCGATCGTGAACGGGCCTTACAACGCGCAGGCCAGTGACGGCGCGGATATCTTCACCGGCCGCTCCATTGTCGCGATCGCGGTCGACCCGACCAACAGCAATAACATCTTCGTTTCGACCTCGTCCGGGATCGGCGGCATCCGCGCCGCGGCCTACTCAGTCCTGCCAAATCGCGGCGTTTATCGTTCCACGAACGCGCTCGCGGGCGTGAACGGCACCGGCACGCCGACGTGGACTCGTCTCCAGGTTACCGGCACGACCTTGATGAACACGATTTCCTCCTCGCTCGTGATGGACCCTGCCGATGCGAACACCATCGTCGCCGCGTTCATCGGCCAGGCGGCGGGCGACCCCGCGGGAATCTATCGCACCACCAACGCGTTGGCCGCGACCCCGACCTGGACTTTGAGCAAAGCAAACCCGCTCGGCGCCACGACCGGCAACTGCAAGCTCGCGCTCGCGCGAGTCGGCTCAAACGTCACCGTCTACGCGACCACGGGCGAAGCGAACGGTTCGCTCTATAAATCCACCAACGGTGGCGTCTCCTTCGGCACCGCGCTGGCCAGCGTGACGGGCTTCGCCGGCGGCCAATCCTTCTACGACATCGCGGTGGGCGTGGACCCGACCAACGCGAACAACGTCTCGGTGGGCGGCAACGTGGGGAACAATATTTACCGCTACTCGCGCGATGGCGGAGCGACCCCGTTCCCTTCCAGCGTGACCGGTTTGCACGCCGATGTGCACTGGATCGCCTATGCGCCCTCGAACCCGAATATCATTTATCACCTGAACGACGGCGGCATCTGGAAGTCTTTGGACGCGGGCTTGAACTGGATCAGCTTGAACAACAGCACGCTGAACACGCTCCAGTATTCCGGCATTGCGCTGCATCCGACCGACCGGAATTTCACCCTCGCCGGCACTCAGGATAATGGGACGCATCTCATCCGTCCGGATGGGACAGGTTTCCGGGTGGACTTCGGCGATGGCGGCTTTTCGCTCATCGATCAAAACGCGGCCGACACGACGAACGTGGTCATGTATCACACCTACTTTAACCAAACGAACGCCCTGATCGGCAGTGGACGGAATACGACCGTGCCCTGCGCAGTGGAGGGTGAATGGTCGCTGCACGGCGCCTTCGCGGGCACGCCTAGTTTGTATTGCGACGGGTCGACCGATACCCAAAACGGGATCGCGATCGCCGACGCGGTGAACTTCTACGCACCGATGACGCTCGGGCCTGGCAATCCAAACACCTGGTATTTCGGAACGGATAAGCTCTATCGCTCGCCCAACCGCGCGGATGTGGCGACGGCGGTGAGCCAGACGTTGGAAAGCGGCGTCCCTGTGAGCTCCGTCGCGGTGTCGCCGCAGGACGATAACGTCCGCCTCGTCGGCCTGAACAACGGCAAAGTATTTGCCACCACCACCGGCAATCCTGTGCTCGTGCAAATCGCGGGCGTGGGAGCGACGGGCGGGACCGTAGGCACCCCAGCCGCTGCTGCGGGTCGGATCGCGGTGGACCCGAACAATAAGAACGTCGCGTATGTCGCGTTCGGTGGCTTCGGCACGCCCGCGGCGCCCATTGCTCACGTTTGGAAAACCACCAACCTCAATGCGCTGAGCGCCGTGCCTCCGGGCACGGTGGTCTTCACTCCGATGGCCACGGGATTGCCGGACTTCCCGGCCAACGCGATCGCGATCGATCCGCAATCCGCTTCTGGCGGCAGCTCGACCGATATCTACGTCGGCACTGATAAAGGAGTCTACTTCTCGCCCGATGGCGGGATGAGCTGGAGCATTTACGGCAGCGGATTCCCGCGCGTCTCTGTTTTCGGTTTGGAAATTCAGAATCCGAATCGCATCATCCGCGCGGCCACGCACGGACGCGGCATGTTCGAGACTTTCGTCGCGCGCCAGCCAGCCGCGCCGCTCCTCTCGCAGGTCGCTTCGCGCAAGACGCACGGCACCGCCGGGACGTTCGATCTGAGCATGCCGATCATGGGAACGAGCGGGATCGAGAACCGCGCGCCGGAAGCGAACGGCCGGCACCGCATTGTCTTCACCTTCACGACTGCAGTCACCGGTGGAACAGCGACGTCGTCGGCTGGCTCGGTCGCGAATGTGTCGTTCGATGGTGCCGATATGATCGTGGAGCTGGCTGGTGTGCCCGACGCGACCGTCGTCACGGTGACGGCAAACAACGTCACGAACAGCAGCGGCTCTCTGCCCTCGGTGGCGGTGCCGATCGGCTTCCTCCAGGGCGATATCGATGGGAATCGCTCGGTCTCCGGAGCTGACGTGAGCAACGCGAAGTCGCGCGCGGGGAACCTGGTTACCGGCGATAACTTCCGCGCCGATATCACGGTCAACGGTGTCTTGAACGCCAGCGACGTGGGCTTGGTAAAGGTTAAATCGGGCAACACGCTTCCGTAGCGCTCACCCAGATTAGTAACGCGAAGAGCCGGGCTGGAAACAGCCCGGCTTTTTTGCGTTTACGCTTCGCGTGGTTCGATCGCGCGCTCGAGCTGCTTCCACTCGTCTGCTGTCAATTTCAGCGCCCCGGCCGCGGTGTTCTCTTCGAGATGCGCGATCGATGAGGTGCCGGGAATGGGCAGGATGACGGGCGAACGGTGAAGCAGCCAGGCCAGCGCCAACTGCGCGACGGTGGCGTCGTGTTTTTTGGCCGCTTCATCAAGAGGACCGCCCGACTTCGCGAGATCACCGGCGGCCACCGGGAACCACGGGATGAAGCCGAGCCGATGCTCTTCACAATAGCGAAGGGTCTCTTCGCTCTTCCGATTGCCGATGTTGTATTCGTTTTGCACGCTCACGATGGGGAGGATCTTGCGCGCCTGCTCGATCTCCGCCGGCTTTACTTCGGAGAGGCCGACGTGGCGGATCTTGCCTTGCGCCTGCAAATCGGCGAGGGCGCCGAGCGTTTCTTCGGCAGGAACTTTCGGATCGATTCGGTGCAGTTGATAAAGGTCGATCCGCTCGAGCTTGAGACGACGCAGGCTCATCTCCACACATTGCCGGATGTATTCAGGACGACCCACCGCGCTCCATTGGCTGGGACCTTGACGTGTCAGGCCGCCTTTGGTGGCGATGACGAGATCGTCCGGATATGGATGAAGCGCCTCGGCGATTAAGCGCTCGCTCACCTCGGGTCCGTAAGAGTCCGCCGTGTCGATGAAGTTAATTCCCAGCTCGACCACGCGCCGCAGGAGTTTGCGAGCTTGCTCAGGATCCTTCGGGTCGCCCCAAATGCCTTCGCCGGTGATGCGCATGGCACCAAAGCCGAGGCGTCGGACGGGTAGGTCGCCTCCCAAGTTAAACATATCGCCCGGGTGGCTGTTGGGGATGACTGGCTTCATGTCGCCAATTTATGGCAAAGAAAGCCTGTTCGCTGGCTTGATCTTCACGGCGCTGCCCTCGGCCCGTTCGTCGTGAAGAAACTGGCGGCGAACGTGTGCGCTACGCGCGGCGTGTCATCCCGAGCCGGCGCAGCACGGCCGAGGGATCTCTCCGTTACCCAAGACGCTCTTTATGCAGAGGGCTGTGGCTGCAAGTCTACGGTATTTGGATCTGAGAACCTCCACAGTGCCTCGGAGAGATCCTTCGGCCGTCTCCGCGGCTCAGGATGACGGAGGGGGGTGGTGTGAACGCGGGATAACGCCGCGCTATCCGCTCATTTGCCGAGGGTGGGTTGACGCCAAGGCCCGCAAAAGCAGCTCCTACGAAGTGGTGTAAAGCGCGAACGGCAGCGACTCCATCGCTTCCGCTAAACGCAGGGAACGGCCATCGGCCTTCAGCGCCCGGCCGGTGAAGAGTTCCGTAGCGCCACCTGCGATTGCAGCCGCCGGGAGCTCCACCGCGGTGTCGCCCCAAAGCTCGCCGATCGGCGGGAAGCCGACCCGCGCGGTCAGGCGCGGAGCGAGGACGATGATCCATTGGTCGCCACTCTCACGCGCGAAGGCGACGCAGGATTCCGCATGCGCGCCCGTGACGCGAAGCGGCGTATAGCTTCCAGCGCGGAAGAGATCGGCATGCTCGCGGCGGAAGTGGAGGAGACGATGGGTGAGGAAAAGTTTGATGCGGCCATCGGGCCAATTTTGCAGCAGCTCGGCGGGCGCGACGTCTTTCAAGCCAGCCAGCATTTCACGGCGTTGCTCGTAATCGACCGGGCGCCGGTTATCGGGATCGACCAGGCTGAAATCCCAGATCTCGTTCCCCTGGTAAATATCCGGTACGCCCGGGACGGTGCATTTGAGCAGGACCTGCGCGAGGGAGTTGACCATCCCAAGGCGGGCAATCTCTTCCGCAAGGGAGACGAAGGCAGGGACGAATTTGTTCTTCGAGCCCGGGGTAAGAATCTTCGCCACAAACTCGCGCGTGGCAGTGTCCCACGGTTCGTTCGGCTGGATCCAACTGGTGTTGACCTTGGCTTCCTTGAGCGCCTTCGTCATGTATTCCTGGATCCGCGCGATGTATTCCTCGCTCGCGGTCGGCAGCGGAACACCGGCGGCATCGACGGGCCAGGTGCCGAGCAGGGTTTGGTAAAGGAGATACTCTTCGTTCGCGTCCGGCGCTTCGCTTTCGTTGATCTGGCTTTTGGCGCGGCGATTGATCGTGCGCCAGCGGCCGAGCGTCTTCTGCCAAAGGTGCGGCAACTCGGAGATCGCCACCATGCGCGCGCGGGTATCTTCGCTCCGTTTGGTATCGTGAGTGGAGGTGGCGAGAAGCGTGGAGGGCCAGGCGCTCTGCACGGCCTGATTGTGCGCGTGGAAATCTTCGGGCGTAATCCCGAACTGCTGCGGCTCGCCGCCCACTTCGTTCAGCGCGGCCAGCCGGTTGTAGATATAGAAGGCGGTGTCTTCGAGACCCTTCGCCATGATCGGGCCGGTGGATTGCTGGAATTTCAAAACGAAGTGCGCATGCGCGGCGCGGGCTTCGTCATCGAGATTCTCCGGGAAGCGAAGGAGGAGAATATCGCGCAGGAAATTAAAGACGGATTCTTCGATCGCCGGGTTGCGGCGTTTCGCCTCGGCCATGGCGCGCTCCACCACCGCGCGATCGGCGTCGCTGATCGGTGCGTCGGGTGTCGAGTAAGTGCGGTAAACCGGGAAGCAGGCGATCGTCTCACTGACCGCGCGCTCCAGCGCTTCGAGGGTGAAATCGCGGAACCAGCGGTTCTTCTCCGAGAGACGATCGAGCATGCTGCCGAGGACGTTGACGTCGTTCGCGAGCGAGAGGCGCATGACGAGGCGCTTCTTGGCATAAACAAGATGGCCAAAGTGGATGCTGTGGCCGATGAAGCGGCGATAAGATTTCGTGATCGCGTCCTCGTTCGACCGATCCGCCAGCACGCTGGTGACCAGTCGGCCAAATTCGTAGCCGGTCGTGCCGTGGACCGGCCAATCGTTCGGCAACATCTCGTGGCCGGAGAGAATCTTCTCCACCACCAGATAGATGGCGCATTGATCGGCGGGCAACGGCACTCCGATGGCCTCCGCACTGCGTTGCTGAAGCTTGGCAAAATATTCGCGTGGGAGGTAGAGCCCATCCGGGTGATCGATCCGCAGACCGGTCACCGCGCGCGAGCCGACGAGTTCAAGCAGGAGTTCGTGCGTGGCATCGAAGACCTCCGGCAGCTCCATCCGGATGGCGGCGAGATCGTTGATATCGAAGAAGCGGCGGTAATTGATTTCCTCCGCGGCCACGCGCCAGAAGGCGAGGCGATACGCCTGATCGTTCAGAAGCTCGTCGAGCGGGTCGAAGCTGCGCGCATCACCGGCGGTGCCGTTAATCTGGACGAGGGCCTTCTCGATCGCGTCCCGCACTTGGGGCGCTTCCGTGCAGCGACGGTCGAGGCGACGTTTAACGATCTCCTTCTCGCGCGCACGGAGAGCGACGCGCTCGGGATCGGTCTCGCTCCGCCGCGGCAGATTCTCCAGCGCAGTGATGATGCTTTGGAATTCCGGATAAAAATCCTCGTCCTGATGCGGCGCGAGCAACCCGAGCGCAATCTCCAGAACATGCCGGTACGTCCCGGGCGCGATCGGAAACTCATGATCGAAATAGCGGAGCGAAAAGGCGCCGTCTGCGTAGCTGACCTTTAATTCGCCCCGCTCCAGGACGCGCCCGTATTGATCGCCCAAAATCGGGAGGAGAACCTTGCCGTCGAGATCGGACTTGAGCGGGTGCCAATCGATATCGAAATACGGCGCGTAAACAGAGCTGGGGCCGTTCTCGAGCACGTCCATCCACCACTTGTTGAGCGGCTCGCCGATCCCCATGTGGTTTGGGACGAAGTCGAGCACCTGGCCCATCCCGCGCGCCTGCAGCTCGGCTACGAAGGCATCGTAATCCTCGCGCGTGCCGATCGCGGTGTTCAGCTTGTTGTGATCGGTAATATCGTAGCCGTGCAGGCTCTCCGCCCGCGCCTGGAAATAAGGCGAGGCGTAGCAATCGCCAATCCCGAGCTCATGCAGATAGGGCACGATGGCCCGCGCCTGCTGGAAGGTGAACTGGCGGTTAAATTGGAGCCGGTAGGTCGAGGTCGGGATGCGCGGATGTTCAGGATTCACAGGAGAAAGAAAGTAGCACAGCCAATCGGCCGGGAGCCGCGGAACGCGTGCAGAAAATTGCAGGAGAACGGCGACCGCCAAGGTAGCCTGCCCGGCCACATCTCCAAACCGAGGGCTTCGAGCATTTTTTTAAAACCAACCTTTCACGGGTTGGCGATTGCTTGGTGGTGGGGGAATTCGTGTCGCGGCCGGGTGGCCGAATGACGAGGCCCCGCAATGTCTTGCGCTGTTTGAAGAGAAAAAACATGGAAACGATGCGGAAATTTGAAGCGGTGCTGCCAGCCACGAGCACGCGGGTGGAAAGCAGCTCGCCAGACGGCGTGAATGAGGAAATCCGCCGCGCGACCGCGGCCCGTCTCCGGAGTTATCGCTCGGCCCAGCCGGCGGCAATCGCGCGGCGGCTGGAAGAGCTGGACCGGGAATGGGATATCGAGCGCCTGCTGGAAACGAATGCGGCCAGTCTGGCGTTGGTCGGGCTGGCGCTCGGCACTTTCGTCGACCGGAAATGGTTTGCGCTTCCGGCGGTGGTGTCGGCGTTTCTCCTCCAGCATGCGCTGCAAGGTTGGTGCCCGCCGGTGCCGTTCTTTCGCAAGGCGGGCGTGCGCACCACGTCGGAGATCGATGAGGAGCGCACCGCGCTGCGTCTTTTGCGGGGCGATTTTCGGCCCACGAACGACCCGGCCGAGGCTCATCAGCAAGCGCGAAGACATTCTCCGGCATGAAAGAGTTAGCCGATCTCGGCCGTCTGGCCTGCACGGTGTGCGACACCGAGCTTGGAGCGCAGCTCCGAGCCGGAATCTTCGACGATCGCTTCTGGCCGACCTTCGCTGCGGTGGTGGCGCCTTTCCCAATCTTACTGGCCGCGGCTGTGCTCGTGCCCGCGGTCATCAGTGTTCATCCCGCGAGCAAAAAGCCAAACCAGCCTGAAGATGGAAACGAATAACCGCAGCGTCAGTGCACTCGTTCGCGCCGGAGTATTTCTCGGCATCGGCATGGGAGGATTTGTCGATGGCATCCTCTTTCACCAGCTCCTGCAGTTTCACAGCATGGTCACGGGCCGGCTTCCGAAGACTTCGGTCGCCAACGTCGAGATCAACATGTTTTGGGATGGCATGTTTCACACCCTTACCTGGACGATGGTCGCGCTCGGGCTGTTCCTGCTCTGGAAAGCGGTGAAGCGCGCCGATACGCTCCTCTCGGGCAAGGCGTTGGTCGGGGCATTGCTTCTCGGCTGGGGGCTCTTCAATTTCTTTGAGGGGTTGATCGACCATCACATTCTCCATCTGCATCACGTCGTGGAACGGCTGGGCGTTTCCGTTTACGACTACGCTTTCCTCGCCTCCGGCCTGATCCTCGGACTTGCTGGCATCCTTGCTATCCGCAGCGCCGCGTCCGGCCAGGCGCGGTGAGAACCGCTGGCCGGCCATCACCAGAAAAAATTCCATGAACAATCGAACAAAAACACTAATCGCCGCGGCTCTTTGCTCGCTCGCGCTCACCACCATGAATGCCCAACCTGAAACCGCCGCAAAACCGCACCGCATCGTCTTTGAAGTGACGATGGAGGGAAGCGAGCAGTGGACCGGCGTTTTGAACAACGTGGAGAACGCGCGCAAATCGCTCGGCGAGAGCACAGAGGTGGTGGTGGTGGCCCATAGCAAGGGCCTTGGGATGCTGATCGCGAAAGATAATAAGCTGACCGAGCGGATGCAGAAAATGAGCGGGGCTGGAGTGGTTTTCGCCGCTTGCGAGAACACGATGAAGAAAAAGGAAGTGACGAAGGAACAGCTCGTCCCGTTCGCGACCACGACCGATTCCGGGGTGGCCGAAGTGGTGCGCAAACAGGCGGCCGGCTGGAGCTACATCAAGAGCGGGATATGACCGCCGGCTGGCGGCATCTCGCGGTCGCGCTCGGCATCTTTCTGAGCGCGAGTGCGCTGGGAGCCGGTGAGAAAAAAATGATCACCATCCTGCACACGAACGATATCCACGGCCACATCGAAGGGTGGCGCGGTTGGGAAGGCGAGCTGGAGGGTAAAACCATCGGAGGGATGGATCGCCTCGCGACTGCGATCAAACAGGTGCGCGCGAGCGCCGGCCCCAACGTCCTTCTTTTGGATGCGGGCGATGCGATCGGCGACACGATGATCGCCGATGAGACGAAGGGCGCAGCGGTGATTCAGCTGATGAACGCGCTTAGGTATGATGCGATGACCATCGGCAATCACGAGCCGGACTTCACGGCGGCGGGATTGCGGAAACTTATGGCTCAGGCGCGCTTCCCGGTTCTGGCAGCGAACGTGCGCGATCGGAAAAGCGGCGAACTGTTCGCGAAACCCTATCTCATTCGCGAGCTGGACGGGGTGAAGGTGGGCATTCTCGGGCTGGCCTATGCAAACACTCCTCTCACGACCGCGAAGAAAAACGTCGCGGAGCTGGAGTTTCGCGATATTCCGCCCATCGCAGCGGAGTTCGTCGACAGGATGCGGAAGGAAGGCGCGGAGATCGTGATCGCGCTCACACACTATGGGCTCGGGGCTGATATCAAGCTCGCTCAACGTGTCCCCGGGATTGACGTGATCATTGGCGGCCACAGTCACAATCGGGTGCAGCCAGCGATCAAGGAAGGCGAGACGCTTATCGTCCAGGCTGGCGCGCACGGGTCCGATCTCGGGCGGATCGAGCTGACAATTTCCGGAGGGAAGATTTCCCAGCATAAGAGCGAACTGATCCTGCTCGATCACGAGCAGATCCCGGCTGATGACGAGATCGCGACCTTAATCGCGGAGATCCAGGCACCTTTGCAAACGAAGTTGAAAGAGCCAATCGCCGAGGCGACCCAACCGATTGTGCGAGCGCAAACCATCGGAGGCGCAGAGTCGCGGAAGCGCGACGAGGAATCCCCGGCCGACTCACTCTTTGCCGATCTGGTGCGCGAAGGAACGGGGAGCGACGTCGCCTTTCTCCCTGGTGTCGGCTACGGCATCGCGCTTCCACCCGGGACGATCACCGCCGCGGACCTGCGCAATTTGGTTCCGCACGAGTCCAAGGTTGTCACGATGATTCTAACGGGCGCGCAAATCCGCGAGATTCTCGAGCAAGCGATTGAGAACGCCTACACAGACGATCCGAAAAGGAAGGTCGGCGGGATGATCCAGGTCAGCGGCCTGGCGTTTCGTTATGATTCCAAAGCGGCGCCCGGTCAACGTGTGCTCAGCGTCACGGTCGGCGAGTCCGCGCTTGATCCGAAGCGTCGCTACCGCGTCGCCACCAATTCGATGCTGGCGGCTGGCGGCCATCAATACGCGACCTTCGCTAAAGGCGAGAAAGCAGAGGAACGCGTCGGGCAGTACGAAATGATTAAAGCCGCGCTCAAAGAGCGGCAACAAATCGCGACGCCTCCGCTCGGGCGGATTTCCAAAACACCGTAACGTCTCGTTTCCGAGACGCGGAATGGCGCCCCAGTTACATTCGTCCTGGCACGCCGATGCCAAGTAACTCCAGGCCGCGCTGCAAGGTGCGCGCGGTGATCTGGCACAAGGCGAGGCGGGAGCTGCGCGCGGGCTCCTCGGATTTGAGGACCGGGCAGGCTTCGTAGAAGGCGTGGAAGCTGTTGGCCAATTCGAAGAGGTAATTCGCGAGGACGTTCGGGCGGAAGTCGTTCAAGACCGTAGGGACGATCTCGGCAAACTGGCAGAGGCGTTTGGCGAGACTTTTCTCCGCGTCCTCCGCGAGCACGATTTTCTCCGGAGCGCTGAAGTCTTCGGCCGCTTTGCGGAAGATGGATTGGATGCGGACGTAGGCGTTTTGCAGGTAGGGCGCGGTGTTGCCCTGGAAGGAGAGCATGCGGTCCCAGGAGAAGATGTAGTCGGTCATCCGGAACTGGGAGAGATCGGCGTATTTGACCGCGCCGATGCCGATGATGCGCGCGGTCTCGGCTTTTTCGGCCTCGGGCATCTCGGGATTCTTCTCCTCGATGATCTTGCGCGCGCGGGCGATCGCTTCGTCGAGGACGTCCTGGAGGGAGACGTTCTCGCCGGAGCGAGTTTTCATGAGCTTGCGGTCTTCGCCGAGGATGCTGCCAAAGGTGACGTGGCGGAAATCGGCGGTGAAACCTTCGCGCGCAGCGATGGCGAAGATTTGTTTGAAATGAAGAATCTGCGGCGCGCCGACGACGCACCAAACGGTGTCGGCTTTCAGGTCCTGGATGCGATAGTCGACAGTGGCGATATCGGTGGTGGCGTAGTTGTAGCCGCCGTCGCTTTTGCGGATGAGGCAGGGCTTGTCGGCCAGCTCAGGGATGTCCGGGAAGAAGACGACGATGGCGCCTTCGCTTTCCTCCGCGATGCCTGCTTTCTGCAGGCGCTCGACGATGCCGGGGAGGCGATCGTTATAGAAACTTTCGCCGCGCTGGATGTCGTAGTGGATGTCGAGGAGACCGTAGGTGCGCGCGAACTCGCCTAACGAAAGATTCACGCACTCCTGCCAGATGGCGAAGTTCTCGGGATCGCCAGCCTGGAGCTTGACCAGCTCTTCTTTGCATTGCTCGCGGATGGCGGGATCGGCTACGCCGCGGGCGTTGGTTTCTTTGTAAACGCGGACGAGCTCGGCGATGGGATCGCGCTCGAGGGCGGGGCGATCGAGGAGGTTTTTCCAGCCCCACACGACCATGCCGAATTGGGTGCCCCAGTCGCCGATGTGGTTATCGCGGATGACGTCGTGGCCGAGGAAGGTGGCGATGCGGCCGAGGGCATCGCCGAGGACGGTGCTGCGGATATGGCCGATGTGCATCGGCTTGGCGACGTTCGGCGAGCCGAAGTCGATCACGATGCGTTTGGGCGTGTCGGTGCGCGCGACACCGAGGCGGTCGTCGGTGAGGAGCTGGGCGGTTTGTCGCGCGAGGGCCTCGGGCTTGAGCTTGAAATTAATGAAGCCGGCGCCGGCGATCTCGGGGACCTCACATAGGTCGGATGGGGCCCATAGGTCACATATTTTCTGCGCGAGGGCGCGTGGGTTTTCGCCTGCGCTGCTTGGCGAGGATGAGGGCGGCGTTGGTTTGGTAATCGCCGAAACGCGGATCCGTCGCCTGCGTGATCTCGCCGGCTGGAGGGAGACCGGCCGCCGCGAGGGTGGCGGCTAAAGTTTGCGCGAGCTGCGCCTGAAAAGTTTCCACCGCCTACTTCTGGGGGCGGTCGCGGAAGATCGCGAGGATTTCCTCAGCGGAACCAGCGCTGGCCAGACTCTCGCGCGTGGCGCGGTCGTTCAGGAATTTCGCGATCGAGGCGAGGGTGCGGAGGTGGGTCTGGAATTGGTTTTTCGGGACGACGAAAAGGACCACAAACTTGACCGGCGCATTGTCGAGCGCGTCGAATTCTATCCCACCGGAAGAGCGGCCAAAAGACGCGACCACTTCTTCGATCCGATCGGAGGAAGCGTGCGGGATGGCGATGCCGAAGCCGATCCCGGTGCTCATCGTTTCCTCACGTTGCTTGAGGGAAGCGAGGATGCTTTCGCGATCTTCGGCCTTTATTTTATTCTGGCTAACGAGGAGATCGATCAGCTCGACGATGGCAGGCCAGCGCTCGGTGGCCTTCATCTCCGGAATGATCTGTTCGGCAGAGAGTAGGCTGGCCAAAGACATGCGGTTTTCCCGTTTGGGGAGCGGAAGCTTAGCGTGAGCCCCTCTGATGACAAGCGTGTTTTGGCCGGGGTGCCGAGGAGGGTGGAGACGCGCTCGCCAGCGGACGGCGAATGGCCTAGAGTCGGCCCGCTGTGACCAGAGCTCGTGCCATTTTCTTCGCGTTAAGCCTGAGCGGATTGCTTTGGCTGACGCCGCCGCTGCAGGCGCAGAGCGGGCACGCGATTTTCGATTTGGGGACGTTCGGCGGGAGCGCGAGCACGGCGACGGCCTTGAACGCGAGCGGTCAGATCACGGGGTATTCCTATCTGCCGGAAGATGTGGCGCAGCATCCTTTCCTGGTGGGGCCGGGGCAGGTGGCGCAGGGCCTTGGGACGCTTGGGGGCACGGACAGCTACGGGTATGCGATCAATGCCAGCGGTCGGGTGGCGGGCGTGTCGCAATTAGCCGGCACCGGGGCGTTCCACGCCTTCCTCAGCTACGGCAATGGCGGGGCGCTGCGAGATCTGGGAACGTTGGGCGGGACGAACAGCTACGCGTATGGCGTGAACGACGCCGGGCGGGTGGTCGGCTATTCGCAACTGGCGGGGAACAGCGCGACGCGCGCTTTCATTAGCGGAAACAACGGGGGCGCCTTGGTGAGTCTGGGGACGCTGCCGGGCGGGACAAATAGCTTCGCCTTCGCGATCAATAATGCCGGCCAGGTGGCGGGATACTCGAGCACGGCGAGCGGATTCAATCACGCCTACATCAGCGCGCCCAATGGCGGGCCGTTGCGCGACTTGGGCACGCTGGGAGGGCGGTTCAGTTTCGGTCTCGCGATCAATAATTTCGGACAGGTAACGGGGCGTTCTGAGACAGGAACGATCGGGCAGCACGCTTTCCTGAGCGGACCGAACGGTGGGCCGCTGCTGGATCTGGGGACGCTGGGCGGGTTGTCCAGCTTCGGCCAGGGGATCAATGATTTCGGCGCGGTGGTGGGCTATTCGTTTCTGAGCGATAACTCCACGCCGCGAGCATTTCTCTACACCGCGGCGAGCGGGATGGTGGACTTGAATATGTTCCTGGCTCCAGCGAGCGGCTGGACGCTGACCGAGGCGCGCGACATCAATGAGCAGGGCCAAATCGTGGGGGTGGGCCTGTTCGGCGGAGAGGCGCACGGCTTCTTATTGAACCCGAATGGGCTGATCGGTTTTTACAGCGGGCTGGTGCACGCGAGTCCCGTTCCGGAACCGGGGAGCGCGCTGCTCCTTTGCGCGAGTCTGGGCCTTTGTCTGGTTTGGCGAAGAGTTCGTTCTTCCCAGCGGCGCTGAGACGAGGCCGAAGAAAAGTTCGTCGACTTATTTAAAAACATTGACGAGTGAACGCTCGTTCAACACTCTCGGTCCGCTCGCGCTGAATCCGGACCAAATAAGAAGGGCTCGAAATTCTGCTTGTTAGCCCGCGTCCTTAATCAGCTTTCCATCAACACTTAGCGTCCCCCGTCGTCCTCTCACTTCATGAAACAATCACTCTCTCTCCTCGCCATTCTCGGAACGTTCGCGCTCACGAGCGCGACTCTCCAAGCTCAAACTTATACGGAATCGGGGGATGCCGGTCAGACTCTCGGGACTGCCCAAGCCTCCGGTCTGAACGTGGGTGCTTCGACGGTCTCAATCTTCGGCACGATCAGCTCGGCCATGGATGCGGATCTATTCCAAATCACGCTTTCGGCACCGATGCTGTTCTCGGCGACGACGGTGGGCGGATCCACGCTCGATACCGCGCTGTTCCTCTTCAACAGCTCGGGCATGGCCATCTACACGAACGATGATGCGAGCGGCGCGTCGTTTCAGTCCACGCTTCCTGCGAATTCCTCTTTCACGATGTCGCTCGCGCCGGGGACATATTTCATCGGGATTAGTCTCTCGGGGAACGAGCCGGTCAACTCGAACGGCCAATTGCTCTTCGCTGCCTTCACTGGGGGGAACTCTACCTCTGTGCGCGGTCCTGCGGCCGGGATCAACCCGAGCACGCTCGCTGATTTCAACGGTCTCGCTTCCTTCGCCGAGATGGGCGCATATCGCATCAACCTGAGCGCGGTGCCGGAGCCAACCACCGTCGGTCTTTTGCTGGCGGGTGCGGGCGCGATCGGCTTCGTCCTGCGGAAGCGGCGCAAGGCTCGTAACGCTTAATTCCCCGACCTCTTACCCTTTCAGACTGTTCAAACCAACCATCACTTCACTATGAAATTTACCAGTTCCTCATTTTGCTTTACGCGCTGCGGGCATGCGATTCCTGCTGTGCTCTGCGCCGCTGTGGTCACTTTCGCCAGTTCACTCTGGGCGAAGCCGGTGCCGGAGAATCTCGGGTATGGCCTCGATAAATTGGTCGAGAGCGATCTCGCCGTTCGGTCGGGCGCTTTCGACAAAGGGAATCTGTTCGACGGCTACACGACGGAGGCGGCGGCGCTTTATGCGGAAGCTGCCATCAAAGCCGAGGACGGCCGGTTCTTGATCGACATCACCCTGACTGGGAAAGTTTCGGTCGAAGAGTTGCAGAAGACGCTCCCGCAGAAGTTCAAATCCTTCGAAGTCACGTCGGTGGATGCGAAGTATCGCAACGTCGGAATCATCGAAGGCTGGATCGCTGTGGAAGACGCTGCGGCGCTGTCGCAGACGCCCGGCGTGCGCGCGGTTTTCCTGGGCTTAAAGCCACAGACCAACGGTGGCGCCCAGCAAAGCAAAGGCGCCACGGCAGGCAAGAACGGCAAGATCACGCCTCCGACTCCTGACTTCGCCATGGTGGGAACGAAGTTTCTCCAAGGCGTGACCCAGCATCGGGTGGACAAGATCAACCAATTCTACAACCCAGCTGCGCCGGTAAATTTCGACGGAACTGGAATCACGGTCGGCGTGCTGTCGGATAGCTTTAACCGCCGCGCTGCGAATACGGCGACGAATCCGAACCTGGCGACCAACGTGGCCAATTTCGATCAACCAGGCGCGGCGAATAATCCGGTGAACACGACCCCGGTCGTGGTCCTCGAAGATACGGTGGGAGCGAATAGCGACGAAGGCCGCGGCATGACGGAGATCGTCTATAAAATGGCGCCAAAAGCGAAGATCGGCTTCGCGACCGCGTTTACTGGCGAGGTTGGGTTTGCCAATAACATCCGCGCGTTGAGCGGACTTTTCCCCGAGTGTCCCGAACACGCTGCCGGATTTCAAAGCGGATGTGATCGTGGATGACGTGAGCTACGGCGGCGAGCCAGTCTTTGCCGATGGCGGTGTGGTCGCGAACGGCGTGGATGACGTGGCGGCGGTGGGCGTTTCCTACTTCTCTTCCGCGGCGAATTCGTATGGCGTAAGCGTTTACAATTCCAATCTGCGCATGGTGCCGAACGGTAACGGCACGACCGCGGCGACCAACGCCGCGCTGGTGGGAACGAACATCGATTTGACCGGTGTCCCGACCAATCTGTATCAGGGCGGTTTCCATAATTTTAACCCGAACGGCCAGGACGTGGCCTGCCTCTGGAACATCAACGCCACCGCCTCCGCCGAGTTGCAGTGGGATGATCCCTACGACACCTCGGACCCGGTTCTGGCCCAGCCGCCGATCTACTCGAACATGGGCGTGGGCGGGGCGACTCCGGTGGTCTTTAGCGATCTCCCGACATTGAATGCTGGCACGCGTTACGTGATTCAAGAGACTGCCACCAGTGGCGATTTCGACGGCATTGTCTCCATCACCGATTCGAATGGAACGGTGATCGTGGACCAGGACACGGGCACAGACGAGGTGGTCACGTTTCTTCCCCCCAGCGACGGGTAACTACACGGTCACCGTGCGCCAGTTTGGTGCGACGGCGGGCAACTTCAATCTGGTGGTGAATACTGCGAACGGCACTCCGCTGCTGACCTCGGATTTTAACCTGCTCATCTTCCGCGCGGACACTGGCGCGTATGTCAGCACCACAGGACTCACAAGTAACAACCTCGCGAACAATCGACCGGTCGAGCTCGGCACGCTCGTCCGTCCGACCGGGCAAACACAGGTGCAGTTCGTCATCGCACGCTCCAGCACGCCGACCGCTCCGCGGCCAGCGACGCGAATTCGCTGTGGCACCGATGCGAACAGCAATGCCAACAATGCGCCGGCGGAATATTTTGATTACAACTCCGCGGTCACGAAGGGACACTCGATCGCCGCGGGTTGTAATGGCGTGGCGGCTTACGATGTCTTCAAGCCAAACGTGCCGCAGAATTTCACCTCTGGCGGCCCGGCCTTGATCTTCTTCGATCGGAACCAAAACCTGCTGCCGACTCCTGAAGTGCGCCTCCAACCCCGCCTCGCGGCGGCCAATGGATCGAACAGCACCTGGTCGGCCGGTGATTCGGCCAACGATATCGATACGGGCAACGGGCAGTTCTACGGGACAAGCGCTGCGGCGCCGCATGCCGCTGCTGTCGCCGCCCTGGTGCTGCAAGCGAAGGGTGGAACTGGCACGGTGACGCCTCTGCAGATGCGCTCCATCCTGCAACGCACCACCTTCCCGCACGACCTCGATCCCTATCAGGCTGTAGGCGTCGCCCGCTCCAGCAACGGCGGCAAGGTTACGGTCACGATTCGAAGCGATAACACGGCCACGCAAAGCCGCGGTCGGAACGATCCAAACTCGTTCTCGGTTTCCTACATCGGGCCAAGCAATGTCACGAGCCTCGTCTTTAATCCAAGCGGACTCGCGGCTGAAGGCGGCGGAGTCACGAGCGGCCAGAATGGCGTGGACATTAATAACAATTACTTCTCGAACATCACGCCGGGCCTCTACTTCGCGCTCACTGGGACAGGTGGGTTTGCCTTCACCCAAGGCGCCAGCACAGGTCTTACGCCCGCCGATGTGGCTGTGCCGGTGCTCACATCCCCAGCTCCGCTGCCCGCTCCTGCAGGTAACGGCCGCACGTTGACGCTGACCTTCTTGAACAACGAGTTCAACGGCGGCGACGTCTTCCGGTTCACGATCGGACGTGGTCTCGAGCGCGGCCCGAACGTGGCGACTGCTGGTGGCGCCGCCCTCGCGCATTACAATGCCGACCTCTTCGGTGGTGGAGTCTTAATCCCGGACGGAACGGTGACCCCTGAGGGAATGCGCTTTAGCGGGACGCTTGCCGATGGCTCGACCTTCAGTGGGACGCTTCAGAACCGGCTGGGCGCTGGTTTCTCGCAGCTGGACGGCTTCGGCTTCGTGAACGCCGAAGCGGCGGTGAACGCACCGTTGCCGTAGGTAAAATCGCCGCGCGTAAAGGCTGCGGAAAGGCGGCAGGCTGGAAACGGCCTGCCGCCTTTTTTTTGTTATAGCGAAAGAATTTTCGATCGTAAAACCAAGCGGGGAAAGGAATTACAAATGCGGGTTTTATTTCTCATTGACCGTTTTCGTGTCGCCGAACATTCTAGCCGTCCGTTTTCCTCGGAGAGCTTTCTCTCCCGCCCAGAACCTGAACCTACTAGTTGCTAAAACGTCTTATGATTGATTTATCTCGTGTTTCCCGCGCCCTGCCCGTTTTCGCCCTCTCCCTGCTCGCCGCGGGTGCGTTGCAGGCGCAGACTTATGTCGAAGTAGGGGACTCCGGCGCCAACCTCGGATCGGCTCAGCCCACAGGAACCTCTTCCGGGCAGGGCTTGAACACGATCATGGGGAGCATCTTGAACGGCCTCGACGGCGACTTTTTTTATATCAACATCACCAATCCGATGACCTTCTCGGCCTCTACGGTCGGCGGAAGTTCGCTGGATACGATGCTCTATTTGTTCACGCAGAACGGCAGCCCGATCTACTTGAACGATGACGCGGCAGGAGGAATGAGTCTCCAGTCGACCCTTCCATCGGGTAACCCTTTCGGGACGCTTCAGATCGGGACTTACATTATCGGAATTTCCCTTTCCGGGGCGGAGCCAATCAATGCCGGTAACCAGAACCTTTTCGCTGATGCCCTTTTCTCGACTGATCTGCGCGGCCCACGAGCGGGCGCGCTGGGACCGGTGACCGGCGTGCGTCAGGCCACCTCGGGTGAGACTGGCCCTTACAGCATCTTCCTCACGGGTGCCGCGACTTCCTCAATTCCCGAGCCCGGGACGCTGGCGTTAGTGGGATTATCCGGCCTGGGCGTTTTCCTCGCGGCGCGCCGTCGCCTCCGCAATTCCTAAATACATAACAATTCTCCAAGACGAACCTGATAAAAATTATGAAGTTTACCACCTCTGTTTTTCGCGCATCGGCCCTCAGTGCCGCTGGTGCTATTCTCCTGGCGCTGAGCGCCTCGGCTGGGAGCGTGCCGGGTAATCTCGGCAGCGGTCTCGATGTGCTGGTGCGCGAGAGAGTCGCGCTGCAGCAGCAACAAAACTCGCGCAGCAAACGCCTGCCCGTGGACGCCAGGCTTGCAGAGCAGGCGCAAAGCTACCGCGACCTCTCCTTCTCGAATAGTGCCGGGCAGATCAAGGTTTACGTCCATCTCCTCCCGCGGACCGAGAAGGGCGAATTCCGGCCCGAATCCGTCCTGCCAAAATCAGCCAGCATCACGGCCGTGGACATGAGCTATCGCAGCGGCGTGATCGAAGCCTGGGTCAATTTGGATGACGTCGCCGCGCTCGCGGGCGACAAGCGGATCAAGTCGATCGCGCTCGCGATCAAGCCGATTCTCGAGGTCGGGGCGGTCACCTCCCAAGGGGTGGTGCAGCATCGAGTCGACCAGGTGACGCAGACGGGTCAAGGGATCACCGTCGGTGCCATGTCAGACAGCTATGATAAAAACGCCTCCGCCGTCACTCGGGCGCCGGCCGATGTGACCTCCGGCGATCTGCCAGGAACGACGAATCCTTTCGGTAACAACGAGCCGGTGGTCGTCTTGGATGATCCTCTTACCGGGACGGACGAGGGCCGGGCCATGATGCAGCTCATTCATGATATGGCGCCGAAAGCGAAACTCGGCTTCGCCACCGCTTCCGCTGGTCAGGTTTCCTTCGCGGATAATATTCGCTCGCTGGCCGGTTTTCCAAGCGGATCGCACCGCGTGCCCGGATTCAACGCCGATGTGATCGTGGACGACCTATTCTACTCGGACTCACCAATGTTCGGGACCAGCCTCGTCGGTCGCGCCGTGAATGAAGTCGCTGCTGCTGGCGTTTCCTATTTCTCCTCCGCAGGTAATCGCCCAGCCGCCAACGGCTATTTCTCCGATTATCGCAACGTTCCGGCGGATAATCTGGCGGCGGCCACCGCGGGCACGAACCTCAACTTCACCGGGGTCGACCCCGCACTCTACGCTGGCGGTTTCCATAACTTCCGCAGCGACGGCGGCCAGGACATCGCCCAGACCGTCAGCCAGGGTGTGAGCGCCACTGTTCCGAGCATCTCGTTTCAATGGGATGATCCATATGATGTGGATCCGCCATCGTTCGGCGCTCCGTTTTTCATGAGCTCTGGCACTTCCACCAGCACGACCGTGCCGGTGACGTTTGTGTTGCCCGGTTTGACCGCTGGGACGCAGTATCGCGTCGGAGTCACGGCGAATCCGCCGCCACCGACCAACCCATTTGATGCCGTAGTCGAGATCGTGGATCCGAACGGCGCTGTTCTCCTCCGCCAGGATACCGGGACGGACGAGGAAGTGTTCTTCTTCGCCAGTATCTCCGGCGATTACACGGTGCGGGTCTATTCCTTCGACGCCACCACCAACGGGCCTTTCGATATCGTGGCGAACGTCGCTAACGGTGTTCAGCGTATTACGACGGATTTCAACCTCCTCTTTTTCCAGACCAACGGAGCATTCTTTGGTTCGCTCTCGGCCAAGAATTTCTTGAGCAACCAGCCCATCGAAATCGGTTCGGTGCCTTTCAACAGCACCGCCCGACCACAGCTGCAATTTGTCATCGCTCGCGCCACGGTCCCGACCGCTCCGGTGCCCGCGACCAAGGTGCGCTACGTCCTGACCTCGGTTGCTGGGCCGGTCGAGTATTTCGATTACCAGACGCCGATCAGCTTCGGACATAATCATGAGCCGGGAGCGATCAGCGCGGCTGCTTACAGCCCATTCCGCGCTTACATCCCAGAGGACTTCACCTCGCCGGGACCGAGCTACATCTACTTCGATCCAGCCGGGAATCGCCTCGCCCAACCGGTCATCCGGCAAAAGCCCGACGTGGCCGCTCAGGATGGAGCGAATAACACCTTCTTCGGAAGCGATAGCGCTGCGGATACTGACGCATTTCCGAACTTCTATGGCACGAGCGCAGCGGCCCCTCACGCCGCCGGGATCGCGGCTTTGGTGTTGCAGGCTAACGGCGGGTCTGGGTCCGTTACCCAACCGCAGATGCGCACGATCTTGCAGCGGAGCGGATTCCCGCATGATCTCGATCCGCTTTATTCGAGCGGCTCGACCCGCACCAGCACCGGGGGCAAGCTCACCATTACCGCCCGTGGTTCGAACGGTAACCTGAACTACTCGGATGGACGCAACGTCTCGACCGACGATCTGAATTCGTTCGCGATCACGTATGTTGGTCCAGGGTCAGTGAATAATCTGTCGATCAACGTCTCCACCGGTAATACCACCGGCGGGTCGGAGCTGGGTCCTGTGCCCGGCCTGGTCTGGGATACCCGGGCGCGGACGACCGCGACGACCTCCGGATTCAGCTTCACGGTCGGGAATACCCTGGGCGGAATCACGGCTGCGAACATCATGAGCGCCTACTCCATGCCGGCGCCCACGCCGGCTGTGGTGGGCCAGTTCCTGCAGTTGGATCTTACCTTTGCGACGGGTTCGCTGAGCGGCGGTCGTGGCTTCACTTTCGGTGCTGATCGCGATGAACAACGCACCCAAAGCACTACCACAGCGACGACGGGTTTTGGCAATTCGGGCGATCTCTTGGGCGCGACGGTGGCGATCCCTTCCGGGGTGGTCGTGCCTGGTGGCGCGACCTTTACTGGGACGGATAGCAACGGAATGCAGCTTTCCGGCACGATCACGAACAAGATCGGGAAGGGCTATTCTCCGCTGGACGGCTACGGCTTCATCAACGTCCAGGAGGCGGTCGCCCAGCCTCTCCCATAAGACAAAATCAGCTTGGTTAAGTGAACGGCCGCGCCTGGCAACGGGCGCGGCCGTTTCTTTATCTCTGTCCGGAGCCGGCGCCCGCGAATCGCCAGCGGTGGCGGCGCGGAGGCTCCCACCAGTTCTCGGTGTTCCAAGCGGCTTGGGACGGAATGCCGCTGAGTCTACGTGCGGCGGCGGAAAACAGCTCGGACTCCGGTGGGATAATACGCGTCATAACAACTGAACGACCACGCTACTCTCGACACGGTCACGGTAGAACTGGTGATCATTCGCGGGTGACCATCTATTCTTGCGCTCTGCAGGTAAATTGCCCGCGCTGCTCCACCAGTTTTAGGCCCGTGGATCAGACGCGTATGCAGTGCATCTGCGATTGGTGCCAGGCGTTCGGGTTACGAGTGACAGCTCCTTCCGTTTCCAGCATTGCTCCGCTGGCAGCGATCCTTGCGACTGAGTCGTTGCTCAACCGCATCTAGGCAACGACTCTTCATCGAGCTAACTCCCTCTGGCCGAAAAGGCTTATATCGAGGTGTCGAAAATGTAATCGCAAATTTCGGAAAATGGTGATTGACCCGTTTTTGCGTCAATCTAATAGGATGCGGAATAAGTCGGATTAGCCCCCGGCAATTTGGGCATTAAGAAACCGCGGCAACTCGCTGCAAATACCTGGAGACAATGATGACTAGACGTCAAAGAAACACCTTTACCTACACCGCCGCTGCGGCGCTTGGGATTGCATTATTTATGCAGCCCGGGCAAGCGCAGACGGCCCGAACGACTGGCGGCAAGACCGCTCCGAAACTCGGTCAACTAGCCAGCAATGTGCCCGTCGTGGGCCACGCTGTCGGCTTCGGCGAAACCAAACCTGTCCGCGAATTGGCGGGTATGGAAACTCTGATCGACCAGGAAGCGAAGCAGAAAGCGAAAGAGATTAACTCGCTGAACGTCCAATTTGTTCGCAATGAAAGAGCAGATGCTCCTGTTCAAAAAGACGGTGCCCTCCAGTCCTCCTTCGGGACGGATGGGCGCTTCAAAATTAATATTCCCTCGCCGACCCTGACCTTCGAAGGTATCGGTGTGAACGGCTCTGCACCGCCCGACACGGTGGGTGCGGTGGGACCAAACGATTACGTCCAGGCTGTCAACGGCGGCGGCGTTCGTGTTTTCGACAAAAACGGTGTGCCTCGCGGCCCTGCATTTCGGCTCAGTTCTTTGTTCGCGCCACTCGGTGGTGTTCCGGCCAATACTGACAATGGCGATGCGCTCGTCCTTTACGATCGCCTCGCGGATCGCTGGCTGATCACGCAGTTCGCGTTCGCCAGCTCCACCACTCCTCCTTATCACCAGCCGATGGCCGTTTCCAAAACGGGCGATCCGACCGGCGCGTACTGGGTTTACGACTTCATCACTCCAGGAAATGAATTCCCCGATTATGGTAAAATCGGCACCTGGCCGGACGGCTACTATTTCACCGATCGTCAGTTCACGAACGGTGCTGCCTACAATGGCTTCGGCGTCTTCGCCTTTGATCGGGCCAAGATGCTGGTGGGCGACCCTTCGGCCTCCTACATCTACTTCAATGCAGGCCCGAACCTGAGCGACTCGTCTTCCGGTATGATCCCTTCGGACTTCAATGGCATCATTCCTCCTCCCGCTGGCGCTCCGAACGTCTTCTCGGTTTACCTTGATGACGCCTTCGACACGGTGGATGCGCTTCGACTGTTCGATTTCCATGCGGACTTTGCTGTTCCAGCAAATTCGACCTTCACTGAGCGCCCAGAAAGCCCGCTGATGGTGGCAGCCTTTGATTCCCGTAGCCCCAATGGTCGCGCGGACATCGAGCAGCCGCCTCCAGCTGCGGCGGCCGATTATCTGGACAGCATTGGCGATCGGTTGATGCTTCGTTTGCAATATCTGAACCGGAATGGAACGGAACTTCTGACCACCTGCCACACGGTAAACGGCGGCATCATCCCTGCGCCGGGTCTCGCTCCGACTGTGGCTGAGTATCGCGCTGCGACTCGCCACTATATCCTGCAGAAGACCAGCCCTACGGGCGCGTGGTCTGTCCTGGATCAAGCGACCTATTCACCAGACAGCACGGAGCGCTGGATGGGAAGCACTTCGGTAGACAACGCGGGAAACCTCGCAGTCGGTTACAGCACCTCGAGCACGAGCGTGTTCCCATCGCTCTCTTACTCTGGCCGTCTGGCCACCGATCCGCCAAACACTTTGGCGCAGGGCGAAGCCTTGATGTTTGCCGGTTCCGGCTCTCAGATTGGCACGGCAAATCGCTGGGGCGATTACACGGCGATGACGCTCGACCCAGTCGACGACGCGACCTTCTACTACACGAACCAGTATTATAATCCCTCGGGTGCATTCCTCTGGCGGACGCGCGTCGGTGCTTTCAAATTCGCTGGCACCACGGCTCCGGCTCAAGGAACGCTTAGCGGAACGATCACGGCTTGCGATACCGGGGTACCCCTCCGCGACGCTCTCGTGCAGGTCACGGGCGGCCCTTCCACTGGATTCTCCGCGACTTCGAAAGCGAACGGCACGTTCACACAGAAGCTGGCTCCGGGAAATTACCAGGTCACGATCAGCGATCCGGCGCATCTTTGCACGCCGATCGGTCCTTTCAATGTCACGATCACCGACGGTGGCACGGCGACCTTGAACCAGTGCCTCAGCGGCGCCCCAACCTTCTTGCTCCAGTCCACTTCCGTGGCGGTGACGGGTGGTAACGGCAACGGCGTCATTGAGCCGAACGAGTGCAATAATCTGAATGTGACGCTTCTGAACAACGGTTGCGCTTTGGCCTCCGGAGTTTCCGCGACGCTCTCGAGCACGACTCCAGGGGTGACGGTGACGCAGCCAAACTCGCCCTACCCGAATGTGAACGAGAACGCCACGGCGGCGAACACCGTTCCGTTCCAGGTTAGCACATCGCCAAGCTTCGCTTGCGGAACACCGGTCACATTCAATGTGACGGTGAACTACGTCGGCGGCGGCTCGAACACCTTCCCCTTCACCATCGCCAGCTGCGCAGCTCCGAGCGTGACGATCAATGGTTCCCTCGACGCGAGTGATCCAGTGCAAGAAGGCCGGATGGGTCGTAATGCGGTCGGCAGTGTTTGCGGCACGGCGAAACCTTGCCCAGGAAGTTTCGGAACAGGAAATCGTCGTTATGATGTTCTCACCTTCCCGAACGGTCCGGGGGCGGCTTGTGCTACGATCACAACGACGGCGACTGGTGGTGGTGCGGCAGCTAACATTCTGCCGGTGGCGTATCTGAATAGCTACACTCCGCCGACGGTGGGTAACACCGGCGCTATCTGCACGAACTATCTTGGCGACCCAGGTGGCAGCCCGAACACCGTGAACACGTTCTCCGTGAACGTCCCGGCGAACTCGACCCTGGTCGTGGTGGTGGAAGAGACCAACGCCAATCAGGTCGCAGGCGCTGCTTATTCTGTGCAGGTTTCCGGCCTCATCGGAAATGGCAGCGGCTCGGCGCCTTGCGCTCCGGCTCCTACGGTTTCCTCACGGAAGACGCATGGCTCCGCGGGCACCTTCGACATTCCGTTGCCGCTGACCGGCTCCTATGGAGTGGAAGATCGCATCGGCAACAGCGGTGTGGCCGGTTCGCATACGATCGTGTTCGATTACACGACCGATCCAACGGGCGCGACCGCGACCGTGGTGGCGAATAACCCGTCGGCAGCCACAGGCGCTGTTAGCAGCGTGACTTACAACGGAAATCAGATGCTGGTGAATCTGACCAACGTGTCTGATAAGCAGGTTCTAACGCTCGCAACGAGCGGTGGCACCGTCTCAAACGCGGTGGTCCCGATCGGCTTCCTCGTCGGCGACGTGAATAATAATCGCGCCGTCAGCGCTGCGGACGTGGGTCTCACGAAACAGCAGTCTGGTAGCACGGCCACGGGCACCAACTTCCGCACGGACGTGAATGCCAACGGCACGGTCAACGGGGTGGACGTCAGTGCGGTGAAAGCCAACAGCGGCAGCACGACTCCCTAGGCCAAACTAGACAGTAGAAATCACGGAGCAGCTTCATCCGAAAGGGTGAAGCTGCTTTCGTTTTCTGGGGTGGATGCGGCAGGCGTTGGTTGACGGCTCCCGTCCCTGCCACCATATTCCGCGCTCCTCACCTGCTGCCGGCCGCATCTCTGCGGCGGCGTTTTCGAGGAACGCCCCATGGATAAGATTCGTAACATTGCCATTATTGCCCACGTCGATCACGGGAAGACCACCCTGGTCGATCAACTCCTCCGCCAATCAGGAACCTTTCGCTCCAACCAAAAGGTGGAAGAGCGAATGATGGATTCGATGGATCTGGAGCGGGAAAAAGGAATCACCATTCGAGCCAAGAACGCCGCCTTCCAGTGGAACGGCTATCGCGTGAACATCGTCGACACACCCGGACACGCCGACTTCGGTGGTGAGGTGGAGCGGATCATGAAGATGGTGGATGGCGTTCTGCTGGTGGTGGATGCGCATGATGGACCGCAAGCGCAGACTCGCTTCGTCTTGCGCAAGGCGCTGGAGAGCAAGGTCAAACCCATTGTCGTGATCAATAAGGTCGATCGCGAAAACGCCCGGCCGCACAAGGTGCTGGATATGATTTTCGACCTCTTCGTCGAGCTGAAGGCGAACGATGAGCAACTTGATTTCCCCATCGTCTACGCGAGCGCGAAGAACGGCTTTGCCATGCGCGAGGTGCATGAAAACAGCGAGGACATGACGCCGCTTTTCGAGGCCATTATTAAATACGTGCCGCCGCCGACGATCTCGAACGAGCCCTACCTGCAGATGCTCGTTTCGAACCTGGACTACAGCGATTATCTCGGTCGCATCGCTTTGGGCCGGATCGTAAGTGGGCGTGTAGCCGTGGGCGACTCCATCGTCTGCATCCATCGCGATGGCCGCCGCGAGCGCGCTAATGTGACGGCGCTGTTTACTTTCTCCGGCATGGGCCAGGTGGAGGCGAAACACGCCAGCGCTGGAGAAATCGTTGGCCTCACCGGCTTCGAAGAAGTCTTTATTGGCGAGACCTTAACCGATCGCGAGGAGCGCACCCCGCTACAGTTCGTGGACATCGATCCGCCGACGATTCGCATGCGCATTTTGGTCAACGATTCACCTTTCGCGGGTCGCGAAGGCAAGTTCGTGACCGCTCGCCACGTGCGCGAGCGGCTTGTTCGCGAGACGCGCGGCAACGTTTCCTTGCAGGTTAACGACACGGATGCGGCGGGCGCGTTCGAGATCAATGCCCGCGGCGAAATGCAGATCGCGATTCTCGTCGAGCAAATGCGGCGCGAGGGCTACGAGGTCATGGTTTCTCGCCCTGAGGTGATCTTCAAGCGAGAGGACAACGGCAGCCTCCTCGAGCCGATCGAGAATCTTTATGTGGAAGTGCCGAGCGACAAATTGGGCGACGTTTTGCAATCGATCGCCGCGCGCAAAGGTGAAGTGGTTTCGATGGATCACCACACCACGCGGGTTTCGGTGGAAGCGATTATCCCTACCCGCGGCTTGATCGGCTTCGAAAGCGATCTGGTTAACCTCACGCGAGGCGAGGGCATCATGAGCCATCTTTTCCGGGAATACGCACCATTTAAAGGTGAGATGGAAGGCCGGAATCGCGGCGTCATGGTGTCGATGGAAGCCGGCACCAGCAAGGCTTACTCGCTCAACAACATTCAGGCACGTGGCAAGCTCTTCATTGGACCACAGGAAGAGATTTATGCGGGCATGATCATTGGCGAGAATGCGCGTCCAGAAGATCTCCCGGTCAATCCTTGCAAGGCGAAGAACTTGACCAACATGCGGAGTCAGGGCGACGGGAAGGGAATTCAGTTGGAAGCACCGCTGAAGATGACGCTCGAGCGCGCCATCGAATACATCGGCTCGGACGAGTATGTGGAGGTGACGCCGAAATCGCTTCGTTTGCGCAAGCGCATCCTCGACGCCAACGCGCGCAAGCGTGCGGGCAACGCGGTCGCGGCGTAGGGGTTGGGCGCCGGCGAGAACGTGTCAGTGCGCCGGGTCCGAACAAGTGGAAATGGACGGGAAGGCTTCACCGGCCAGGCACATTCTCCTTGGCCGGCAAGCGCCTTCGTTGACAATCCAGCGACGCTGCGTTTGAATTCTCACGTTCGTTTGCCGCTCCGGAAGCGTTTCTCTTCCTGATCTTCTTCAGCTCCGAATTCCTCGCGAACTCAGGCTTCCGAACGAGTTCCTTAACCAAGACAAGCCCATGGCCGGACACAGTAAGTGGTCCAAAGTAAAACGCGCGAAAGGTGCCCTCGATGTGAAACGGGGAGCGCTTTTCAGTAAACTCGCCAAGGAGATCACCATCGCCGCGAAGCTGGGCGGCGGCGACCCTAATGGAAACGTGCGCCTGCGCAGCGCCATCCTCTCCGCGCGCGGCCAGAGTATGCCTAACGATAATATCGAGCGGGCGATCAAACGCGGCACTGGGGAAGGCGCAGAAGCCACGCACTACGACGAGATCGTCTACGAAGGATATGCGCCGGGCGGAGTCGCCGTGATCGTAGACGCCGCCACGGATAACAAGAACCGCACAGCGGCTGAGCTTCGTCGAATCTTCAGCAAAAATGACGGCAACCTTGGGACAAGCGGAAGCGTTTCTTACATGTTCCACAAAAAGGGGCAGGTGACGGTGCCGCGCGAGGCGATCAAGGAGGATCGCCTGTTGGAATTGGCGCTGGAAGCTGGGGCCGAGGAGTTGACAACGGAGGAGGAACAGTATGTTATCACCACTTCCCACGATCAGCTCTACGCAGCAGCTGAAGCGCTCAAACACGCGGGTGTCACGCCCAGTGGGCAGAAGTTTACTTTCATCCCCGATACGACAGTTCCTGTCGTCGATGAGGCGACCGCGCTCCAGGTGTTGCGGTTGTGCGAGAGCCTCGAAGACGATGATGACGTGCAGAACGTCTACTCCAATCTAGATATTTCCGACGAGTTGCTGGCCAGATTGCCAGCGTAAGAAAGCGTTCCGGAGCAGACACGCGAGGCGTGTGCCGGTCGGCTGAGCGGTGTTTTCAATATGAGCGAAGAATCCCATAATCATTCCCCTGCGGAAGCGACTGCCGCCCCGGCACGTCGTCGCCGCCCTTCCCGTCGAGCGCCTCGCGGTCGTGGCGGGCGTCGGCCTTCCTCGGGCGAGAACCGCGATGCGCGTCCTCCAGAAAACAGCGTGGAGCGCCAGGAAATGGAGCGCGCTTCCGGCTACGCCGCAGATGAAAGAGCCGCCGCTGCTGCCGCTGCGCAAACGAACGACAGTGGGCGGGCACCGGAGACCTTTGGCCAGACGGAAAACCCCGAGCAGCGCCAGCAGGAGCCACGGGCAGAACATGCCCAGCATCCGCAAGAAGAACGTTCTTTCCGCGATGACCGCGAGCGCGGGCCGCAGCACGATTCGCAGAATGGCGATCAGATGCGCGAGTTGGAGTTTGGCGAAGGCATCATCGAGATCTCGGGGAAAGGCTTTGGCTTCCTGCGCGATCCGAAACGCAATTTCGTCCAGACCCCGCAGGATATCTTCGTCACGCCAGAAATCGTCCGGCGTTTTGCTCTCCGCGACGGGATGTGGATTCAAGGTGAGACGCGTCGCGGGAATCGCGGCCCGCAGCTCATGCGCTTGAACAAGATCAACGATGACGAGCCGACCAAGTATCAGGGTTTGGTGCCGTTCGAAGAGTTGACCACGATCAATCCCGAGAAGCGGATCAACCTCGAGACGGTCCCCGATCGTTTTACCACCCGAGTGATGGACATGATGACGCCGCTCGGCATGGGTCAGCGCGGTTTGATTGTGGCGCCGCCTCGCACGGGGAAGACGACGCTTCTGCATCACATCGCGGATGCGGTGACGAAGAATCATCCGGAGATGAAATTGATCATCCTCCTGGTCGATGAGCGTCCCGAAGAGGTAACCGATTTCCGCCGCTCCTGCCCGGGAGCCGAGATCATGGCCAGCTCGAACGATAGCGACATCAAGAGCCACACCCGCATTGCGCAGCTCGCGATCGAGCGGGCGAAACGCATGGTGGAAGCCGGCAAGCACGTCTTTATTCTTCTCGATTCGATTACCCGCACGGCGCGCGCTTTTAATAACGCGACTGGTGGCGGCGGCCGCACCATGAGCGGCGGTATCGACGCCCGCGCGATGGAGATTCCGCGCAAGATTTTCGCGGCGGCGCGGAACACGGAGGAGGCTGGTTCGCTCACGATCGTGGCCACGGCCTTGATCGAAACCGGAAGCCGGATGGATGAACTGATCTTTCAGGAGTTCAAGGGAACTGGAAACATGGAGTTGGTGCTTGATCGGAAGATCAGCGACCAGCGCATCTATCCAGCGGTGGATATTTTTCTCTCCGGAACCCGGCGCGAAGAACTGCTGCTGCAGCCTTGGGAGTTGGAAAAAATCAATCTCATCCGCCGTGGTCTCGCTGGGCATAAGCCGGGCGAAGCGATCGAACGTCTGCTCATGTTCATCAAGAAATTCCCGACGAACACGCAGATGCTGAAAGAGATTCCGGGCTAAGGAATTTCCGATTTTCGATCACTGGTTTTCGACGGCGACAATCGGGTCGAAGCCCTTCGTGAAAACGAAACCCGATGAGTGGGAGGTGCTGCCTCCGGAAACGAAAGACGCTCGGCCGAGTGAGCCGCTCTTTCGTTGGATCGCGCTTTTGATGGACGATCTCATTCGTGTGCCGGGGACGAAGTTCCGCTTCGGGCTTGATCCGCTCCTCGGTCTATTGCCCGGCGTGGGGGATACAGGCGCGGCGATCGTATCCGCTTTCGCATTGATCCATGCGGCAAAAGCTGGCTTGCCGAAAATCATTCTCGCGCGCATGGCGGTGAACATTTTGCTCAACGAGATCATCGGCATTGTCCCTGGGATTGGGGACGCCTTCTCTTTTTGGTTTAAGTCCAACGCGCGGAATCACGCGTTGCTGAAGCAACATCTGGCAGCTGGCGGAGCGATCCGGAAAGCCGGCGCGAGTGATTGGATTTTCGTCTTCGGGGTGCTGGGTGCACTGGCGCTCATTGTGGGCGTGGGCATTTTCGTCAGCCTCTATCTTCTGCAACAGGCGATCCTGTTTCTCTCAGGATCGAGATAGGCGGTCGCAGGTTTTCTATCCGCGATCGTCGCGAAAGTAGCGCGCGTAGGTGAGGTGCACTCGCTCGCGCGCGGCGCGGTATTGCTCGCCGAACGCGGCCAAATCTTTTGCACCCATCCGGAGCGCCAACTTCGTTTGCTCCGCTTCGTCGGAGGGAAGGGCTGAGACAGATTTATTTTCCCAGCGCCGCAGGACCGCTTCGCACCGCCGCAGCAGATCGTAGCTACTCTGCAACGCCGTCGCGTCCGCGCCTGTGAAAACACCCCGTTGGCGCAAGGCTTCCACCGCAAAGGAAAATTGGGCGCTCCACGTTTGGGTGCGCATTTGCAGACCCTGCACCAGGAACTCTGCTTCAATGATGCCGCCCAGTCCCGTCTTCAGATCCAGGATTTCCGCGCCCGTGCCTCGCTCGTGCAGAATTCGCTCCCGCATCGTATCGATCTGGGTGAAGAGGTCGGGACGTTCGCCGGCTTTTTTCCAGGCGGCTCGGGCGAGCTCAAGAAAGGCTTCACCTTCAGGACCACAGATGGGCCGGGCTCGCGTCAGCGCCTGCGTTTCCCATAGCTGCGCGCGGGTTTCGTAGTAGGCGGTGTAGGTCGCAAGCGAGCAGGTGAGCGGACCTTTCTCGCCATCCGGGCGGAGGCGGGCATCGAGCATGGCGATCGAGCCCTCGGCGGTCGACCTTCCCATCTCGACCAGAATCTCGCGAGCGGCGCGGGTGTTTTCGCCGATGAAAAGAACATCCAGATCCGCTCCGTAACTCAGATCGCGTCCGCCGAATTTTCCCAGCCCGATAATGGTGAGATCGCCCGCGGGCGCGAGCAGTCCGTGGACGAAAATAAGACAAGCTTCGGCGAGCGCGGAATGCTCGCGTTGCAGAGTGGCGAGGTCGATCACGCCCAGGACATCGCGCAGGAGGATACGGAGAGATTGCATCTGCCGGTAAGCGCGGATCGGGTCGAGTTTCTCCGCGGTTGCGCCACTGAGACGCAGCGCGGCGAGGTGCCGCTCCACGCTTACGCTGCGATCGAGCACGCCCAGACCCGTCACCTCTTCGAGGAGTTGCGGACGACGAATGAGGAGATCGCTGGCGTAGCGACTGGCGGAGAAAGCTTTTAAGAGCAACTCCAGCAAACGCGGGTTCGCGACCAGCAACTCGAAGAGCAGGCTGCGCATGCCGTAGGCCTCCACGAAGCGGACGAACTGCGTGAGGGTGGCATCGGGATCGACCCGGCGCTTTAGCTCCTCCAGCAGCATCGGGCGCAGTTTTTGGAAGATCTGTTTCGTGCGCGCTGCGACGTGAGTGCCGCTCCGGCCTTGCGCGAGCGCGGCGATGGCTTTCTCCGCGCTCTCTTGATCCTGGAAAAACTTGAGCTGCCCTGTCCACGTTTCCTTGTCTTGCGGCCGCTCCGCCACCACGCGGGTAAAGACCGCGCGCACGCGCGAACGATGTTCGTGCAGAGCAGCGAGGAACTCCGCGGTCTCGGAGAAGCCCAGGCTGCGCGCCAGGCGTTCGAGCGCTTCCGGTTCGTCTGGGACGGTGTGCGTTTGCTGTTCGCCTTCCATTTGCAGGCGATGCTCAGTGCGGCGGAGGAAGCGGTAGGCTTGTTCCAGATCAAGACTCTCGGCGCGCGGGAGCAGCTCCAGTTCCGCCAGGGCTGGAAGTGCTTTCAACGTGCTCGTCTCTTGCAAAAAGGCGTGCCGCGCGCCGTGGAGAAGTTGCAGGGCCTGGACCACAAACTCGATCTCGCGAATGCCACCGCGTCCCAACTTCACGTTTCGTTCGAGGTTTTCGTGACCCACGATGTCGCGCTCGATCCGGCGCTTGATCGCCGCGATCTCATCGAGGAGTTCCGGCGTGGCCGTCTTCGGATAGATGAAAGGCTGATGTTCGCGGAGGAATTCGTAGGCGAGCTCGTCGCTGCCGCTGATCCCGCGAGCCTTGATCAAGGCGAGTCGTTCCCAAGTTTCGCCAAAGCCAGAGTAGTAATTTTCCAGGCTGGCGAGAGAACGAACCAGCGGGCCAGTCGATCCTTCCGGACGCAGCCGCAGATCCATTCGGAAGAGCGCGCCGGCAGGATCTTTACTCGCGAAGGTCTCGAAAATTTTCGTCGCCAACCGGCTGAACCATTCATGGTAACTCAGCGACGGCGTGACGTGACCCTCGGCGCTGTAGAAAAATATCACGTCGATGTCCGAGCTGTGATTCAGCTCGCGACCACCCAGTTTGCCGAGCGCGAGGACACCAAATTCTGCCTCCGGCGCGCCCAGGCGAGTCCGCAATTCGGCGTTCCAATAGGTCAGCACTTCCGTCACACAGATCTCGGCCAGTTGAGAAAGCTCAGCCGTGGTTTCCTCCAGCGCGGCCGCTCCTGCTATCTCGCGGAGAGCAATGCGGAGCATCTCGCGGCCTTTCCAAAGTCGAAGGCCGCGGAAGTTATCGGCGCTGGCCGGGATCTCTTTGGTCGCGCGGCGCAGGTCGGCGCGCATGCGATTGGGACCGCGGCGTTCACCGGAGACTTCGGGATGGCGCAACCAAAGGAGGATGTGCGGATCACGCGCCAGTCGACCAGCGCCGATACTGGAAATGGCGAGCAAGTGAAGGAGGGCGGCTTCGCCGAGCGGGAAATTTTCCACCACCGTGTGGAGGCTCTCCTCGTCGGGCGGCCATTGCGCGGAGAGAGCGGAGAGGGTGCGCTCGACCTGACCCGGGTGCAGCGTGCTGGCAGCTTTCGCTTTGATCCAGGTGCGGTCGGCGTCGGACATCCGGAATAGCTACTGCGGCTCGCCTCAGAGCGAAACCGCTTCCAGCTCGCGAGAATCAGGCAGCCCCGGCAGTCTTTACGCTTTTCGTCCTAACTTCTCGCCTGCCAGCGCCAGGATGCGGCGCTCATTTCGGGTCAGACTCTTCAAGCCGGAACGCGCGACCTTCTCGAGCAACGGATCCACTTCCTGAGTGATGAATTGCGAGACCTCCATGTTCTGGTGGCGCTCGGCCGTGAGCCGACGTTGCGAGAGCGTGCGTTGCACAATCGAGACCCGACCGAAGCCAAGAAGGTGGGCATACAGCCAGCCCGCTGCGCCGCCGCCGAGAAAGGCGCTGTGCGCGACCGCGCCATCACGTTGGATTAAGAGCAAAACCACACTGACGAAGATAAATGTGGAGCCGAGATGTTTGGCTTTGAGGGGCCACCGCCGCCCGAAGAGGCGTGGCGCCGCGACCTCCAGCTCCGGCAGAATCGTCGTGTAGGCGAGCACCACAGCCGCCACGCCGCCGGATGCGCCGAGCAGGATCGTGCTCGATGGCATGAGAAAGAGATGCCCCATCTCGCCGCCGATCGCCCCGAGAAGATACAGCCCGAGAAACTGGCGCTGCCCGACGATGCACTCCACATCGCGCCCGAAAAAATAAAGCACCACCGTGTTGGCCGCGAGGTGCCAGGGGCCTTGGTGAAGAAAGGCGCTGGTCAAAAACTGCCACGCGTAGGCGTCCTGCACCCCATCGCCGCTCAAGGCCAGAAACGTCCGGACAAACCCGGAATCGTATGCGTCCAGAAGAAGCTGACCGATGAAGGCGACGCCGTTTGCGGCGATAAGAACGAGAAGCGCGAAGCGATACTGCTGCGTCCAGAAGGGCCGGGCGTAGGAGGTGGGTTTCCGGCCGGAGAGGCGCATGTCTCCGAGAATATCTCACTCGATTTTTTTTGTCATTCGAGAAAACCGAGAGGGCGCGCTGCAGGTGGGCAGGCAGCGGCGACGGACAGGATCAGGGGAGGTTGCTTCCAAACGGATCGAGCCAACCGGAAACGGTGTGCACCTCTAGATTTTCAAAGGGGTTTACCTTTCGTTCCACCGGGATTTCGACCGGGGCACCTTGGGTCGCATTCTTCTGCAGGAAGTAGGTGGTCTGCATGCCGTAGGCCAGCATGTAGGGCTCGCCGCGCCAACCTTCCGGGCCTTCGCCAGGACGCGGGAGCGGGGCCGGCGGCTGCGGCGGATCGAGGAAGAGGAAATAGCCGACCAACCAGATCGTGCCGCCACTTCGCAGCACGGTTTCCGCTTCTTCCAGCACCGGTTGGATCGGGTCTTCTTTCTGGAGCTGCGCTTTAAAAAGATCGAGCCGTTGCAAGCCATCGTGGGCCGATGGCGGGATCGTCTGCCACGGCGCGCGGCCCTGGTAGTAGCGATGGAAGGTGGCGCCGCAAAACCAGGGATGGACCAGCACGAGATCGCCGGGCGCAGCGCGCTGGCTGAGGTGTTGGGCGACGAGATCGAGATTCGTCATCCGCACTTGCACCCGCTCCTGCACGCTTGCGTAGAGCAGTCCTGCGCCAGCCAGGGTCAGCAACGCGGCGATTGCACGCAGTCGGGCGGAGCGCGTCGCTTGAGCAATAAGGCAGTCCGTGGCGACTGCGATCACTGCCATCCAGGGCAGGTAATACCAGACCTCCGTGGGGAACTTCGCCAGCTTGAGAAAGAGATAATAGCCGCCGCTGGTGCTGAGCATCACGCATAGAAGGAACGCGGCCAGCGCGCCTTCCTTCTCGCGCCCGCATCGCCAGATTGTCCAGAGGCCGGCGACTATGGCCAAGGCTATGGCGACGCCCCAAAGCCAGAGCGCCCAGGGCGCGGACTCGCTCAGCGCGCGCGAGAGCACCGTCCAAATGCGCGGGAAGCCGATGGGTAATTGGGTGGCAACGTTCCACTCGTTCGCGCGTCGGATCACGCCCAGGTAGGGGAGCAAGGAGAGCGCGGCGGGGAGACCGATGGCGAGGATGAGCAAGGCGCGTTTGGGTTCGCGCCGAAGGGCGGCAACCAGCGCGCCGCTGAGGCAAAACGCAGCCAGGAGAAAGCTGTTCTGATAAAGAGTCTGCACCGCCAAAACGCCGGCTGCCATGGCGAGAAGGACATTCCGTCGCGAAGGGGAACTGACCACGCGCCCGACCATTCCCAAGGTGAGAAGCAGGAAGAGAACACCCAAACCGTAGGCGCGAAGTGAATCGCCCCAACGAATGGCGGTCGCGCTCAGGCCAAGCAAAAGCAGAGAGAGCAAAGGCGGCGCGGACGAAAAACGCCAGGCGTTCCACCACAGCGCCGCGACCACCAGAAGACCGATGGCCAAGCCAAGTGCGCGCAGCCCGAGATCGCTTCCGCCCAACCCGATCGCGTTCCAACCGCGGATCAACATCGTGATCCCGAGCGGAAAAGATTCGTGCTCCAGATGCGACCAGACTGCGCCGAGCGAAGGCATGGTGGCGAGTTGCACCGCGGCCGCTTCATCCCGCCAAAGCCCGCCCGCGCTCCGCAGATTCACGACGTGAAGAACGACGATGGCGACGGTGACCAGTCCAGCCGCGCTCCACGCCACCCACCGACCCCACGCCGGCTCGGAATTAACTTTGCGGCTGCTCACGCTCGCTCCTCTTAGAGACCGGCGGCGCGAAAACGCGCAAGCCGCCAGCGCGGATGGAGAACTGCACCGGACAGTTGCCGATCAGCTCCCCATCGATCTCGACCGGCACATCTCCCTCGCTCGTAACCCGGAGCGAGGTGGTCTGGAAATACTCCACCTCCGGCGCAGTGATCTGGGAATTGAAGAGCACATCCTGCATGTAGCGAATGATCTCGAGGTAGCTGAGCCGTTTGAAAATGAGAACGTCGAAGAGGCCGTCATCGATCACCGCTTGTTTGAAAAACGGGAACGGCCCGCCGTAGAGCCGGCCGTTGCCGACGAGGACGAACGAGCCTTCTTCTGTGACCGCGTGTTCCGATTCGATCCGCAAACGCGGCGGTTGGCGGGCGGCGATTTGCGCGGCCGAGACGATGTAACTGAGCGGTCCGAAGCTGCGCTTGAGCGCGCGGCTGGTTTCCTTGATGGCCTGCGCGTCGAAGCCCACGCCAGCCAGTTGCACGAAATGTTTCTCGTTCGCGCTCGGGAGATCGACGTGGCGCGTTTGCTCTTGCGCGATGATCTGCCAGCAGGCTTCGAGATCATTCGCGGGCAGGCCCAGCTCCGCGGCGTAGACGTTCATCGTGCCGAGCGGGAGCAGGCCGAGCGTCGCCCCCGTGCCCGCGATGCCATTCACCACTTCGTTCACCGTCCCATCGCCGCCCGCCGCCACGATACTGGTAAACCCATCGGCCACGGCGGTGCGCGCCAGCGTTTCCGCTTCGCCCGCTCGAGCGGTGAAGAGAAACTCCGCGCCTTGCGCGATCGCTTGCACGCGTTCGCGGAGCCGATGCGCGCGCTGGCCTCGCGCCGCGGGATTCATGATAACAGCGATGCGTTTCACAGGGGGCAGCGAGAGGGAGGCCTTTAATCTTTTCTTAAAACTGACGCCGCGTAACGTTCCGAAGTGAAAAAAGTAACCCGCCTCGCACTCTGGCTCGCACTCGCGATCGGCGTGGTTTTGGTGGTCGCGCTTTTGGCTGTGAACTTGTATGTGCAGTCGCGAGGCACACAAGCGCGGATTGAGCAGGAGCTGAGCGATCGGCTCGGGACGACGCTGAAGATCCAGCGGATCAGCGTCACGCCGTGGTGGGGTTTGAAGTTGACTGGCATCACAATGCCGAACGCGGAGGAGACGGGCGGCGGCGATTTCCTGCAGGCGGACGCGTTCCGGCTGCGCGTGCAGATGGCCTCGTTATTCTCCGGGCGGCTGGTGATCAAAGAAGTCTCGCTCATCCATCCGCAGGTGGTGTGGAAGCAAAACGAAAATGGGAAATGGCGTCTGCCCACGAACGCGCCGCTGCGGGCCGAAGCGGTGATGCCAGGCGCGCCGGCGAACGCCGCGCCGCCGGTGATGCCCACCACGCCGGATGGCGCGGAACCGACGCGGCCCGCTTCCACCGCCTTTAAACCCGAGGTGCGCCGCGTGAAACTGCATAACGGCAGCTTTCGTTTCCTGGACGAAAAGGGGAAGCCCGTGGCCTTATTCGAAGGGGTTGGGTTTCGCTCAAATTTCCGCAGCGCCACCGCCCTGAGTGGAAATGCCAGCATCGCGAAGACCTCGCTGCGCGACCGCTTTTTCCTCGAGCAATTACGCACGCCGCTCAGCTACGATCCGCGCGAGCTCGATCTTTCCCAATTGGAGGCGAAAGCAGCGGGCGGGACGGTGAGCGGGCGTTTCACCATGCGACCGGGCGACGCTGACTCGCCTTTCCAGGTGATGGTGAAATTCCAGGACTTGAGCGCGGATCGCATCGTCTCCGAGGCGCGGGGCCCGACCGGGATGGTGCAGGGAAAATTGGAAGGCTCGTCTCGAAGCGGCCGGGAATGTGGGCGACCCGAATGCGCTCACTGGCGTGGGCGAAATTCGATTACGCGAAGGCCGGGTGCGCGGCTACGGACTGCTGGTCGCTCTGGGCCAGCTCCTCAAAATCGACGAATTGACCGAGCTGAAACTGGAAGAGTCCCACGTGAAATATCGCATCACGCCAGGCGTGGTGACGATCGACGAGCTGCTGCTGAACTCGCCCAACATTCGCTTATCCGCCACCGGCACGGTCGGTTTTGATGGCGTCCTGCGCCTCGAATCCCAGCTCGCGATCAACGAGCGAGTGCGCCGCCAACTCTTTAGCATGGTGCGCGAGAATTTTAAGCCGATCGAGTTGCCCGGCTTCACCGCCGTTTCCTTTCAGATCACCGGCACAGTCGACCGTCCGCAATCCAATCTCATGGACAAAGTGGTAGGCGCTGGCTTGCGCGATCTCGGCGGGGTGATCGATAGCCTGTTCGGTCGGAACCGGCGCGATCGAGCGAAGAAGAAAAAGGCGAATGAGTTGATCCAGCCCACGCCAGCAGGTCAGCCCCCGCGGCCGGCAGACGCGGCTCCGGCCATTTTGCCGCCCACATCGGAGACGCTGGCGCCAATTCCGTCGCCGAGCGATTCACCATGAGAGTGATCGCGGGGACGGCGGGCGGGACACGCTTGAGCGTGCCGGAAACCAACGTGCGGCCCACGATGGATCGGGTGAAGGCGGCTATCTTTTCGAGCCTCCACACCGGCATCGAAGGGATGCGCGTGCTGGATCTTTTTGCGGGCACAGGAGCTCTGGGGATCGAAGCGCTCAGCCGCGGTGCCGCGTCCGCGCTTTTCGTGGAAGAGAATCGCGCGGCGGTCGCAGCGATCGAGGAGAACTTCAAGCGGACGAAGTTGCGTGGCCCGGTGCGCCAGCAGGAGGTCTTCGCGTTTCTCGAGTCGTCGCTTCGGCGTGAGAAATTCGATCTCATTATTGCTGATCCGCCTTACGAGAAGACAAAGAATGGCGGGGAGTTCACGCGCCTCTTGATTGAGAATCAGGCACTGGCCGATCTGCTCGAACCGGAAGGTCTTTTCATTCTGGAGAAGCGCCCGGAAGAAGAGATGGAGCTGCCGAGCCTGTGGGAGGTCGTGCGCGCAAAACGGTATGGGGCGACGGAGGTTTTGTTTCTCCGGAAGCCGTCGGCTGGCGCTGCTGAGGAAGATGCCGAGGTGGCAGCCAGCGCGCCGAGCGAGAGCGGCGGTGAGTAACGGAAAGCGGTTCCGCCTCGAATGATCCGGCTGCTTTACAACCTGCTCTTTCCCCTGGGGCTGCTGTTCTTCCTTCCTGGCTACCTTATCAAAATGCAGCGGCGAGGAAATTACCGCCGCCATTTCGGACAGCGTTTCGGGTTCTATAGCGAAGAAGTGCGAGCGCGGCTGGCGCGTCGGAGGCGCACCTGGATCCACGCAGTCAGCGTGGGCGAGGTGGGAATCGCGCTCAAGCTGGCCGCAGCGCTGCGCGCGCGCGATGAATCGTTTGCCTGCGTTCTCACCACCACCACGACAACTGGCTTTGCAGTAGCGGAGAGGGCCGCGCCCGAGTGGATGGAGGTGCTCTACAATCCTCTCGATTTCTGGCCCATCGTGCGTCAGGCGTTTTCCATCATCCGCCCCGAGAGAATCATCCTGGTCGAAGCCGAGGTCTGGCCAAACCTGGCCGCGCGCGCTCGCGCCCAGCGCATCCCGTTGGCTTTGGTGAATGCGCGCCTCTCTCCCCGCTCCGAGCGGCGCTTTTTAAAGCTGCGCCGCTTCGTCGCTCCTACCTTCCGTTGCCTCGATTTGATCTGCGTGCCGGAGCGCCGGGATATCGAGCGCTGGGCTGCGCTGGGGCTCTCGCGCGAGGTGATCGAGTTGGTGGGAAGTGTGAAATATGATCCGACAGAAAGCGGGAGCGAAGCCCAGTTGCCACTTCGCATCCTCGGCTCGTTCTGCATCGCGGAAGCGCGTCCGATTCTGCTCGGCGGAAGCACGCATCCGGGCGAGGAAGAAATTCTGGCAGATGTCTTCCTGCGTTTGCGCGAGGAGTTCCCCACTCTGGTCTTGCTGATTGCGCCGCGTCACGTGGAGCGCACGGCCGATATCATGTCCAGCCTTCAGGCAAAAGGCTTGCGGGTCGGGTTGCGGAGCGCGGCGGAGACGGAGCACGACGAGGAGCCGGATTGTCTCCTGCTCGATACCACCGGCGAGCTTCGGATGTGGTACGCGGCGGCCACCGTGGTCTTCATGGGGAAAAGCCTCACCACCACGGGCGGCCAGAATCCCGCCGAACCGATTCTGGCCGGGAAGCCAGTCGTCTTTGGTCCGCACATGGAGAATTTCAGCGTCCTGGCGGATGCGCTCCTGCAATCGGAAGCGGCGGTGCAGATTGCCGATGCGGACGCATTGGTCGAACAATGCGCCCTGCTCCTGCGCGATCCCGACCGGCGCGCCCGGCTGGTGGCAAACGCGGAGGGCGTGCTTTCCGTGCATCGAGGCGCGACCGAGCGGACGGCGGAGTTGGTTTTAGCCCTCCGTGCGCGTGCTGAGGAGGAAACCTCCCGTAAATAACTTGCAAGGCGAAGGCCAGCTTCTGATATTGCCCGGCTTTCCTGACCCTATCGTCCAGAGGCCTAGGACACCGCCCTTTCACGGCGGTAACACGGGTTCGAATCCCGTTAGGGTCGCCACTGCCGCGAGTCGCTGAGCGAAGCTCCATGACCTCGGGCGGTCACTGAGATTCTCGGCTCCGCTACGGAAGCATCCCTTCAATATGAAAGTCCAAGCGCGAAAATTTTTGATGAAGTATGGGCGGAAGCTCCTCCAGCAAGTGCAGAAGGGAATCGGGCGCGCTTCGCTGGTGGGGGATCAGCCGTTTTTTGCCGCGGAGCAGTTTCCCTGGGCGCGCGAGCTGGAGAAGAACTGGCACGTCATCCGCGAGGAACTCGATGTGGTCCTGACTCACCAGGAGGATTTGCCGAATTTCCAGGATATCTCGCCGGACCAGAAGCACCTGGCGAAGGAGGACAAGTGGAAGACGTTTTTCTTTTTCGCCTATGGTCTGGATGTGCCGGCGAATGCGGCGCGTTGCCCGCGCACGGCGGAGCTGCTGCGTGCGGTCCCGGGGGCAAAGACGGCGTTCTTTTCCATTCTCGCGCCGCGCATGCACATCCCGGCGCATTGCGGTCCTTATAAGGGCGTGGTGCGTTACCACCTCGGCTTGATCGTGCCGGAGCCGAAGGAGCAATGCCGGATCCGGGTGGCGGAGACGATCGCGCATTGGGAGGAGGGTCGGAGCATGTTCTTCGATGACACCTACAACCACGAGGTCTGGAATGACACGGACGGCTTGCGGGTGGTGCTCTTCATGGATGTGCTTCGGCCGCTGCGGTTTCCGATGTCGCTGGTGAACAAGTTCATCATCAAGGCGATCGCGGCCTCCCCGTTCATCACGGATGCGAAAAAGAACCACGAGACGTGGGAGAAGCGAATGGATGAGTTATGGCGTTGATTTAGGGCGCTCTCCCCGGCATCTTGGCCCTGTGCACATGAGACGCGATCCCCGTCCCGAGGCTGAGGGCGGCTTTAACGCAAAGCTCAGCCTGGGCGATTTCGTCGTGGGCGCGAGCGACGACCTTCTCAAGCCGCCGGCCGGTTTTACGGAGTGGCGGCAGGCGGGGGCGTGGGAGGCAGAGCTCTATGAGCCGAACATGCTGGGCAGCGCGGACGTGCGCACCTCGATCGATTACGATGGGAAAGCGCAGCCGGTTCTAAATTTTTGTTCGTACAACTACCTTGGCCTGGCCAATCACCCCGAGGTGGTGGAGGCGGCTTCCGAGGCTCTGCACAAATACGGAGTAGGCGCCTGCGGCTCGCCGACGCTTTCCGGGATGACGGATCTGCATCGGCAGCTGGAGCAAAAGGTCGCGAGTTTTCTGGGTCGCGACGATGCCATTCTTTTCAATAGCGGATTCGGCGGCGCGCTCGGGACGATCTCTGGGTTGCTCCGCAAGGCCGACGTGGCGGTGATGGATGACCGCTCGCATCTCAGCCTGCGCGATGGCGCTGTTCTTTCGCGCTGCCGGATTGATCGATTCGAGCACAACCACGCGGCCTCGTTACAGGACGCGCTCATCCGCCGGAAGGGGAAGCGCACGCTTGTGATCGTGGAAGGAATTTACTCGATGGATGGCGACTTCGCTGCGCTCGAGGAATTGCTCGCCGTGGCGGAGGAGCATCGCTCGACGGTGATGATCGATGAAGCGCATTCCATGCTGGCTTGCGGCGCGAATGGCCGGGGCGCGGCGGAGCAATTTCAGGTGGAGGATCGCATTCCGCTCATCTACGGCACGTTCTCGAAAGCGTTTGGGGCGCTGGGTGGATTCGTGGCAGGACCGCAGGAGACGATGGATTACCTGCGTCTCTACGCGCACTCCTACGTCTACTCCTGCGCGCTCCCGCCGGCGGTGGTCGCAGCGATTTTGAAAGGCTTCGAAGTGGCCACGCGGGAGCCGGAGCGTCGGGAGAAGCTGTGGGCCAACGCCGGCTATTTCCGGGCGCGGGTGAACGAGATGGGGATCGATACCGGCACCTCGACGACTTACATCATGCCGTTGGTGGTGGGCGATCGGAGCCGGATGTATCGCATGGGGCATGAGCTGCGGCAGCGCGGTCTCTGGGTGGCGCCGGTGGATTATCCGGCGGTGCCGCAGGATCGGATTTGCTTCCGCGCCTGTGTGACCTCGAATCACACTCGCGCTGATCTGGACGAGGCCCTGCAGATTCTCGAAGAGACGCTGGTGCCGGGTCTTCTGGTGAAAGCCTGAGCGCGGTCGCGCGCGCTGGTGCTACTGCGATGATGGGGGCGCGCGCCGGTTCTTCGTCGCGCCGCCTTGGAGGCGTCTTTGAAAGCGCGGGAGGTGGAGAGCTGGCTGGACCTGCATTTCTATCGCCCAATCGGGCTGGTGCTGGCGAAAGGCTTCGCGCGGATGGGCTTCACGCCCAGCATGGTTTCTTTTCTCGGCGCGAGTCTCGGGATTGGCGCGGGGCACTTGTATTTCTATCCCGATCTTCGCCTGAACCTTTGCGGGATGGCGTTGCACGTCCTGACGAACGCGCTCGATAACGCCGATGGCCAGCTCGCGCGGCTGACGAATCGCGGCAGCCTGCAGGGCGCGATCGCGGATGGCTTTGCGGACTACGTCGTTTTCCTGAGCATCTATCTGCACCTCGGTCTGCGCGCGATGGCGGAGGGCGGCTCGGCCGCGATCTGGCTGTTGGTGGTGGCGGCGGGCGCGAGTCACGCGGTGCAGAGCATGATGATCGATTACTACCGGAACGCATATCTGCAGTTCGTGGTGGGAAAGAAGAGCCTGGACGATAATTCTTCCGCCCACATCGCGAAGGAATACGAGCAGGTGAGCTGGCGGCATTTCTTTCGGAAGCTTGGCCTGCGGAATTATCTCAACTACACACGACAACAGGAAGCGCTGGCGCCCTCGTTGTTGCAGCTTCGGCGCGCAGCCGCTGCGGAGGGCTGGAGCGCAGAGCATGCGGCTCGTTATCGGGAGCGCTGCTTGCCGCTGGTGAAATGGTGCAATGGGCTGGCCACGAATCCGCGGATGATCATCCTTTTCCTGCTGCTCTTCCTGGGGCTTTCGAGCTGGTATCTATGGGTCGAAGTGCTTGCCCTGAATGCGCTGCTCCTGGTTTTGATGCAGCGCCACCGCGCGATCTTTCGCGAGCTGGAAGCGGGGTTTCATCCCGTTGCGCCGTTGTAGGCAAAGTTCGCGAAGCAACCTCTTCCTGTGCCAGAGATCGAAGTCACCGAGGTGGTCACGCGCGCGGAGCGTGACGCCTTTATCAAATTTCCCTGGCGAATCTATGCGCAGGATCCGGTTTGGGTTCCGCCGCTTATCATCGAGCGGAAAGAGTTTCTTGATCGCGCGAAGCATCCCTTCTTCGAACACGGCGCCGCGGCTTTTTTTCTCGCGCGGCGAGAAGGCGAGATCGTGGGTCGAATCGGAGCGAGCGATGATGCGAATTACAACGCGCTCCACCAGTCGAACGTCGGCTGTTTCGGCCTCTTCGAGTGCATCGATGACGCGGCGGTGGCGCAGGCGCTTTTCGGAGCGGCAGGGGATTGGTTGCGCGCACGCGGGCGGACGGAAATGCTGGGGCCGATCGACTACTCGACCAACTATCTGTGTGGGCTGCTGATCGATGGCTTCACCGATCCGCCGATGGTGCTGACGCCTTACAATCCGCCGTATTACGAGGCTCTGCTGAGTGATGCGGGGTTCATGAAAGAGATGGATTTCTTCGCCTGGTATCTCCGGCAGCCGGACCAGGCGGCGACGCGTTTGCGGAAGCTGGCGGGAGCGTTGCAGGAATCGGCGACGGCAATCTTTCGAGATTCGCTCGGCGGATTTGCGGAACCTGAAGAAAGAGAGCGCGAACCTTCGGGAAATCTACAATGAAGCCTGGCAAAACAATTGGGGCTTCGTGCCTTTCACCGCGGCCGAGTTCGCTTACATGACGAAAGAGGTGAAGCCGATCGTCGACCCGGAATACACCCTCCTGGCGGAAGTGGACGGCAAGCCGGTCGGGTTCATCCTGTGCGTCCCCGACATCAATGCCGCACTCCGCCACGCCAACGGGCGGCTGACGCGTTGGGGATTACCTTGGGGGCTGGCGAAGATTCTCTACTACAAGCGCCGGATCAAAACCGTGCGCACCATCGCCATGGGCGTGATCCCGAAATATCGGCGCCATGGCGTGGCGGAGATGCTCGTGCTGCGCGCGATCGAGAGCGTAATGATCAAACGCGGCTGGAACGGGGAGTGCAGTCTCATCCTGGAAAATAACCGGATGATGAATCGTTTTCTGGAAGCAATTGGCGGGGAGCGCTATAAGACCTACCGCATTTATCGTCGCGCTCTTTGATGTCCCACCTTCCACCCATTGCTCCCGCGCGCCCGTTGCGGCGGGTCTTGATTCTTGCCGATGAAACGGCCGGCTGGGAGCTGCTGGGTCTGCGGCAGTTGGAGCGGTTGGCGCTGACTTTGCAGGATTACGCAAAGCGCCAAGGCCCGATCGAGGTGGGAGTTTGGCAGGAGCCGACGCACATGGGAACGGACCCGTTGCCCGTCCTGCCGGGCATCAATCTGCAGTGGGTCGACGATTCGTTCCTGAACTCTGAGGAGGGATTTGATCTCGTCCTCAGTACGCGGCTGTTTCTCTTTCGGGAGAGCGTGCCGCAATTGCTGGGGCAGGTCGCGCGGACTCCGGGCGGCGAGAGCTGGAGCTTCTACGCGGGGGCGCTGGCGGCAGCGATCGATGGGGACCCGGCGCCCGCGTGGCGATTATTGCAAGGACGACGCGATATCCCGGCGGCGGAGCAGGCGTTTCTTCGACACAACGGAAAGTCGCAGGATGGCCTGGTCTCCCGCTATTTGAACCGGCGCATCTCGCGGCTGATCTCGCGCGGGCTCGTCCGGACACGGGTGACGCCGAGCGCGTGGAGCGTGGCGATTTTCATTTTGCCCATCCTGGCCGCGTTCGCTTTTCTGCGCGGCAACTACACAGGGTTTGTCGTGGGCTGCGCGATTTTCCAGCTCTACAGCATTCTCGACGGATGTGATGGCGAGATCGCGCGCGCGAAGTTTATGCAGACGGATTTCGGGCGGCGGCTCGACAGCTTCCTCGATCTCATGGGCAACCTGATGCTCGCGCTTTGCCTCGGGTTTGGACTGGCAAAGTTCTGGCAACGCGAGTGGTCGATGAGCTGGCTCTACATCGCGGAAGGATTGGCGGCGGCGGTGCTGATCGTCTTGAGCGAAGGGATCGTTTTCCTGCGCCGGACCCGCTCTGCGGATGCGATGCCGGCGGTGACGGTGACGCGTTTGAGCGGCGCGCTTTATCAGCGGCACCAGGAATTCTTGAAACGCTCCGGCGTTTTATTTTTCGGCGAAGGCTTCGCCTGGTGGGTGGTGCAACTGACGAAGCGCGACATGGCGATGCTGGCCTTCCTGCTCCTCGCCCTCCTCGGTTGGCCGCAGGGCATTTTGCATCTGCAATTTGCGGTCGCCGGGATCAGTTCTGTGCTGGCCGGGAACGCCTTTTTCCGTCAACCAGCCGCCGTCCTACCACAAGCGGCGGGCTGATTCTGCCTCGGCCTGGCTGAGCATTTCCGGCGTATCCACGTCCTGCCACCAGGCCGCGCCCACGTCGACCACGCGCATCCGATCTTCCTGCGCGAGAAGGCGAATGCCATCTGCGAGGCTGCAATCGCCGGTCGAGTTTTGCGCGCGCCGCAGTGCGTCGAAGAGCTCGTCTGTGCAAAGGAAAATGCCGGTGTCGATCGCGTTGTAGCTGGTCAGATCTTTCGCGATGGCAGTGATCCGATCGCCCGCCGTCTGCACTTTCATGGCGTCGTCGAGGTCGAAGACGGATTCGATCTTGCGATCGATCGCGAGATTCACGCAGGCGCGGTCGCCGTTTTGGAGAAGCGCTTCGAGGATCGCGAACTCGTAGAGATGATCGCCCATCGCCAGAAAGAACGGCGCTGCGACTTGCCCCGCGGCGCAGAGAACGGAGACGCCGTTTTGCTTTTGCCAAAGGGGATTCTCGATCGCGTTCAGGGTCATCCCGTCCGGCAGAAAGAGCGGTGATCGCTGCGGCCAGGCGTTCGCTCTGCGCGCCCATGATGGCGTGGATGCGGCGCACGCCAGCGCGGTGCAGAGCCGCGAAGGAGTAGGTGATGAGCGGCCGGCCGGCGATCGGCACCAAGGGTTTGGCAAACGCTCCGCCCGCTTCGCCCAGGCGCGACCCTGCGCCTGCCATCAGGATGACGGCGTCGGTGACAGGAAGGGCAGCGGGAGTGGTTTCCATTTTTCGGAACGGAGAGTAGAGCGCCTTCCGCGAAAAATACGAACGCGATTAGAGCTCGTAGTATTTCCGCAGGCCCCACAGGCGCGTGCGCTGAGGGAGTAACTGGAAGAGCAGCGGCGCGATTTTGGATTGGAAAAAATCGCCCACGACGATGCGCGGCGGGGGATTGTCGCTCGCGATTAATCGCACGATCCGCTGGCCGACCAACGCCGGCGGGGGCGCGCCTTGCATGTTTTTGTCCACGACCTGCCAGATCTTTTCGAGTCGTGGATCGGTCGGGCCATTGCGCACGACTGCGTCGTTGAAATTTGTGCGGATGTCTGCGGGTTGCAGGTCGACCAGGCGGACGTTGCCGCCGGTTAATTCGAGTTGCATCGTCATGGTGAAGGAAGCCATGGCGGCTTTGGCGGCGTTGTAAGCGGCCATGTATGGAACCGGCAGCTCAGCGGCGAGCGAGGTGACGTTAATGATCAACCCGCCGCGCGCCTGCATGGCGGCGAGCGCCAGGCGGACGAAGCTGCATGTGACCGAAGACGAGGGTCTGGAAATACGCCTGCAAATCTTCATCCGTGAGCGATGCGGCAGCGCCGAAATGACCGCCGCCGGCGTTGTTGATGAGAACATCGAAGCTGCCTGCTTTTTGTAACGCTTCGTTAAAACCCTGCGCGATGGAAATTGGATCGCTGAGGTCGAGTGGAACGGGATGGAGTCGGGCGTGCGGCGGGCCGACCCGACCGGGATCGCGCGCCGTGCCCCAGACTTCGTGCCCGGCCTCGAGCAATGCGACCGCAGTGGCGCGACCAATCCCGGAGCTGGCGCCGGTGAGGAAGACCTTTTGCGCGCGTTCTTTCATTTGCTAGGCGCGCTCCCGCGCATTCACGATCAGGCCGTCCTGCATTTCGTGGGTCCAGTCGCAGAGCTCCGCGATTTGGGGATTGTGCGTGACCAGCAGAAGCGCTTTCCCGCGTTCCTCCACGATGCGTTGGAGGAGATTGAAAGCGCGGTTCGAGTTTTCGGTGTCGAGGTTGCCGGTCGGCTCATCGGCCAGGATGACGTCGGGATCATTCGCGAGCGCGCGGGCGATGGCGACGCGTTGTTGCTCGCCGCCGGAAAGATGGCGGCTGGGACGCGCGATCTTGTTGCCGAGGCCGACGGCTTCGAGCAGCTCGGCCGCGCGGGCGCGCATCGCTTCTTCGGAAAGAACCCCGAGGCGGCGCATGGGGATCATGACATTTTCCTGCGCATTAAAATCTTCGAGGAGGAAGTGGAATTGAAAGATGAAGCCGATCATCTCGGTGCGTTTCCGCGAGAGCTCGTCATCGGGAAGATGCGAGACGGGCTGGGATTTGATCTGAACCGAGCCGGCGTCTGGTTTATCGAGCAGCCCGAGGATGTAAAGCAGCGTGCTCTTCCCGCAGCCCGAAGGCCCAACGACCGCGTGCACCGTGCCCGCCTCGAGCGTAAGCGATACGCCGCGCAAAGCGTGCACGCGTGATTCCTCTTCGCCGAGGTAGCGCTCCAATCCTTCGCACGTGAGGCAGACGTCGTGATTGATGGAAGGGGAACGCATGGGTGTTAAACGCTGGAACCGCGAAGGGTGGCGACGGGCGGCAGATGAGCGGCGCGTCGAGCAGGAACGTAGCTGGCGATGAAGACGGCGAGCGCGGCCAGGACGCTGGCCCAGAAGTAGTGCTGCCAATTCCAGGCGACGAGGAAGTGATCGGTCACGATGAGGCCGCGCACGCGGATCGGGATGAGCGAGACGCCCCACGTTAAGAGCGCGCCAGAAACGCAGCCGAGGAACGCGCCGGCGGTGGCGATCATGGCGCCCTGCCAGAGAAAGATGGCGCTGATGTCGCCACGGCGGTAACCCATCGAACGCAGGATCGCGATCTCTTTTACCTTCGAGAGAACGGACATGGTGAGGACGTTAAAGATGCCGAAGCCGGCGAGCAGAATAATGAGGGAAACGGTGATGCCGGCGGAGATGCGCAGGGTGGTGAAGAGCTGGAGATTTCCGGCTTCGCGTTCCTGCCAGCTTTGGGCGTCGTGTTGGAAGAGCGTTTCGAAGCGCTTCGCCAACGCGGGCGCGCGGTCGGGGTCGCGCAGCTTGAAGATGATCATGGAAGCGGTGTAGGGCCGGCGCAGGAGGGTCTGCGCGATTTTCGAGTGCGCGTAGATGCGCGAGGCATCGACTGCGCCCACGCCGCTGCGCGCGAGCGCGGCAACAGTGAAGCGCCAATATTCGCCGCCGGGAGAGAGGAGCTGCACGGAATCGCCGGCCACGAGGTTGAGCTGCTGGGCGAGGCGCGCGCCCATGATCACAGAGTAGGCGTCGTTCCGGAAATCCTCGAAGTTGCCATCGATGAGCTGGCGTTTCAGATCGGTGGTCTGGAGATGCGGCGCGGCTTCAATCCCGAAGAGGTCGACGGTGGCATTCTCGAAGCCGGAGCGTGCGCTGAGGGTGCCGCGGAGGACGGGTGAACAGGCGGCGACGTTCGAAAATTGCCGACTGATGCGCATGATCTCGCGGGGATTGGTGATGCCTTCGAGATAGCGGCGTTGCGTCTGCTGTTGCCCGGCGGAACGTTTGGGCGGGACCGGAAGCCCGGCGCCGAGCGGCTGGAAGCGCGAGCGCAAAACGAGCGCGCCGTTGCTGCCGAGGGTGGAATTAATGAACTGCTGCGCGAAGCCTTCCGTCTGCGCTTGGGAGACGATGAAGATGGCGACGCCGAAGACGACACCGCTCAAGCTAAGGAGGAAGGCGCGCTTCCGATGGAGAAGGAAACGGATCGCGATGTAGAGCGGCGGGGTCACCGTGAAGCCGTAGCTGGCGGCGTCTCCACGATCCGCTGGCGCGCGAATTGGCCGGGCCGGAATTTATCCTGATCCGAAACGATCACGTGGTCGCCTTCTTCCAGTCCGCTCAAGATTTCCGAGTAATCGATCGTGCGATAGCCGACCTGCACGGTGCGGCCTTGCACGATGCGGCCGCGGACGATGAGCGCTTGATCGACGATCAAACCGCGGGTGGGAACGAGGAGCGCGTTTTCGTGTTCGCCAGTGATGATGTTCATCTCCCCAGTCATGCCGGCGAGGAGATTTTCCGGCGGATCTTCGAGGTCGAGCACGACGGTGTAACGCTGCGTTTCGGGATCGGCTGCCGGCAGAATGGCGGTGACCTTGGCGTTGAATTGCCGGGTGCGAAAAGCGTAGACCTGCAGGAGCGCGCGCATCCCGATCTTCACTTCGCCGATGTCCTCCTCGTTCACTTCGCCGCGCACGTAGTTCTTGCGGGAGGAGGCGGTGAAGAGCTCGTTGCCCTTCGGAGACAAGCTCGCCGTCGATCGCTTTGATGTTGGTGAGGAGGCCGTCGATCGGGGCGCGGATCTCGGAGTTGTTCATCTGCGCCTCCAGCTTCTTCGCCGTGGCATCGAGCGCTTCCAGGTTGCGATCGCGCTCGATTTTTTCGGCTTCAAAGGCGGCGCGCAGGCGGGTGGCTTCGCTCCGCACTTTCTCCACTTCGATCGCGGGGACGCTGCTAAGAGAAGTGAGCTGCTCGAGTCGCTTCAGATTATCATCGGCCACCTTAAGCGGCTCCGAGGAGGGAAGCGGAAGCTCGGCGCGCTGCTGCGCAGCTTGCAGATCGGCGCGAGCTTGTTTCAGCTGCCGCGCCGTCGTCTCGTCGGCGATCGTGGCCAGGAGTTCGCCTTTCGCGAGCGACTTGCCGATGGCAGCGCGCCCGACGGCAAAGGAATCGGCCAGGCGAATAAAGCCGGCATTCTGCGCGCGGACCGGGACGACGAGGATGGGCTCGATCCGGACGGTGCCGTAAACGGCCGCGATCGCTTTCCCGCGCTGCACGATCGCCACTTCTGCGACGGGCAGAAAGCGGTAGTAGGTGAACGCGAGGAGAAGAAGCAGACCGGTGCCTGCTCCGATAATGACGTTTCTCGACCAGGGAAGCTTCAACCGCTGCAACTAATGCAGCTTCGCGGTGGTGTCGTCGGAAAACTGAAAGTAGCGCCCGGTGAGGCGGTCGCGCTCGGCCAGTGCGAGTGCTTGTTCAAAAGCCACGCCGAGCAAGCCGGCCCGAGTTTTGAGGAAGCTGCTTTCGGCGGTGCGATACTCGAGCTGGGAGGAGAGGCCTTGCGCGAGATTGGCCTGCACATCGCTGACGGTGCGCTCGGCGAGAAGGGTGGCTTTGCCGAGGGCGTCCTGCCGCGCTTGCAAGGTGCGGAAGGTGTTCTGCAGGCGGGTCAAGCCACGCGGGACATCCGCTTCGAGGCGAGCGACGACCAGTTCGTTCACCTCCCGCGCAGCTCGAGCGCGAGCGACGGCGCCGCCGGTTTTGCCGTTATCAATCACGCGCCAGGTGTAGGCCAGACCGAAGCGGGCTTCGGAAGAGACGATATCATCGGAGCGGCGCGCGGAGCCTTCGCTGCCATTCCGGATTTCGGAGACAGGAATGTAATCACCGGAGACAGTGGCATCCACGGCGGGGTAATAGGCGGCGGCGATAATGGTCTGATCTTCGCGCGCAGCGCGAACGAGGAGGCGGGCCAGCTCGAGATCTACCCGGCGACGGAGAGCGGCCTCCGTCTCGGCCTGAAGATCGAAGGCGACCGCGGCAAAGGAGAGATCGTCGTCGCTGATGGGCAGGGATGCTTGCGGCCCCAGTTTCTCACCCATGGCGGCCGCCAGTGCGAGCAGTGCGCCACTGGCCGCGCGTCGGGATTCCTCCATCCGCGGACGCACTTCCTGCTCGAGCAAACGCGCGACAGTGAGGGCCTGCCGATCGGCCTGCCCGACCTGGTAGCGATCGTTCTGGGTGCGGACGTTGTTCTCGAGGCGCTCGCGTTGGGCTTCGCCAAGGGTGAGGAGCGAGCGGTGATAGGCGGCGGTGTTGTAGGCGAGACGGGCGGCGTGGAGTTGCTCGACGATGGCGACGTTAAGACGTTGCTGAGCGAGGAGGATCTCGAGGTTGCCGCGACGGTAGGAGGCGGGGATGGCGGCGTCGAAAAGGGGTTGAGTCATTAGCCCGCGGACGAAGGCGAAGGGCTGGGTGCTTTTCTCTCCGGCGCGTTTCCCGCCCTGGACTCCGCCGGGGACGATGACGCGCACATCGGGGAGGGCGGTGGCGCGTAGAACCACGCGGCGACCGGCGGCTTCCTCGAGACGGGCGTGGGCGGCGCGGATGGCTGGGTTGCGCTCGAGGGTGCGGGTGAGAGCGGCTTCGAGCGTGAGAGCGGAGAGATCGCCTAACGAAAGGATGGCGAGGGTAAGGAGGAAAGCGGCGAACGCGAGTCGCCGCCTCGAACCTCTGTAGCTTCGCTCCGACTTCATCGTCCGTTCAAGCCAATGGGAGGCCGTGCGACATCGAAGACCTGGGCCGCTTTTTTGGCGTCGGCTTCTGTCGCTGCTGCCGATCGCGTCTTGAGATCGCCTGGTTCGCGGGCGCAAGCGCGAGCGAGGCGAGCGAGAGCGACGTTTTGCAAATAGATGGCGCTTAAACGCGTGGTCCGGACGCGGGTGACATCGGCCGCGGCTTGCAGGACATCGAGCTGGGTGCCGAGGCCGGCGGTGAGATTGCTGCGCGCCAATTCGAGCGACTCGCTGGCGTTGCCGACGTTCCGCGTCTCGGATTCCATGACGCGATCGGCTTGCTCGAGATCGAGGAAAGCGCTGCGGACGTCGGACTCCACGGAAGTTTGCGCGGCCTGAAGCGCGGCCTCGGCCGCGGCGCGGCGGGCGCGAGTGGCCTGGAGGCGACCGCGCGTGGCGAAGCCATCGAAGATGTGCCAGCTCACGTTCAAACCGATGACGTAACCGTGATTAAACTCTTCGCCGACGAGCGGATCGCGTTCGCTGTAAACTTCGTAGCCGGTGAAAGCATCAACGCGAGGACGCAGTTCGGCGCGGTCGATGATGAGTTGTTGATCCTCGATCTCGAGATCGATCTGGCGGGCGCGCAGTTCCGGGCGGGCGCTGCGGGCGTGGATGAGGCACTCGGTCAGATCGGGCCGGCGCCGGCGGTATTCGAGTCGATCAACCGGGGAGAAGGCGAGGGCGCCGGCCGATGAGCCGGTGGTGAGGCCGCAGAGTTCGTTCAGGCGCAGGTAGGAATTCTGCACGCGGGTCTGGGCTTCGAAGAGTTCCGGTTGCTCGTTGGCGAGGGAGACTTCGGCCCGGCGGACGTTGAGTTCGCCGACGGTGCCGGCGAGGAGGCGTTCTTCCTGAACGCGGAGTTCGTCGCGCATGACGTCGATCGACTCGGTGCGGACATCGATTTTGGCGCGGTTTAGGAGGAGCTCGGAATAGGCGACGCGGACGTCCATGGCGACGCGTTGCTCGATGGCGGAGAGCTCGAGGGCGCGCTTCTCTTCCAGAAGACGGGCGATGGTGAGGCGGGCTTTGTTTGCTCCACCGGAATAGACGTTTTGGGTGACGCGAAGGGAGGCGTTATAATCTTCCTGGCGCAGACGGGAGAGTTCCTGTTGCTCGCGTTTTCGGAGGAGGCCGGTGGAGACGACGGAGGGGAGGTAGCCGGACCGCGCTTCGATGACGGTGCCGCGGGCCGCTTCCAGCTGCTTCCGCGCGATGAGGATCTCGGGATTTTGAGCGCGCGCGAGCGCCACGGCTTCTTCCTGGCGCAAGGTCCTCTCGCCCTGCGCGTCTAAAAGGCCGAGGCCACCTGCCAGGAGCAGGAGAAGAATTCGGCGCGAGCGCATCTACGCCTAATCTGCTCCCCGGCTCGCTATTTCAAACTAAAACGAAGAGGAGGCGCAAATCTGCAGGAAGGAAATCGGGCGGGGCCAGACAAGCGTTCCGTCCGGCAAATCCGATTGAAGGAAAGATGAAAAGCTTGATGAGCGGATTATGCGGGTTCCTGGTCCTGTGCGTTTTTGCGGCGATGGGAAATGCGGCGGAGGGGCCAAAACGGGAGATCCTGGGGGTGAATCTCACGATGCCGAAGAGCGAGGTGCTTGAGCGACTGAAAGCTCTCGGAAAATTTGAGCGGGACGAGTCGAAGCGGCAGCAAATTTGGAAGATCGAGGACGAGAGCTTTTCGCACGTCATCGTGGGTTTTGATAAAGAGGATCGCTTGCGCTTCATCACCGCCGTGGCGCGAGAGGGCGAGGGCGCAAAAGGCGTCGGCTACGGGGACGTGGGCGAATTAAAAACAGCGAAGCAAGCGGGCAACGAGGAGATCAAAAACTTCGTTTACGAATGGCAGTTGCCGGCGGCGGGGAAAGATCCGGCGGCGGTCGTCTATGCGCGCGGACGCGATCCGAAATTGCTCTCGACCTGGACGCTTAAACGCCTGGGGCAGGAAGCCGATGAGACGGAGAAAGATTAAGGACGCACTGCGCTAGCCGCGCCGCGGGCTGGGAGCCGCAATCAGCAGCCCGGCCATAAGGAAGATGAGAGCGGCCGAAAAAAGGCAGTAATCGCAAAAGGCGTGCAGGACAAAGGCCTGGAGATAGAGCAATCCGAGAGTGGTGAGAAACATCAGGCCAACGGTGAGACCAAGGAGACGGACTGCCAGCCCGTAGCCGAAAGCCGCGAGAGTGGCCAGACTGAAGGCAGTGAAATATCCGAGCGCCCCGATCGCGGCCAACGGGATTCCGCCGAACGAGGCGTAGACACTGCCGAGGACGCTGGCGCAGTTTGCCGCGGTGACACACGTGACGTGAGCTCCCGCCAGGTGCAGCGCGGAGAGGTAGGTGGTCTCAGCGAGGCCGACCAGGGCGAGAAACGCCGTCACGGAGTAGATGATTACCGGCACGCGAGAGGCCGCGCTGGTTGCCGAAGAAGAACGTGCTTTCGCTTTCATGGTCACGGCTTCGGGAAGGGCGGCTTACCATCGATGATCGCCTGGATGGCGCCGAGGATGGCCTTGTCGTTCATGGACTGCTGTGGGACACGCTGGTTATTGATGAAGAGGGTCGGCGTCGCGGTGACCCCGAGGGATTTCCCTCGCTGTTGATCTGCTTCGATTCTCTTCACCAACGCATCGTTTGTCCGATCGGCGTTGTACTTTTCAAGGTTGAGGCCGATTTCCTTCGCATACCGCTCGAAGGTGGCCGTGACGCTCGCTTCCTTACTCCAGGTGGCCTGGTTTTCGTAAAGTTTATCGCTCATCTCCCAGAAGCGATTCTGCCGGGCGGCGGCCTCGGTAGCCCGGGCGGCTTCCATGGCATGATTGTGCATCGCGAGCGGAAACTGACGGAAGACAACACGGACTTCCTTCCCTTTCTCCCCCGCGATTTTTTTGAGTAAAACTGAGAGCGCGGCGCAGGGCGGACATTGCAGATCGGCGAACTCCTCGAGCACTACGGGCGCATCCGGTGCGCCGCGGTAGTGCGGCGGCTGCGCTCCTGGATGAGTCGAAGAAAGCTCTCCCGGAATGGGAGCAAAGGCTGGTTCCCGATGCGCGCGATAGAAGAGCGTGGCAGCAACAACCGCCCCGCCGGCGACCAAGAGGATGAGGAGAAATGGAAGTAGGCGTTTCATGATAGAAGAGGCGAGGGAACGAGGAGCGTGGGAGAGGCCTGCCGTCAAGTCCGCCAAGCCGGCGGGCGAGAGAAGCGCGGCTTTACGAAACGCCTGCGAAAATATGGCAGCTCAAGAGTGGAAGTGACACATCTGCAACAAACGCACACGCCGGATGGAGTTAGCAGAAATAACGTTGACAAAAAAAGCTCAGGGTTCCAGCATCCGCCCGCCGTTGTCCGCTGTCCGGATGCGGTCAGAACCCAACCGAAAACCCTGGCGCCTAACTCAGGTCATGCCCGGAAGTTATACACCAAATGAAAAAACCAACTACTCTCCTATTCGGCCTCTTCAGGCCACGGGTCATGCTGGCATCTGTGCTTTGTCTCTTCGGAGCTTTCCTGGCACTCGCCGGCATTGGCGCGTTTACCGGCACCACCTTGCAAGCTCAAGATGGCGGCGCTGACATCGCATCAGCCAAACAAGCGCAACACAACGGCGTCACGTCTGTGACTTCGATGAAAAATGACGTTTCCCCTGCTTTGCGCGATCAACCGCCATGGCCGGTGATGGCGAAGGAATCTGAGAAAGACGCCAACGCGAATCCGAAGATTCCCCACAAGCATGTGGATGTGCCGGATCCTGTGGTGCAAAATGCGCGCATCTCAGCCCTGGCGCTTCTTTCGCCTTCGATTCCATCGCCAATCCGGAATTTCGACGGCATTCCTTTTCCGGGTGTGGGTTGCAATTGCGCCCCGCCGGATACGAACGGTGCGGTGGGCGCGACCCAATACGTCCAGTCGGTTAACATCGGTCTGCAGGTCTTCGATAAAGCCACCGGGAATTCCGTCCTGGGCCCGGTCAGCGTGGGTTCGCTTTGGGCTGGTTTCGGCGGCGTCTGCGAGACCAGTGGCGATGGCGATCCGGTTGTTCTTTACGACCAACTCGCAGGGCGTTGGCTGATCAGTCAGTTTGCCGGCACCTCGATTCCGAACGTGGAGTGTATCGCTATTTCAACTACGAACGATGCGACGGGGACCTACCATCGCTACGCCTTCGATCTGACTCCGTTTGGCGCCAACTTCTACGATTATCCTCACCTCGGCGTCTGGCCCGACGGTTATTACATGGCGATGAATGTGTTTAACTCCGCAGGCACCGCCTATCTTGGTGGCCAGGCTTTTGCCTTCCAGCGCTCGGCTATGTTGACCGGAGCGCCCGCGATCGTCGTTTCGCCGGGCATTTTGCCGAATGGCGGTAATGACGAGACGTTCCTGCCAGCAGATCTCGACGGTTCGACCTTGCCCCCGGCAGGAGCGCCGAATCCGTTCCTCTATTGGCCCGGTGGAGCAAGCGCGAACACCTATCGCATTATGCATTTCCATGCGGATTTCGCGACGCCCGCCAATACGACTTTCACGAACTTCGCCACTCTGCCCTCAGCTGGGTTCACCGAACTCTGCCCGACGACGCGCGCGTGCGTGCCGCAAGTCGGAACCACGAATCGGCTCGACGGCATCGGGGATCGTCTCATGTTCCGCCTCGCCTATCGGAGATTTGCCGGTCGCGACTCGCTGGTCGGCAATTTTAGCGTCAGCTCCAATGCTGTGGCTGGAATTCGTTGGTTCGAATTGCGGAACGTCGTCAGCGGCCCGGCGACCGTCTTCCAGGAAAGCACCTACCAACCAGATACAACCTGGCGCTGGATGGGAAGCATCGGGATGGACGTCAATGGAAGCATTGCCATGGGCTTCAGCGCCTCAAGCGCCACGATCACGCCTGACATTCGCTATGCGGGTCGATTCGCGACAGATCCGGTCAATACCCTCGCTCAAGGTGAAGCGACGCTCTTCGTCGGCGGCGGTAGCCAGACGGGAACCTTGAACCGTTGGGGCGATTACAGTCAGCTCACGATTGATCCGAATGATGACACGACGTTCTGGTATACCCAGGAATATATCCCAGCCAACGGCAGCTTTAACTGGCGCACGCGCATCGGCAGCTTCCGCCTCCCGACTACGCCCACCAATAATATCGTTGGTGGCACCGCGACTATTGTCTCCGCGGGCGGCAACGGTGTCCTCGATCCAGGCGAGACGGTGACGGTGGCGCTGGGATTGCGTAATACCGGAGGCCCAGGGGTGCCGTGCACCACGGTCAATCTGCAAGGGACATTGCAGGCTACCGGGGGCGTGACCAATCCGCCCGCGGCCCAGAACTACGGAGTTATTTGCGCCGGCGATCCTGAGGTCTTCCGCAATTTCACCTTCCGGGTCGACCCGAACCTCGCTTGCGGCGCGCCGGTTACGCTCTCGCTCGCAGTCGTGGATGGAGTGGAGAATTTCGGCACGGCGACCTACACCTTCCCGACTGGAAGCACCACAACGTCGCCCGTTGAAAACTTCGACGCCGTTGTTGCCCCGGCTCTACCAACCAACTGGGTGGGCACTTCCTCTGGCAGTGGCACGCCGGGACGGACGGTTACGACGTTCCCTGACACGGCACCGAATGCCGTGTTCTTGTCCGAAACGACCACGGTGGGATTGTCGGAAGTCACCTCCGCGCCTGTCATGATCAGCTCGGTCTCGCGACTGAGCTTCCGAAATCAATTCAATACGGAGCTAAACTTCGACGGGTTGGTTTTGGAAATCAGCATCGGCGGCGGCGCTTTCCAGGACATCCTGGCGGCGGGCGGAAGTTTTGCCAGCGGTGGATATAATTCCACGCTGCCGACGACCTTCTCGAACCCGTTGCCGAGCCGGATGGCTTGGACTGGGTTGTCCGGAGGCACTGCCGCAGCACCGACGTATATCACCTCGGTCGTGAACCTCCCGGCTGCAGCGGTCGGCCAGAGCGTACAGTTTAAATGGCGCCAGGGCGCGGATAGCAGTGTCGCTCCGGCAACCAACCCAGGATCACGGATCGATACCATCACGCTGGTTTCCACCACTTGTGCCACCCAGGGCCCAATCCCGAGCTCTGCAGTCTCGCGCAAAACGCATGGAACGGCGGGGACCTTTGACATCCCCCTTCCGCTGGTCGCGATTAATGGTGCAGTCGGAATCGAGCCGCGTGCCGGCACACCGGCTGGTGCTCACACCATCATCGTCACCTTCCCGGCGGCGGTCACCGTCGGTGGTGTGACTGTGACAAACGGGGTGGGGACCGCGACTCAATCCGTCTCCGGTGCGGTGGTCACGATCAACCTCTCGGGAGTGGCAGATACGCAACGTCTCGGGGTGACCTTGACCAATGTGAACTCGGGTAGCGCAGTCGGCGATGTCTTCATCCCGATGGGCCTACTTTCGGGTGATGCCAACGTGAATGGAAGTGTGTCGAGCGCGGACGTCAGTCTGGCAAAATCGCAGACCGGTAACACCGTGAGTGGAACAAACTTCCGCGTGGATGTGAACGCCAGCGGAACCTTGACCAGCGGAGATGTCGGGTTGGTCAAGTCGCGCGCGGGTGCGACCTTGCCGGCGATGTAATAAGCGTCACAAGCAGTGTGAGAGGGCGGTGCTGAAAGGCACCGCCCTTTTTCTTTCCCCAGAGGCATCTTGAGCGCGGGGATGCCCTCGGTTCCGGGAATATCTAGCGAGATCGAGACGTGCTCCCCCGTTCCGTCTATTCAACGAGGAAGCCAAGGCCATTCCCCGCCATAGGCCACGCCGAAACCGCAGAGGAACTTCTACGGCGCCGAAATTCATCGAGTCGTTTGAAGAGAATAGCAGCGTCCAACCGCGAAACTCAATGCGGCCGAGGAAGCCGTTCAACGGCCAATTCCCCGCTTGAAAGAGACGACTCAAATATCGAAACCGTAATGATTTGGCGATTTTCCAAGCCTGGGCGGTCGGAAGCTGGACGCGGTCCCAGACGGGGAAGGAAAAAAATTCAAACAAAGTGAAGATTTTTCGTGACAGGGAAACGTTGGCCCCCAATAATCCCCGGCAATTGAACGCCGCCCCCGACAGTTGGGATAAAGAGAGCGGTCGATCCCAGAAGAAAACGCAAACAAGAAAGCAGACCTTGAAAATGAAAACATCACTTAACCTCACCGTGACCAAGTTGCGGAACACCCTCCTCATCGCGGCGCTGGCGGCATGCCCGCTCTTTGCCTTTAACTCGGCCTCGGCTCAGGACATGGCATCTGCCACGTTGACCTCTAATGGGATGACCAGCATCACCATCGGTCAGAGCGGAACCTTCACCCTCACGCTTCAGGCGACGGCGAACTTCACCTCCGTCGGTCATACCATCTTTTTCCAGAGCAATAACGGCACTGGCCTTTTCGCCGTGGCGACGCCGCGTGTGAATACCAACGCATTTTTCAATGATCCGACCACCAGCGACGCAGTCGCTTTCAGCGGTGATTCTGGCACTCTGCGGTTCAGCAATAACACCGGCGCGCCTGGGATGTCGAATCGCTACGATCTCGGCTACACCTCCGATCAGGTGAACAACCAGCCTGCTGGCACCTTTGGCCTGTTCAACATCAACATCAATGCGTTGAACGCACCGGTCGGCACCTACACCATCTTCCTCGATAACCGCAGCATCCTGGCGAACACGGCTTTCCAAGACGTGAACATCGGCGGTCCAAGTGGCCCGCAGTTCACCGTCAACGTGGTGCCTGAGCCTTCCACGGTTGCCTTCGCAGTGATCGGTGCAGCATTCGTTCTGTTCGTGGCTGTGCGCAAGCACCGCTCCCGCGCCACCGCTTAAGTTTTTCGCGTGGCTTCTCCGGGGCGCACCGGGGAGGCAAACGCTGTGGTGTGCGCCACTGCAGCATGAATGTGCTCAGTGAAAGTTCATTTGCTTTGGTTTGCTCTCCGGGCGCGGCTCAAAAAGCCGCGCCCGGTTTGCGTACATCTCGCGCCGCGCATCAGGTGGGAAGGAATTCCATCATTCGATCGCTTCGACCTCAGACGCGGTCGGGTATCGGAGCCCGGCGGGGAGCAGAATCTCCCGTCTTTTTGGAGTAGCCGATTGTTCAGAGGCTGAACGGGTTGTCGTTTAAGATCCAACCCGCGGTCTAATCTAAGGAACGCCGTGAGAGGGGAGCTCCTGATATGATCGCACCGTTAACGCGGGCATTTTCAAAAGAAGCGGACATGAGATGCCTGGCGACGTCTATTGTCGGCTGCGCAGCTGCGCAGAAAGAGAAGCTTGAGGCATCGTCGGACCGAACAGGGGATGCGCTTTAGATTAAGCGGTGGCGATAGCTTAGAGCGCGAGCTACGTCGCGACCATTCGCAAGGATCAGCGGAAACGAGAGGTGGCGGTTAGTAGAGTCGAGCACGATGACGCCGGGCGTGGCGCCGGGATAGCTGCTTACGTTTGTGAACGGGTCGCGGACCGTCGCCACCTACGTGGCGCGCTCCACTCCGCATAACTTCACTTCACCACGGCCGAGGCTGAACTCGCGCTGTTTAAATTGGCGGCGTTGAAAAAGTCAGTCTGGAGATATGCGCCACCGCTTGGGCAGCCGGGCTAATGGTAGAATCTGGTTAGGGCCGATTCGCTGGACCAGCATGGCTGGCTTCCTTTCACCGCGATTGCTCCGAAGAGTCGGATCTCTGTTTCCCAAGTCCTAAACTTGCAGGCGGCAGCCGGGTAAATGATCGCCCCTGCTGCTAGACGGGATGATCACCTGGTCAGGGGACGGATAAGGACCGATGGCATCGGCTTCCCTAAGCTCGTTTCGGCTCGCGGCCGATTCCCTGCGGGGATGCCCGATTCTTGGTGTGGTCGTGAGTGTCGAACGAATGTTGATCTCCGATTCAGATTACTCGATGACCAACCTAGGAGTTGAAGGTGCGCCAATCACCCAAGACGTGGCAGGCCATCAAGCCTGGCGTAACGGGGAAATCGCCTCCGGTTGGGTCGCATCGCGTCGTTTGCCCGTCCCTTCGACGGGAGTCTTCGCTTCAGTATGGTCTCTTCTGACCTGTCGATATTGATGACGCAATACCGGGCGTCTGGCCTTCATCGGTGGCCCGAGTGGCTATTGAATCGTAATGGTGGCTTCCTCGGTTCGATAGAATTATCATGATCGACCGGCGCATACGTCGCGCTTTCGGTTCCTCGAATATGTCGCCTGTGAGCCGCCTCCCAGAATTCCTGAAAGTCTAGGCTTAAAGACATTTGGGCCCTTAAGGCGAAGGCGTTTTTGGATCGACCGCGAAGCCTTCGATTTGAGATCGAGAAGCGACGCCGCCAACTGACGCACTTTCATCTTTGCTGCACGCCGACCGCTCGACTTCGCACATTCGGCATCAAATCGACTGTCTTCTCCCGAGCCACGAGTCTCCGAGTATCAATCCTCTTAGAGAGGAGAGCGCAGTCCCGCCTTCCGGATAGTCGCTCGAGTTCACCTCAAGGATCAGATTCAAAGTTCACGACTAGCAACGGCGCGAAGTCCCGTCGTCGCCTCAGGACGGATCGCTTTCGCGAGCTTCGCTGACGCTTAGGGAAAACAAAAACGGGCTGGCCCTTTCGGACCAGCCCGCTCTGATTTTGGTTTTAGGTCGTGCTACTTGCTGGCTTTCGCCGAACCCTCGCCGGCTGCACCGGGCAATCCGTTCCCAGAGTTCGCCTTGATCAGACTCACGTCGCCTGCATTTACCACTCCGCTCGCATTTACGTCGGTGCGGAAGTTCGCTTGCGCGGTGACTTGTCCGGACTGCGCCCGTGCCTGGTTCACGTCGCTCGCATTTACGGCGAGATTTTCAGTGGTATCGCCGAGGAGCACGCCCATGCGGCCTTTGACGCCGGTCAGGTTCGTCCCAGCGGAATCCTGCACCCCGTTCAGCTCGAGCGTGACGTATTGGGCGTTTGCCACCCCGGTCAGCTGGACGCTGTATTGGTTCGGAGCTGGCCCGATGCCTTCTGCGCCTTTCATCGCCGTTCCCTCTGTCACCGTGGATGTGGTCACAGCGGTCAGGTTGCGTTGGAAGGTGTAGACGATGGTGTGGCTGTTATCGCCGTTGTTTCGACATTCAATCGCCGTCGAACCATCATTGGTTAGGAGGTCGATATCGAATGGACCCGCCGCTCCGTGCGTTTTCCTGGAGGCCAACCCGGTAAGGGTGGAATTAACCTGGATAACGGCGGAGGCCGCGTTGGTGCTCACCGCTCCGCGGGAATCTGTCACGCGGAGTGTGGCACGGAAGGCGCCACTGTCGCGGTAAACGTGAGAGATCGTCGGCATCGCCTGCGTCACCTCCGGCGAACCGTCGCCGAAGTTGAAGGTGTAGGAAGCCACATTATCTCCCGTATCCGGGTCGGATGACGTAGTCGCATCGAAGCTCACACTGACCGGGGCTGTCCCAGTCAACGGCGAGGCTGCGAGAGCTGCGATTGGAAGTGCGTTGGGAGCGCACGACGCGTTACCGGCGATGGTGTAAGTGCCATTGCCGGTCGAATCGACAGTCAGGAGCAAGACACCGCCTGATTGCTGCGTGATGGCGTTGACGTTCGTCAACGTCTCACCTGTCACCAGCGGCGGGAATGCCAAACCGGTGCCGACGGGTGTCGGGTTCGAGATTGCGATCAAGATGTTGCCATCGATCGTCTGCGACCCTGCGTCCGCTCGGCCATCCGTCGTGAGCTGACGAACGCCGCCAGGCCCAATGGAGGTGTGACCGTAGCGATAAACAGGCGTGCCGGGGCTGGCAGTGTCATCGGTCACCATCGCGACGAACCACTCGGTCGATCCGCGGGTGAAGAAGACTGTCCAGCGTGAGCTTGGCTCTGGCAGAGGATTCAAATCCCCGACCTTGAGCGTGATGAACAGCTTATTCGCCGAGCTGACAGGGTCGAATAATTCTGCCATCGAGACACTGCGAAGATCGCGTTGCGCATTTGGCGCATCGACGTTGTCCCCGGCTGGGTCTGTCACTACGTTGATGCCCGGGAGCGCGCAAGGCGTGAGCGTCACCGCCGGGGTGCCAACGAGGAAGTCGCCGCAATTTGCGCCCTCGCCTTCGCCGTTCACAGCGGTGACTCGGTAGAAGTACTGCGCGGCTTCATCGGTCGCAGTCGGGTCGATGTAGGTCGTCCGTGAGGCGTCAGTGGTGGGACTTCCGCCCAGGCGAGCGTAGGCACCAGTCGCTCCGGTTTTCCGGTAGATGTTGTAGCCGGTAATCGGGGAGCCGCCATTGTCTGGGACAGACCATTTCAGGAGAACAGTCGTGGAACCTGTGCGCGCCACACTCGTCACGAGCGGAGCTGCTGGAGCATTCGGTTCATCTGGCGGATCGAAGGCGGCCAACATGCGTTTACCGCCAGACTGGCGCGCGATGGTCGCCTTTTCCGAGCGAGAGTCAGCGCCAGTCGGGCTGGTGCAACCGACGCAGCCATCGGCATACGCCATGATGACACGACCTTCCTGGTCGATCTCCATATCGTTAAAGTCGAGCAGATTGCGATCTGCGCCGCAGGTCGTCCCGCCAGTGCAAATCGAGCCACGTTGGACCGGATCGTTTTCTGGTGTGACCCGGACAGTGCTCCAGCTCAAGCCTCCATCGAAGGTGCTGGCGGCATAGATGTGCCAGATACCCGTGAAGACGCCTGTTGCTTGATAATCGCCGCCGGTATCAGTCGCGAGGAACATGACCGTAGCCCGTCCAGAGTCACCGCCGACAGCGGTAGGGAACACCGTGTTTTTGATTCCAAAAGGCATGCCCACGTCGATCGGGGTTGCAGTCTGCCAGGTCAGGCCCTTATCCGATGAGACGGACACTTTTGCCCGCCCGGTTCCATCTGCCATCGCGACATAGATTTTGCCGGCCTTATCGATGCCCACTGAGGGATCGCTCGGTCCGGCGACGCTGCCCGCCACGGGACGGATGGCGAAGGTCACGCCGTTATCTTCAGAAACGACGACTGCTTGCGCACCCGCGCAGCCTTTGTTTGGGACGTAAACCGTTCCGACGTGGCCGTTGGCTTCGGTCAGAGGGCTCCGCGGAGTCACTTTAATGTGTCCATGCAATCCGCCGCACTGGGTCAGATTATACATCGGCACGGCCGGGCCGTAGGTGAGACCGCCAGTATCGCTCCGTCCGAGCTGCGCAATCGCAGCATCCTGCGAGGCATAATACAAAGCGTTAGGGTGGGTCGGGTGGGGCGGTTCCAGCGTCGGGCTGTAAGGTCCGCCACCGATGGTCTGGTGATCCACGCCGGGGTTAATCGGGCTTCCTTGAGTCGGCGTGTAGTCGTTCGTCGTATCAGGATCTTCGCCGCCGTCATTATCTGTGTAGGCGAGGAAACTGGTTTTGGGGCCAAGCTGCGAGACCTGGATACGGCCAGTGGCGAGGTCACCGAAGAGAATAGGGTCAAGCGTCGTCACGCCCGTCGTAACGTAGCTCTTGTCTTCCCAGAGGGGAGAGGTGAGAGCTGGATTTGCTGGGAATCCGGGTGCCGAGGCTGGCGATGAGCAATCATTCCAGGTAACGCGCAGCGTATCAGTTCCCGAGATATACATCGTGCGTCCGCCCGGTTGCCCTGGGATCGGGCGACCGGCCGCAAGAGTCGGTTCGCCGGAGCTGTTGCCCATTCCGGCTGGCGCGGGGAAATTATGGTAACGCGGTGTGCCGGTGCCCAGCGGTGGAGGCGTAGGGTTGGTCGGCTTCTCGCGAAGCTCTACGGTCGTCGTCGTTACTCCACCAGCGACTGCGAAAGGCACGGTGCGAATGGTGTATGGACCGGACTGAGCATCGATGACGATCACCTCAGGGTTTCCGGAAGTAGCAGCATCCCTCAGCGATGAGGTGCCGGGGGGAAGACCTGCCCGAAGATAAATATCGTAATCTTCCGCCGGGTTCGGCCACGAGACGGTGATGACGATGCTGTGCGTATTCTCGAAGCCAGCGGGGACAGCCACCGTCAAGCCGAAGTCATCGCAAGGAAGTGTCACACAATCGAGCTCCGCGGTGGCGGTCGGATTGGAGATGAGAAAGGGCCCGGAGGTGTAAGTGATGGGACCGCTGGTATCCGTCAAGGTTCCGCTTGCGGGGGTGGCATCTGGTTGAGCCTTGGTGGCAGCGCCCGGCTTCGCAGCCAGGGTGAAGGCACCGAGGGTAAAGCCGCCTACGCAAAGTAGGAGGGCGGCGGTTAAACGAGCCGAAGAAAAGGCCGACTCGTTGGTTTTGGGTTTTCGCATATAGGATTGAGGTGGGTTGAGGCTACGTGTGGGGTTTAACGGCAACTTTTTTGCACAAAGGCAAATTGGTTGTCGAGAGTTTTTGTGTGCGGGCGGTAAAAACGCGGACGCGCGCTAAAGTTCGGCCGGTGAAGTGCGAATTCTGTCTGTCGGAGCTAACCGATAAAGAGCTGAGAACCATGGTCAGGATTAAGCCGGCGCTTAGGAGTTTCCCCTGACCAAGTAAAACGAGACCCTAGGGACTCTGATGATTCGCTAAACATGAAGGCCGCGGATGCATGGCGCGGAAAATTGCCAGGATCTCCTAAAATTTTCTTCGAAACCTTCCTGTCCTTCTCCGTGCAGGACCACTCGTCATTTAGTTGCGATGGAGCCCTGAAAGCATCTTTTCCTTCGTAGCTGCCGTCTTATGATCGTGCTGATTGCTGTTTCAACGTTTCATCCGACCCCGGCTGTAGCTGGCGCTTGCCAGACTTGGACTTCCTCTGCACTTTGGCCTTGCGCGATGGCCGAATCTTCCGTTCCCACCCCCGCCCGTCCCGCACGAGCTTTTGTTCCGCGGCAGCGGAGCGAAGAGCAGCGGAACCAGGCGGTGGCTGATCGCGAGCTGATGAAGCAGCTCAAGAATGGCGACGAAGCGGCGTTCGCCAGTTTTTACAAAAGATTCGCGCCTGGGCTCTACTCGATGATTTACCAGGTCCTGCAGGACCAGAAGGAATCCGAAGACGTGATGCAGGAAGCTTTCGTCCAGATGTGGAAAAAGGCGGATACTTACGACGCGGCTCGGAGCGGACTTTTTACTTGGGCTGTCATGATCTCTCGCAACAAAGCGATCGATCGGCTCCGTTCGCGTCAGCGTCGCTCGCGAACGGTGGAAGCGGCTGCCGCGGAGTTGGAAGCAGTCCCGCCCGATGGCGGCGAGCAGGCAGATGAGATCCTCGACCGCGGCGATGAGCGGAAGCGCGTCCTGACGGCTTTAACGCAACTTCCCGCGCCGCAGCGCGAAGCGATCGATCTCGCCTTTTTCAGCGGTCTGACTCAGGTTGAGATCTCCGATAAATTAGGAACCCCGCTGGGGACGGTAAAAGCTCGAATTCGCCGCGGGCTGCTCGCATTACGCGAGGTGCTAGGGACCCTGCAGTCATGAACGAAGAACTCGAAGAACAAGCAGCCCTCTACGCTCTCGACTTGCTCGATGGCGCGGAGCGGAGCGCCTTTGAGAGTCGCCTGGCTGCGGATGAGCAGCTGCAGAATTTTACGGACGCGCTGCGAGAGAATGCTGCCTTGCTGGCACACTCTGCTCCTCCGATGCAACCGCCCGCTGAGCTTCAGGAAAAAATTGCGGCAGCCCTTCGCGCGGAGCGGCGTTTCGCTCTTCCGCGCGTGCCGACATCGGCTCCCTCCTTTCCATGGCTGCCGTGGGCTTTGGCCGCCGGCCTGGCCATTGGTTGTGTGGTCTTGATCGCCGATCGCGCGGAGACGAAAAAGCAGCTCACCAAACTCGAAGAGCGAAACGCCTTCACCCAACTTCGCCTCGCCAGCCTGGCCTCGAAGTTAGCGAGCGCGCCTGATGCGACTGCGGCCATCGTCTGGGACGCGAGCCGCCAGGAGGGTGTTCTAAAAGTGTCGAACGTTCCCGCGAATGCGGAAGATCGGGACTACCAGCTTTGGATCGTCGATCCCGACCAAAAAAATCCGATCGATGCCGGCACGTTTCATTTGAGCGAACAGGAAACGCACAGCATTCCTTTCAAGCCGAAAGCGCCGGTGAGTAGCGCGACGGCCTTTGCGGTCAGCCTCGAGCGCAAGGGTGGCGTTCCGGTCGCAGAAGGCCCGATGGTCCTGGTCGGCAAGTAGGGTCGCGGTTGCGGCTCAATGTTCGCAGTCGAGCGGACGAGGCGCGCCCTTTCCGCTCTGCGTGTTCGGTGTTAGCGTCGCCGCTCCGCGATGGCTCAGAATTACAAAGACACTCTCCTCCTGCCGAAAACGGAGTTCCCGATGAAGGCCAGCCTGACCGCGCGCGAGCCGGAGCGGCTGCAAGCATGGGAGGAAGCGGGGCTCTACCAGCAAATCCAAAAAGCGCGCGAGGGTGCGGAGTTGTTCGTTTTGCACGATGGACCGCCGTTCGCAAACGGCGACGTGCACATGGGCACGGCGCTGAACAAGATCCTCAAAGACCTGGTCGTAAAATCGAAGACCATGGCCGGCTTTCGCGCGCCGTTCGTGCCGGGCTGGGATTGCCACGGCCTGCCGATCGAGTTCAAGGTCGTGAAGGAAACGCGCGGCCTTTCGCCCCTGGAAGTGCGGCAACGCTCGGAAGCCTTTGCCCGCAAGTTTGTCGAGATCCAGCGCGGCCAATTCAAGCGGCTCGGCGTGCTGGCTGATTGGGAGCGTCCTTATCTCACGCTCGACCCTGCGTATGAGGCGGAGATCCTCCGCTCCTTCGCGGTCCTGGTTGAAAAGGGCCTCGTTTACGAATCAAAGAAACCGGTCTTTTGGAGCACTGGTGCACAGACCGCTCTCGCGGTGGCCGAGGTGGAATATCACGACCGCGAAGACACAGCCGTGTATGTCCAATTTCCGGTCGCCACCGGTCCGCTAAAGGATCAGGCGAGCATCGTGATCTGGACCACGACGCCGTGGACCTTGCCCGCCAATCTCGCCATCGCGGTGCACCCGAAAGAGCGCTACGTCGTGCAAGAGTTTCGGAAAGTAGCGCAAGCTTCCGGCTTGCCGGCCGCAACGGGCGACGAGAGCCGCAGCGCTACCTTCATCCTCGCCGAAGCCTTGGTGGAAAAATTCTGCGCTGCGACCGGCTGGGAAACAGTCGGCGCGCCCTCCCAAACTTTCCCCGGCGCCAAGCTGGAAGGCATCGGCGCGCAACATCCGCTCCTCCCGCGCACGGCCATTGTCCTGACCGCGGATTTCGTCACGATGGATACCGGCACCGGCTGCGTTCACATCGCGCCGGGACATGGCGACGACGATTACTCGCTCGGGAAAAAGAGCGGCCTTCCCATCCTCTCACCGGTGGATGATGCCGGCCGCTTTACCGAGGAAGCCGGGCTGCCGCAGCTCACCGGCAAATATGTTTTCGACGCCAATGCCGAAATCGTCGCGCTGCTCCAGACCGCGGGCTTCCTGGTCGCGGAGGAAAAATATCAGCACTCTTATCCGTATTGCTGGCGCTCGAAAACGCCGATCATTTTCCGCGCGGTCGAGCAGTTCTTCATCCGGATCGATTCGCTCCGGGCGGATGCGCTCGCGGCCATCAAAGACGTGACCTGGCTTCCGCCTTGGGGCGAGACGCGCATCTCCGGCACGGTGGAATCGCGGCCCGATTGGGTCATCTCGCGGCAGCGCAGTTGGGGTGTGCCATTGCCGGCTTTCTACTCCGCGGATGGCGCCGCCATTCTCGACGCGGACGTGATTCGTAAATTAGCCGACCTCGTGGCACAGCGCGGCTCGAATGTGTGGTTCGAGCTGGATGACGCTGCGCTCGCGCGCGAACTCGGGTTGCCCGAGGGCACACGTCACCGCGGCGATACGATCGATGTCTGGATTGATTCTGGCGTCAGCCATCAAGCCGTCCTCGCGAATCACCCGGCCCTGCGCGTGCCGGCCGATATGTATATCGAGGCGACCGATCAACACCGCGGCTGGTTCCAATCTTCGCTTCTGACCAGTGTCGCCCTGCGCGGCCGCGCGCCCTACGAGACCTGCGTCACGCATGGCTTTGTCGTGGACGTGGACGGGAAGAAAATTTCGAAGTCGAGCGAGTACAGCAAGCCGATGGATGCCGGCCATTTCGTCGGGAAACACGGCGCCGATATTGTGCGGCTGTGGGTCAGCAGTGTGAACTACACGGACGATGTGCCGTTCTCCGAGGAGATGTTTACCCGTCTCGGCGACACCTATCGGCGCATCCGAAACACCCTGCGGATTCTGCTCGGCAATCTCGGAGACGCTCTTCTTCCGCGGCGTCGCCCTCCCTGGTCGATCGCTGGATTCTGCATCGCTTGCAAGAGGTGGTGAGCGAATGCCGTGAGGCTTACGCGGCGTATGAGTTTCACAAGGTTTACCACACGTTGAATCACTTCTGCGCGGTCGACTTGAGCAGCCTCTACGTGGACATCACGAAAGACCGGCTCTACTGCGATGCGCCCGATTCGCCGCGCCGCTGCGCCTCGCAGATGGCGATGCGGACTGTCTTTGAAGCGCTCTGCAAATTGCTGGCGCCGATCCTGGCTTTCACAGCCGACGAGGCTTGGGGTTATTCGGGCATCGCCGGCTCGGTGCATCTCCAGACCTTTCCGGAAGTGGACGCCCGCCTGCAGGACGAGAAAGCGGCTGGGGCGGTGGATGAACTCCTGAAACTGCGCGGTGTAATCGGCCAGGCGGTGGAAGCCGCGCGGCAGGAGAAGCTGATCGGCAATGCGCTGGAGGCAGCGGTGGTTTTACGCTGCGATCTCCAGAAACTCGAGGGGATCTCGAAAGAGGAGATCGAGGAGTTTTTCATCCTGAGCGATCTCACTTTGGAAGCAGGAGCGGAAGCAGCGGCGACGGTCGCGCGCACTTCGGCGGCGAAGTGCAGCCGGTGCTGGCGCCATCGTCCCAGCGTGGGCGCGCACGTGGAGCATCCGGAATTATGCGACCGCTGCGCCACGGTGGTCCAGGCCCGCGGCCTGGATGCAGGCGAATCTTAGAACCGACCGGCCATGAAATATTTTCTTCTCACTCTTCCGCTCTATTTCCTCGACCAGATCACGAAATGGCTCGCGCTCCATTACGTCACGCCCGACGAGCCGCGCATCATCGTGCCGGAGTTTTTCGCGCTCGTTTTCGTCACCAACACCGGCGCCGCTTTCGGTTCGTTTAAGAACAACAATCTCTTCTTCGTTCTGCTTTCGTTTGTCGCACTCATCTTCGTGGTCGGGCTGCTGGTGCGTCCGCACGCGCGCGATGTCCTGCGCGATGTCTCGCTCGCCTTACTCCTGGCCGGAGTGCTGGGAAATCTGACCGATCGGCTGTGGCATGGTCACGTGATCGATTTTCTCCTTTTCGATCTTCATGTGCCTTTCGCGAGCCCGTTCCCGGCCTTCAATGTCGCAGACTCCTGCATTTGCGTGGCCGTGGTCTTCTTCATTATCCACTCCTTCCGGCAGGAAAAAGAAGACGCAGCCGCCCGCGCTTAAGGCGTGTTTCAGGCGCATGACGAAAGCACCATAGCCAAACTGCCGCGGAGCAAGGAGCAGGTTGGCTAACGAAGATGGTAGATCTCGACCAAGCCCAGGCCGGTCCCGCTTTTGCCAGCGAGGATGGCGGTGTAGTTGCCGGGCGGGAGAGCCAGGAGGAGAGCGGATTCCTCCGCGCGCGGCGGGGCGAGATCGAGGGCGGAGAGTTGGGCGGCGGTGTAGGAGTCAGATTGCCAATCGTCGTTGAATTGCAGGCGTTCGCCGTTTGCGTCGCGCAGGTCGAGCGTTGGATCGCCGAGGAGATCGCGCAGGCCGGTGCCCGAGCCTAACGAGGGGCCCAGTCCGCGCACGACGACGCGGGTGGTGTTATTACTGCCACGCAGAATGAAGCCGCCGATCATGACGCCGTCGCCGCTCTGGACCTGGCCGCGAGTGGAGATGTTTGCCAGGCGCGAGGACGGAGAGGTTTCCAAATCGTAGACTTCGACCAGCCCCACGCCGGATGTGTTGCCCTTGCCGCGCACGATCGCGGTGTAAGCGCCGGGCGGCAGGGTCGCGACGATGGCGGCTTCTTCGTCGCGCGCCGGCGGGATGGTGGTGGCCTCGACTGCGGCCTGATTTTCCTTCCAGTCGTCGTTGAAAATAACGCCGCCTCCGGGTTGGTGGAGTTCCAGGGTGGGATCGGCCAGGGCGCCGACGACGCCCTGCGCGCCTAACGAGGGGCCAAGCGCGCGGACAATGACTTTTCTCGGACCGGAGCCGGCGATGATGAAGCCGCCGATCCCCACCTGATCGTCGGTCCCGACTCGCAGGCGGGTGGAGATGTTCCGCAAGGTAGTGAAGGGCCCGTCCGTCAAGTAAAGCTCCGCGCTGGCGAGGGCGCGCCCGCCGTTTCCGTCGCCGCCCGCGAGGAGCACGTTCCCGCTCGGCAGGAGAGTAGCGGTGTGGGTGGTGCGGGCGGTATTGAGATTGCCCGTGGCGCTCCAGGTTCCGGTCGCGGACTGGTAAAGCTGCGCACTGGCGAGAACCGTTGAGCTGCTATTGATCCCACCGGCGGCGAGGACGCGACCATCTGGCAAGAGCGTGGCGGTGTGCAATGAGCGGGCCACACTGAGACTGCCGGTAAAGCTCCACGAGCTGGTCGCGGGATCGAAAAGTTCAGCGGTAGCGAGAGGCCGTCCGGTGGCGTAATCGAAACCGCCCGCGACCAGAACCCGGCCACTCTCGAGGAGGGTAGCGCTATGGAGCGCGCGCGGTGCGGCCAGATTTCCGACGGAAGACCAACTGCCAGACGCGGGATCATACACTTCGGCTGAGGCGAGGCTGTTCACGCGACGTCCGCCGACGATGAGCACTTTGCCATCGGGCAGGAGCGTGGCGGTGTGGGCTTCGCGGGCGTTGGTCATGCTGCCGGTGAGGCTCCAGGTGCCGGTCGCGGGATCATACAACTCCGCGCTGGCGCGGTAGCTGCCGCCCGCCACCAGCACCTTCCCGTTCGATAAAAGGGTGGCGGTGTGATACTCCCGACCGTGGAGCAGACTGCCCGTAGCCGACCACGTCCCACTCGCCGGATCGTATAACTCCGCGGTCGATTGCGTGCCGCCGCTATTGGCGAGCCCGCCGGCGACGAGGACCTTGCCGTTGCGCAGAAGAGTCGCGGTGTGAAATGCACGCGCGGTCGCAAGTCGCCCGGTTGGAGTCCACCGGCTCGCAGTGGGATCGTAAAGTTCCGCGCTGGATTGTTCGCCGGCCACGCCTCCGCCCGCAACGAGCACTCGGCCGTCGCGCAATAATGCGGCGGGATGCCAAAGACGCGCCTCCGCCATGCTGCCGGTGCTTGCGAAGGTGAAAGAAGTGCTTTGCGCGGCCGCGTGCGCGCAGAATCCCAACAGGACAAAAGCAAGAGTCGGCTGGCAAACTCTCGCCGCAGCCAGGAAACGAGGCGTCTTCATTACAGCGCCGGGTTTTTATCGTTCGGCAGGCGGTTGTCGAACCATTTTCGCATCGGCTCCCATGGCTGCGAGCTTCTCGACAGCGGATGCGCCCGCCGCGAAGATGCGAGTGAATGAATCCCGACCGCTCACCCGCTTCATCTCTGGAGGAGACGGCGCGCGCGGTGGCCAGACGCCTGCGCGCCGCGGGCCATCTCGCCTACTTCGCCGGCGGCTGCGTGCGTGATTCGCTCCGGGGCGTGACGCCGAAAGATTTCGATATCGCGACCAGCGCGCGGCCGGAAGAGGTGCAAAAAATCTTTGCCCGCACCTACGCGGTGGGGGCGCATTTCGGCGTGGTGGTGGTGTTGGAAAACGGGATGCAATTTGAGGTGGCGACGTTTCGCTCGGATGGCGCCTACGTGGACGGGCGCCGGCCGGAAGAGGTCACGTTTTCGACCCCGGAAGAGGATGCATCGCGCCGCGATTTCACGATCAACGGGATGTTCTTCGATCCGGTGAGCGATGAGGTGATCGACTTTGTCGGCGGTCGTGCGGATCTCGCAGCGCGCACCCTCCGGGCGATCGGCGATCCCGCGCAACGTTTTGCGGAGGATCGGCTGCGGATGCTGCGTGCGGTGCGCTTCGCGACCACGTTGCAATTTGAAATCGAGGACGGCACCTGGCAGGCATTGCTCGGCCACGCGGGCTCGATCGGAGAAATTAGCGCGGAGCGAATTCGTGAGGAATTAGTGCGCATCTTTCTCTCGCCGCAACGGGTGCGGGGTTGGGACTTGCTCGATGCCAGCGGCTTGATGGCCGTGGTGTTGCCAGAAGTGGAGGCGCTGAAGGGTTGCGAGCAGCCACCGCAATTTCATCCCGAGGGTGATGTCTTTAAACACACTCGCATCATGCTGGAGCTGTTGCCGGCGGAGGTGTCGTTGCCGCTGGTCTTCAGCGTCTTGTTTCACGATATCGGCAAGCCACCCATGTCCACCGTCGATGAGACGGGGCGGATCCGATTTAACGGTCACGACCGCGTGGGCGCGGAGATGACGGAGGCGGTGATGGAGCGGCTCCGCTTCTCGCGCGCGGAGATCGAGGCCACGGTGGAAGCGGTGCGGCAGCACATGGTTTTCAAAGATGTGCCGCAGATGCGGGTGGCGAAGTTAAAGCGCTTTATGGCGCGGCCGACTTTTGTGGACGAGCTGGAATTGCATCGAGTGGATTGCGCGAGCAGTCACGGGATGCTGGATAATTACGAGTTCCTGCTCGCGAAACGGGACGAGTTCTCGAAAGAGCCGATCATTCCTCCGCCGTTGGTGCGGGGGGAGGATTTGATCGCGATGGGAATGCGACCTGGGCCGAGGTTTGGCGAAATTTTAGAAGCAGTGGAGACGCGGCAACTGGAAGGTGGCTTTGCATCGCGGGATGAAGCGCTCGCCTGGGTGCGCAGCGAATATGGGCCGCAAGCGGCTGATTAGGATGAGGTGCTGCGGGCGGTATTTTTGACCGCAGCAGGGGCGCAGCTTTTTGCGGCAACCGAGCGCCGTCGCGATCATGCGACGACGCTCTGACTTCGCAGCGGCAGACCCGCTACGCTTTAACGACTCGCGCGCGATGCGTTCTTCGGCGCGGGCAGGCCCGTCCCGGAGTTGGCTTTGATGAGCGAAAGATCCGCAGCGTTGATCACGCCATTCACGGTTACATCGTTCCGGAAGGTCGAGCCCGAGACCGTCTGCCCGGAGAGCGCTTTGGTCTGGCTCACATCGGCCGCTGTCACATCGCGGCTGGCAGTGGTGTCACCCACAAGGACACTCATGGGAATGGAAACCGGGCCGGAGTTGGTGCCGTCCGTCACGTTCAGATTAATGCTGATGGTTTGCGCGTTTGTGACCCCGGAGAGCTCCACGGTAGCGACTGAGCCGTTGACGGTGACGCTGTTGATCGCACCTCCGTTGGGTGCGTCGAGCGTGCCAGAGGTGACCGCGACTGGATTCGCAAAGGTAATGACGACCTGGTAGTTGCCACCGGCGCCACCGGTGCGGCACTCAATCCCGGCGGGCAGCGTGAGCGGAAGATTAATATCAAACGGCCCGGCGGCTCCGTGGACTTTGCGAGAGACGGCACTAAGCGGAACGATCGAAGAGCCGCCGATGATGAATTGCGTGCCGCCGCGCGTGAGGTCGCGCCGTCCCTGCCGGCCGGCCGGTGGTGGTGCCACGATATCGGCGGTGACAGCGCGCGCACGCAGGCCTGCCACGACGGAGCCGGTGGCGAGCAACGGACGGCTGGCCGCGCTGAGGATCGTATTCAGTTTCGTTAAACTGACCTCCACCGTGATGGTCTTGTTCGCCGAATCAAAGGCGCCCGCATCGGCACTGCCCACCGTGTTGTAGGTGATGGTGCCATCGGGGTTCCGGACCGCCGTGCCGTAGGTAAAACTCTGCGCGCCTTGGTCGGTCGTGTTTGCCTGGAGAAAGAACTGATCCCCATCGTCCGAAATGCCAAAGCTGTAGCTCCCGTCCGAGCTGAGCACCGAATTCGGTGCGTTCGCGGCGAAGCTGGCACGCCAGAAAGAGCCTTCCGGAATGACGGTGAGATCGCTGACCTTCATCGTCGCCCGGATCGACTGCGTGGGAGCGCTGCCCACGGTTTCATATTTGGTGGAAACGAGATCGATCGCATCCGGAGTGCGAACGCGCGTGACGAGCGCGGTCTGCACATCGAGCGGGAAGTCGGTGACCTGCTCGCCATTGGGTCCGGGTTGGGCAGGCGGGAAGACATCGTCCATTTCCACCGAAGGCGTGGGAGGAGGCGGCCCGAGGGATGAACCTTCAACTACCGGTGGAAGATTCCCACCGCGAATAGACGGACCCGCGATCTGACGGGCCACAAAAGTGTTGCCGTCGAAATCGTTGTGATCATCGGTGTAAGCGACAACGGCGGCGCCGAGCGGATCGAAGGAAACCTGGAAGTAATCGATCAAGTTGCGATTGCTTCCGCCGGTTGGGTTGAGGCCCATTTCAGAAATGTTCGAGCCGTGGATGAAGTGAGCTGGTTCGGTCACTTCCCCGATGCGGAAGGTGGGCGCGGCACTGGTCGCGTCGAAGCTTTGCGCGAAGTATACCTTCCACTGGGCGGAGTCGTTATTGACGGGGTTGGTAGTGCCATACCAGACGATGGCGACGGAGCCCGGGGTAGGGCCAGTTTCCATCCACGGGAAGAGGTTCACGTTGGTCGCGAACGGACCTGAAGGCGGGTTGACCGGGACAGGGGCACTCCAGGTTCCGCCTTTATCGGTCGAATGCTTGAGGAAGATATTCGTCGCATTCGAGTAGAGCGCGTAGAGGGTGCCGTTGGGCGTGCCATCATCGGCTACTTTCGCCACGAAGAAGATGTGCGCGACGCCAGCGGGATCTGTGGCCGCGGTCCGGATGGTGTAGTCCGCCGCAGTCGGCGCCTGGCCAGCGACCGACGGTGTCCCGACTGCGATTACGCCGTTATTGCCGGCGGCATACACGGTTCCTGTAGCTTGATGCACATCCAGGCACCCGACCTGACCGATAAGACCCGCGGAGGCCGCCGGACCGTAGGTGAAGCCGCCGTCGTTGGAACGTTGCACCTGCGCGATCGCGGGTGCGACAGTGCGATAGAGAAGGTAGACGGAATTCGCGCCCAGGAACTCGTGCCATTGACGATCATCTCCGGGAGGGCCGCCGGTCAGATTGCCGGTAGGGTTGAAGTTATAGGTCACGCCGCGGTCCACACTTTTGCCGGTGGGGATGTTGGCCAGAGTGAGACTGCTGTAGGCCAAAACCGGAATCGCAGGCTCGGTTTCGCCCGGGAGCGGGGGGAAGCCGACCGCGAGGTCGATGTCGCCACCGCCATCGGCCCCAGCATCAGCCGGAGTCTGCTGCGTCGTGCCATCGGGCTGTCCCCGGTAGGCCGGGAAACGCATGAGCGGATCAAAATTTGCGCTCGTGGGGTCAAGATTCACATACCAAAGATCGACCCCCGCCGGCACTCCGCGGATGCCGCCGGTGTAGGAGTTCCCTTTGTAATCGGTGCGGATGCTGGGTTCGCCATCCCGCGCCGAGACTGGCGCTTTCAAAGGCACGTTGGGGCTGAACCTGATGCCTTCGCTCACGTAACTGGCAGTGCGCGCCGCGTTCGTCCTGGCAATGACCTCGGCCGAGCCGCGGTATTGATCTGCCCCAACAACGGCAAAATAAACGATGTGCACAAAGTAGTCGCCCACGCCGGTGGCGAAGGGATCGATCGCCGAATTATCGTCCGTGGCGGGCGCACCATCGTTCCGGCCGGTGCCCACGATCGGGCCGGTCACGCTGTCCTTGTGGACATAGAAGTCGTAGTCATTTGCCGGCAGCGTCCAGCGGAAGTTGAGCGCGATCAGATGTCCCTGCCAATCAGCGACAGTCCCAGTGGCCGTAATTTTAAAGACGTCGCAATTCACTCCATCCATGCACGTAGCCTCACCGCTGGAGGCACCACCGGGAGCAGTCCCCACCCAAGTGACGGGTGTGGTGGTGGTAGGCGAGATCGTGCTCGACGCCGGATTGGCCGCTTGCACCAAAAGAATGAGCGCTCCTCCGAAGCAAAGGACAAGAGCGAGGACGATCCGGAGACGCGTGAAAGCGTCGGGATTTTTCGAGGTTCGCCGGGACGGGACGAGCTTATTTGTTTTCATAGGGTATCTCCGCGGAGTTGAAGATTCTCGGTCAGAACCTCGTGAAAGATTCGGGCTCGGTCCCCCCTTGGGATGTGTGCGGGCGGAACTAATCTTCCTCTTCCGGTGCGGCTTCGGCGGGGGCCATTTGCTCGCGGAAACCATCGAGCGCGAACATGTAAATCGTGCGCGCCTTGCCTCCTGTGCCCTGCGCGATGGAACGGAAATGGCTTCCGTCGCTTAGTTGCAGGTTCCACTTCACGGCTTCGTCGGTCGCACTGGCCGCCTTCCGAAGGTCGCCGAGATCGGCGAAAGGCGGAGTGGACTCGGGCCGATAAACCGCACGCAGGCGTGTGATCCGGCCCTCTCCATTGGCCCAGATCATGATCCAGTCGAAGGGGGTCTCCTTCAGTTTCCAATAAATGCGCCGTCCACTGCGCTCCTTCTGATCGGGGGTGTAAACCGCAGGAACTCGGAGGGGGTCGAGCGTCCGGCGCGCTTCCTCCATCGGAGAACCAAGTGTGATGCCGAGGATTTTACCGGACAACGCGTTGGTCTCGAGCGGCGGATCGGCTGGCGCCTCGAGCGCCGCTCGCGGGCGGCAGGAGATCATGAGCAGACCGAGAACCGCAAGAAGCAAGCTGGCCACGAGGACCGCTGATCGCCTGGAGGTGGGGGATAATGCTTTGCGTCTCATGAATTTCGCTGTGACCGGACATGACAATGGTGCGGGGGAATCACGCCACACCGACATCACATTCAGCGTTGCCTTGACCTCACTTCGCGCGCGCTCTGCCATCCGCGTCCTTCTGCGCGCGGCTTACGGGTTTCTGCGTAAAATTTATTCCGACATACATCCTTTGCTGCGACCGAACCCGAATCGAACACGGAGTTTCTGTTTTCAAATCCGCGTGGACTACTGTGCGCGCTGGGCGCGACCGAAGCTCCACGCGGTTCTTGAGTAAGCCCACAACCTTACCCCACTTCACCTCACCCTCGAAACCCAACACCCCACCTGATCTATGAGCGACATCATTAAAAAATCCAGACGCTACGGCGCAGCCGGTCTCATCCTCGGCGCCTTTGTTATTCTGTCTCTCGCGTTTGTGCCCCATTCGCGTTCGGCAAACCCGGTTTCAGGGAGCATCGGTCCTGCTGGTCCTGCCTTGAATTGGGCGGGCACAGCGATCGGTGGTTCTTCGCTGGATGAGACGACCTGCGTGGAAGGGGTTAATTGCGACACCTACACGCTCACTCTTACCGGAACGCCGACGGATTGGGCTGGAAAGAAAGCGCGCATTGTCATCAGCGCCGGAGATCCGGTAGGCAACGGATTACGACGTCTTCGTTCATAAGGGTGCAACAAATACGGGGCCGATTGTTGGCTCCGCGGCTTCGGGCGGGACGCCGCCGGAAGTGGTCGAACTCGATCCGAGCATCCCATCCATCGGCACCGGCGTTTTCTCGGTGCACATTGTTTATTTTGCGGCGGTCGGCGATCAGTACGCTGGTCAGGTCACCGTCGTGGGCGGAGGTCCAACCCCGACTCCGACCGCTACTCCATCCGGCACTCCAACACCGACGCCCGGCAATCCAAACACGCCGCGATTTGTGAACCACTACGCGCCTCCCGGAGTGATGGAGGATGCCGGCGAGCCGACCATGGGCGTGAATTGGAATACTGAGAACAATCCCCGCTCTCCAAATGCGACCAGTTTCAAAAACAAAGTCCGCGCTACCGGGCTTGAGCTGCAGACCTTTAACGGTGGCACGTCGCTTTATTACGGTGGAATCAACAACTTCTTCCTGCGCGCGACGTTCGATGATTGCGCCTCTCCCGCGCTGGTCCAGTGGGACCAGATTCCGCTCACGACTGCGAATGCGACCCGCGTTTTCTATGATCCAATTCTCTATACCGACCATTGGACGGGACGCACTTTCGTCGCCCAGGAATTGGGTCTGACTCCCGGTGGAAGCACGATCGAGTTCACGGATAACGATGGCGATACCATGTTCACAAGCCAAGGTGGATCGCCTTCCGGTGGCGTGGATCACCAGACGATTGGCGGCGGACCGTTTCACGCTCCGGCTCCTCCGACGGTGATTACGCCCGGGCCCGAATACCCTCTATCCGCATGCTGTTTATTACGCCTCGCAATCCATCGCGACTGCGACCAGCCAGCTGAGTGTGGATGGCGGATTCAGCTATCCGATCCAGAGCCCCCTGTTCACGATCGCGGACTGCGCCGGTCTGCACGGCCACTTGAAGGTGGCAGAAGACGGAACGGCTTTTGTCCCGGATAAAGCCTGTGCGCCGGCCGGCCTTCCTTTCGTGTTTGATGGTAATCCGGCAGTGGTGGTTTCGGAAGATAACGGCTTAAGCTGGAACGTGCGGGTCGTCCCAAATACGCCGAGCACGGCCGGCGTGGATGATCCTTCCGTGGGCGTTTCCTGGTGCCCGCCGGGGACCTGTTCGCCCGAGGAAAAAGCGAACCGCAGCAATCACATCTATCTGGGCTTCATGTATGACGATGGCCGTCCCGGCGTCGCTTACTCGAACAACAAAGGTCAGAGCTGGGTGCGCGTGGTGGACATCGGAGCGCTCTCCGGCGTGAAGCACATTGCCTTCCCGGCCGTTGCGGTGGGTGACCCGGATCGCGCCTCCTTCGCGTTCTTCGGCACGAAAACTTTCGGAAATTACAGCGCTCCTGAGTTCCCTGGGGTGTGGCATCTCTATATCGCCACCACCTTCGACTTCGGCCAGACCTGGACCGTGGAAAACGTCTCCGGCGATGATCCGATTCAGCGTGGCGGTATCTGCGGCGACGGCACCTGCCGCAACCTGCTCGACTTTATCGATATCCAGATCGACAAGCAGGGCCGCGTTTTGGTGGCCGGTGAAGATGGTTGCATCGGCGGTTGTGTGAATGGCGGCGCGAATTCCTTCACGGCCAAGGCCTTCATCACCCGTCAGTCAGGCGGCAAGCGGATGTTCTCCGTTAATGATGCCCAGACTGCCGAGCCTGCCCTTCCGGGCGCGCCGGCTGTCAGCGCGGTGATTAACGCCACCAACACCGAGGTCACTCTCTCGTGGCCACCACCGGATAATGGCGGTTCCACCATCACTGCCTACAACGTGTTCCGTTCGACCAGTCCAGTCGGGCCGTTCTCAAACGCGACCCTCATCGCCACGGTTACGCAGCCAGGCTACGTCGATCGAAATTTCCCAGCCGGGAATAATTACTATGTCGTCACGGCCGTGAACGCGATTGGCGAGGGTCCTTATTGCAAGGAAGTCCAGGCAGTCGCCGGTGGTGCAACCTCGTGCGACCTCCCCGGTATCCTGGTCAGCAACGATCTGTTGCCGAGCGGTGCCGATAACGATTCCGGCGCGAATACGCCAGTGGATCCGCGCGTGAATGCGAAGGTCCTCTTCGTCGCCGAGCCGTTCATTGGGGCCAACACGGAGCAGCTATTCTTCAATCTCCAGGTAGGACCTTCTACGGCCGGTTCGGCTCCGCCAAACAGCCAGTGGTATATCATCTGGGGACGGCAGGGCACCCAGCCGAGCGATCCGATTGATACGTCCTTCGACCGCCTCTACATCGCGATGCGCACGGACGCAGCCGGTGTGCCGTCGTTCGAATACGGGAAGTTCGGCATCCCGATCAACACCATGCCGCCGCCGCTGCCCGATCCGAATGCGAACACTCCTGTCCGCTACGGCGCTGCGGATAGTGGCACCTACGATCCGCTCACGGGTAAAATCCAGATCGTGATCTCGAACAGCAAACTGCGGGCGATCGATGGCGGCGCGACCAAGTATGTCGCCGGCACCGACCTGGCCGCGACCAACGTGCGGACCTACTTCAATCGCCCAGATCCCGGACAGCGTTCGCAGAACAACGCTTCCGATATCACCAGCGATGGGACTTACACCCTGCGCGGGAACGCGGTCTGCGCGCCAGCTCTCGTTTCTCTCCTGGATGCGTTCTCACGCAAGACCCACGGGAGCGAGGGCATCTACGACTTGCGCGTGGGCCCACTCTTGCCAGGCGGCACGCCTGTCATTGAGCCACGGGTGGGTGATGGACCAAATGCGGATACGCATCATGTGGTCCTCGTCTTCGCTCAGCCGGTGACCTTCACCGGTGCGACCGTCAGCCCAGGGGTCGGCGGAACGACGAGCAACGTCACCACCACTCCAGCAGCTGGTCCGGCAAACGAGATCACGGTGAACTTCACCGCCAGCAATGCGCAGACGGTTAACATCAACCTCATCGGCGTATCAGCCGGTGCGGGGACGAATGCCATCACGGTGCCGATCTCGCTCCTTCTGGGCGACACCACCTCGACCGGGGCGGTGAACTCATCGGATGTGGCGCAGATCCGGGCTCAATCCGGCAACGCGCTCGAGCGGGATAATTTCCTCCTCGATGTGACGGCAAATGGCGCGATCAATGGCGCCGACGTGAGCACGGCGAAGGCACGCTCCGGCAGCAGCCTCCCCGCAGGCCGGGCAGAGGACGCCAAAGCCGCTCGGTAAATCGAGCTAGAGAATCAAACCGCACCTCGTCCCATCCGAGGTGCGGTTTTCTTTTGTACCGTTAGAGCCGGCCGAGAATCGAGGCGGATAGCTTCTTCGCTTTCTCGATTTTACCCATCTGATTAGGCTCTCCACCCACTCCGAGGCGGAAATGGCGCTTCCCCTTAAGAACGTAGAGGCCGCCCTGTGCGGGACCGCCCATCCAGTAAGCTTCCTCGCCCACGCCTTCCACCACCACAGGTGCGCTTCTGCCTTCCGGCTCGGTTTTCTTCCCCAGCACTTCTTTCAAATCGCGTTCGAACGTCTCCTTCCAGCCTTGCCCCGGGTTGCGCGCGTCCGGTCCCTGCCCGGGCTGCACCAGGCGCAAGGTGATGGAGTTGGCGGCGGTGGGAAGGGTGTAATAACACTGGGAAATGGTGAAGCCCTCGACTGCCTGGCGATCGTCCTTCGTTTTTGCCACGGCCTCGCCGACTACGGCTTCGATCTCCTGACTCGTCAGAAGCGAGCAGGCATCGATCGGCTCTTCCGGAGCGACGCTTGCGGTGGGTGAACTTGTCGGTTCGGAGGTTGCCTGGGGCGGTGCCTCCTTGGGCTTCGAGCAACTTGTTAACGCAACCGCTACACAGGCAACGAAAGAGGATTTCAACATTCGCCCAGTTTAAAAAGAATTTCGCGGGAACCAAGAGTGCATCGAGGCGGTGGCGCTGGAAAAGAAGAAGGCGGGCGGTCGCCGCGCGCTCCGCCCGATGGTAAATCGATGTTGGACGTTCGGCAGGGAGCGTTCACCTTTTACCCTTCTTCAAAATGAGAATCCTCATGATCAGCCCGGAAGGGCCGCCCCTCTCTCGCGCCACTGCTTTAGTGGACGTGCTCGAAGCTCTGCCGCGCGAGCTCCGCGCCCGCGGCCATGAAGTAGGCATTGTGCTGCCGTACTATCGGGAGTTCCGCGAGAACGCGGAATTGGAAGTCACCGAGACCGGCGTGACGGTCGATGTGCGCCTGGGCGCGAAGGTCCACGTGGCGGAGTTTCTCAGCAGCCGCACGACTGGCGGGGTGCAGATTTTCTTCCTGCGCTGCGACGAGTTTTTCGATCGCGCCGGGATTTATGGCGAACACGGTGTCGCGTATGAGGACAACGCGGCGCGCTTCATCTTCTTCAGCAAAGCCGCGCTTGAGCTCACCCGTCGGCTCACGCCTTCGCCCCAGATTTTGCACGTGCACGACTGGGCGACCGCGCTTATCCCGGTCTGGGCGCGGGAAGCGAAGATGCCGTTTCGCACCGTGCTCACGATTCACCACCTGGCGGAGCAGGGAAGTTTCTGGGGCTTGGATTTCGCGCTCACGAATTTGCCGGAACGCTACTTCCTCCCGCGGGGGATCGAGTTCTTCGGCCGGATGAATCTGTTGAAGGGCGGAATCGTTTTCGCGGATCGCATCACCACGGTGAGCGAACGTTACCGGCGCGAGATGTTGACGGTAGAGGGCGGATGCGGCCTGGATATCGTCCTGCGGGAACACGCGGCACGCCTGAGCGCGATCCCGAATGGCGCGGATTATGAACGCTGGGATCCGGCGAAAGATGCGCACCTCCCAGCGCCATACGATGCCGAGCGGCCGGAAGGGAAGCGTCTCTCCCGCGATCTTCTGCTCGAGACGCTGAACCTCGCCCCAGCCACTGCGGCAGTAGCCGGGACGCCTGTCTTTGGAATGGTCACGCGCCTGGTGCCCGAGAAAGGTTTCGATCTTCTCATGCCAGTGCTCGACCGCCTGTTGAGCGATGACGTCCGCTTGATCATTCTCGGCGAAGGCGACCCCGCTTACGAGACTGCGCTGGCGGTCGCCGCGCGGAAATATCCGACGAAATTTTCCTACCAGCGCACCTATGACGAGCGCCTGGCGCACCTCATCGAAGCAGGGTCGGATATCATGCTCATCCCTTCGCGGATCGAGCCGAACGGGCTGAGCGCGATGTACAGTTTGAAATACGGAGCGCTGCCCGTGGCCTGTGCCACCGGGGGCATCCAGGAAATCATCACCGATTACGATCCGAGCACGGCGAGCGGGTATGGGTTCCTCTGTTTCGATTCCTCAAGCGAGGCGTTCTGGGATGCAATCAAGCGTGCGCGGGAAGTTTTCGCGGACCAGGCGACATGGACGGCTCTGGTGCAGCGAGCGATGCAGCAGGATTTTTCGTGGGCGAAGGCCGCGGATCGATACGAGCAAGTCTACGCCGAGCTGCTCGAGGGCGTCGCCTCCGCGGCGTAAGCGTAGCCAGACCGAGGGCGGTTACCGTTTAGCGGCCGCTCCGAGACTCGCGCCGGATTTCGATTTCACCAGGCTCACATCGGAGCCGTTCACGATGCCATTGACGGTCACGTCCGTGCGGAAAGTCTCAGCGGTGGGCGCCTGGCCCGAATTCGCTTTCGCCTGGCTGATGTCCGCGGAATTGACCTCGCCACTCGCCGTGGTGTCGCCCAAAAGGACGCTCATCGGAATGGTCACATCCGCGATGCGCGCGCCATCGTTCACGCCCTGGAGGTTGATCGAGATGGTCTGCGCGTCGGGCACATTGGTCAGGTTCACCGTCACGGTGTTTCCGCTCACGCTGGTGCCGGCGACCGTGCCCGCACTTGCGCTGGCTGCGCTAAAGGTGACCGGGCTGGAAAAATTAACCACCACCTGGTGGCTGCCATCCGCGCCGCCGGAGCGGCATTCGATCCCGGGTGTGCCGGCGACCGGCAGGTTGATATCGAACGTGCCCGCGCTGCCGTGGGTCTTTCGCGAGACGGCGAAGAGCGGGACGAGCGGACAAGTGCTGTTGGCCGCGATCGGCATCGGCGTCTTGCGGCTGGCAGTTGTGACCTGGCCGGTGGGTTTGGTGTAGCTAAGGGTCGGGATGCCGTTGCCGTTCACGACGATTTGCATGAAATCGAGGCGAACGTTGCCGACCACATCCACCAGTTCCTGATTCCAAACTGGCGCGCCCGTATCCACACCCGGTGCCGCGCAAGTAATAGACATGGCCCGAGCCTTCACCGCCATCCACCAGGAGCCCGAGATGGATCGTGCCGCACTCGACGACGAAGAATTGCTCAGCGCCCGCATCGGAGCGCCCGGCGTTTCCGTAGCGCGGCAGCGTGTGGGTAAACGCGAAAGTCTTCCCTTGGTTAAAACTCACGTAGAGCTTGTTCCCATGCAGAATGTAGAGCGTGCCGTTGTTATCAAAAGCGGTGTGGGTGACGACAAACCCTGAGGCCGGCCCAGGCGCAACCGGATGTTTGTTTCCCGTCCAGTTCACGCCGAAGTCATTCGTCTGGCAGACGTAAACGGTGTCCTCGACTGTCTCCGACCAGTAGAACTTCCGATCCGTGCCCCAAGCGCCGTGGCGTCCAGCTTTTTGCCGGGCGAAAAGCGGATTGGGCAGACGCGTGTCGCCGGGATCGGTGGCGGGCGGAGGGGCCGCGTTCATCTGGCAGACGACGTGTTCGGGTCCGCTGCCGTTGTTGCCCACGAGCGGGGTTTGGATCGGCCAGGTCAAGCCTCCGTCGAAACTGAAGATCGCGGCGCTGCCGATGCGGAACCAGCCTGCGAGCACGTAAGGCTCGTCGGTCGGCGCGGGTCCGGCCGGGTTCATGTCGCCGAACGGCCCGAGATACGACCAGGTCTGATCGTTACCGCCCGAGGCCACCGGCACTTGCACCGTGGTAAAGGTCGCCCCGCGATCGTCGCTATGCGCCACCACGGCGGTCGCCAGTTCCGTCCCGAAAAAGATCACGTCATCGCCGAAGGCTTGCATGTCGCCTTCAATTCCGAAGGGGAAGGAGGCGGGTGCCGGCGGGTAGACGTTCGCCCAGGTCTGCCCATTATCGGAGCTTTTGCGGATGATGTTGCCGTTCACGAGCACAGGCAGGAGGACGTAATTATCGCCGCCGCTGGTGCCGAGGTTCCCTTCACAACAAGTGCCGTGAGAAACAATATTCCACTCCGTGGAAAGCGGCGGCGGAGGAAGAGGAGGGCCGCCGCCGGTATCGGTCACGGCAGTGGCGGTCCCTCGATATTGATCGCCCATGGAGGCGGCGAAATAGACGACGCGGACCGAGAAAACAGTGCTTCCATCCGCGTCCAGGTCGCCGGGATCGAGACTGGTTTGCTCGCTGGTGGAAGGAGGCCCGCCGGTGGAACTACCGACGAGCGGACCCGCATTACATGTGGTCGCAGTGGGCGTGCCTTCCGGACATTTATGAACGAAGAGGTCGTAGTCGCTCGCCAACACCACCCAGGTGATTCCGATATCGATCCGCTTCCCGGCCCAGTCCATCGGCGTCCCGTTCACGGTGAGGAGGAAGGTGTCGCAATTGATCCCTTCCACGCAGGTTTCTTCACCATTCGAAGTCCCGCCGGCGGCGATCCCATCCCACGAAACTGGGGGAGCGGTGGGGCTGATGGTGCCGGTGGCAGGGTTGGCGGCGTTGAGCCGCAGCACGGAGAAGAAGCACGCCAGACTCATCACGGTGAGAATGGCAACGAGGGTCCATCTTTTTTTGCTCATGAGGAAAATCTCCGGGTAGAATTCGCGGACTCTATGGAATCGTCTTTCCGCGACCATTTGGTCCCCCCGGCTGCAGTCTTCTGCCAGCCAGGCGCGCGATGAGGCCGCCGTTCGTTAGGCGCGACGCGGCTAGAGCGCAGCACGTGCGGCCGCGACCGCCTCGGGCTTGGCCACGTCCTGCGCGTGGAGCAATCCCTGGCGTTGAACTTCCTGCCACAGCCGGTCGCTTTGCTCGTAGCAATGCCGGGCCGCGCGGAGATGGGTCGCGCGTGTTTCTGTGGTAATGCCAGTCTGTTCCGCGAGTCGCACATGACAAGCTGCCAGGCCCGCGCTCACATCGGCGAAGCGGCTCCGCACCCGAGTGTTTGTCGGATCCATGCGCACGGCCGCTTCGGCCATGACCGCGGCTTTGGTCAGGTATTCCTGCGCCCGCGCGAGGTCGCCGCGCTTTGTCAGGAGCAGTCCAAAGGCGTGAGACATCCGCGTCAGGTCGCGCTGGGTTTCGATGCGGTCGGGATCGCCCGCGAGCAGTCCCTCGCTGATGGCGATTGCCTCCCGGTAAAGTTGGCTCGCGGCGTCGAAGCGATCGCTCGCGGCGTGCAAATCCGCCAGGGAGGTCTTCGTCATCGCGAGCCAGCGCCGGTGGCCTTCGTCGTTCGGATCCGCGGAGGAAAGGCTTTCGATTAATCCGAGCGCCGTTCCGTAATGTTCCAGCGCCGCCTCGGGTTGGCCGGTAGCCGCGAGTTGACGGGCGGTGCGGAGTTGCACTGCCCACAAATCGCGCCGGTAACGCGCGTTTTCCGGCGCGGCCGCGGCGGCCGTCTGGGTGGTTTCCAACCCTCGGCGGCTGTAGGCCAGCGCCGTTTCATAATCGCCCGCTTCTTCGTAGGCGTAGCTGGCGATGCCCCAGGCGATCTGCGCCGTGCGCAGGGCTTCCTGATCGGAAGGAGCTTGCGCGATCACCCGTTCCTGGGTTTCGACCGCCTGGCGCGCGATTGTCGTGGCGACGCGCGCTTGGCCGGCGTCGATCAGGTTAAAAGCGAGTGCACAATATTGATGGGTGAGATGGTCTTGCAGGCTCAAATCGGAGGGCAGGTCGCGGGCGAGAGACTCCGCGGCCGCGACAGCTTTTCGGGCATAAACGATCGCTTGATCGGAATGGCCGGCGACGCGCATGGCGTTGGCCAGGCTGGCAAAGCTTTCCGAAAGCTGTTGTCGATAGGCGCTTTCCTTCGGCGCGGCGGCGACGAGCGCTTCACTCAGTTCCACCGCCTTCCGGTAACTGGCGAGACCCTGCTCCGTGTCGAAGGTGATTTGGCCCAGCTTCACGTAAGCCGTGGCCAGTTCACTCTGGAGCAGAAGATCATGGCCGGCTTCGGCGGCCAGACTGTCTAGATACTGCAAGGCGCGGCGGGTGACGAGTTGCCGCGCGGCCAGCGCGCCAGGCACATCCTTGATGGAATCGTGGAATTCGAAGAGGAAGGAGTTCGCGATTTTGCGGACCTCGTTAAAGCGTTGTTCCGCTCGGCGCGCCTGCCAAAGGGTGGTGATGCTGCCGGCGAGTAACGCCAGCATGACGAGTGCGGCTGCGGCCACCCCGACCTTGTTCCGCGCGAGGAACCGGCGCATGCGATACCCGGCGGTGTCGGGGCGCGCGCGCACCGGCCGCTGCTCCAGGAAACGGTGGATGTCGTCGGCAAAAGCGGTCACGCCGGAGTAGCGGCGCTCGGGTTCCTTCCGCAGCGCGGCGATGAGGATATTATCGAGATCGCCGCGCAGCTCGCGTCGTTGCGTAATGGAACTCGCGGCGGGGAGTGCGCCATCCACGATCACGCGCACCATTTCCGTCTCGTTGGGATGGGGTGTGGCAAAGCGGTGCGGGGTTTGACCGGCGAGTAATTCGTAGAGCAACGCGCCGAGCGCGTAGACGTCGCTCACCGTGGTGACGGCCTCGCCGCGGACCTGTTCCGGGGAGGCGTAGGCGGGAGTGAGACGCTGGCGTTCCTGCAGGGTCAACTCGACGTCGGCCGCTTCGGGCGCGAGCAATTTGGCAATGCCGAAATCGAGCAGCTTCGGCTCGCCTTCCGCGGTCACGAGAATGTTCGCGGGCTTGAGGTCGCGATGCACGACGAGGTTGCGATGCGCGAATTCCACCGCGCCGCAGATTTTCAGAAACAACTGGAGCCGCGCGCGAAGCGTGAGGTTTTGCGCCTCACAGAAATCAGTCACCGGAATGCCGGGCACGTATTCCATCGCGAAGTAAGGGAGGCCGTCCTCCGTCGTGCCGGCGTCGAGAAGGTGGGCGATATTCGGGTGCGCGAGCTGCGCCAGGATTTGGCGCTCGCGCCGAAACCGGCGCAGCACTTCGTCTGTGTCCGTGCCGCGTTTCAGAATCTTAAGCGCGACTTGTTTTTCGAATTCCTCGGTCCGCCCGTTCCGCCAGGTAAACTGCGCCCATTCCGCCGCGCCCGATCGGCCGCACGATCCGGTAAGCACCGACTTTCTGCCCGATCCTCGCATCGCGTTCTTCCGCGCGCGACCAGGCGAGATCGTCGGCAAATGTTTCGAGCCCTTTCCGCTCGCCCGCGGCGAGAAGAGATTCCACCTCGCGCTGAAGGTCGGGATCATCCGCGCAAGCGGCGGTCAGAAAAGCTGGGCGCTCCGCAAGGCCGGTCTCAAGGGCGTCAGCGGTGAGTTCCTTGATCTGCTGCCAGCGTTCGGGCGTCATTTTCCTCATACTCTTAATCCTACTCCTACTTCTAATCTCAGGACTGTGTGAGGCTGCGGAGGGATTAGGAGTAGGATTAGGATTAAGAGTATGAGTGAGGAATCAGGCCGCGGCCATCTCCCGTTCCAGCCACAGCTTCGCCACCGCCCATTCCCGCTTCACCGTGGCGGGCGAAATGCCGAGCACTTCCGCCGTCTCCTCCACATTCAAGCCTCCAAAAAACCGCAGCTCGACGATTTGCCCCTGCCGCGGATCGAGGGTGTCGAGCTCGCACAAAAGCGAGTTCAACGCGGAAGCATTAATGTCGCGTTGATCGAAGACGTCGAGCGCGGCATCGAGACTAAGGCTGGTCACGCCACCACCACGCTTGGCCGCGCCGCGCGCTTCCGCGTGTTTCAAAAGAATGCGCCGCATGATGCGCGCGGAGATGGCGAGGAGATGGGCGCGATTTTGCCAGTCCACCGAGTGCTGACCGAGCAGGCGCAAATACGCTTCGTGGACGAGCGCGGTCGGTTGCAGGGTGTGATCGGTCCGCTCGTTCCGCAAATAACCGGCGGCAAGGTGGCGCAGCTCCTCGTAGATCTGCGGCAGCATCGCTTCGAGCGATCGATCATCGATCAGTCGAGTCGCGGACTCGGGCGCCATCGCAGCGAGAAGCGACTTCGCTTCCGAGATGATTTCGTTCTCGTCGCTCCGAGGCATGCGTTTGATTTTAGTCCTTTAAGACGACTCGCGCACCGTCAAAAGAGGAACTCCAGGATTCTCAAAAAGCTTTCCAGGGAATCTCGTCTGTGAGAAACTCGATTCATGAAGACCAGTTTGGAGATTCCGGATCAGGAGATGAAGGATGTGCTCCGCTTCTCCAAGGCGAAGACCAAACGAGACGCGATTGTAACCGCCGTCATGGAATACAACCGGCGCCACAAAATGGCGGAGTTGATCAAATACTCGGGCACCTTCGAAGGCGATGATGACGAACGACGAAATTGAAGGTCTGGAAGCAGCAGAAGAACACAATCAGCCGTGATCCTTGTCGATACATCCTGCTGGATTCACCAAATGCGGCCTTCGGGGGATCGAGTGATCCGTGAGCGCGTCGAACATTTACTTACTGCAGGGTTGGCAACTTGGTGCGGCCCTATCCGTCTCGAGTTGTGGAGTGGTGTCCGGCGTGATGGCGATCGCGAAGCGCTCCTGCATTACGAGCGCATGCTGCCCGAACTGCAGATTACGCCGCCTATCTGGAATGAAGCGTGCGCGCTCGCTGGCCGCTGTCGGAAAGCGGGCAAGACAGCGCCCGCGAACGACGTTTTGATCGCGGCCTGCGCCCGCCACTACCGCGTGGGGCTGGAACGGGTGGACGCGCACTTCGATTTTCTGCTCGCGCTTTGACCGAGCGCAGGCGGGGCGGCGGCTCCGTTTTTTCCAGCCCGCGAAATCTTGTGAGCCGGTTTCGCACTTTTTCCGGCGTTATTAGAAATGGCGTATCAGGGTCGTTCAACTATCGGAAGAACTATGGACACACATCTCCTCTCAGTAGCACAAGGACGCGGATCCCGGTGCGGAGCGCTTTTCGTTGCCCTGGTGGCGCTTGCGGGCGCGGCTGTCCTCCCAACCACGACCTACGGTCAGGTCAGTTGGGCGCAAAGCTACGGCGCGCGCAGTTTTGATGTAAACGGGGCGCCGATCAACAGCAGCAGCCAGGGGTCCGGATCGGATACCGCCACGGGCATCGCGCGGATGCCGGATGGCGGCTTTGTCGTGGCTGGACAGCTCGAATTGCCGGAGGTTTACCGGAATGTTTTTAACGCGGCGGCCGGTCTGCACCGGAATGGGGCGCTGGTTCGTTACGCCGCCGATGGGACCATTCTGTGGCAGCAGATGCTCCGACAGGATAACGATCGGACCACGCAGAACGGCACTTTTGAGCCGGCCTCGAGTTTCATCTACAAGGTGCTTACCGATGCGCAGGGGAACATCTTCGTCGGCGGCGGCAAGGGCACCAATCCGGGTGGTGGTGGTACGCAAATTCCATACGTCGCGAAGTTTGACCCGAACGGCTCGCTCATTTGGCAAAGTGGGATCGGGACAGGCCCATCCAGCAGAATCAATCCAAACGGCCGCACTTCTACGGCTGCATTGACGCGCGATGGCGGGGTGCTGGTGTCCTTGAACCAAGGAACCGGATCGCAAGGTGCCGCAAGCGACCCCGCGCTGGCGAAGCTGAACAGCGACGGTTCGCTGGCCTTTTATGCGCTCTACGATCAGAGCGCGATTCAGTATCTCGGCATCTCAGCCGTTTGTGAATCGGCGACCGAGAACAACGTCTTCGTCGCTGTTTTGGACAATGGCTTCGGCGTGACGTTGCTGCGAATCGATGGCAGCGGGAATCTCCTCAGCCTGCGCGATTCGCGCGACGGAAGTTCGGGTCGGTCCGAAAGCGCAGTCGCCATCGTCGCCACGCCGGACGGAGGCTTTGCCACCCTTAGCCGGGTAGGTGTGAACGGCAGTTTCGGCGTGGTGCTGCGCAAGTTTAACTCCAGCCTCGTGCCGATCTTCGAGAAGTGGATTCAGCGCGCGAATCCCGTGAACACGAATTCGAATCAATTCGTCGGCGACGATCTGGTGGTCGAAACGGATGGCGGTTTCCTCATTAGCGGAAACACGGCCGCGAATGAGGCGGGCAGCCCGCCGGCGGCGAGTGGCGGCGGGACAGAGGCGACGATCATGCGGGTGAGCGCGGCTGGGGATTTGGAGTTTGTCTCTGTTCTCGGCGGCCCGAAGAACGAAGGCCGGACGCAAAACTCGGGACAGCCGACCAGTGCCACCTTTGTCGTGCGCGCGGGAGATGGCGGCTACGGTCTCACGACTTCCACCTTCAGCTATCGCGGCGAAGTGAATCCGGAGAAGTCCGATTGGTGGACGGTGAAAACCGACGCTGCGCGTCGCGTCCGAAACTTCAGCGGCATCATGACCGACCTGCCGTTGAATTGGTTTACGCTGACGAACGCGGCGGGTACGGGCAGCGCCAGCCCCACCTTCACGCGGGTGCCGGGCGATCCGACCACGGTGACGACGTCTCCTCAGTTCATCTTCGAAAACCTCGCCAACAATGTCGGCATTAATCTGCCGGACGTGATCTTCCAGGGTTCGTCGCCGCGGATCGTGAGCAACCTCACCGCGGAAGCTGTGGTCGGGCAGCATTTCGCTTATCACATTTTAGCCAGCTACTTTCCTGCAGGCCAGGCGTTGACCTACAGCGCGACGGGATTGCCCGCCGGCTTCCGTTTCAACACTGCGACGGGAGTAATCTCCGGCGCGCCGCGGCCCGGGAGCGAGACCACCACTCCGCTCCTCATTACTATCACCGCCACGGACGGAGTCGACACCGCGCAAGCCACCCTTCGTCTTTCGATCGGCAGCGGTGTGCCGCAGTTCACGGTCAATGGGAGCGACCAGCCAGCATTCCCCACTCCTGCCGGTACACCCGTTGTCGGGCAGGCGGACAAGCCTCTCGTCTTCGCCGCGAAATATCCCGGCCGCCGCGCCAGCCAGGTGGTGGGCGTGCAAGCCACCACCACGCCAAACGACGAGGCGAGCTGGAGAAGACTCGAGACCGGCACCGACGGTTACATGACGCTCAACGTCGCCACGCAGCGTTACGTTCTCTCCTCGACAAATTATCCTGCGCTTAACGGCGTCTACTTCCGGGCCCGCGTGACGGCGGACGGCCAGCCGGAGGTGAAATCGAACGTGGTCGGCCCGTTCGATCTCGGCAGCGCCGCGCCGCGCGTTGGACAAACCTTGTTCCACATCATCCGCAACGGACGCCGGGCGGATCTGGACTTCCGCGTGGACATGATTTCGCCGCGCACAGACATGGCGGTAAGAGTGCAAAGCACCAAACGTCCCACCGAGGAAGCTTCCTGGAGCGATGTAGCCACGCCGAATGCCGGGCGCATGACGCAGGATGCCGATCCGAAACGTTTCTCGCTCACCACCAACGGCCTGGCGCCGGACGACGGGCTCTACTTCCGCGCCGTCGCCACCGCGGCTGGCTCGGTCTCTTCGTTGTCGAACATCATCGGGCCCTACGCCATCTTCGCCGAGACGCCGCCGCTCGTCACCATCACCTCGCCCGCGCGCTCTGGCTCGAACGGGAGCAGCAGCGCCGACCCGCTCATTATCAACACCGACGCGAACGGGGTGGCGCGTTTCCGGATCGCGGCGACAGCGACCAGCAATAACTTCATCAAGAGCCTGAAGCTTCTGATCGACGGCTCAGTCCTGGAGACGGTCACAGCCGGCGCCACGCAGGCTTCGATCGAATACACCATCAGCGGTTTCGGCGATCACATCATCCAGGCGCTGGCGGTGGATGAATTCGATCTGACCGGACGCGCCGGCACGTCGCCGCTCTTCATTCGCATTCTACCTCCCGGCGGGGTGTCGGTAAAAAGCAACGCCACGGACGCGACGGAGTCGGCTACGACGGGCGCGGTCTTCCTGGTGGCAAACTCTGGCGGTCTCTGGACCGACCCGGCGACCTGGAATCGGGTTTCCGGAACCGGCTCCATTCCCGGCGCCAATGACTTCGCCATTCTCGACTCCTCGACCGTGCGCCTCGACACGCAACAGGCTGTGGGCGTACTCGCGATTCGAGATGGAGGCCGGCTGGTGGGTCCCGGGCGCTTGCGCATCTTCGACTACGCGAACGTCTTTGGAGGTTCGTTCGACTCGGGCGTGCATCTGATCGTGGGACCCGGCGCGCGTCTTGAGGCGTTAAACGCCAACGCGTTCAGCTTCAACGGCGTCCTGGAAAACTTCGGCAAAGTGAACATCTATTCTGAGCAAAATATTTCAGGACTGACCGAGCTGATTAACCAGGGAGAAATCGTTTTCCAGCGACCAGTCTCCTCCGTGGTCGCCAACCCTGCCTTGCTGCCGCTAAACCCACCGGTTCTCTCGGCAAATCTCATCAATAACCTCGGCCGCATCTCCTCGCTCATCGGGCAGGACGGCGCTGGTTTGATTAATCCAGCCGGAGGCAACCTCATCGGCCAGGATGGTGCGGGCATTATCTCCGGCGGCGCGGGAAATATCATCTCCGGAGGTGCGGGCAACATCATTGCCAACGATGGCGCCTCGTTGATCGGGCAGGATGGCGCAGGGATTATCTCCGGCGGCGCAGGCAACATCATCTCGGGTGGCGCCGGCAACATCATCTCGGGCGGAGCTGGGAATCGCCCTACGCAGGGCGAGCCGGATGTCGTCAACGGCTCAGCCTTCTTCGTCCAGAGCGGCGGTGAAACCGACCTCACTCGGATCGTGTTGAACGGGGACGTCACCCTGAACGGCGGCATCTTGAGCGGCTCCGGTTTGGTGGCCGGGAGTCTAACCAATGAGGCGGGCTTCCTTTCGCCCGGCCGTTCTCCTGGCTCAATCACGGTCGCGGGCAGCTTTGCGCAGAATGCCAACGGCACGCTCGTGCTGGAGGCGGCAGGTGGAGAAGCAGGAGACTTCGATCAGGTCCGCGTCGCGGGGGCAGCAACGCTGGGCGGCCAGCTCGTGCTTAAGACGAGCAACGGCTACGTGCCGTTCCCTGGCGATCCCTTTAACCCGCTCGGTTATGCGTCGGTCAGCGGCTCCTTCTCCACCATCACGTCCAACGCACAAGTTGCGATCAACGCCACCGGCATCCTCACCACGCTCGACCCGAACGTCGCGAACCCGCCCGCGCCGAGGCTCCGCAACGTTTCCACCCGCATGCGCGTGGAGACGGGTGACAATGTCTTGATCGGCGGCTTCATCATCACCGGCACAGCGCCGAAGAAAGTGATCATCCGCGCGATTGGTCCGTCGCTACCCGTCCCGGATCGCCTCGCCGATACGACGCTGGAATTGAACGGCTGGTGGGATGCAGGTGTTTAACGACAACTGGCGCACCTCGCAGGAGAGCCGAAATCATCGCGACCACCGTGCCGCCGACGAGCGACCTGGAGTCAGCCATCGTCGCGACGTTGGCCCCGGGCGGTTACACCGCGATCGTGCGAGGCACTGGCACGGCCACCGGCGTGGCGTTGGTGGAAGTCTACGATCTTGATCCGGTAAATCCCCAATTGCTCGCGAACATCTCCACCCGCGGCCAGGTCCAGACGGGGGACAATGTCATGATCGGCGGCTTCATCATTGGCGGCACGCAGCCGGCCCGGGTTTTGGTGCGCGCGATCGGGCCGTCCCTGCCGGTCAGCGGCAAGCTGGAAGATCCCGAGCTCTCGCTCTTTAATGCGAACGGAAGCGCGATCACGAACGACGACTGGAAGGCGACGCAGGAAAGCGAAATCATCGCCACAACGGTGCCGCCGAGCGACCCGCGGGAAGCCGCGATCCTGGCCACACTCGCGCCGGGCGCTTACACCGCGGTGGTGAAGGGTAAAGGCGAGACCACGGGCGTGGCGCTGGTGGAAGTCTACGATCTTCGCTAAGGAAAAATAAGCGCCTCCGCGGGAGAGCATCACCGCAGGACATCCTGGCAACAAAGACGTAAATTCGTTCGCGGCGCCCGGGCCTTGCGGGCATTCTATCGGGTGGCGAACGATTCTTTTCCGCGTTGGATGTTGCCACTGGCGGCGGCGATATCGGTGGTGGTGGGTGCGCTGTGGTGGTTCACCACCATCGGGAATGAGACGCCGCAGGCGGAGACGCTGCGGGATGGCGCGGTGGAGTGGAAGATCGGTGGGGAGAACTCCGGAGCCGCGTTGCCGGAGGGGCTCGATCCGTCTTTGCGCATGGCGTTGGTGGCGACGTTGCAGACCGGCCGCTTGCCCATCCCGCCCGAGGTGGTGGCGTTGGCCGACGCAGCCAGCGCCTACAGCCGGACGCGTTCGAAACCGAACGCTTTTCGATTGCTCGCACCGCGCTCGACTGCGGTCGTGGCGGGGCCGCCGCGTTTCCTTTGGACGCCGGTGAAGAACGCGACCGCGTATCGCGTGCAAGTCTTCGCGGATGGACTACCGGACCCGGTCGTGACAGCGGAAGTGCCTGCGCCCGACTCGGGAATGGCGATCGCCAAAGGCGCTCCTCCCCGGGCAGGTTTATCGCTGGGAAATGCAGGCGCTCGCGGGCGAGACCACACTCGCGACTGCTCCGGTGGCGCCGGAGTTGCCGGCGCGGTTTCGCGTTTTAAACGGCGCCGATGAGATCGCCTGGAAGGCGGCGCGTGAGGCGGTGGGGGATTCGCATCTCTTGCGCGGGACGGTGGCCGCACGAGCAGGTTTGCTGCTGGAGGCAGCGGAGGAGTTTCGCGCGCTGGGCCTGCAGAATCCCCGCGCGGAGAAGGCGCGGCTCTTTTTGGAACAGGCAGAAACGGCGACGCCGCGGTGATGGCTCGATCCCGCTCGGAGGATTTTCACCACAATGTCTACGTCATCCTGCTCGACGAGAAAGTGGCGCGGCATCCTTCCGTCTTGCGGGTGAACCCGAGGCGCGATCCGGCGAAGCCCTGCGTTTACGTGGGGATGAGCGGGCTGCCGCCGGAGCATCGGTTTGAGAACCATAAGCACGGCTACAAGTCGGCCTGGACGGTGAGGAAATACGGACTGCGCCTCTTGCCGGAACTCTATGAACATCTGAACCCGATGCCGTATGAGGCTGCGCTCCAGATGGAGCTGGAATTAGCGGAAGATTTGCGGCGCGAGGGCTACACCGTGACGGGCGGCCATTAATGCTTCAGAGCACAAGGGGCGAATAAAGCGGAGGAGGGCGCGTCAAAGACGACTCGCTCCATGGACGCTTCTCTCCCAACCCCGACACTTTTCCGCGCTGGGCGGCCGATTTTATTCGGTCTTCTGCTCACGCTGGTGCAGCTGGGTCTGGCGGTGGGGGTGCTGGCTCCGGAAGGCTCTCTGGCCGGGCGTTATGAATCGCTGGTGCAGCACGATAGCTATTGGTTCGCGAGCATTGTGGATCATGGCTACCAGACGGTCCTGCCGCCGATTTCGCGGAAACTGCTGGAGGTTTCGAACGTGGCTTTTTTCCCGGCTTACCCGGCGATCGCTGCGGCGCTGCATTACGGGACGGGATTGAGCACGCCTTACGCGCTGCTCATCACTTCGCAGGCGGCGGCGGTGGGTTTTTGGACTTACTTCTTTTTCTTTTGCGAGCGCTGGAAGGTGGCGGGGGTGGTCCAGCTTTTTGGGGCAGCAGCAATCGCGGCGCATCCCTCGGCCTTCTTCCTGGTGGCCGCATACTCGGAATCGCTTTTTCTGATGGCGTTGTTGGGGTTCATGTTTTGGAGCACGGCGCAGGGTCGCTGGGCGATGGGGTTGGCCGCAGTGCACGGAATTCTCATGACGACGACCCGGATCGTGGGCGTGCCGTGTGCGGCTTATCCGGTGGTGCGACGGGTCTTTGCGGAAGGCTGGGCCGGATTGCGCGACGTGCGCGGTTGGTTGCGCCGCTACGCGGGACCGGTGCTTCTCATGACGGTCTCGATCGGTGGGACGGTGGCGTTTTTCGTTTATTGCCTGGTGCGGTGGGGCCGGTGGGATCTTTACATGCTGACCCAGGAAGCGGGCTGGGGGGTGCGGGCCGATTACCTCGCGATCTTGAAAGGCGAAAGCTACCGCTGGCTTGTCCCTGCGCTGCAGGATCCCCGGCAGTGGAGCCAGATGACGATGACCCTCGGCGCTCTTTGTTTTCTCGCGGTGGGCGTGGTGGAACTGGTCCCCGCGCTCCGGCGACGGACGTCCTGGCCGGCGCGGGTGGCGATCTATTTCGTCGCGTTCGTCACGTTTTACATCTCGGTCAGCGGCGTCGCATCCGTCCAGATGGAGAGCATGCTGCGTTATCAGTTTTGTGCCCACGCTCTAATCGTGCTGGCATTTATGCACTTTTTAGCTGAGCTTCGGCCCCTATCGCGACCGGTCCGTGCCTTGAGCATGGCGGCGGTCACGCTGCTCATTGCGGCCGGGCTGAGCCTGCAAGGATGGTGGATCTGGAATTTCACACGCGGCGGCTGGGTAGCTTAATTCACATTTCATGAAAACTAATGTAGCAATCATCGGAGCAGGGCCGGCGGGTTTGACCGCGGCTTATTTGCTCTCCAAAAACAATGTCGACGTAACCGTCCTGGAGGCGGATCCAGTTTACGTCGGAGGCATCTCGCGCACGGCGACCTACAAAGGTTTCCACTTCGATATCGGCGGGCATCGCTTCTTCTCGAAGTCGAAGGAAGTGAACGAATTCTGGGAGGAGATCCTGCCGGATGATATGCTCGATCGGCCGCGTTCTTCGCGCATTTTCTACGGTGGAAAATTTTTCGCCTATCCGCTGAAGGCGGTGGAAGCGCTCATCAAGCTGGGTGTTTTCAAGTCGACCCTTTGCGTCCTTTCCTGGATGAAAGCGCGCGTCTTCCCGGTGCCAAACCCGACCAACTTCGAGGATTGGGTGAGCAACCAATTCGGCAAGCGCCTCTTTAATACCTTCTTCAAGAGCTACACCGAGAAGGTCTGGGGCATGCCTTGCAAGGAGATCTCTGCCGACTGGGCGGCGCAGCGGATCAAAGGTCTTTCGCTCGGCAGCGCGATCAAGAATGCCATCCTGCCGCAGAAGCAGCCAAAGGATAAAAACAAAGTCATCAAGACTTTGATCAACTCCTTTAAGTATCCGCGCAAAGGCCCCGGCATGATGTGGGAAGCAGCGGCGGAAAAAACCAAAGCTCTGGGCGGAAACATCCTGATGGGATCCAAAGTGGTCGGTTGTGTTTATGATGCTGAAAACGCGACCTGGAATCTGCGTTTCCAGGATCAAGACGGGAACGAGCACACACTTGCGTCCGAGCATGTCATCTCCTCCGCGCCGATGCGCGAGCTCGTGAACGGCCTGCAGCCTCCGGTTTCGGAGAAGGCGAAGGTGGCGGCGAATAGCCTGAAGTATCGCGACTTCCTGACCGTGATGTTGATCCTAAAAAACCGCGACGCGTTTTCGGACAACTGGATCTACATCCACGATCCGAGCGTGCAGGTGGGCCGCATCCAGAACTTCCGTTCCTGGTCGCCGGAGATGGTGCCGGACCCCGACAAAGCTTGCTACGGCCTCGAGTATTTTTGCTTCGAAGGCGATGGGCTTTGGGATTCGACGGATGAAGAGTTGATCGCGCTGGCCAAGAAAGAGCTGATGCAAATCGGACTTTCGAAAGAGGGCGACGTCATGGACGGCACGGTCGTGCGCCAGAAAAAAGCCTACCCGGTTTACGATGATTTCTATTCGAAACACGTCGCCACCGTGCGCGACGAACTCGCGGCAAACTTCCCGAACTCTGCACCTCGTCGGTCGCAACGGGATGCACAAGTATAACAACCAGGATCACGCGATGATGACCGCGATGCTCTGCGTGGAAAACATCCTCGCTGACACCGAGCTCTACGATCTCTGGCAGGTGAACGGCGACGCCGAATACCACGAAGGTGGCGAAGCGGCGGTGGAAGAGACGACGGGCACGGCGATCCGGCAGGTGCCGCGGCGCATCCCGCCGACTCCCGAGTTGGCTTCGGAACAATCCTAACCGTCTCCGGTCGCGCGAGGAGGACACCCGTGTCCTCTTCGCGACCGAGATAGTGTTGGTAAGGCCTTTCAGTCGCGATGAGGGGGCTTGACTCCGCCACGGGCGAGCGTTTCTCCTGCGGAAGTGGAAGACCGGTCGAAATCCGAAGATGTGGGAGCTGCCCCGGCGATCGGGTTTGTCACCACTCTTTGGAGTCGGGTGATCCGGGCAGGAACGGTGACCGCGCCGGACGGACGTGAAGCCCTGGCTGCTCTTTGCCGCGATTATTGGTGGCCGCTCTATCACTTCGCGCGGCGAAAAGGGCATCGCCCGGAGGATGCGCAGGATCTGACCCAGGGCTTCGTGCTGGCGCTGTTGGAGACGAACAGCATCGCCAGTGCGGATCGGGCGCGCGGACGATTTCGAAGCTTTCTTCTCGGCGCTTTCCAAAACTATCTGGCAAACGAGCGTCGTTACCACGCCGCCCAAAAGCGCGGGGGCGGTGTCGCGCCGATTTCCTGGGATGAAGCCTGCGAAGGCGGCTATCTCGCGCAGGCCAGCGAGCAGATGACGCCGGAATTGCATTACGAAAGGAGCTGGGCGCTGGCTTTGCTCGAGCGGGTCATGAACCGGCTCCGAATGGAATATGAAAAGGCGGATCGATCTCCGCTCTTCCAGGCGCTGCAGCCACATCTCTCCGGCGCGGAAGGACGGCCCGGCTATGCGCGGCTGGGGACGGCGCTGGGAATGGGCGAGAGCGCGGTGACGGTGGCGATGCATCGGATGCGGCGGCGCTACGGTGAATTTCTCCGCGAGGAAATTGCCCAGACCGTCACTTCGCCGGACGAAGTGGAGGATGAGCTGCGCCATCTCATGCACGTGGTCTCGAACGCGGCGGGCTGAAACTTATTCGGTCAGGATAGGAGCTTCTTCGTTCAGTAACGGTTGCCACCATGTCGTCGTCTAACGAGCCCCGCGTCGAAGCCACGCCCTCCTTCTGCGCGATTTGTGGCACGCCGCTCGCCCCCGCCATGGGTGGCCAATGTCTCCGTTGCCTGCTCAGCCTCGGGAGCAGCTTCGGTCTGCCGGGCGATAACGAGGCGGGCGATGATCTTCTGGATCCGATGCAGGTGCGCCGGTTTGGCGATTACGAGCTACGGGCGGAAGTCGCGCGGGGCGGGATGGGAGTGGTCTATCGGGCGTGGCAGATCAGCCTGCAACGCGAGGTGGCGGTGAAGATGATCCTTTCCGGCGAGCTGGCTGGAAAAGAAGCGCTCCGGCTTTTTCAAAACGAAGCCCATGCCGCCGCGAATCTGCACCATCCAAACATCGTGCCCGTTTACGAAATCGGAGAATGCGAGACGCAGCATTATTTCACGATGCATCTCGTCCCGGGCGGACTCACGATCGCTGATTGGGCGCGAGAGCGACGGACCGACTTCCGCCTCCTCGCGGGCGCGGTCAGCCGCGTAGCGCGGGCGGTGGCGTATGCGCACGAGCGGGGCGTCCTGCACCGCGATCTAAAACCTTCGAACATTCTTTGGGATCCGGTGGGCGAACCGCAGGTGACCGACTTTGGCCTGGCCAAGGTGCTGGATTCCGCCAGCAGCATCGCCACTTTTTCGGCGCAGGCGCTGGGCAGCCCCAGCTACATGGCGCCGGAACAGATGAACGGACGAACGGCGGAGATCACGACTGCGACCGACGTCTACGGCCTGGGGGCGATCCTCTATGAGTTGCTCTCCGGCGCGCCACCCTTCCTCGGCAGCACGCCGCTGGAAACGATGCGCCGGGCCGCGGAGGAAAAGCCCGCGCCGTTGCCGGAGGTGCCGAAGGATCTGCGCACGATCTGCCTGAAATGCCTCGAGAAAAAGCAGGCCGATCGTTACGTCTCGGCCGCCGCGCTGGCGGATGATCTCGAGCGTTTCGTGCGCGGCGAACCGGTCTCCGCCGTTCCGCTCACGCCGCCGCAGGTGCTCCTGCGCTGGATGGCGCGCAAACCGCGGATCGCGGCCTTGATCGCGCTTTTCATCACCTCGCTCGTGCTCGGCCTAACGATCAGCGCCTGGCAATGGCGCCGCAGCGAAGTGGCGCGGAGCGCGCAGGCGAAGACGCTCGCTCATCTCGGCTGGCAACAGATGACGCGCTGGGCGGCGGAAGGCGAGGAGCCGCGCGCGGTCGCCTATTTGGCGTCGCTCATCCGGAAGGAGCCGACGAACTGGGCCGCGCAGATGTATGCGATGTCGATTTTGGATCGGCGCTCGTTTGCCATTCTTGCGGGACCCGAGATCGCGCCGCCGTCGCCACTTGTGCGGAGCACCGCGCGTCTCGCACCGGATGGGAGCTGGCTGGTCGCAGCGGGTGAGGATCGCAGCGTGCGCGTTTGGGAAACGGCCTCGGGAAAGGAGCGCGCGCAATGGTCCTTCACGTCGGCGGTCACGGCAGTGGCGGTTTCGGATGGAGTTTGGAAAATGGCGATCGCGCTGGAGGACGGACGTCTTCTCGTGACGGATGATCCAACGCGCGAGCCGACGCCGTTGCCGCGGGTCGAGCAGGCGTCGGTGAGCGGCCTGGCATTCTCGGCCGATGGTTCCCGACTCGTCGCGCGTTCCGCGAACAAGATCGCCGCGTGGACCACCGGCGCGGCCGAGCAGCAATGCCGCGCACGTTCCAGCTCGATGGCGCGATCACCGGCCTCGCGGTTTCCGCTTCCGGCGCGCGCGTGCTCGCATGGAGCGAGCGGGACGCGGCCGCGTGGAATCTCGAAAGCGGCGCCGAGTTGTGGCGCGCCGCGGCGGAAAAGAAATTCACCTCCGGCGCGCTCTCCGCGAACGGCCGCCGTGCCGCGCTCACCGATGGCCCCGACGCCGTCCGCATCTGGGACGTCGAGAGCGGACAGGCATTGCCGCCCTTCAATGAAGCCGTCTCCTTCGTGCGGCGCCTGGCGTTCGACGAAAGCGGCACGCATCTCACGGTCACGGCCGAGCGCAGACTGGTGCGCCACGACGTCGCCTCTGGTTTGGCCGTCGGGTCGGCGATGGAGCATCATTACGACATGCTCGACCTGCAGCCGACCGCAGATGGCCGGCGGATGGTGAGCAGCAGTTGGGACGGGGCCGTCAAAGTATGGGATGCGCAGGACGGTCGCTCGCTTCTGAGTGTGATCCCGGTCGGCGCGGTGAACCAGGAAGCCGAGATCTGGCCTTCGCATGATGGGCAATTCGTTCTCGTGCACCGGCCTAAAAACGAGAACCGCTCCGCCGCGCTCGCCGTCTGGCGGGCTACGCCGACGCGCGAGCCGGTGCGGAAGATCTTCGAGGACGAACGCAGCCTGGACGGGACGCGCCTGAGCCCCGACGACCGGGTCGGCGCGATCGGTTCGATGGTTGGAAATCGCGCGTATGTCTTCGAGCTGGAGAGCGGCCGGGTTCTGCTCGACCGCTCGTTAGCCGGACGGGTTTACGCGCATCTTTTCTCGCCGGACATGCAGCAGTATTTTGTCCTCACGGCAGATGGCTGGCGCTACGGCTGGTCGCTGGCGACGGGCGCGGAGCTTTGGCCGCCGCAGAAAGTTTCCGGATTGGTTCGCCCGGCCGCGATGTCGGCTGATGGGACGCGAATGATCGGCGGTTACGACGACGGGCATATCCGCGTGTTTGATCCTGCGACCGGCGCGCTCGTGCAGACGCTCGACCATCCGGGCGAGATCAAGGTGCTGCGTTTCGCCCCCGATGGGAGCGGTCGTTTTCTCTCGGCCTCGACCGATGGCCTCGCGCACGTCTGGGATCTAAAGAGCGGGAAGAAATTGCAGACCTTCACCGGCCACACGCACACCATCCTGGCCGCCTCGTGGCATCCCGATAGCCGGCAGGTCGCGACCGCTTCCTACGATGGGACCGCGCGCATCTGGGATGTGGCCACGGGACAACCGGTCGGCGCGCCGCTGCAACATCTCAGCTGGCTCTCGCATCTTGAATACAGCCCGGATGGAAAACTGCTCGCCACCGCGTGTCGCGACGGCACCGCGCGTCTCTGGCATGCGCCTTCCGGCGAACCGGCCTCGCCGTTGCTGCCGCAAACCACCACCACCGAGACCGTCCGCTTCACCGCGGATGGCAAGGCGCTGCTCGTGCGCGACCAGGATGGCTTCACCTTCTGGGAAGTGGCCACGGGCGAGCCGCTCACGGTTCATTATCCTGCGCCGACCACCGGTGGCATCGGGATGGACGCGGTCCCTTACCGCTCCATTCTTTCGCGCGACGGCCGCCAGGTTTTCGTCGGCACCTCGATGGAGCACGCCATGCTCTGGACGGTGCCGCAACCGCGCGGCGCGGCGCCCGCCTGGTTCCCGGAGTTCCTCGAGGCACTCGCCGGGGTGCGTTTCGATGAGAACGGTGAACCGCACACCGCGCCCGCCACTCAGATGGAGAAGTTTTTCCCCGTTATCCGCGAGGCCGGCGCCGACGATGAATACGCGCGCTGGGCCGGGCGATTGCTCCAGGCAGAAGACCGCCCCGCGCCCGCCGTGCCGATCGCGCCGCTGCCGGTCCCGGAAAAATAATGCGAGAAACCCGGTAAGGATTCGGGCGAAACCGGTGAGGAAGGGATCGAAACCATCCTCATCCTATGAAATCCTTCGCCTGCACCATCTTCTCACACCGCGCCCTGGCGCTTCTCCTTGCCGGCTGCCTCGCGACCTCCTTTGCGGTCGAGGCCAGCGCTTCGACCCCGACCACGCTGGTAGTAACAAAAACGGAGGATACGAATGACGGCGCGTGCGATGCGGATTGTTCGCTGCGCGAAGCTTTCATCCGCGCTTACGACAGCGCCGGGGAAGAGATCATCGTGCTGCCAGAGGGAATCTATACGCTGACCATCGAAGGCCGGGGCGAGAACGGCTCGAGAACAGGTGATCTAAACATTGGCTTCCTCAGCGGTTCCGTGACCATCCAGGGGGCTGGCGCTGCCACGACAATCATTCAGGCTGGCACGGACCCGAACAATGGGATCGACCGCGTTTTCGGAATTGGCTTTGGCACGGACTTGACCGTTTCCGACGTCACGATTCGCCACGGCAGAGCGGAGGGGAGCGGTGGGGGTTTCAACGTGGATGGGGGCACGTTGACACTGCTACGCTGCGTGTTGAGCAACAATTACGCGGCCACCGCCGGTGGCGGCATTTTTAACAGCGGAGGAGAGATAGTGTGGCTGCTAAACAGCACCGTCAGCGGAAATGTTGCCGGAACCGAAGGCGGCGGCATCGCCTGCGATGGGAATGTATTCCTGCAGAATTGCACCTTGAGCGGAAACACGGCCTCGCGATGGGGCGGGGCCATTTACAATTCCGGGCTGGCCGTTCTAGAAAATTGCACCCTGAGCGATAACTCTGCCATCGTTGGGGCCGGTGGGATTCATACCGAATTCTCTCTCCGCATCAGCAACACCATTCTCCGAACAGGGGCCTCCGGTCCGAATTTCGTATTCTCCGACGACGTGTACTCGTTCGGAGGGAACATTAGCAGCGACGGCACCGGTCCAAATGCCGGGACCGATCGTCGCAATATCGATCCCATGCTCGGCCCTCTGCAGGACAACGGCGGGCCGACCCTGACTCACCGGCCGCTTCCTGGCAGCCCGGCGCTTGATTCCGGCCTGCAGTCAGCCGTCCCGCCCGATACCTTCGACCTGGATGGTGACGGCAACACAGCCGAGCCGGTGCCCTTTGATCAGCGCGGGGTCGGTTACCTGCGCGGCGTCGGCAGCGCGGTTGATGTCGGTGCTGTTGAGGCGCAACGCCCGGTCGTGGCTTGCGCCACGGCGGCGGCGATCGATTGCAGCCAGCCTGCGATGATGCGCGCGACCATCTCCACGGTCGTGCCGGGGCCGGTGACGGTGAGATTAAGCGAAGGCTCGAACGTGCTCGAAACACGGACGCTGACCGGCCCGCTGAGCGATGCGGTGGTGGACTTCAATCCGGTCGCTCTCGACGTGGGCGGGCACACGCTCACGGTCGCGGTGACCGACGCTGAAGGCAGCGCCGGAGTGCGCGAGCACGGTTTCGGTGAGCACGGCCGCGCAGACGATTCATGTGGCCGGGCCGGCTCCGGCGAGCGCGGCTTTTGGCAGCAGCTTCACCGTCCTCGCCACGGGTGGCAGCTCCGGGAATCCGGTCGCCTACAGCAGCAGCGGCGCCTGCACGAACGACGGCGCCACCTTCACGATGACGAGCGGCAGCGGCACCTGCACCGTGCGCTACGAGCAGGCTGGCGGCGATTGTCATGAGCCGGCCACGGAAGTGATCGAAACGGTGAGCGCCACGCCGGCGCCGGTGATGATCGATTTGGGTGCGCTCAACTTCAGCTACGATGGCGCGGCGAAAGCGATCAGCCCGAGCACGTCGCCGAATGGCGTGGGCGTGAGCGTGACCTACAACGGCGTCGCCACGGCGCCGACCGAGGCTGGCGATTACGCGGTCGTCGCCACGGTGACCGATCCGAATTACCAGGGCAGCGCCAGCGGCACGCTCGTGATCGCGCCGGCGGATACGAGCACGACCGTGACCTGCCCGCCGAGCGTCACCTTTAACGGGAACGCGTTCACGCCTTGCACCGCGCAGGTGAGCGGTCCCGGCGGTTTGAGCGAGGCGCTGACGCCGGCTTACTCGAACAACGTCAACGCCGGCACGGCCACCGCGACCGCGGAGTATCCGGGCTCGGCCAACTACAGCGCGAGCAGCGGGAGCGCGAACTTCACGATCATGAACTCGACCGTGCTCATGAGCGTGAGCTCGAGTCGGAATCCTTCGGCGGTCGGCGAGGCGGTCAGCTTCAGCGCGCAGGTCACGCCGACCGTAGCCAGCGGCACGGTGCAATTCCAGATCGATGGAGTGAACTTCGGCGCGCCGGTCGCGCTCACGAATGGCAGCGCGACGAGCGGCGCGACGTCCACCCTGGCCGCGGGCAGCCGCGTCATCACCGCCGTTTACAGCGGCGGTGGCGGTTATGATCCGAATTCGGCCACCGTCACGCAGAACGTGGGTGTGCCGGTCAAGATCACCGGCGGCGGGAAGGTCGGCTCGACCGTGCACTTCGGCTTCAACGTGAAACCGAATGCGGAAGGGACGAGCGCGGCCGGCTACAAAGGCCACCTGCAATTCCAGGACACCGGCGTGGCCGGCGGCGGGCTCCGGTTCAAGAGCACGAGCGTGACGAGCGAGTTCGCGCTCGATAGCCATCGCGGCACCTTTGCCGGCACGGGCACCTGGAATGGCGCGGGCAGCTACCCTTACCTCGTGACCGTGGAAGATAACGCGCACCATGGCGCCGGGAGCGACCGCTTCCGCCTCCAGGTTTACAACGGCGACGGCAGCGTGCGCTACGACAGCCACGCGCAGCCGGGCACGAACGGCGGCCTGCTCACGAGCGGCAAAGTGAAGATCCACTACGGGCCGGAGACCTTCACCACCGCCACGCTGGCCGGACTGGGCTCGGTCTTGAATGGCACGGTGGATTTCGATCTCGACGTGCGGAAGGACGCGACCGGCGGCTTCGGGGCGGGCGGCGGACTGCAATTCACCGACCCGGTGGCGAGCAGCTTCGTCCTGACCACGGAATCGATCACGAGCATGGTCTACAAGGGTCGGAAGGTCACCGTGATCGGGCCAGCGATGTTCAATGGGACGACCGGTTACCGCCTGGAACTGGAGTGGGACACGGACAAACGGAAGCTCGCGGTCGTGATCTTCGACGCGGCCAACAACCGGAAGCTCTACGACAGCAGATCGAACCCGCTCAGCGGCGGCAGCATCACTTACACGGCCGGGAACTGAGGCTAGGAAACGGCCAGGGGGAGGCGCGGCGGAGCAATCTGCCGCGCCTTATTTTTCAGGGGAAGCGCAGGCCGGTCGAAAATTATTTTCACAAATCGAGTAAGGATTTCGCCGGAAGCGGTGAGGAACGGTTGAACCCACCTCGCCCATGAATATCTCCCCTGCCTTCCGTCGTTCGTTCGCAGTTTGCTGGCTATTTCTCGCAGCTGTCGTTGTGCTGCCGCCCGTCACCGTCAGCGCCCAGACCGCGACCGCGCTCCACGTCTTCAGCGAGCCGCAGTATGTCGATGGCAACCTCGATGGCGACCGCCCCTCGCGGGCGCTGCTGCTCGCGGGCGGCGTTCTTTACGGCACGACGGAAAAGGGCGGGATGAATGGCCGCGGGACGATCTTCCGCGTCAATCCCGACGGGAGCGGGTTCGCGCTCCTGCATCAATTCAACGGCGACGCGGCAGGACCGCGCGCGGCGTTGATCATTTCCGGGAGCACGCTTTACGGCACGACCTCGGAGGGCGGCACATGGCAGCGCGGGCACGGTTTATAAGATCGAGACGGACGGCTCGGGCTTCGCCGTGCTGCACGATTTTAGTTTCACCACCGAAGGCGCCAGTCCGCAGGCCGCGCTGGTGCTGGCCGGGAGCACGCTTTATGGGACGACGACGCAGGGCGGCAGCTTGAACGCGGGGACAATTTTCCGAGTCGAGACGAGCGGCGCCGGCTTCGCCGTGATCCATACGTTCGCGAATGACTCCACGGACGGCGGCTTCTCTCTCGGCAGCCTCGCGCTCTCGGGGAGCACTTTGTACGGCTCCACCTACAACGCGGGGAGCGGCTCTGCGGGCACGCTCTTCAAGATCGAGACCAACGGCACGGGCTACTCCGTCCTTTATCATTTCACCGGCAACCCCGGCGGCTACGGGCCGATCGGCGATCTCGCGGTAATCGGCGGCGTGATCTACGGCGCGACCGAGGCCGGCGGGACGAGCGACGCGGGCACGGTTTTCAAGGTGAACACGAATGGCACCGGGTTCGCCGTCCTCAAATCCTTCGGTGGCAATCCCGAAGGCGCGGGGCCGCTTGGCGGGGTGATCTTGTCGGGGGGCACGCTTTACGGGACGACGGGCGGCGGTGGGAATGCGAATCGCGGCACGGTCTTCAAGCTGAACACGGACGGCTCCGGCTTCGCCACCTTGCACTCTTTCAATGGCCAAAGCGCAGGGAGCGCGCCGTACGCCGGCCTGGCGATCTCGGGCGGCGTGCTCTACGGCTCGACCACCTCGGACGGCGCAGGTAACAGCGGCACGCTCTTCAAGTTAAACACCGACGGCACTGGCTTCGCGCTCCTCCGCGCTTTCTCCGCTTCCTTCGGTGACGTGAACGCCGATGGCGCGCGACCGACTGATGCGTTGCTCGCGATCGGGCCGGTCCTTTACGGCACGACGGAGGAAGGCGGCAACGCCGGTCACGGCACCATCTTCCGCGTCAACCGCGACGGGAGCGGCTTTGCCGTGCTTTACCACTTCCAGGGCGGGATGATGGGATGCGTCCGAAAGGCCGACTCGCGGTTTCCGGGAACGACGCTCTACGGCACCGCGAGCAGCGGTGGGTTCTCTCGCAACGGCACGGTCTTCAAGCTGCAACTCGACGGCACCGGTTTCACCGTGCTCCACGCGTTTAGCGACAAGTTCCCCAACACCTCCGCGAACAGCGACGGCGTCACTCCGGAGAAGGGCGTGATCGTTTCCGGCACGACGCTCTATGGCACCGCGCGGGACGGCGGGACCAATCAAAGCGGGACGATCTTCAAGCTGAACACCGATGGGACCGGCTTCACCGTCCTGCGGCACATGACCGAAGCCAGCGATGGCGCCGAGCCGCAGGAACTCGTGCTCGCGGGCGCGAGCGTGATTGGCGTGACGCCCTACGGCGGCAGCGCCAACGGCGGGACGATCTTCAAGGTGAACACCGACGGCAGCGGCTTCGCGGTCCTGCACGCGTTCAGTTCGAGCAGCGGCAACAATCTGGGCCGGCGACCGACGGGCCGGTTGGTCCTCAACGGCAGCACGCTCTATGGCGTCACGCGGGGCGGCGGGCCGGACGATGCCGGCGCCATCTATCGGATCAGCACGGCCGGTCTTGACTTCACCCCCCTCTACTTCTTCCAACCTGCTATCGTCGCCCTCCCGGTCGGTGGGCTCACCTTACGCGGCTCGACGCTCTTCGGCTTCGCCCAAGCTGGGGGCGGCGATTTTCGCGGCGCGCTCTACAGGATCGAGACGAGCGGCTCCAACTTCAACAGCGTGGCCAGCCTCCGCACTTCGGATTTCAACGTGCGGGCCACAGGCGAGCCGGTGGTGGTGGATAACGCCATCATTTCGACCGCGTATCAGGGGGGCAATAACGGCGACGGCTCGGTCTTCAAGATCGTCGAGCCGACTACGCCGCTCGTGGTCACGACCGCGAACGATGTGGTCAATCCCGGCGACGGGGTCACGAGTCTGCGCGAAGCGATCGCCGCCGCGAACACCGCGCAGGGCGAGCAGACGATCGTCTTCAGCAACGGCAGCGGCGGCACGACCGATTTCCAATCCGTCCCGCAGACGATCACGCTCAACAGTGCGCTCTCTCTTACCAGCGCCTACGTGACCGTGGTCGGTCCGCCGGCCGGGCGCCTAACGATCCGGCGCGATAGCGGCGCGGCGGCGTTTCGCTTGCTCGAGATCAGCAGCACGGCGGGTGCGACGTTGAGCGACCTCAGCCTCGTCGATGGCAAAAGCCCCGATAACTCGAGCGGCGGCGGCGGCGTCTCGAATGCCGGTCTGCTCAGCCTGCGCGGCGTGACCATGTCGGGCCATCGCACCGGCGCGAACACCAGCCAGGGCGGCGCGGCTATTCTGAATACAGGCTCGGTTTCGCTAACGAACTCCACGTTAGCCGACAACGTCACGGCCGCGAACGGCGGCGCCGTTTATACCTCCGGCACCTTCGATTCACTGAACGCGACTCTCGCGGGCAACAGCGCCGCGCAAGGTGGCGGGATCTTCCGCGCGGGTGGGAGCGCGTTCCTCGCAAACACGCTCGTGGTCGGCAATGGCGACAACATCGTCGGCGGCTTCTCCGACCTCGGCGGCAATCGCACCACCGGCACTGCGGTCGAAGCCGGCCTCGAAACATTCCGGCGGCGTGCCGGTTCTCAATCTGAACGGCGGCCCAACGCGGACCATCGCGCTCCTCCCCAGCAGCCCCGCGCGTAACGCGGGCCAAAACGCGCTCGTCCCCGAGGATCTCGAGTTCGACCAGCGCGGCGACGGCTTCGAGCGGATCGAGGAAAACACGGTCGACATCGGCGCGGTTGAGACCGTGCCTTCGGGCGAGATCGAGTTCTCCAGCTCCTCCAGCTACGTCATCGAAGATGTGGGCACGGTGACGATCAACGTGAACCGCTCCAACGGCAGCAACGGCGCGGTCAGTGTGCAATACGCCACCGTCGACGACACCGCGGTCGCGGGGACGAACGGCGATTACATTTCCCAAAGCGGCACGCTCACCTGGGCCGACGGCGATTCCTCGAGCAGGCAGATCGTTCTCCAGATCAACGAGGACGCGATCTCGGAGACGAACGAGTTTTTCAAGGTGGAGCTGAGTTCGCCGACCGGGGCCATCCTCGGCTCGACCAGCACGCACTTCGTCACGATCGAGGACAACGACACCGCGCCTCCGGTTCAGTTTAGCTCCGCGACTTACGCGGCCAACGAGGACAGCGGCACCGTGACGATCACGGTCCAGATCGATTCCAACCCCGGCACGGCCACGGTCGACTATGCCAGCAGCAACGGAAGCGCGACCGCCGGCGAAGATTACACCGCGGTCTCGGGCACGCTGACTTTCCCGCCGAACACCGGCTTTGCGCAGTTCACCGTCCCGCTCACGGACGACATGGTCTTCGAGGGCAATGAAACGTTCACGATCACCTTGAGCAATCCCACCGGTGCGGTCGTAGGAACGCCGAGCACGGCCGAGATCACGATCGTCGAGAACGATTCGGCTCCCGTCGTTTCGATCAACAACATCTCGCAGGACGAAGGCGACAGCGGCACGAGCGACTTCATCTTCACGGTCACCAAGTCCAGTAGCGCGACCACGCAATCCGCTTCGGTCAACTTCGCGACGATGGACAGCGTCGCGACCACGGCGGACAACGATTACGTCGCCACCAGCGGCACGCTCACTTTCCTGCCGGGCGAGACGAGCAAGACCATCTCGGTGCAGGTGAACGGCGATTCCCGGGCCGAGTTTAACGAGACTTTCCTGGTCCAGCTCAGCGGCGCGGTCAACGCCACCGTCGCCGGAAATGGCCAGGGCTTTGCCACGATCATCGATGGCGACGTGGCGCCCTTCGCCCAGAACGCCAACGCCACCGTGGGCGAAAACGCGAGCGGCTCGATCCAGCTCGAGGCCCTCTACAGCGAAAACAACGGCGTGACCTTCACCGTCGTCACCCAGCCAGCGCACGGTTCCGTCGGCACCCCGACGGTCACCTCCTGCTCGGCCGGCACCTGCCTCGCCACCATCGTCTACACGCCCGAGGCGAACTACAGCGGGCCTGACAGTTTCACCTACAAGGTGAACGACGGCGCGAACGACTCGAACACCGCCACCGTCTCGATCACGGTCGAAGAGGCGGAGCAGCCCGGCCTCGTCGTGACGACAGCCGACGACGTCGTCAATGCGAACGACCAGGTGACCAGCCTGCGCGAAGCGATTGCCCTCGCGAACAGCGATGGTGTCGACAGCGCGGTCACGTTCGATCCGAACGTCTTCAACTTCCCGCGCACGATCACGCTGACCAGCCAGCTGCCTACGATCACGACCAACATGTCGATCAACGGCCCAGCCTTTGGCGTGACCATCGCCGGCAGCCCATCGTCCGGCGTTTTCCTCGCCACCGCCGGCAACGTCGTCATTCGCAATCTCACCGTCACCGGTTCTGTGCAGGGCATCACCGCGGAACAAAGCGCGAATGTCTCGGTCTCCGGCTGCACCTTCACCGGGAACCAAACCGGAATCCGTGTCGAAGGCGATGGCGGTTCGCCGACCGTGGCGATTCTGAATTGCACCATGGCGGGCAACGGCGTCGGCCTTGCCGTGAATGAAAACGCGATCCCGGCCGCGGTCAGCCAGTGCACCCTCACGAACAACGACGTTGGCCTCGACCTCACCGGGAACGTCGTGCTTCGCAACAGCCTCGTGGTCGGCAACAACACGAACGTCAACAACTCGGGAGGAACGCTGAACGATGGTGGCGGAAACATCACCAGCGGCACCGCGCAGCAGGCCGGTCTCGATCCGAATGGCCTGCAAGAAAATGGCGGACCGACCCGCACGATCGCGCTCGTCGCGGGAACGCCCGCTGTCGATCAGGGGGTGAATCTGGCCACGCTCAGCGGCGCGCTCAGCAGCAGCGCGACTTCATTTGCGGTCAGCGACAGCAGTGTGTTCTTCGTCGGCAACTTCTTGCGGATCGACGGCGAGACCATGCTGGTGACTGCGAAGAGCGGCAACACGCTCACGGTCGTGCGCGGTGCGGACGGCACGGCTGCCGCGGCTCATGCCGATGGCGCGCCGGTCAACCCGGCATTCGACCAACGCGGCTCGGGTTTTGAGCGTGTGAACAACAACGCGCCGGACATTGGCGCCTTCGAATTGGCGCAGCCGCTGAATCTGGTCGTGGACACGACGAGCGACGACGCGGCCTTGAGCGCCTGCACGAACGCGGCTAACGACTGCAGCCTGCGTGGCGCGCTCGATCGGGCGAACGAGGCGATCACAACCGACGAGATCACCTTCGCAGCGGATGTTTTCTCCACGCCGCAAACGATCGTCGTCGGCTCCGAGTTGACGATTGCTGCGCGCGGCCAGCTCAACCTCCGCGGTCGCGGCGTCAGTTTGCTGACTGTTTCCGGCAATAACGCCAGCCGTGTCTTCTACGTGCAGCCCGGCGCTTCGGTTTACATGACCGGTCTCACGATCGCGCAGGGCAACGGCGCGGGCGCGGTCGGATCGGGGAACGGCGGCGGCATCTACTGCGATGGCGGCGCGCTCGCGCTCGACCTTGTTGTCCTCCGCGATAACACGCTCGCGAACGGCTTCGGCGCGGGCGTTTACACGACCGCCACGGGCACGGTGAACGTGATCCGGACTTCGATCGCGAATAACGTCGCGGAGTTCTTCGGCGGCGGCGTTTACGCGGCGGCGGGCTCCAGTTTCACGGCGCGGAATTCCACGCTCAACGGCAACTCCAGCCGCCTCGCGAATGGTGGCGCAATCTTCCTTGGCGAGAACACGAGCGGCGACGTGCGCAATTGCACTCTCACCGGCAACACTGCGCTCAACGGCGTCGGTGGCGCGATCGATAACCGCGGCACGCTGACTGTGGTCAACACCACCGTGAGCGACAGCGCGGCCACCGCTTCGGCCGGCGGCATCGCCAACACCGGCACGCTCAATTTGCGCAACAGCATCGTGGCCAATTCCACCGGCGCCGATGTGAGTGCCGACGGCACGGTGAACGCCGACTATTCGCTGATCGAGGACGGCTCTGGCGCGCCGGTTGGTTCCAATAATCTCACCGGCGATCCGAAGCTCGGTCCGCTCCAGGACAACGGCGGCCCGACCCTGACGCGCGCGCTCTTGCCCGGCAGCCTCGCCATCAACGTGGGCAGCAATGCCCTCGCAGTCGACGAGGGGAACCTCCCGCTGGTTGAAGATCAACGCGGCTTCGGGTTCGCGCGGATCGTGGAAAGCACGGTCGACCTTGGCGCATTCGAGACGGCCCATCCGGGCAGCGTCCGTTTCGCCAGCGCGACGGCCAACGCCCTCGAGGGCAGCACGCAGACGCTCACGATCGAGGTCCAGCGCATCGAGGGCAGCGTCGGCCCGATCAGCGTCAACTTCGCGACCGCCGATGGGAGCGCGACCGCCGGCCAGGATTACGTCGCGCAGACCGGCACGCTGAGCTGGGCCGCCGGCGACACGAGCCCGAAACAGATCGAGCTCGAGTTCCTCGAAGACACGATTTACGAGGGGACGGAAGAGTTTCAGGTCAACCTGAGCCAGCCAGTCGGCACGTCGTTAGGCTCACCGGCTACCATCACGATTTCCTACGCCGAGGCCGATCCGATGCCGCCGGTCGTGCAGTTCAGCGCCAGCACCGCGACGGTTAGTGAAGACGGTGGCAACGCGATGGTCACGGTGACCAAGACCGGCGCGACGGCCGTGGCCGCGACCGTGCACTTCGCGACGTCCAACGGCAGCGCGACCGCCGGCCAGGATTACACCGCCACCTCCGGCGACCTGACCTTTGCCGCGAATGAAACGAGCAAGCAGATCAGCGTCCCGATCACGAACGACTCCAGCCTCGAAGGCGACGAGAACTTCACCGTCACCCTGAGCGACCCGGGCGACGCCACGCTCGGTTCAGTGACGAGCGCCACGGTGACGATCGAGGAAGACGATGCGCCTGCCGCGATCACGAGCGCGAACAGCGCGACGTTTGTCGTCGGCGCGAGCGGAACCTTTACCGTAAACGCGACCGGCAATCCGACGCCCGCGATTACGCGCAGCGGCGATGCGCTGCCGAGCGGTGTGACCTTTGTCGATAACGGCGACGGCACCGCCACGCTCAGCGGCGGACCGGTCGCGGGGACCGGCGGTGTTTACAACTTCACCTTCACTGCCAGCAATGGCGTGGGCCCTGACGCGACGCAGAGCTTCACCCTCACGGTGAACGAAGCGCCTGCGTTCACGAGCGCGGGGAACGCGACGTTTACTGTCGGCGAGGCCGGCAGTTTCCAGATGACGGCGAGCGGATTCCCGGCGCCGACTTTCAGCACGAGCAGTGCGCTGCCGAATGGCGTGAGCCTGAGTGCGGCTGGGCTCTTGAGCGGAACGCCGATGGCTGGCACGGGCGGCGTTTACAATCTCACGGTCACGGCGAGCAACAGTGCGGGCGCGGATGCAACGCAGAATTTCACGCTGACGGTGAACCAGGCGCCGTCGATCACGAGCGCGAATGGCGCGACCTTCACGGAAGGAAACTTTGGCAGCTTCACGGTGGAAGCGAGCGGCTATCCCGCGCCGACGTTCAGCGCGAGCGGCGCGTTGCCGAGCGGGGTGACGTTTGTCGGCGGTGTCTTGAGCGGCGCGCCGGCTGAGGGAACGGCCGGCAGTTATCCGATCGAAGTGACGGCGAGCAACGGCGTCGGCAACGATGCGACGCAGACCTTCACGCTCACGGTGGAGGCTGCGGTTTGCGTGGCTCCCCCGACGGATCTGCTCGCGTGGTTCCCCGCGGAAGGGGATGCGAGCGATGCGGAGTTTGGGATTCACGGCAGCGCGTTGACTGGCGCGGGCTTTGCCGCCGGGAAAGTGAACCAGGGATTCACTTTCGACGGCGCGAGCGCAGTCGTCGAAGTGCCGGATGATCCGGCCTGGGCGTTCGGCGCGAACGCGTTCACCGTCCAGACCTGGGTCCGGTTCGACGCCATCTCCGGCAGCGACGTGCTCGTCGGGCAGAGCGAGGGATCGGGCAACCTGAACAAGTGGCTCTTCTGGTTGAAGAATGGCCGGCTCGAGTTCCATCTCAACGGCACCGCCTCCGCCAACATCACGAGCGACGCCACCTTCGCGCCGACGCTCGGCCGCTGGTATCACGTCGCGGTCACGCGGAGCGGGAACACTTACCGGTTCTACGTCGATGGCGCGCAGAATGGCGGCGATCGCCTGGATGCGACCGCGGTGCCGGACGTCAACGCCCCGCTCACCTTCGGCAAGGCCGAGGCGTTCAACGCGCTCAACGGCATGCTCGACGAAGTGCAGATCTTCAGCCGCGCGCTGAGCGGTGCGGAGATCGCGAGCGTTTACGGTGCGAGCCTCGAAGGCTTCTGCTTCGATCTGCCGCAGGCGACGAGCGCGGTCTCACGAAAAGTCCACGGCCTCGCCGGGACCTTCGATGTGCCGCTGCCCTTGAGTGGCGCGCCGGGAGTTGAAAGCCGCAGCGGCGGCGCCAACGGCGAGCACACGATCGTGCTCACGTTCAACAACGTCATCACGAGCGCGACCGCAAGCGTCAGCGCCGGGAGTGTGAACGGCAGCCCAACGATTGAACGGCCGCGAGATGATCATCCAATTGACCGGCGTCCCGAACGCGCAGGCGATCACGGTGACGCTGACCGACGTGGAAGACGCCTTCGGCCAAACCCTGGCGAGCGCCACCGTGCCGATGCATCTCCTGTTAGGCGACGTGAACGCGAACAAGATGGTCAACGCGTCCGATATCGCGCAGGTCAAAGCCACCTCCGGCGGCAGCCCGGTTGATCCGACGAACTTCCGAAACGACCTCACCGCCGATGGCTCGATCAACGCGAGCGACATCGGGGCGGTGAAAGTCGCGTCGGGCACCTTCATCCCCTGAGCGACTCCCATTTTAAAATTATGAAACCGAAACCTTCCCGCCTTCTGACCGGCCGTGGTCGCCCTTTCGCTCTTTGCCTGTGCGTCGCCGCTCTGCTCGCCGGGGCTCGCGTCGCAACCGCGGCGACTTACACGGTAATGAACTTGAACGACTCCGGTCCCGGCAGTCTGCGCGATGCGGTCAATCAAGCCAACGCAAACGCCGGCGATGACGTGATCGACTTCAGCGTCACTGGCACGATCACTCTCACCACCGGACAATTATCCGTCGCCGCCAATGGCAAGCTGACGATCACTGGGCCGGGTGCCGACCTGCTGGCGATCTCCGGGAACAATGCCAGCCGCGTGCTCTTCGTCGCGACCGGTGCGAACGCGGAACTCAGTGGTCTCACGATCCGCGGTGGCAACGGGACCGGCGCTACCGGGACGAACGGGTTCGGAGGAGGAATCCTGGTCAACACCAATGGTAACCTCACGATGACGGCGGGCGTCCTGACTGGGAATTCGGCCAGTGCCGGCGGTGGCATTTTTAGTCTCGGCAACACCCGCCTCAGCAATGTGGTGGTGACCGACAACGATGGAACCAGTGGAGGCGGTGGGATCGGCGGGATTAACGGAGCCATCATCGTTGAGGATTCCGTCGTGCACAGCAATCGGGGCGGCACGGGCGGGGGTATTTCGAAGAATGGGTCGCTGACCATTTTGAACTCGACCGTCCGAGACAACGTCGCGAGTCAATCTGCGGGCGGAATTAGTGCGACGGGAGGCGTCTTCATCGCGAAGAACTCCACCATCAGCGGTAACACGGGCGTCGGCACCGGAGGCGGGATTGAGAATACCCGCGAGATGTTCCTGACGAACGTCACCGTCAGTAACAATCGCTCGATCAGCCAGGGAGGTGGCGGGATCTACAACGCCGCCATCGCCACCCTGACGAACTGCACCGTGAGCAACAACACGGCTGCGGTGAACGGAGGCGGACTCTTTAGCCAAGGCAGTACGACCGTGACGCTGCACAACACGGTTATCGCCAACTCCACCGGCGGTGGTGATTGCAGGCAGAACACAACAGTGACGTTCAGCGCATCACATAGCCTGGTCGAAGACGGCGGCTGCGGGGTCGTGAATGGAGTGAATAATAACCGGACGGGTGATCCGAATCTCGGCCCCCTGGCCGACAATGGAGGCGCGACAAAAACGCACGCGCTTCTCCCTGGCAGCATCGCTATCGACGCAGGAAGCAACGCGCTCGCGGTCGATGCAAACAACCAGCCGCTCACGACCGATCAACGCGGCGCGGGCTTCCCGCGAATCCTGGGTGGCGTCGTGGATATGGGTGCATATGAAGCGGCGCCCGCGGGGACGGTGCAGTTTTCCAGCGCCAGCTACTCCGTGACTGAAGGTGCCGGCACGGTGACGCTCGAGGTCACGCGCATGAACGGAAGCGCGGGGGCGATCAGCGTCGCTTACGCAACCGGCGACGGGACGACCTCGGACAGTGACTACACCGCGCAAAGCGGGACGCTCCACTGGGCGGATGGCGAGACGACGAGTAAGCAGATCGTTGTCACGATTCTGGACGATGTGGTTCGCGAAGGGCCGGAGAATTTCTCGGTCACTCTCAACCAGCCGATGGGGACAAGTGTGGGCGCAACGGCCATCGCCACGGTCACGATCAACGATGACGATCCGGCGCCGACGGTGCAGTTCAGCGCGGCGAAATATTCGGTGAATGAAAACGGCGCGAGCGCGACGTTAACGGTGACGAAGAGTGGCGAAACCGCGCTGCCGTCCACGGTGCATTATGCGACGAGCAACGGGAGTGCGACGGCAGGAGAGGATTACACGGCTGCGTCTGGCGACGTGATGTTTGCGCCTAACGAAACGAGCAAGGAAATCACGGTCTCAATCACCGACGACAACGCGGCCGAAGGAAATGAAGATTTTACCGTGAGCTTAAGCGCGCCGAGCGGGGCCACTTTGGGCAACCCGGAGACGGCCACGGTCACGATCGTGGATGACGATTCCGCGCCGGTCGCGGCCAGCCTTTCCGTTTCCACGGAGGAAGACGAGCCGGTCACGATCACGCTTTCGGCGAGTGATGCCGATGGCGATGCGCTCAGCTTCATGATCGTGGACCCGCCCACGCAGGGTTCGCTCGGCACGGTTTCGGCGGCCAACTGCATGGCGGGCAGTTGCACGGCGACGGTGGATTACACGCCGGCGAATGGTTACATCGGCCCGGACAGCTTTACCTACCAGGCGAGCTGACGGAGTGAACACGAGCGCGCTTGCGACCGTCTCGATCACGGTCACGCCGCACGTGGCGCCGATCGTGAGGAACACGAACGACAGCGGTCCCGACTCTCTGCGGCAGGCATTGCTCGACGCTCGAGGCGCAGACGTCATCACATTCCAGATCCCGACGAGCGATCCCGGCTACAGTAATGGCGCCTGGATGATCACGCTCACGAGCGGCGAGTTGACGGTGAGCCGCAGCATCAGCATCCAGGGGCCGGGCGCGAAGTTCCTGACCATCTCGGGCAACAACGCGAGCCGCATCTTTAACGCCACGAACACGAACTCGACCATCTCCGGGATGACCCTCGCGAACGGCAATGGCGAGGGCGCTGATCCCGGCCGCGGCGGCGCCATTGCCATCCGGAGCGGGACTGTCAATCTCCGCGATCTGGTCGTGCGCAATAACTCAGCCAACCTCTACGGCGGCGGGTTAAGCAGCGATAACCTCGCGAACGTGAACGTGGAGCGATGCGCCTTTCACGATAACACCGTCGCCACTTTCTTCGGCGGCGGTCTCTATAACTTTGGCAGCACGCTCACGGTCGTGAACTCGACCATCAGCCGCAACACAGCCCAGCAAGGTGGCGGTGTTTTTTGCTCCGTCGATGGGATCACAACTCTGAGCAACTCGACCATCAGCGGCAACTCCGCGACGAGTGGAGGCGGCGTCGGCAATCGCAGCGTGGTCAATCTGCGAAACACGATCGTGGCCAATTCGGTCTCGGGCGGTGATCTTTTCAACAGCCCCAGCGGTATGACCAACGCCGCTTACAGCTGGATCGGCGACGCGTTGACCGCGATCAACGGCACGAGCGAGAACAACCAGACCGGCGACCCGATCCTCGGCCCGTTACAGGATAACGGCGGGTCCACGCCGACGCAGGCGCCGCTCTCGAACAGCCCGGTCATCGACCAGGGCAAAGACCTCACGGGCAGTGGACAGGATCAACGCGGCGCGACGCGCCCGGTCGACTACGGCAGCGGCATCACTCCGCCCGCGGAAGGCGATCGGAGCGACATCGGCGCGGTCGAGCTCTCACCCGGTCTGCAACCGCTCGCCGCCGTCTCGCGCAAAGTGCACGGGAGCGCGGGTGCGTTGGATCTCTCGCTCAATCTTTCCGGGCCGGTCGTGATCGAGCCGCGCAGCGGCGGCGCGACGATGGATCACCAGATCGTTTTGACCTTTGCCGCTCCGGTCACCTTCGACAGCGCAGCAGTTGTGGACGGCACAGGCACGATCGCTTCAATCGCGAGCGCGCCCGGCGACAACACAAAAATCATCGTCAACCTCACCGGCGTGAGCGACGCGCAGCGCCTCACCCTGGCGGTCTTCGGCGTGGATGACGGCACGCGCAGCGGCGATGTCGGGTTGCGCATCGGCTTCCTGGTCGGCGATATCTCAGGCGATGGAGCGGTCAATGGCTCGGACATTGGCCTCGTGAAAATGCAGACCGGATCGCCGGTCGACTCGACGACAATCCGGAGCGACGTCATCGCGAATGGGTCCATTAACGCGAGCGATATCGGCCAGGTGAAAGCGGCGTCGGGGACGGTGATCCCGTGACGGCGGATGTTGTAGCCGGGATCGCTGATCCCGGCTGCCCTGGCGCGTGGCTTCGGTCTCCCCGGGCCGGGGTCGGCGACCCCGGCTACAACATTAGGCTGCGGTGACGACGTTAGGCGACCGCGGTCGACCGACCCCGGCTACAACTGGCGACCCCGGCTACGACTGGCTGACCCCGGCTACAATTGGCTGACCTCGTCCACAAGCGCGGCGGAATCTTACTCGCAGACGTAGTCGCCGTTCGCGTTCTTGCGGCATTGATCGGGCGGGCCGTGCATGTCCCACAGTTCCGCGAGGCCGGTGCTGCGTGCGAAGCTTGAGAATTCGGGCAGCACGCGGGCCACTCGCCCCATCGGGCCCCAGAGAAATGGGAAGACAAACGAGTCGTTGCTCGTCGGCTTATCGGCAGCGATGGCCAGGCCGCGCTCGGGTTGGCCGAGACGAATGAGGGCAAACGGCGCCGCGCCGGAAATGACGGGCGGTTGACCCGCCAGATACTGATCGATGAGCGCAAGGGCTTTCGCCCGTTCGGCCGCACCGCCATAAATTCCTTCCGCGATGATGCGTGCGCTGCCCGGGGGAAAATCGGTCAGGAAAGATTCCATTCCGCGCGCCAGCCACTCGGTCGCTTCGACCTTGCGGCCGCGGGCTTGCTCGACCTCCGAGAGGACGAGGCCGACATGAGGCACGCCGGCTTCTGCGGCGCGGCGAAGGATCCGTTCCGCTTGATCCGGATCGCCCAGCTGCTGATAAGCCCGTCCGCGCCAATACAGTCCGTTAAGAAACATCGGATCATTGGCCAGCACCTTGTCCAAACCTTCGGCGCTGCTTTTTAGATAACCGGCCGAGTTATCCGCAATCGCCAACCAAAAGCCGGTGTTGAGGTCCTCGGGATCGAGCGCCAGGGCTTGTTCGTAAGCGGCCCGTGCCTCGACCCGCCGGCGTTGATTCAGCAGCATCTGACCCAGAGCCGCGCCGGGTTCGGCCAGCGCCGGGTCCAACTCCCGGGCGCGGCGCACCTCTCGCAGGGTGGCTTCCGCCGAACTCTCTTGCAGGCGCGCGTCGTATACCGGCGCCAGGGAATGGATCAGGGCGGCACGCGCATGCGCCCGCGCGAAGTTTGGATCGAGACGCACCGCTTCCTGCAGTTGCGCGATGGCTTCGGGAAAACGTCGGCTTTCCCGTCGGTTAAAAATCGCGCTCGCTTGAAGGTAAAGCGAGTAGGCCTCCACGTTCGAGGTGGGCGCCTTGACCAGGCGCGAATTCTGATCGCCGCGGAGCACGACCTTAAGCTGATCGATCATGGCTCGCGCGATGAGTTCCTGAAGCTGGAAGACATCACGCAGCTGGCCTTCGTAATTCTCCGACCACAGCCGGAAGCCATCGGAAGTCTGCACGAGCTGCGCGGTGATGCGGACTTTGTCGCCGTTCGTCCGCACCGAGCCCTCAAGGATGTGCGCAACGCCGAGCGCGGCGCCGATGGTGCGCGCGTCGGCGGTTTTGCCTTTGAAGGAAAACGACGAGGTGCGGCCGGCTACTTTCAGGTCTTTGACCTGCGAGAGCGCGTTGAGGATTTCCTCGGTCACGCCATCGGAGAAATATTCCTGGTCCTTTGCCTGGCTGAGGTCGATGAAGGGCAGCACGGCGATCGACTTCTTTGGGATTTCGGTCGGCGCAGCGGCGACCGATCTCTGGCGGCCTGACATCCTTCCGCCGAAGAAAAAGAGGGCACCGATGGCCAGCAAAAGCGCCAAGCCCGCGGCGATGGCCAGAGCGCGCCGGCGCCGCGTGCTTCGCCTTGCCACCAGCGCTGCTTTCGAGGCTTCGGTCTCGCCGCTGCCATGCGCGAGGCGTTGCAGATCGGCGCGCAGATCCGCCGCTGATTGGTATCTCTGGTCGCCCGCATTTTTCTGCAAAGCGCGACGGATGACCTGGTCGAGTTCCACTGGCAATGTCGGATCGAAATCCCGCAGCGGCCGTGGCTCGTGGTGGAGAATGCAATCGTAGGTCTCGGCTTCGCTCTCGCCGTTGAAGAGGCGGTGGCCGGTCGCGATTTCATAAAGGACCACGCCGAGGCTGAAGATATCGGTGCGATGATCCAACGGCTGACCCAGCGCCTGCTCGGGCGACATATAATTGATCGTCCCCATGACGCGCCCGGCTTCGGTCAGCTCCGGCTGGGAATTTTTCTTCGCGAGTTTGGCCAGACCGAAATCGAGCACTTTGATGTAGCCATCGGTGCGACGCATGATGTTCGCCGGCTTGATGTCGCGATGGACGATGCCGGCGCGATGGGCGGCATCGAGCGCGCCCGCGGTTTGACAGCCGATGTCCAGAATGTCGGAAACCGGAAGACGCGGTTCCCCCATTCGTTCGCGCAACGTCTCGCCTTCGATGAACTCGGTCGCGATGAAGTGCGCGCCCTCCCATTGCCCGATCTCGTAGATCGTGATGATGCTGGGATGGTTCAAAGCGGAAGCGGCACGCGCTTCCTGTTCGAAGCGGCGGAGCCGATCGCGATCCTGGGTGAAGGCCGCAGGCAACAACTTCAACGCCACCTTGCGCTCGAGCGTGGGGTCGAGCGCGAGATGGACTTCGCCCATGCCGCCGGAACCGAGCGGCTCGAGAATTTGATAGCGTCCAATCGATCGGCCCACGAGTGGAGGCGCGCTCTCGTTGGCCCAATCGGCCGCCACCTTGCTCACCACGCCGTCGAAGGCTGCGCTCGGATGGTCGTCTGCTGTGAGGAGCGCCTCCACTTCCTGGCGCAGCGCGCTGTCTGCCCCGCAGGTTTCATCCAGGAATGCGGTGCGTTCCTGCGCCGGTCGTGTGCGCGCTTCTTCGAAGACCTCCTCTACGCGCTCCCACCAGGCGGAGGTCATCAGCCCGCTCCCCGGCACTGGCGGTAGACTCGCGCCGCCGCCAGCTCCTTTTGCCGACGGGCGTGCGAGACAGTCACAGCACTGGAGAGTGGGTCGGGCATTTTTCTTCCGGGAGAGTTGCACAAAGGGTCAAGAAGACGCAACGCCGGAAGTTGGGCGCTGTCGCTGGATTGCCGTTGTCGCGGGATCGCCGTTGTCGCGGGGGTCGCTGTTGAAGCCTGGCAACGCTTTCCGCCCGTTGTAGCTGGGATCGCTGATCCCGGCCCGCTCTAACGCCTGGCAACGCGTCGGCCGGGGTCAGCGACCCCGGCTACAACGGCGACGCGCGATTTAGGCGCGCGGACGGCCCAAAACGAGGGCCAGAAAATAAAATCAAAATCTTTGACGGTTTTCGCGGCGAATGGGGGCGTCTCTCTTTGTGAAGGCCAATCCCATGAAACAACGCTCCCACTCCTCCACGGAAAATCGCACGCAGCGACAGGAAATCAGCGCCCGTCCCGGGCGGATGCGTCGCTGGCTTCTTGTGCCGTTGTTGTGCACTCTCGTCACTGCCGGGGAGCTTAGGGCGGTCGGCCCCACGGTGGCCTACGAACTGGCGACTGGGCTACCCTCCGAGGGAAACCGTTTTCTCAAGGACGGCGCGGTGGGGGACTTCAACAACGACGGCAAAAACGACATCCTGGTGGTGGACCAGGAGGCAGCACCCCACAATAATCTGGGCCGCTTCTCGATCTATGTGGGACGAGGCGACGGCACTTTCAACACCACGCCGCTCTCGCTTCCGCTCAATACCTCCGATGTGCAGTTTCAAGTGGCTCCGGCGGGCCCGCCCGACAGCTATCGCATCGCGGGAACGCTTCCTTTTCAACGCTTCTTCCTATCCAAATCAGGCGACGTAAACGGATCCATCCATCTGCGCGACTACAGCTACCTCTTCCAGAGCGGGACCTCCCGTGGCCTGGCGATGGGTGATTTTAACGGGGACGGCCTGGTCGATGCCGCATACTCGACTGGTTACAGCGCGTGGGTCGCGCAGGCCGGCAGCGGGTACACCCCCACGGGCTACAAGGTGAATGAAAATGGCCAGAATAACGTGATCGCGGCAGGCGACTTCGATGGCGACGGGAAAGCCGACCTCGCGATCTCAGCGCTGAGCGACAATGCGAGCTTTCGCATTTTCACCAATGTCTCGGGCATGATCTCGGAACGGACAGTGACCTGGAGCCGGGGGATTGCGTCGATCACGACGGGGGACTTGAATGGTGACGGCAAGGCGGACATCGTGCTGACGGGCGGCAGTCACGTCGGGATTCTCCTGAATGCGGCGACCAATTCCACGATTGTCGATTACGCCACGCCCGGCCTGGGTAGCAGCGTGCGGATCGCTGATTTAAATGCGGATGGATTGCGCGATGTAATTGCTTATGTGCATTCCTCCCAGCCGATCATCTTCTACCTGCGGAATGTAGGCGGCGGCGTTTTCGATGGCCCCTATACGACGACGGTCCCGACGAATAACGGTCTTTATCTAAATCCCTCCCGGATGGATGTGGCCGACTTCAACGGAGACGGCCGGCCGGAGTTGGTCGTGAATTATTCCGCAGGCTTTGGGATTCTCCGCCCGGCAGCTGAGTCCCTGGTGGTGACCACGCTGACAGACGAGAATGATGGCAACGCGGTGCCGACAGTCGGCGCCGGAGTGAGCCTGCGCGAAGCGCTCAACTACGCGGATCGCAAGCCGGGGCCGGATACGATCACATTCGCGCCCGGTCTTAGCGGGACCATCTCCTTGACCCAGGTGGGTGGTTATTCGCTGGGCAATGTCGCCTTCGAGGTGCACAGCGAGGTCACCGTGGTCGGGCCGGCGACGGGTGCCGGCATTACCCTGGCCCGAGCGGTAGGCGCGCCGGAGATGCGCTTTTTCCACACCTGGCAAAATGAGGGGGACTTAACCCTGCGCAATCTCACCCTCAGCGGTGGGCGCGCGAGTGCGGTGTTCGGCACCAGCTACGGCGGCGCGCTCTCGAACTCGCACAAAATGAAGCTGGAAAATTGCTCCATCACGGGCAGCACGGCCACGTTCGGCGGCGCCATCCTGCAATCCGGAGGCGACCTGACGTTGCGCAATTGCACGCTCGCAGGCAACAGCGCGACCTACGCTGGCAGCGCCATCTATTTTAACGACTACTTCGGCGTCGTGGAATTGACCCACGTGACGGTCGGCGGCAACAACTGCAGCGGCAGCGGCGGTGGCGCGTTCTTCAGTCAAGGCACCGGCACCGCCAAGACTGTCCGCAACTGCGTCGTAAGCAGGAATACCGGAGGTGATGTGGTCGACGTGGCCTTCGCTCCCGGCAGTAGCCACAACCAGATCGGTGGCGATGCGATGCTGGGCGCTGTGGCCAGCAATGGTGGCCAGACTCCCACGATGTTGCCGCAGCCCGGCAGCCCGCTCGTGGATGCGGGGGCCGATCTCGGCTTCACTGTCGATCAACGCGGACGGGCGCGTCCCAGCGGAAATGCGCCCGATATCGGCGCGGTAGAGGTGGTCATACCGGCCGCTCCTACCTTTACAAACCCCGTGATCTACAAACTGCAAAGCGATCCCGCCTTCAGCCTGGCCGCGGCGAGCGGCGCCAGCCCTGCAGGCGGCACGTTCAGCGGAACGGGTGTGAATGCCGGGCAATTCTCTCCGAGCGCAGCGGTGCTCGGCGCGAACACGGTGAGCTACACGATCAGCGCAGGGGGAGACCCTGGCTTTACTAGCAGCAGCGAGGTAACGGTCATCGTCCAGGCTCAACCGGTCATAACCAGCGCGGCCTCGACGCAATTCGTCGTCGGTGCCACGGGCAGTTTCACGATCTCGGCCACCGGTCACCCGACGCCGATCATCGAACTTAACGGAAATCTGCCCGACGGCGTCAGCCTGGATCCTGGGACGGGAGTGCTGAGCGGAATGCCGGCCGCCGGGAGCGCGGGCGTTTATCCCCTGATTGTGACGGCGAGGAACAACGCGGGAACATCCGCGGCGCAGAACTTCACCCTTTACGTCTATCAGGCGCCGGTCATCGAAAGCGGAACACAAGCCAACCTTTGGGTAGGCCAGGAGGCGCTTTATCCGATTTCGGCTACAGGATATCCGGAACCGACACTGAGCGTGGACGGCGCGCTGCCAGCCGGCATGAGCTACCACGCGGGCCTCTTCAGCGGCACTCCCGCGAACGGCAGCGGCGGGGTTTATCCCCTCACGATTACGGCGAATAACGGCGTCGGGCCTGCGGTCACTCATGTTCTCACCTTCAGGGTGAACCAACATCCCGACATCACCAGCGCCGACGCGACCACCTTCGCCGTGGGAAGTGCCGGTAGCTTTACTGTCACCGTGGTCGGGTATCCCGCGCCGGTGTTGACCGGCGCCGTCTATGGAACCCCGCCCAGCGGGGTCGCCTTCGATGCCGGGACTGGGATTTTGAGCGGCACTCCGGCGCCGGGCAGTGGCGGCGTTTACCAATATGTCTTCCATGTGGCGAATGGCGTGGGCAATGATTTCGCGCAGCCCTTCACGCTCACGATTACGGAGGCGCCCGCGATCACGAGCGCGGCGAACGCGGTGTTCGTGGTGGGGACGCAGGAGAGCTTCGCGATCACCGCGAGCGGCTACCCCGCGCCGACCTTCAGCACGACGAGTCCGCTGCCGAATGGCATGACGTTCAGCAGCAACGGCGTTCTCAGCGGCACGCCAATGCCAGGCACGGGTGGGGTTTACAACCTCACCATTATCGCGAGCAACGGCAGCGGCACGGACGCGACGCAGAGTTTCAGCCTGACGGTTAATCAGGCGCCTGCGATCACGAGCGCGAATGACGTCAGCTTCACGGTCGGAAACGTCGGGAGCTTTGCGGTGGAAACGGCCGGCTTCCCCGCGCCGAGCACAAGCATGGATGGCGCTTTGCCGGCCGGGATCACTTTCGCTGGCTCAGTCCTTGGTGGGATTCCGGCGGACGGTTCGGCCGGGAATTATCCGCTCAGCTTCACGGCTACGAACGGCGTCGGTTCCGACGCGACGCAGAACTTTACCCTCACGGTGAACGATGCGATCTGCGTGGAAGCGCCGGCTGGTTTAACCACATGGATGCCGGGCGAGGGCAACGCGGCCGACGCCGAGGGTGGATTGATGGGAAGCGCGATGAACGGCGCAATCTACGCCGCGGGCAAGGTGGGCCAGGGGTTCGTCTTCGACGGCAATCAGGCGTTGGTGCAGGTGCCGGATGACGCGGCTTGGGACTTTGCGGGCGAACGATTTCACCGTGCAGGCGTGGGTGAAATTCAACGCCGTCTCCGGGAGCGATGTCCTGGTCGCACATAGCGATGGTGACGGGAACGTGAACAAATGGATCTTCTGGCTAAAGAACGGCAGCCTCGCGTTCCATCTTAACGGCAGTGCGGTTGCGGATATCACCAGCAACGCCGGGTTCGCGCCGGTGCTCGGGCAATGGCATCACGTCGCCGTTTCGCGGAGCGGAAACACCTACCGCTTCCATGTCGATGGCGTGCAGAACGGCGGCGAGCGCTTCGACAGTAACAGCGTGCCCGCGGCGAGCGGACCGCTCACCTTCGGCAAAGTCGACGCGCTCAACGCCATCAATGGCATGCTCGACGAAGCGCAAATCTTCAGCCGCGCCTTGAGCGCGGCCGAGATCGCGAGCGTTTACAACGCCAGCATCAAAGGCCTTTGCTTCGACGCCCTCGCCGCGGTCGACGCCGTCTCACGTAAGACGCACGGGAGCGCGGGCGATTTCGATTTGCCCCTGCCGCTCAGTGGCGCACCCGCTGTGGAAAGCCGCGGCGGTGTGCACCGGATCGTGCTCGCGTTTAACAACACCATCGCCAGCGCCAACGCGACAGTGAGCATAGGGAGCGTGACCGGCTCGCCCATCCTGAGCGGCAACACTGTCACGATCGAGCTGGCCAATATCCCGAACGCGCAGAGCTTGAGCGTGACCTTGAGCGAGGTGCAGGATGCCTTCGGTCAGACGCTCCCGAGTTTGACCGTGCCACTCGCCGTGTTGTTAGGCGACGTCTCCGGCAACGGGAGCGTGAACGCGATCTGATATCGCCCAGGTCAAAGCCGAGAGCGGCACTGCCGTCGGTCCGATCAACTTCCTGGCCGACGTGAACGCCGACGGCACGATCAGCGCGAGCGACATCGGCACCGTGAAAGCCGCCGCGGGGACATCGGTGCCGTAGGCCCGGGCGTAAGCTTTGGCTTTGGCTCGCTCGAAAGTTCGGGGCGAGCGGTCCGCCGCTCGCCCACCGGAGCGATCTCACGCCGCTTCCAGTTCTTTCTGCAACCAGGCGCGCGCGAAACGCCAGTCCCGGGTCACCGTTTCTTCGGAGATGGCGAGCGCTTCCGCGGTCTCATGCACCGAGAGCCCGCCGAAGAAACGCAGCGTGGCCACGTCACTTTTGCGTTTGTGGATTTGCTCCAGCTTCTGGAGCGCCTCGTCCAGCGCCACCATTTCATCCGCTTTTTCGCCGGAGACCACGAGGTGATCGTCGAGTGGCACGTGCGTGGCACCGGCGCCGCGCTTGGCCCGGTTTTTCCCGCGCGCGTAATTGACCAGAATGTGCCGCATCATCCGGGCGGCCACCGCGAAGAATTGGGCGCGATTCTGCCATTGCGCTGCGTTTTGCTTCTTCAGCCGCAGGTAGGCTTCGTTCACCAACGCCGTCGCCTGCAGGGTGTGATCGCCCCGTTCCCGCGCCATGTGGGAATGCGCGATCCGGCGCAGCTCATCGTAAACCAGCGGCATCAACTCATCGAGCGCCGTGCCATCGCCGCCGCTCCATTGACCGAGCAATTGGGTAACGTCGTTGGGCAGTGGCATTTCCTCGGCGGATGGTGGCACGAAAGACGGGCAAAACACAACGCCGGAAACAGGCCGCGAAAATTTTCTCAAACTTTGGTGACGGGGTTTGGCGCCGTTCGGTGCGTCTGGAGGGAAAGCCCAAAAATATGAAAACATCCCAACCCCTCCAAAAACGTCAGGCCATAAAAAACTACGGCCGTCTCCTCTGCCTCGCGGCAGTGCTCCTCCTCTCGGCGCTCTCTGCCAGCGCGGCCACCGTCACTGTCACCAATTTCAACAACTCCGGGCCCGGCTCGCTCCGGCACGCAATTGCCACGGCGGCGGACGGCGACACGGTCGCCTTCTCGAACAATACCGCGGACGGAGCGGTGAACTTCTACGATGGGGAAGCACGGACGATCAGACTCAGCCAGCCATACTCGTGGGAGGCTCACCACCTCTCGATCTACGATAAGAGCATGACGATTCACGGGCCAGGCGCGAAATTGCTGACCGTCTCAGGCGAGGGGCAGGGACGTGTTTTCCATGTCGGCGGCGGCAACACCGTTACGATTGAGGGGCTGACAATCGCGAATGGTCGGAGCAGCGGCTATGAGCAGGGCGCTGCTATCTTTGTTCAAGCCTTTGCCACGGTGCGTGTCGTGAGGTGCACCGTAACAAGCAATATCGCTGCTGGCTATTACGAAGGCGCCATCTTTGGATTGAATAACGCGTTCCTCGAAGTGATCGAAAGCACCATCTCCGACAACATCCGAGGCGGAATCGTCATAGACGGTGGAAATGTCGGCCTATTAGCGGTCAATAGCACAATCTCAGGCAACACCGGCGCGAGCGGGATTTCTCTCAGCACGCATAGCCAGAGGAGGTCTACGATTATCAACTGCGCTATCGTGGGAAATCAGTCACCGTATAGCTACGCTGGTTTGGTCGGTCGGGCCGAAACCGTAACCGTCCGAAATAGTGTTATCGCCGGAAATTCCACCAATCAATACGGCGAAGTCTACGGTTTCACGAGCGAGGGCCATAATTTCATCGGGTCAGTCTGGTCTCTAATTACCCCACTCTTTAACTTTCACCTTAGCGACCAGGTCGGCACTCCGGACGCACCGCTCGATCCGCTGCTCGGCCCGCTGGCAGACAACGGCGGCCCAACCAAAACCCACCTGCCGCTCCCGGGCAGCCCTTTAATCAATGCCGGCGATTCCGTCTTCGACCTGCAAAGCCAGCCCTATGACCAGCGCGGCTACCAGCGCGTGGCCAATGGGCGGGTCGATATCGGCGCGGTGGAAGCGAACAGCTACCTCAATCGCGCGCCCACCGCCGACGCCGGCGCCAACCAATCCTTCCGGGGCCCGACCTCCATCCAGCTCGGCGGCGCCGCTTCTTATGACGATAACACGCCGTCGGCCGCGCTCGGCTTCGCCTGGAGCTTCCTCACGAAACCGGCCGGCAGCACGGCCGTGTTGAATAATGCCAACAGCGTCACGCCCAGCTTCACGACTGATCAGCCGGGGGATTACGTCGTGCAATTAATCGTGACCGATAACGCCATCCCGTCTCTCGCGAGCGCGCCGGCCTTTGTCACCATCAGCAGCAACAACCAGGCGCCCACCGGCGTTGCCACGGCGACGCCGCAGCTTCCGCTCGTAGGGCAAAGCGTCACCTTGAAGAGCACCGGCACGAGCGATCCGGAAAACGATCCGATCAGCTACCAGTGGAGCCTGGTGACAAGCCCAGCGGGCAGCGCGGCCGCGCTCGTGTCTGCCAATGCGCCCGACGCCAGCATCGTGCCGGACCTCCCCGGCACTTACACTGTGAGCCTGACGCCGAGCGACTTCCTCGGCGCGGGCGCTCCGGTCACGGTGAGCTTCACCGCCAGCAGCGCGCAGAGTTACATCGAGCAGAAACTCCGGGACGCCGCCGCGCTCGCCGAAAGCCTGCCGGCCAATCAAGTCACGAGCAAAGGCAACCAAAAAGACTTCGTCAAGAAGCTGGAGAAAGCGCTCAAACACGCCCAGCACGGGCGCTACAGCAAAGCGATCAAGGAGCTGGACAAAGTCATCATCCGCACGGACGGCTTCCCGCTGCGCGGCGCGCTCGACCTGAGCGGGAACAGCCGCGATTGGATCCTGACCCAGAGCGCGCAGACCCAGCTCTACACCTGGATGAACCAGGCCCGGAACGTCCTTAACGGCATGCTGCCGGATAACGACGACGGCCAGGACGATGACGGCGATGACGATTGAGCCGCGCTAGGAGATCGCCCACGACGGCCCGGCCACGGCATTCTCTGCCGGGCCGGGCTGATTCGTTGGGAGCGAGCGGGGACGCCAGGACTTGATCCAACTGCTTTTGCGACGCCGCTTTAATCGGCAGGGCGCGCCGTTGTAGCTGGGATTGCTAATCCCGGCTGCTCTGGCGCGTGACGGCGCTTTCCGCCTAGCTTTGGCGCACGGCAACGCGTTCCGCCCGCCGGGGTCAGCGACCCCGGCTACAACGGCGCGATCGCGGCCAGCCGATGCGCGCCTATTTACGATGCGCGATCCTGGCTACGACGCTCGACCGCGCTGCAGTGCGCGCGGCGTTGGTTCGCGGCACGCTTTGCTTCTATTCCGCGAAGGCTTCCATCGGCGGGCAGGAACACATCAGGTTCCGATCGCCGTAGACGTTATCGATTCGCGCCACGGCGGGCCAGAACTTCGCTTCGCGGGTCCAGGCGGCTGGATAGGCCGCCCGCTCGCGACTGTAGGGGCGATCCCATCCGTCGGCTGTGACTTGACGCGCGGTGTGCGGCGCGTTTTTCAAAACGTTGTTTTGTTTATCGGCGGTGCCGGAAACGACTTCCTGGATTTCGGCGTGAATCAGGATCATGGCTTCGCAAAAGCGATCGATCTCGCCTTTCGCTTCGCTCTCCGTGGGCTCGATCATCATCGTGCCTGCCACCGGGAACGACACCGTCGGCGCGTGGAATCCGTAATCCATCAAGCGCTTGGCCACGTCTTCCACTTCCACGCCCGCGCTCTTGAATTGCCGCAGGTCGACGATGCACTCGTGCGCGACCTGGCCGTGCTTTCCGCGATAGAGGACCGGGTAGTAATCCTCGAGACGCTTTGGCGATGTAGTTCGCGTTTAGGATTGCCACCTTGGTCGCTTCGGCCAGGCCCTGCGCGCCCATCATCCGGATATACATCCAGGAGATGGTGAGGATGCTCGCGCTCCCAAACGGCGCCGCCGAGACCGGGCCCACACCGTCCTGCCGATCGAGATTGGGGTGCTCGATCTTTGGATGGCTGGGAAGGAACGGGAGCAGGTGCAAGGCGACGCCGATCGGTCCCATGCCGGGGCCGCCGCCACCGTGCGGAATGCAGAACGTCTTGTGCAAGTTGAGGTGGCACACATCGGCCCCGATATCGCCGGGCCGGCAGAGTCCGACCTGCGCGTTCATGTTGGCGCCATCCATGTAAACCTGGCCGCCATGCGAATGCACGATCTCGCAAATCTCGCGGATGGTCACTTCGAAGACCCCGTGCGTGGAAGGATACGTGACCATGAGCGCGGCGAGATCGTCTTTGTGCGCGTCGGCTTTTGCGCGCAGATCGGCCATGTCGATATCGCCTTCTTTCGAGGTGGCGACCGGCACCACTTTGAAGCCGGCCATGACGGCGCTGGCCGGGTTCGTGCCGTGGGCGGAGTTTGGGATGAGGCAGATCTTCCGCGCGCCTTCGCCATTGGCGCGGTGATACTCGCGGATGGCGAGCAACCCCGCGTACTCGCCCTGCGAGCCGGCGTTTGGTTGCAAAGAAACCGCCGCAAACCCCGTGATCTCCGCCAGCCAATGCTCGAGCTGCTCGCACATGTCGCGATAACCGGTGGTCTGCGATTCCGGCGCGAAGGGATGCAGCCGCGAAAACTCCGGCCACGAGACCGGGAACATTTCCGCGCTCGCGTTGAGCTTCATCGTGCAGGAGCCGAGCGGAATCATCGAGGTCGTGAGCGAGAGATCGCGCGCCTCGAGTCGGCGCAGGTAGCGCAACATCTCCGTCTCGGTGTGGTGGGTATTGAAGACCGGATGGGTGAGGAATTCCGAGGTGCGGAGCGCGGATTGCGGGATGCGGAACCCGGAGCTGTCCAGGTTGTCATCGTCGAAGCTGCGCACATGGGTGGCGCGGAAGAGCGACATCAACGTCTCGATCTCGGCGTCGGTCGTGGTTTCATCGAGAGCGATGCCGATCGCGTGTTGGCCGAGCGAGCGGAGGTTGCAGCCCACCCGCTCCGCGCGCTGGATGAGATCGGCGCTGGTGCCTTCGCCCAAATCCACGCGCAGGGTATCGAAGAACTCTTCGTGAGCGATTTCAAAACCCAAACCCTGCAAGCCTTGCGCGAGCTTCGCGGCAAAACCGTGGACGCGCTCGGCGATCGCGCGCAAACCGCGCGGCCCGTGATAGACGGCATACATCGAGGCCATGACCGCGAGGAGCACCTGCGCGGTGCAGATGTTACTCGTCGCTTTGTCGCGCCGGATGTGTTGCTCGCGAGTTTGCAGCGCCAGGCGATAGCCGGGCCGCCCTTCCGCATCGTGTGAGACACCCACGAGCCGGCCGGGGAGGTAGCGCTTGTGCGCGTCGCGCGTGGCCATGTAGGCGGCGTGCGGTCCGCCGAACCCGAGCGGAACGCCAAAGCGTTGAGTGTTACCGACTGCGACGTCAGCCCCGAGTTCGCCCGGAGCTTTTAACAATGTGAGGGCCAAAATATCCGCCGCCACGATCGCGAGCGCGCCGGCATCGTGCGCGCGTTTGATGAAGTCTTCGTAATCGTGAATGGCGCCATCCGTCGCGGGATATTGCAGGAGAACGCCGAAGACGCCGTCCGCGAAATCGAACTCTGTGTGATCACCGACGATTACCTTCACGCCGAGCGGCTTCGCCCGGGTTTGCACCACTTCGATCGTCTGCGGGTGGCAGAGGGATGAGACGAAAAAGCTATCCCGCCCGCTGACAACTGCGCGGCAAAGCGCCATCGCCTCCGCTGCGGCGGTGGCCTCGTCGAGCATGGAAGCATTTGCGATATCGAGCGCGGTCAGATCGGTGATCATGGTCTGGAAATTGATCAAGGCTTCCAGCCGTCCCTGCGCGATCTCCGCCTGATACGGCGTGTAGGCCGTATACCAGCCGGGATTTTCGAGAATGTTCCGCTGGATCACGGGCGGAGTGATGCAATCCGAGTAGCCTGCGCCGATGAACGAGCGCGCGACTTTGTTGCGCAAGCGAGATGGCGCGCAGCTCCTCCAGCGCCGCGCGTTCGCCGATCGCCGCAGGCAATTTGAGCAACCCATCCAGCCGAATGTTCTTGGGCACGGTCGCGTCGATCAACGCGTCGAGATTTTCGTAGCCGACCGTCTCCAGCATCTCGTCGATCGCGGCCGCGTTTGGCCCAATGTGCCGGCGGGGGAAGGAATCGAGCTGGTCATTCAGGGGCGGCTGCGCCTTCTCCTTCGTTGCGGCTTTCTCGAGCAGATCCGTATCAACCTTGTGCATGTGGGACGCTACGGAGCGCGCCGCGGCTTTCAAGAAACGGGACCGAAAACTCCCAAATATCACGCGCGGCGCACGTGGTAGGTGGGGAAGGTGCCGTAGCCTTTCGCCATCGGCGTCTGCCCGGCATAATCGCAGGCAAAACCGCTCGCGCCTTCCGCCGCTGCCAGGGCCGCGAAGGCCTCGCTCGCATACACCTGACCGGCGGGCGTAATCGGCTCGATCCGCGCGGCGCGACTGACGTGAGTCCCGCCGTAGCCGCTTTTCCTCGTGATGGGATCAGTAAACGCGTAGACCGGCCCGGCGTGGAGCGCGATCCGGAGGTTTAAGGTCTCGGGCAAGCCGCGCTCACTCCACGCGGTGGAGGTAATGAGATCGCAGAGACTGAGCGCGAATCTTCCGGCGGCAGCAACGCTGGCGAAGACAAGGTAGATGCCATCGCCCCAAGTGTTCTTTTCCACGATTTCGCCGCCGGCTTTCCCGACCAGGTTTCCAATCGCACCCAGGAAATCGCGGATGAAGATCGGCATCTGCTCTTCGCTCAGTTTGCTGAACGAAACGGCGTCGGCAAAAAGCATCGACATGATCCGGGAAGGAAATTCCTCGCGCGGGGCGGGGCGCGCTCGGCGCCGCTTCGATGCGCGTGCGGTGGTGGTTTCGCCGGCCAGGCGCAGGGGATTGATGAGCTCGAGCGGATGCTCCGTCTTGCGCCAGTCTTGCACCGCGCTCGCGGTCCCGCCGAGGCCGTCACCCGCGCGTTCGTCCCACACGGCGAGGAGATGAAGCTCGGTCTCCAGCTGTTTGGCGCGGATGTGGGCCAGACCGAGGATGAGTTGATTGGCGTAGTGAAAAGACATGCCGCCGAGCCCGAAGCGATCAGGCGACGCCGTCACGATGCGCGCTGCTTTGGTCAGGACCCGATCGAAGCGCGCGAGCCAATTTCCCTGCGGAATGACAGCCACGCTCTCGCGCACGAATTGCTCGCGTTCGTAAGGGAGAACAATCACCACCTCGCCGCCGCCCTCCAGCATGGCTTCGAGAAAGAGAATGTCCGAACCGCAAGCCGCCGAGGAGTAGCCGAGCTGTGCGCCGGTGCTTTTGATCCGCTCGCGCAAAGCGGCCGCCACCTCCCTTTCTAGAGCGGCCGGGAAGCGCGGAACGTCGCGTCCCGGGCGATCGATCATGTGGCCGGCGAAAGCAATCACGCCCGGGATTTGCAAAGCCCGCTCGATCGCACTCGCGTCGGCTTTCCAATGTTGCAGAAGCAGGCGGGCGTTCCGGCGGCTGGACTGGAGATCGCCAAAGCGCTTCGCCCCGAGCGCGCGCGCCTGGGAGTACCAGTCCGCGGCTTGTGCCCAATCGCGCGTGATCAAAGCCGCCTCGCCGAGCGTGGCCATGAGCCAATACTTGTCGCTCCTCGATCGTTTCAGTTCTCGCAGACAGGAAACGCGAACCGCTGCCGCCAATCTCGTGGCCTCGGCTTTCTTTCCTACGAGCAGCAAAGTGGTGGCGGCGTTGATCCCGGTCCAGTAGCCGCCATTGAGGCGATAGCTCTCGGCGTAAGTCGCGGCGGCTTTCTGCAGGAATGTCCGCGCCGCCCGCGGCGATTGAGCGAGAGCGGCGCCATCCTTGTAGGTGCGCGCCAGCATTCCGAGCGTTTCCTCGTCGAGATGCTTCTCGGCGCGCAGCTCTTCGAAAATTTTCTGCGCGCGCGCGGTCGCGCCGCTCCGCGCCAGGGCCAGACCTTGCAATTGCCGGAGGCGGACATCGCGCGGCGCGTGTTTGATCCCCTCCGCCACGATGTCGTAAGCGAGGAGCGGCTCGCCTGCTTTCATGACCTTCTCTCCGAGCAAAGAAAAGATCTCGGGGACGCGAGCCCAGGCCTCCGGATTACGCGCGCGCCAGAGCGCGAGCAGATCGGCAAAGCTCAAAGAAGAGGCCGCGCGCACTTCGCGCAGGATGCGTTTTACGGCCGCGCTTTGTCCCGGTGCCAGCTTCGGTCGTTCCGTCCCTTCCATGCCGCATCCTAAGGCAGAGATTTTTGCAACGGCAAGCCTCGGCGTGCCAGCGGCTTGCTTGCCGGGCCCCTAACGATCTGATACGCCTTTTCGGCAATGACCGCCCGGCCCCTTATTTTCATCTCCGCCGTCAGTCGCGAGCTGCGCGGCGCGCGGCAACTCGTGGCCAACACCCTCACCTTTCTCGGCTACGAGCCAGTCTGGCAGGACATTTTCGGGACCGAGAGCGGCGATCTGCGCGAGATGCTGCGACAAAAAATCGATGCCTGCCAGGGCGTGGTGCAACTGGTGGGCCAATGCTACGGCGCCGAGCCGCCCGCGCCGGACGAGAAGTTTGGCCGCGTGAGCTACACGCAATACGAGGCGCTCTATGCGCGGGAACGCGGCAAGAAGGTCTGGTATCTTTTCATGGATAAAAGCTTCCCGATCGATGCGCACGATCCGGAACCTGCGGAGCACACGCAATTGCAGGAGACCTATCGGCTCGGGCTGAAGGTGGACACACATCTCTTCCATCCGCTCGCGAGCAAGGAAGCGCTTGAGGCCGGGGTGCTGAAGCTGCGCGATGATCTGACTCAACTGCGCCGGGGCGCGAAACGCTGGGCCATCGGCGTGGTCGCGCTCCTGCTGGTGTTACTGGCGCTGACGTTGTGGTTGGTGCGCGGCCAGCGCGAGACGCATCGCGGGATTAATACCATCGCGGAAAACTTCACCGCACTTTCGGCGAACGGCGGACTCATTCCCAAGCCGAAGACGCCGGAGGAGCATTATCATAACGCGCGCATCCACGAGCTGGACGGGAACTTCGCCGCCGCGCGGAAAGAGTATGCCGAGTATCTGGCGGCAAATCTGGAAGCGCTCGATCCCTGGCTCAGCTACGCAGCGATGTTAAAGGCGCAGGAAGGGCGCGCGGGCGCGCTTGAGAATTTGCGTGCGCTCGGCGGGAAACTGGCGCCAGCCACCGTGTCCTATCAGACGGCGCTGGCGACTTTCGCGGAAGGCGAAGCGCGCGTGGAAAAACTCCAGGCGCTGGCAGCAGCACATCCGGAATTCGGACCGCTCCCGTGGTTGATCAGCCAGGAATATTCCGAAAGCCGCCGGGGCGACCAGACCATCGCCGATCAACGCGCGGAGAAGGAATGGCTGGAGAAGTTTCGCGCGGCGCAAGCCGCGGGGAACTTCGAGAAATATTTCCTCGATCAGAAAGAAGCGCAGCGCTGGGCGGAAAGCGCCGCTGCGCGCTGGGCCATGCTCTCGAGCACGCCGGAAGAGGTGCTGGAGAATCCGGTCTCACTCACCGCGCAGCAGAGCAATGCCGGCTGGGGCGTCATCTTCAGCCTGACAGATTTTAAAGTCACCGAACTTTTCTACCGGCTCGATGGGGAGGGCGACTTCCAATCCAGCGGTCTTCTGCCCTATCAAAATCCGCAGACCGGCAAGCCGATGGTGAACACCTTCGTGCCGCTCCCGAACCTGACGCCGGGCGAGCATCGGATGGAAGTGAAATACGTGGACAAGAACGGGCGCACGAATGGTCCCTACACGCTCCAGTTTTCCACCGCCGATGAGCAGCTCGCGCAGGGCAAAATGATGTTGAATGCCTCCTCCGGTTCGTGGCTGTCCTTCCGCGATTACAACGGCAAGGTCTTGCTCTATTTCTCCACTCTCATGTCCTACCGGCCGATCATTCAGGAGGTGCGCTATTCGCTGAACAGCGCCGCGCTCGAGAAGACGTTCCAGTTCAAACCGAGCGATACCATGTTCGAAGTGGGGGATGAACTTTACCTCTCCGTGCCGGCTGATACGGAATTCGCGAGCGTTCAGGTCACGTTCAAGGACGGGACCAAATCCTCCGTCCAGAAGGTTGTGCGCGCGAAGTGAGGTGCGCCGAACCGGGGACGAAGGCCGCCTATAAATCCTGAGGCAATTGGGCGCCGGAAGCGGATTTCACGATGCTGACATCGGAGGCGCTGAGGGTGCCGCTGGTATTCACATCGGAGCGGAAGTTGGCCTCGGAGACAGGGACGCCGGATTGGGTTTTGCTCTGCGCCACATCAGCGGAGCTGACGCTGCCGTTGCCGCCCACATCGCCGAGGAGCACGCCCATGGGCACGCTAAAGTTCCCCGTTTCCATCCCGTTGCTCACTCCCGCGAGCGCGATGGTAATGGTTTGGGCGTTGGTCACACCTGTGAGGTCCACCACGATGTTCGCGGTGCCGCCCCCACTGGTCGCGGCCACGCTGCCAGCGCCAGCGCTCACCGTCGCGCTATCGAAAGTCACCGGGCCCGCGAAGTTGAAAATCACCCGATGGTTGCCGGGGGTGCCGTCGGTGCGGCTTTCCACCCCGAGAGCGCCGGTGACCGGCAGATCCACATCAAACACACCTGCGGTTGCGTGCGTCTTTCGCGACACCGCGCCGACCAACTGCAAGGCCGGAGCCGCCTCGTAAGACTCAAACGCGCCGATGTCCGAGCCATCGCTGCCCGGAGGATTTGGCGTCCCGGGAACGTCATTGTAACGGTCGCGACCACGCTGATCGGTGACCAATCCGAAACCGCCGCTGCCGGTATCGATCGCCGGACTGGCGGGCTGGAGCGCGTGGGTCGGCGTGGGGCCTCCGTTGTTAGCCAACGCTGCCAGCAGAGGGTCGATGGCGGTGGGCCCGCTCCCTCCGACGAGGTCGTTGTTGACCCCATTCGTAAAGCCGGTGCTTTCGTTGGCGGTCGTGGTCCCGATCAGATTGAATCCCTGAGAGACAAAAGTGCCGGAGACATCCGGACCGGGACTGGAACCGCACGGACGCGGTGTTTTTCGCGATGATGCTATTGCGGACATTGACCGTGGCGCCGGAAGTGGGGTTCACCACGCCGCCACCCCGCATGGGCACGGAGTTAAAGGCGATGGTGCAACCTGTCAGCGTCACGTTGCCATTGGTAAGATTCTGGAGACCGCCGCCCGTGCCGCTTCCGCCGGTGAAAAAGTTCGATGAGATGGTGGAATTGGTGATCTCCAACGTCGCGGAGTTGGAAATCCCGCCGCCATTATTGCTGGCGATGGTGCTCTCGGAAATGGCAGCGGTCCCGCTGTTTTGCAGGCCGGCGCCGGGACCAGTGCCAGACGAGGAAGTATTGCTGGAAACCTGCACGCCCTTGAGCGTGAGATTGCCGGGATTTGCGATCCCGCCCCCGCCGCCACCGTTGGCCGAGGCGTTGTTGGAGGTGATCGCTCCACGCTCGATCGTCGCTGTTCCCTGATTGAAAAGGCCGCCACCTGCCGAGCCGGGAATGGTCGCGCTGTTGCCGGAGATGGTGCAATTCGCTGCGGTCAGCGAACCCGCCGATGTGATGTAAAGGCCACCCCCGACGAGCGCCGAGTTCCCGGTCAGGCTCGTGCGCACGGCGGTGACTTGCGCCCCCGCTCCCGTCATGTTTGCGGGCATCCCAATTCCGCCCCCGAAGCGCGCAACGTTATTACTTACGACGCTATCGATCACGTTTAAGCGCGTGCCCACTTCTGCGAAGAGGCCGCCCCCAATTCCATTCGCCGCGCCCCCGGCGGTGGCGCTGTTATTGGTGACGACGCAATTCGCGACCGTCAGCGTGCCGAGGGCGAGGTTGATCCCACCGCCGTTCGTGGTGGTGGTCCCGTTCGCGATCGTCAGGCCGGAAATCGTCACGGCCGGAAATGCCATGCCCGTGATGCGGAAGACGCGGGAGACGTTGTTGCCGCTTACGGTCAACATCGTCGCGCCCGGTCCGTTGATGATGATGTCTTTGCGATCGATCAGCAGCTCGCCGCTGCTGAGGGTGATCGTGGCGGGCAAGTTCGGGAGATTGAAAGCCACGCTATCGCCGGAAACCGCGCTGGCGATGGCTGCGCGCAAGCTGCCGGGTCCGCTGTCGTTCGTGTTCGTGACAGTGATGGTGGCGGCGGAAGCGCGGGAGAGAGCGAGCAGAGAGCAGGCGACGATCGCCATCGCTCGGAGAGACCGGCGGGAGGAAGAAAGCATGGGAGAAGGACGCCGAAGATTCTCGGCGTTTCAAGGACTCGTAACGACCTGCCACCGCTCTGAGCGACTTGCTCCACGGCCTTCGCGGCCGCTGAGTTCCTAGGAATCGAAGGTCTGCACGCCGTGCGTTTTCAGACGCTCGCGGACTTCGGCGAGGTGCTCGTGATTGCGCGTCTCGACGGTGCAGAGGACGTGAACCGCCGAGACATCGCTGCCGGCAAAGGCGCGGTCGTGCACCACTTGCTTGATGCTGGCGCCGGAGGAGGCGATTTGCGCGGTCAGATCGGCGAGGCCACCTGGACGGTCGCTGATGACAGCGGTGAAACGGCAAAGGCGCCCATCGGCCACGAGGCCGCGTTCGACGACGCGGCTGAGGACGTTGGGATCGATGTTTCCACCGCACAGCAGGATGACGACTTTCTTGCCGGCCAGCTCTGGGAGTTGGCCAGAGATGCAGGCAGCGAGCGGCGTGGCGGCGGCGCCTTCGACGACGCCTTTTTCCAACTCGACGATGCGCAAAATCGAGAGCGCGATTTGTTCTTCCGTGACGAGGAGGCAGCGGTCGACGAGGTCTTTCGCGATCTCGAAAGCGTTGCTGCCGACGGTGGGAATGGCGAGACCGTCGGCGAGGGTCGGCTGGGTGGCGATGCGAGTGGGCTCGCCGTTTTTCATCGCGGCGGAAAAGCTGGCCACGCCTTTCGCTTCCACGGCGATGATCCTGGCGTTTGGCTTCAATGTTTTCACCGCGAGGGCAACGCCGGCGAGGAGACCGCCGCCGCCGACCGGGATGATGACCGCGTCGAGGTCGGGCACTTGCTCGACGATCTCGATCCCCATCGTGCCCTGGCCGGCGATGATGGCGGGATCGTCGTAGCCGTCGATGTAGGCGAGGCCGCGTTCCTTCGCGATCTCGTGCGCGTGGGCTTTGGCTTCGCCGAAATCTTTTCCGTGCATGATGACGGTGGCGCCGAGCTTCTGGCAGTTACTCACTTTGATGAGCGGGGCGAATTTCGGCATCACGACCGTGGCGGGGATGCCGAGGAGTTTGCCCTGGTAGGCGAGGGCCTGGGCGTGATTACCAGCGGAGGCGGCGATGACTCCGCGCTTTTGCTGCTCGGCGGGAAGCTGGGAGAGGGCGTTGGCCGCGCCGCGTTCTTTAAAGGAGCCGGTGCGCTGGAGGTTATCGAGCTTGCAGTAGATCTCCATCCCGGTGAGTTCGCTTAAGGGAATGGAGTGAGGACACGGCGAGTGGTAGACGGTCTCTTTGATCCGGGCGCGGGCGTCATCGATGTCCTGGAAAGTGGTCATGCCAGAACGCATACCCTGCGGGGTCGAAGGTGGCCAGAGTGCAAGTTGGGAAACTTGGGGATGCGGGGCTTTTTGCGGAGGCGGCCAGGAGTGCGAACGCTGGGGGCTTTGGCTGCGTGGAGGGTTGAGGGTTTTTGTGGGCGTGGGCTTTGTCGGAGAGATCCCTCGGCCGTCTTCGCGGCTCGGGATGACCGGGCTTTGCGCTAAGGGATTCGGGTGTGGGGATGTGCTGGATGTCGCGAGCGGCACCGGCCCGACCGGGTGCGTAGCTGCGGAAGAGGACGTGGGAATTTGCTCACAACGGGCGCTCGTCATCCCGAGCCGGCGGAGCGCGGCCGAGGGATCTCTCGCGGCTGACTGAGCTTCGCAATGATGAGGCGTGATCAGCGCCCAAGGTTCCGGCCTTGGGTCCAGCGAAGGAATCCCTAGCTATCGAGCGCGAGGCGGACTTTCTCGGCGAGCTGTTCCTGATCGAAGGGCTTGGCCAGGAAATACATCTTCTTCGCCGGGTGATCGTCGAGGGTGAAAGAAGCCTCGAGGTAGCCGGAGATGAAGATGACTCGCGCCTCCGGATTGGCCTCGCGAAACCACTCGGCAAAGTCGCGGCCGCTCATCTGCGGCATGACCATATCGGTGAGGAGAAGATGGATTTTCTTCTCCGCATCGTAACCGACGAGGCGCTGGGCATCTTCGCCGTTGGCCGCTTCCAAGACTTCGTAGCCGAGCGCACGCAGGGCGCGGACGGAGAGGTGGCGGACGCTGACGTCGTCTTCGAGGACGAGGATGGTTTCGGTGCCGTTTAGCGCTTTGCGCTGGCCGGGTTTTTTGTAGGCGGGCGGGGCGGGGGCGGCGGTTTTCGGGAAATAAAGGGTGACCATGGTGCCGCGGCCAGGCTGGCTTTCGATGGAGATGTAGCCGCCGCTTTGCCGGACGATGCCGTAGCTGGTCGCAAGGCCGAGGCCGCTGCTTTGCCCATCATCCTTGGTGGTGAAGAATGGTTCGAAGAGGTGCGCCTGCACTTCGGCGCTCATCCCGCAGCCGTTATCGGTCAGGCTGACGAGGGCATACTCGCCGGGCGGTAGTTTTTCGGCGCAGCCGGAGAGCTCTCGTTCTTCCTCGAGGCGGAGAGTGCCAGTGCCCAGAGTGAGGCGACCGCCTTGCGGCATCGCGTCGCGAGCATTGAGGGCGAGGTTGAGGATAACCTGGGTGAGCTGATGCGAATCGACTTTGACGTGCGCCGGTTCGCCGCGGTTTTGCAGATGGCACTCCACGGAAATGTTTTCGCCGAGGAGGCGGAGGAGCGAGCGCTCCGTGTTCGCGATGATCTTGTTCAGATCAAGGACACGATTCTCGAGCGGCTGCCGACGGCTGAAGGCGAGGAGCTGGCCGGTGAGAGCGCTGGCGCGCTTGGCGGCGCTTTGAATTTCGGAGATCTGGTTTGCGACGGAGCCTTTCACGGAAGCGGTGCCGAGGAGGAGATCGCTGTAGCCGAGAATGGTGGTGAGGAAATTATTGAAGTCGTGCGCGACGCCGCCGGCGAGCTGGCCGAAGGCTTCCATCTTTTGCGAACGGACCACCTGATCGTGCAATTGCTTGCGCGCAGTGATGTCCATCAGCGAGCCGATGAAGCGGGTGGCCTTGCCCTGCGCGTCGCGTTCGATCGCGGCGCGCTCGAGGATTTGCAGATAATCGCCGTTCGCAGCCTGGAAGCGGTATTCTCCGCTCCAGCTCTCGGCGTTGGCGAGCGCTTCCCGAAGCGAGAGCGCGATGCGGGCGCGATCGTCGGGATGGATGTTTTTTTGCCAGAAAGCTGAGCTGGCCGGGAATGGCTTCTGGTTGATAACCGAGAAGATTTTCCAGCCCTTGCGGCCAGGTGAGGGCGCCGCTTTTTACATCCCAATCCCGAAGAGCATCATTCGTAGCCCGGGCAGCAAGCGCAGTATGTTCCGAGTGGGTCGCGATCTCAGTTTTCGGGGCAGGAGGATGATTTTCACGGGCGGCGGGAATTTGAAGTTTGATAAGGCGGTGGGCGGCTGGTCGCATGTCGTTTTCAGGCGGTCGGCACCTGCGCGTTTCTTTAAGCTAGTCTCGTGCCGATAATCGCGGAGGAAGTGCGCCGATAGAGCCAGACTGGACATCGGCCACGCACCGTGGAGAAGATGGGCCATGGCCCTGCCGCTCGATCTTCTTCGTCCGCTGAAAAATCAGAAAGCGCTCGTCACCGGCGCAAGCTCCGGGATTGGCGAAGGTTGCGCTCTGGCGCTGGCTGCAGCGGGCGCGGCGGTGGCGATCAATTACCTCTCGGGCGATGACGAAGCAGAGCGCGTGGTGCAGGCGATCCGCGCGGCTGGCGGCGAGGCGTTTGCGATCCAGGCGGACGTGAGCGTGGAAGCGGAGGTGGTGGCGATGTTCGCGGCGGTGCGGAAGGAGTTCGGCACGCTCGATATTTTAATTAACAACGCCGGGATGCAGCAGGACGCGGCCTTCCCGGAGATGACGCTGAAGCAGTGGGACAAGGTCATCAGCGTGAACCTGACTGGGCAGTTTCTTTGCGCGCGGGAAGCGGTGAAGGAATTCCTGCGTCGCGGGGTGGTGGCGGAGGTGTCGGCGGCGGCGGGGAAGATCATTTGCATGAGCTCGGTCCACGAGGTCATCCCGTGGGCTGGACATGTAAATTACGCGGTCTCGAAGGGCGGGGTGATGCAGTTGATGAAGAGCATGGCGCAGGAGTTGGCGCCGCAGAAGATCCGCGTGAACAGCATCGCGCCAGGCGCGATCAAGACGGCGATTAACACTTCGGCCTGGCAGACGAAGGAGGCGGAAGCGGAGCTGCTGAAGCTCATCCCCTACGGACGCGTGGGCGTGACGGAAGATATCGCACGTGCCGCAGTCTGGCTGGCTTCCGATGCCTCGGATTACGTGACCGGGACGACGCTCTTTGTGGACGGTGGGATGACGCTTTACCCGGGATTCGCGACTGGGGGGTGAGGCTTTTCTTCGCCACAGATAGACACAGATGAAACACAGATGGGGAGGGGCATTAGACGGCTAAAGTCGGCTGACGCGCTTCTAAATCTCCTTTCCCCCTCTTTATCTGTGTCTATCTGTGTCCATCTGTGGCCAAAATCCTTTCGGGTGGCCACCGCCTTACTGCGCCAATTGAACGGTGAATGAGACCGTGCCGGTGGCGCCTGGACGAAGTGTGCCGGTGAAGGTCCAGCGCATGGCGCCGGTCGCGCCGGGTGCCGGGGCGGCCAGGACGACGGCGGTGAGATCAGGTGGGAGCGCTCCGTTCGTGCCACTGACAAAGGTGGTGAAGGCCGGGGTGGTGTCGTAGATGATCACGTTCCGAAGATCGTCGGTGGAGTTGTTCGCGTAGCTGATGGTGTAGGTGATGGTGGCGCCGGGGAGGGCGCTCGGTTTATCGACCGTTTTGTTCAGGCGCAGACCGGCGGTGGTGGGATTGCCGACGGTCGTGACGTCAGTGCGCGTGACCACGCCGGAGAGCGCCGGCGAAGCGCCGGTGTAGGTGAGGGTGGCGCTGAGCTTGATCTCATTTCCGGCGCCAAAGGGGGCGTTCGTCGGGATGAATTGCTTTACCAAGACGGCGACGATCTCGCCCGCGGCGACAGCGATCGGACCGGTGATGATCGGCTCGCCGGCGTCGAACTGTCCGTTGGCGTTGGTGTCGCGATAAAGCGTGGAGGTCCAGCCTGGGAACGCGGGCGCCTGTGTGTTGGTGGCGGCGAAAACGAACGCTGCCGGCAGTGGCGGCGGTGAAGGTGTGCGGATAAAAAAGGACGGTGCCGGGCAGGCCCGCTTGCTGGCCATCGGTGTTCAGCGTGCTCGGGCCCACATCGCCGAAGTTCGCATTCGCGTAGGCGGTGTTGGCCACGAGGGTGAAGCTGATCGCATCGGTGGCGCGATCGTAGGTGCCGCCAGTGTTCCCGACGGTGGCGCCGGTGGAGACGAAGCCGTTCCCGTTCGTTTCGACAATCTTGAGCGCGCTGCCCACGGCGATCGTGGAAGGGAGTGCGAGCGCATACTCGCCGGCCGCGTTGCTGGTGGCGGTGGAGTGGACCACGGTCCCGGCCGCGTTTGTGAGGCTCAAGGTGACGCCGCCGAGGCCGGCTTCGCCGCCGTTGAGCGTGCCATCATTGGCGATCCCGCTCCCGGCGCCGTTATCGTTAAAGACGCGCCCGGTGACGAGAATGCCGTGGTAAAGGCCGAAATCCTGGTTCGGCACCGGCACCGTGGCGGCTGAGACCGGGGTGCGGATCCCATTGGCCGATTGCGTGCCAGTCCAGCCCGCGGGGAGCGTCGGCGCGATGTCGGTGAGCGTGTTGTTATCGTCGAGGATGAGCGTGTAGAGGCCGGGGAGAACGTTGTTCAGAACATAAGTGCCAGTGACGGGGTCGACCGCAGCGGCCGCCAGCGCAGGTCCGGCCGGGGAGGCGGTGTCGATGAGTTTGACGAACAAGGTGAGCGCCGTCCCGGCTTCTGCGGAATCGCGCAAGAGGTTGAAGTTGGCATCTTCGTAAGCAAAACCCGAGAGCTCCACGCCCGCCGCAGCCACGGCGATGTTGCCGCTAAACTCCGAGGTCGCGCCGGCCAGCGTCGCAGTGGCGGTGAGGAGGGTGCCCAGAGAAACGCCCGCAGGCACGCGGCACGCTGAACTCGAAACGGTTCGTGGTGTCGGTGCCTTGGTTGAGGCCGTTCACGGGATTGGTGTAGTTGCCGGTGGTGGTGTCCAGGTCCGCGGCAGAACCTTCGGTCACGGTAACGAGATAGGTTTTTCCTTCGCCAAATCCCCTGGCAAAGCTTCCGCGAGGAAGAGTTCGATCGCAGCGCCCGGGCGGGCGAAGCCTTTCAGGACAAGATTGCCGCTGACGATTCGGGCCTCGGAGAGGATGGGGAAGTTAAGCAACCCATTCGCGCCCGTGTCCGCATCGCCCGGGTCATTCAACGTGACGTAGGGCGAGGTGCCGACCTTCGCATTGTCGGACGGAGCGTGGAGATCAATGCCGATCGCGCCATTGCCGAAAAGGGAGTTACGCGAGATGACGGTGCCGCTGGCGCCAGCAGTGATCGCGATGCCGGCGATCGAGTTGCCGCTGACAATGTTCCGGCTGACGACGTTCCCGGCGCCAAAGATGCGGATGCCCATGTCTTCCTCGTTCGCGCCGGTGCCGAAGCCGTTATTGATCGAAGTGTTGTTCGTGATGTTGTTGCCGCCACTGCTTTGAAAACTGTCGAAACCGACGCCCTGGTTGGCGACGGCGAGGTTGCCGATAATGGTGGTGGAGCCGCTTGAGTTCTCGATGTCGATCCCGTCGAGGTTCGGATTGCCGATACCGTTGCCGCGCAGCTCGTTGCCGGTCACGGTCCAGCCATTGGCGCTGGTATTAAGCTCGATGCCTTTGCCGGCGCTGAAGCCGATGAGGTTGTTCCGGATGGTGCCGTTAAGGGCGGATTCGGCGTGAACGTTATTACCACCGGAGCGCGCGCCGGCGCCGGGATCGACGAAGGCGGTGGCGGAGGTGCCGATGATGTTTTGTTCAATCAGCGCGTTCGCCGCGCTGCTGTTGAGGAGGAGGTTGGCGTGGCCGTTGGCGTTGGCGGCATTGCCGAAGCCAGAGATGGCGATGTTGCGCACAATCAGGTTTGCCGCTTGCAGAGAGAGGCCGGCGTTCAAGCCCGCGCCATTGCGGATTTCGACTTCCGGTCCCGCGACGGTGGGGAGGGCAAGGGTATCCACGCCCACAGTGCCGCCGGTGCCGAGGACCACGGCGTTGGTATTGCCGATGTTGGTCGTCTGGGTGGCGCCGTCGATGACCGTGTCGGTGCCGGTGATCGCCGGGAGCGCGGAGGCGAGAGTGATGCGGGCTACGCCGGCGGTGAGCTGATTGGCCAGGCCGGCCCGCAAGCCAGGCTGCGCGGTGCCGTTCGAAACCATGAAGAGAGTGGCTTCCTTGCCCGGGGGCTGGCCTTGCTGAGCGAGGCCAGCGTTGCCGAGGGCATTGGCGTTCAGGATGAACTGGCGGAGGGAGCCCTGGCCAGAATCGTTCGTGTTCACGATGGCGTTGAAGTTAAATCCGAAATCGATGCCGGTGATGGCCGTGGTGCCGACGGCGACGGTGGTGATGGATTGCGCCTGCCCAGCGATGCCTGCGGTGAAGACGCCGGTGGTGGTATCCATGGTGGAGCCTGCCGCCGCTGCGCCCGCGCCGGTAACGGCGGGATTCTCGCCACCGACACGATTAGGATCGGCTGTGCCCACGGTGCCGGTGAGGCCGCTGGTGCGGAAGGTTTGCACCGGGAGGAGGGCAGGGATGTAGCCGGTGCGCGAGGAGGTGACGGAGCTGTTGACCACGCGCACGGTGTAGTTTGCGGCGGACAAACCCGGGAAGGTGTAAAGGCCCGCGGCATCGGTCGTCGTGCTGCTGAGGAACGCGCCGGCAGTGTTATAAAGTTCGACCGTGGCACCTGGCCGCGGGATTCCGGACGAGGTCGCGAGGTCGCGACCGGCGCCGCCGCCGTAATTCACGTCTTCGAAGACATTGCCCGAAATGGCTCCGGCGGCTGCCACGGTGACGATGCCGCTAAATTCCGAGGTCTGACCGGAGAGACTGGCGGTGGCGGTGATCCGGGTTCCGGCGCTGACGCCGCCCGGGAGAGGAATGCTAAAGGTAAACCTGTTGGTCGTGTCCGTGCCCTGGTTGAGGCCGTTGACGGGGTTGTTGTAGGTGCCGGTGCCATGTATCGGTATCCGCGCCGGAGCCTTCGGTAAGCGTGGTGAGGTAAGTCTTCCCTTCGCCGAAGCCGCTCGGGTCGGCGTCGCCCACGAAGAGCTCGATGACGGAGCCGGGTTTGGCGAAGCCGGTGAGAACAAGATTGCCGCCGACGATGGTGGCGTTGGTGACGACCGGGAAGTTAAAGAGCGAGTTCCCGCCCGTGCGAGCGCCGGCGGCGTTTTGGGTGTAGAACGGCGCCGACCCCAGGCTTTGATCGTCCGTGGGTGAGTTGAGATCGATGCCGATTTGGTTGCTGGCGGCCGCGCCGGTGCGCGCGGGGATGGTGCCGTTATCGAAGAAGGAATTCCGCGTCAGGTAAATGCCGGTGGAGCCGTTGTTCACGGTGAGCCCGGCGCCGTAGTTGGCCGTGATCACGTTGCGATCAAAGGTGGTCGCGGTGTTGCCCGTGCGGAGACTGATGCCGCTGCTTTGGAGGAGGCTGCCTGAGGTGCCGACGCCGTTCCCGGACAACGTGTTGTTATTGAAAACGTTTCCCGTGGAGCTGGTAATGGCAATGCCCTGGCTGGAGGTGCCGGTGATGCGGTTCCCCGTGACTGTGGCGGTGGCGCTGGTGATGGAAATGCCGTCGCCATCCGGGTCGGCGAGTCCGTTGTCACGAATCTCGTTCCCTGTCACCGTCCAGCCGGTGGCGGAGTTTTGCAGGAAGATTCCCCGCCGACCGTTGAAGCTGATGAGGTTGTTCCGAATGGTGCCGCCGGTGGCGCCATCTGCATCCACGCCTTCATAATTGCGCAGAGCGGCGCCGGGATCGGCGTAGGCCGTCGCGGCGGAGCCGAGGATGGTATTCTCAATCAGCGCGCCCGTGGCGCCCGCGACCAGTTTGATTCCGGCTTCGCCGTTGGCTGCACCGAAGCCGAGGATCGCGAGTGCGCGCACCACCGCACCGCTGCCCTGGAAGACCAGGCCGCTCGGGATGACTGCACCGCTGCGGATTTCCACCTCAGGACCGGCCACGGTGGCGATGGGCAGATTGTCCACGCCCGCGGTCCCACCGGCGCCGAAGACGGCGGCGTTGGTGTTGCCGATAAGCGCAGTCTGCGTGGAGCCATCGATGGTGGTGCCCGCGTCGGTGATGGTCGGCAGCGCAGTCGTGGGGACGATGCGGGCCACGCCGCCCGTGAGTTGGTTGGCCAGGCCGGCGCGCAATCCAGGATGAGCGGCGCCGTCGGAAATCATGAAGACGCTGGTGTCGGCCCCGGTCATCCCGTTGCTGTTAATGATGAAGCTGCGGAGGGAGCCGTGGCCGGCATCGTTCACGTTCACGATGGTGTTGAAGTTGAAGCCGAAATCCACGTTCACGATCGTGCCGCCGATCGTGTTCCCGGTCGTGACGGTGGTGATGGATTGGGCAGTGGTGGTGGCGGTGGTGAGGGCAGCCAGAGTGGTGCTGCCGTTCCCGGCGTCGCTCAGGCTCGGATTTTCGCCGCCGACGCGATCGGTCACCGGCACGGCGGTGCGGGTGACCGCGTCAGTGCGGTAGGTCTGGACCGGGAGGAGCCCGGGAGTGGCGCCAGCGCGCGAGCTCGAAACGGTCGAGCCCACGACACGAACGGTGTAGACGTGGCTGGAAGCGCCAGCCAGTTCGTAGTTGCCAGCTGCATCGGTGACGGTGGAGATGACGAAATTGCCGAGGTTGTCGTAGAGTTCGACCCGCGCATTCGGTCGGCCGACTCCGCTGGCGGCAGCGTTACTGCGCCCGATCCCGCCAGCATAAGTGACGTCCTCGAAAACCTTGCCGCGAATGTATTGGCCGGGAGCTGACCCGAGATCGCCGTAGCCCGAACCGGCGGCACCCACGACTCCCACCTGGGTGGCGACGCGGGTGGTGATATTGAGGGTGTAGACGGTGGCCGGGTTGGCGCTGTTAATGATGACGTTTTCGCCCCGCGCGTTATAGGCCATGCCGACCATGCTTCCAGTCGCTCCGGTGATGGCTCCGCGGTTGATAGCAGCGCCGCCGGCCAGGGGCATTTCCCAGAGATTCAACCCAGTGACGAGGAAGAGCGTGCCATCCGGAGCGAAGGTGAAATCGCCGCCGCCGGCAGGTGGGTTGGTGTAAGTGGCGATGGCAGTGGCCGCACCTGTGGTCTGATCGAGAGTGTAAAGCGTGGCTCCGCTGGTGTTGATGGCGTAGAGCACATCGTTCTGCGCAAAGGCGAGGCGCGGCAGATAGGCCACGCCGGCGCCAGTGGTGCCGAGGAAAACGGGCGCCACGGCTGGGGTAGCGGGATTCCAGCGATAGACCCGATCGTTCCCGGCCGTGCCTGTGATGTAGAAGAGCATCCCATCGTTCGCGCGTTGCGCCATCGCGGCAGAGCCCGACGCACCAGGTGGATAACCCGCGAAAACGGTGGTGGCCGTGCCGTTCCCCTGATCAATGGTGGTGATGTTGTACGGGGCCGCAAAGGTGGTCCCGTAGACCAGATCGAAGATGCCGGCCGAAGCTTGTCCGGCGACGCTCAAAACTAAGAGCAGGGCGAGCGCGCTGCGAAGAACACGGGAAGTGAGGCGAGGTCTCATCTATTTGTCCTCCTTGGTGCGGCGGCGGGTAAAGAGGCCTTCATCAAATTTGAGCCGCAGGGCAAGGTAGAAGCCGCCGGTGGTGTATTGCTCCTGCGTGAGATCGCGATCGTCGAAGCCGCGGAAGTTGTAGCCGATGGCCGCGCGCAGATTATCCACCAGGGTGAAACCAATCTCGGGCCCGACCGCGTATTGCAAGCTCCGGCCATCGCCGCTCACGAGCGCACTCGCGCTCAGGCCAAGATCGAGGCGCGGGGTGAGATCGTAGAGGAGGCGGCTGGAGAGCAGATGCGCGGCGGAGGATTCCGAGCCGGTGGCGAAGTCTTCGTAAGCAAGCTTGCCGGCGTAGTGCGTGGAGAGCTGCCAATCGGCGTGCGGCTGAAAATTCACGTCGAGCGAGAGGATGTTGACGCGGCGTTGCACTTCCGGTGTGCCGGCGAGAGCGAGGCCACCAGCGAAGATGCCGGGCGCGCCGTTCTCGGTGCGGAATTCATATTTGCCGAGCGCGTTCCAGACGTCGGCCGTGGTCTGGCGCCAGGCGAAACCGCCTTGCACGCGCGCCTGGGTTTGGTCCACGCCATCGAGGCCTTTGTTCTCCGCCAGATAAAGGACGGAACGGCCGAGCGCGGTCCAGTTGTCGCTCAATTTGTAGGCGAGGCCGAAGGTGTTGAGCAGGCTGTCGACGGTGTCGCTGGTGCGCAATTCGAGGCGGGCGGTGCCTTTCCAGTCGGGGTTCGCGGTGTATTCCAGCGCGCCGGTCACGGCGGTGGAGTCACGCGTTTGGGTGGCGCCTTCCAGCGGATCGACGCGCTCGAAAGTGGTGCTGAGGCGGAGGCCTTCGGCGAGCGACCAGGAATTGCGCAAGCCGATGGCGGCTTCCGCTTCCCGTCCGCTGAAACCATCGCGCGCGCGGTATTCGTTAAAGAGCGCAGCGTCTTTCGCGTAGGTGCTCTCGACTCCGAAGACGGTGGTGTTCTGGCGTTGCACGCTGTTCAGCTCGAAGGGGCCGCCGAGCGATGAGATGAACTCGTGCCGGACGTAGAGGCGCGTCTTCGCATCGACCCGGAAGTCGCCGCCGACTGCGCCGAGGCGTTTGTCCGCTTCGAGGACGTCCTGCTCGTATTCGCCGTAGATGCGGCCGGCGCCATCGGTGCCAGGCAGCGGAAGGGTGAGCTTCGCGCGGACGCTGCGCACTTCGTTCGGCGTGGCGTTCGGAGTCTCGGCGGTGGAAGGGCTGGCGGGCGTGGTGGTTTCCTTGCTGTAGCGGCCGTTCAATTCGAAGCGAATGTCGTGACCGAAGGTCTGCTCGATGCCGGCGAGGACGCCGCGACGGCTGCCGCCTTCGGAGGTGCCGGTGTCGACTGCCTGCATGAGCGCGCGGGTGTTCTGTGCGAGTTGATAGGAGACCTGCGCGCCGCCTTCCGTGCGACCGGCGGTGAGGATGGCGGTCTGGTTTTTAAACTGCGCATCGGCGCGGCCCCAGAAGACGCGGGCGAAGATCTTCTCCGAGTTGTGCCGCAACTCGACCCGGCCAGCGTTGCCGGAGCCGACGAGCGCGTCTTCTGAGTGCGCGAATTCGCCGAAGAGGAACGTCTTCCGTCCGAGATCGAAGACCGCGTTGCCGCTGTAGAGGCCGTAGTGGCCGAGCGGATTTTCATCGCGCACGACGGCGCGCGCCGACTTGCGCGCGGGAGTGCACTTTTACCTGCGCGTCTGCGCCGTAGACCCAGAAGCGATCTCCGCCCTGATCGACTTCGTAGACGACGCGGATGGAGATGGGATTGAGATCCGCGTCGAGGCTCGGGATGGGCGCTTTGAAGAGAATCTGACCGGTGAAGCGGCTCGAACTCGTAGTCGGTGAAGCGCGTCAGCGGCACCGTCTTGATGATGAGGCCGGGGTTGTTCCGATCGCGCGTGATGATCTCGATCTTCTCGCTGTTCACGAGGCCCTGGCCGCTGCGGAAAGCGTAGGGACCGCTGGTGCCGTTGGCGCGAAGCTCTTCGACGACCTGGCGGGTGTTGTCGTAGCTGGCCCAGGCGTTCGCGCTGACGGTTTTGTTTTCGTAATGCTCACGCACGCCGTTGAGGGAGCGGTTGTAATTGCCGAGCTGCTGGACGTCGTTCGGCGCCTGGGTAACGAAGTCGCCGTAGAGCAGGTAGGAGCGTTTGTTATCGATCCGAACGTAGAGCCGGCCGGTGGATTGCGCTTCGAAGCCCTTGATCGAAGCGTCGCCGTAGACCGGGTAGAACTCGTCCGGCTGGATGTCGCGGAAGAGACGATCGCGCGTGTCTTTTTCGGAATCGTAGGAAGCGGTGAGGAGATAGCTGCCGAGGATCTTGCCTTTCAAGAAGAAGGCGGCGCGGCCGGCGGCGGAGACGCGGTTGCCATGGGTGGCGAAGTCGCGCAGCTCGGTCTCGAAGGCATCACTCGCGTTGGTGGGTCGGAGCGCGCTGGCGTTGAGCTTCCGGGTGTTGATGACGCCCTCGATCACGCCCACGGCGAGGAGCGGACGCAGCTCGGGCGAGAAGGAAATCGTGGCGTCAGAACGCATGACGCCGCTGGAAATGCGGACAGTGCTTTGGCCCGGCTCCACCGGCGCGGCGAGGGCGAACTCCCCCCGGCCGCCTTCGATGAAGACCTGGGTGCCGGGCTCGCGCGGATTCAGATCGGGCGCGAGCCATTGGCCGAGCGAGGCTTCGAGCGTGAGAGCGGTGCGGGCGGTCACGGGCACGCCTTTGTCATCGAGCAGTTCCACGCCGATGCGGGCGGGCGTTTTGCCGTCGGCGATGGCGTCATCCGGCGCGAGAATGTGGATGCGGCCGAGCTTATCGGGCGCGCGCACGGTGATGGTTTTGCTGCCGCGCGCGTTGCCGAATTGATCGAGCTGGAGGGCTTCGAGGGTGTTCTCGCCTGGCTTCAATTCCACGCCGATGAACTCGATCGCTTCGAGGTTCTGATCGCCTAACGAGACGCGTTTGCCGATCCGGCTGGCGGGGATTTCGCGGCCGTTCACGCGGAGGAGGAGGCTGGCACCGGCCACGCCTTGCACGCGCACGGCGGTTTGGGTGGAGGGGAGGGTGTCGTTTTCTTTGAGGTCAACGAATCCGAAAGCCTCGGTGCTGGTGCGCGCTGCCAATGATTGCTCAAGGGTGATGCTGGGAAGGATGGCGGGCGGTGGATTAAGCGGGCTGGGGACAAGGTTGCGGTCCACCTGCGCGGGGCCGGCGACGGCGCCGAAGCCGCGGAGGGCGGTGGTGGTGGGGGGAGCGGCGAGACCACCGGCTGCGCCGCCGAGGACGAAGCTCTCGGCCGACTCGGTGCGATCCTGCGTGGTCGGTTGGACGGAGACGCCGGGATAAATCAGGCCGCTGGAAGGGAGCGAACGGCGATCGGCCGCGAGCGTTTGCTGGCCGTTCCGATCGAGATCGCGTGAGCTCGCGGTGATTTCGCCGCGCTCATTCGCTTCCGCCGCGGCGCGGAGACGGGCGACGTAGGCGAGGATCTGCGGAGTGGGCTGGACGATGGCGAAGTTAACCTTGCGCAGCTCGGCGCCATGGAAGTCGGCAAAGGCGGTGCCGCCATCGCCGGCGTTCCGGTTGTTCAAAGGAGCGAGCTGGGCATCGGGAGGAAGGGTGGCGCGATCGAGCTTCACCACGTGGGTGCGGGGCGAGACGCCGTAGAAGGAATATTTGCCCTCGCTGTCGGTGATGACGTAGCTGCCGTCCTCGAGGTAAAGCCGCACGCCGGGCACGCCGGGCTCACCAGCGTCCTGCACGCGGCTGTTGTTCCCGTCGACGAAGACTTTGCCGAGGAGGACGCTGCGATTGGTGAAGACGCCGGCTTGCAGGGAGACGCGGGCAATGGCGGTATTACTGACAACCGGCGGCCCGCTGAGAGAGCGAGCGATTGCGCGGTTGATGCCATCGCCATGGGAGGCATCGACGCCGATGCGGATGCGATAGCGCAGCGCGCGGGACTGCCCGGCTGGGACGGCGCCGATGGTGAAGGCGAGGTTCGGACCGCGGCCTCCGCTTGGGTCGGCGAGAGGGACGCCATCGAGCTGCGTGCTGCCGCGTTCAAAAAGGAAACCGAAGGGCAGGCGATCGTCCACCACCACGGCCGGAACGGGATTGGGCGAATCGTTTTTGATCACGATGAGGAACTCGACGAAGTCGCCGATTTCCGCCGTCTCCCGCGAGGCGCTTTTCTCGACCGACAACGTGCCGGCCCGCGGCGGAGCGATGATGGCCGCCCGCACCACATTCGTGGGCAGGGTGATCGGTCCCGCGGTGCCGACGAAGGTCACCGTCGCGGTGTTGATGACATCATCCGCCCGCGCGGAAAGCGCGAAGGCTTGGAGGCCAACCAGCGCCAGGAATAGAACCAGGCGCCGGAGTGGATGGCGGAAGCGGGACATGAGGCAGGGAGTTGCCTGGGTGGACCGGATCGGGGCCTATTGGTCGATCTTGACGCCGAAGGTGACGACGGCCTGCTCCGCCGGGTTCAACGTCCCGACGTCGAACTGGAAGGAACCGGCGGCGGCATCGGCGGGCACCGTCACAACACTGGCGGCAGAGCCTCCGGCGACCGCGGCGGGACTGGTCGCGGTGTAGGAGGTGAAGGCAGGAGTGGAATCGTAAACCTTCACGTTATCCACTGGGGCGGTGCCGTTATTCCGCACGGTGATGCGGTAACGAAGACCCGCGCCGGGACGAGCGCCCGCGGTGAGATTGGCGACGGTGTAAGGGCCATCCGGGGTGCCATCGAGGTTCGCGTCGAGCGCCTGCTCTTTCAGAATCTGAAGATCGCTCGCGACCACGACCGCGGAATCGGTGGCGCTGGCGACCGGCGGCACAGGCGAGGTGTAGGTGCCGTTCGTGGTGGTGGCAGAGACGAGGATGGAGTCGTTCTGACCGGCAGGAGCGCCGGCGGGCGCGGTGACTTTCACGAGGACGCGGATGCTCTCGCCCGGCGCGAGGCCGGCGGCGCCGTTGCTGACGAAGCTCAGATCGGTGATCGGGTTTTCGGTCGGATCGATGACGCCGTTATTGTTCGCATCGAAGTAGAGGACGCTGGTCCAGCCGGCCTGGTTCTGAGTGAGGGAGAGCGCCGTGCTGCTGCCGGCGGCGTCGCCTTCGAGGACGTTGCCGGTGTTGGCGATGGTGTGGCTGAAGACCACCGTGCCGGCGGCGACGACCTGGCCGGAGTTATTCGGCGAGATGGAAAGGCGACGCATGGCCGCGACGTCGATCTGATCGTGGATGCGATCGATCGAGCCGCTGGTGGGCGAGAGGGCGCGGAAGTAAACCGGCGCCGGGCCGGGATTGCTGCCGGTGGGGATGGAGATGTCGGCGTTGATCTGTTTGCTGCCGCCGGCTGGGATGGCTCCGGTGTTGGTGAGGACGGTGCCGTTCACATCGGTGAAGACCACGGTCCAACCTGCGGGGAGGCCGGTGGAGAAATCCGCGAGCGAGCTGGCGGTGAGCGCGTAGCTATCGGCGCCCGTGCCGGTGTTGTTCAGGAAAAGAACGAAGCGCGTCTGCGTGCCGCTGCTGGCGGCGTTGGTGACGACGGGAGAGGCTTCCGGGCCAACTCCGAGACCGTCGCCGGCATTCGCGCCGCCGGTGATGGAGCGAGTGTTCGTGAGATCGACGGTGCTGGAGGTGACGGAGGTGAGGACGTCGTTCGCATTCGAGCTGACGCTGGAATCGACGCGGGAGGTGGCGATGACGTTGACGGTGTAGTTCACGTTCGTGCCGGAGGCGCCGGAAGGCAGGATGGCGTGAACAACGAGGGCGTAGGTGCCATTCGTGGCGAGAGTGCCGACGTCAGGCGTGCCGTTGCCGTTTGTGTCCACCAGCGGCGTGACGCCGTCCGTCTTGAAGAGCTGGAAGGTGGTGCCGATCGGGAAGGAGGTGTTCGAGAGTGTGATGTCGAAGCTGTCGGCGCCGTTGCCGAGGTTGGTCACGACGTTCGTGAAGACGACGGTCGAGCCTTGCACTGCGCTGGCCACGGTGGAGCCGGTGATGGAAACGGCGGCGCCTTGGATGACGCGGAAGGTGGCGGTGTTCGTCGGAGTGGTCGGAGTGGGGGTGCCGGTGCCTGGATCGTAGCTGTAGTTCGCGGTGTTTTGGATCGGGCCGGCAGGCTGGGCGGCGGCGATCCGGATCTGGAAGCTGACGCTGCGGCTTTCGCCCGGCGCGACCTGGGTGACGACGGCGGTGACGCGCCCGGGAGCGGTCTGGCCGAAATCGTAGGCGATGGTGTTCGGCGCGGAGCCTTGGGTGCCATCGTTCGCATCGGTGAGAGTGACGGCGGGGCCGGTGATGCTCCAACGCGCGCTGCCGGCGACGTAGGTCATGCCGCTCGGAATGACGTCGGTCAGCGTGAGGGCGGCCGCGGTGTTATTCCCTGTGTTCGTGTAGGTGAGGGTGAAAGTGTAAGGGCCGCTGCCGGCGGTGCCGCTGGCGGCGCTGACGGATTTGGTGACGTTGATGACCGCGTCGGAGGTGACGGTGGTGGTATCGATGTTGTTCTGCGCCGGAGCAGGCGTGGAAGTGGCGCTGCCGATCGCGGTGACGGTGATGGCCGCGGTCTGCAACGCAGTCTGCGAGGAGGCGACGATACCGGAAGCGACAAACTTGAAGGTGTCGCCCGCCGCGATCGGGCCGGTGGAGGTGATCGGGGTGCTGTTATCCGGGATGCCGTCGCCGTTCACATCGGCGTAGAGGACGAGGTTGGTGAGATCGAAATTATCGCCGGCGTTGTTCGTGACGGAGAGGGCGAAGGTGTCGTCGCCGTTACCGGTGTTGGTGAGGGTGTGGGGATAGACGGCCTGACCGCCGGGTGCGGCGGGTTTGGCCTGGCCGTCGGTGGTGAGAGTGAAGCTCGCGACCTGCTGCACGATCGTGACGACGGTGTTGGAGGTGGCGGTGCGCTGGGTGTTGCTGGCGTCGGTGTAGGTGGCGCTGGCCTGGTTCCCGATGCTGGTATTAGCGGGAGGAGCAACGGCGAAAGCCACGCCGGCGAGAAGGAGCGCGGCAAGGCTGCTGAGGAGGGTGGGCGAATTTGGAAGGAAGCGACGTTTTGCTGGTGTTTTCATTTGGGAGATTTTTTTGGTAGGAGAAAGAGGCAGGCGTTACTTGGCAGGAAGATTGGCGGAGACCTGGGCGCGCAGGCGGAAGGTGGCGGTGGCGGCCGGTGCGAGTTCGGCGATGGACCAGCGGAGGGCGCGGTATTCGGCCAGCGGGACGGGTTGTTTTTCCAGGGCGCCGGCTGCGTTCTTCACTTCGCGAGTGAGCGGGGTGGGGCTGAAAGTCTTGCCATCGAGGCTGGCTTCGGGCGCGGCGGGCTGGGCGCTATCAGCCACGAGCGCCATCGCGGCAGGAATCGGGACGGTGGCGACGACGCTGCGCGCGGCGGCTTTGCCCTCGTTCCGGTAAACGGCTTCGTACTGGACGATGTCGCCGGGGCCGGCTTTCTCAGCGCTGGCGAAAGTCTCTTTGCCGTTCTCGCTCAGGACGCGCTGCCCGGTGAGGGTCACTTTCACTTCTGGGCTCTGGGCGAGTGCGCTGGTAGCGAAGGCAAAAGCGAAAAGCGCGATGGTAAACGCCTTGGTTGGGAGAGGGAGAGACGGGTAATGCCGGAACATGATTCGCTTGCATTAGCCACTCGCGTGCCAAGCTGTCTCCCTCGCTCAAGATTTACGAAAAATGGCCGTTGCCCCCGGGAAAACACTGGGGCGAGGCTGCAGCTGGCGCGGCGCCGTTCGAGATTCTCGAGCGTCTACAAGCGGGCGATTTGCCCGGCCTTATCGACGCGGAAAGAGAGCTTCAAATAGCGGGCATTCACACCCACCATCGAGAGATTGAAGAGGCGCTTGCCGTGAAAGGGAATGGCGCCGTCCACCTGCACCCAGTCCTTGCTGGAGGCGGGCAGGAGTTCGTCCGAAACTGAGATCTGCAGGTGACCGGTGGCGGTGGCGGTCTCATTTACGAAAGTGACGCCGTCAAGCAAGGTGGCGCTCGATAATTTGATCACGAAAGTGTTCACGCCTTCTTGCAATGGGCTTTGCAAAGAGGAGTCCTTTACGATCACCGTCGCTGGTGCGGCTTCAGGGCCTGTCGAGGCCACTACTTGGAGAGCCGGCCCGTTGGCCGAGACGGATTGGATGCTGACTGCGAGAATGAGGGCAAGAAATCGAGTCATACCGACCTTTGAAGCTTGGAGCGGGCCACTCTAGCGAATAATTCCAACTGCCAGCTGCGATCCGTTGCTCTCCGTCGAGGGGAACGACCGCTGTCTGGCCCGATTTCGCTTGCTGACATATACCGCGCCTATTAAAAAGGGACGCGAATCGATTATTTCGCGAGCACGAGAACCATGTACGAAAAAGATCCGGAAAGCGGGTGGGGTGAAAAAATACGAGTGAGATCTCGGCATTGTCACTCCCATGGTATCACTTCTGCTAACTCAACCACACGTCCGACTATGAGCAGTAATCAACCGACCAGCGGCCCGTCCGCACTCGCCCGCCGCCTTGGCTTTGCCTTGCTGCTTCCGCTTTTCCTGGCATCCCCGGCGGTGCAAGCGCAGGACGCAATTCGTCCGTCGCTCGCAGGAGAAGCTGCGTCCGAAGCGCGCCGGCAAACGCTCGATCGCATCCCCTATAATTTGCTCGTAGGTCCGATCCGGTTCCGTTTCAGCGCAACCGCTGGGCTGGAATACAGCGATAACGTCAACTACGCAGAGGTGAACACGCAGGAGGACTTAATCTTCCGCCCGCAGGTGAATTTCAACGCGCTCTGGCCGATTACGCAGCTGAACACGCTGCGCCTCGATCTCGGCATCGGCTACGCTGCCTATCTCAACAATTCGCAATACAACACCAACAGCCTCCTCCTGGCTCCGAACTCGCAGCTTTCCTTCGATATTTTCGTGAGCGATTTCCGGATCAACTTCCACGATCGCTTCTCGCTCGAGCAGGATCCTATCGGCGAACCCGGATTAAGTAACGTGGCCGATTACGGACGTTTCCAGAACACAGCCGGCGTCTCCGTTCTCTGGGATTTGAACAGAGCCGTCGTCACTTTTGGTTACGATCATTACACCTTCCTGGCCACCACAAGTGACTTCGAATACCTGGATCGCAACGCGGAGATTTTCACGGGATCGGTAAGCATCACCGCCACTGCCACCACCGGCGTGGGCGTGGAAGGAAGCTTCATTTTTAATCGCTACGATCAGGACCTGCTGAACGATTCCGATACTTACAGCCTGGGCGCGTTCGTCGAAACGCAGATTACGAACAACGTCAAACTGCGTCTCGCAGGCGGCTACCAGGCGATCTCGTTCGATGGCGACACCGTGGTGCTCGGGCCTTTCCCTCCGGGGTTCCTGCCCGGTGGCCAGACTTTCACCACCTTCACCGACTCGGGCGATCTGAGCGACTACTACGTCAACCTCCTGATCTCGCATCGGATCAACGCCGCCATCACGCAGCGCCTCTCCTTTGGGCACGAATCGCAATTGGGCGTGAATTCGAATTACATCAAACTGAATTACGTGCGGCACACTGCCACCTGGAACGTGATCAATCGCACCTTGCTCTCGACCGAAGTCTTCTATGAAGACGCCGAAGATTCGGGCGGTTTCATCGATGAACATCTGCAGCGCTACGGCGGTGCGCTTTCGCTCGGTTACCAACTCACGCGCCACGTCACCCTGGGCGCTCGCTATCAATACACGCAAAAGGATTCAGACGTGCCTTTACGTGATTATAAACAAAATCGCGTCTCACTCGACGGCACCTACAGCTTCTAACCACTGAGGAAGCCGTTTTGAAATCGCATGAGAAATTGGACCTGCCTCGTCATCCTAATTGCGTCTTTTTCCGGGACGCTTCTTATGGCGCAGGAAGGCAGTCCCTCCGCGATGGTGGCTCCGCTTGCGGCTCGTCCGGTCGGTCCGGAGCCAGCCGCCTCCAGCACAGTCATGTTGACCAATTCCATGGCCGTGCTCGACGACCGGAAGCGGTTGGGCACGAATGATTTTGTCAGTTTTCGTGTCGTCGAGGATCGCGATAACGAATCGCAACGACTGCGGGTAAACGATAACGGACAGCTCGAAGTGCCCTACGTCGGCCTCGTCCCGGCCGCGGGTCGCACCTCAAAAGAGCTGGCCTACTCGATCAAGGAATTGCTCGAGAAGGAATATTACTACCACGCCACCGTGATCATCGCGGTCGATCACGTGAGCGAGAAATCGCGCGGCCGCATCTACGTCTCTGGTTCAGTCAAAGGCCCCGGGCCGCAGGAAATTCCTCCAGACGAAAGCTACACCGTGAGCAAGGCGGTCATCCGCGCCGGCGGTTTCGGCGATTTCGCAAACACCCGCAAGGTGCGGGTGACGCGGAAGAACGGGCAGGATTTTGTCATTGATCTGAAAAACGTAATCGAGCGGGGCAAGACGGATGAAGACCTTGTCCTCCAGCCCGACGATCAGATCTACGTCCCGCAAAAGCTCGTCAATTTCTAGTATGCAACCAAACGTGACTGATCGGCCCACGGGCGCCTCCTGGACCACCTCGTTTATCACGAGGCTCCACCGCTATCGCTCTTTGCTCCTGCGCCGTTGGTGGATTTTGCTCCTCACGGTCTGCATCGGGCTATTTCGTCCAGGCCTGGCTGGTCTACCAACGGGCGCCCTCATTCCTTTCCACCAGCAAAATGATGCTGGCCGGGAAGCTGAACATCAGCCAGAGCGCCGTCTACAGCGAGGACAGCGTCAATTTCTACGGCACACAGATTCAGCTGATGCAGAGCTCGGAAGTGCGGCGGAGCACGGAAAACCTCGTCCGCTCCACTCATCCCGAACTGCAGCCTTCGGTGGTGAAAGTGACCGTGGCGCAGAAGGCGCGCACTTCCATCTTCGATCTGCAGGCGATCGGAAATACTCCTGAGTACACGCAGGCGTATTTGAATGCGCTCATGCAGAAGTATCTCGATTTCAAAAAAGGAATGCGAGCGGACCAGGGGCAGAACGTCACCACCGCGATCACCGAGCAGCTGGTGGAGGTGGAGAAAGATCTCCGCGCGGGCGAGGATGAAATGCTGGAATTCCAGAAGCAGAATAACATCGGCTTCATCCAGGAAGAGGGGAATAGCGCCGCGCAGTATCTCGTCCGGCTCAATCAGCAATACGCCTCGCTCAAGACGGAGTATGACCTGCTCGAGACGCTCGACCTCGACCAAAATCTCGATCGCACTCCTGGTGCCACCACCGTGCCTCCGAGCGGCGATAACGCCGCTCCAAAACCCCAGGGAATGCCGTTCTCCGATGTCGGCCCCGAAGGCGACTACCTGAAAGCGAAGCAGGCGGTGCAGCTCCTGACCGCGGAGCGTGACACGCTCTCGAAAGATCTCCGGCCGCGCCATCCGAAAATCATGCGGTTAAACGATGCCATCGCGCAGCAGGAAAACCTGATCAAGCTCTTCCGCGATGATGCCGTGGAGAAGCTGGCCACCCGTCGGAATTCCATCGGCAAACAGATGGAAAACCTCCAGGCCAACATCAAGGAGTGGGAAAAGAAAGCGCTCGATCTCTCGCAACGCCTGGCCCAGTTCAATCGCCTCAAGGGCAAAGTCGATCGCCTGAAGCTTCTTTACGATCGGCTGACTGGAAACTTGAAGGACGTCGGCGTCTCGCAGGTGGTGGATACCGGCGACCAGATCTCCATCATGGAAATGGCCACCGCTCCCGTCTCAGTCCGTCCGGGCCTCTTCAAAAGCCTCCTGATCGGGCTCGGTCTCGGCATCCTGGTCGGCATTGGCATTCTTCTTCTCCTCGATCGGATCGACGATCGCATGGCCTCCTTCGGCGAGTTCCAGAATCACTTCACCGAGAACGTTCTCGGCCAGATACCGCGTGAGAAAACCAAGGGGAAAGTCACCCTCCTGCAGGTGGACGACGCCCGTCACATCTTCGCCGAGTCGTACCGGAACATTCGCTCGTCCATCTTCTTCATGCCCTACGATGGGCCACGTCCGAAGACGCTCCTCATCACCAGTGCGGTGCCGAATGAAGGCAAGTCGACCGTGTCCGCGAACCTCGCCATCACCTTCGCGCTTTCCGGCGCCAAGACGCTTTTGATCGACGGCGATCTCCGGCGCGGTGCGCAACGCGAAGCCTTCGATATCTCTTCCCGCATTGGTTTTGCCGAAGTCTTGAAAGGCGAAGTGAACTGGCAGGACGTGGTCGTGCCCACCGCTTACCCGAGCCTCTTCGTCCTTCCGCGCGGCAAAGCCCTCTCGCAGCCGAGCGAGCACCTCCTGCGCGATTCCACCGATCGCCTCCTCCAGGAAATCTACAATCACTACGATTACATCATCATTGATAGCTCGCCGATCCTGGCCGCGGATGACACCACCAGCCTGGCGCCGAAGATCGACGCCACGCTCTTCGTCGTCCGTCTCTCCTACACCTCCGCTCGCCTGACGAAGAAGTCGCTCGAGCTTCTCTACAACCGTCAGGTCAACGTCGCCGGCGTGATCTTGAACTACGTGGATACGTCGTTGCCCGAGTACTATTACTACCAGTATTCGGAGTACTACAACACCCCGGTTCCAGCCGAAGATCGGCATGGCGTCCCGGCTTTGGGCGAGAACGGAAATCATCGCGCCTAGCGTCTCCGCGTCCGAAAGCCTGTAGGTTCGAAGGCCAAGCGCGCCCCCGCCGAAGGAGCCGGATGTTAAACTTCGGATACCATCTCGCGCGCGCTGAAGGGGCTCTCATCCGCAGGGCCTACGCCGCGGCGGTGCCCTTCCTGCCCGCGCCGGTTGTGCGTCGTGGGCCCGGCTTGCCGTTCGAAGTTTATACCTACTCCGGGGAAGCTTCGTTCCCGGAGCAGGTCGCCTCGCTCCGCTCTCTCCTCCGCCACGCCGGCCGCCCCCGGCGCATCACCGTGGTCTCGGATGGGACTCACACCCCGCGAAGTTTGGAACTCCTGCGCGCCTTGGATCCGAGCATCGTTTTGGCCCGGGCCTCAGATTGGGTTCCGCCGCATCTCCCAGCGCGGTTGCACGATTACCTCACCACTCATCCCACCGGAAAACAACTCGGCCTCATCATGGCCCTGCCCGTGAACGGTCCGGCGTTGTATCTCGATTCCGACATCCTTTTCTTTCCCGCTGCCCACGCTTTGGCCGCGGAGTTGAGCGCTGGCGACGGACCTGCAGTTTATCTGGCCGATTGCCAACTCTCAGCCGACGAACGCATTTTCCGCGACCCCTCAGAACGGGCCAATCCCGTCAACACCGGCTTTCTTTTCCTGCGCGAAAAACTCGATTGGGTCGCGAGCGTGGAACGCTTTAATGAGCTCGTCGGCGAGCCGAGTTTCTTTACCAACCAAACCGTGGCGCACATGGCGATGCACGCGAACGGCGCGCGTCCGCTTGATTCCGAGAAATTCGTGGTTCAACTCGCCGATCAATTTCTCTATCGCGACCTTTTCGCGGGCTCTGACCTGATCCTCCGGCATTACGTGAACCCGGTGCGGCACAAGTTTTGGAACCGCCTCTGGCGCTAGCCCCGTTTATGGAGAACTCGTCCGCGCCGCTGCGTATCCTCGCGGTGGTTAACTTGAATTGGGACGCGCGCCTGGGTGCGATTCGAGTCTGGCTCGAACTGGCGGAACAATGGCGCGCCGCCGGGCACACCGTCGATCAATTCTGTCTCTCCGACGCCTTTCCGCGCGAGACGAAATCGCGTCCGGGCTACGCGCTTCGGCAGGTGCTTTTCGCACGGCACGCCGCCGCTTATATCCGCGAGCACGGCCATAAATATGACGTGATCGACGCGCTCGTCGGCACCTTACCTTTTTCGAAAAAAAACCTGCGCTACCGCGGCCTGCTCGTGGCGCGTTCGGTCGGGTTATACCGGCTCTACGAACGCTTCGAGCAGCGCGCCGCCCGCGAAGCCCCGCCCGCGGATCGCGGCAAATTGATCGGGCGCATCTATTACCCGCTCATTCGGCGACGCACCCTCCGCGATTCCGATCGCTCGGTGGCGCACGCCGATTTGATCAACGTGCCTAACGAGGAGGAAGCGGTGTGTTTGCGGGACGAGATGGATTGCGGCGGACGAGTGGCGGTCCTCCCTTATGGACTGGCACCGGATCGCGCGGAGGCACTGGCCGCTGCTGCGCAATCGGCGGCCGCGAGGCGTGCGGCGCAGCGGGTTTGTTTTATCGGCATGTGGGGGCCGCGGAAAGGTTCGCGGGATTGGGCGCGCATTATCGGGGCAGTCCGCGAGGCGGCGCCGGCGGCACGCTTTCGCTTTCTCGGCACCATGGTCGCAGCGGAGGAGATAAAAAGCGCGCTCGGCCCCGAAGCCGCGCGCGAGCTCGAGGTCATCCCGGATTACAACCCCGATGAGTTGCCCGCGCATTTGGCGGATTGCACCGTGGGCGCCTTCCCCAGTTACGTCGAAGGCTTCGGTCTGGCCGTGATCGAGAAACTTGCCGCCGGTCTGCCCACGGTCGCCTACGATACGGCGGGGCCGCGCGATATCCTGCGCCCATTACCTCCGTCGTGGCTGGTGCCACCGGGCGATGTGGCGGGATTCGCCTCTTCCGTGGCCGGCTTGCTCAATGCGAGCGAGCAAGAATACCGAGAGGCCGCGGCGGCTTCCTTGCAGCGTCGCGTCTGGTTTTTCCTGGACCGATATCGCGCGCGATACGATCGATCTTTACGACCGGAAGCTGCGGGAGGTGCGCGCGAAATCGCATCGGCCATGAAACCGCAATCATCCGCGGATGAGGTGATCATTATCACACCGGAGCTGGCGCCTGGCACTGGGGGATTGGCGGATCACACGCAGAGAGTTCTGGCCGAATGGCGCGGGTATCGGCCGAGATTGCTTGTGCCCGCAGCGACAGGTCTTCCAGGCACGGAGGCGCTGGCCACGAATGGCGCGTCTCTCTTGGCGCAGCTTCCAGCGCGCGGGGGAAAGATTCTTTTGCAGTACAGCGCCTACGGCTTCCATCGCTGGGGCTATCCACGCTGGTTGCTGCGTGCGCTTTTGGCCTGGAAAAAAAAGACGCAGGGTCGCCTGGTCCTGATGGTGCATGAAACCTGGGCCGCCTGGCCGTGGTGGAATAAAAACTACCCGATCCAACGTCTGCACCGTCGCGATCTCGGCCGTCTCGTGCAGGTGGCCGATGTGGTTTTCACCACCACCGAGCGGCAGGCCGCACAACTAAGTGCCTGGCCGCGCTCCACCGCAATCGAAGTTCTCCCTGCCGGAACAAACATTCGCTGCCTGCACCCGCGCGCCGGGGAGAGACACGAAGGTGAAGCTATTATCTTCGGTCGCCAGAGTTCCCGAATCCGGACGATGCGTCGAATGCAGTCGCATCTCCAGGCGATGACCGCGGCTGGCCTGATCAGTAAGATCGTGACACTGGGCTCGGGCAATAAAGACGACGCGCTGGAGGCAGAGCTTCTGCGCAGCTTTCCTCTGCGCGAGGGATTCGAGCAGCGGGGCCCGTTGGCGGAGGAAGAGCTCTCGCAGTTCCTCCAGCAAGCCGGCCTCTCGCTCTTCGAGCTCGAGGATTTTAACCTTACCAAATCGAGCATCTTTATGGCTTTCGCCGCGCACAGTCTGCCGATCCTCTCGCCCTTCGCGAGCGTGGACGCGGCTCCGCCTCTTTGCTGGACCACGCATCCGGACGAACTCTTGCGCGGCCTCGCGCCTGAGGAAATGCGTGCCCGCGCCGCGAAATTGCGCGATTGGCAGGAGCGGACGGCGGCCTGGCCGCGGATTGCCGAACGAATCGCCAGCGCCCTGCAAATCTCTCCATGAAGATCTTAATCGTTAGTCCATGCCAGGGCGGTTACGGCGGGATCGAGGCCTTTGTCCTCGCCGTCGCGGCCGCGGTGCGACGCGACCCGGAGTTTGAAGTGCGAATATGTTTCAAGCGCACGCAGGGGGCCAAGGTGCAGCCCGATCTGAAGCGGATGTTAAAAGGCGAGGACGTGCTCTTTTGCGATCGCGCGGATCTGGATTTGGTCAACGCGATCCGCTGGGCCGATGTGGTGCATCTGCAAAACGCTTCGCCCGACGTCGTCTTCCTCGCGAAATTGTTCCGCAAGCCGCTCGCTCTCACGATTCATAACTACATGCCGCGCCAGATGAACGCGCACCGCCTCCTCTGGCGCCTGGGCGCGAAGCTGGCAAACGAGCGCTGGTATAATTCGCAGTTCGTCTGGAATACCTGGGAGCCGAAGGCGAAGAGCCCGACGAGTCGCAAGGTCCCGACCGTCTCCGACTTTCCGCAAGGCTGGACGCCGCCGGAGGAGCGGCGCGGTTTCGCGTTCATCGGGCGCTGGATTGCCAATAAAGGAATCGACACGCTGCTCGACGCCTACGCCCTCGCGCAACTGGATCGCGCGCGCTGGCCGCTCGTCCTGATGGGCGATGGGCCGCTCCGGAGTTTGATCGAGTATGCGATCCAGAAGCGCGGCGTCACCGGGATCGAAGTGCTCGGCTTTGTGGATGAGGAAACCAAGACCACGCGCATGAAAAACGCGCGCTGGATGGTGGTGCCGCCAAACACGCGAGAAGACTTCGGGCTCACGGCGGTGGAGGCGCGTCATCTGGGGGTGCCCTGCATTATCACGCGTGATGGCGGGTTGCCGGAAGCGGCCGGTCCGCAGGCTTTGGTCTGCGCCCCTGATGATCCCGCGGCGCTCGCGCGCCTGCTCGAAAAGGCGGCCGCGATGAGCGAGAGCGAGTATGCAGATCGCGCGCAGCGGACCCGTGCCGAGCTGGCGACTGAACTTGAGCCGATCGAATTCTACGCCACCGCCTACCGTCGCCTGGCGCGCGCGAAACGATAGATGACAGCCTCGCGATGATCCTCCTTTCGCATCCGTTCGGGAACGCGAATGTGCGCGCCGTTCTCCAGAGTTTGGAGGAGGCGAACCTGCTCGCGCAGTTCGTGACCACGCTGGGTTATCCGCGGAGCGCGGCGTTCCTTTCCTTCCTACCGCCGAACGCGCAGCGTCGTGCCTACGACCTGCCACCGGAGAAGGTGCGCGCGTATCCCACGCGGGAAATCATTCGGCTGCTGGCGGGCGCGGCTGGGATCACGAGTCTGGTGGAGCACGAGCGAGGCTGGGCCAGTATCGATCGCGTCTGGCAGGCGCTGGATGAGGAGGCTGCCAGTTGGTTCCGCGCGCAGAAGACGCGGGCGAAGATCGACGCGGTCTATGCTTACGAAGATTGCGCGCTGCGCTTGTTTGAAGCCGCGCAAGGTCTGGGCGCTCGTCGTATTTACGATCTCCCGATCGCCTACTATGAAACGGCGCAACGCATCCTGCGCGAGGAAGCGGAGCGTTACCCGGATTGGGAGCCAACGCTCGGCGGCACCCGCGACTCCGAGGAGAAGCTGGCGCGGAAGCAGCGCGAGATGGAATTGGCGGAGCTGGTCGTTTGCCCGAGCAATTTCGTCCTGGAGTCCGTGCCGGCGGGAAAAAATTGTGTGGTGGCGCCGTTTGGCTCCCCGTCTCATACGACCGATGAGACCTATAAGACATATGAATCCGATCGCCTGCGCGTCCTCTTCGCCGGCTCCATGACCCAGCGCAAAGGCCTGGCCGATCTCTTTGCCGCGATGAAGCTGATCAATTCCCCGCAGCGTGGAGCTTGTCGTGCATGGGCTCCCTCCTGCGTCCGCTGGCGTGGTATCGCGCGCAGCTGCCCAGCTTCACTTACGAGGCGCCGCGCCCTCATCCGGAAGTACTGCGGCTCATGCGCACCTGCGACGTGCTGGTATTGCCTTCGCTGGTGGAAGGTCGTGCTTTGGTGCAACAGGAAGCGATGGCCTCCGGGTTGCCGCTGATTGCTACGCGAAACGCCGGGGGCGATGACTTAATCGAGGAAGGCGTGACGGGTTTTCTGGTCCCGATCCGCTCGCCCGAGGCGCTTGCGGAAAAAATTAGCTGGTGCGTCGCAGCATCGCGAGCGCATCTCTGGCATGGGGATTGCAGCGCAAACACGGGCGGCTCAACTTACCTGGCGTGGTTATGGCGAGAAAATCCTCGCCGCCATCCATTCCTTGACCGGCGCATGAACGAGAACCGCGAGAAAACCCTAAAGCACCTGCGCTGGACCATCTGGACCTATTTTTGGCTCCTTTTGCTCGAGGGCATGTTGCGCAAATGGGTGGTGCCGCAGCTCTCCACCCCGCTGCTCATCATCCGCGATCCAGTGGTATTAGCCGCTTACTACTTTGCTTTTCGGGCCGACATTTTTCCGAAGAACCGCTGGACGTTGAGCCTCGCCATCATCGGGGTCTTATCGTTTGCCATCACCTTTATCCCGCTCTGGAATTTCGTGCGGCCGTTCCAGATCTTGCTCGTCGCTGGTTATGGTTTCCGATCCAGCTTCCTTCATCTTCCTTTCATCTTCGTGATCGCCAGTGCCTTCCGTCCGGAAGACGTGAAGCGCCTGGGCTGGTGGGTTCTTTTCCTTCTTGGCCCGATGGCTTTGCTGATGGTGGCGCAATTTCAGTCGTCGCCGGATTCTTTCCTGAACCGAACGAGCAGCGGAGAAGGCGAGATGATGCTCTCGGCGCTCGGGCGCGTGCGGACGGCAGGGCCGTTTTCCTTTGTGGTGGGCGTCGTGTCGTACTTCGCCTTTGCCACGGCCTTCTTCATCTGGGCGGCGCTGCAACGGAAGACTTATAAACTCTGGTTGCTCATCGCAGCCGGCTCCGGGCTCGTCATTGGCACCGCTGTTTCCGGGAGTCGTTCAGTCGTCGCCGGCTGTGGGTTGGTCGTGGCCTCGCTCGTGGTGGTGCTGCTTCTGCGGCCCTCGGCAGTGAATCGGGTCGGGAAAGTGGTGCTGGTGGTGCTCGTCTCTGGCTTCATCCTGATGAAGACACCCATTTTTCAAGAGGGCTACAAAGTCCTGATGACCCGCTTCAATGATGTCGCGGCAGCCAACGAGACTTCGATCGGGGGCAGCATGCTCACCCGCGTGGGTGAAGATTTCGAAGATGTTTACTACGTCTACACCAAGGCGCCCTGGCTCGGGTATGGGCTGGGTGTCGGGACAAACGGCGGCGCGAAAATCCTCACCGGCGAGAGCGGCTTTCTTCTTTCCGAAGTGGAATGGTCACGCATTTTTCTGGAAAGCGGGACCGTGCTCGGTCTGGCCTTTGTCCTTTGGCGCATCGCTTTCTCCGTTTACGTGGGGTTGCTCTCTTTGGTCTCGGTGAAGAAGCATCGCAATGTCCTGCCGCTCCTGCTCATCAGCGCGAGCGGAGCTCAGCTCCTGGTAGGCCAATTCGGTCAACCGACCATTCTTGGCTTCGCCGTCTTCGTTACCGGCATCGCTCTGGCGGCACGTCGGCAGGAGGAGGATTTGCATGCCGACGAAGGCTCACGCCCGCCTTCGGATGACGATCAGGATTTCGGCTCGGGCAAGCCGCGGGTGGCGCGCATCTCACCGCATGCCCGGCGCTTGCATTACGCGAATGGGCCCGACCACGAAAATGGTGCTGTTGATCGGTAACTACATCGCGGATCAGCAGCAGAGCATGCAGCGTTTCGGCGCCATGATGCTGGAGGGCCTGACCGCGGAGGGCGTCGCGGCGGAGTTGATTCGTCCGGAGCCTGTCTTTGGGAAAATCCAATTCGCGGGGGCGTTCGTCGCCAAGTGGCTGGCTTACATCGATAAGTTTATTCTCTTCCCTCGCCGGCTGCGGGCGCGGGTGCGCCAGACGCGGCCGGCACTGGTTCACATCTGCGATCACTCGAATGCGATGTATGCGCAGCATCTCCGCGGCACGCCAGTGGTGGTGACGTGCCACGATTTGCTCGCAGTGCGCGGCGGTCTCGGGGAGGAAACCGATACGCCTGCTTCCGCCACAGGCCGTTGGTTGCAGCGCTGGATTCTCGCCGGCATGCGGCGGGCGGACGCGCTGGCCTGCGTCTCCCAAGCCACCTGCGATGATGCGGAGAAGCTGGTGCCGCAGGGCGAGGGACGGCCCACGCTGCGCGTCATCCCCTTGGGTTTGAGTTACCCCTATCGGAAACTGGACCGCGCCGCAGCGCAGGCGCGCTTGCAAATGGAGCGGCCTTACCTTCTCCATGTCGGCTCAAATTTGCGCCGGAAAAATCGCGAAGCCATCCTCCGCATCTTCGCTCGCTGCCAGCATGATTGGGACGGGCAACTTCTCTTCGTTGGCGAGAAATTGAACGAAGCCCTTAATGCGCAAGCGCGCGATCTCGGGATTGCCGATCGCATCGTGCAATGGGGAAACTGCGAGAGCGAGGAACTCGAAGTCCTCTACAATTGCGCCACCGCGCTTCTCTTTCCCTCGCGCTTCGAAGGCTTCGGCTGGCCGATCATCGAGGCGCAAGCCTGTGGCTGCCCGGTCCTTTGCAGCTCCGCCGGGCCAATGGCGGAGATCGCCGGCGCGGGCGCGCTCGTCCATCCGCCCGAAGACGAGGAAGGCTTCGCGCGCGATCTTCTGCGCTTGCTCGATCCCGCGGAAAACGCCCACTGGAGCGCGCGCGCTCTGGAAAACGCGCAACGCTTTACCACTGCGCGAATGATTACAGAGTATCGCGAGCTCTATCGCTCGGTCGCGCCCCCATGTTAAAGAACGCCCTCCTGCTTCTCGCGTGTTTGCTGCCATGGGAATGGCGGCGCCGGCTGCTGGAATCGCAGTGCGGCTACTCACTTCATCCCACCAGCCGGATCGGGCTCTCCTGGATTTGCCCGCGTCACCTTGTGCTGGAAGAAGGCGCACGCATCGGGCACTTCACTCTCTGCAAAAACGCCGATCTCCTTCACCTCGGCGCGCATGCGATCATCGGGCCGTTGAATTGGATCACCGGATTCCCGAGCGGCCACGCGCGCCATTTCGCGCATCAACCGGAACGGCGCCCGGAATTAATCCTGGGACGGCATGCCGGCATCAGCAGCCGACATTTCATTGATTGCACGGCGCGCATCCGGATTGGCGCTTACGCCACCATCGCCGGATATCGTTCCCAACTCATCAGCCACAGCATCGATCTTGCAGCCGGCCGGCAATCTGCGGAGCCGATCGAGATTGGAGAATATTGCTTTCTCGGCACCGAAGTGGTGATCTTGGGCGGCAGCAGCCTGCCTCATCATTCGGCGCTGGGTGCAAAATCACTCTTAAACAAAAAATGGGAGACGCCGTATCAGCTCTACGCCGGAGTGCCGGCAAAACCTTTGCGCGAGCTGCCGCCAGAGATGGAATACTTCCGGCGCGAAGAGGGGTTTGTCTGGTGATGCAGCCCGTCCGAAATAGAGCGCCCGGCGCCTGACATCCCATGTGCGGCATCGCCCTCCATTTCAACTCGCTCGGTCAGGCCACTCCGCTCGATCTGCGCCTGATTCATCATCGCGGCCCGGATTCCGCCGGCGACTGGACCTCGCCCGATGGCTGCGTCTGGCTGGGGAATACCCGCCTCGCCATTGTCGATCTCTCACCAGCCGGCGCGCAGCCGATGATCGATCCTACGAACGGCAACGTCATCGTCATCAATGGCGAGATTTATAATCACCGCGCCATTCGGGCGCGTCTCGGCCCCGAGATCGAGTGGCAGGGCACGAGCGACACCGAGACCGTCCTGCGCGCTTACGGGCGTTGGGGGCACGACGTGCTCGAGCACTTGAAAGGCATGTTTGCCTTCGCCATTTACGATGCGGCCACCCGCGAAGTGTTCGTGGCGCGCGATCGCCTCGGGATTAAGCCGCTCTATTTCGTGCGCGATCCGGATGGCCTGCGTTTTGCCTCCGAGACCCGGATGTTGGAGACCAGCAGCCGCGCCATCACGCCCGAGGCCATCTCCAGTTATTTGCAGTGGGGCGCGTGCCCGGAGCGCGATCTTCTTTACTCGGAGATGCGCGTGCTCCCTGCGGGCTATGCCATGACTTTCGGCCCCGAAGATCAGATCAAACAATGGAAGTACTGGCCGGCGCGCGAAGCCTTCCGTTCCCCTGCGCGAGACGCGGCCCAGGAGGTAAGGAAAAAGCTCGAGGCCGCCGTGAGCGAGCATCTTCTGGCCGATGTGCCGGTGGCCAGCTTCCTCAGCGGCGGGATTGATTCCTCGATCGTGACCGCATTGGCCGCGCAGCAGTTGGAACACAAACTCAAAACTTTCTCCGTCGGCTTCGAGAGCGGGGAGTTTGATGAAAGCCCGATCGCGCTCGAAGTGGCGCAACGTTACGGCACCGAGCATCATCGCATTTTGCTTTCGGAAGAGCAGGTCATTCACTCCGTGACCGAAGCGGTGGAAAAGCTGGACCTGCCTTCGTCCGATGGGATTAACACCTATATCGTCTCGCGCGCCGTGGCGGCCGAGGGAGTGAAGGTCGCCCTCTCGGGTTTGGGCGGCGACGAGCTCTTCGGCGGTTACCCCAGCTTTCGCGACGTCCCACGCTTGCAGCTTTTGGCGAAAATGCCGCGCGCGTCCCGGCCTCTGCTGAAGTTGCTGGGCGCAATGGGAACACGTCTGGCCGATATGCCAGCGACGAGGGATGCCGGCGAGTTGGCGCGTTGGCGTCGCCGTTTCTACACGGATGATATGATCGCGGCCGCGGGGTTGCCGAAGACTTCGCAGACCTTCGATTGCCCGGTGGATTTGCCGGACGATTACGCCCGGACCAGTTGGGCAGAGTTAAGCGGCTACATGCGGCGCATGCTCCTGCGCGATGCGGATCAAATGAGCATGGCCGTCTCGCTCGAGATGCGGGTGCCGTTCCTCGATCACGAGCTGGTCGAGTATGTGCTCGGTTTGCCCAAGGCAGAGAAGGTGCGTGGTCGCGGGGTTAAGAGTCTGCTTGTCGCCGCCTGCCGCGACCTTCTGCCGGTGTCGGTTTACGATCGGCCGAAGCGCGGCTTTGTCCTCCCGATGCGCGATTGGATGCGCGGCCCGCTCGAGACTTTTGTGAATCACGGCCTGCGTGAGGTGGTATCGCGGGGCATGTTGCCGGCGCAGTTCGTGGAGGAAATGAAGACCGCTTTCATCGGGGAGCGGCTGCAATGGACGCGGCTTTGGAGCATCGTCGTGCTCGGCCATTTCGCGGCCCGGCGGGATCTGCACAGCACTCTGCATGAAAATTCTCCGCTCGATCCGCTCCGTTAATCCGGCGATCGGCGGGCCGATCGAGTCCGTGCGGCAATCTTCCGCGCAACTGACGGAGCGCGGGCACGAAGTGGAAATCGTGAGCCTGGATTTGCCGGGCGATCCGTGGACGCGCGAGATGCCGGTGCCGGTCCATGCGCTGGGCGAAAGCCGCAGCACCTACGGTTACTCAAAAGGCTTCGAGCCATGGCTGCGCGCGCGCCGCTCCGCTTACGATATCGTGATCGTGCAGGGCGTTTGGCAATACAGCAGCTTCGGCGTCTGGCGCGCCCTCCGCGGCGGCGAGACGCCTTATGTCGTCTTTCCGCATGGGATGCTCGATCCATGGTTCAAGCGCACCTATCCGCTGAAGCATCTCAAGAAGCTTCTCTATTGGCCGTGGGCGGAGGCGCGCGTGTTGCGTGATGCGGCGGTCGTCCTTTTTACCTCCGAGGAAGAACGCCGCCTGGCGCGCGAGCCTTTCCCATTTTATCGCTGCCGCGAAGCGGTGGTCAGCTACGGCACAGCCGCGCCGGAGGTTGATCTGGACGCGGCGCGCGAGGATTTCCTGCAACGCTGGCCGGAGCTGCGCGGGAAGCGCATCCTGCTTTTCCTCAGTCGTCTGCATGTAAAAAAGGGTCCCGATCTTCTCATCCAGGCGTTCGCCAAAGTGCAACGCGACGACCTCCACCTCGTCCTGGCCGGGCCGCCTGCGAACGATGAATACCAGCGCGAACTCGAAGCGCTCGTCGCGCAGAGCTTCCCGGGCGGCGCGGCGCCTGTCACTTTTACCGGGATGTTAAGCGGGACGACCAAGTGGGGTGCCTTCGGCGCCGCGGAGGCTTTTGTTTTGCCTTCGCACCAGGAGAACTTCGGGATCTCGGTCGCGGAAGCGCTCGCCACTGGCCTGCCGGTTCTGATTTCAAATTGCGTGAACATCTGGCGCGAGATCGTCGCGGATGGGGCGGGCTTTGCCGAAGATGACGACCTCGCGGGCACGACCCGCCTGCTGGCGCGCTGGGAGGAGGCCGGGCCGGCCACACGCGCGGCCATGCGCGAGAAAGCGCGGGCGTGTTTCGCGCAGCGCTTTGAAATACAAGCGGCAGTCGACTCATTGCTGGACCAACTTCAGCAGGCCCTGCCAGCACGGGCCGCCCGTTAAGTATGGAGGAAAAGAAACTCGTTAAACCAGACCAGCGCCTCGCCCACGAGTCGCCCTGGTCGCTCAGCAACCGCATCTTGCGGCTGCTCTGGGAGATTTCCTGGGCGCTGTTTTGCGCCTGGACGCCGAAGCCGCTTAATCCCTGGCGCCTCTTCTGGCTGCGCGTTTTCGGCGCAAGAATCCACGGCACGCCCTTTGTCCATCAGCGCGCGCGCATCTCCATCCCCTGGCATCTCACTTTGCACGATCGCTCCCTTCTCGGCGATCGAGCGAACGCGAACACGCTCGGCGAAATCGAGGTCGGCGCGCGGGCTTCGGTCGGGCAGGAGAGTTACCTCAGCTCGGGCAGCCATGATTTCACCCGCCCCGGCCTTCCGTTGGTGACGGCAAAGATCACAATCGGCGAAGATGCTTTTTTGGGCGCGCGCACCTTTGTCATGCCCGGCGTCTCAATCGGCGCGCGCAGCGTCATCGGCGCATGCTCGGTCGTGACGCGCGACGTGCCGGAGCAGGTCTACGCCGCGGGGAATCCTTGCCGCGTCCTGCGCGAGCGGGCGGACATGCCCTAGCCGCGCGCAGAGTCGGCGCCTCACCGATCTCGTCACCGGCGCAGAAGCTGCTTTCCGGTAGGATCCGACTCTCCCACTCGATGGCTCATTCCTCTAAATCCCATTTCGACGCGCCCGGCGGCCCAGTGTTAAGCTCATGCCGCTGACGTTGAGCACGCCATCCAACTTCGAGATTCGCATTCGGCCCAACCAAAGCTGGTTGGGCGTGGACGTGCGCGCGCTCTGGGAATTTCGCGACCTGCTTTTCCTGCTCGTGCGCCGCGATTTCGTGGCGCGCTACCAGCAGACCGCGCTCGGGCCGGCCTGGGCCGTGGTGCAGCCGCTCGTCATGACGGTGGTCTTCACCCTCGTCTTCGGAAAATTCGCCGGCATCTCGACCGATGGTCTCCCGCCGACGCTCTTTTACCTTTGCGGTCTGTTGCTCTGGAATTACCACGCGCAAACCATCCAGCAGACCGGCGTGACCTTCACCGCGAACGCGCAACTCTTCGGCAAAGTCTATTTCCCGCGCCTGATCGTGCCGCTCTCCGTCGCGCTCTCGAACGTGATCGCCTTCCTCATCCAGGCCGCGCTCTTCGCGGGCTTCTGGATTTACTTCAAATTTTTCACCGCGTCCGGCGCCTTCATCTCGATGAACTTCGGAGTCCTGGCGGTGCCGTTAATCCTTCTCCACGTCGCCGTCCTGGGAGTGGGCGCGGGCCTGCTTCTCTCCGCCTGCACCGCGAAATATCGCGACCTGCAACACGTGCTCCCGCTCGTCATCCAGGTCTGGCTTTATCTCACCCCCATCATTTATCCGCTCTCGAAAGTGCCGGCGCGTCATCAGTGGGTCGTCGCTCTAAATCCGGTCTCTGCTCCGGTCGAAATGTTGCGTCACGTCCTGCTCGGCGAAGGCACCGTCTCGTGGGGCGGCTATCTTTATTCGGCCGTGGCCTCCGTCATTCTCTTCCTCCTCGGCGTGCTCCTTTTCCAACGAACCGAGCGGACGTTTATCGACACCGTCTAACGCATGCGCCCAATCATCGAACTGCAAGGCGTCTCGAAAAAGTATCGGCTCGGACGAATCGGTGCGACCAGCATTCGCGACTCGGTCGAGCGCGGTTGGAACCGGCTGCGCGGCCAGGGCCAGAACGGGACCGGGTCGCGGGGCGACTTCTGGGCCTTGCAGGATCTGAGCTTTCAGATTCAACCCGGAGAAATTGTCGGCTTGATCGGCCGGAACGGCGCCGGTAAATCCACCCTGCTCAAAGTCCTCTCGCGCATCACCGAGCCCACGAAAGGCGAGGCCATCTTGCGCGGTCGTTCCGCCTCGCTCCTGGAAGTGGGCACCGGCTTTCACCCCGATCTTTCCGGCCGCGAGAACATCTTTTTAAACGGCGCCATCCTCGGAATGCGGACGCACGAGATCCGTGCGCGCTTCGATGAAATCGTCGCGTTCTCCGAGGTGGAAGACTTCATCGACACGCCGGTGAAACGGTACTCAAGCGGGATGTATGTGCGCCTGGCTTTCGCGGTCGCGGCTCATCTCGAACCGGACATCCTCCTCGTGGACGAAGTGCTCGCCGTCGGCGACAGCGCTTTCCAAAAGAAGTGCCTCGGCAAAATGGACAAGGTCTCGAAAGACGGCCGCACCGTCCTGCTTGTGAGCCATAATCTTGCTTCCATCCAATCGCTCTGTCATCGCGCCATCTGGATGGATGGCGGCCGCGTCACCGCCGATGGCCCGCCCGGCGAAGTGGTGCGCGATTACCTGCGCGCGGCCATGACCGATGACATCCAGACGATCGACGAGCGAACCGACCGCCATGGTGACGGCAGCGCGCGGTTGACCAGCATTAAAGTCGAGAACGTGGACGCGGAGGCGGCGATTCGTTCTTCCAGCCGGCTCAAGATCACGCTGGGCTACCGCTCCGCGAAGCCGCTCCAGAACCCGCGCTTCGTCGTTTCGGTTTACGACTTTTCCGATACCGGCATTTTCGTTTTCGATAGCGACGCGGCGGGCGGGCTGCCGGAGACGCTGCCCGCGGAAGGCAGCGTGACCTGTGTGACGGAGCCAATCAATCTCACCCCCGGCCGCTGCTTTGTGAATCTGCGTCTATCGAAAGGCGGCGCGGATGCCGATTACCTGGCGCAGGCGGCCATCTTCGACGTGGAGGCGGACGACTTCCATGGCTCGGGAAAAGTGCCGGATCGTAACTGGGTCCTCTGCCTGCTCAAGAACGAGTGGTTCCCGACCGGAGAACATTCGTGAGCGAGCTCTTCTTCGACGAGGTCGAGTTTCATCCCACCTCTTTCTGCGATGGGAACGGGCGCCTCTTTTGGTCGGGCGGCGAACTCTACCGCGGTATCCCGGAGAAATGCGCGGAGTTTACGCGCCGCATCTTTGCGGAAGGCATCGTGGATAAGCTGAACGCGCAGGCGCTGATTCCGCGGACGACGTTGACCGGGCAGTCGCTGCCCGATTACCCGATCGTGCTGCGGCATGAGCGAATCCCGTTCGTTTCCTACGCCTACGAATGGAGTCCGGCGATGTTGCGCGAGGCGGCGCTTCTGGCCTTGCGCCTCCTGCGCGAACTGGCCACCCATGGGCTCACGCTCACAGATGCCGCGCCTTGGAATATTCTTTTTCACGGAAGCGAAGCGCGCTTTATCGACTTCAGTTCGATCGTGGAGGCTCGGGAAGATCAGGGCCGGATTCCGCAGGATCTGGAGAGCTACTATCTGCGCTCGCTCGAACTTTACGCGGGAGGTCACGGGTCTCTCGCGCGTCTCCTTTTAACGGATTACGAACACGGACCCGTCTCGGAAAGTTTCGCCGCCGCGACCGGCGCGAGAAACGGTGCCGAGTCGCCTGGCCTTGCCGGAAAAATCTGGCGACGCGGGGCAAAGATTCTCGCGCCGGATCCGCTGGCGCAAATGGAGCAGCGGCTCACGAGCTACCGCTTTCCGGCAGCGAACGCTGCGCCTGCGGGCGTCTCCAGATCTTCGCACAAATCGAGCGCATCTTGCAGGCGCGACGCGTCGCTTCGGTCTTGGTCGTAGGGCGCGAGAGCAGCGCTGTGGCCTTCGCAGCTGCGCGCGCCGGTGCGCAGGTGGTGGCGATCGATCGCGACGCCGCGCGCGTCGATGCGCTCTATGAAAAGGTGCGCGAGACGCGTGCGGATATTCTGCCGCTCATCGTCGATCTGCGTTACCCGGCCGCGGGGCACGGAGTGGAAAATAACGTCCTCGCTCCCGCCCTCTCGCGGCTGCAATGCGAGCTGGCAATCGCGTTGGGCCTGATCCCCACGTTGGTCTTCGAGCAGCGACTCCGCTTCGAGCAAATCGCCGGCACCTTCGCGCGTCTGGCGCGCCACAGTCTCGCGATCGAATTTCCTGCACCCGAAAATCCGATGGTGGTCGAGGCGCGGCGCGATCCTTATTTCCATTGGTTCAATCTCGAAAATTTCCTCGCTGCACTCCGCTGCCATTTCGCTTCCGTGCGCACTGAGTCGGCGGCGACGTCTGGTGCCACCCTTGTGATCTGCGAAAAGGAGAGCCAATGAAAAAGCTGTTAAAGTCTGCCGCAGCCGCGGTGTTGCCCCAGGAGCTATTCGAAAAACTGCGGCTCCAGCGCCACCAGCGTCGCTTCGGCCCCAAGGCCATTCGCTTTGGCGATCTCCGGACGACGACGCCCATCTCGCGCGACTTCGGATACCACCGGGGCGAACCGATCGACCGCTATTTCATGCACAAGTTTCTCGCGCAAAATAGCGACGCGATTCGCGGCCGCGTGCTCGAGATTGGCGATCGTGAATACACCCGGCGTTTCGGCGGCGCGCAGGTCACGGAATCGGATGTGCTCCACGCGGTGGCGGGCAACCCGGAGGCCACGCTGGTGGGAGATTTCGAAACGGGCGCGGGGGTGCCGGAGGGCGTCTTCGATTGTCTTATTCTCACGCAAACGATCCACGTGATTTACAAATTTCAGGACGCGCTCCAGACCGCGTATCGCGCGCTCAAACCTGGCGGAGTCCTGCTCGCCACCTTCCCCAGCATCAGCCAGGTGAGCATGTACGATGTGGAACGCGGGTGGGGGGATTATTGGCGGTTCACCAGCCTGGCCGTGAGCCGCATGCTGGGCGACGTCTTCGGGGCAGCGAACGTGAAAATCGAAACCCATGGCAACGTCCTCACGGCTGCGTCTTTCCTCTTCGGCATTTCCAGCCCGGAGCTGACGGCGGCGGAACTCGATGAAGTGGACCCGGAATTTGTCATGCTCGTAACGGCGCGCGCGCAGAAACCGCACGAGGAAATGGTCGGGCGTTGATCCTGACCCGATGGACTTGCTCTGCCAGCGTTAATCCCTTCCGCTTTTCCCCTGATGGAACCCTGCCGCGACGCGCTGGTCTCGATCGTCACCATTTTTTTCAATGGCGACCGCTTCATCGCGGAAGCGATCGAGAGCGTCCTGGCGCAGACTCATCCCCGCTGGGAGCTTTTGCTGGTGGACGATGGGTCGACGGATCGCGCCACGCATATCGCGCGCGATTTCGCGCAGCGCTTTCCCGATCGCATCCGCTATCTCGAACATGAAGGCCATGCGAATCGCGGGATGAGCGCGGCGCGCAATCTCGGGCTCCGGCATGCGCAGGGAAGTTTCATTTCCTATCTGGATGCGGACGATGTCTGGCAGCCGGAGAAGCTGACGGAGCAACTGGCATTGCTGCAAGCGCATCCGGAAGCGGCCTACGTGTATGGCCCGCTGGAGCTGTGGCGGAGCTGGAGCGGGCGGCCGTCGGATCACGATGAGTTGCAGGAGCTCGGGCTGGAGGCGGACCGCGTGATTGCGCCGCCGGACTTGCTCAAACTGTTTTTGCAGAACGAGAAAAACATCCCGAGCGGCATCTTGATTCGGGCGGAGATTTTCGAGGAGAAAGGCGGCTACGACCCAGCCTTTACCGGGATGTACGAAGACCTCGTCATGCATGCGAAGATTTGTTTAACCCAGCCGGTCTACGCCGCTGCGAAATCCTGGTATCGCTACCGGCAACATCCCGATTCCTGCAACGCTCAAGCCTGGCGAAGCGGGCGCGACCAGGAGGCGCGTCTCGCGTTCCTGCGCTGGTTGGAAAAATATCTGCGCGAACTTGGTCAGGCGGAAGGCGAGGTCTGGGAGATCACGCAGGAGCAGCTTCGCGCTCTGCGCCAGCCGGCGCCGCTCCGACGGGTGCCTCAGCTTCTGCGCCGGCAAGCGGGTCGAGCCGTGCGACTGGCGCGCAAAACCCTTCGCGGGACACGGCGCGCTCTCAGCACGCCGCCGGTGATTCTTTGTTACCATCGCGTCCTGGAAGCGGAGCGCGATCCGCATCTGCTCACGGTCACGCCGGAGAATTTTCGCGCGCAGTTGCAGGTCATTCGGCAACTGGGCCAGCCGGTTGCGCTTGATGCTGTGAGTGAAACCGATGCGGCTTTTCCGAAGGCCGGCGTGGTCCTGACCTTCGACGATGGCTATCTCGATAATCTCGAGATCGCGCTCCCGATCCTGCGCGAGTTCGATGTGCCGGCCACGATTTACATCGCGACCGGAGCGGTGAACAGCGATCGCGAATTTTGGTGGGACGATCTCGAGCGTTTGCTGCTGGGGCCGTTGCCGCTGCCGAGGATTTTGCGGCTGCAAATAAACGGCCGCCCGCGCGAATGGGACCTGGGCGCGGAGATGGAGCAGCCGAACAATTCCTGGAACGTGCTCGCGGGCGGCGAGTGGAGCGCGAGGCAAAAACTCTTCGTCGATCTCCATGCCAGCCTGCGTCCATTGGCGGAGCCGAAGCAGCAGGAGGTGCTCGCGCAGCTACGGGCGCTCACGGGAGTGACGACGACAGCGGCGCGTCCGCTTTATCGTTGCGTCACCACCGCAGAGCTGGAGCTGCTCGCCGCCGAACCACTGCTCACGCTCGGCGCGCACACCGTCACGCATTGCGATCTCGATTACCGAACCGCGGAGGAGCAGGCGGCGGAGATCAACGGAAGTCGGGCACAACTGCAAGGCTGGCTCCACCGCGCGGTTGATCATTTCTCGTATCCGTATGGATCGTTTAACGAGAGCGCGATGGCGATCTGCGCCCGCGGGAATTTCCGTTCGGCCGTGTCCTGCCTGGAGGGCGCGGTGGAACGGGGAGTGCCGCGGCATTGCCTGCCGCGCTTCTTCGTGCGGAACTGGGATGGGCCGGAGTTTAAGCGTCAGCTGCAGGGGTTCTTCCATGGCTGAGACGCTCCCGAATATTCTGCTCGTGAGCACGAGCGATCGGCCCGGAGGCGCGGAGCAAATGGCGTTGAGTTTGCTGCACGGCTATCGCGCGCAGGGCGCGAAGGCGGCCATGGCAGTGGGAACAAAAACTTCGCACGAGCATTCGATCCACGAGATCCCGAAGAACGCGTGGCGGCATGTCTTTGAGAAAGCCACGGAACTGTTAGTGGCGCGGCAGGTGCGCGTGTTGCCGCAAATTACCTATCAGCTTTCGCGCCTGGGCGATTTAGGGAATGAGATCGATCGACGCCGTGGACGGGAGCTTTTCAATTACCCGGGCACGCGCGAATTGCTTTCGCTGCCGCCGTTCCCGACCGGGCTTGTGCATGCGCATAACTTGCACCGGGATTATTTCGATCTCCGTTTTCTCCCGCAGCTTTCGGCGCAGTTGCCGCTCGTCATCACGCTGCACGACGCGTGGCTGCTGAGCGGGCACTGCGCGCATTCCTTTAGCTGTGAGCGTTGGAAGATCGGCTGCGGGGAATGTCCCGATCTCACCATCCCACCGGCGATCGAGCGTGATGGGACGGCGGAGAACTGGAAACGGAAACGCGCGATCTATGCGCGGAGCCGCTTCTATCTGGCCGCGCCTTGTCGGTGGCTGCTCGAGAAGGTGGAGCAATCCATGGTGGCGCCCGCGGTGATCGAAAGCCGCGTGATTCCGAACGGAATCGATCTCGAAGTTTTCCAACCGGGCGATCGCGCGGCGGCGCGGGCGGCGCTCGAGATTCCGGCGGACGCCGACGTGTTGCTCTTCACTGCGTTGAGTATTCGCGGAAATGTTTGGAAAGATTACGAGACGCTGCGCGGCGCGATCGCGCGGCTGGCGGAACGGCGCTCTGGTCGCCCGCTTCTTTTTCTCGCGATTGGGGAAGACGCGCCGGACGAGACAGTGGGCAACGCGACCATCCGCTTCGTTCCATTTATGCAGGATAACGCCCGCCTCGCGCGCTTCTATCAGGCGGCCGATCTCTACATTCACGCGGCCCGGGCAGACACGTTTCCCACCTCGATTCTGGAGGCGCTGGCCTGCGCGGCGCCCGTGGTGGCAACCGCGGTGGGCGGTATTCCGGAACAGATCACCCACGGCGAAACCGGTCTTCTCACGCCTCCGGGCGACGTTGCCGCGCTGGCGGAAGCGATCGCGACGCTTCTCGATAACCCTGAGCAGCGCCTCGCGATGGGCGAACGCGCAGGCATCCTAGCGCGGGCGCAATTTGGGCGGGAGCGGATGGTAAAAGATTACCTCGATTGGTTCCGCGAAATACTGAGCCGCCCTGCAAGGGAGGAGGCCGCGGCATGAAGATCAGCGTCGTGACCCCGTCCTACAATCAAGGCGCTTACCTGGAGGCGACCTTGCGCTCCTTGCTCGACCAGAAGTATTCCGAGTCTGCGAGCTCATCGTGATCGATGGCGGAAGCACGGACAACAGCGTGGAGGTCATCCGGCGCTATGAAGCGCAGCTGAGCCATTGGGAAAGTGAGAGGGATCGCGGACAAAGCCACGCCTTGAACAAAGGCTTCGCTCATGTGCACGGCGATATCTGGACCTGGCTGAACAGCGACGATTTGCTCGAGCCGGGCGTGCTCCAACGCGTGGCCGATCTCTTCGCGCAGCATCCGGAGGTGGGCGTGGTCTACGGCGATTGCGTTTACGTGGCGCAGGATGGCGAGACGGTGGTGGAGAAATTTCCCGGTGAGCCTTACTCGCGGTTGCGGCACCTGGCGCATCGTTTCATCGCGCAGCCGTCCTGTTTTTTTCGCACCAGCATGGTCCCGCCGGCGGTGCGTGAGGATTTGCATTACTGCATGGATTACGACCTCTGGCTGAAGCTCTCCGCCCGCGGCGTCCAGTTTCACTACGTGCCGGAAGTTTTTTCGCGTTACCGGTTGCACGACGAGTCGAAATCCGTGAGCGCGCTCGTTGCCCTGCACCAGGAAATCTTGGACGAAATTTATCGTCCGCTCTTACGCGCGGGCGCTTCGGGCGAAGAGCGCCGCGCCATGGCGCAGGCGGCTGGCGATATGATCCACCAATTGAACGCTTTGGGAGCGCAGCGAGCTGTCTTGCGCACCCTGGCTTTCCATCTTTTCGAAACCCGCGTCCTGCCTGCTCCGATCTTCTTTAACCTCGGACTGCAGGCGCTCCTGGGCCCCCGCGCGGTCGGCTGGGTGCAGGCCTGGAAAAAGCGACGAGCCGGGTGAAGACACTCGCTCCCGCCCGCGCTCTTCGGTACAACCTCTGCTAGAAAACGTCCCAGCGGCCTCCCCTTCTCTGCATGCGTATCGCGATCGATTTTTCCACTCTTGATCAGTTGCAGATGACTGCGGGCCACTACCGCTACGTCGTGCAGTTGGTCCGCGGCCTGGCGGAGATCGGGGGCGAGCAGGAGTTTCTCCTCTTCGGTTCGCAAAGGGAACCAGTCGCGGAATTGCGCGATATCTTTTCTGGACGCTCGCGCTGGGCGTATCGCCGGCTGGTCCATTGGAAACACCGGGGATCGCTCTTCGTGGACGAGTTCTCTTATTGGCGACATTTCCGCGCGGAACCGATCTCGCTCCTGCACGTGGTGCACGATTTCGTGCCACGGGTGGCGCGCTGCCCGGTGGTGGTGACGAAGCACGATTTGATCGAGGAGATCCTGCCCGAATATGCGCACAAACTGGACGAGCCCTTTTATCGGCTGCATCGGCAACGGGTCGAGACGCGCGCCGATCGCGTGATCTGCATTTCCCAAACGACCGCCGACGACTTGAGCCGCTACTGGAACGTCCCGCCTGCGCGCGAGGTGGTGATTTACCATGGGGTGGAGGAAAAGTTTTTCGAAGATCCGGGCGACGATCAGCTGCAAAACGATGCGCTCTACCAGCCGGGGCGGCTGGTTTTGGTTTCACCTTACAATCTGGAGCCGCGGAAGAACGTCTCTGCTTTGCTCAAGGCCACGCGCGCTTTGCTGGCGGATTTTCCAGCGTTGAAGCTGGTCCTCTTCGGCCACGCGATGGTGACGCCCGAGCGCGAGCAAAAGTTCAAAGACGAAGTCGAGCAACTTGGCCTGAGCGAAGTCGTGGTGCGGCCGGGGGTGATCTCGGATCGGATGTTGCGGCAGTTGTATCGCCGCGCGGATGTCTTCGTTTTCCCTTCGCTCTACGAGGGGTTCGGCCTGCCGGTGCTGGAGGCGCTGGCGTGCGGCGCGTGTGTTTTAACCCACCGCACTTCGGCCCCAGCGGAAGTGGCGGGCGACGCGGCCGCTCTGGTCGATGGGTCGGATCTGGAGAAGCTGACCGGTGCGATCAAGGCGCTCCTGCTCGATCCCGAGCGTCGACAAACACTGCGCGCCGCGGGACCCATCCGGGCGCGGGAGTTTCCCGTGGACGAAATGGTGCGGCAAACTTGGGAGACTTATCAGGCCATGCTCGGGGTAACTCCGCGGAGATTGCAGAGCATGCCGGCAAACGCGTGATGGCTCGCTATCTTGTGACCGGCGGCGCCGGATTTATCGGCTCCCATCTGGTGGATGCGCTGCTGGCAGGAGGAGCGGAAGTCGTGGTGCTGGATAATTTCAGCACCGGTCGGCGCGAGAATTTACCGATGACGGAAGGGAGGCTCCGTGTTCTGGAGGCGGATCTTCTGGAGGTATCGCCGGCAGAGCTTCCCGGAGCGTTCGATGGCGTGGTCCATCTCGCGGCGCTCGCTTCCGTGAACGATTCCTGGAGCGATCCACGCCGCGCGCACGATTTGAATCTAACGGCGACGCTGCGCGTGATCGAGCTGGCGCGTGCGTGCGGAATTCCACGGGTGGTCTTCGCCAGTTCAGCGGCTGTTTATGGCGATCCTGCGCAAGTGCCGATCACGGAAGATGCGCCCACGTTGCCGCTTTCCCCGTACGGTTTGCAGAAGCTCGCGAGCGAACATTATGGCCGGCTCTTTTCGGCAGATGGGCAGCTCACGTTTGTCGCGCTCCGGTTCTTTAATGTCTTCGGCTCGCGCCAACTGGCGTCCTCGCCCTACTCGGGCGTGATCTCGAAGTTTGCTGCGGCACTGCGTGCGAACCGGGCGATCACCGTTTACGGCGCCGGCGAGCAGACGCGCGACTTCGTGCACGTGACCGACATCGCGGCCGGGATTGTGCGCGCGCTCACGGCCAGCGCGTTGCCGCCTTTCAGCGTCTGTAATCTCGGGACCGGGCGCGCGGTCACGATCAGCGAACTGGCGGAAATGATGCGGGCGCATTTTCCCAACTGGACGGGTCAACGCGAGAGCGCTCCCGCGCCGCCGGGCGATATCGTTCACTCCCAAGCGGAGATCGGAGCGGCCCGGCGTCTGCTTGGATACGAGCCTGTGCAAACTCTCGAAACCGGCCTGGCCGCTCTGCTCCGCGATGCCGAAGCGCAATCCTAAGACTGGCATGCGCATCATTGTTTGGGGGATCAATTACGCGCCGGAATTTACCGGGATCGCGCCGCACAGTGTGGCGCTCTGCGAGTTTCTGCACGGCCGCGGGCATGACGCGCAGATGGTCTCGACGTTCTCCTATTATCCGACCTGGCAAAAGCGGCCGGAGGATCGCGCGCAACTTTATCGGACCGATGTGGTGAATGGCGTGCCGGTGCATCGCTGCTGGCATTTCGTCCCGCCGCAGGTCTCGGCGCTCAAGCGCATCCTGCACGAAGCCACTTTTGTCCTGACCTCGAGCTTGCGCATGCTCGCGCTGCCCCGAGCCGATGTGATGGTGGTGGTCTCGCCGCCGCTGCTCCTCGGCTCGGCCGCGTGGTTGGTGGGGAAGATCAAGCGCGCGCCGTTTGTCTATCACGTGCAGGATATGCAACCCGACGCCGCGGTGGGATTGGGGATGTTGCGCGCGGGGTGGTTCATCCGCGCGCTTTATGCGCTGGAGTCGTTTGCCTATCGCAGTGCGGCGCGGCTCTCGGGCATCACGCAAGGCATGCTGGTGAAGTTTCGCCGCAAAGGCGTGCCGGACGAGAAGCTGATTTACTTCCCGAACGCGATCGCATTGGAGAAGGAAATGGCGCTCCCGCCGCGCGGGGATTTCCGCCGCGCGCATGGCTTGCCCGCAGAGGCGTTCCTGGCGGTGTATGCGGGGAACCTCGGGGTGAAGCAGGGCCTGGATGTGTTGATCGAAGCGGCGCGGTTGGTGCGCGATCCGCGGGTGCACATCCTGATCTGTGGCGATGGCGCGCAACGCGAAGTGCTGGCGGAGCAGGTGCGCGCTTTGCAGTTGCCGAATGTGACGATGCTGCCGCTGCAACAAGGAGCGGATTACACCGCCCTTCTGCACGACGTGGATCTTTGTTTCATCACGCAGCAGTCTGGCTCCGGGAATTCTTTCTTCCCGAGCAAACTCCTGGGCCTGCTCGCGCAATCGAAGCCGGTGGTGACGGTGGCCGATCCGGAGAGCGAGCTGGCGGAAGCAACGGTGGTGGGTGGTTTCGGGTTAAACATTCCGCCTGGAAATCCGCAGGCCGTGGCCGAGGTGCTGGATGAATTGGCGAGCGATCCGGCGCGGCTACATGCGTTTGGCGCGGCGGGGAATGTCTACGTGCAGCAATTCGAAAAGACGCACGTCTTTGAAAGCTTTTTGCGCGAGTTGGAAGCGCTGGCGCGCTAGTCTAGTAGGCCGTGCGCGGCGGCAGAAATAGCTGAGCGAAGGTGCGGATAATGATGCCGCACTCGAGCGAGAGATTCCAGTTTTCGAGATACTCGATATCGCAGGCGACACGCTTCTCGATATCGGAATCGTTTCGCGCTTCCCCGCGAAAGCCGCGCACTTGCGCGAGGCCGGTGATGCCCGGTTTCACGAAAGCGCGGACGTTGTAGTTCGCCATTAGCTGCGAGAATTGGGTGTTGTGCGCGATGAGATGCGGGCGCGGCCCGACGATGCTCATGTGGCCCTGGAGGACGTTCCAAAATTGCGGAACCTCATCGATGGAGAGCTTGCGAATCCATTTCCCCAGCGGATAAACGCGCTCGTCGTCGGAACGCGCCTGGCGGGTGATATCGTGATCGCCGTGGCGCATGGAGCGGAACTTTAGAATTTTGAAGCGTCGGTTTTGCATCCCGGCGCGGGTCTGGACGTGGAAGAGCGGGCCGGGCGATTGCAGCCGCTGCGCCAGCCAGACGAGCACGATCAAGATGGGGAAGATGAAGATAATGACGGGGAGCGCGATGGAGATATCGATCCCGCGTTTGATGCAACGATTAAGGGGATTTTCCAGTGGCTCTTCGCGCAGGCCGATAAAGCGAAAGCCATCGTCTTCGAAGTGAGTCACAGAGTGGCGCAGCTTTTCCTCCAGATCGCTCACGATGAGCAGCCGGACGCCGAGCGAATCGCAGACGCGGATCAGGTTCCGGTTTACGTCGCTGAAGAGTGGGAACTCGAGCAGGATCACCTGCGTGATGCCTTGCTCTTGGATCACGCGCTCGATGTCATCGGAGGTGCCGAGCACCGGAACGCCATTCGGCTTTTCCTCCGCCGGCTCATCGGTCAACCGACCGACCGCACGCAAACCGATCTCGGATTTTCGGCGGAGCCAACCGCGCATGGCCTCGGCTTTGGCGGCGGTGCCGACGAGCAGTGTTTTCTCGAGGCGTTCGCCGGCGAAGACTCCGCGAGCGAGGAAGGAAGGCAGATAGTGATGCGAAAAAAGCAGGGCGACGTAGAGCCAGGGCACGAAGTTGAAAAAGAAGACGCGCGAAATGAAAGCGTCCTTCGTGGCGATGATGTAGAGGACAAGCGCCGCGGTGCTGGCGATGGTCTGGCGCAGGCTCAGCCGGTGTTGCCGGAGGAGTTCGTTCTGGAGGAGGTAATTCTTGGAGCCGTCGCGACTGAGCGACTCGATCGTCATCCCGAGAATAAGGAGGAAGCAGTAGATGCTATAGCGGCGCCAGGTAAGCTCGCCGCCCTCGGTATAGAAGGCGACCATGATCCAGACGCCCAACCAAAAGAGCGCCGCCACGATCAGGATCTGGCAGAGTAAAAAGAGGCGGTAAAGGCCTTCCGTCCGTTGCGTAACCATGGTTTAAACCTCTGCGCGCGAGGGGAAAGTATGGCTTGTCGGCCAACGTTCAATTCTTGCTAGTAAGGAGGAAGGCATCAAGCGAAGCGATGTTTTCTGCAGGGGACTCTTTCAATTTCAGCTAATCCTATACCATGATTCATTTCTCTGCTGATGTCTGACCCGATCCCTGCTTCCCATCGCCCGCGCGTGCGGCGTCGCCGAGTCGTCTCCTCCAGCAACGCACCCCGCGACTACCTGGTTGCGCTCCTTCCTGTGCTGGCCTGTTTTCTGGGCGGCGCGACCGAGAAATGGGCGGAGGGAATCGTGGTGGCCATCCTGGGCGGACTGCTGCTGCTGGCGCCACCGCGCTTTTCGCTCGGGACCTGGGTGAATGTGCTTTTGCTCGCGCTGCTCGGCTGCGCGGCGCTCGCGTTCTTACCCGCAGCCTGGTTCTTTCATCCGTTGTGGCGGGAGGCGCTGCAGCAGGATTTTGGAATCGTTTTGCCCGGCACTGTTTCGCCGCAGCCCTGGATCAGCGCGGGCGGGATGGCGAGCTTCGCGGCGGGCATCTGCTGGTTTTACTACGTCAGCTCGCAGGGGATGGAGACGCGCTCGGTGCGGCGCCAGATTCGCGTCTTCGCGGGTGGGGTGGTGGCGGTGGCTGCCCTCGCGGTCGTGCTCTATCTCCTGAAGACGGACCTGCCTTTCTGGCATAGCTCGCGTGGCTTCGGGCCGTTCCCGAATCGGAATCAAACCGCAAATCTCTTCGGCCTGGCAGCGTTGATGGTGCTGGCGTGCGGGCATGATGATTTGCGCCAGGGCAAAAAACGCTGGCTCTTTTGGCTGGCGGGTCTGGCGTTTTTGATCGCGGCGATCGTGCTCAATTTCTCGCGCGCGGGGATAGCGATTCTCCTGGGTGGAGCCGCGCTGTGGTTGGTGGTGCTGGCTTTGCGCAGCCGATCGACGGGAACGATTGCCGTAGGCGTCTCGGCGGTTTTGGGTCTCGCGACGGTGGTGCTCCTTTTTGGCGGGGCCACCTTGGAGCGGTTCAATCTGCGCGCGCCGGAAGGCACCGGGATTTCGAACGATCTGCGCTGGCTGATCTACCGCGATGTCGGCGGGCTTTTCCGCGACACGCCGTGGGCTGGATTGGGACTGGGGAACTTCGATCCGGTCTTCGCTGTTTTCCGCAACGCATCGCTCGGCCAGCTGCGCTCTCTGCATCCGGAGAGCGACTGGTTCTGGCTCGGGCTGGAAGCGGGCTGGCCGGCGGTGCTTCTCCTTTTGTTAGGCGTGACCTTTCTCGCGCGTCGCGCTTTTCCGTTCAACGAAGGAAGCGCGCAACGTCTTCGGCTGGCTTGCTTGATCGCTGCGTTCCTTTTTGTGCTGCACGGTTTCGTGGATGTGGCCGGGCATCGGGTGGGTTCAGTTTTTGCCGGGCTCTTTCTCTTTGGACTCGCTTTGCGACGCCCGCAGGAAGGCACGACCAGTCGAGCGTTGCCGATCTTCTTCCGCACCGTGGGGATTGTGCTTTTGGCGGTGGGTGGACTTTGGGTGGTGGCTTCGTTGCGAAGCCTCCCGATTCCCGGGAGTTTGGGCGCAGACCTGGCCCAGCGAAGCGCAATCGCCGCTAACGCAGAACGCCAGCACGCAGAGACGATCGCGCACGCCACTCGTGGTCTGGCGTGGGCGCCGCTCAATTGGCAGCTGTATTTTCTGCGGGCGCTGGGGGAGGTAGGTGCGCGGCGTCCGAGTGAAGCGGTGGCGGATTTCCGGCGCGCGCGCTTCCTCGAGCCGAACTCGTTTGAAGTCCCGTATCAGGAAGGCCTGGCCTGGTTACCGAAACAATCTGGCCTCACCATGATCGCCTGGAACGAAGCCCTCCGGCGGGCGCGGTCGGGTCGGCAAGAGCTCTACGGACGGATGCTGACGCAGGCCGGGATGCGGAATGTGAAGGTGAAGGAGATGCTGTCGGAATTGGTCGCGACGGAGCCGGATCTCGCGCTCGTTTATTTTTCGCGCACACGGGGCAATGATTTTAACAAGGCGCTCGATCGTCTTCTCCTCAAGGATCCAGCGCTCTCGAAGTTAACGGCGGAGGAACGGGCGCTCTTGTTCACACTCTGGGCTGATCGCGGAGATCTTGCGCGGCTGGCGTTGTTCTTGGAAGCGCATCCGGAATTTCTGAATGTTGGCTGGCCAGGAATCGCGCAGCAGAAGGCGGCGGCGGGAGATTATCGCGGCGCGTTCGAGCTGGTGCATCGCTTCGCAACCAAGCCAAACCTGCCGCCCGCGCGCTCGGGCTCAGGTGAGGAATTGCAAAAGGCGCTCCTGGCGAATCCCGGCGATTTCCTGGCCGCGGTGGCGCTCTACCAGCAGCAGATGCAGGCGCGAAATGCCAACGATGCGCTCATCACCGTCCGGCGCGTGCTTGGCAATCCGCAGGCGCCGGCCTACTTCCACTACCTCGTCGCAGAGGCGTCCGCCGCGCGCGAAGATTGGGAAGGTGCCTGGAAAGCTTGGGAACAATATCGCGGCGCGAACGCCAGGTAGCGGCCGCTATTTTTCGAGCGCCGCCTGCGCCGCAGCCAGGCGCGCAATCGGCACCCGGAACGGACTGCAGCTGACGTAGTCCAGCCCGAGCCGATGACAGAATTTCACGCTCTCGGGATCGCCGCCGTGTTCGCCGCAAATCCCGAGCTTGATCTTCGGCCGGCTGCTCCGCCCTTTCTCGACTGCGATCCGCATCAGCTCGCCCACGCCCACCTGATCGAGGCTGGCGAAGGGGTTCCGGGTGAAGATCTCGTTCTCGATGTAAGGCATGAGAAAATTTCCCATGTCGTCGCGGCTGATGCCGAGCGCCATCTGCGTGAGATCGTTCGTGCCGAAGCTGAAAAACTCTGCGGTCTGCGCGATCTCATCGGCGGTGAGCGCGCCGCGCGGAACCTCGATCATTGTCCCGACGAGGTAGGGAAACTTCGTCTTCGTCGCGCCCATCACTTCGGCCGCGACGCGATGCACGATCTCAGCCTGGAGATCGAACTCTTTCTTGAATCCGGCGAGCGGAATCATGACCTCGGGATTGACCGGAATCTTCTTCTTCGCCACGGCCGCAGCCGCTTCGAAGATGGCGCGCGCCTGCATCTCGGTGATCTCGGGATACGCAATCCCGAGGCGACAACCGCGGTGGCCGAGCATGGGGTTAAACTCGTGTAGCTGCGCCACGCGTTGCTGGATGAACTCGACCTTGATGCCCAGCTTACGCGCCAGATCCATTTGCTGCTCCTTCGCGTGCGGCAGGAACTCGTGCAGAGGCGGATCGAGCAGACGGATGGTGGCGGGGTAACCCTTCAGCGCTTTGAAAATGCCGGTGAAATCGTCGCGCTGATACGGCAGCAATTTCGCGAGCGCGGTCTTCCGGTCTTCGAGGTTGTTGGCGAGAATCATCTCGCGCATGGCGTCGATGCGATCGCCCTCGAAGAACATGTGCTCGGTGCGCGTCAGGCCGATGCCGACCGCGCCAAACGCGAGCGCGTTTTGGGTTTGCTCGGGGTTATCGGCATTGCAGCGCACCTTCAGCCGCGCGGCGTCGCCGCACCACGTCATGAGCTGGTTGAAAGCTTTGAACTTCTCCGTTTTTTGCGCGGCCTTATCGCCATGCAGCATGCCGGTAATGATTTCGCTCGGCGCACTCGCGAGCTGGCCGGCGTAGACCGTTCCCGCTGTGCCGTCGATCGAAAGGTAATCGCCTTCCTTATAGCTCTTCCCCGCGACGGTGACGGTCTTCTTGCTGTAATCGATCTGCAAGGCCGAGGCGCCGCAGATGCAGACCTTGCCCATCTGCCGCGCCACCAGCGCGGCGTGGGATGAGACGCCGCCGCGCGCAGTCAGGATGCCTTCGGCGGCGATCATGCCGCGGAGATCTTCCGGGCTGGTTTCGTTCCGGACCAGGAGCACCTTCTCGCCGCGCTCAGCGGCAGCGGCTGCGCGATCTGCATTCAAATAAATCTTCCCTGAAGCCGCGCCCGGCCCGGCCGGCAAGCCGCTCGCGATCGCTTTCGCCTTCTTCACTTCCGCGGCGTCGAAGATTGGGGCGAGGAGTTGATCGAGCTGATCCGCAGGATTGCGTTTCACCGCGGTTTTCCAATCGATCAGCTTCTCCTTGAACATGTCCATGGAGAACTTGAGCGCGGCCGCAGCGGTCCGTTTCCCGTTCCGCGTCTGGAGCATGAAAAGCTTCCCGTCCTGGATGGTGAACTCGACGTCCTGCACGTCTTTGAAGTGTTGCTCGAGCGTCCGCCGCACTTTCAACAGCTCGGCGTAGCTCTTCGGCATCAGCTTCTTCAACTCCAACACCGGCTGCGGTGTGCGCACGCCTGCCACCACATCCTCGCCTTGCGCGTTGATCAGGAACTCGCCGTAGAATTCGTTCACGCCATTCGCCGGGTTGCGAGTGAAGGCGACGCCCGAGCCGGACTTGTCGCCCGTGTTTCCGTAGACCATCGCCTGCACGTTTACGGCGGTGCCCCATTCTTGCGGGATGTTGTATTTCCGACGGTAAACGATCGCGCGATCGTTCATCCACGAGCTGAAGACTGCGCCGGCCGCGCCCTGGAGTTGATCCCACGGATCGTTCGGGAACGCGGAGCCGGTCCGCTCTTTCACGAGCTCTTTAAAGCGCTTCACCAGCTCGCGATAATCGTCCGCCTGCAGCTTGGAATCGTCGAGATCGGATTGCCCGTGCTGCTCGTTCTTGAAGTGCTCGATGATCTCCTCGAACGGATCGTGATCCTCGCCTTCCCGCTTCTGCACGCCCATCACGACGTCGCCATACATCTGGATGAAACGGCGGTAGCAATCCCAGGCAAAGCGATCGTTCTTCGTCGCCGCCGCGAGCGCTTCCACGGTCTCGTCGTTCAAGCCGAGATTCAGGATCGTGTCCATCATCCCGGGCATGGAATCGCGCGCCCCGGAGCGGACTGCGACCAGGAGCGGCATCTTCTCGGTGTCGCCAAATTTCGTCCCCATGATGCGCTCCATGTTGCGCACGCCGGCGACGGTCTGCGCCTCGAGCTCGGGCGGATAGGTTTTCTTGTGCGCGTAAAAGTAGGTGCACACTTCCGTCGTGATCGTGAACCCAGGAGGCACCGGCAGACCGATCCGCGTCATCTCGGCAAGGTTGGCGCCTTTGCCGCCGAGGAGCGGCTTCATCTTCCCGCCGCCGTCCGCTTTGCCGTCGCCGAAATTATAAACGTAGCGGTGCGGTTTCGCTTTCCGCGCGGAGGCGGAAGCAGGTGCGGATTTCGAGGAAGCGCGAGGCGCGGACGGACGTTTGGTGCTCTTGGCCATAGAAGAAAATCGGCGCTGCGGGCCGAAGCTCGCAAGCTATAGGCCTGCCCAAGAGTGTCAACGAAACGGCGGCGCCGCGGGCGAGAATCGAGCATTTAAATGTCCTTCTAATCGGCCAGCTCCCCCACGGCTCGACCTTGATTCCGACGGCAACAAGCCGAGAGATGAAGATGAAGTTGTCTCTCGCAATCGCTGTCTCTCTTCTCGTCCAGCTTGCTCCGGCTTTCGCCCAAGCGCCCGCGTCTTCACCGGCCCCGGAGATTTTCGTTCACGCTGGAACGCTGCTCGATCAACCCGGGAAAGAGCCGCGCAAAAACGCGACGATCGTGATCCGCGATGGGCGCATCGCTGCGATCCAGGATGGCTTCGCGAAGCCGACGGAAGGTGCGCAGGTGATCGATCTGCGCCAGGCCTTTGTCCTCCCTGGGTTGATCGATTGTCATGTGCATCTCGACTCCGATCGCGCGGGAATCGAAGGCCAGCTCGCGAGCGTGACCGACAGCCCGGCGGCGAGCGCTTATGAAGCGGCCTGGAACGCGCGCAAGACGCTCGACGCTGGCTTCACCACCGTGCGCAATCTCGGGAATTCCGATGGGGTCACGCTCGCTTTGCGCGACGCGATTGCGAAAGGTTGGGCGGTCGGGCCCCGTATCGTGGATGCCGGCTCGGGCATTTCGACCACTTCCGGTCACATGGATCCAACGCTCGGATTTCGCGAGGAACTGCACACGGCCTTGCGCAGCCACGAGACGACCTGCGATGGCGCGGAGGATTGTCGGCGCGCGGTGCGGCGTCAGATCAGTCGCGGCGCGGATGTGATCAAGATGGCGACGACCGGCGGCGTGAACAGTCGGATCGGCCTGGGCCTCGGGGCGCAGATGTTTGAGGACGAAGCAAAAGCCATCGTCGAGACGGCGCATCTTTACGGCAAGAAAGTGGCAGTGCATGCCCATGGCGCAGATGGCATTGCGGTCGCTTTGCGCGCAGGCGCAGATTCGATCGAACATGGCACTCTGCTCGATGAGGAAGGAATCAAACTTCTCGTTTCCAGTGGCGCTTTCTATGTTCCCACCCTTTCCACCATCAACGGCTACCTCGAGCGCATCGCTGCGAACCCAAATGCTTACGCGCCCGAAGTGCGGAAAAAGATCGACTGGCGCATCGGCATTACGGGCGAGTCGCTCCGCAAAGCGGTGCCCGCCGGGGTAAAGATTGCCTTCGGAACCGATGCCGGGGTTTCAAAACACGGGCGCAACGCCGACGAGTTCGAGCTCATGGTGAAACACGGAATGACGCCGGCCACCGCCATCCAGGCGGCGACGGTGACCGCGGCGGATTTGCTCGACCTCAAGGAGGAGATCGGAACGCTCGCGCCCGGAAAACGCGCTGATCTCATCGCCGTCGCGGGTGATCCGCTGAAGGATGTGACCGTGCTGAAGAAAGTCGGCTTCGTCATGAAAGACGGGCGCGTTTTCAAACAGGGGCGTTAAGCGTTAGGGCGGTGGCTCGAATGGAACAGTCGATCAGTGCGTCATCACCATCCTGCCGCGCCGACAAAATGTGCCGATACTTAGGACTGATCCCTTTCCGCCTTTCCGCTCTCCGCAGCGCATCTGTCGGACAGCGGAGGAACTCAAGTCCTGGGAACGACCTTCACTGTAAGGAACTCTTACCGATACCCAGGGATGTTACGCCCGAGCACGATGTCGCGTCGGCCGGTCCAGGTGCCGGCGGAATTTTTGGTGAGCTTGATGATGCCGCTACCGCCGCGGTTTTCGGCGGAGGCACGCTCTTTCTCGGTTACGAGCGGGTCGTCGGTGAAACGGATTTCATCGATGTAGTATTCATTTTTGCCGGGCTCTTTCACCGTGGGATGAATGTGGGCTGGCATATCGCCGCTCGGGTAAGGCGCCGGACGGATGGTGCGAAATTTGTAATGGCCAGAGGCGTCTGTTTTCATCCAACCGCGGAGGCGGCCATGGCGGCGTGCCGCTTTTTGCCCGGCGGCGGGCGTGTAGAGTCCTTTCGCGTCGGTGTGGTAGACGTAGAGGACCACTCCGGCGGCGGGAGTTTTGCCATCGACCTGGTAGATGGTGCCCTCGATCTCGAGGGGTTCTCCTGCTTCGCCCTGGCGCGGGAGTTCGGTTTCGGGTTGGAGATGGGTCGGCATGCCCTCGAACATCAGTTCGCACCCATCGCATCCGCCGCCGATCGGGGGTGCGGCGGGTGCCGGAGCGACCGTGATTTGCACGAGGCTTAGAAGGAAGAGACCGCGGTAGAGCGGTCGAAAAAACCGTGCGCGCCGAGATTGCTTTGCACGCTCTGAGGAAGGTCTCACGCGCTTTGCTCCGACAACACCTCGCGGAGCGCGGAGCGGAAGTCGTCCACGCCGGTGCTGGGGATGATGATGGTGTTGCGGCGGCCGTGCGCTTCTTCGGTGATGCGAAGGAATTTGCCACGGTCGTTCTCGCGCAGTTCCACGTGGAAATGTTTGCGCTCGATTTGGAGCTGCCTGACCGCAATGACGTTGTCCATGCCGGTGGCGCGGATTCTAACGAGCGGATAGGGAAAGTGGGAAGGAAATTCTGGGGAGGGCGCGATTTCTCATGCGTGTGCCGGCGGTGATCGGTAGAGCGATTGGGGAGCGGAAGCGCTGGCTGCGATTTGCGATGAGGGGACGTCCGGGGCCGTGGACTGCGTCGGCGAGATCCCTCGGCCGTCTTCGCGGCTCGGGATGACAGGGCGACGCTTAGCGTTTCCGTTGCGCGGTGCGGCGTGGGCGCGCGTCTGCTGGCTTTACGAGCGGGAGCGGCGGCGGCGGGATGGACGAGGGGAGCGGCCGGGACGCTCTGGGCCGTCCGGACGGCGAGGGCGCTCGGGACGAGGCGGGCGCGGGGTGCGCTGGGAGCGGTTGGGTTTGCCAGGTTTGGTGTCGGCAACGGCGAAGTCGACCTGACGTTTAAAGACGTCGACACGGGCGACGTAGACTTCAAGCAGGTCGCCGACGGCGAAGCTGCGCTGGTTTTGGCGGCCGATCAGCTTCCGCTGCGCCGCGTTATAAACGTAGAAATCGTCGGTGATGGAGGAGATGTGGATCATGCCGGTGAGGAGCACGTCGGGCAGTTCCACGATGAGCCCGAAGTTTTTCACTTCCAGGACGGAGGCGCGGAAGACTTGCGGGTCTTTCGCATCGAGCTGGCGCTGGAAGAACTCCAGCTTCTTCATTTTAACCCCATCGTTCTCCGCTTCGGCAGCGGTGCGCTCGGTGGTGGAGATGTGCTCGGCGATGGAGGAGATGCGGCCGGCTTCGATGCGAGTGCGGCCTTTCGCGTCGCGCTCGGCGAGGGCGCGATGGACGACGAGATCGGCATAGCGCCGGATCGGGCTGGTGAAGTGGGTGTAGTTGTTTTTCGAGAGGCCGTAGTGGCCGAGCGGTTGCGGCGCGTAACGCGCGCGCTTCAAACTTTTCAGGAGGCCGATCTTCAGCGCCTGTTCTTCGGGCTTGCCGCGGAAGGAGGCGAGGAGACGCTGCAATTCTTTGCGCTGGGTCAGGTCGCCAGCGCGGTAGTTGTAGCTGAGGACGAGCTCGCGGTATTCCGCCAGCTTGTCGGGCTCGGGATTTTCGTGCACGCGATAGACGGTGGGGATGAGCCGATTTTTCAACTCGCGCGCGACCGCTTCGTTGGCCGCGAGCATGAATTCCTCGATCAACTGATGTGACTCGTCGTTCTCGATTCGTTCCAGTTTGATCGGGATGCCCTGGCCATCGAGGCGCACTTTCACCTCCGGGAAATCGAGGTCGAGCGAGCCTTCGTCGAACCGCAATTTGCGCAGGAGCGAAGCCAATTCCCAGGCGACGTGGAGGCGCTCGCTGAGCTGGTCTTTCGGCGGCGCTTGCAGGATGGCGTAGGCCTCGCGGTAGGTGAGGCGGCGGGCGCTGCGGATGACGGTGCGCGAGAAACGGAAATCGCGCGCGCGTCCGTCTTTCCCGAAGGTGATGAAGACGGAATGCGCGAGGCGATCGACGTTTGGCCGCAGGCTGCAGACGCCGTTGCTGAGGCGCTCGGGCAGCATGGGGATGACGCGATCGGGCAGGTAAACGCTGTTGCCGCGCTTCAGCGCTTCGCGGTCGAGCGCGCTCTCCGGCGCGACGTAGGCGGCGACGTCGGCAATGTGGACGCCGAGTTTCCAGCCGCCGCCGTTAAGGCGTTCGACGTTAATGGCATCGTCGAAATCGCGCGCGTCGTCGGGATCGATCGTGACGATAAATTCCCCGCGCAGATCCTCGCGACCTTCCGCGAGAGAGGCATCGACGGTCTCGGGAATGTGCTCCGCTTCCTCCATCACTTCGGCCGGAAATTCGAGCGGCAGATGATACTTCCGGATGATGGAAAGCATGTCCACCCCGGGTGCGCCGCTTGCGCCCAGGACTTCGATGATCTCGCCCTCGGGATTGACGTGGCGCGATTCCCAATGCTCGAGCCGCACGACCACTTTATCGCCCACGCGCGCGCCGATTTTTTTGTTCGTCTGACCGACGTAGACGTTGTGGACGATGCGCGGATCATCGGGCACGACGTGGAAGAAATTCTTCGAATGCTGGAGCGTGCCTACGATGGTGTCGTGCGCGCGTTGCAGGATGCGAATGATGCGACCTTCCGGCCGGGCACCGCCGCCTTTGGCGCGAGCGTATTGTTCATCGCGGGTGATCCGGGCCACGACGCGATCGCCGTGCATGGCGGTGCCGGTGTTTTGCGCAGCAATGAAGAGATCCTGTTCGCCCGGTTTATTTTCGCGGGTGAGGAAGGCGAAACCGGATTGGTGAACGTGCAGCAGGCCGGTGACGAGGTCGGCTTCCGAGGGGAGGACGTAGCGATCCTTCCGGATGCGGGCGATCTCACCGGAGCGCTCCAGTTCGCGCAGCGTCTCGTTGAGGTTCATCCGCACGCCGCTCTTGCGGCCGAGGGCTTTGGCGAGCTCGGACTTGTCGAGCGGGCGGTAATTAGGTGCGGAAAGGATGCGCAGGATCTGCTGGGGAAGGGGGTCGTTCTGGGGTTTCACAAAGAGGGACTCTCCACGCGAAAGGCCGGAAGAGCGAATAGTGCGCGTAGCGCGCGCGATGAATATTGCGGCGGCAGTGTTAGTCTGAAAGGGACAATGACTGACGCGTTCTGGCAATTTTCGGAGACGACGATCGATTTCTCCGAGGGCGCGCTTCTGATGGGCGTGCTGAATGTGACGCCGGATTCCTTCTCGGATGGCGGGCAATTCTTCGATGAGGAAGGGGCGGTCGCCCAGGGTCTGCGCATGATCGAGGAGGGGGCGCGCGTGATCGACATCGGTGGAGAATCGACGCGGCCGGGCGCGGAGGCGGTGTCGGAGGCGGAGGAGCTGCGGCGGGTATTGCCGGTGATCCGGCGCTTGCGCGCAGCGCACGCGGAGGTGTTGATTTCGATCGATAGCTCGAAGGCGACGGTGGCGCGGGAAGCTTTGGCTGCGGGCGCGGGGATCATTAACGACATCACGGGCGGGCTCGGTGATCCGGCGATGTTGCCGCTGGCGGCGGAGAGTGGGGCGGGCTTGATCTTGATGCACATGCAAGGCACGCCGCGAACGATGCAAAACGCCCCGCAATACGCTGAAGTGGTGACGGAAGTGCGGGAATTTTTTCGACAACAATATGAGGCCGCCCTAGACTGCGGTATCGACTCCCAAGCGATTGCCTTCGACCCCGGAATTGGGTTCGGAAAGACGCTGCAGCATAATCTCGAGCTTCTCCGTCGGTTGCCCGAGCTGCGGGTCCATGATCGACCGCTGGTGGTCGGCGTCTCGCGGAAATCGTTCCTCGGGAAAGTGCTTGATTCCCCAGCGATGGAAGATCGGCTGGCGCCGACGGTGGCGTTGAGCGCGTTGTTAAGTGAGCGCGGCGCAGACGTGCTGCGAGTGCATGATGTGAAACCCAATCTGGCCGCGTTGAAGATGGCGCGGGCGCTGCGATCGGCCGCCGTATGATCCAGCAGCTCCTGCAACTCTGGCTCGAGAAATGGCGCGGGCTTTTCGAAATCCTGCTCCTGAGCGTGGGGATCTACTACGGCTACCTCTACTTCCGCGGGACGCGCGGAGCGAAGGTGCTGACGGGTCTGGCGATTGTTTTTCTCACGCTCACCCTGATCTCGCAGCTACTGAATCTGACCGTGATCGGATGGATCGTGCGCAGCTTCTCGGTGTTCCTGGCGGTGGCGTTGGTGGTTATTTTTCAACCGGAGTTACGGCGCGGTTTGGCGGCGTTGGGCGGGCATCCGATCTTTTCGCTCACGAGCGAGAAGCGCGAGACGGTGCACGACATCGCGGAGGCGGTCTCGCAATTGGCGAACAAACAATTCGGCGCCTTGATCGCGATCGAACGCGATACGTCGATTCGGGTTTACGAAGAAACCGGGGTGTCGCTCGACTCGCTCTTTTCCGTGGAGCTGATGCTGACGTTGTTTCATCCGAAGAGCGCGTTGCACGATGGTGGCGTGGTGATGCGAAATGGCCGGATCGCGGCGGCGGCTTGCATCTTCCCGGTGAGCCAGCGCGAGACGCTGGATCGCAGCCTCGGCCTGCGCCATCGAGCGGGCCTCGGGATTACGGAGGAATCGGACGCGATCGCGATCATCGTGTCCGAGGAGACGGGCGGGATCTCGATTTGCCATCGGCGCCGGATCGAGCGCAATTTCACGCCGGAGAGTTTCCGGAAGCGGATCGCGGAACTTTTATTGCAGGGCCCTTATGAAGAAACTGATTCTGACGAATTGGCGCGCGAAGCTGATCTCGCTCCTCCTCGCGACAACGCTCTGGTACCTAATCAAAAAGAACGTAGCAACGACACCCTCGCTGTTTAGCCTGCCGACGGATTCGGCGGAGGTGCGGTAGCGGCTCGAGTGGGAGCGTCTTTACTTTCGCGGGCTCGGGGTGGGGGTGGGAGCGGGCGTGACGGTGTTTGTGATCTGCGCCGGGGAAGCTGTCGGGGAAGGCGTGGGCGTCGGCGAAGGAGCCACCGTATTGGTCGTGCGCGGCTGCGTGCCATCGGGCGAAGCGACTGGGAGCGGAGTGACCGTGGCGGTGGGAGCGGGCGTAGTTTGCAACGGTGTGACGGTGGCGGTGGGACGAGGGCCGGCTGGGATGTCGTCATCGAGCGTTACTTCCACCGAGTCGGGCGGGGTAGGCGAGAGCCCGGATTGCGCATTGATTGCCTGGGCTGTGGCAAGGATCGCGACTCCCAAGCAGAGGGCGAGACAGCGGGGGGTGAGAACGGACGGGCAGGCTGAAGAGAGGTTTCATGGTGGAGTGCGTGAAGGGAAGTTTCACCTTTCGGGAGTGACTTTGCACGCGAGGACTTCGAGGCGGCTTGACCCGTTTCAGGTGGAGGCGGAATCAAAACTCCGGGGCACGAAACGGAACTGTTGTCGGCTGGTGTTTCTTTCAGCCGCTGCGCGATCTCCGCCGCGAGCGCGCGGACTTTTTTTTGGTCGGCGCCGTTCTTTGTCGCCTTCGCAAATGTCTCCATCTCCGTGTTGTTCTCCTGGTATTTCACTGCGAGAAAATCCTTTAGTTTACGGGCCAGCTCCGCCTGCACTTCTTCGAAACTGTTTCCGCGCGCGCTCGGCAGTTCGCCTTCCTTCAAAGCGGCCAGCCGACGCGCGTGGATTTCGTTGATGTCGAGCAGGGCCTGCGCAAAAGGCAGCGCCGCTTTCATCTCTTTAAAAGCGCTCTTACGTGAGGTGTCTTTCTTATTGAAGCCTGAGAAAACCATCCAGCGGTCGATGTAGGCGAAGGCAAACCCGTTATAAGGCTTGCTGGTAAAGTGGTAGCGCGGCTGGATCGCGGTCGAGATATGAAAACTGTTTTTCGGATGCGCTTTGTCGTCGATCGCGAAGTCCGACTCCGAGAGTTGCCGATAAGGCGCCACGCCTTGAGCGATCAGATCCTCCCAGGTCGGCGGTGGTGGGGAGGGGCTTTCCTCACCCGGAAGAGTGCACGCCATGGCCAGCAGCAGAATCCCGACCCACCCTCGAATGCTTCCGCTCATGCAAGCCACTCTGCGAAACCCTGCGCCAAGCGGCAAGCTCGCCCATCTACCCACGCGGTCGGCGGCGATGGCGGGAGGTAATCTCAAGCCAGTCCGCGCGCGTCGCGCTGCAGCCGCGGGTTAGGTCGGCATCCAGTCGTTTCTTTGGTGCAAGGGCTCGACGAGTACCCAGATCAAACAGCAGCCCGGCCTGACACCGCGCGGCGACGATAGCAAAAACCCGGCGAGCGCGCGGGTGAGCGCGGTCGCCGGGTTTAAGAAAACGACAGAAAGGCTGAGCCTATTTCTGACGAGCGTAGACCATCTTGCTCGAGCCATCGATGCCGGTCACGGTCATCTGGTCGCCTTCGATCGCAATCGGAGAGACGACGGCGCCAGCGGCTGCCATCGGGCCTTCGAATTCTACTTTGATGTTCTTGTCATCGGGGAAGGAATATTTCCCTTTGATGACATCGCCGCCCGCCATCGTCTCAACGAAAGTTCCGTCGGCTTTGTATTCGATGTTTGCGACTCCATCCGCATCGGCCCACTTGCCGACGATATCCTTTTTCAAATCGCCAGCGAAGGCGGTGGTGGCGAGAAGGAGCGCAGCGGCGGAGAGAGCGAGAAAGGCGGTTTTGATTTTCATTGGTCGCGGACTGTAGCGGGTGTTTGCGGAGCAGCGACCGAAATCGATGGGGGCGACAGGGGAAATCCCTCGCGACGACGACGGGCGCCAGGTTCAAGCGGGGAGGGCGTGCAAGGCGCGTGCGGCCTCCGCTAACGAGGAAGCGATGAGATCGGGGGCGCGCATGGCGGAGGATGGGAGTGGTTGTTTGCGCGCGAGGTAAGCGGTGGATAGGCCGGCTTTCGCAGCGCCATCGATATCCCAATCATGCGCAGCAATGAGGGCGACTTCGCCGACGGACAGGCCCAGCTCCCGGGCGGCGTGTTGATAGACGATGGCCGCTGGTTTCCAATGTTGGACGTCGTCAATGGAGATGATTTTTTCGATCGCATTCTCGAAGCCCGCGTTCTGGAACATCTGGCGCGTCGTCTCGGCGCTGCCGTTGGTGAGCGCGGCGACGCGGAAGCCGGCGGCGCGCAATTCCGCGAGGCCTTTTTCCACGTCAGGATGCGCGGGCAGGGTGGCGAAGGCCTGGAGGACGCGATCGATTTTCTCGTTGTCGACCTCCAGTTGGTTCTCGGCGAGGAAGGCTTGCAACGTGCCCGTGGCGATCTCGCGGAAATCTTTGTAAGTGCCCGTGACTTCGAGCGCGAAAGCATCCCGCAAGACGCGCGGGAACCAGAGCGCGAGCGAGCCTTTCGGCAGACCGAGCGCGTGGAGTTTTTGCTCGAGCGGTGCGGTGTCGAAGAGGGTTTCGATCACGTCGAGCACGATTGCTTTGGGGCGATGCGGCATATGGGGTAGGACTTCGAGATTTCAGCGCGAGCGCGAGAGCGCAGAGACAGGATGAGGCTGCCACTGAGACCAGGCAAACGATCGTATGCGCGACTGCGACCGGGGCGTCGACGGAGCCACGCCTGACGACGTTGTGATTCCGACCGACTCAGTGCCGCTCCGAGGGAAGATTCGCCTTTGCTAGAATCGCTGCGCGATTAGAAGCCGCACCACGCCGCGCGGAGCCTCGCTTTCCGTAGCCTTGCCCGAAGTCCCTGCTAGCGTTCGGCAAATGGGTGAGAGGACTCCAGGCGGTTTGTTCGCCGAGTTAAAACGCCGCAGCGTTTACAAAGTAGCGGTCGCCTACGCGGTCGTCGCGTGGTTGCTCATTCAAATTGCGACGCAGGTCTTTCCCTTCCTGCAAATCCCCGACTGGGCCATTCGGCTGATCATCGTGCTGTTGGCGCTCGGGTTTCCAGTCGCTCTTGTTCTCGCCTGGGCGTTTGAGTTGACTCCGGAAGGGGTCAAGCGAACGGAGGATGTCGAGCCCGGCCCGGTGGCGCGCAGGGGAGGGCGCGCGTGGATTTACATCGTGGTCGTCGGAGTGCTTTTGTCGGTTGGGCTTTTCTTCGCTGGTCGCTACTCCGCGCCGAACCAGACAACCCGATCGACAGAACGATCGCTCGCTGTTTTGCCATTCGAAAACCTGAGCGAAGACAAGGCGAACGCTTACTTCGCGGATGGGATGCAGGACGAAATCATCACGCGTCTGGCGAAGATCGGGGAGCTCAAGGTGATCTCGCGCAGCTCCACCGTGCGTTACCGGAGCAAAGCGGAAAACGTGGCTGAAATCGCGCGGCAACTGGGCGTGGCCCATCTCGTGGAAGGCAGCGTGCAGAAGGTCGGCGACCGTGTCCGGATCAACGTGCAATTGATCGCGGCGCAAAGTGACGAGCATCTGTGGGCGGAAATCTATGATCGAAATCTGACCGATATTTTTGCCGTGCAGACCGAGCTGGCCACGCGCATCGCGCGCTCTTTGGAGGCGAAGCTGAGCGGGAGTGAGCAGGAGGCTATGGCGGAAAAACCCACCAGCAATCTCGCGGCCTACGATGCCTACCTGCGCGGGCTCGATCTCAATTCGCGTCCCGGCCAGACGGAGGAAAATCTCCGGAAGGCAGCCGAATCGTTTGCGGAAGCGACGCGATTGGACCCGCAGTTTGCCCAGGCCTGGGCCGTGCTCGCTCAGGTCAATGCGAGTCTTTATTTCCTGCAGTTCGACACCAGCGTCGCGCGCAGAGAAGCGGCTCAAATTGCAGCGGAAACCGCTACGCGCCTGAACCCATCCGCTCTCGAGACGCATCTCGCCAATGCTTACTACCGCTATCACGTTGAGCGCGACTACGAGGGCGCGCGCCTCCTTTTCGAAAAGATTCGGAGGGCCGCGCCGAGTAATAGCGATGCTGCGACCGCGCTCGCCCGCATCGCGCGCCGACAAAGCCGCTGGAACGATAGCGTGCGTCTCTACGAAGAGGCCGCGCAGTTGAATCCGCGCGATACCTATCTTTTCACGGACCGCGCCTGGACTTTTTCGATGTTGCGCCAGTTTGCCGCCGCCGCGGAGATGATCGCGCGTGCGCTCGAGATCAGCCCCGACGACCCGGAAGTGTTGGTAAGTAAAGTGAAGCTTCTGCAAACGACCGGCGACCTGCCGGGCGCGCGGGCGGTGCTGGCGCGCATTCCCGTGGGAGCAGCCGACGGGCAGGCGGATGGGCTGCGCGTCACGCAATTACTCTGGGAAGGGAGTTATGACGAGGCCGTTCGATTGATCGAAAGCCGGGTCGAGCAAGAGAAAACTGAGGCGCCCGGGGACGGTCCTCCTTCCCAACTGTCGCTCGGCGATGCCCGAGCGTTAGCCGGAGATCGCGACGGCGCCAGGCAAGCCTATCTCGCGGCCAAAGCAGGGATCGAGAAACTCCAGCAGGAGCAACCGGATAGTCCGTTTGTGGCCATCAATCTGGCCTTCACCGAAGCAGGACTCGGAAACAAAGAGGCTGCTCTCCGCTCGGGTGCCCGCGCTGTAGCGCTTATTCCAGCCGAGAAGGATCCGGTCTTCGGTCCGGGGATGGAGGAACTGCTCGCGGCAATCGAAGCGCAGGTGGGCGAAAGCGAGCGCGCGATCACACGCATCGAGCGTCTGCTGACCACTCCTTACGGCGCCTTCCCGCTCACCCAGGCCTCGCTGCGTCTTGATCCGGCCTGGGCTCCTCTGCGAGGGAATCCACGCTTCAAAGCAATCGTCGAAGGTCCCGCGCCGAAAACGATCTACCAATAAATGGGCGTGAACCTGAAATCCTTCTTCGCTGAGCTGAAACGGCGCAACGTTTACAAAGTTGCGGTCGCCTACACCGTGGTCGGCTGGCTCTTGATCCAGGTCGCGACCCAGGTCTTCCCATTCTTTGAGATACCGAATTGGGCGGTGCGGCTGATCGTGCTCGCGATCGTGCTGGGATTTCCTATCGCGCTCGTAATGGCGTGGGCGTTCGAACTCACGCCGGAAGGAGTGGTGCGCACGGAGGCCGGCGAAACGTCTCCGGTCGTGCCGCGACGAGGCGGGCGCTCCTGGATCTACCTCGTGATCGGAGGCGCGCTCGCCTCCGTGGCATTGTTTTTCGTCGGGCGCCACACCGCGCCGCGCGCCGCTTTTGACCAGGCGCGCTCCATCGCGGTCCTGCCTTTCGAGAACCGGAGCGAGGACAAGGCGAACGCTTATTTTGCGGACGGAATCCAGGACGAAATCCTGACGCGTCTGGCGAAGATCGAGGGGCTGAAGGTGATCTCGCGCACGTCGACCCAGGGCTACCGGAGCTCATCGGAAAACATCCCGAAAATCGCGAAGCAGCTCGGCGTGGCGCACATCCTCGAAGGCAGTGTGCAGAAGATCGGCGATCAAGTGCGGGTGAACGTGCAGCTGATCCGCGCGGACTCCGACGCGCATCTTTGGGCGGAAATGTATGATCGCAAACTGGCGGACATTTTCGCCGTGCAAAGCGAGATCGCAGAGAGAATCGCCCGCACCTTGAGCGCAAAGCTCAGCCCTCGGGAGCGGAGCGTGGTGGCCGCAAAACCGACCGATAATCCAGAAGCCTACGACGCGTATTTGAGGGGGCTCGCTTTGTGGAACAGCATCGATAATTCCACGGAGACGCGCGGAGAGATCGCGCGGTTTTATGCGCAAGCGGTCGAGTTGGATCCTGCATTTGCTCTCGCCTGGGCGCACCTCTCGGTCATGCGCAGCCTGCTTTATGCCGATGACGACCCGAGCCCGCAGCGAGAGGCTGCAGCCAAACGTGCGCTCGACGCGGCCCTCAAGCTGGACCCGGACCTGGGCGAGGCTCATTTCGCCCTGGGCGTGTATCGCTACCGCGTGCTGGGAGATTATAACGGCGCTCTCCAAGAGTTCGAGCAGGCGATCCAGCGCGGGGTCAATCGTGCGCTGTCGCTCGAGTTTTCCGCCTACGTCCAGCGCCGGATGGGGCATTGGGAAGAAGCGCTGAAGCTGCACGCGCAGACGCTGGAGGTCGATCCGCTGAATCCGATCATTCACTCCGAAAAAAGCGTTACGCTGACAGGCCTTGGCCGCCATCGCGAAGCGCTGGCGTCCGTGAATCGAGCGCTCGAGCTGAGTCCGAATGAACCCTCGTTGATCGCGCAGAAGGCAACGATTCACCAACTGCAAGGTGAGTTCGCCGCGGCGCAGTCATTGCTCGATCGCGTTCCAGTCCAGGGGCAACCTTCGCACCTGGTGCAACCCCGGTTGATGCAATGGTTTTGCACCGGTCGCCATGTCGAAGCGAGGCGATTTCTGGAGGAAATCTTGAGCCAGGTCGAGGCACCATCCCTTCAATCAACCGCAAATTATCGGTGGCAGCTTGCCCTCGCGCAGCGGCTCGGAGGCGACCTCGCTGGAGCGACGCGCGAGCTGGAGCGCGCCCGGATCGATCTTGAAGCGCTGCGGGAACGGAGCTCGCGGGGCGAAGGGTTTCTCGACGCTTCCCTGATCGTCCATGGGTTGTTAGGCGATAAAGCCGGCGTCGATCGCCTGGCCGAGAAGGCGCAGCGCCAGATCGCGGACGACGCTGCCTATGGACCTGAGTTGGAAAGCGCTCTCGCCGCCGCGCGCGCCCATCTGGGTGACCGGGACGCTGCGTTGACCGGTTTGCGGTCGCTCCTGCAAAAACCAGGATTCGACTGGATCACACCGGCAACGCTGCGCGCGCATCCACTCTGGCTTCCCCTGCACGGCGATTCGCGTTTCCAGGAGCTCCTAACAATCGGAGACCGATAGAGCCAGCGAAACTTTCCGCGAGGAAAAGGACGCAGAGTTTATCGTAGCCGTGCCTCTTCGCGCTGCGCGACGATGAAGATCGCGGCCACCGTCACCAGATAAACCGCTGCGACGTATAGGGGCAGAAGTGTGAAGCGGTCATCGGGAAACAATTTCCAGAGCGCGAGCGCGCCCACCGCCCGGGCGATCGCGTGCGCGCTGTAGAGAGCGGTCTGCCCGTAAGTCCAACCGATCATGGGCCAATGTTGGGACATCCCGATCGCGAGGATGAGCGGGACCAGTTGCGGAGCGGTCCCGGCGGCCGCGAAGGCGATGGGCCAGAAAAGCAGCATCGCGATAAAGGCCGGCGCGATGGCGTCGCCGGCGGCGGAGCGGTCTTTCATAAACGGCTTCCGGAAAAGATGGGAGAGAAGCAGCGCGAGCGGAAAAATGAGACCGCTGGCAAAGAAGGCCGCCAGGATCCAGGCGCCAGGCCTAAGCCAATATCCAGCCACCCCGAGCCCCGCCCAGTAGAGCGCCCCAGCCAGAGGCACCGGATAACCGCCTTTCAGCCGTATAAAACTGCTGAGGCGATCAGCGAGAAGTTGCTGCTTTAAGTTGGCGATGGAGTCTTGCTGCACGGCCTTGTGATAGCGCGACGCGACCCCGCTGAGCAATATCGTTCGCGACGGAAAATGAAAGGCGCGCATCGCAGGCGCTTTGCTTTCGAAATCGAGACCGGGAGATCGCTCGGCGTTTGTTGGGCCGGGCCGAACCCACGCGTGGAGCGATGGAGCTTTGGGCGGCCGAGAAACCGAGGCGCTGCTTGCGGCGTTGCAGGAATTGATCGATCGCTGCGGCGGTTGTCGCGGAGTCGCCCTCCCAGTGCCAAAGTAGCTCCCAGCGATGGCATCGTTCTTCAGCGAACTGAAAAGGCGCAACGTCTACAAAGTGGGGGCCGCTTACGTGGTCGTGGGCTGGCTGCTGATTCAGCTCGCCTCGATTTTGTTCCCGACTTTCGAGGCGCCGGGCTGGGTGATGAAGGCATTCATCGTGGTCGTGGCGCTCGGGTTCCCGATCGCGCTTATGCTGGCTTGGGCCTACGAGCTCACGGCGGAGGGGATCAAGCGATCGGATGATCCGGCCGCGGCCGCTGCGCCACGGTCGGGACGCGCGCTGAGCGTCGGCATTGCCGTCCTGGGAGTGCTCGCGTTCGGACTGCTCGTGTTCCAAATGAAGCGCACGAAGAACGGACGCCTCGGCGACGAGCAGCAGCTCTGCGTCTGTTCCCGTGGCCACTCCGGCGGTGGAAGCGATTGCGGACAAATCGATCGCCGTGCTTCCTTTCCAGAATCTGAGCGCGGAGGAAGAGAACGCCTTTTTTGCGGATGGCGTGCAGGACGAAATTCTCACCACCCTGGCGAAAGTCGCCGATCTGAAAGTCATCAGCCGCACCAGCGTGATGCAGTATAAAAACACGGAGAAGCGCAACCTCCCGGAGATCGCGCAAGCGCTGAAAGTGCGGCACGTGCTCGAGGGTAGCGTGCAGCGTTCGGCTAATCGCGTGCGGGTGAGCGCGCAGTTAATCGATGCGCGGACGGATGCGCATCTCTGGGCGGAGCGATACGATCGCGACCTGGCGGATGTCTTCGCCATCCAAAGCGAGATCGCGGAGAAGATCGCGCAGCAGTTGCAGGCGCGACTCTCGTCCACCGAGAAGGCGGCGATCGAGGCCAAGCCGACCGCAGACCTGGTGGCCTACGACCTTTATCTGCGCGCAAAAGCAAGCAGCCGGAAAGGGAATACTGGACGTGAGGCCCGCGACGAAACAGTGCGACTTCTCGATGAGGCGGTGGCACGCGATCCGAAGTTTGTCGCGGCGCTTTGCCTGCTGGCCCGGGTGCATCTGAGCTATTTTTGGGTCGGATTCGACGAAACACCGGCGCGCCTGGAGTTGGCGGAGAAAGCGCTCGCGACCGCCGCCCACTTGCAGCCCGATGCCGGCGAAGTGCATCTTGCACGCGCGTTTTTCCACTACTGGGGAAAGCGGGACTATGACGCCGCGCTGGCAGAATTGGCCCTGGCCCATCGCTCTCTGCCGAATGATGCGGATGTTGCGTTCCTGACCGGGAGTTTGCAGCGCCGGCAGGGCAAGTGGGAAGAAGCGACACGTCACTTACAAATGGCGGCCGCGCTCGATCCCAGGGACGTCTCGCGTCAGATTGAATTTGCGATTATCTATCGCCAGCTCCATCGCTTCGCGGACGCCGCTCGCGTGCTCGACCATGCGCTGACCCTGGAGCCGAACAATTTCGACCTCCAGAGAGCACGGGCTGACCTCGACTTGAATGAGTTTGCCGACCTGCGTCGGCTGCAGGAGTTGGCCAAGAGCGAGGCCGGGAAATCTGCTTCGAGCGATGAAGTCGCTCTCTTCCGTATGCAACTTGCGCTCGCGCAGCGGGATTACCGCACCGCGCAGGAAGCGCTGGCCGGCTTCCGACCGAAAGAGATCAACCAGGCGGCCGGGTTTGTGGTGCCGCGGGAATATTACGAGGGTATAATCGCTGCGGGCCTGGGTGACCGGGAGAAGGCGCGCCTGTCTTTCCTCGCGGCCAGGGAGCGCGCGGCCGCCAGAGTGGCCGCTCGTCCGGAGGAAGGGATGGCTTTCACTATTCTGGGCCAGATCGAGGGGCGCCTCGGCCACAAAGAGGAAGCGCTCCGCCAGGCGGAACGAGGCGTCGAGTTACACAATATCACCGGCGACCAATTGCAGAAGGGCTCCAGCTCCCTGCGGCTGGCCGCGATCCGCGCGCAGGTGGGCGAAATCGACCGCGCCCTCGACCTCCTCGAGGAGAGAGCGAAGCTGCCCAACGGTCCTAGTTACGGCAGTCTAAAGCTCAATCCGGATTGGGATCCGCTTCGTTCCCACCCGCGCTTCGAGAAGCTCGTCGCCTCCCTCGCGCCCAAGCAGCCAGCGGTGCGCTGACTGCGCTCGGCGAGAACAAAACCAGACAGAGAGACCGGCGCGTGCGTAAAGTTGGTTCAACAATCAACCGGAAAGAAAAATCCATATGTCGAAAGCAGCTTTTGTAATCCTCGCGGCCGGAGATACGCCGGAGAGTTTGGGACGAGTGGTCAATGCCTTCATGGGCGCGCTGGAGTACAGCAAGGGCGACGGCGAAGCGAAGATCATCTTCGACGGCGCCGGGACGCAGGCGGCGGCGGAGTTCGCGAAGAAGGAACACAAATACAACGATCTGTTCGAGAAGGTGCGCGGGCAGATCGAAGGCGCCTGCAGCTACTGCGCCGGCGCGTTTGAGGTCACAGCGAAAATCGAGGAGGCGAAGATCGCCTTGCTCGACGAGTTCAAAGGCCACCCGAGTTTCAAGAACCTGATCGACGACGGCTATCAGGTGCTCGTGTTCTAAGAACCGACGGAGCAACCTCTGCCCTATGGCAGCTCCGCCATGGGGTAGAGGACGCCGCCCTTGAGCACGCTCTCGAGATCGGAAGCGTGCGCGATGTCGTCCAGCGGATTGGAGTTTAAGATGACGAGATCCGCTAAATAGCCGGGCTCGATCGCTCCGATTTTGGCCCCGGTCTCCCCGCCGAAAACGCGAGCGGCGTTCGCGGTGGTGCAGCGCAGGATTTGCAGCGGCGTGAGGCCGGCCTCGCGCATGAGCTGGAACTCGCGGAAGAGCGCCGGGCCGTGGATGGTGCCGATGTTTCCGGCATCGGTGCCGGTGGCGATCGGGACGCCGGCGTCTTCCAGGGCTTTGAGGTTTTTCAGCGCTATCGCCTGCGTCTGCGCGATGCGAGCGAGCACGGGCTCGGGGGCGGCGAGCGCGGTTTTGATTCGCTCGGGCGTGGCGTCTGGGGGCAACTTTGTCACGTCGAGCGTGGCGATCACTTCGGGGTTGCCCCAGGCTTTCTCCTCCGCGGTGAGCTGGAGCTGGTGCGCGAAGGTTTGGCCGTAGCGCTCGAAGACAACCAGAGTGGGAGTGAGGATGGTGCCGCGCAGCAGCATGAGTTTGATGAAGGCTTCGTCCACCGGCTGGTCGGTCACGCTGTGCACGAGAAGATCGGCGCCTTCATCGACGGCAGCGCGAGCGGCTTCCAACTCGGTGGCATGGACGGCGACGCGGAGCTTCAGCCGATGGCTTTCCGCGATGACTGCGCGCGCGATGGGACGGAATTTTTCCACCGGACTTTCCGGGCTGACGACATACCAGATCTTAATGAAATCGGGTCGAAGTTTTGCCAGTTGCTTTACCAGTTGGACGCCTTGCGCGGGCGTGTCGATTTTCACGATTGGCGGATCGCCATCGAGCTCAAGCTGAGGGCGGGCGACGCTGGAAATCAACGGACCGGCTACCGCCACGCGCGGCGCTTTCGCAGTTGCCGCAGCGTTCTTCCGCACCTCGAAGTTCCAGCGCGGGCCGCCCACATCGACCACGCTGGTGATGCCGCTGCGCAGGTAGCGGGCGAAGGTGTCGTCGAGATGCGCCCGAACCCAGGCGATCTCTTCGGGATACGGCCGCACGGCGGTCAGGTCGGTCACGTCGGGTCGCGCGAAGAGGCCGCCGGATTGGAAGAAATGGACGTGAGTATCGATGTAACCAGGGAGGATGAACTTCCCTGCGCAATCGATCGTGCGGGTGTCCTCCGGCACCTTCAGCTTCCGCGCGCGTGCCGACGGCTTCGATGCGATTGCCGTCGATCACCACGACTGCGTTGGGAATGATGCGCCCGTCGCGGGGGTTGATCGCCGTGCCGCCGACCAAGGCGATCTTTTCGGCGTGAAGCGGCAGGGCCGGAAGGAAAACGGCGAAGAGAGCGGCGAGAAGGAGTTTCATCGCGAGCGATTGTCTCCGGGAACGGGAGCGCGCTCAATCCTCAAGCGTAGGAACCTCTCTACACGACAGGAGATATGCGGTTCATTAAATGGCCTAAAAGTTTGACATTCAATGAGATGTGCCCGCCGCTAAGGGAGGTGTTTAATGCATAACAGGCGGCAAAGTCCTGCGATGGCCAGCTTGCTCGGTCACGGGGTCGCCGTATCTGCTCCCTGCTTTATCCGGACCGTAGCCGATCGCGGCCCGCCCTCCCGGTGCCCCCAGAAAAAGGTTTCAACGGAAGACACTTTCACTTTCGCGCCGGGCACCTTCTGCCTGCCGCCAACCGAGAGCCGGGCGCAACGACGCCCCGTTTTCATCCCACTGCATCTCCTGCAAGACGGGAGCTTACCAAGAGAGATCCACCCATGAAATCCATTACCCTTCCTTCGAGACTGGCAGCCTCTTTCTTCATTCTGGCATCCAGCTGGTTCATTTTTCCGAGCGCATTCGCCGGCGATTGGTTCACCAGCCGCACGGTTGATAACCAGAGCCAACCTATCAGCACTCTCGCCGCCCCGCCGGATGGCAGCCAACCGGATGCCTCAGTCTCGCCAGCCTTCCTCACCGTTCGCGCGACCGATCTGCCGCTGAACATTCCGGATAACAATCCCATCGGCGTGACCTCGAACCTCCCGATAAATCGCAACGGTGCGAGCGGACCCTTCACCGTCTCCTATTACATCACGCACCCCTTTATCGGCGACCTCGTCGTGACCCTGGTCTCGCCCTCGGGCAGCCGGTTTATCCTGCATAACCAAACGGGCGGTTCGTCCGATAATCTCGCCGTCTACGGGCTGGAGGTGCCGGCCGCGCAGTCCGAATTCGCGAACGGCGTCTGGAAGCTGAACGTGCAGGACAGGACCAGCTCCGACGTGGGTTCGCTGGATTACTTTGCCCTCTCGTTTCCCGATGCCGGGGTGGCGGCGATCGATCTTGTCGTTTCCCTCATCTCGAATCCGCCCGGCGACGATAACGGCAACCAACAAGGCCAGCCCGGCTCGCAAGGGCAGGACATTTGGGAGCGCATCTTCCAGCATTTCGCGGATGGCGTTTACGAATCGACAAACGGCGCGCATAAGATCCGCACCGTCCGGCTATTCCGCAGCGGGCGTTGGGCTGGCAGCGCGGATATCGCGTGGGGCGAAGAAGGCCACCCGCATGTGCCGCGGCACGGTGGGATCGGCGAACGAGGCGGGCGCATCCACATGTATGAGCGCTTCCTGGACGGCGAAGGGCCGGGAATTTCCCATAACATGCTCGTGGACGAAATCGGGAGCGGCTACACCCTGGCGCACGAGTGGAGCCACTATTTCTATGGGCTCTCCGATGAGTATAAGATCGAGAGCAGCGACACTGTGGTGGCGCCCTCGCTCATGAACAGTCAGTGGATTGCTCGCGGTGGCAACCCGCAGTGGCTCAACTTCTCGATCAAAAACACCGGCGGCGGCGAATTCCAGAACACGCTCCAGACTCTGCAGCACGCGCAACATGGCGCGAGCGATTGGGAGACGCTCGCCCGGATGCCGGCGAACGACCCCAAGACGGCTGCGGAGTTAAACCTCGGCAAACGCGTCTTCTATCCCGAGCTCGCCGCCGCGGCCCCGGCAGCGGGGATGACCCCGCGGATCGATCTTCCGGGCACGGCGCGCTCCGAGTTGGACATCGTTTGGATGAACCGGGAGAACGTCTTCCAGATCATCATCGACCGCTCCGCCGGGATGGCGAACGACGGGAAACTGGAGCAGGCGAAAGCAGCCGCGAAGTTCATGCTTCTTCTCGTCCCGCTGGGCGAAGGGGCGGTGGGCGTGAGTCAGTTCAATACTACCGTGACCCAGATCCAGCCGGTGGTGCCGATCCTGACGGAAGCCGATCGGGAAATGGTGCGAGCGAAGATCGACGCCATCACGCCTGCGGGCGGGGTCGGTCTCGGCAACGCGGTAGAGGCTGGCCTGGCGACAATTTTGGCCACGCCGTACGAAAACTTTAACCGCGTGGTCTTTCTCTTTTCCGGTGGACCGAGCACCTCTGGGATCGCGCCGCTTTCGGTCATCCCCGCTTATCAGAATGCGCAGGTCCCTTTGTTCACCTACGCCTTTGGCAGTGATGCGGACTTCCCGACTCTGCGCCAGCTGGCCGAAGCGACGCGCGGCTCGGCTTTCACCTCCTCGACCGATGCGCTGAGCTTTATCACTACCCTCTCGGACGGAGTGGGCCGGGCGTCTCGCAACCCAGTGCTCGGGTCCGGGCGGCGATCGTTTGGGGCGTCGGAATCGAGGCCTCTCTTCACGGTCGATCAGTCGATCGGGCAAATGAGCGTATCCCTAAGCTACCCCTCGAGCCTGGATCGCCGAAACGTCTTTCTCACCGGCCCGACCGGAGTCGAGTTCCAGCCGACCGATTCCTTCGCGTTCCGCGCTGAAACGGTTTATCACTACGACATTCCGAATCCGCGTGTGGGTGATTGGAAGGTCCGCTCTACGCTCGATGCCTCGGTTGATTATTCCTACGTCGCTGGCGGCGGATTCACTATTGGAGCGAGCTATCACACCTCCGTCGATTCGCGGTTTGGACCCAATGTTAACTTCCCAGAGCCCATCGTCCTGCGCGCGAAATCATTCTGGAAATATTCCCTCGCCGGGTTTCCGGTTTTCGGCCGCGTCACGAAGCCTGATGGGTCCTCCGAACGCATCCCGTTTTACGACGATCGCACGAATGGCGACCAGTTTGCGGGCGATGGTATCCTCGAGGCGAGCTATCGCTACGATCAGGTGGGCACCTACAAGTTCGATGTGGACTTCGATAATAGCGGCCGCAGCGCGCGAGGGATCCAGGCGGGGGTTGGCTACACCTTCTCGCCCACCATCCCCGGCACGCCGCCACCGCCACTGGCCGACGTAGCGCTTAACGAAGGCTTCACCCGCACCGAGCACATCGAGGTGACGGTGAGCGGAGGCACCTTCCCACCGGGCGGCGGGCTGGCGAACATCTCCACCCGTCTTGCTGTGCAAACTGGCGATAACGTCCTCATCGGCGGCTTCATCATTACCGGCAACAACCCGAAGACGGTCATCCTCCGTGGGATTGGGCCCTCTCTGCCTTTGGCCGGCAAGCTGGCCGACCCGACTCTGACCCTCTTCGACTCTGCTGGCACGGTTGTGGCCACGAACAATAACTGGCGCGACAGCTCAAACGTCAGCGCCGTTATCGCGAGCACCGTCGCGCCGACGAGCGACCTGGAGTCTGCCATCCTCACCACCGTGGCGCCGGGTGGCTATACAGCGGTTTTGCGGGGAGTGAACGATCAGACCGGCGTGGGCCTGGTGGAGGTCTACGATCTGGGCCCGGCCGGCGGTGCGAAGCTGGCTAACATCTCGACCCGCGGCTCTGTGCAAACGGGCGACAACGTCTTGATCGGCGGCCTTATCATTAACGGCAACGTCACCCGCAACATCCTCGTACGCGGGATTGGCCCGTCACTTCCTGTCTCCGGCGCATTAGGTGATCCGACGCTGGAGTTGTTTAATTCCAACGGTGTGGCCCTGGCCTTCAATGATAACTGGCGCGACACGCAGCAGGCGGCGGTGATGGGCACCACCATACCGCCGGCGAACGATCGGGAAGCGGCCATTGTGGCGACGCTGCCGCCGGGGGCTTTTACTGCCATCCTGCGCGGAGCGCGGAACACCACGGGGGTGGCCTTGGTGGAGGTCTACGAGTTGCCGTAGCGCTGTGTGGGTAGGGGTGGGTGCGGCTATTTAACGACGATCTTCTTGGGATCGAAGTCGGCCACTGGGTATTGCGGATTCATCCGCTCCAGCGTCGCGACCACCGTCTCGAGGATCATCAGGTTGCGAGCCCACTTCCGGTCGGCCGGGATGATGTGCCAGGGCGCGATGGAGGTGGAGCACTCGTTCAGGACTGCCTCGTAGGCGTCCTGGTATTTCTCCCAGAGCGCGCGTTCTTTCAGGTCGCCGGGATTAAACTTCCAAAGCTTGTTCGGATCCTGGAGGCGCGCTTCCAGGCGCTCTTTTTGTTCGTCCTTCGAGATGTGGAGGAAGAACTTGAGCCAGGTCACGCCGTTGCGGGCGAGGAGACGCTCGAAGGCATTGATATCTTCGCAACGTTCGCGCCAGACTTCGGCGCTGATCTGTTTGTGCACGCGCGGAACGAGCACGTCCTCGTAGTGCGATCGGTTCCAGATCCCGATCACGCCTTTGGCCGGCGCACCTTGATGGACGCGCCAGAGAAAATCGTGGTCCCATTCTTCGGCGGAGGGGTATTTGAAGTTGGTCAGGTGCACGCCGTTCGGGTCCAGCCCGCTACAGAGCTTTTTGATCGCGCCATCCTTCCCGCCCGTGTCCATCGCTTGCACGACAACGAGGAGGCTGCGCTTGTGCTCGGCAAAGAGCGCGGTTTGCAAGTCGGCCAGCCGCGCGCGCAATTTCTCCGCCTGGCGCTCGCCTTTCCGTTTCGAGCCGCCCGGGGCCGCGTCGCAAGGAATCTCGGCCAGGCGTATCGGCTTGTCTGGAGGAACGATGACGGAGCCTGGCGTGGAAGCTTCGACTGGCCGGATGGCGCGCAGCCGCTTGGGCGGCTCTTTACTTGGGGATGGAAGATCGGCCGCGATGGAATCGTTCACGACGCCAGCTTAAGGGCAGGAACTCGCGGCGGCGAGAGGTGTTGCGCGCTTCCGTTTGCCGGGGGCTTTTTATTTACCGCCCAGCCACGCCCCTAAAGCGCGGAAGGCAGCTCCAAGGAAGGCGCCGGGCGAATCATCGAGCGCGTCCAAAATGCGCGGACTGAGGTCCTGCTCCGGGGCATCGAGCGTGCCGGAGAGACGGACGGTGGTCCAAAGGTAGCCGTCGCGGCTTTCGGTGAAAACTTCCTCGGCCTTCGGCAGCCAGGCGAGATGCGCAGGGTGGAGCCCGAGCCGCACGCTGCCGCTTAAGGACTTTTTCTTTTGCACAGAGACGGTGCCTTCGATCCGGAACTTCCCTTTCTCTTCCAGGTGGATGTCTTGCAGGCGGGCATCACCTTTTTCGAGGGAAAGCTCGGCCGTGAAAACGTCGAAGCGTAGTTGCTTGAAACTGTCGCTTTCCGTAACGGCGGCGATCTGGCGGAGGACCCGGAGATCGCGCGCGCGGCCGCCATCGATGCGAATTTTGCCGTTGATGGTGGCGGTCTCGATTTTGAAGTCCTGGCCGGTCCAGTGGAGGTCGCCTGTCGTCGTGCCGCTGATGTTCTTCCGCCAATCCGCCGGCAACCAGGGCGCGATGGGTAGCGCCTCCCATTCTCCCCGGAAGTCGACCTTCTTCTCGCCTCGCGTCTCCGCCGTTCCTTCTCCATGGAAGGTGCCCTTCTCCGAGGCGAGCTGGAGATCGTGGATCGTGAATTTTTCCTTCGTGATCAGGAGATGGGTGCGGACGAAGTCGAGATCGGGCACGAGCGCATTTTTGAACGTGCCGCCGGTGGCGCGGTATTCGAAATCCCGGCCGTGCGGCGTGACCTCGAGGTGCGTGCCGAAGATGCCGCCCTGCTTCCCTTGCATGGACCAGGTCACATCCGCGGGATCGGACCAAACGCGGCGCAAGTGAACGCGATCGGGCAGAAAGACGTGATACCAGGGCTTCGCCGGGGTGGGGCTGGGCTTCGGTTCGTAGATCTGAATCCCCACTTCGCCCGTGCCGATGTGGAGTTCGTCGAGCTGCCAACGGCGGAGGAAAACGCCGAGCGGGTTGAAGCGCGCGGTGATTTCCTTCGCATCGAAGGAGGTCATGGCTTTGCGGCCGTCCTCTGCCTGGAAACTGGGCGATGCGGCCGAGAGGAAACCGGTGCGACGGATGGGCCCGAAGCGGCTGTTGGGGAAGTGCAGGCCTTTGGCGGTCTGCTTCTCCAGCTCCGCGCGAAACTCCGGGCCTTCTACGTAGCGAGTGAGCGCAGGGTTAAAAAGTGCGAGCGCGATCCCGCCAACGAGAAGCAGAAGCGCGAGGACGCCACCGGCGATGAAGAAAATTTTGCGCCGGAGCGTGGCAGACATCGCGCATTTTTACGCGTAATCGGTCGGTCGGCAAAGGGCGAAGGATCGCGCTCCATGGCGAACTCCCGCCGGAAGAGTCGCTTACGGAGCCTCAGGTGGCTGACTGCTTCCGGCGCCCATCGGATCCTTTTCGGGGATCAGGTCGCGAAAACGGGAGTGCGGGGGGCTGCTCGCCGCCTCGGACGTTGGGGTCTCCCCGTCTGGGGCTTCGGAATTTTGCTCTTCGGGGGCCGCTTCCATGCCTGAGTTTCTCCCGGGTGAATGGCACGGTCGAGCGCGAAATGCGGGAAAAGCGGAGGGAGCGGTCGATGAGGGAGTTAAGAACGGGCGGAAAGGCGTTAAAGCGTTCAACGGGAGGTAGAAAAAATGTTACAAAAAACGGCTTGCCGGAGGAACCGAATCTACCCCATCTTGTAGGCCGCTCGAACGGTCTCCCCAGCATCTTGTTGTTCGCTCTCGCGCACAGGATGTTGGCTCGGCTGTTCACCGTTATTCACGGTCGTTCGCAATCTATACCCACCTTTTCCGCATCCCCATGATTCAGCTCAAGCCCGGTCTCCACCCATCCTCACTCAAAAATTCCGCTGCGGCACGCCGAGGAAAAAGCCGTTCCGCGAAGAAAAAAACTACCGGCCTGCGCTTTGAGCGGGTCTTTAGCGAAGCCGGGAAGGCTCCGTTTGACCAGATCGATTGGGAAAAGCGGACGGCAGAGATCACAGACGATAGCGGGAAAGTGATTTTCAAGCAGGAAGGCATCGAGGTGCCGAAGCGTTGGAGTGCGCTCGCGACCAAGATTGCGGTCTCGAAGTATTTTTACGGCGACATCGCGAACGGAACGGATCCTCACAAGGGCGGCCGCGAGACTTCGGTGCGGCAGTTGATTCACCGGGTTACGCGCACGATCGCGGACTGGGGATTGGCCGATGGATATTTCGCTGACGCAGCGACCGCGGAAATTTTTTACGACGATCTGACCTGGCTTTGCCTCCACCAGCACGGCGCCTTTAATTCGCCGGTCTGGTTCAACGTCGGCCTCTATCACCAATACGGCATCGGCAAGGACGCCGGGCTCGGGAATTACTTCTTCAACCGGGAGACCGGCGTGGCGGAGCGGGCGTCGTCGCAATACTCGTATCCGCAGGGCAGCGCCTGCTTCATCCAGAGCGTGGAAGACACGATGGAGGACATCATGCGCCTGGCGATGAGCGAGGCGATGCTCTTCAAATACGGCAGCGGGACGGGCAGCGATCTTTCCACACTCCGGAGCACGCGCGAGAAGCTGAGCGGCGGCGGGAAACCGAGCGGCCCGCTCTCGTTCCTGAAGGTCTACGATCAGGTGGCGAACGTGGTGAAGAGCGGCGGAAAGACCCGGCGCGCCGCGAAGATGAACACGCTGAAAGATTGGCATCCGGACATCGAGGAATTCATCAACGCCAAGCAGAACGAAGAGCGCAAAGCCTGGGCGCTGATCGAGCAAGGTTACGACGGCAGCTACAACGGCGACGCCTACGGCTCGGTCATGTATCAGAACGAAAACCTGAGCGTGCGGGTGAGCGACGACTTCATGAACGCGGCGGTGGAAGGCCGGGAATGGTGGACCAAGCGCGTGCGCGATGGCGTGCCGTGCGAGAAGAAGGATGCGCGGGGATTGCTCCGCAAAATCGCAGAAGGCACGCACGTGTGTGGCGATCCCGGGATGCAGTTCGATTCCACCATCCACAACTGGCACACCTGCAAAGGCACCGCGCGGCAGAACTCGACCAACCCCTGCAGCGAATATCTTTTCCTCGATAACACGGCCTGCAACCTGGCCTCGCTCAACTTGATGAAGTTCAAAGGCGCGGACGGCGTCTTCCAGGTGGAGCGCTTCAAATCCGCCGTGCGGCTCTTCATTACCGCCCAGGAAATCCTGGTCGATAACGCCAGCTACCCGATCAAAGAAATCGCGGAGAATTCCCACATCTTCCGCACCCTCGGCCTCGGCTACGCGAATCTCGGGTCGCTCATCATGAGCTACGGCTACGGCTACGATAGCTCGGAAGGTCGGGCGCTTTGCGGGGCGATCACTTCGATCATGACCGGCGAATCCTACGAGCAGAGCGCGCGTCTGGCGAAGGCGATGGGACCGTTCCCGGGCTACCGCGATGCGCGTTGCAGCGGAGTCACGAAGCCAGTGGCGAAGGACAACGTCGCTTCCATGCAGGAGGTGATCGAGCAACACCGCGCGGCGGTGAGCGAGATCCAGGCGAACGACGAATTCGGTTATTTGAAAGAGGAAGCCGCGACCGTTTGGGACAGCGCGGCGAAGCTAGGGAAACGGCACGGCTACCGGAACGCACAGGTCACGGTGCTGGCGCCGACGGGCACGATTTCGTTCTTGATGGATTGCGACACCACGGGCATCGAACCCGACATCGCGCTGGTGAAATACAAGCTGCTCGCAGGCGGCGGGATGTTGAAAATCGTGAACCAGACGGTGAAGCCCGCGCTGGAAAAGCTCGGGTATAACTCCGAGGAGATCGAGCGCATCATTGCCCACATCGATGAGCACGACACGATCGAAGACGTGGCCGATCCGGCTGGTGGAACGGAGCCGATTCGTTCGGGGCTGAAGCTTGAGCATCTGCCGATCTTCGATTGCGCCTTCAAGGCTTTCAAAGGCGAGCGTTCGCTCGGTTACATGGGCCATCTGCGGATGATGGCGGCCGCGCAGCCGTTCCTTAGCGGCGCCATTTCCAAGACGGTGAACATGCCCGAGACCGCGACGGTCGACGAAATCATGAACACCTACGTCGAAGGCTGGCGCCTCGGCTTGAAGGCGATCGCGATCTACCGCGATGGCTCGAAACGTTCCGCGCCCTTGAACACGCGCAAGACGAAGGACATGGGCGGCGCGGGGTCAGGCGTTGCGCTCGATATCATGGTGGAACGGCCAGAGCTGGAAGCGCGCATCCTGGAATTGGAAGCCGAGCTTTCGGTGGCGCGCGGCAAGCCGGCCCGCCATCGCATGCCCGATACGCGGATGTCGCTCACCCATCGCTTCGAGATCGCAGGCCACGAAGGCTACATCACGGTCGGTCTCTTTGAGGATGGAATGCCGGGCGAGCTCTTCGTGACCATGTCGAAAGAGGGCAGCACGATCGGTGGCCTGATGGACACGGTGGGCACGCTCACCTCCATCGCCTTGCAATACGGAGTGCCGCTGGAGAGCCTGGTGAAGAAATTCGCCTACCAACGCTTCGAGCCGAGCGGTTACACGAAAAATCCCGATATCCGGAATGCCACCAGCATCGCCGATTACATCTTCCGCTGGTTGGGTTGCCAATTCATCAAAGGCTACAAAGAAGCGACCGCGCCGCATCGCGCGCAGCCGGAGCTGCCGATGAAGGAGATTCCCGACATGGAGAAGAAGGCGGTCAATCGTCCGGTCTCCGATCTCGCGCGCACAGCGGAGAAGGAAATCCTCGATGTCATCACGAACCACGTTTCGAACGACGGCGGGCCGCACATTCAGACCAATGGCCAGACGCACGCCGAGCGCGTGGCGACTGCGCTCGGCGGGATGTTTATGGACACCACCTGCTCGCATTGCGGGAGCGAGAAGGTGATCCGCGCCGGCGCTTGCGGCGTGTGCACCGAGTGTGGCACGAGCCAGGGTTGCAGCTAACGGAAGAGGACGCGCGCGCGGCTGCAGGTTGTTTCGCGGGTTGGTTGCCGTAGAATTTCGCGACGGTGTGCGAATTCCGGCAATCAGCCGTCGCCCCGTCGCGACTTCTCCTTTTTATGAAGACTGAAATTTTTGCTCTGTGTGACGCGGCTACGACGGATTCGGGAGGGAAGCTGAATATTCTCGGGTCGTTCGATCGCATTCACGCCAACGCCACGCCGGTCTTGCATCCGCTCTGCGCGCTCGCGATTAAACTTCGCTTCGAGCGGTTGGAGGAAGGGCAAAAGCGGGTGGGAATTTCCTTTATCGATTCCGATGGGACTGCGGTGATGCCCACTCTGGACGCCGCGACGCACGTCCAATTCCCGCCGGGCGAGCACAGCGTGACGGCGTGTCTGGTCTTGCAGATTCAGCAGCTCAAGCTGCCGAACTTCGGCGAATACTCCATCGACCTTGCGATTGACGGACGGCATGAGGCGTCCATCCCGCTGTTTGTGAAGCAGGTGGGGCCGATGCCTGCGCCCGCGCAAGGGTAGGTGGGTTGCTGCTCCTTTGGCCTGCGGCAGCGCCGCCGCTTGGTGATTAGGTGATGGCGGGCAAGGAATGGCGTGAGTTCCGCAAACGAGCAGGCGAAACCTGCGTGTCATCCCGAGCCGCGCAGACGGCCGAGGGATCTCTCCGCGAAGAGTGGGTTTTCGGATGACTAGCTTTGGCTATCGGGACCGGCGTCGGGGTTGGTCACGAATGGGCCCTGCGTCGGTGAGATCCCTCGGCCGTCTGCGCGCTCGGGATGACCCGAGCGCAGGCGATGGAAAATACATGCGCGCCGAATAACTACGTCTCGCGAGGTTTACGGACAGTGCGCGCCCTAACGAACACAGGACCTCGATTGCCGACGTGTCGTCCCCGATGTCGAAGCCGAGGCCTTCTCATCCGGGCTGCTGAACCGTGAAGATTCCGGATTTCGAGAACGGTGAGCCAGTCATCCCGAGCCGCGCAGACGGCCGAGGGATCTCTCCGCGAAGGGTGGGGATTTTCGGATGACTAGCTTTGGCTATCGGGACCGGCGTCGGGGTTGGTCACGAATGGGCCCTGCGTCGGTGAGATCCCTCGGCCGTCTGCGCGGCTCGGGATGACACGGGCCGACGCTCACTGGAATGACGCGCGGCTCTAAGGGATTGCTGGGACCTTGGTGGCTTCCGGTTTCTTTCCCGCGATCCAGGCATCGACGTTCTCCTCCAGCAGATCCAGCGGCACGGCGCCGGAGAGCAGGACGACATCGTGGAAGGCCCGCAGATCGAAGGCATCCCCCATCTTTTCTTTGGCGCGGGCGCGGAGCTCTTTGATTTTTAATTCGCCGACCTTGTAAGCGAGAGCCTGCCCAGGGTTTGAGATGTAGCGATCGATCTCGTTTGTGATGTCGTTCTCGGACTTGGCGGCGTTGGCGAGGAAGAAATCGATCGCCTTCTGGCGGTCCCACTTCATGACGTGCATCCCGGTATCGACCACCAGCCGGACGGCGCGCCACATCTCATAGGTGAGCTGGCCGAATTTCGCATAGGGATCGTCGTAGAGTCCCATGTCTTCGCCGAGCGACTCGGCATAGAGTCCCCAGCCTTCCGAGAACGCGGTGTAGCCGCCGTAGCGACGGAATTTCGGGATCTCGCCCAACTCCTGGGCGAGCGCGATTTGCAGGTGATGCCCGGGGACCGCTTCGTGGAGCGAGAGCGCCATCATCTCCCATTTCGGACGCGTCTCGGGTTTGTAGAGATTGACGTAATAGCTGCCGGCGCGCGAGCCATCGGCCGCGGGGCGGTTGTAGTAAGCAGTGGTGGTGTCGGGCGCGATTTTATCCGGGATGGGGATGACGCCGTAGGGCATGCGCGGCAGGGTCTTGAAGACTTTCACCAGGTTCGGATCGATCTCCTTCGACATGGCGCGATAAGCTTCGAGCAGCTCCTCCGGCGTCTTGTAGTAGAACTGCGGATCGGTCCGGAGTTTGGTGAAAAACTCCACCAGGGAACCTTTGAAGCCGACCTTGGTTTTGATCTTTTCCATCTCCGCGCGAATGCGGGCGACTTCGCTCAAGCCTTTCTCGTGGATCTGCTGCGGGGTCAGATCGGTCGTCGTATAGCGACGCGCGAGGTAGGTGTAGAACTCCCCGCCCTCCGGCATCTGCCAGATGCCCACTTCCGGGAAGGCGGCCGGAAGATATTCCTTTTCGAAGAACGGCTTCAGTTTTTGGAATGCGGGAATGACACTGCTATCGATCGCTTCACGCGCAGCTTTGGCGAGGCGTTCGCGATCGGCAGGGGCGATATCGGTCGGGAAATTCTTTAGCGGCTTGAAGAACGGGCTGTCCTCCGGATCGGGCACGATCTGTTTCTCGATCTGCGCTGGGACGCGCTCGAGGACGATCTTCGGCCACATGATGCGGGCCTTCATGCCTTCGCGCATTAACGCGATCTGCTGGTCCATCGAGGTCGGGAACGCGCGGAGGCGGGCGATCCAATCCTCATAATCCTTCACGCTCTCGAAGCGGAGCTGGTCGCCCAGTTCATCCGCGGTCTGGATGCCGCCGCGTTGGTTGATGGGCAGGAGATAACGGCGGAAACGGAAGCCAGCGATGTCCTGCTCGAGATCTTTCTGGAAGAGGTCGTAGTTCAACTGATCGGCCGGGGAGAGTTGGGCGCGATCGATTTTCTTGAGCTGAACGAGGGCGTCCTTGGTGTGTTGCTCGCGCTTCGCGATCGCGCCCAGGCTGTCATCATCCCAGCGATCGTTAAAACGGCGGTCGCCCATGGAGGAGGCGCGGGTCGGGTTCTCTGCCATCTCATAATCCCACTCCGCATCGAAGAAGGCGTGCAGGGCCTGGGCGGCGGCGTTGGACTTTCCCGGTTGGGGCTCGGCGGCTAAACCGAGCGAGGCGGAGAAGGGGATGAGAAGGGCAAGAAGGATTTTCATGAGGAGCGGGCGCAAAGGCGTGTAAGGAATAGAGCTTAAAGTGCGGAGGAGGAAACCTCGGCTTTCCCGGCTGGGCCCAAATTACCGGTTGTAAGCCCGGGCGGATTCCACGACTTATCTGCCGCGCATTCTGTCCCAAGACAGAGGCCAACCCGTCGTTCGGCGGCGAGCTTTTTGGCCGCGGCGCGACGAGATAAACGGAGACGACATATGAACGACGTAGAGATTCAGCGGCAAAAGGAAATCAAAGAAGCGGAGGAGTTGCTCTTCACTGGGACGCAGGCGCTCGGTTTCGCGAAGGGGCTTTTCCTCGGTCAATTCATCGCGGATTGGGCCATGCCGTATCCGCGGATGCAGGCTGGGCAGCAGAAGGATCTCGAGAAGGCCACAACGGAAGTGCGGGAGTTTCTCGACGCAGAACTGGATGCCGCGGAGATCGATCGCGAGGCGGACATTCCGCGTCATGTCATCGAAGGCCTTTCCCGCACGGGCGTGCTGGGGATGACGGCGCCGAAGGAATTTGGCGGCCGCGGATTTACTCAGGTCGCCTATTGCAAGATTCTGGAAGAGATCGGCGGGCGTTGCGCGTCCACTTCTGTTTTCACGAATGCGCACCACTCCATTGGGATTCGGGCGCTGCTTCTTTTCGGAACGGCGGAACAGAAGCAGAAGTGGCTCCCGCCGCTCGTGAGCGGTGAGCAACTGGCTGCCTTCGCGCTGACGGAGCGCGAGGCTGGCTCGGATGCGGCGAATGTGCAGACGACTGCCACGCCGAGCGCCGACGGTTCGCATTTCGTTTTGAATGGTGAGAAGCGTTACATCACGAACGCAGCGATCGCTCAGGTGCTGACGGTGATGGCGCGGACGCCGGTCCCCGGCAGCGACAAGACGACGATCACCGCCTTTCTGGTTACGCCAGATATGGAGGGCTTCGAGATGCTGGAGCCGCGCATGCCGAAGCTCGGGATTCGTGGCACCGCCACCGGGCGCTTCGCGATGAAGAACATGAAAGTGCCGAAGGAGAACGTTCTCGGCAAAATGGGCAAGGGCCTGAAGGTCGCGCTCACGGTGCTCGATTTCGGTCGCACGACTTTCGGCGCCTGTTGCACCGGCGCAGCCAAGACCTGCCTTCGGATGGCGGTGGAACATGCGAACACGCGTCGGCAGTTTAAGAAAACGCTCGGCGAATTCGATCTGGTGAAGAAGAAAATCGGACGGATGGCGGCCGATGTCTACGCGATGGAAGCGATGACGGCGGTGACCGCATCGCTGATCGATCGCGGGCTCGAGGATTACATGCTGGAGACAGCGATGCTGAAGGTGTTTACGACTGAGCGCCTCTGGGAAGCGGTCAATGACACCTTCCAAATCCACGGCGGCGGCGCTTACTTCAACGACTCGCCGCTCGAGCGCATGCTGCGCGACGCGCGCATCAATCAGATCGGCGAAGGCAGCAACGAAGTGCTCACGTCCTTCATCGCCCTCGTCGGGATGCGCGGGCCGGGCATGGAATTTAAGGAAATCCTCGACACCATGCTGAAGCCGTGGCGGCAGGATCGGATGAAGGCGCTCGGCGCGGGCATGAACCGTCTCGGCGCCGCCGTGAAAGTCCCCGGCGTGCCGGTGAAGAGCGACAGCCTGCGCAATCGCGCGAGCGAGCTCGGGCGCTTGATCTGGAAGTTCAATCTTGCGGTCAATCGCATGCTCATCACGCATCGCGAGCCGATCATGGACATGCAGCTCATCCAGGAGCGCATCGCGAATGCGGCGATGGAAATGTTCGCGTCTGCGTGCGTCATCAGCCGGCTGGACTCCGAGTTGCAAGGCATCGGCCAGAACGGCTCGACCCCGGCCGGCAGTCAGCAAGCGGCGGAGCTGTTCCTGAACCAATCTTTCCGCCGCATCCGCACCTTCCTCGCGGACCTGAGCGGAAATGCGGATCGGGCGTTGCTCGCGACGGCGGACGCTGTGCTGGGCAAAGGTGGGGCGAGCGGTAAGAACGGACGGTAAGCGCCTGCGCCTAAAACGCCGTCCTCCCAGCGGCGTGGCAGGATGGCACGACAACCGCTGACTGATGGTGGATGTCCCTTGCCGTGTCCTCATCTCTCGTTCCGGAAACCGCCGATGACACGACTGATGTGGTGCGCAAAATGAGCGAGTCCACTTCGCGTCTGACCTCGTTCGTGCCGCCGCTGCTGGTGTTGCTCACGCTTCTGGTGGCGTTTTGGCCGATGTTCGAGAGCCCGGCTTTGCCGATGGATGAAGGCACGCTGCTCGTCTATCCGGAGTTGATCTTACAAGGACAGGTGCCCTATCGAGATTTTGAGACCTTTTATGGTCCGGCGAATCTTTGGGTGCTTTCAGCCGCGTTTTCCATTTTTGGCCCCGATATCATGGTCGAGCGGGCAGTCGGCCTTCTCTACCGAGTAGCGATACTGCTCGCCCTTTTTGGAATCGTGCGGCGATGGGGCGCTCTTCTCGCCACTGGCACCATGCTTCTGGCGGGCGCGCTCCTGTTGCCCCTGCAACTTCCGGCCTTCGCCTGGATGGGTGCGCTTGCTTGCGGTCTGATTGCACTCTGGATCGCGAGCACGGGCGAAACCAAAGGGCGATATTTCTTCAGCGGACTTTTCGCCGGACTGGCCCTCTTGTTTCGGCCTGATGTCGGGCCGGCCATCGTCCTGGCCGGCCTGGTGCTTCTGGGCCGCGCTTCATGGGCAGGCCGGTGGCACTGCCTGGCTGGAGTTGGAGCGGGGTTGGTTCCGCTGGCTGGCCTCACGCTTTTTGCGGGACCGGTGGAGGTGTTCAATAACCTGTTTCTTTTCCCGGTGGTCTATTGCAACCCAGGCCGACGTTTACCGCTGGCGTTGGCGGACGCCCGATTGCTCACCCTTCTTGTCCTCCATTTTGGGGCGTGCGTCCTCAATCTGGTCGCGGGCTGGGTGATGTTTCGCAAAGGGAAGGCTCAACCAGGGAGCTGGCTTCTCCTGGCGTGCGCGCTTTTTTCCTTGGGTCTGAGCTTCCAGGCCACGCAGCGTCTCGACATCGTCCACTTCCTCTTTGTGGGGTTCCTCTCGATCGCTTTGCTTCCGCTCTCCGTGATGGTGTTGGCTCGCGCGGGAAACGCGCCTCGCTGGCTGGGCTCGCCGGGGTTCGCGCTGGCGTCGGTCGTCGCGCTTGTGATCTGGGTTACGCCGGAGACGGCCAGGGTGGTGCCGAGGTATTTCGTGGCAGCGTTTACCATCGCGCCGAGCGGGCCATTTTTTCTTTCCAACGGCGATCGCACTTTCCCGCAGCGACCGGATCTGGCAGCGCAGAAACTGTTTGATCATCTTTCCGCGCTGTCGAAAAAGGGCGAACGGCTTTTCGTCGGGCCGGGCGATCTCCGTAAGACAAACTACAACGATACCTTCATCTACCACCTGTTTCCGCAGTTGGTGCCTGCCACCTATTTCCTGGAGATGAATCCGTTTTCGGCCAACCGGCCCGGCTCGCGCCTCGCGGCCGACGTGCGCAGTGCAGACTGGCTGGTCCTGAACCGCTCCTGGGATTCCTGGCAGGAGCCGAATCGGTCGACGGAGTTCGGGTCGAGCGCGCCGAACGAAGTCGTGCGAGCGGACTTCGAGGTGCGGGGAGAGTATGGCCCTTACGTCCTCCTGGGTCGGAAAAGCGCAGGCCAGCCTCCTGGTTGATTTGCGACAGCGGCAGTCCTCCTCGGGAAAATGCGAGCCGGTCTGCGTAAACCTGGCGGGGCGACTGGCGCAATTCTAGCTTTCCAAGAGTGGATGCGGCCGGATGACATTGTCTCTTTTCCTACGGATCGGATCGACCTCGCGGGGAAACGTCTGCTCATTTTCGTGGTCGCTTATAATGCTGAGTCCACGATCGAGAAGGTCCTCTGTCGGATTCCGACCAGCCTGCATACCCGGGACGTGGAAGTGCTGGTCATCGACGACTCCTCGAGAGACGACACTTTCGCGACGGGTCTGAAATGGGAACAACGCATCGCAGGGTTGAAGATCACCATCCTGCGCACGCCGGAAAACCAGGGCTACGGCGGGAACCAGAAGCTGGGGTATCGCTACGCGATCGATCACGGGTTCGACTTCGTCGCGCTGGTCCATGGCGACGGGCAATACGCACCGGAGAAGTTGCCCGCCTTGCTCGCGCCGCTCGTCTCCGGGAAGGCCGACGCGGTTTTCGGTTCCCGGATGATCGATAAACGCGCGGCGCGTGCGGGTGGAATGCCGGCCTACAAATGGATCGGCAACCAGGTTTTGACCGCTTTCCAGAATCGCATGCTCGGCACGCAGCTCTCTGAGTTCCACTCCGGTTACCGGCTTTATTCCACCGCGGCGCTGGCGCAGATCCCGTTTGAGAAAAACACGAACGACTTCCATTTCGACACTGAGATCATCATTCAGTTGGTCCTGAAAAACCTGCGCATCGCCGAACTCCCGATCCCCACCTATTACGGGGACGAGATTTGCCACGTGAACGGGATGAAATACGCGTGGGACGTCTTCAAGACGATGCTGCGGGCGAAGTTCCACGGGGCGAATCTGCTTTTCGATCGGAAATTCGATCTGCACGCACCGGAAGAAAATTACGATCTCAAGCTTGGCTTTGCTTCGTCGCACACCGCTGCGATCGACGCTGCGCGACCGGATGGGCACATCCTGGATATCGGCTGCGGGCAGGGTTTGGTGGCGCAGGAACTGGCGAGCAAAGGCTGCCGCGTCACCGGCATGGATCAATACATCCCCGATGTGTCACCGATGCCTGGTCAGATCGATTTCATCCGTTGGAATCTCGATCGCAAAGAATTCCCGGTGAACGTCTCGGGCTACGATCAGATTCTTATGCTCGATATCATCGAGCATTTGAAAGAGCCCGAAGTCTTCATGGATGAGTTGCGCTTCGCGGCGGCGTGCAAACGCCCGGAAGTCATCCTCACCACGGCGAACATCGGATTTGTCGTGACTCGATTGATGCTGCTCTTCGGTCAGTTCAACTATGGGAAGAAAGGCATTTTGGACGCGACCCATACCCGCCTCTTCACCTTCCGCTCGATGCGCGCGTTGCTGGAGCAATCCGGCTATAACGTGCTCGAGATGCGCGGGATTCCCGCACCGGTGCCGAAGGCGCTCGGGATGAACTTTGTCTCCCGCACCTTGCTCCGGTTAAACCAGGCGCTGATCCACTTCAGCCGCGGACTCTTCTCCTACCAAATCTACGTCCGCGCGGAAGCGAAGCCGACGATTCATAATTTGCTGGGCGAGACGGTGGAAACCAGCACCGCTCTGCGCGCAGCCCTGCTCGAAGTGGCCGCGTAGGTCTACTTCAGGATCTTGAGGGCGCGGAGCAATCCACTTGTGACCAGCTCGTAGAGGTCGTGCTCCACGAAGAAGATGTGGTATTGCCGCAGATCGATCGCGCAGAGAAAAATGATCGCGCCGACGGTGATGAGCGGTCCTCGTTTCCGGAAATGGCGGGCGATATCGTGGATTGAAAGCACGGCAAGATACCGCAGCGGCATATCCCAAATGGTGGCGTAGCGCAGGTTCATCCCGTAGCGGACGTTGCACATGATGAGGTAGGTGCTGCCGATGAAAACGAGGAGATAGAGCGACGTTTTCTCGGCTAGTTGCAATTTGAACACCCGGCCCCAAGCCAGAAGAAGGATGAGCGGGCTCGCGATAAGCAAATCCACCAGGTAGCGATGCCACGGGCCGTCCCCGGTCGCGATCGCATAAGGCAAGACCGAGGCTTTGCTGACGAGCAGCAGATACGTCTGGATGAAGGTGTCCGCGCTGCCGCAGAGAAAGACAAGGGTCACTACCCCCAGCAACGGTCCGAGGACAATGGTCCCTAACAAAGCCTTGGTCACGGTTCCAAAGCGCAGCCAAATATTCGCGAATAAAATCCCGAGCAAACCGAGAAACGCGAACATCGCGTTCTCCTTTGTCAGCACTAGCAAGGCGAGGCTGAAGCCGAAGGCGGCGAGGAACGGCAGGGAGTTTGGGCGCCGCAGATTTTCCCAGAGTAACCAAAGGCAGAGCGTGGCCCAAAAGGCGAATACACCGTCGATCAAGGCGTGCTGCGCCATGTGAATCCCCAGCGGCGAGCAACCGACCAGCGCGAGAACCGCGAGGCTGATTTTCCAGCCTCCCAGGCGAAAGGCGAAGACGGCCGCGAGGAGCAACGACAGGATGCTGAAAAGTGCGGAGACGTGGTGCAGGGCCGCGAGCGACTCTGCTCCGGTCGCCTGATGCCAAAGATAAGCGCTGAAGATGTAGAGGAAGCGCGTCGGCGGAAGAATGGCGCCCGGCAGGCTTTGTTGTCGGGCGACGTATTGCTCAGCGATGTCTGGGTAAGCGGTGAGGCCGTGCTGAACCAGCTGGTTCACATAGCCCTGATAAAGATGCTCGTCGTAACCGATGCCGGTGAAGCCCGCGGAGGGATAGAGGCGGAGCCCAACCCCGAAGGCGAAGAGAAGCAGAAAAGCGGCGAGGATAAGGCCGCGAGCAGGCGCGGCGGACGCCTGGACGGGAAGGGAAGGACTGGGCCGGGCGGCGTTCATTTGACGAGTAGGGACTGGATGGGCAGGACTTTCAAACAGCAATCCCGATCATGGCTGGAAGGTTTGCAGGATTCGCTCTCGCAAGCGCAGGAATTCCGGGCGGGCGGGTTCGAGCGCGAGAGCTGCCTCGGCCTCTGTGAGAGCCGGTCCCGGCGCGCCTGTCTCGAGTAGACATTGCGCGAGGAGAAAGCGTGTCTTCGCCTTGGTCGGGTCGATCGCGACCGCGCGTTGGAGAAAACTTCGCGCGGCTTCCCATTGGGAATCCTCGAGTGCCATCACGCCGAGATTGTTCAGTGCTCCTTCGTGTCGGGGGTTGAGTGTGAGAGTCTGGTGGTAGCGCGCTGCGGCTGATGCGCGATCCCCTTGTGCCAGGTCGACATTCCCCAACGCGAAGATCACCTCGGGATTTTCCGGGACGTAAGCGTCGGCTAATTCCAGGCGGCGTCGGGCGAGCGCTGGGTCGCGAGCTTCCAAAGCGTGGACTCCGGAATTGTAGGCATCGAGCGCCCACGGGCCGGGATCGTTTCTGGGCAAGGTGACGAACCAGGTCGAGGCAGCGAGCGCGCCGAGAACGCCAAGAAGCGGGCCAACGCGTCGGCAGGCTGCGAGCATCCAAATTTTCCAAAGCAGAAAGCTGCCGAACAGGAGCAACCCTGGCACGGCGGCGAGCCGGTAGCGCTCGGTGATGAAGACACTCAGGAGGGATAGCAAGTGGAGGAAGACGGCCGCCATGATCCAACGCGAGGCGGGAAAGGTCGCTGCGGCGATGACCATTCCGGGAAGGGCGAGGGCTGCGATGAAGCCGAAGCGGATGCCTGGCAGAGTGACGTTCTGCTCTCGCATACTCGTCAAAACACCCACGTCGTCGTATTGGAAGGCGTTCCAAAAGTTGGACACCTTTTTCCAGAGCAGGCCCGACCAGGCGGCGGGATTCTCAGCGATAGACTGCCTGGCTTTGGCGGACCAATAGGCGGAAACCTCGGAGCGCTTTAGCGGTCGGCCTGCGGCGGCCTCCGCGCTGGCGATGGAATCGGCCAGCATCTCTTTTTGGCCGGCGCGCAATCCGGCCGGGAAACTGGGGTAACCGGTCGCTGCTGGGTTATTACCGATCCAGAAGTTCACCCCGCTGTGCGCGGAGAGGAAAACGGGATCGCGCGCCACGAGGGTATTGTGCAGCCAGGCAGGGGCAGTGCCGAGGCCGACGCCGACGAACAAGAGCGCGAGCGCGGCGAGCTTTTGCGGCAGCGCTTTGGGGCGGTAGAGGATTGCAGCCGCCAGTAACGGAAGGGTGAACAGGATGGTGGCGATCCCCATCGCGGTCACACCCACCAAGGTCCCGAGGAGCGAAGGAACGAAGCGGCGTAGGCGCGTCGCTCGTCCTCACGATCTGCCAAAGGACGAACCAAAAGGCGAAAACCAGCCAGGCGGTGGGCATTAAGATAACCGAATAGGCCTGCGCGGGGACGAAGAAGACCCACCCAGCCGCAGCGGCGATCGCGATCCAGCGTGCTTGATTCTCAAAAGTGCGAGAAACTGGCTGAACGCTCGCCACTTGCGAAGAACTCAGAAAAACGCGCTCGCCTATTTTGTAGATGAGGGCGGCGGTCCCTGCATCGAGACCTGCTTGTAAAAGCCCCGGGAGAAATGGGCCGTAGCCGAAGACCGCGTAGATCCCCGCCAGGAGGTAGGCGTAGAGGGGAAGCCCGTAGAAAGCCAGGTGCTCCGTGAATTGCCCCTTAAGAATGCGCTGCGCCCATTCGTCATAGAAATGCATGTCGCCCCGCGTGGGCAGGAAGAGAGGAGAATCGGTCAGGCGCACCAGCACCACGAGCCGAAGGATGAAAGCCGCGAGAAAGACGTAGCCGCTGGGAGGAATCGATCGAAACGACCAGCGAGCGGCGGTGCGATTGGTCGTCATTAGAGCTGCCTCAGCGCCGGCGAGGGTCCGCCGCGGGGAAGCATGAGTTCTGGAAATTTTAGCGAACGGCGCGCAGTTGGCATCAACGTTGCTTTAAGGAAGGGACCTCCAGGAGCAATCCCGGACGCAATCAAACAACAAATAGACCAACAGAAAGCAAACAGCATGTTAAACAAAATTAGCCAACGCCGTGGGGGTTTTACCCTCGTGGAAATCATGATCGTCGTGGCGATCATCGCCCTCCTCGCAGCTATCGCGGTCCCCGGATTCCTCCGTGCCCGTAAACGCTCGCAGGCTACCCGCATCCTGAACGATCTCCGTTTGATCGATTCCGCTGTCGACCAGTACGCGATCGAGAACAACAAGGTCAAAGGCAACGCGGTTGCGGTCGCCGATTGGACTGCCTACATGAAGCCAGGAACGGTCCTCTTCAACACGGCTGCCAACGGGACTTACACCTACCCTGCGCAGGTTGTGGACACGCTCCCAAGCGTGAAGAGCGTCGGAACTGCATTCGCCGACTTCTCGGACGTCGCGAACACGACCTTCTGGGCTCCTTACTACTAAGATCCGCGGTTCATTCTCCTGTCACTCCCGCTCCGGCGGGAGTGGCAGGCCTTGAGCTGCGAGCTTGGTAAAAGCGCCATCAGCCGAAACACCCTTCCTCTCGAAGCTTCCTAAATTCTCCCGCAGCAATGCCGACAACCGGGGTCACGATCGAATCCTCCTCCCCGTCGGCTGGGAAGCGCCTCTTCGCTCTCCTGCAGAAAACGTGGCTGCGTGTGGCCATCCTTCTGACGGCGGCGATTGTCATCCATCTCCCAAGCCTCCAGGGGCAACTGATCTGGGATGATAACTACCTCGTCCGCGAAAATCCTTTCTTCCGCAGTCCCATCTTCTCTTGGGAAATTTTCCGGCATTATCTCTTTCTCGACTCACTCTCCACTCATTACCGACCGGTCCAGAACCTGTCCTACATGGTGGATTACCTTCTCTGGAACGGGGAACTCTACGGTTACCATCTTTCGAACGTTCTCTGGCATGCGGGCGCGTCGATCCTGCTCTATCTCCTCTTAAAGAGATTGCTGCCGGGGTTGGCGAACACTGAGCGTGGGCAGAGATATGGCGCGACGGTCGCGTTCCTCGTCGCGTTGCTTTGGGTCGTGCATCCCGTGCATAGCGCCGCGGTCGATTACATCTCCGGGCGCGCCGATAGCCTTGCCTTTGTTTTCTCTTGCGGCGCCTGGCTCATGTATCTGCGCGCGCGGGGTTTTCGGCATCCGGCCTGGCGGAGCTTTGGTTACATGGCGGCGGCAGGCCTCCTTTTGCTTGGGATGTGCGCGCGAGAGATCGCGTGCATCTGGGCGGCGCTGTTTCTCATTCATCTTCTCTTTTTCACACGTGATCTGTCGCGCACGCACAAAGCCGTGGCCGTGGCAGCCTGCCTGTTAATGGTCGCTGCGTATGCCGGCTTGCGCACCCTCCCGGCGCCGCGACCTGCCCAGACCCCGAAGGTCGGTTGGTCTGCCGTGGCTCGCACCGGACTCATGCTGAAAGCGTTGGGCGATTATGCTCGCCTCACAGTTTTGCCGACAGGCTTGCACATGGAGCGCGGAGTGGACGAGCGCCGGATGTATCAAGCAAACGCAGGCTGGCGGGATCAGTTCGCCTTTAATCATCTGACAGTTCTGGGACTCATCACCAGCGTGGGTCTCCTTTTCGGCGCGATGAAGCGCGGGGAAGGGCGGAAGTTGCGCTGCTTCGGCGCGCTCTGGTTTGTGGTCGGTTTCCTGCCGGTTTCGAATCTCATCCAGTTGAACGCGACCTCAGCCGAGCATTGGCTTTATCTTCCGCTGGTCGGCCTGCTGCTCTTTGCCGTGGGCTGGTTGCTGGAGCTGCAGCAAAATACCTATCGCGTGGCGGTCGCCTGCGGAGTTTTCGCGGCGGTCGCCTTGAGCGCTCGCAGCGCGGTGCGGAGCAGTGATTGGTTGAACGAACAAGTTTTCTACGAGCGCACGATGGCCGCCGCAGGATGGAGCCCTCGGCTGGGTTTAAACCTGGCGATCGTCTACAAAAGAGACGGGCGCTTCGTCGAAGCCTGCCAGCTTTTGGAACGGACTCTCGCCGCCTGGCCCGATTACTCTCTCGCGAAAAGTCACCTCGCTTCCACTCTCATCGCGATGGGCAAGATGGAACAAGGAGATCGTCTGCTGGTGGAGACCGCAGCCGTGCCGGCGAAGAACGATCCCTCGCCGCGCAATTGGGTGGCGTCGTTCCAATTGGCGCTGAAGAATTTCGAAGACAAGCGTTGGGACGCAGCGCTCGTCGTGCTCGTGGAAGCGCAGAAGCTGAATCCTGAAGCCTGGCCGCTGGTGCGTTTGCAGAGCGAGATTTTGCGGCAGCAGCAGGGCCCGAAGGTCGCGATCCCTCTGGTCGAGAAATTCGCCCAGGATAATTGGTGGGATTACCGCGCGTATCTGGCGCTCGGAAAGCTGAAGGCTCAGAACAACGATGTCCCCGGCGCCCTCGCTGCGCTCAAGCATGCCTGCCGTCTCGATATTCGTGAGACGGAAGCGCTTAATTTCATGACGCGGCTGGAGTTGATGTCGAAAAATCTGCCAGCCGCTTTGCTCACGCAGGAACGCGCGGTTTCCCGTCAGCCCGACGAGCCCAGCCAGTATCTTCTTTACTCGGAAGTGCTCCGGCAAATGGGCCGGACGGAGCAGGCAGAACAGGCGCTGGAAACGGCGAAACGCCTGAAAGCCCGCGCCTCGGCTTGAGCGGGAAGATCGCGCAAGCTTCCAGCTTGCACTCGGCGCATCGCCAGCGAGAAGCTGGCGCCCCGGCATGACTCCCTCGTTCCTTCGCCGCCACGCTTTTGCCGTCGCGGCTTTCGCCGTCACGCTCCTGGTGCGGCTGCTTGCGCTCCTCCAGCTTTCCGATTCGCCCTACGGACTCCCTGTCACGAGCGACATGAAGTTTTACGCCGATTGGGGACGCCGCATCGCCGGCGGCGAATGGACGGACTTCCACGCTTTTTATGGCCAGCCGCTTTACGCTTATCTGCTCGGCGGCATCTTCGCGCTTGCCGGCTTTCAGCCATTTTGGGTCGGTCTCCTCCAGGCGCTCCTCGATGCAGCGACCGCGCTCCTCATCTTTCAAATCGCCATCCACGTTTTCGCTGAGCGACCGCGCGCCCGGATTGTGATTGGGCTGCTCGCGGCCGTTGGCTGGGCCTTTTACGTGCCGGCGGCGGCGTATTGCGGGCTCATCATTCCCACCTCCATCGTAACGGCGGCCTGGTGGTTTGGGGTCTGGTGGATTCTGCGCCGGAGCAAAGCGGCGTCGCCAGCCGAGTGGTTCGGCATCGCAGCGCTGCTCGGTTTGGTTTCGTTAATTGCGGCCGCGGTCTTGTTTCTTTTCGTCCTCCTGATCGCAGCGGTGCTCATCCATCGCCGCCATCTCGCACTCTTCGCCGTATCAGCCGGAGTGATCCTCGGCACCGCGCCAGCCTGGACGCATAACGCCTTTGTCGCTCGCGACCCGGTCTTCATCTCCGCGCATGGCGGTCTGAATTTTTGGATCGGGAATAATCCCGGTGCGGTGGGTTATCCGAAGATTCCAACCGAACTTCCCAAGCGATCAGGCGTTGCTTCTTTCCGAGTCCATTCGCATCGCGGAACAGGCGGCCGGCCACGCGCTGCCGCGCTCCGCGGTTTCGAAATATTGGTCCGCGAAAGCCTCCGCCTACATCGCGGCGGAGCCGCTCGATTGGCTCGCGCTCCTCGGCCTGAAATTGAAGAACTTCTGGAGCCACTTTCGCTACGACGATTTAGGCATGATCACCGCGCTGCGCGATGCCGGTATCGTTCTGCCGGGTCTCCATTTTGGCCTGGTCGCTGCGCTCGGATTGCCGGGAGCGCTCTTCGCTTTTCGGTATCGGAAGGCGCGCTGGATTTTAGCCGCGATCGCGCTGCAGATGATCGCGCTTCTGCCGGCGTTTGTGAACGAGCGTTACCGGCTTCCGGTTGCGCCTGCGTTACTGCTGCTCGGAAGCTTCTTCCTGGTGGAACTCTGGGATCGGGCCACGTCCTGGCGCGCCTGGCGTCCGCTTGCCTTTGCTCTCGCCGCCGTCGCGCTTTCCACCTGGTTCGTCTCGCGCACGCCCAGCGATCCGGCACTTCTCTCGCTCGATAATTTCAAGGCGGGTCGACGACAACTCCTCGCGAACGACTTCGCCCGCGCCGAGCATCGGCTTCGCCTGGCGGCGGCTGTGGCGGTGCCGGCGCCGGAAGTCGATCGCATGGTGGCCTCACTATTCGTCCGATCCGCCCGCGAGAAATGGGAGGCGGGCGATAAGGCAAACGCCAACCGCACCCTTGCGGAAGCGCGGCGCATCGACCCTACCTTCCGACCGCCGCCACCGGCGCCTTAGTTATTTCTCCCAGAGAAAGTGCTCGAGCCGAAGTTGGTTGAGGCGTGATTTCGCTTCCTCGCTCCGGGTGCCGCCGGCAAAGGCGAGCTTCTCGTAAACGACCGCGGCTGGCTGCCATTTTTTATCGTCTTCCAGCAAGCGCGCGGCATTGAAGCCAGCTTTGTAATACCAGAAAAATTCCCGGGGCTGTTCCGTCCGCGTTTCATCCGCGATGATGCGGTAGTAAGTCTCAAGCGCTTCCGCGGGCTTCTTCAGTTTCTCCAGCGACATCCCTTTTTTGAAGAGCGCTTGATCGCGCCAATGCGCGGATACCTCCGGCTGCTCCGCCAACTCCGTGTAGAGAGCGATCGCCCGCACATAATTTTCCGGATCGGTCGCACCGAGCTCGTAAAGAATATCGGCCTTCGCGCAAAGCGCCTCGCGTTTCTCCGGCAGCGGCGCCTCGCCCTGCAAGACCTCTTCGTAAAGGGTGGTGGCGTCCTTCGGTTTCCCCAGCTTCCGCTCGATCGCGGCCTGCTCGTTTCGTGCCGCCCACTTCAGCGCGCCTTCCTTCTTCACCACCTCATCGAACAAAAGCAGAGCGCGGTCGAGCGCTTCCGGGCTCATACTTTGCTGAGCGGATTTCGCGGCAAAGAAGAGCGCGCTCTCCGTCACGGGTGCACTGGGATTGGCGCGCGCCAGAGTCTCAAATTCCGTCTGTGCGCTGGCGAAGTCCCCGCGGCGATAATGGATTTCCGCCAGCTTCAAGCGCACTTCCGGCGCGGCGGTTGAGCGTTGGTGCTCGCGCAGAAAATTCTGCGCCAGGCGAATCACGTTCTCCTCGTTAGGCTCAGTGGCTGCGTCCTCCAGCCAAATTCGGAGATAATCCCCGCGCTCCACCGCGGCGGCGGTGGGCTGGCTTGCCGATGCGCGCTCCAAAGCCTCGCGCGCTTCTTTCAACTGCGGAGGCGCGGCGTGGAAGGCCCACTCCGCCAATGCGACATGTGCCTCCGAGATTCGAGGGTGCTGTGGGAACGCGTTCACGAAAGCGCGCAGCAGCTCGGCGGCTTTCGCGTCCTTCCGCGAAGCAGCCAGCAGCGCCGCTTCGAGTTGCAGATTGCCGCGCGCGTTTTCGTCCAGCCCGCGTTGGGGCGCGTCTTTCAGCGCCGCATCCACCTTGGTCTCATCGCCTGCCCCCATCCACGCGAGAGTGGCGTTATAGAATGCATCCTGCGTCAGCGGCGAGGAGGATTGCGCGAGCTGGCGAAACGTTTGGCCCGCTTCCGCGTAACGGGCGGAGGCGTAGTCGCTCGTTCCCAGCGCCATCTCGATTCGGCCGCGCAATTCGGCCGGCGGTTGCAAATTGCGCGCCTGCTCGAGAATAGCTCGCGCGTCTTCATTGCGTCCATCCGCCAGCTCCATCTGCGCCGCTTCCAAAAACGCTTCGGCCAAAACGGGGAGGGCGGGCGGCGATTGGCGCAGTTGCGTAAAGAGGGCGCGCGCTTCCTCGCGGCGATCCTGCCGCAACTCGTGCCGCGCGAGATACCAAAGGGCCAGCGCGCGCCGAGGTTGCGCGGGATCGTTACTCCAGCGGCGCAGTTCCTGGCCGGAAGGTTTCCGCTCGGCGGCGGCGTAGAGCTGATCGAGCTTGGCGAAGAGCGCGGGCAAGGCCGGATCGGCAGGGTGACGCTCGATAAACTCTTCGAGAAAATTATCGCCCGCTTCCGGCGTGTGCGATTGGCGATGCGCTTCTGCGATTGCGAAGAGCGAGGCGATGAGGACCGAATGGGTGGCGCCGGTGGGATTTTTCAGGACGGAATCGTAGAGATCGATCGCGTTATCACGATTCTGGCGCGCCTCGATTCGTCCGCGCAAAAGGCGGCGCTCTTTCTTTTCGGGCAGAGCGGCGGGAGCAGTGGATTGGACGATCCGGCTCGCGCCCGCCTCGTCGCGTTTCCGCAAAAGCAGCTCCGCCATCAAGAGGCGCGCGCGGGTTTTCCAGCGTCCATCCCGCTCGAGCATGCGCAAGGTGGCGAGCGCCTCATCGTTGCGATCGAGCGCGCGGAAAGCTTCCGCCTGACCGTAAAGCGCTTCGGCATAAAAGGGCGCATGAGGATCGCCCGCGCTTTTCTGATAAGCGGCCAGCGCTTCCGCCCAACGCGCGAGCGCAGCCAGCGCCTGACCGCGCAGAAAGTTGGTGAACGCCCGACCGCTGATCAGCGAATCGTCGAGGACCACGAGCGCTTCCTCCGAGTTGCCAGCTGCGACCAAAGCCTCGCCCAGTTTCGTTACCACTTCCGCCCGATCGGGCAGGGCGACATTACTGGTGAGGAGGTTGCGCAGACGGACGACGGCCACTTCCGGGATGCCCTCCTGCATTGGTCGCAGCGCGTTTTGCAGCTCGGCCGCGGGATCAAGCGGCGGCGGTGCGGCGTGAAGACGGGGAGCGAGCACGAGCACGAGTATGAGCACGAGCACGAGTGGATTTCGTTCGATGTTGGATGTTGGACGTTGAGCGTTCGACGTTTTCATCGCGCCTCCAACAGCGGTCGCAGATACTGCCCCGTGTAGCTATTCGCCAGCTTCGCAATCTTCTCCGGAGGCCCCGCGCCCACGATCGTCCCGCCGCCTTTTCCGCCTTCCGGCCCGAGGTCGAGAACCCAATCGGCGCACTTAATCATCTCCAGATTATGCTCGATCACGATCAGGGTGTTGCCGGCGTCGCGCAGTTTCATCAGCACCTGGAGCAACTTCTCGATATCCGCAAAGTGAAGGCCCGTCGTCGGCTCGTCGAGGATGTAGATGGTGCGGCCGGTCGCTTTCTTGGCCAGCTCAGTGGCCAGTTTCACGCGTTGCGCCTCGCCGCCGGAGAGGGTGGTGCCCGCTTGCCCGAGCTGGAGATAGCCGAGCCCCACATCGAGCGAGCGCGGTCAGGCGGTCGGCGATCGCGGGCACCGCGCGGAAGAAACGCGCGGCCTCATCGACGGTGAGGTTCAGGACATCGGCGATGTTTTTTCCTTTGTAAGTAATCTCGAGCGTCTCGCGGTTGTAACGCTGGCCGTGGCAGATCTCGCACTCCACATAGACGTCCGGGAGAAAGTGCATCTCGATCTTGATCAAGCCGCCGCCTTCGCAATTCTCGCAGCGGCCTCCTTTGACATTGAAGCTGAAACGCCCGGCATCGTAGCCGCGCACGCGCGCGCTCGGGAGCTGGCTGAAGAGCTCGCGCATGGGCGTGAACGCGCCGGTGTAGGTGATGGGATTCGAGCGCGGGGTGCGGCCGATCGCGGTTTGATCGATCACGATCGCTTTGTCGAGATGATCGAGGCCCAGCAGCCGACCGTGGGCGCCGGGCTTGTCTTTTGAATTATAAAAATGGCGGAAAAGCGCGCGACGCAGGGTGTCGTCCACGAGGGTGGATTTGCCGCTGCCGGAGACGCCGGTCACGCAGGTGAAACAGCCGAGCGGAAACGCGGCGGTGACGTTCTTGAGATTGTTCTCCGTCGCGTCGCGGAGGGTGAGCCAGCCTTCGGTGGAACCGGGCGGAGTGCGCGGAGCGACGCGGCGTTTCGGAATGGCGATGCGGGCGCGACCGGAAAGGTAATCGGCGGTTGGCGAACGTTCCGCGCGCAGCACTTCCTCGAGCGTACCTTCGGCCACGATCTCTCCTCCGCGCGGCCCGGCCCCGGGCCCGAGATCGAGGATCCAATCCGCCGCGCGAATCGTCTCCTCGTCGTGCTCGACCACGATGACGGAATTGCCGAGATCGCGCAGCCGCCGCAGCGTGACGAGGAGGCGGGCGTTATCGCGCTGGTGCAGGCCGATGCTCGGCTCGTCGAGCACGTAAAGGACGCCGGCCAGACCGGAACCGATCTGGGTGGCGAGGCGAATGCGTTGCGCTTCGCCGCCGGAGAGGGTGCCGCTCTCGCGTTTGAGCGCGAGGTAACCGAGCCCGACTTCGAGGAGGAACTGGAGGCGGGCTTCGATCTCGCGCACGACGTCGGACACGATTTTGCGTTGCTGATTATTCAAGGCGAGGCCGGCGATGAAGTGGGCGGCCTGCTCGATCGTGAGCTCGGAGAATTGGTGGATGTTCAGCTCCGCGGTGCCTTTTTCTGCGCCGCGGATGGTGACAGCGAGAATCTCGGGTTTGAGCCGCGCGCCGTGGCAGGTGTGGCACGGCACGCGGGTCATGAATCCGCGAATGCGGTTGCGCGTAAATTCGCTCTCCGTTTCCTCATAGAGCCGCCGCATTTGTGGGATCAAGCCTTCGAATGGCTTCGCGCTTTTCTCGCTCTTCCCCGCGATGCCGTAGCTCATCTTGATCGGCTCCTCGCCGGTGCCGTGAATGAGCGCCGTCTTGAATTTTTCCGGCAGATCGCTGTAAGGGAGGAACTCATCGATCCCGAAGTGCCGGACGAGCGCGGTCTGCAAGGTTTTGTAATACGCCTGCATCCGCTTCGTCCCGCGCCGCCAGGGAACGATCGCCCCATCCGCGAGCGACTTCGCCGGATCGGAGATCATCAATTCCGGGTCCACCACCATCTCCGTGCCCAGCCCATGACACGACGGGCAGGCACCGAAGTGGCTGTTAAACGAGAAGTGTTTCGGGCGTGAGTTCGCCGAGGGAGAAGTTCGTGTCGGGGTTGCCGTAATCGGTCGAAAAACGGAGCGATTCCCATTCATCTTCCGCTTTGGCGTTCGGCTTTTTTTCCTGGCGCAGCACGACCAGGCGATTCCCGCCCCACTTCAGCGCGGTCTCGACGGAGTCCGCCAGCCGGGTCCGCATCCCATCGCGAATGACGAGCCGATCCACCACCGCCTCGATCGTGTGCCGTCCGGTTTTCTTGAGCCGGATCGGTTCCGGGTCCGACAACTCGAAGATCTCGCCATCCACGCGCACGCGCACAAAGCCCTCGCGTTTTACCTTCTCGATCACGTCGCGGAATTCGCCCACTTCATTCCGGACCAAGGGCGCGAGCAGGATGATTTTCGTCTCCGGTTCAAAACCGACGATCTGATCGACGATCTGCTGCGGCGTCTGCCGATGGATGGCCTGACCGGTGACGGGGTCGTGCGGCTGGCCGACGGCGGAGAAGAGGACCCGGAGATAATCGTAGATCTCCGTGGTGGTGGCGATGGTGGAACGCGGGTTGGCGCCGGCGCTGCGCTGCTCGATCGCGATCGCGGGGGAGAGGCCTTCGATGAAGTCCACGTCCGGCTTCTCCATCTTGTCGAGGAATTGCCGCGCATAAGCGGAAAGGCTTTCGACGTAACGGCGCTGGCCTTCGGCGTAGAGAGTATCGAAGGCGAGCGAGGATTTTCCCGAGCCGCTTAAGCCGGTGATGACGACCAGCTTTTCCCGCGGAATCGCCACATGGAGATTCTTGAGATTGTGCTGGCGCGCACCGCTGATCTGGATAGTTTCGGCAGGCATCGAGAACGACAAGAGTCGAACCTGTCAGTTAAGCGTCAACCGGTCGTTTCTCCAGCCAATTTGCCCCTATCATGAGTGACACTGAGCGTACAATTTCGCAGGAAGAGCTGGTCGTCTTGCAGAAGAAATTCAGCGAGATCAAGCATTCGATCAATAATGCGCTCGCAGTCATGATGGCTCTCTCCGAGATGTCGCAGCGCCGCCCGGATTATTCCGAGAAGCTGGCCAGCACCGTTTTGACGAAGGCTCCGCAGATTGTTTCGAGCTTGCAGGAGTTTACGGCGGCGTTGAACGAGAAGGCCGGTCCGCGGCCTGAAGGTATCCCAAGCGGCGTTTAACCGGCGCTGCGCGTTTCTCGCGCAGGCCCTTGCGTTTCCATCTGCGCCCGAGGCGCGAGAAGTTTACGGAGACGGTTTAGCCGAAGCTGCTGGCGCGGCGGAGGGAGCAGCTTCCAAAGCGGGCGAGGTCCCCACCGCGGGGGCATTCGCAGGTGCCGCGGTCGCGGCCGGAGCCGTAATGCCAACCGCGAGATCAGCAGGCGGGACATCAGCAGCGGGCGCAATCCCCGGCGTGTCTGGGCCAGGGGCCGGATTCGTAACCGAACCGGGAGCACCCACAGCGGCCGTCGCAGCCGGGAGAGCGGCTGGAATATTCGCGGGCGCGTTGGCCGTAGGGCCTTCGCCTTTCATTAATTCCTGACGCAAATTCCCGCTGCTCCCCGATTGCCGGGCGTAGAGCATCGAGAGAATAAAAGTGAGGGTAAAGAAAAGGCCCGCCATCCAACCGGTGATCTTGGTCAGGACGTTGGTGGTCTGCGCGCCGAAGATGTTGTCCGTGACGCCACCGCCGAAAGCGGCACCGAGGCCTTCGCTTTTCGGACGCTGCATCAGGATAAGCAGGATCATGAGCAACGCTACGAGGGCGAAGACCACGAGGAGAATATTGATCAGGATCGACATGGGGACGGGCAATATGGCGAAGGGTGGCCATTTGTAAACGGCGGCCTTCACTACTCGTGCTCATACTCCTACTCGTGCTCTTAATCGGAGGCACGGAAGGTTCGATTGGATTAGGAGCAGGATTACGAGTAGGAGTAGGAGATCGTTATGAATGTCGCTGGCCAACCTTTCCGCACCATCTGGCTGAAGCCGGACGATCCGCGCGTTGTGCAGCTGATCGATCAGCGGGCGTTGCCGCACCGGTTCGTGGTGGAGAATGTCGAGACGGTCGAGCAAATGGCGGAGGCGATTCGCGAGATGCATGTGCGCGGCGCGGGGTTGATCGGCGCGGCCGCGGGGTATGGGATGTATCTGGCGGCCTTGAACGGGATGGACGCAAACGCGGCCGGTGAGCTGCTGCGGGCCACGCGGCCGACGGCGGTGAATCTGGCCTGGGCGATCGAGCGGCAGTTGACGGCAGCGCGGACGGAGGCAGGAGATCCGATCGAGATCGCGCGCAGGACGGCAGAGCGGATCGCGGATGAAGATGCGGAACACTGCCGCCAAATCGGGCTGCACGGCCTCGAGTTAATCCAGCGGATCGCGGAGAGGAAAGGCGGCGAGCGCCAGTGAATGTGCTCACGCATTGCAACGCGGGCTGGCTCGCGTTTGTCGATCATGGTTCGGCCACGGCGCCGATCTACGCGGCGCACGATCGCGGGGTGCCGGTGCATGTGTGGGTGGATGAAACGCGACCGCGCAGCCAGGGCTCGAAGTTAACCGCTTGGGAACTGGGCGAGCACGGCGTGCCGCACACGATCGTGGCTGATAATACCGGCGGGCATCTCATGCAGCGCGGCCAGGTGGATCTGGTGATCGTGGGAACGGACCGGACCACGTTTACGGGTGACGTGGCGAACAAGATCGGCACCTATCTGAAGGCGCTGGCGGCGCAGGATAATGGGGTGCCGTTTTATGTGGCGCTGCCTTCGTCGTCGTTTGATTGGGTGATGCGCGATGGCCTGGCGGAGATTCCGATCGAAGAGCGCGGCGCCGAGGAAGTGAAGTTTGCCGATGGTTGGGTGGACGGGCGGCAGGTGGAGGTGCGGGTGGCACCGGAAGGGAGCGCGGCGGCGAATTATGGCTTCGATGTGACGCCGCGGCGATTGGTGAGCGGGCTGATCACGGAACGCGGAATTTGTGCAGCGAGTGAGGCTGGAGTGCTGGAGCTTTTCCCCGAGCGCGCGCCGTGAGAGCGGCCCGAGGAATTAAGGAATGATCTTCACGAACGCGCGCCTGATTCTTCCCGATAGAATTCTGGAAGGGGATGTGGTCTGCGAGGCCGGCCAGATTGCGCAGCTTCGGCGAGCCGGCGAAGCGAACGGGACGGAGGCGATCGATCTGGACGGGAATTATCTCGCGCCGGGCTTTATCGATCTTCATCTCCATGGCGCGCTCGGGCGGGATACGATGGAGGGTGCGCCGGAGGCGTTCCGCACCATCTGCGATTATCACGCGACGGGCGGGACGACGTCTTTGCTTCTAACCACAGCGACGGCGCCGTGGGCGGAGGTGTTGGCGGTCTTGCGAGCTGTTCGGAGCTGCCGCGCGACGATGCCGATGATCGCGGGTGTGCATTTGGAGGGACCGTTTCTTTCTCGCGCACGGCCCGGTGCACAGCAGGCGGAGTGGATGAGGGATCCCGAGCCGCAGATGGTCGGGCAGCTGCTGGAGTTTTCCGATGTGATAAAACGCGTCACCCTGGCGCCGGAATTGCCCGGCGCGCTCGAGGCGATCGAACGCTTCCGCGCTGCGGGCATCGCGGTGAGTGGTGGCCACAGCGATGCCTGGGAGGAGGACGCGCAGGCAGCCTTTGCGCGCGGGATGCGCCACAGCACGCACACGTTTAATTGCATGTCGTCGGCGCGCCGACGCGGACGCGAGCGCGTGGCGGGGCTGCTCGAGTTTGCGCTCAGTGAACCGGAGATGATGTGCGAGCTGATCGCAGATGGGCATCACGTTTCGACCACCCTGATGAAAATGCTCTATCGCGCGAAGGGCGCGGAGGGAATCTGTCTGGTGACGGATGCCACGGCGGGAGCGGGGCAACCGGAAGGGGCAGCATTTACGCTCGCAGGGCGGGAGTGCGTGGTGGAGGAGGGAGCCTGCTGGTTGGCGGATCGCTCGGCTTTAGCCGGAAGCGCAGCGCGGATGATCGATCTCGTGCGGACGATGGTGCACAAGGTGGGCGTGCCTTTGTTCGAAGCGATCAGGATGGCGACGGCGAATCCTGCGCGCACTTTGGGGTGGAAAAATAAAGGGACGTTGAGCGTGGGCGCGGCGGCGGACTTCGTTGTGCTTTCTCCCGAGCTGGAGGTCTTGCAGACCTATGTCGGGGGTCGGCGCATCGTCTAAAGCGAAAGAAGAAAGCGCGCGCTCTCGAGCGAAGCGGCTGGTCGGCTGAGCTCTCCCACGTTGGCGGACCACTCGTGCCAGCGGGCTGCGTTGTCGGCGAAAACCCCCTGGACGGTCGCGATGATTTCGGCGTGCGAGATGGCGATCGCACCCGCGTGCGCTTCCACGAGGAAACGCGCGTTTCCTTCTTCCTGGCCGGGGATGATGTGGTTCACGATCATGGGGCATCCGGCGGCGAGCGCTTCCTGCACGGTGGCGCCTCCAGCCTTCGAGATGAGCAGATGGCTGGCGCGGAGGAGGCGCGGCATTTCTTCGCTCCAACCGACGATTTGAAATGGGCGCGAAGCGAGACGGCGGATGCTTTCGAGGGATCGGCGAAGATGGCGATCGCGCCCCACTGCGACGGTGAGATCCACGCCCGGAAGCGCGGCCAGACGAAGGACGAGCTCGGACGCGGCGGACTGGCGCGCGTTGACAAGATAGAGGACGCGGCCGGAGTGCGCGGTGGGCGCGGGCCGCGGGGTGGCGGGCTCGGCAAACTCCGGACTGACAGGGAAACCGAAGGTGCGCGTTTTCTCGGGAGAAAGGCCGGCGGCGTGAAGGACGGCGGCGCTGCGCGAATTCGGCAGAAAGAAATAATCGGCGCTGCATTGATACCAAATCGCGTTCACGGAAAGCGAGTCGGTGATCACGACGACACGGCGTGGTTGACCGGGTCCCACCGGGCCGAGCATCTCATCGAGCATGTGCGAGTAGGCGGGATAAACCGAGACGATGACGTCGGGCTGGAAGCTCTCGAGCAGCCGACGGAACTGTTTCTTGAGGGTGAAAAAAACGCGGAAGCCGCCCGCGAATTTTTCCTGCCGATCGAGCCAGCGATAGACCGTGCCCCACGTCTCCGGCCATTGATTGATGAGGCCGAGATACATTTCGCGCGCCCAGGTGTTGGCGGCGCCGTAGGTCTCGGCAAAGAGGTCGTGCAATTCCACCCGCACATCGCGCCCGCCTTCCTGCAGGAGTCCCTGTCGCAGTCCGCGCGCGGCGCTGTTATGCCCTTCGCCGAACGCGGCAGTCAGGATGAGGATTTTTTTCAAAACTCGTTAGGGCGTGGAGCGAGGGTGCTGGGGCCGGGCCGACGCGCGCATTCTCCCCGATGCTTCCGTCTCGCGCGCTTCGTTTCCATCACGGAATGAGTTCTAATGGATATTTAGGCGAGGCAAAGTAAACTCTGGCCGCAGATGAAACGCCTCAAATTCGTCGGCCGGGTCACACGGCGTTTGATCTGGGAGACGGCGATGGATAATACCACCGGGCTCGCCGCCCAGATGGCGTATCAATTTCTCTTCACCCTCGCCCCGGGGCTCTTGTTTCTCTGGCACCTCCTCGGCCTCTTCGGGACGGACCCGGCGAAGCTGCACCAGATGTTTTCCATTTTGAAGAGCTTCCTCCCGCCGGACCCGAAGGTGCAGGATATCCTGGATGCGGCCGTGGCCAACGTGGTCACCACGGGCGCGAGCGGGCTGCTGGGGAACGTGGGAATCGTGCTCGGGCTTTGGCTGGGCACGCTCTTTATCTCCACCATCTCGCACGCGCTCAGCCGCACCCACGGCGTGGCGGAGGACCGGAATTGGTGGTCGAAGTATGTGATCTCCTTCTTCCTCCTGTTCTGGTTTGGGATCACGATTTTGTTTTGCTTTAACGCGATGGTCTTCGGCGAAAAGCTGGCCGGGGTGGCGGAGGTGAATTTCCAACTCACGGTGCCGCTGCAGGCCTGGGTGGCGTTCCTCAATCTGCCGCTGACGGCTGTGGCGCTGGTGATCCTAGCGCTCGGGCTCTACCTGCTGACGCCGGAAAATTACTTCACCGTCCGGCAGGCCGTTCCGGGCGCGGTGCTCTTCGCCGTCGGCTGGATCATCGTGACGAAGCTCTTCCAGTATTACGTGACCAAGTACGATCGCTACAATCCCACCTATCTGGCGCTCGCTTCCATTATCGTGCTCCTGACCTGGATGTATCTGACCTGTCTGCTGCTTTTATTGGGCGGAAAATTAAATGCCATCCTCGGCCGCGAACGTGAACGCGCGGCGAATCGGGAAGAGATCGCGGCCACCGCCCAACCCGAGCCCGCTTGAAACGCTTCCTTCCTCAATCGCGGTGGAGCAGCCGCGTCGGCTGGATCGGGGGGACGTGCGCGCTGCTCTGGCTCGCCTTTGCCCTGGCTTCGATCGGACAGGCGCAGATTAGCGAAGCGGATAAGAAGAAGCGCGACGCGTTTTTGAAAGCGCGCGAAGAGATGCGGACGGTCGCCTCGCCCACACCGCGCAGGTCGCCGACTCCGAGCGGCAAACCAAAAGCGGCTTCGAAGAAGAAGAAGAGCACAAAAAAGAAATCGACCAGCGCCGATGACGACAAGGCCACGCCGCGTCGCGCGAAGCCGAAGACGGACTCTGACGATTCGCCGCCTCGCAAGGCCAAGACTGTCGAGAAGGATGACGAGCCGCCGCGGCGCGCCGCAACACCTCAGGCGACGCCCGATTTGAGTCCCGCGTTGCCGAAGGCCGAACAGAGTCTCTCTCCGCGTAATTTACCGCCGGCCGATATCACAATTCAGAAATCCGGTTTGGAAGAAGAGAAGGGCTTCGAGCCGCCGCCTCCGCCGCAGCGCAGTTTTTGGTCGCGACTCTTTGGCGGTGGCGGGCGGGAACGGAACTACCGCTATCTCAGCCGCAACGTCATCGATGCCATCCGTCGCGCGCCGGTGCCGCGCTCACGCTGGAAGTTCATCATCGTGCACAACAGCGGCACGCGGCAGGGAAGTGCGCGTGCGTTCGATTACTACCACCGCAACGTGCGCCGAATGCAGAACGGGATGGCCTACCATTTCGTGGTCGGGAACGGACGCTCGTCGGGCGATGGCCAGATCGAAGTGGGCGATCGTTGGCGCCGCCAGATTAATGGCGGCCACGTCCACAGCGATTACTTGAATAACATCTCACTCGGCATCTGCCTGGTGGGCGATTTTAATCGCGATCAACCCACGCGCGCGCAGCTGGCGGCGACCGAGGAATTGATCAAATATCTGCGCGAGCGCTGCGGAAAAGTGGACGGGCGCGCCATCCCTGTCCGGCCGCATCGCGAGATGAATCCGCCACGCTATGCGACGGATTGCCCGGGCGACGCTTTTCCTTACAGCTGGTTCCGGCGCTTTTAGCGGGGATTGTCGCGGCGAGTGCCCGGCGAAGATTGCCAACCCCATCGGGTTGGCGGATAGAACGAGCCACTTCTATGACACCGGTAAAAATATGGCTTGGGTTTCCTTATCCGCTCGGAGCGACCTGGATGGGGAATGGGGTAAATTTCGCGATCTTCTCGGAGCATGCCACTTCGGTGGATCTTTGCCTTTTCGACCAGGTGGATTCGCCGCAGGAAAATATCCGCATTCCGATGACGGAACATACGGACCAGGTCTGGCATATCTTTCTGCCCGATGTGCGGCCGGGACAGATGTATGGCTACCGCGTTTACGGCCCTTACGATCCGGAGCGCGGGATGCGTTTCAATCGCTCGAAGCTCCTGCTTGATCCTTACGCCAAGGCTGTGGCGGGGCAGATTAATTGGGGCGACGAAATGTTTGGCTACGTGCTGGGCGACAAGGACGGCGATCTCTCGCGCGATTTCCGCGACGATGCCTGGGGCATGCCGAAGGCGGTGGTGGTCGATAATGCTTTCGATTGGGGCGACGTGAAGGCGCCACGCACGCCGCTCAATGAATCGGTCATCTACGAGATGCACGTGAAGGGTTTCACCCAGCAATTGCCGGGCGTGCCGGAAGAGATGCGCGGCACCTATGCGGGCGTGGGGAGCGACGCCTCCGTGCGCTATCTAAAAGATCTGGGCGTGACCGCGGTGGAATTGCTCCCGGTGCACACTTTTGTGAACGACCGCCATTTGGTCGACAAAGGGCTGACGAACTATTGGGGCTACAACTCCATCGGCTTTTTCTCGCCGGAGAATCGTTATTCCAGCTCAGGCTCAACCGGCGGCCAGGTCGCGGAGTTTAAAAACATGGTGCGCAATCTGCACGCGGCCGGGATCGAAGTGATCCTGGACGTGGTCTACAACCACACCGGCGAAGGCAATCGCAATGGCCCTACGCTCAGCTTCCGCGGGATCGATAACCTGGCCTACTACCGGCTCGTGCCAGACGATCAGCGCTACTACATGGATTACACGGGCACGGGGAACACCTTTAACCTGATGCACCCGCGCACGCTCCAGCTGGTGATGGACAGCCTGCGCTATTGGGTGCTGGAGATGCACGTGGATGGTTTCCGTTTCGATCTCGCGTCCACTCTGGCGCGCGATGAGAAGGGCGTGAACAAGGCGCATTCCTTCTTCGAGATCATTCATCAGGATCCGGTTCTCTCGCAGGTGAAGCTCATCGCCGAGCCGTGGGACGTGGGCGAGGGCGGCTATCAGGTCGGGAATTTTCCGATCCTCTGGGCCGAGTGGAATGGCAAATATCGGGACGCGGTGCGCAGCTTCTGGAAAGGCGACGAAGGCAAGATCGGCGAGCTCGCTTACCGGCTCACGGGGAGCCCGGATCTCTACATGCACAACGGCCGGCGCCCGTATGCGAGTATCAATTTCATCATCGCGCACGATGGCTTCACCTTGAACGATCTCGTCAGCTATAACGACAAGCACAACGAGGCGAATGGCGAAAACAACCAGGACGGCGACAACACCAACCACTCCTGGAATCACGGTGCCGAAGGGCCGACGGATGACCCGGAGATCAACACCCTGCGCCGCCGGCAACGGCGCAACTTGATGATGACGCTGCTCCTTTCGCAAGGCGTGCCCATGATCTGCGCAGGCGACGAGTGGGCCCGCACCCAAGGCGGAAATAACAACGCCTACTGCCAGGACAACGAGATCAGCTGGTTGAACTGGGAACATAGCGATGAGCAGAAACAGCTCCTCGATTTCACGAAAAAGTTGATCGCGTTCCGGCGGGACCATCCGGTTTTCCGGCGGCCGAAATTCTTCCAGGGTCGTCGCATTCGCGGCTCGGAGATCAAGGACGTGATGTGGTTCAACCCGGGCGGGAGCGAGATGAGCGACGAGGAATGGTCATCGCCCTTTGTCCGCTGCCTTGGGATGCTCTTGAGCGGCGACACGATCGACGTCTTGAACTTCGAAGGCGAACCGATTCGCGACCAGACCTTCCTGCTCCTCATCAATGCGCATCATGAAACCCTGCCGTTCGTCCTGCCGGGTGAAGAGGCACTGGAGTGGAGGCTCGTGGTCGATACCGCGGATGAAAACGGATTCTCCGAGAACGGCCTCAAGTACGCTTCGGGCGACGATTTCGAAGTGGAAGCGCGCACGATGAAACTGCTGTGTTTGACCACCGGTGCACAGGCGAAAGCGCGGCACGAATCGTGGAAGAAGCGGCAGGTGGAAATCCCGCACAACGGAAAAGCAGAGCCTGAAGCGGTTGCAGAACCCAAGACGGCCAAGCGCCCGAAAAAGATCAAGACCGACCGACCGGAAGAAAGCGAAGAGGTAGAATCATGACCCCCACATCCCTTATTATCGTGACAGACCGCGGCAGCTTGAAAGCCTACAAGGTGGGCGAGACTCCGACGCGCGGTGCGTCCCTCACTCTCACCCAGGCTTTCGATACGACGGAGGCGCACGGACGTTATCAGGACAAGCTGACCGATCAGGCCGGACGTTTTCCGACTGGGACTGTAGGAGGCGGAACGGCGGAGCGGCAGGGGATCGAGACCGAGAACGATCGCCGCATCGTCAAGCAGCTGGCGGAGAGCATCGCGGAAACGGTCAAGCGAGACGGGATGGCGGGTTGGTCGTTTGCGGCGCCGGCGTCGATCCATTCCGCCATCGTCGAGCTTCTGCCGGCGGATGTGCGCGCTTGCCTGGTGGAGCACGTGAAGTCCGATCTGGTTGGAATCGAGCTGGCAGATTTACCGAAGCATTTCCGGTCGCTGCAAGCGATGTAGAAGGCCGAGGCGCGCGGCTTCGGAGGGCTTTTCCAGATGGCGCCCGCGCAGGTTTCTGCTTTAGAATCCTCTTCTTAATCCGACGAATTCATATGCAATTGCCTCTCGAAATTTCTTATCGTGGTCTGACAAAGACTGAAGAGATCGATACTCTTATCCGCACCAAGGCCGAGCGTTTGGATCGGTTCTGCGATCACATCACACGCTGCACGGTGGCGGTGGAGCAACCGAACCGCGCGCAGAGTTCCGGGAACAATTTTCGCGTGCGCGTGGATGTGACCGTTCCGCCGGGGCACGAGCTGGTGGCGGACGAAAAACAAAGCGAGCACGAGATGCACGAGCCGTTGAGCAAGATCATCAACGACGCGTTCAAGAACATGGAGCGGCAGGTGAAGGAATTGGCGGAGCGGCAGCGCCATGAGGTCAAGACGCACGCGGAGCCGCGCGCTCTGATCACGAAACTCTTCGCGGACTATGGCTTTATCACCGATGGCGCAGGCGTGGATATTTACTTCCATCGCAACGCGGTTTTGGGCGCTGAGTTTGAGACCCTAAAGGTAGGCGCGGAAGTGCGCTTCGACCTTTCGCACGGAGAGATGGGGCCGCAGGCCAGCAGCGTGCACCTCGTTAATACGGGCGGATCGAAGCTCTAGCTTTACTCGCTGGCAGGGGTGTCGCGGCGCGGGAGGATTTGCGTCTGCTGCCGCACTTTCACGATGCTGGAGGCCGGGAGGACGCCGCGGAAGTTGGTGCCGGGATAGACGATGCAATCGCGGCCAAGAATTGTGCCGGGATTGATCACCGCGTTGCAGCCCACTTCCGTCCGGTCGCCCACGATCGCGCCAAACTTCCGCAAGCCCGTGCTGATGTTTCCATCCGCGGCGGTGACGTGAATCTCGCGGTGATCGAGTTTCACGTTTGAAAGAATCACGCCCGCGCCGAGGTGCGCGCGATAGCCCAGGATCGAGTCGCCCACATAATTAAAGTGCGGCACCTGCGCTTCGTCGAAGAGGATGCAGTTCTTAAACTCGCATGAGTTTCCCATGACGACGCCGTCGCCGACGATCACGTTTTCCCGCACGTAGCAGCCGCTCCGGATGTGGCAATTTTCACCGATCCAGGCCGGCCCCTTTAGGAACGCGCCCTGCTCGATGATCGTCCCTTCGCCCACGAAAACGGCATCGCTGATGAACGGCTTGCCGACCAGTTGACCGAGCACAGCCGGCTTGAGCCGAAACTTCAAGTAGCTGGAGATTTGCTTCAGCGCATCCCAAACGTAAGTCTGGTTCTCAAACAACTTCGGATGCGCGGTGTGACCGAGCGTGAGGAATTCTTCGGCGGCGAACATCTCGCTTTTTTGTGCGTTAACCGCCGCTGCGTCGAGTGATTTTCTGACCGTCCTTTGTATCGCGCACGTCCCAGCCGAGGGCGGCTAGTTGATCGCGCAGTTCGTCACTTTTCTTCCATTCCTTGGCCTGCCGGGCCTGCACGCGCGCCGCTGCGAGCTCCTCGACCTCCGTAGGAATTTCCGCCTTCTCAGCCGTGAGGACCAGGACGCTATCGATGCGTTGCCACCACGCCAGCCACTGCTGTGCAGCCGCCGGGGTCAGTGAGCCCTCATCCAAAGCACGATTCGTTTCGCGAATTTTTTCAAAGAGAAAACCGAGCGCGGCCGAGATATTCAGATCGTCATCCAGCGCTGCTTCAAACTCCTCGCCTGGAGGTTGGACGTTAGACTCTGAGGCTTCAGCGTCCTCTTCCGCCGCTTTCGCTCGCAGGCGCGCCACCCATTGATCGATTCTTCCCAGCGCCACCCGCGCCTCATCCATTCCTTCCCAGGTGAAGTTTAGCTGCGCCCGATAATGCACTCGCATGAGCGCGTAGCGGACCTCGCGCCCGCTGTAACCCTTCTCCAGCACATCGCGCAGCGTGTAGAAATTCCCGGCCGACTTCGACATCTTCTGCCCATCGACCAAAAGGTGAGCGCAGTGCATCCAATAGCGGACGAACTGAGTGCCGGTGCAGCCTTCGGTCTGCGCAATCTCCGCTTCGTGATGCGGGAAAATATTATCGACGCCGCCGCAATGAAGATCGAGCTGGTCGCCTAAAATCCCAGTCGCCATCGCGCTGCACTCGATGTGCCAGCCCGGGCGGCCTGGGCCCCACGGACTTTCCCAACGCACCGGTCCATCCGCTTCATCCCACGCTTTCCAAAGCGCGAAATCGCCGACGTTTTCCTTCTCGTACTCGTCGTTCTTTACCCGGCCGGTCGATTGCAGTTCATCGAGGTTAAAGTGCGCGAGGTGACCGTAGTTCGGGAAGTTCTTGATCCGGAAGTAAACGGATTTGTCCTCGGCCTGATACGCGAGATCGCGCGTGATCAAGGTCTCGATCATCGCGATCATGCCGGCGATATGAGTGTCGTCGGTCGCCTCTGGAAAAGAGTCGGCACGCTTGATTCGCAACGTGTCGAGATCGGCGAAGAAGGCGCGCTTAAACTCGCCCGTAAATTCCGCCAGCGGCACGCCCGCGGCCTGACAGCCGCGGATGGTTTTATCATCCACGTCCGTGATATTCATCACGCGCTCGACCTCGTAATTGCGCAGCTCGAGCTGGCGTTGCAGCAAATCTTCGAAGAGATAAGCGCGGAAATTGCCGATGTGCGCGTAGCTGTAAACCGTAGGTCCGCAGGTGTACATTTTGACCGCGCGACCAGCGGGATCGCGCGGCTGGAATTCCTCGATTTGCCGCGAGTAGGTATTAAAAAATCGCAGAGCCATACTTACTCCTGATCGACGCTCGCCACCGCCATCGCCGCCATGCCTTCGCCGCGCCCGATGGTGCCGAGCCCTTCATTCGTGGTCGCTTTCAAGCCAACGCGTTTTGGTTCCAAATTCAAAGCACGGGCGATGGCCGCCCGCATCGCGGAAAGGTGCGGCGCGATCTTCGGCGCTTCCGCGATCAAAGTCGCGTCGACGTTGATGATCTCCGCGTTGCGCTCGCGCAGCAGTGCGGCCACACGCTCAAGAATATTGAGGCTGCTCATCCCGCGAATGCTTTCGTCGGTGTTTGGGAAATGATGCCCGATATCGCTTTCACCGATCGCACCGAGCAAGGCATCAGCGATGGCGTGGCAAATCACATCTGCATCAGAATGCCCGTCGAGCCCGACGGCATGCGGAATCTCAATCCCGCCGAGCACGAGCTTCCGCCCCGGCGCGAGGCGATGCACGTCGTAGCCGATGCCGCACTTCGTCATGCGCTGGGCAAACCAAGCTCGATCACGCCGTTGGAAGCGATGATGCTAAATTTATCTTTCATGTCTTCGCGCGGTCGCATGTCCACTTTGCCGCCGGCAGTTTCGACCAGAAGATAACCAGCGGCGATGTCCCACAGGCTGATGCCTTGTTCGATATAAGCATCGAAACGTCCGCAGGCCACATAGGCCATGTCGAGCGCGGCGCTTCCCATCAAACGGCATTTGCGCGCGCGATGAACCAGATCCTGTAACACCGGCAAGCCGGCTGCGATGGTCACGCCGGTTTTGGAAAGTCCGACGGAGACGACGGCCTCGCCGACTGCTTTGCGTTCGCTCACATGCATGGGCACGCCGTTCATGAGCGGGGGCTCGCCTAACTCGCCGCTCCACATCTCATCGCGAATGGGATCGTAAATCACGCCGACGATGATCTCGCCCTTTCGCCGCAAGGCGATCGACGTGCAGAAATGCGGAATGCCGTAGTAGTAGTTCACCGTGCCATCGAGCGGATCGACGACCCATTGATATTCGGCAGTTTGGTCGCCGACGATTCCTTCTTCGCCGTAGAGGGCGTGCTCCGGAAATTGTTCAAGCAGAAGCTTCGTAATCAGGTCCTGCGTTTCGACATCGATCTCGAGTTTGATGTCGTGCGCCTCGAGTGAGTTCACTGCGCGCGGCTGATAGAATTTTTCGCGCAATAATTTCCCGGCGGCGCGTGCAGCCGCTTCGGCGGCGTTCAAGTAATCGGTCATGCGAGGGAGAACTAACAGGCGGTCGCGACTTCGAGCGAACGCATTTTCAGAAGGCGGCATCGGGCAGCCGACAAAAAAACCGGGAGGAGAAATGAATCTCCCCCCGGGTTGATTTTGCGATTTTGAAGACGGGCGAGAGCCGCGCCTTCAGCGATGTCAGTAAGACTAACGCTTCTTGGCAGTCGCTTTTTTGGCAGTCGTTTTCTTGGCTGCTGCTTTTTTCTTCGCAGGAGCTTTCTTAGCAGACGACTTCTTGGCAGCCGACTTTTTCTTTGCTGGCATCGTAATCCCCCCTTTCAATCCGCAGTCGCGGTGGTTGTGAACAATGTGTGAATAAGTTCACAACACACGTCACTAAGCATCACGTTTTTTTTGTCAAACTTTTTTCAACAATGTTGAAAACTATTTTCAAAATTTCGCGCGCGATAATTTTTTTCGGCGCGCGCGAAATCGAATTCATGCTCCCATCGCGCGCAAAAATTGTCACAGCATTGCTGTCGCTTTCCATTCCGGAATCGTTGCCGCTTACATCATTCGCCACGATGACGTCGCAATTTTTCTCGCGCAGTTTTCTCTGCGCACTCGCAGTCAGATCATGGGTCTCGGCGGCAAATCCGACGACGAAGTAAGAGCGATTCTCCGTCGGTAACGATGCGAGAATGTCGCGCGTTGGTATCAAGCGCAACGCATACTCGCCAGCGTGCTTCTCTAATTTCTGCGCGGCAGATTTAATCGGTTTGTAATCGGAGACAGCTGCGCACATCACCAGCATGTCGCACGCAGGAACGTGCGCGTGGACCGCATCGAAGAGTTCATCGGCGGTGGTGATCCGCACGAGCCGCGCATCGATTGGAGATGGAAGCGCAGTAGGTCCGGAGATGAGCGTGACCTCGTGGCCAGACTCGAGCGCAGCTTCGGCCAGCGCGTAGCCCATCTTGCCCGAAGAGCGGTTACTCAGGTAACGCACGGGATCGATCGGCTCGCGCGTGGGGCCGGCCGTGATGACGATCTTCACGCAATCAAATTATCCTGGCGCGCCAGCATGAGCTCGGCGCGGAAGGCGATCTCTTCCACCTTCCACAAACGACCAACCCCCTCATAGCCACACGCCAGCATGCCCGATTCCGGGCCGATGAATTCCACGCCGCGCGTCTTCAATTTTTCCACATTCTCCTGCGTGGCCGGGTGCTCCCACATCTTCCCGTTCATGGCCGGCGCGATCAAAATCGGCGCGCGGGTGGCGAGCGCGATTGCGGCCAGCGGATGATTGGCAAGGCCGTGCGCGAGTTCAGCGATCACGTTGGCGGTGGCAGGCGCAATCAGGAGGAGCTGGGCGCGATCGGCGAGCTGGATGTGGCCGGGACGCCAGTTGTCTTTCTCGTCGTAGAAACTCGTCATGACGGGATTCTTCGAAAGCGTCTGCAGCGTAAGCGGAGTGATAAACTCGGTCGCGTCCTGGGTCATGACGACGAAGACGTGATGGCCTTGTTTGTAAAGCAAACTTGCGAGCTCCGCTGCTTTGTAAGCCGCGATGGAACCTGTCACGCCGAGGATGACGGATTTCCCATTTCCGATTGCTGATGACTGATTTGTTTCCACGAGAATGCGATCAGCGAAGAGGTTGGAGCGGGTGCATCATGAAAGAAGAAGACGGCTGCTGAGGTAGCGCTCGGCGCCCATGATGTTACGGAATTTCTGCAGATCTTCTTCCATCGATTTGCTGATGATGGTGTAGCGGTAGTCGCGCCAAAGTTCCATCTCGCGCGCGGCGTTGGTCAGGCGCAGTTCGATCTGTTCCTCGGTTTCGGTGCCGCGCTTGGTCAGGCGGCGCCGCAGTTCGTCGAGATCGGGCGGCATGATAAAAACATCGCAGAGTGCGCGACGAACAAACTCATCCGGAAAATTGCGGATCGCATCCGCACCTTGGGTATCGACATCGATTAAAACGTCCACCCCGCTGTCGAGATTGGCGCGGACCGGCTTGCGGAGAGTGCCGTAAAACTTCCCGTGCACTTCCGCGTATTCGAGCAGCTCGCCAGCGGCCACGCGTTCGCGAAAGTCTTCCTCGCTGAGGAAGTAATAATCTTCGCCTTCGATCTCTCCAGCGCGCGGTGCGCGGGTGGTGCAGGAGACCGAGTAGATGAAATCCGGTGTCTGGCGAAGCGCATCGCACAAGGTGGTCTTGCCCGCGCCGGAAGGGGCGGAGACGACGAAAAGAATCCCGCTGCGGGTGAATTGATTACTCAACGTTTTGGATCTGCTCGCGGATTTTTTCGAGTTCAGCTTTGCAAAGGACGACGCGCTGCGAGATGGCAGCATCGTTGGATTTGGCGCCGAGGGTATTTAGTTCGCGAAAGATTTCCTGGGTGATGAACTCGAGCGTGCGCCCGACCGGTTCTGTTTTGCTGAGCTGTTCGGCGAACTGCGCGAGGTGACATTCCAGCCGGGTCAGTTCTTCGGAAACATCCGAGCGATCGGCGAAGATCGCGACTTCCTTCAGCAGGCGATCGTCATCGATGGAAAGATCGAGACCGGCTTTGTTGATGCGGTCGAGCAGCGCAGCGCGGTATTTTATGACGACTTGAGGAAAGAGCGCGTTCACTTCCACGAGGGCGTCGCGAATGGCCTTAAGGCGCGCGCGCAGATCCTCCGCGAGATGTTGCCCTTCGCGCTCGCGCATCTTGATCAAGTCGCCGAGAGCCGCGGCAAGGGCCTGCTCAATCGCCGGCCAGGCTTGCGCAGAATCGATTCCGTCTTCCGTGAAGCGCATCACGCCAGGCGCCTGCAGAATGGTGCTGATGCTGATCTCGCCCGGCGCGCCGAGGTCGGTTTGCAGCGCGCGCATGGCCTCGTGATAGGAACGGGCAAGGGCGGTGTCGAGTGCGAGCTTGCGTTGACCATTCGCGCCTTGCTCGCAGGCAACGAGGACATTGGTGCGGCCGCGCGAAAGTTGTTCGTTGATCGCTTGCCGGATGCGCGGCTCCAGTTCCGCGAAATCGCGCGGGAGATTGAGCACGAGGTCGCTCTGCTTCCGATTCACGGAGTTGAGCTCCACGCTAAACTTCACCCCGGCGGCATCCGCCTCGCCGCGGCCGTAACCGGTCATGCTTCTCATGCGAGATCGAAATGCGCGGCAGCCTGCGCCACATCTTTGTCTCCGCGGCCCGAGCAGTTCACGATGATAATTTTCTCCGCGGAGAAAGTCGGCGCCACTTTGAGCACGTGCGCGATGGCATGGGCGGTTTCGAGCGCGGGGATGATTCCTTCCACCTCGGCCAAGGTGCGAAAGCCGGCGAGCGCTTCGTCGTCCGTCGCGTAATCATATTCAATCCGGCCGGAGTCGCGCAGGTAGCTGTGCTCGGGGCCGATGGCCGCGTAGTCGAGCCCGGCTGAAACAGAGTGGGTGAGCTCGATCTGGCCGTCATCGTTCGTGAGCATGAACGTCTTCGTGCCTTGCAAAACGCCGAGCTTGCCGCCTTGAAAACGAGCCGCGTGTCTGCCGCTGCGAATGCCTTCGCCGCCGGCTTCCACGCCGATCATGCGCACGCTTTCATCCTCGAGGAACGGATGGAAAAGCCCGATCGCGTTACTGCCGCCACCGACACAGGCGATGAGGAGATCGGGGAGGCGCCCTTCGCGTTCGAGGATTTGGCGGCGCGCTTCCAACCCGATCACGCGATGAAAATCGCGCACCATCATCGGGTAAGGATGCGAGCCGAGCGCGGAGCCGAGGATGTAGTGGGTGTCGCGAACATTCGTGACCCAGTCGCGCATCGCTTCGTTGATCGCCTCTTTCAGCGTGGCCTGACCGGCAGTGACCGCGACCACTTTCGCGCCGAGGAAACGCATCCGCGCGACGTTGAGCGATTGCCGCTCCATATCGACTGCGCCCATGTAGATGATGCACTCGCAGCCGAAACGCGCGGCGACCGTGGCGGTGGCGACGCCGTGCTGGCCGGCGCCGGTCTCGGCGATGATGCGCTTCTTGCCCATGCGACGGGCGAGAAGGATCTGGCCGAGGGCGTTGTTGATCTTATGCGCACCGGTGTGGAGAAGATCCTCGCGCTTAAGATAAACTTTCGCGCCGTTGAGTTGTTCGGTCAGCCGGGCGGCGAAATACAGAGGCGTAGGGCGCCCGGCGAAATCGCAGAGGAGATTATCCAGTTCCTTTTGGAAGGCGGGATCTTGTTTGGCGCGCTCGTATTCGGCCGTGAGTTCCTCCAGAGCGGAGACCAAAGTCTCGGGCACAAACATTCCGCCATAGGGGCCGAAGTGGCCGCGAGCGTCGGGGAGGGTAAGGCCGTTTTCCATTTGGGAACGGGAACGTCCAACGTCCAACGTTCAACGTCCAACATTCAATTAGGAGGGGAGGAGCGCGCGCAGGGCCCGGCGATGAGGCGACGGCACGGGGATGTCGTCGAGTTGCTGGAGCTCGAACCAGCGATGACGAAGACCTGCGCGGGCTGGCGCGGCGAAGACGGCCAGGGTGATGCGATGATGGGTAAAGGGAAACTCCGCGCGGTAAACAGGCTGCGCGGTGCCGTTTTGCTCAGGCAGACGCGGGAGGATCCACATGTCGCGCCAGCGGGTTTGCGACTGCTCGAGCAGAATGCGGCCACGGCGGAAGGCGAAGGCGTGATTTTCGGTCAGCAGCTTGAGCGCGGTGCGGGGTCGTTTGCGGGGCAGGGATGCCGGATCGGTCGCGGCGCAGAAGGCGCGAACGGGGCAGAGCTCGCATTTTGGCTGGCGCGGAATGCAGATAAGGGCGCCGAGGTCCATTAGGGCGGAATTGAAAACGTCGGGCTGGGATTTTGGGACCAACTCGGCGGCCAGGTTCCAGACGGCAGCGGCACCTGCGGCGGTGTCGATGGGGAGTTGCAGATTGAGCAGGCGGGCGAGGAGGCGGGCGATGTTTGCTTCCACGATGGGGACAGGCTGGGCGAGGGCGAAGGTGGCGATGGCATGGGCGCTGTAGCGGCCGAGGCCGGGAAGCTCTCGCATGGCGGCGACGTCTGCGGGGAAACGCCCCGCGTAGCGGCTGACGATGGCTTTGGCGGTGGCGTGCAAATTTCGCGCACGGGCGTAATAGCCGAGACCTTGCCAGGCGTGGAGGACATCTGCTTCCGGCGCAGCGGCGAGCGTGGCGAAATCGGGGAAGCGGCGGAGCCACTCGCTGTAATACGGGAGCACGGTCGCGACTTGCGTCTGCTGCAGCATGATCTCCGAGACGAGGATGGCGTAGGGATCGCGGGTGCGACGCCAGGGAAGATCGCGGCCGTTTTTGCGATACCATCCCAAGAGGGCGCGGCGGAAGGCGGGGACGTCGATGTGGGAAACGTCGAACGCTGAACGCCGAACGTCGAACGCTTAATGTTCCCCAAGTTCGACGTTGGACGTTCGGCGTTGGACGTTGGACGTTCCCTGCTCCGTCTCTCGTGACTACCTATACTCAACCGCTCACGCCGGAGCAGGCGACCAAGCTGCGTGCGTTACTCGAGGAGCTCCATTTCGTCTTCGCGCCTCGGCCTTACACGATCTGTTTCGCGCAGAAGGAGAAGCTGAGCGTGGCCGTGTATGAGAAGGGGCCGAAGGTGCTTCTCCAGGGAAAAGGGATCGAGGAGTTTGTGCAGTTCCAGTTGGAACCCAAGATTCTGGGGGAGGCGAAGCTGGGCTATGAGGAGGTGCACTCGCCGGAGATGTTTGCAGCGCACTTCGGAGTGGATGAGAGCGGGAAAGGGGACTTTTTTGGGCCGTTGGTGATCGCGGGCGTGTATGTGGATCGCGGGATTGCGCGGAAGTTCATGGAAGCGGGGATCCAGGATAGTAAAAAGATCGGATCGGACGCGCGGATCCGCTCGCTCGGGGAGGCGATTCGGCAAACGCAGGGGGCGATCGCGAGCACGGTGGTGATCGGGCCGGAGCGCTACAACGCCCTCTACGAGAAATTTGGGAACCTAAACAGCCTGCTCGGCTGGGGTCACGCTCGCGTGATCGAGAATCTGCTGGAGCGTCGGCCGGACTGTCCGCGGGCGTTATCGGATAAATTCGCGGATACGCGAGTGATCGAGCGTTCGCTACTCGAGCGCGGCCGCGGAATCACGTTGGAACAGCGCACGAAGGCGGAGTCGGATCCAGCGGTGGCGGCGGCCTCGATCCTGGCGCGGGAGGCGTTCATCGATTGGCTGGAGAAAAAAAGCCGAGCGGTGGGAATCAAGCTGGGGCGAGGAGTTTCTGCTGCGGTGAAGGAATCGGCCCGAGCCTTTGTGGCCAGGTATGGCGCAGACTCTTTGCACGAAGTGGCCAAGGTTCATTTCCGGACGGCGCACGAGATCGCTCCGGAGAGCTTTGCAGCGCCGGCGCCGCGTGCGGCCTGGCGCCGCTAAGGCAGCCCGCGACACGCGGTCTGCGGTTTGTGGGCGGGGCTGGGCAAGCTTCTTGCTAAGAACTTCCCTGCCCAGCGGCCTTATTGTGGAAACGCGTCTCCTGATTTTAAATGCAGATCCGGTCTTCGAAGATCGCGCGCTGACCGTCTTTGACGAGATGGAGGCGGTGGATACGCGGATCGTCCGGAGCATGCCGGAGGCGATCAGTGTTCTGCTCTCGGAGAATTTCGATGCTTTCGTGGTGGAAGGATCGCCCGCAGTCGCGCTGGAACAGGCCACGAGCGCCCGCCAGCATTTTCCTTCGCTCCAGATCGTGTGCCTGGCGCCGTCGCCGCTTCCCTCGGAATTTGCGGGCCGGGCCGCTCAGCAAAAGATCACGACGATCGATACCGCACGGAGCGATGCTCGATTGCGGGCGCAGTTGATTCGCTTTGTCCGCGCGTTGGATACTCACGAGCGCGAAGCTTCCGAGGGGATCGATCCCTGCCATTCGCTGATCGGCAATCTGAATCAATTTTCGGCGGCAGAGATTTTACAAATGAGCTGCCTGGGGCAACGGAGCGGTCGTTTCACTTTTAAATCACGGCGTGGCAACAGTGAGATTTATCTCCACCACGGGTCGGTCCGGCACGCGGTTTTCGATACTCTGGAGGGTGAGCCAGCCGTGGCAGAGATCTTCCGCTGGAGACAGGGACGTTTCTATTTTGAAGAGGGAATCATTAGCCAGGTGCAATCGGTCGATCGCCCGTGGGCGCATTTGTTGATCGATAATCTGCAGAAGTTCGATGAGACCCTCGAGCTTTCGGCGGGAGGATAATTCATGAGAGATAAGAATCTGGAGATGCAGCTTCGCCTGCTGACGCTGCAATTGGATGGCTGGAAGAAACTCCACGACCTCATCACCTATGGGCTGGATAAGGCCAAACCGATCATTTCGGCGGAGCAGGAACGGCAATTCACCGACATCCGCGCGAATCTTTTGCAGGAAACCGAGCATGTGCTGACGGAGTTATGCCTGATCGGCGAACTTTCCGGGCGCGCCATGAACGTGCTGCAGCGCGGGAGCTCGATGCGGGGAATCCGGGAGCTCTCCAACGAAGACGTGCGTCGCCTGGAGACAGAGTGGAACAGCGTTTTTACGAAGCTCGGCGTCTTGCAGGGCCAACTGAAGGCGCGTCGGAAAGAGTTGGCCGGTCAGTCGGTTTTTGCCTTTTATTGCAGTCGGTTCCTGCAACGATCGCCGGCAGTGGGGTAAAAGTCGGTTTGTAAAGCGGCGCTGCGGCGACTATTTCACGGCGCATCTTTTTTCCGAAATTGTTCGATTCGCCCGTCTGGCCGCTCGAGCACAGACGATAACCTGTTGCATATGGCTAAGCTCACAAAACGAGATATTGTTGTCGCGATCAGTAATCAGACCGGCATGGTCCAACATGAAGTGTTCGAAGTTGTTCAGAGAACGCTTGATCACATCACCGATAGTCTGGCCAAGAACGTGGCGGTGGAGCTTCGGAACTTTGGCGTCTTCCAGCCGCGCCTGACCAAGCCGCGGGTGGGCCGTAACCCAAATGAGCCCGGGAGCAGTTTTGTCATTCCTTCGCGGGCAACGGTGAAGTTCAAGGCGGGCAAAATTATGCGGCAGCGCGTGGAAAAGCTTTCCCGCGAGCTGAAAGACGCCTCGGAGCGCGCCAGTAATGGGTCGACCAATGGGTCAACGCCCGCAGGCGATGGTCAGGATGGCGCGGCGCCGAAAGGCGTAGCCGTCGCTGCAGAATAGGCTGCGGCTGTAGACGGAGTGCGGCGTCGGGAGCTCGCTACGGCTGCCGGACCAAGGATCTCACGAGCCGTTGCTTTCGCTGGCCACCACGGATGTCTCGTGCTCGAGCAGCCGGTGAATGACCTCTTCAAGACGCTCAAAATTTATCGGCTTGGTGAGATGATCTGAAAATCCCGCCTCCCGGGCGCGGGCAATATCGTTCTCCATTCCGAAACCGCTTAAGGCAATTCCTCGCAGACCGCGGGAGGATTTCACCTCTTCCATAAGTTGGTAACCAGAGCGATCGGGCAGCCCGATGTCGCTGATCATTAAATCGAAGTCGCCCGCGGCAGCTTTCGCCGCAGCATCGTCCGCAGTGTGAGCCACGGTCACCCGGTAGCCGCGCCGCTCGAGCATCATCTTCATCCCGGTGCAGGTGTCGTGATGATCGTCGACCACGAGCAACTGCGGCGCGCGTTTTTCGACCCGGGTTTTCACAGCGGCTTTCTCATCGGCCGGGCTGGTGGAAAGCGGGGGATAGACTGGCTGAGGAGGCGCCACGGTCTGCAGACTGACGGTGAAGGTCGAGCCTTTTTCTTTCCCCGCGCTTTCAACGGCGATGATGCCGCCGTGCGCGTTCACCATCGCTTTGGAAATGGCGAGGCCCAGGCCCAACCCGCCGAAACGGCGGGTGATCGAACTCTGGCCCTGCTCGAAGGCGTTGAAGATTTTATCAATCTTTGCCGGCTCAATCCCGATGCCGGTATCGGTGGTGCGGATGTCGATCTGATTGGGGGTGGAATTGAAAGTCTCGATAATGATCCGGCCCTGGGCCGGAGTGAATTTCACGCTGTTCTTAATTAGGTTCCAAAAGACTTGCTGGAGCCGGGCGGGATCCGCTTCTACGTGGACCGCTTCGGCCTGGAGCCGGAACTCGACGCTCAAGTTTTTCGCCAGAATCTCTTCACGCGAGATCTCGTAGGCGCGCTGCAGAATTTCATGCACGCTGACAGTTTCGAGGCTGAGCTGCAGCTTCCCTTTCGAGATGCGGGTGATGTCGAGCAAATCGTCGATCAAGCGCGCTTCCAGCTCGACGTTTCGCCGGATCACCTCGAGCGCGGCCCGCACTTCCGGTGAGTTCGAAGCAGTCGCTTCCAACTCGCCCACCATCGCGATGACAGGGGAAAGAGGGTTGCGCAGCTCGTGGGAAAGGAGAGCGAGAAACTGATCCTTGGCCGCGTTCGCGCCGATCAACTCCTGCCGCAAGGTCACATCCCGCGTCTTGTCCTCGACCAGATAGAGAATGCCCTGGATTCGCTGCTCGGTTCCTTGCAGCCGCAGGAGGATAATGTTCACGAAATGGGTCATGCCCCCGCGATCCACCAGCGGCTGCTCGATGAGCTGGAAAGGAACGCCAAACGACCGCACTTTTTCGATCGCCTCTGCCGGTGCGATCTGGACCTCATCGTAAGTCGCGCCCTGGATATCTCGCGTCTCCGCCAGACCCCCGAAAGCGCGGGCCATGCGGGCGAAGGCTTCGTTGGCCTGGAGGAAATTGCGCGAGTCCGGATCGATCAACGCGATCCCGCTCGGCATGTTGGCGAGGATCTTTTCGTTGAACACCACTTCGCGCTCGATCCGGCGCGCGGCTTCCCGTTGGCGTCGGGTAAATTTACCGGCCAGGACAGCGCCGACCGCGGTTAAAATAATGAGCCAGACCGCGGGCAAGGTGATCTTGGCGAGAAGATCGTTGACGGGTTTGTAGGCAGCGGCTTTCGGTTGCTCCACCACGGCCACCCAGCCCGTGGTTTCGATGAGGCTGAAGGAGTAGAGATTATTATAGCGCTCCAGGTGGCCGGTCTTTTTCTGCCGGATTTCCTGGATCAATCGGGCGGCCTGGGGTGACACCGCGACGGTGGTGGGCTGGAGATGATCGGTGAAGAGGGCAGCACCATTCTGATCGATGACCTGGGGGACGGATTTATCGGCAAACTCGATCGAGGAAAGCCGTTTCCCCATCCGCTCGACCAGCACCGCCACCGCAATATAGCCGACCACCGTGCCGTCTGGCGCGCGGACGGCTCCCACGATGTCGGTCGTCATCCGTTTATCGGAAAGGCGCGGATGGACAGGAGAAACGTATGCGCCCGGGCCATCCTGCAGGCCATCGCGCCAGCCGTTGGTGGCGAATTCGGAAACCAATTCCGGAGGCACGGCCGGAATGGAGGCGATCAAGCGTCCATCGGTCCCGGCCAGGAACATCCCATCGATCCGCGGGTGGGAATAGAAGGTCTCGTTCAACCAAGCCTGGCCGGCTAATTCCGGGGTGGGGCTGCTGAAGATCTCCGCGACTTCCGGCTGGGTCTGGTAATACTCGATGATGCCGCCGGTGCGGCTAAAATCGTCGCCCACCAGGTGCGCGATCAACTTCACAAAAGTCTGTCGATCGCGCAGGATTTTGCTCTCGAGGGTGTTGGTCAGGATGGTGTAGGAGACCACCAACATCAGAATCGAAGGAACCCAGCCGGCCAGGAGAATGGCCACCACGATGTTGATGCGCTGAAAGCGGTCCCGGTCGCCCTTTTGGAAAACCTTCCGCACGGCGCTGAAACTGAAGGGAGCCATCGAGTGGTCAAACTCGATGCTTCGTTCCGCGGCGGCAAGGGACGAATACTCGGGTTTTCCGCTGGCTTTTTGAGGGGGAAAACGGGGCGGGCGCGGTCTGGGAACATGCCCGTTTTCCAAGGGAAAACTCCCATTTTTGATTTGACGCAAGCCTCTGAACCGGCATCATACCGCCCTTGCCGGCCCCAGTGGGCCGGCAATCTCATTATCTGTTATGCAAGGAAGCGTCGGACATCTCATTTGGACTACCTGTTATCTCAGCGTCCTCCTCGGTCTCTCGGCCTACGGCGTCCATCGCTACTTCATCATCTATCTCTTCCTGAAGCATCGGAAACGTGAGACGCAGCCGCTTTCCCATTTCACCGAGCTGCCGATGGTGACAGTGCAGCTGCCGATCTACAACGAAGTCTACGTGGCGGAGCGCCTGATCAAATCGGTGAGCGAGCTCGATTACCCGCGCGAGCGGCTCCACATCCAGGTGCTGGACGATTCCACGGATGATACCCAGGCCCTGACCGCGCGTTGCGTGGAAGATTTGCAGGGGCGCGGCTACAGCGTGGAGCGGTTGCATCGGGTGGACCGGACGGGCTTCAAGGCGGGTGCGCTGGAAGGCGGGCTCCCGACGGCGAAGGGCGACTTCGTTTGCATCCTGGACGCTGATTTTGTTCCGCAACCCGATCTGTTGCAGAAGACGATCCACTTTTTCACCGATCCGGAGATCGGGATGATCCAGACGCGCTGGGGGCATCTGAACCGCTGCTACTCTCTGCTCACGCGGGTGCAGGCGATGTTTCTGGATGGTCATCTTCTGCTCGAGCAAACCGCGCGCAGCCGAAGCGGCCGATTCTTTAATTTCAATGGCACGGCCGGTGTTTGGCGCACCTCGTGCATCCAGGAGGCCGGCGGCTGGCAGCATGATACGCTCACCGAAGACCTCGATCTGAGCTACCGCGCCCAGCTCGCTGGTTGGAAATTTGTTTTCCTGCCGCACATCGTCACTCCCGCCGAGTTGCCGGTGGATATGAACGGCTTCAAGTCCCAGCAGCATCGCTGGACGAAGGGGTCGGTCCAGACGTGCAAGAAGCTTCTGCCCACCATCTGGCGGAGCAAGCTGGCTTTCCCGCTCAAGCTCGAAGCCACCGCGCACTTAACTTCGAACTTCGCATACCTCCTGCTAGCCTGTCTTTGCGTGCTCTTGCATCCTTCCGTGGGCGGGCCTCAGCCGGGCTGGCTGCGTATCCTCTTGATCGACGTCCCGATCTTCCTGACGGCATCGCTCTCCGTCGCGGCTTTCTACATCGTCGCTCAACGCGAATTGCATCCCCGTTCCTGGATGAAAGAGCTTTTGCTGTTACCCGCGCTCCTCGCTCTCGGGGTGGGGCTTTCTCTCAACAACGCCCGCGCTGTGCTCGAAGCGGTTTTTAATCACGAGTCCGGTTTTACTCGCACGCCCAAGTATGGGATCGAGCGGCAGAAGCAAAGCTGGCGGAAGAAGAAATACATGCCGATGAAATCCCTTCTGCCGCTGGTGGAGATGGGGTTTGCCTTGTATTTCTCCTACTTCATCTGGTTCGCCATTCAGCATCAGCAGTATTTCACCCTGCCCTTCCTGGCCATGTTCCAGATCGGTTTCCTTTACGTCTCACTCAGCTCGCTCACCCAGTGGTGGCCGCGCTTTAACTTCAACACCCCACAGGTCGAAGCCACACTTCCTGCATGACAAATCGCGTCAGGGTGGTAGGGAGACTCTTCATGGCGCGTTGTCTTTTTCTTTTTGCCGCCATCCTGCTCTCTGTCTCGTCCCTGCGCGGTCAAGTCGAGACGCCCGTCACGGTGACGAATGAAGTTATCGTGAGCGTGAAAGATCAAAAGCTCATGCTTTTGCAAAACGGTCGCAAAGTGGCCACCTATCCGGTCTCGACCTCGAAGTTTGGCCTGGGCGATGGCTTCGGACGCATGACCACGCCCCTCGGCGTGATGAAGGTAGCCCAGAAGATCGGCGATCATGCGCCGACGGGGGCTGTCTTCCGGAATCGCCGCTTTACGGGCGAAATCCTGCGGCCCAACGCGCCCGGTCGTGACCCGATCATTACCCGCATTCTGTGGTTGCGCGGGCTTGAGGCGACAAACGCGCATGCTTTCGCGCGCGCCATTTACATTCACGGCACGCCTGAGGAAAAGAAGATTGGCCGTCCAGCCAGTTACGGCTGCATTCGGATGAAATCGAAAGACGTCACTGCCTTATATAGTCAGCTTCCCGTCGGGGCAGTCGTCCAGGTCGTTCCCGGTAAACTTCCGAACGTGGCGAAAGCGCGTGTGATCTATCAATACCGGGCGCCAGACGCTCCCGTCGAAGTCGGTCGTCCGAGCGCCAGTGGCGCTGGGGAAGAGACAGCGGAGGCATCGCCGAAGGATGGATCCGCGCAGAAGCCCACTCAGTTGGCCCGGAATAACGGCTAGCCGGAAGCCTTTCTCACACCGCCCGCGGTGGGTTGACAAAACAGTCCCTCGCCGCGACTCTCCCCGCCCCGCAAACCAACTTTCTTCATCCCATGGCCAACTCCAAATCCGCTGCGAAACGTTCCCGTCAAACCGCCACCCGCTCCCTGCGCAATCGCAGTGTCCTGACGCGCTTGCGCAAGATGAACAAAAGCGTCGCGGCCCAGACTGGCGAGAAGGATAAGAAAGCTGAGCAGGCGCTCATCTCCGCCGTGGATAAAGCGGCCAAGCGCGGCATCATCCATCGCAACGCTGCCAACCGCCGCAAAGCCCGTTTGAACAAGGCGCGCACCGCAGCGGCTGCTGCGCCTGCAGCAGCGTAATCGGGCGGAAAGCGCATAACCCGACGGGCGCCCGCTAAGCCGCTGGCGCTTCTTTAACGCAAGCGTAGCGACCTCCCTGCACTGTGGGAGCGAACGTTCCTCGTTGCCGTGGTAGCTCACCCGCTTGCTTTGTCAGCAGCAAGGTTGCCTAACCAGCGGAGACGAAGTTTGGACTTCCCTAGGGAGGCGCATCCTTGGCAAGCTGCTGCGGATGAGCAACCAAGCGAGCCCCGCCTGGCTCGAAGATGAGGCTAACAAGCGCATCGTGCTGAAGAACCATTTCACGATCGGACGCGCGCCAGCCAATTCCCTCATTCTCAAGGACCCAGAACAGCGCGTTTCCTCCTACCACGCGCGCATCGCTTGCGACGGCGAGGGAGAGTATTTTCTGGAGGATCGCCACAGCACCAACGGCACTTTCGTGAACGATCGCAAGATCACGCGCCAGGAGCTTTGCGACGGCGACCGCATCCGTTTTGGTTCCGCCGCCGTTTTCCGTTTTCGCGGTCCGCAACACGGTCAGCGCCCGGTGGAGAGCGCGTCTGGTTCCGAAGGTGCCACCATGCGCCATTACGAGGAACGCGACTGCTGGTTTCTCATCGGCGATATCAAGGATTCCAGCCGCCTTGCGCTTTCGCTCGATGGCATCTCGCTCGCCCGCCTCTTCACCGATTGGGCCTCGCGGTGTCGCCAGCTTGCCGAAGCGCGCGGCGGCGTGATGGCGGCGCGCACTGGCGATGGGTGGCTCGTCTTATGGAGCGATGGGCCGGATGTGGCCCAATCGGTCGGCGCCACCCTCCGCTCGCTCCGCGAATTCCAGACCGCTGGCGCCCCGGCATTCCGCGTTCTCATCCATCGCGGGCGCGCCACCATCGCGGGTTCAGTCATTGCGGGCGAAGACAACGTCTCAAGCGCCGAACTGCATCGGGCTTTCCGGATGGAGAAGATCGCGGCTCGTCTCCAACACGACATGCTCGCGAGCGCGCCCGCGGCGGAGCGGTTGCGAGAGATTATGCCCTGCCGCGAAGTGTCGGGCGACTTCGAGCTGCCGGGTTTCACTGGCTGCCATCGGTTTTTCGAAGTCGCCTGTTAGAGTAAAGCCTGCCAAACGGAGCCCCCCCGAATATGGACAACGAAGATGAGCCCGAAGATCTCGATTTGGGCGAAAAGGTGGAAGCCTTCACCGGCGGCCAGAAATTACTGAACCGCTACAGACTGGAGCGTGTGCTCGGTCATGGAGGGATGGGTGTGGTCTGGCTCGCGCGCGACGAGGAACTGGAACGGGACGTCGCAATGAAGTTTCTCCCGGCCATCGTGGTGAACGACCGCGCCGGCTTGAGCGAGTTAAAGCGTGAGACCAAGCGCAGCCTTGAACTCACCCATCCGAACATCGTTCGCACTTACGACTTCGTGCAGGACAACACCATCGCCGGCATCTCGATGGAGTATGTGGAATGCGACACCTTGCGCAATCGCCGGCTGGACCAGCCCGCTGGCGTCTTTGAAGCGGCCGATCTCGGGCCGTGGGTGCGCCAGCTTTGCGGTGCCCTCGATTACGCTCACTCCGAGGCTGCCATTGTCCATCGTGATCTGAAACCGGCCAACCTCATGATTAATGCGCGCGACCAACTCAAGGTCGCCGATTTCGGCATCTCGCGCAGCCTGGTCGATTCGGTCAGCCAAATCAGCATGCGCCGCAGCATCAGCGGCACACTGGTTTACATGAGCCCGCAACAGCTCGAAGGCGAATCGCCCACGCCCCTCGATGACGTCTACGCGGTCGGCGCGACCCTTTATGAATTGATCACCAGCCGCGCCCCTTTCTTCAGCGGCGACATCGCCGGTCAGGTCCGGGATAAAATGCCGGCGACTCTACGCGATCGACGAGAAAGTTTCGGGATCCAGGCTGGAGAAATTCCCGAGAATTGGGAAACGACGATTGCCAGTTGTCTCGGCAAAGAGGTGTCCTCTCGTCCGCGCAGTGCGGGTGAGATCGCGGTCCGATTAGGCCTTTGTGCCGCGGCGGATATCACCTTGCCCAGCATGGACAAATTCCCGACCGAAAACAGGCCCACTACGACCATCCTGCCGTCCACGCAGATACCGGCAGCAGCGGCGGCCCATCCTTTGCGTATGCCAATCTTCGCCGGGTGCGCCGCGCTCTTCGCGGTCGGGGTTTGGGCGGCGGTCGCCTTTCTGCCAGGCGCCGGACTTTTGGCGAAATCGCCCGGAAGCGTCGTGATCAAGACAGAGCCAAATGGAGCCTCGGTGAAGATGGGGGACGCGCCCCCGCAAATCGCGCCTGCGGCTTTCTCCAATCTCGCGCCGGGCCAACATTCGGTCCAGATAGCGCGGGAGGGCTATGAACCGAAAACGGTGTCCGTCGAAGTAAAGGACGGCCAGGCGATCGATCTGGGAACGGTCGCGTTAGTCCGGAGCAGAGGCTCACTGCGAATCCAGACCCAACCGAAAGGTCTCGCGTATGAATTAAGGAGCGAGGCAAACCCCTTCCAGCCTATCGTCGGGACCGCGCCCATGCCTGCAAAGGAATTCGATGCGGGCAACTATACCCTGAAGGTCACCCGCCCCGGCTGGCCGGCGCAGGAACGGGCGATTGCCATCGCACGGAACGAGCAACGCGAGGCCTTCTTCGATTTCACAGGAATCAATATCACGATCAACAGCACGCCTGAAGGCGCGATGGTCTTGCACGGCAAGGAGCAATTAGGAGTCACCCCATTAGCACTGACCGACCAGGCGCCGGGCGACGTCAATTATGTGCTCGCCTTGAAAGGCTACGAGAACGCCACCTTGCAGGGAAAACTTCAGGCGGGCGGCCCTCCAGCGCTGATGGCAGTCCTAAAAAGACCCTCTCGTGTAGCTAATCGGTCAGCGCGGCAGCGGAGCGGTCCAAGCCAGCCAGCCGCTGACGAAGAGCGCTCCGAACGCATCAAGCGAGCATTCATTCCCTATTACGGCATTTTCAAATAAGCGTAACGGGAGTCGCGGTGGGGTCCCTCCATCTGCGACGGCCAGGCCGCATTGAGTGGACCTCTGGAGTCATTTCGGGCGGCAGCGTCTCGGGTAAAGGGGATTTGGCCGTAGCGGGCATCCACATTGGGGAGACGCCTCCTGCCGCCCCGGCAGTCCAGAGAACCGCGTTGCATAACCAGCTGGAGTGTTGAAATGTCACCGCGCCATGATTCCTGCCATTCTCCTCATTGTTGTTGCCTTGATTTACCGGATCGCCACCGGAATTCTGGTCGAATCCGGGTCCGCGACCTGGCTCTCAAATTTTGCGCCGCTGGCGGCGATCGCGCTGTGCGCGGCGGTTTATTTTCCAGCGAAGTATCGCTTCACGATTCCGCTCCTCGCGCTGCTGCTTTCGGATTTTGTGCTCAACAGCTACTACGGCGCGAGCATGGTGGATCCGCTCATTTTGGGCCGCTATCTGGCGTTGATCGCGGTGGGATGTCTGGGGCTGTTTTTCGTGAACCGCGCTTCGTTCAAGACGATGCTGCCGGCGGCGATGGGCGGGTCGGTTATCTTTCTATTTCATCAGCAACGCCTTCTCTTGGCTGAGCGATCCCGGATACATGAAGAACGTGGCCGGCTTCATTCAGGCGCTCACGGTGGGTCTTCCCGGTTACGCGCCGACGTGGGTGTTCTTCCGGAATTCGCTCGTGAGCGATCTCGCCTTCACGGCGGTGTTCGTTCTCGCGGTCCGCTATGGACAGAGCTCGGAACGGGCGCGGGCTTCGACGGCGCAACCTCATCTCGCTTAACCCGGCATGACTACGCCGGAGCAACGCGACGAGGTCGAAATGCTTTCGTTGATGCTGCTGATCCGCCGCTTTGAGGAGCGCGCGAGTCAGCAATATCAATCGCAGAAGATTGGCGGCTTTTGTCATCTCTATATCGGGCAGGAAGCGGTGGTGGTGGGCGCGGTGGCGGCGGTGCGGCCGGATGATTATTTGATCACCGCTTACCGCGATCACGCGCATGCGCTGGCACGCGGAACTTCCGCGGATGCCTGCATGGCCGAGCTTTTCGGGAAGGCGACGGGTTGCTCGCGGGGTCTCGGTGGATCGATGCATTACTTCGATCGCGAGAAACACATGTATGGCGGGCACGCCATCGTGGGCGCGCACGTCCCGCTCGCCACGGGAATGGCGTTTGCCTCGAAGTATCGGAATGAAGATCGCGTGACGCTTTGCTTCTTCGGCGACGGCGCGATCAATCAAGGCGGCTTCCACGAGGCCCTCAACTTGGCGGCGCTCTACAAGCTCCCGGTTATCTTCATTTGCGAGAACAATCTCTTTGCCATGGGCACGTCGGTGGAGCGTTCCACTTCGCTGAAGGAAATCGTGGAGCGCGCGGAGGGTTACGACATTCCCGGCTACGTCGTGGATGGGATGAACTTCCGCGAGGTGCGCGACAAGATTGCGGAAGTGACGGAGTCGATTCGGAAGGATCCGCACCCTGCTTTCGTGGAAATCCGGACATACCGGTATCGCGGGCATTCCATGTCGGACCCGGCGAGTTACCGGACGAAAGAGCAGCTGGAGAAATATCGGATGGACGATCCGATCACGCGTTTGCGCGCGCAATTAACCCGTGAGGAAAAGCTGACGAACGAGCAGTTCGACAAGATGGATAAGGACGCCAAGGAGACCGCGCTCGCGAGTGTGAAATTTGCGGAGGAGAGCGACGAACCGCCGCTCGAGAAGCTCTACGATTACACTTACGTCGACAGCGCACCGGCGCACGCCGAGGAGGCGACAGCGTGAGAGAGATTACTTATCGGCAGGCGTTGAACGAGGCGCTGGCGGAAGAGCTTGAGCGGGACGCGAATGTGTTCCTGATGGGCGAGGAAGTGGCGCAATACAACGGCGCTTACAAGGTGAGCCAGGGTTTGCTCGATCGCTTCGGCGAGCGGCGGATCGTGGATACGCCGATCAGCGAAAACGGTTTTGCGGGTCTCGGAATTGGCGCGGCGATGGTGGGGCTGCGGCCGGTGATCGAGTTCATGACCTTCAGCTTTTCGCTGGTGGCCTTCGATCAGGTGGTGAACAACGCGCCCAACATGCTCACGATGTCGGGCGGGCAGTTTAACATCCCGATTACCTTCCGCGGGCCGAACGGTCCGGCGCATCAACTTGGCGCCACGCACTCGCATGCGACGGAGTGCCTCTACGCAAATTTCCCGGGCTTAAAGATCTGCACGCCGGCCACGCCGCGCGATGCCAAGGGTCTCCTGAAGACCGCGATCCGCGATAACAATCCGGTTCTCGTTCTTGAATCCGAGTTGCTCTACAGCTCGAAGGGAATGGTCGAGCCGGAAGATTTCGAGCTGCTCATTCCGCTCGGACAGGCGGAGATCAAACGCGAAGGCTCGGATGTCACCATCATCTGCTATGCGCAGACGGTGCCGCTCGCGCTCGCGGCCGCGGCCGCGCTCGAGGAAGAGGAGATCAGCGCGGAGGTGCTCGATCTGCGTTCGATCAAACCGCTCGATTTGCAGGCGATCCTCACCTCGGTCTCGAAGACGCATCGCGTGGTGATTGCGGAACAGGATCGCCCTTATTGCGGAATCGGCGCGGAGGTTTGCTTCCGCATCCAGGATAATATTTTCGATGAACTTGATGCGCCGATCGCGCGGGTCGCGCAGGAAGATGTGCCGATGCCGTATAATGAACGGCTGGAGCAGGCGGTCCTGCCGAGCGCGGAGAAGATCATCGCTGCAGTGAAAAAAGTCTGTCACGCCTAACGACGAGGAGTAACGCCATGCCCGAAATCCAGATGCCGAAGTTGAGCGACACCATGACGGAGGGGACGCTCGTCGCGTGGAAGAAAAAGAAGGGCGATAAGGTTTCGACGGGCGACGTGATTGCCGAGATCGAGACCGACAAGGCGACGATGGAATGGGAGTCGCCGGAAGACGGGACGCTCACGGAAATTTATGTTGAGGAAGGCGGGAAGGTAGAGATCGGGCAACGGATCGCGTTTATCGGCGCAGAGGGCGAAGAAGCGCCAGCGGAAGAAGAGAAGAAGCCGGCTGCGAAAGACGAGAAGGCTGCGCCTGCTGAAACAGAAGCGCCGGCTCCAGCAGAGGAAGAGAAACCCGAAACCGCGCCGCCGGAGGCAGAGAAGAAAGAGAAGCCCGCTCCAGCGAAAGCGGAGAGCAAAGCGAAGCCTGCCGCATCGGAAAGCAAAGACGATGGGCGGGTAAAAGCTTCGCCGCTCGCGCGGCGTTTGGCGGGCGAGCAGAGCATCGACCTCGCGCAGATCGAGGGCAGCGGGCCTGAAGGTCGCATTGTCGAAGCAGACGTTCGTGCAGCGATGAAATCGCAACCTTCTGGCGCGGCGCCGGCATCAACGCCGAAGAAGTCCGCTCCGGCCAAAGCGGGCCCCGGTTCACGTTTGCAGCTCTCGGGAATGCGGAAAGTGATCGCGGAGCGTTTGGTTTCGAGTCTGGGCCCGGTGCCGCATTTTTACCTCAGCATCGAGATCGATGCCGGCCCGCTTATGACCAGCCGGGCGGAATTGAAAGCGGCCGGCGAGGGGACCGATACCTCGAAGATCACGGTGAACGATTTTATTCTGAAGGCCTCTGTCGCTGCGGCGGCCAAGGTGCCGAAGGTGAACGCGTCGTTCGATGAGGATGCGATCGTGCAATACGAGGACGTCGATCTGGCCATCGCGGTCGCGATCGAAGACGGCCTCATCACTCCAGTGATCCGGGCGGCGCAGAGCAAGTCGCTCCTCGAAATTAGCGAAGCGGTGAAGGATCTGGCGCATCGCGCGCGGAACAAGCGGATGAAGCCGGAAGAGTTTCAGGGCGGGACTTTCACGGTCTCGAATTTGGGCGGCTACGGGATCGATTCCTTTTCGGCGATCATTAATCCGCCGCAGAGTTTCATCCTCGCGATCGGTGCGGTCTCGAAGCAGGCGGTGGTGGATGATTGCGACCAGATCGGAGTTGGGCATCGGCTCGCGATTACGATGAGCTGCGATCATCGGGTGATTGATGGGGCGCTGGGGGCTGAGTATTTGAAGGAACTGCGGCACCTGCTCGAGCATCCGGCTTTGCTTTTGGTTTAGGCGGGTTCCGAGGCTGGAGAGCTTTGGCTGCGGGCTGCGGTCTGGTGTTGACGATGACGTGGAGTTCCTCGGAGGGATCCCTCGGCCGTCTTTGCGGCTCGGGATGACGTGGCTCGCGCTCTACGCGAGAAGACGGTGAGGGATTCTTGCGCCACGCGGGGAGCGGTATCTTGCTTCTTCTCACGCGCTCGGCGACGATGCGCCGATTCGCCATGCCTCCGCCGCTCAAGAATAAGCCCTTCTGGATGGTGCCGTTTACGGCGCATGCGACGCGGGGAATCATCCGCGATCAAGCCATGCGACGACGCGCTATTTTCGCGCTGTTGGTGGTGACAATGCTACTGCTGTTTGCCGGGGTGACGCTGCTGGAGACGACGCTGCGGGCGCATCCGGTCTGGTTCCTGTTGTTCTGGCTGGGCGTGGGCTGGCTGACCCTGGCGGTGATGCTGCTGGCACTTTTTGATCTGCTGGCTGTGCGGGCGTTGGCGCGGAAGGCGAAGCGAAATTTGCGCGGGGATATTTCCCCGCCTGAGGATGAGCCATGACTCCGCGCACAGCCGCGACTGCACGAAAAACGCGCGAGGAAATGGAAGCGGACGAGGGCCGGGTGCTGGCGCCGTTTGCGCAGAAGTCTGCGGAGTCGCGCGGCCGTGTTTTCGAGACGACGCGCCATCCTTACCGGACGGAGTTTCAACGCGATCGGGCGCGGATCATTCACGCGCGGGCGTTCCGGCGGCTTGAATACAAGACGCAGGTTTTCCTCAACGGCACCGGCGATCATCTGCGCACGCGGTTGACGCACACGATCGAAGTCGCATCGATCAGTCGCACGATCGCGCGGGCGCTGTCGTTAAACGAAGATCTGGCGGAAGCGATCGCGCTGGCGCACGACCTCGGGCACCCGCCTTTTGGGCATTCCGGGGAGGAAATGCTGGCGTTGTGCATGCAGGAGCACGGGGGATTTGAGCATAACGAGCAGAGCTTGCGGGTGGTGGATTTGCTGGAGGCGCCGTATCCGAATTTTCCCGGACTGAACCTGAGCTACGAGGTGCGCGAGGGTTTGCAGAAGCATCGCAAACTGGCGACGCGACCGACTCTGGAAGCGCAGATCGCAAACCTGGCGGACGAGATTACCTACTACAGCCACGATCTGGATGACGCGGTTGACTTCGAGATTCTTAATCCCGAGCAGCTCGAGGAGACGACGGTTTGGCGGCAGAGCCACGCGAATGTGCGCGAGCGCTTCCCGGAGGTGCGCGAGCCGGAACTGCACAAGCTGATCATCAACGACATCATCGACGTGCAAGTGGGGGATGTGATTGCGTCGAGCGCGCGCGCGATCGAGGCCGCGGGAGTGGAGACGGTGGAGGATGTGCGCGGTCAGGCACAGCTCCTGGTTCGCTATAGCGATGCGTTGCGAGCGGCGAATGGCGAGTTGCGGCGGTTCCTCTACCAGAATGTCTATTACCACCCGCGTGTGGCGCGGGTGAATGAGCGCGCGTGCGAGATGTTGCGCATGGTCTTTGCCGCATACCTCGCGGAGCCGACGCGGCTCGGGGATGGCGCCGCGCGCCGGATAGAGCGCGAAGGATTGCAGCGCACGATTTGCGATTACCTGGCCGGGATGACGGATCGTTATTTGCTCGAGGAATTCGAACGCTTGAGCGGGGCGCCGGCGGGGAGTTAAGGGCGGTAAACGCTAAAGCGCCGCCTCGCCCGTCTCTTCCGCGAGGTATTTGATCACGAGGCGCAGACGCCGGGTAACGGAGAGCTCTTCCAGCAATTCCTGGCGCCGCTCCGGATCGCTGACAAAGGTGGCGGCCATCAAATCGGCGAGCATCTCGGGGTCGCTCAAGTCCGTCAGGTAGCGATCGACGTTGGCGGGAAATTCGCGGCCGCTGCTTCGGAATTTTTCATAGATTTCCAGGACGCGCGCGCTGAGGGCCGCGCATTCTTGAGCGGTCGAAGGAGGTAGCGAGGCCAGCGGCTCGATCTCCGCGATCATGAAGGGAGTCTCCTGCGCGACAGCGGTGAAGCGGACGCGTTGCAGGCCCTGCAAGATCAAGCTGGAGGTGCCATCGCCGCGGCCGACGCAGGCGCGAATGAGGCCGACGGTGGCGATTTGCCGGAAGGCGGATGGCACGTCGGAATCGAAGTCCGGCGGGTTGAGGAGCGCGACGCAAAACATCCGATGCGCGTCGAGGGCGTGCTTGAGCATGGCGCGATAACGCGGCTCGAAAATGTAGAGCGGGAGCAACGCGTGCGGGAAGAGAAGAGCCCCTGGCAGGGGCATGACTGGGACAGCGTTGGGCAGCGTGATCGAATCGGGCATGGCGTGAAACGACGGCGCTTCTTAAGGGATACGCTCACCGTCCCGGAAGAGATGGAGGGAGTTTGGCGGGAGCTGGGGTGGCCCGGTCTTGAAGGGAGCGCAATTCCGGAAGCGTGAGCTGGCCGGTGACGGTCGCCCGCCCGAGGTGCCCGTAATTGAGGACCGAGCCGCGCAGTAAAAGCTCGCGCCGAGAGGCGCGGCCCAACCGGCCTGTGCCCATAACGGAAAGGGGAATTTCGGTTTTCTCTCTTTCGAAAAATGCGAGGAGACGATCGAGCTGCGCTGCGGTGTCGGTAAGGGAAACCACTTTCAGAACGTCAGCGGAAAGGCGCTGCGCCTTCGCGACTGATTCACCGAGTTCGGAATCCGAGAGAGCTCGGTCCAGAGCGTGGATGGAAACGATGCACTGAATGTGGCTGGCGATCGCGGCTTGGCGGACCGCCTCGAGGCGCGGGAGGGAGCGCAGCTCCAAGTCGAGAAAGGTCGCGAACGGGAGAAAGCGCAAAAAGAGGACCTCGCGCTGCGCAGCGGAGAGGCCATTCTGCCCTCCTTCGCTCGGATGCCGGGCGGTGATAATCAACGGCCTGCCGCAGGCGAGCGATCGATTCAGCCTGAACCACTGACACCGGGTGGAGGGCGTCGAGGCGGATCTCGAAAAGATCTGGCAACTGCCGAAGACGCCCGGCCCGGAGGAGGTCTTGCGGGGAAGCGACGACGGCGACCGTGCGCGCGCGACTGGCGCTTCTTTTGACCAATTCGTCGGGTGCCATATTATATTGGTTCGCGATTTGCTGAATCTTGTCGCACAAATTTCGCCGTCCCATGCTCGCTCGCCGACAGGAATTAAACACCCAGCTGCAGCAGATCTTCGATGCTTTCCTGCTCGCGGCGGCTCTGGTGTTGGCCCATACCCTGCGGCTCTACGGGACGGATTGGTTCAACCTGGACAAGTCGATCGATCCGCTGGGCAACTATCAGTGGCTCTTGGTCGTGATCATGCCCTTCGGGCCGATCCTGCTCGATCTGCAGGGGTTTTATCAATCGCCGCTGACCAAGACGAAGTGGAAATCCTTTATCCAGATCGTGCAGGCGATGGTTTACCTGAGCATTCTGGTTAGTGCATGCGTGATCTTCCTGCGCCTGCCGCTCGCGGCGCGTTCGGTGCCGCTGATCTTCATCGTCATCGCGACGGTTTTCTTGTTGGTGAAGGAGCGAATTATCGTGGCTGCAGTGCGGCGTCGGGCAGCGCGGGGGGAGTTGCGCGAGGTGATCTTGCTGGCGGGTGTGCCGCAGGATATCGCGGCGCTGGAGAACTCGTTTACGCCCGAGCAGCGGATGCTGATGGTGATCGCCGACCGGATCGATATCGAAAAGCAACCGCTCTCCGATTTGGTAGAGGCAATGCATCGGCATGCGGTGACGCGGGTTATTTTTGCGGCGGGTCATAGCCAGTTTAACCGCATCGAGCAGGCGATCGGCGCCTGTGAGGTGGAAGGGGTGCCGGCGTGGCTGGTGGCGAATTTCATCCAGACGTCGATCGCGAAGCCGGATTTCGACGCCTTCGCCGGACGGCCCATGCTCGTCTTCCGCTCTACGCCGGAGGTATCCTGGGCGCTCTTGGTCAAGGGGATCATCGATCGCGTGGGAGCGTTCTGCGCGCTCTGCGTTGCTCGCTGTGCCGATGGTGGTGGTGGCGCTGGTTATTAAAGCCACGTCTAAAGGGCCTCCCATTTTCCGGCAACAGCGCGCGGGGAAGCACGGGAAGCCTTTCACGATGTATAAATTTCGTTCCATGGCGAACGACGCCGAGCAGCGTCACGCCGACCTCCTGCCTTTCAATCAAATGAGCGGCCCGGTGTTTAAAATCGAAGACGATCCGCGGATCACACCGTTCGGGCGTTGGCTGCGCCGCACGAGCATCGATGAGATGCCGCAGCTGATTAATGTGTTGTGGGGCGACATGAGCCTGGTCGGCCCCCGGCCGCTTCCGATCTACGAGGTGGAGAAATTTGAGAACACGGCGCAACGTCGCCGTTTAAGCGTTAAACCGGGGCTGACGTGCCTCTGGCAGATTCGCGGGCGGAACGAGGTCACAGACTTCCGCGATTGGGTGAAGCTGGATCTCGAGTACATCGACAAATGGTCGCTCGGCCTCGACTTCAAGATTTTGATCCGCACCGTCCCGGCAGTCGTCTTCGGCCTGGGCGCGAAATAAGCGTGTGTTTTCCCTGAAGCAGAGGTCCTCGGTTTATAGAGGAACAGGCAGCTGCGCCGCTATGCGCGGCGCATAGGGCGCGGTCATCCGTTCCACGTATTTCGCTATTAAATCGAACTCCAGATTCACGAGATCGCCCGCTGCCGCTGCCTCGAGATTGGTGTGGCGCTTGGTATGGGGAATGATCCAGACCACGAAGCTCTGCGGGAGCACTTCCGCGACGGTAAGGCTGATGCCGTTGATCGCGATTGAGCCTTTGTGCACGAGGTAGTGTGCGAATTTTTCGGGCAGTGCGACTTCCAGGCGGAAGTCGGCGCCGGTTTGTTGGAAAGATTCTATTCGAGCAGGACTGTCGACGTGGCCCTGCACAAAGTGCCCACCCAAAAGACTGCTGGCAGAAAGCGAGCGCTCCAAATTGACCGAACTCTCCCGTCGTAACGCGCGAAGATTTGTGCAATCCAGAGTCTCCTGGAGCAAATCGAAAGTAATCTGATCATCGCGCCGGGTTTTCACCGTCAGGCAACAACCATTCACCGCGATGCTATCGCCTTTTTGAGCGGACTCCGCGATCGCCGGTGCGGAAAGTTGAAGCTGGGTGCCGCGGTCGGTGGCGCGAATCCAAAGAACGCGGCCGATTTCTTCGATTAATCCTGTGAACATGCGTGGGGAATTAATCTCGGGCATCCTGTATGGCAACGGAAGATGGGCGGGCGTGGGAAAATCCCCTCGGAGAGCGTCGCTGGCAGATCTCTCTTTAGCGCGCTCTCTCGACAACTTTCGTGCGCTCCGTCGGGTGCGTTCACACCGATCTGCCCAGGGCAGGAGCGTGCGAGGGCACGCTGCGAACGAGAAAAACAACGCCATCCGCACAGAATCTGCTGAGAAAAGCGTGGGGGACCGACATCGCGTCTCCCCCCTTGTTCAAACTTTTTTGAAAAAAGTGAAAAAAAACCTTGTCACACTTCCCCGCACCCATTATTCCCTTGCCCCAAACCTAACCCAACCAATGGAGAAACTAATGATTAGAAATGTGCTTAATAAGCTAGGATCTCTCCGAACGGCTCTCGCAGTCGGCCTCGGAGTTCCTTTTATCATCGCCTCGGGCGCTTTTGCCCAAGTCGAAGATTCGGCGATCGCGCCTGTCGCGGCGACCGAAGCTACGACCGATCGCGTGATCGTGACCGGTTCGTATATCCCAACTGCGGAAACTGAATCGGCTCTGCCGGTGACTGTTTACACCGCGGCTGTCCTGCAGAAGCAGGGCGCCAACACCCCGGCTGAAGGTCTGCGCCAGTTGCCTTCCTTCGTCGGTAACACTGCCACGGAAAACGATTCCAACGGCGGTGACGGTTCCTCTTTCGTTAACCTGCGCGCTCTCGGCTCGGGCAACACTCTCACGCTCATCAACGGTCGACGCGCTTTCGCCTTCGAGGACATCAATGCTGTCCCAGTAGGCGCCCTGTCCCGGACTGAGATTCTGAAGGACGGTGCTTCGGCTATTTACGGCTCCGATGCCGTTGCCGGCGTCGTGAACTTCATTCTCCTCAATGGTCCTGGAGACGCTCCATACGAGGGTGCTGAGATTGACTTCCTCTACGGAAATACCACCGATACCGATGCTCGCGTTCTGCAAGTATGGGCACGCGGCGGTATCGCCACGGAGAAAGTGCACATCGCAGCCGCTGCAGAGTTCTACGATCGCGACGCTCTTTTCTCGCGCGACCGTGACCTCTCTGCTTTTGCCGACAAGCGCTTCTTGGGTGGTGCAAACACGGGTAGCCCAACCTTCCCAGGTCGGGTGACTTTCCGGACGAATGCCGCAGTTGCTGCAAGCGCCCGGGCTTCCATCCTGGTCAATCAAGCCAACGCTGCGCCACAAGGCCCTGCCGATTACCGCGCCTATGGTGGCGGTAACAGCGCTGATCCGTTCAACTTCCGTTCTACCACGCCGGCGATCCCAGCGATGGACAAGTATCAAACCTACGTCACGGGCCGCTATAAGGTCTTCGGCGAAGGTCTCCAGATCTACGGAGATATGCTGTATTCCAAGCGCAAGCAGGACAACGGTTTGGCTCCAGCTCCGTTCAACTTCGGAAACGCTGCTGCGAACCGCAGCCCCTACAATCCGTTCCTGAATCCAGACGGAAATCCAGCTACGACGGCAGACAACCAATTGACTTCCGTCTCCTATCGTTCGATCGAAGGCGGTCTCCGTCAGTCGTTCTTCGATTACGACTATTACCGTTACACCGCCGGTGTGAACGGGACGTTCTCCTTCACGGGTAACAGCTTCATCAGCTTCCTCGGCTACGACGCTGGTATGGTTTACGAGCGCGGCGACTTCCTTCGGACGGATCAAGGCGATTTCAACCGCGCCCCTCTCGAAGCTGAAGTGGCAGCCGGAAACTTCAACCCGTTCCGCGGCATCAACGCTCCAACAGCAGGCACTGCTAACACCTTCACCAATGGTGTGGTGACGGGCACACGCGCCTTCGATAACGTTGCAGCATTGCAGCGCTCCAGCTACCTCGGCCGCACGACGACCCTGTCAAAGGATCTCCTTGCCGACGTGAAAGTGTTCGGAAATCTCTTCCCGAATATGTATCAAGGCGGAATTGGGTTTAACCTTGGCTACGAGTTCCGTCATTCCCGCTCGAAGAACTTCCCTGATCCGACCCAAGCAGCTGGCAACCAGCTCGGCTTCAATGCGGACAGTCCGTTCAGCTTCCATCAGGAAGTGAAGTCCTACTTCGGTGAGTTGCAGGTTCCGCTCGTCACCTCGACCATGAACATCCCGTTCGTGCGTTCGTTGGAAGCGGCTGTTGCCTACCGGTATGAGGAGTTCGACAACAAGAACCAATTCGGCGCAGGCACCAGCACCGGTCAGGCTAAGGATACATCGTCGTTCAATAATAATGGCGACGTTCGTGTCTCCTTGCGCTATCAGCCGGTTCAGGACATCACCCTTCGGGCGACCTTCGGTGAATCCTTCCTCTCGCCTTCGCCGTTCAACTTGTTCGCGCCAGTTCAAGAGAACTTCCCGCAGCTGTTCGATCCTTTCACGAATCAAACGCTGCAGCCACGTGAAGGTGTGGTGCAGGGTGGAAACACTGGTCTCACCCCTGAGACGACTGAATCCTACACCGCGGGCATCGTCATCACCCCGAGATTCATCCCTGGCTTGACGGTCACGGCTGACTTCTATCAGTTGTTCACGCGTAACGTGATTCTGAGCTCGGCTGACTTCGCCTCGATCGTCATCACCCAAAACGGTAACTTCTTGGCGCAGAATCCAGGTTCGCCTGGACAGGCTGCCCCATTTGGCGCCCCGTTCGGTGTTGAGAGCGGTGACGGATCGCAGACCATTGTCTTCCGTGACTTCACTGGCACTCCTGTCCGCATCGAAAACGCACGGACACAGAATGCTGGTAAGCGCCTCGTTAACGGCTTGGACGTGACGGCTGCATATCGCATCCCTACGACCAACTTCGGCACGTTCACCCTGTCGGGCGGATACAACTACTTCTTCACATGGAAGGCAGAGCCAGCTCCAGGAGCGGGCACGACCAACTTCCTGGGTGATTACAACAACGGGTCTGTCCCTCTCGCCCCAGGTGCGCTTCCTTACCATAAGGGATTCATCCGTGGCGAACACGAGTGGAAGAACTTCGACTTCGTCGCGACGATGAACTACATCAGTTCGTTCAACGATGACGGATTCTTCGTCAACACCGTGGAGGGTGTGCCAGTGACGGTCGTTGGTGGAACGGACACGTTCCCACAGTTCAACACCTATCGCCGGGTTAGCGACTACATCACGCTCGACATGCAGTTGAGCTATGAGTTCGTGAAGCCTGAGGCTGAAGTGATCGCAGCGACGGGCAAAGACTTCTCGAAAGACGGCAAGGGCATGGCCCCTGCAGTCGCGGGAGTTGAGACTGCTTCCATCTGGAAGCGGATGCTCTGGGGCACTACGCTCCGCGTGGGCGTGAACAATGCGTTCGACCGCCAGCCGCCATCCGTTCTCGGTGCGTTCAACGACAACTACGACACGTCGCTGTATTCCATCCGGAATCGCTACTACTACGTCGGAATCAACAAGAAATTCTAAGCTGACTTAGAGTTTAATCGCGGAGGGGCAGCGGTTTTACCGCTGCCCCTTTTGCGTTTCTGGAGGGAATTCTCGTCCTCCAACCGTGCCGCAAACTCTGCGGCCTTCGTCTAGAGCCCGCGGTCCATCGTCAAATCGGGCCCGGATCCTCATCCCTTTGCCGTTTTTGGCTACACTCGACACTGCTGCAAGGAATTTTCCCGGCTACAAAGAGGCTTTTTTCGCGGCGGCGAATTTAGCAAGGGGAATCCGCCCGGTTCGCCGTCACGAAGGGGCTTTCGTCCCCAATCGTGAACCTGACCTATAACAATACCAAGCGCGCAAGGCTGGCAGGACGACAGAAGGGCTCTCTTCCGCGATAATCCCGCCATAACCGCGAAGTTGGCAAAACGCGTCAAGAAGGTACCCCGTTGTGATCGGACTGGTGGGGGGAGCCCTGGTGCCCTTGAAGGAGCAGGTCGACTCCCGGGACAATTAGCTTCGTAACCCTGCGAGACCGCACGCCGGAGGAGTACGGCATACGACACGCGACGGTCCACCAACGGAACGAAGATGGATAGGAGCCTCGGTGACCTTTACCTCGAGGACCTTCAACTGGAATCGAGGCGCCTCGCACCCGCCCAAGGCAGGTGCGAATTTGCAATCGATCAATTCATTTGCACGGACAGAAGGACACGGGATACGGGCTGGGCCAGGATAGAGCCGGCAATCCGCGACCCGCGTTAAAAGACTCCTTGAGAACCGGTCCTCGCGAGAGGACAGCCGCTTAAATGCGAGGAACCCGATGGTGTGCCCTTTGTTTCGCGGCCGAAACCGGTGCGCTCCTTCGACCTTCGACAGGACGCGACGCCGACGCGTTCGGGAGTAAGTATCGGAGCAGACACCGTGGCGGCTGTAGCGTCCCTAAGGCCCGTTGACGACTGGCCGAGGAAAGCCTCAGCGTGCCTTATAAGTTGCATGATCCAGATGATGCTCGCTCCATTCTTCAGGCCTGAGCGCGTGTTCTGTGCGGCGAGACTCGGCATCTGCTGTTGGTGCTCTGTACCCGGGCGGCAGGGTCGAGGCACGTTTGGCTAGGTATTATCGTTATTAAGACAACGGCTCTTCGATCATGGATCGTTCCCGGCGGGTCCGGGTGCCGTTCTTGCCGCGGCAACCACGGAAGTCGAACGAGCGTTGCTCTCTTGACGAGGTGGACATCTTCGGAGCCTGGCGCGCCGCGAGATCTATATGGCAGCAACCATCGGCGAAGCGAGGCAAGGGGGGACGCGTAGACTCTTCTCGAGCGGAGTTGGGCGAGCCCCTACTGCAACTATTCCTGCCGCGTGATCCTACGGATTATGCGATGAGACATCAATTGTCAGCATGAGTGGGCAAAAACGAGCTCACGGCGGAAATTCCAGTCCCAGCGGATCGGAACGAGCGCCCTTCTCATAACAACCTTCATAAAACTGCACCGGTCCCCATTAAAGGGTGCGGGTGCGGCTTCTTTGCCCCCAGCTGGAGGGAAATTTCATAAACGCCGAGTGAAACACAGGGGGCAAAACTCTCGGTTCTACCGGCTCCCGGGGCCTGACAGGACTTCCAGAGCACCCCGTGGCCTTGAGGCGAAAGTCCTGATCTCTGCCCCTCTGAGCTCATTCCCGAGTCCACCGGCAGAACGTGGCACATAGGATGCTATAGAAATTATAACTCCTATGATCCTTATAAGCATTCAGCCCTTCGCCGTAAAGAAAATGGTTGCTCTCGCTACCGCTCTTCTTTGTCTTTCCACCGCTTCCTGCTTCGCTTCTTCCATCTTCCTTACGGTTGATTCGACGCCTTACGATCGCCAGATGGCCCGTATCCGGCCGGTGCTGACCGCGACCACCTCTGTCAAAAGCGATGTCTCTGTCTCTCTCGTGAACAACTGGATGGGCGATCTGCGCGATATCCCCTACGGTTACCAGCAGGAATGGAAGACGCCCGGCGAAGTCGAAACGCGGCGCCCGGCTGATTGCAAAGGCAAAGCGGTGGCTTTGTATCAGAAAATGCTGGCGTCAGGAGCGAAGAATCTGCGGTTAGTGATTGGGAAACGCGCCCCGACCAGCCGGATGACCCACGCCTGGCTCGTCTGGGAAACGCCGAAGGGCGCCTATCTGCTGGATCCGACGTTTAATTGGATGGCGTGGAGATCTGAAGAAGTAGGCAAAAGGTCCTATGTGCCCCTCTACGCATATGCTGGAAGTAAAAAATATCGCGCTGCTTCGACCGAAGGTTTGGTAGCGCAGAATTGATTGGGATAATTAGAACTGCCGAGAGCAGAGATTTTAGGTCTAGGTTGGGAGCTGCCCGTCCCCGTCGAAGAATTTCGGCGGGGACGTTTTTTTTTATTGCAAAAAGGAGCGGTTCTCGCTACTATCTTTTTTGTGGATATGGAAATTATGAAGACATTGAATGCCCGCTCTTGTTCGTTGGCCCTTACGCTAGGCTCTGTCCTGCTCGGAGGTAGCGCGGCGTTTGCCGCTGATACCATCCTGCAAAAAGTGCCAGCGCTGACCGTAGCCCAAGCCCCAGCCTACCCAGAAAATCTGGCCCGCCAGAGTCTCGGTGCCGGGGTCGAAGGTGACTCGGCTAATATCTCCAGTGCCGCTACGCTTTTAGGCGGCGATCCCACGGCGACTTGGGATGTGCCACAAGGAACGACGAGCCTCGTTATCTCACTGTCCAAAATCGAAAACATCGATCGCATCGCATTAGCCGCGCGTGGGGTAAAAGGGAGCGTCTCTATTGCCACCGCCAACGCCAAACTGGCCGCCGATAGCCCACAGTGGCAGACCGCTGAGCCCCAGGAATTCGGAGATGGTGGGATCGACGTCAGCCTTGGTGCAAGGGAGGCGAAATATGTCCGCCTCACCTTCGACGTGAAAGAAGCGGGTCAAGTAAGCGGCTTGGGCGTCTATGCGAACCCTCGCATTTCCGACTTCACCGCGCCGCGGGAGCAGGATGCAGCCAAAGAAGGAAGCCACGTGGCGCTCGTTTCCTACAATCGGACATCGGATATCCATTCGAAAGCTCGCGCGCTTTACGTCAGCTCGGGCGCTGACATCCAACAGGCCAACAACGTGATCGATGATCGCACCAGCACGAGCTACACTTTTGCGGCGGAGGACGGCACGCCAACGACAGTGGTCGACTTGGGCAAGGTCACAAATTTGCGGCGCCTCTCTGCTGTCTATTCGCCTCGTGCAGGCAGCATGGAATTCTATGTCATGCAGAGCTTGCCGGCCGATGCCAAGCCGGCACCCGCGAGCGGCGATATGCCTCTCCCTAATCCGGGTGGGACGCCGGAAACACTGAACATCAACGATGCCACTTGGGCTTCCTTGAAAGCCGTTGGGACCACGACCGATGATGGGGCTCTTGGCCGCGCCTCGGTTGATTTCCCGTCCACCTCTGGTCGTTACGTGATGGTGCGGTGGATCGGTGCATCGCAGCAGGAAGGTAGCTTCTCGCTGGCAGAAGTAGCCGCTTTCGAAGGTGCAAAAAATGGGACGCTCGTAGCGGCAAACACCGTCGTCACCGAGGATCGCGAGGGCGAGTCGGTGGAGTATGACGGCAAGACCATGATCGATGGTAAAACCATGATGGATGCCAAAGACATGCCGGGCGAAGGTCCGGATGAAGCTCCTCCGGGAGAAGGCCCGCCGCCGACGCTGCCGCAACCTCCTCCATTCACCTTCGTGCCCGTTTTGGTCCCGAACAGTCCTTAAACAAAGCGATCTCCGAGAATCCCGTCTGCGCGCGAAAGCGGCAGACGGGATTTTCTTTGGCGCAGGCGACGCGTGGCGCGGCGCGCATCCACCAACGCTTCCGCGTTTGTCTCCGCTCCTCATTACACGCCGCGCTGGAGGACGAAAAGGAACGCCCCTGCCTGGCGTTAAGCGGGCTGTGGCAGCAGGAGATTCCTCACTTCGTCGTAAAGCTCTCGTAAGAGCGGCAGGCGGGCGCCCACCGCCATACCACGCCGGAGCGACTCACCCTAGATCGACTGGATCTTCAACGAATGAACTTTCTGTGGTGACGGATGGGTCGGCCACAGCTTCAAAGGTTGTCTCGGATAAGCTCGAAAAGGAAGTAGCCGGACTGAGAGCCCCGGAGGTTGTCGGATTTCAGTCCTTCGCCGAAGGCAAGGAAATCCTCCATTGCACCTGTGCGATTATCTGGGGCCGCGCCTGGATTATCGCTCGGGGGGCCACCTGCAGAGCGATGTCGAAGGTGTCGACGCGAGTATGTCGGGTGAAGCGATGGGGAGCGGTTCTTCGCGATCCTGTCCAGACGCTGGCAGCCCCTGCTGTCCGGCGTCTGTCGGCGGCGAGAGCCCGCTTCCGTTACCGCGGCTCCGCCTGGCCGGTTGCAGAGGAAGACCGAGGACTTGCTTCCCGTATATTCATGCGCCACTGCCACCACGCGATCGAGCTCAGCGATTTGCGCGCTGGCATCAGTCGCCTCTGGCAAACCGAGTTGCCGAGTCGCTTGGGCATCGACGACTAAAAGATACCCAGTCCGGCTGTATTGCAGCAGCTCAATGGCATGTCGGACAAGGTCGGCCAAGGTCGGGCGATTCGTGATCGAAAGGTGTTGCTGAGTGAAAGCTACTTCGTCTCCGAAAAGACCGAAGACCTGGGCGCGCCTCCAGCGCGGCACCGCTTCGAGCTGTGCCAAAGTCTGCACGTCCTCATAGCCGGCAGAGCGCGCTCCTGCCAGCAGATCGTCCCCCGCGGCGCGCCGTCCCCCTAACGAGTCCGGCAGAAAGTCTGACGATCCTCCTCCCAGGATGAGGTCCACTTCGCTCTCTTCCACAAGTTGGCGCGCGAGATCTTCCCACTTGGTCGCGGAGAGCGCGTGTCCATAGAAAGCCGCACTGGAGGGAGCGGTGAGGCGGCCATCCGTTACCAGCCCGGTCATCCGGCCACTTGCGCGAGCCAGGGCTAAAAGACTCTGGAGCGGACGTCCTGCCTCATCGGTGGAAATGGCCCCCCGCGGAACCCGATGCCCGGTCGCAAAGGCGCTGGCGATGACCGCCGCATCAGGCTGAGGCGAGCCAGCCGAGCTGAAATGTAGCAGCGCGAGGTTCGAAAAAGAATCGATCGCGAGCTTGCCTCCTTTGGCTTCCGCCTGCGCACGCGCAGCCGCGAGCGTCTGCGGATCGAGCCCCTCGGTCACGATCAAGATGATCCCGAAGGGCTTTTGGATGACCCAATAACGGAAGTAAAAAACGCCGAAGCCGAAGAAGAGGATCAGGCAGAAGAGCGCGAGAAGCTGATTGCGCCATTTCATAGAGGCGATGTAGAAGCCGGCGCCTCTGTCTGTCAACGCAAGAACCGCCTTGTGCCGCGGGGCGTGGTCGGCAACTTCTGCGATGGCTGCGCCTGTCTTGCTTTTGATCCGTGATGGATGGGGAATCAATCCCGGTGGAAGAAGTGCCCGGGAATTGAATGGCGACGCGACGATGCTGGCGTCGACGCCCTATCACGATCAGCTCTACCAACAATTTCCCGGGGCGCGTTTGAGCGCGAGCGGACTCGACGTAGGGCTGCCAGCGGGGCAGATGGGCAACTCCGAAGTCGGCCACCTTAATCTCGGCGCGGGTCGGATCGTCTACCAGGATCTCACTCGCATCAATCTCGCGATCGAGAATTCCACTCTGGCCGGGAACAAAGTGCTCGCGCAATCTTTTGCAAAAGCGCGAGGCAGGCGGCTGCACTTCCTTGGCCTGGTTTCGGATGGAGGCGTGCACAGCCACTACCGACATCTGTTGGCGTTGGTTGCGCTGGCTCATGCGGCCGGTGTCACCGACATCATGGTCCACGCCTTTACGGATGGCCGCGACAGCTCGCCCACGGGTGGTGCCGACATTCTCGCCGCCTGCGCGATCCCTCTGGCGGCAAGTGGCGCACAAATAGCGACCATCATCGGCCGATACGATGCCATGGATCGCGACCGCCGTTGGGAGCGCACGAAGAAAGCGTGGGACGCCGTCGTCCTCGGGCGGGGGCGCTACACTTCGCTTTCGCCAGCCGATGCCGTCCGGGCCGAGTATGAGGACGGAAGCACCGATGAATTCCTCCCGCCCCTGATCTTCTCGCATCCGGAAGAGCAACGCGTGCGCGACGGCGACGTGGTTTTCTTTTTTAACTTCCGAGCCGATCGCGCTCGCCAGCTTTCTCGGGCTTTTCTCGAAGAGCACTTCGATGGTTTCGAGCGCGGCGCGCATCCGGCGGTCGAATACGTCACCCTTACTCAGTACGACGCCACCTATCCATCGCCGTATGTTTTCGCGCCGGAAAGTCTTTCCCACATCCTGGGTGAAGTGGTGAGCAAGGCAGGACGGAAGCAACTCCGCATCGCCGAGACGGAGAAGTATCCCCACGTCACTTATTTTTTTAATGGCGGGATCGAAACGCCTTTCCCCGGCGAGGACCGGGAAATCGTGCCCTCGCCGAAAGTGGCGACTTACGATTTGCAGCCGGAGATGAGTGCGCGGGGGGTGACTGAAGTAGTGCTCGCGCGGCTCACGCAATATGACCTCATCATTCTCAACTTCGCCAATCCTGACATGGTCGGACACACAGGGGTGGTCGAAGCCGGCATCCGCGCCATTCAGACGATTGATGAATGCGTCAGTCGCATTGTCCCGGCAGTGCTGGCGCTGGGCGGTAAGTGTTTGATCACAGCCGACCACGGAAACTGCGAGCAAATGCGCAATGCGGACGGTTCTCCCAACACCGCGCATACGACCAACCTCGTCCACCTCATTTACGCCGCCCAGGATGCGGGAAATTTTCGTGTGGCGGACGGCATCCTCGCGGACGTGGCGCCGACTCTTCTCTTCCTCCTCGGCCTTCCGCAGCCAGCGGAGATGACCGGACGTAACTTGTTAGGCCGGATGAGCTCCCCGGAAAACGAGGACGCGGCGGCTGCGGTTTAAGCTCGCGCGCGCTCAGCCTGGACCAACGCGAAATCGATCTCGAGTTGCCGATTCAATAGGCGAGTTCCGGCCGCGGCGATGCGTTGTAGAAAGCGGAGCTGACTCTGCAGAGAAGTATCGTGCCAGAGCGGTTTGGCGCGAAGTGTGAGCGTTCCCTCCCTCTCCACCAGAGCGCCCCAGCCCAGCGGTAGTTCGTGTGCGCGGTAGAGCGCCTCCGGGAGGACAAGGAAGAAGAGATTGGCCGCGCGGTAACGCGTCATGCATTCGAACTTTGTTCCGCCGCGCAGGCGTTTCTGGAGCGCAGCCAGCTCCGTTACCACCCGTCGATAACCGCGATGTTCGATCGCTAGAAAATCGTGCGCGTCATACTCAGGAAAGAGCGTGTCGCCTGCGCGCAGGGTAGGGTAATGGACCCGCAGATGGCGCTCCAGCACCTCCCGCCGCCGGCTCACAGTGGCGAGGCGGAGACGGTCCGTCGCGCTGCAGCAGTTATCCCGGCGCAAATCAGATCGCACCTGCTTGCACTCGAAAATTGCGGTGCGGCCGAGTTCATTTCCCCGCGCCCGATAAGCTGCGACGTCGGCGCGGTAGCGGCATTGCGGCAGGCTCACCTCCACCGCGCAAGCGGAGTAGCCGTGCGCTTGTGCCCAAAGAACAGCGCTCCGCTTCAACTGCGCATGCGCTTCCGTCTCGCCTGCGCGTCGCGGCTTTACCTCCGCATCCATTCGGCGAGCTCCTTCGCCCAATAGGTTACGATCAAATCCGCGCCCGCCCGTTTCAGCGAAGTCATGATCTCGAGCACCGCAGCGCGTTCCTCGAAGACCCCATTCGCCGCGGCCGCTTTCACCATCGCGTACTCCCCGCTTACGTGATAAACCGCAGTCGGTTTTTGAAATCGCTCCCGCACCCGCCAGAGAAGGTCGAGATAGGGCAGCGCGGGTTTCACCATCAAAATATCCGCGCCCTCCTCCAGATCGAGGGCCGCTTCGCGCAAGGCTTCGACCGCATTCGCCGGATCCATCTGGTAGGAGCGGCGATCGCCGAACTGCGGCGGGCTTTCCGCTGCTTCGCGGAAGGGTCCGTAGAAGACCGAGGCGAATTTCACGGCGTAACTCATGATCGCAGTCTCAGTGAAGCCGCTCTCATCCAGACGGTCGCGGATCGCGCCGATGCGGCCATCCATCATGTCGCTCGGCGCCACCATGTCGGCGCCGGCCGCCGCATGGGAGACGGCCGCGCGGGCCAGCACTTCCACCGAAGCGTCATTCAGAACATGAAAGTGATCGCCATCCCGTTGCAGCACCCCGCAGTGACCGTGGCTGGTGTATTCGCAGAGGCAGACATCTGTGATGACGACGAGTTCTGGGCAAGCCGCCTTAATGGCGCGGACCGCTTGCTGCACGATGCCATCATCCGCAAACGCGCCGCTCGCCTGTTCATCCTTCTCATTCGGAATGCCGAACAGAAGCACAGCCTGCAATCCGAGCGCCCACGCGCTCTCCGCTTCAGCCACCGCATCCGCTACGGAAAGCTGGAAAACGCCCGGCATGCTTTTGATCTCACGGCGCCCGCTCACCTTCTCGCTGACAAAGAGCGGGAGGATAAAATCGTGCACCGTGAGATGCGTTTCCCGCACCAGATTGCGCAGAGCGGGAGACTGCCGAAGACGCCGCGGACGATGCACCAGTTTCCTCACCCGCCGAGGCTAAGCGGTCGGCGTAACGGTCGCAAGCGCGGCGCCTGGCCGGCGGGTGCGTGGTATTATTTCTCTTCTCGCTTCCCAGCGAAAGATCGCCCAGCGATGCTCTCCCCGCATGACGCGCGCTGCCACCTCTCGCCCTCCGCGATATCTGCTGGTCGACATTAGCAACTCCTACACAAAGCTGGCGCGCTCCGGCCCGGAGCGCATCGGCCCTTCCAGCAGCATCCCCACGGCGCAGTTTACGCGCGCTGCTTTCCTGCCATTTCTCACGCAGCGCGGTGCGTTGGACGCAATCATCGTCTCTTCCGTGGTGCCGGCGCGGAATCGGATTATCGCGCGGGCGGCTGGGCGAGTCCCCGTTCTCTTCGTGAATGCGGAATGCGATCTCGGGGTTGGAATCGTCTACCCGGATCCCAAGAGCATCGGGGCCGATCGTCTGGCTAATGCGGCAGCGGTGGCGGCTTTGTATGGGCGGCCGGCGATCGTGGTCGATTTTGGAACGGCTGTGACCTTCGATGTGGTTTCGGCGGCGGGTGATTACATCGGCGGAGTGATTGCTCCTGGGCTGGAATCGATGACGCAATTCCTTTACGACCGGACGGCGCTGCTGCCGCGGCTGACCTTGCGCGAGCCGGCGCGGGTCATCGGTAAATCGACCAAGGGCGCCATGCTCGCCGGCGCGGTTTACGGCTATCGCGGACTGGTGCGCGAGATCATCGCCCGGATCCGGGCAGAATCGTTTCCGCGGCAAAAGGTTCATGTGGTGGGAACGGGGGGTTACGCGGGCCTGATTGCACGACAATTACCGGAAATCGACGCAGTTCATCCGGGTTTGACCCTGGAGGGGTTGCGCCTGGTGGCGAACCGAAATCTTTCAGCGCCTGCAACTTCCAGCGGCTCGGATTTTGCTTAAGTGGGAGGCCATGTCCTCGTCCAGAAAGAGCTTGTCAGCACCTTCCACCGTAGGTTCTATAACTGCAGGCATGAAGATCCGAAGAATCGCGGCAATTTCGTTTTTAGTTATCAGCTCGTTCGCTGCCAATGGGGTGGCGCCTTCGAAGGCGGAGTTGGAGGCGATGTATGACAAGGCTTTCCGCGAATTTGACGGGAACAATTACACACAGGCGCTGAAGGACCTCGACGCGATCGACGCGCGTCAGCCCGATCTGGCGGAATCGCAGAATCTCCGCGGCGTCATCTTGATGCGGCAAAAGGATTATCCGAACGCGGAGAAGGCGTTGGAGAAGGCGCTCGCGGCCGATCCAAAATTCTGGAACGCGCGCTTCAATCTCGCTGAGATCCCTTTCCTGGAGAAGAAATGGCCAGAAGCGCGGAAGCGTTTCCAAAGTCTATTGGATGGCAATGCAGCCGAGCTGCAAGGCGAGGCCACCCAACTGATCCAATACAAAATCCTCATCACTTATTTGATGGAGGGAAAAGACGACATGGTGCGCGCGATGGTGGCGAAGTTCGAGCTCAGCCCGGATACGCCGGCTCTGCATTACGCAAATGCCGCGATCGCCCTGAACGGGAAGAAGGAAAAGGAAGCGAAGGATGCGCTCGCGGCGGCAGAGAAGGATTTCTCGCCGCAACTGAACAAACTTTTCGCCGAGTCGCTTTACGAAGTGGGCTGGATGGAGAAGCCGGCGGGTCAGGCGCGCGCGGCGCTGGAGCTAAACAGCGTGGCGGAAAAAGCGGCGCAGGCAAAGGCCTTCGCGAAAGCAAAGTTCGATCAAGCGGAGCAGGCGCTGCAGCAGCGCGATTTTACCGCAGCGCGCAAGTTGATCGATGAGGTCGAGGCGGCCGATCCGAACCAGGCGGCGGTCGCGAATCTGCGGGGCGAGATCGCGCTGGAGCAAAAGGATTTTGCCGGTGCCGAAGCAGAGTTCCGGAAAGCGCAGCAGCTCGATCCCAACTATCGCGACGCGCAATACAATCTCGCGCAGGTCCCTTTCAAGAAGGGCGAATATGAAAAAGCGCGCGATCGTTTCGAAGCGCTCTTTAGCACCACTTCCGGAACGGACAAAGACCGCGCGGCGCAGCTGATCAAATTTAAGATTTACCTCACGCTTCTGTTGGAAGGCAAAGACAGCCGGGCGCAGAAGATGATGGAGCAATTCCAATTCACGGGCGACACCCCGGCGCTCTATTACGCGCAGGCGGCCTGGGAGTTCAAACACGATAACGCGGCAAAGGCGAATGATTGGGTTACGTCCGCGCGCAAGATTTACCCGCTCGCCTTGAACGGCGTCTTCGCAGACTCCTTTTTTGATCTCGGCTGGTTGCAGGCGCCTTCCATGGCCGAGGCAAATACGACTGTTGCCGAAGGCGGTCAGACCGAAGCGGCACCCTCGATTGAGCCCACCCCGCTCCCGGCGGTGACTCTGGCGCAGAACGCGCCTAACAAACCGTCCGATCCTTTGTCGATGGCCGCGCAGACGCAGCCCGCGATTCCAGGAATGGAGGCCACTCTTTCCCAGAACGAAGGCGCGCCCGCCGCGTCCAGCGTCCTGGCGGCGGCATCGTCACCAAGTGTCGAGACGCCGGTCGCTTCCACAGCATCGCCAGCTGCTTCCGCTCCAGTGGTGGCGCAGGCGAGTGGGTCCGAGACGAGCGCCGTGGTGGCCTCGCCGAGTCCGGCCACGATTCTGGCTCCTGCGAAAGTGCGCGAGTGGTCGGAGCCGACTTTCGGCGAACGTCTGGAACGTTTCGGTATTCGCAACGTGGCGATCGTGGGTCCGCTGCTCTTGATCAGTCTTTTGATTCTGGGCTGGGTCGCCATTCCGATGCTGCGTCGTCGGTCGACCGGCAATCTTAGCGATGACCGCGCGTCCAGCCTGAGCGGACGGGATGACTCTCCCGGCTACGAAGTAGCCGCCGCCATGGGTGGCGTGGAAGAATTGATCGCTCCGGGGCGGTTGGCAGGTGGGCCTCCGCAAGTTTCGTTACAGCTTCGCGCGTCTGAGCCCGCTCTGCGCCGAGGCACCGCACCGCTCGCGAAGACGGGTGTCGCCGGAGCTGCTGGGCGTGGAATCCATCCGGGCAGTAGCTTTGTCGCTCCGGCTGCAGCTGCGGTCGTTTCAGAGTGGGCCAAGCCCGAAGTCGAGGCCGCAAGCGAACCCGCCGAGACGCCATTTGCACAAGGCGTGGCTGAGCCTGCCTCAAACATCAGCGACGACTTGGTCGAGCAGGAAAGTTCGCTGGATAAGTCAGCCCCGACCGTTACCGGCACCAGCGACTTCACCGCTCCGGAAGGCGAATTCGTGCCCGCATTCGAGTCGACTACGCCAATCGTCGATGAGGACTTGGCGACCGAAGTTGAGGATGAGTTCGCGACCTTCACACAGGAATCACCCGTTGCTGCTGAGGACGATGTGTTCAGTGCGACTGAGGATGCTGCGGTTGAGGACACGTTTGTTCCGAACGACGAGATCGTCGAAGAGACCGTCGCGGCCGTTGAGCCGATCGAAGAAGAAATGGTCACGGCTGAAGTGCCGGAGACTATCGAGTTCGCATCCGTTGTTGCCGATGAAACCCTTCCCGAGGCTGCGATCGAGGAGCCGACATTTGAAGCGTCGACTCCACAGGAAGAAGCTTCTCTTCCGCCTGAAGCAGTTGCGGTTTCGGAAGCAGAAATGCCTGCAGTTTCCGAAAGGGAAACGCTCGAGCCTGTCGGCCAGGGTTCCCCGATTCCGTATCTGACTCCGGCTCCTGCCGAAGAGCCAACCTATTCCCAAGCCGAAAAATCCGACGCGACGCCAATGCCGATCGCGGCGATCGGCGCAGGACTTGCAGGCATTGGCGCGTTGCGCCATTCTGTAGCCCCGTCGCCCTCAGTCGAAGCTGTTTCGAACGAGCCGGCAATCCCGCAGTCAACCACACCAGTAACCATGCCCCAACCGACACAAACCACCCCAGCCCCTGTCCTCCGCACTCCCACTGGAGCCGCGCCGCAGCCTAGCGGTGCCGGCCAAGCGCCATCGCAGCCCATGCCGGGCGGCATGCATACCGCGGTGCAGCTCACGTTCTCGTTTGAGATCGCTTCGCTCCAGCTCACCTCGAGCTTCAAGATGGGCGCTCTGCAATTAAAGCCGACTTCCAAGATCGTCACGATGCGCCTCGCGCCGTCGCAGCAGCCGCAGCCGGCCATGAATCTGCAGGTCACTTTCGAAGTGGCCAGCGTGCAGCTCGCAGGGAATTCGATCGGCGTCATCCGCCTCACTCCGTCGCAGCAGCAACGGCCGGGAATCAACAGCTCGCCTTCGTTCAACGTGGCTGGCTTCCAACTGGTGCAGGGCGCAGATGCCGCTCCGGTGCAGATCACTCCTTCACAGCAGGGTCAGGCTTCCGTTCACGTCACCGCCGGTTTCCAAATCGCGACGGTGGAGTTCTCGCCTTCCTTTGAGATCGCTTCCATTATCCTGAACTCGACCTCGCGGAACGTTTCCGTGCAGCTCCCGGGTGCAGGCCCGAGCGCGATCGAAGGCGCACCGGTCTTCGAGATCGGCAGCGTGCAGGTTGGTAACAACGGCGAGCTCGGCATGATGCAGTTGAACCCGCAGGGTTCCGCCAAGCGCGCGCCCGGTGCTCAGTAAGATTTAGCACTTCTTTCCAAAACGGCTCGCGTGCTCGCACGCGAGCCGTTTTGCTTTCGGAAGGGTGCGGCGGTTGGGAAATGTCCGGACTAGAGTCTGCGCAGGCCTTATTCGTTAGGCGTATTCTGGAGGCAATCGCCTGTTCACTCCCGGGTGGGGTGGGCGTCCTGCCCGCCGGTGCCGGCGTCTCGCCGGAACGGTCTTGCGCGGGGAGATAGAGGGCTGCGATGATTGCAGTGCGAGGGCACAAGACCGCGACGCAAGATGCGTCGCTCGGCGGGCGAGACGCCCACCCTACCCGAGAACCGCAGGCGGTTGCGCGCGCTCGAGCTCGCTAAAGTTTCTTGAACGCGCTGCGGTTGAGCGACTGCAGGTTCTTGGGTAGGAAGTCGCCGTCTTTGCGAATCAGCTTCCCATCGAAAAAGATTTCACCGCCGCCGTAATCTGGGCGCTGGATGTTCACCATGTCCCAATGCACCTGACTGCGGTTGCCGTTATCAGCCTCCTCGTAAGCCTGGCCGGGCGTGAAGTGGAAGGAGCCAGCGATCTTCTCGTCGAAGAGAATGTCGCGCATCGGATCGAGGATGTAGGGATTGAAGGCGAGGGAGAATTCCCCGATGTAGCGAGCGCCTGGATCGGAATCGAGGATCTTGTTTAGCTTCTCGGTCTGGTTCGCAATCGCCTCGACAATTTTTCCTGCGCGGAAATCGAGACGCACGCCATCGAAGCCGACGCTCTGGTAAATGGTGGGGGCGTTAAAGGTAATGTGGCCTTCAACAGAATCGCGCACTGGGCAGCTGAAGACTTCACCATCCGGAATATTGCGATCGCCGCCGCAGATCACGGAACCGATTCCCTTGATGCTGAAGCGCAGATCGGTGCCGGGACCTTTGATCTCCACCCGGTCGGTTTTATCCAGGAGGGCTTTGAGCGCTTTCATCCCGGGCTGGAGTCTCCGGTAATCGAGCGTGCAGACGTTGAAGTAAAAATCTTCGAAGGCTTCGGTGCTCATACCGGCCTGCTGCGCCATGGAGGGGCTGGGCCAGCGCAAGACGACCCACTTGGTTTTCTTAACGCGATGATCCTGGACCGGTCGCATTTTCTTCGCGACCAACTTCATTTGCTCAGCCGGCACATCGGAGAGCTCGCTGATGTTGTTGCTGCCGCGGAGGCCGATGTAGGCGTCCATTTTCTTCATCCGGGCGAGCTCATGCGCCGCAGCCACGTCGAGCTGGCGTTCGTTTGCCTGCAAGGCCAGCTCGCGGCTGATCCGGCCGCGTTGAATCTGGGTGAAGGGGACCGCGCCGACGTTTCGCGCGGCTCGGATGAGCGCGATGGTCATTTCGTCCGGGACATCGAACGCTTCGATGAGGACGTTTTCGTCTTTCTTCAGCTGGGTGGAGTAGCCCACCAGAAGCTGAGCCAATTTATCAAAGCGAGCGTCTTGCATGACGACAGAGTTCCATCGAGCCCGCGGGATGCAACCGTGGCCCGCGTTTCCAATGCAGGGTCTTAGGGCTATGAGACGCGAGTCAACCTGGCGGCGAAGGCGCCATCAAAACCGTCGCGAAACGGCAGCACCGCTTTCTGTTCTGAAAGCTCGAGACCGGGAAATTCTGCAAGCGTCTTTGCCACCACATCTTCGTTCTCCTCCCGCTCCAGGCTGCAGGTGCTGTAGACAAGCGTGCCGCCTGGCTTCAACAGCGGAAAGAGCGCGCGCAGGATTCCAAATTGCTCGCGCGCCATCCGGGTAAAGTCGTCGGCCCTCAAGCGCCAACGCACATCCACGCGGCGCCGCATGACCCCGGTGTTGGTGCAGGGCGCATCGAGGAGGATGCGATCGAATTGGCTGGAAGTCCCGGCCTCGAAGGAGGCGCCGGCGGTGAGCCAATCGCGCTGGAGAATGCAGGCATTCGTAACGCCGAGGCGGTCCAGATTTTCTCGCAAAGTTTTCACTCGCGCCGCGTCGCGATCGCAAGCCACCAGCTGTCCGCGATTCTTCATCAAGGCAGCGAGGAGCGCCGCTTTACCGCCGGGGGCGGCGCAGGCGTCGAGGACGACTTCTCCAGGTTGCGGGTCGAGAAGCTCGCAAGCTACGCGCGTGCTCGGATCCTGGAGATAACATTCGCCGCGGGCCAGCGCTTCCCATGGAATCTCGTGCACCCGCGCGAAACCCGGAGCTTCCGCGAGCGCGTCTTCCGATACTTCTCCCGCCGCGGCGCGGAGCGGATTTCGTCGCGCGTAAATGGGCGCGGGCTGATTGTTCCACTCGCACAATGCAGCGGCTGCTTCCGCTCCATACTGGCGGGTCCAACGCGCCATGAGGAAGGCCGGATGCGATTGCCTGATCTCCAGCGGCGCCGCAGCCGCAGCAGCGGAGAGTTCATCCATTCGCCGTTGGGCGCTGCGCAGAACAGCATTCACCAATGGACGTTGGCGGGCCGCGGCCAGGGCGACCGTTTCGAAGACCGCAGCGTGACCGGGCGTGCGGAGAAGGAAGAGCTGGTAAAGCCCGAGCCGCAGGAGATCGCGCGCTTCATCATCCACGGGTCGAGGGCGGAGACGGCCGATCCAAAAATCGAGCAAGGCGAGCTGGCGAACAACTCCGTAAACGAGCTCGGTGGCGAAGCCGCGATCAGCGCTCGGGAGCGGGTAGCGCGCGAGCAGGTCCTGCAGGATCGCGTCGATAAAGCGGTGGCCGTCGCGCCATTCACAGAGCGCCTTGATCGCAAGAGCACGTGCCGTCATGAGCCGACACTTCTCCGCCGGCGCCGGCTATGGGGCCGGGGGCATGGAATGCCGCCCGATGGAGTGATAATGAAAACCGAGCGTCGCCATGGTTTTCGGATCGAAGAGATTGCGACCATCGAAGACCAACGGTGTGGCCATTTTCTCCTTCACCAGAGCGAGATCCACGTTTCCAAATTCCGCCCATTCCGTTGCGACGATCAATGCCTCCGCGCCTTCCACCGCCTCGAGCGCTGAGTCCTTAAAGTTCGCTCCCGCGAGCTGTTTCATCTCGCGTGCTTTCTCCATCCCTTTCGGATCGTAAACGCTCACTTCCGCGCCTTCGCGGAGCATATCGGCCACGAGATCGATTGCGACGGAGGAGCGGATGTCATCCGTATCCGGTTTGAAGGTGAGTCCCCAGACCGCGATTTTCTTTTCGCGCAGGACCCAGAGCGACTCGCGCACGGTGGCGAGGAAGCGATCCTTCTGCGCCGCGTTGATGCGCTGCACTTCTTTCAACAGGGTGAACGGCACGCCGAGTTGCTCGCTGATTTTGATGAAGGCAGCGATATCTTTTGGGAAACAAGAGCCCCCGTAGCCGATGCCGGCGTTGAGGAAGTTTCGCCCGATGCGCCGATCCATCCCGATGCCATCGGCGACTTTCTCGATGTCGGCTCCGCTCGCTTCGCAGATCGCGGAGACGGCGTTGATGTAGGAAATCTTGAGGGCGAGGAACGAGTTGGCGGCGTGCTTGATCAGCTCCGCGCTGTTGATATCGGTCACAAGCATCGGAGCCATGAAGGGCTCGTAAATTTTCTTCATCAGGTCGATCGCCTGCTCGCTTTGCGCGCCGATGACGATGCGATCGGGCTTCATCAGATCGGCGACGGCGCAACCTTCGCGCAGGAATTCCGGATTGCTTACGACATCGAACGGAGCGCCGTGGCGGTTGTAGCGCTTGATCGATTCCGCCACCTTTTCGCCGGTCTTCACCGGGACAGTGCTCTTATCCACGATGACGCGGTATTCAGTCAGGACTCCGGCGATTTCGCGCGCGACTTTTTCGATAAAGCTCAAATCGACATGCCCATCGTCGCCTTGCGGCGTGGGGACCGCGATGAAGATGACCTGGGAGTTCTCGACTCCGTCCTGGATGCTGCCGGTGAAGCGGAGACGTTTGGCAGCGACGTTGCGATGGATCACTTCCTCGAGGCCCGGCTCGTAGATAGGAACTTTACCAGCCTGAAGGGCCTCAACTTTGCGTGGGTCGTTATCCACGCAAATGACGTTGTGGCCGACATCTGCGAAACAGGCTCCGGTAACAAGCCCAACATATCCTGAACCGACGATCGAGAGATCCATGAGATTAAATGAAAAGGCCACGGACGAGGCCGCAGCGCAGGAAGAAACGGGCAAAAGCACCGAAATGCAATGGCGAACTCGGGTCGGCTGGTTAGGCTCGGCGGCGGCGATTCGGGGAAGGCGATGCGAGGGTGCTTTGGCGGAGACTTAAGCTCGGTCATCCCGAGCCGCGCAGACGGCCGAGGGATCTCTCCGACGCAGCGACGAAGTTGCCTTGATGGAAGACGGTGCGCTAGCGGGGAAGGTTCTCCATGGGCCTGCGGTTCTGATGGCGACGGCGTTTCCGAGAACGGAGCTCGTGAGAAGGCTCCTTATTGCTTGGCGGGTGGCGATGCTCGAACCTGCGTTTGTCTCGCTGGATGTGGTCACCTTTGGGGTCTCGCACGCCACACAGTGCCTCGGTGAGATCCCTCGGCCGTCTTCGCGGCTCGGGATGACCTGCGAACGCGATCGATACTGGCCACGCGGGGCGACGGGCGACGCGAGGGTTGCCGAATCCGGCTGGCCTTTCGGCGAAGCTGGAGGACGGCTTGTTAGGGGAGGAGTCCGCCGCTTTGATCTTCTCCTCCGGTCGCGCCGGGATCGAAGTTGAGATCAAAGCTGAATTTCGGCAGCGCCTTTAAGGTGAAGCTGAGGAGCACGCCGTATTCTTTCACGCCGCCGTTGTTTCGAATGACGGCGCCAACGGATGCGACCCAGCTCGTGAGATCGCGATAGACGGTATAGCGCTGCTCTTCCACGAAACCGGTGGAGCCTTCGTAGCGGACGAGCGCGCCGGCGGACCAGTTGTCGTCGATCCGATAATAGGCGCCGGCTGTGTAGAGGCTGCTGTTGGCGAAGAATGGGTTCTCGTTCAAGAAGCGGTGACTGAGCGAGAGGAGGACGGTGGAGATGGGCTGGAAGCGCACTTCGGTGTTCACTTCTGTGAAGCCATCGGCGAGGAGAGGGACCTGGGAATTGATCGCGAGGCTGACCCAGGGGAGGGGATTGAAGCGAAGATTGTTGAAGATGTTTGAGAAGCTCGAGCGGTTGTAGGGGTTGTCGAAATTGATGTCGAAATAGGTTTCCAACTCGAGCCAGTTGATCGTGCTGTCGTCGCGGCGGGTTTGGAGACGGTTGCGCATCCCGAGGCGCGCGATCGACCAGTTATCGAGGGAATCGATGGAGGTGAATTGCGGGAAATCGATCGGGCGCAGACGGGTGGAAGGGATGTAACGATCGAATTGCAGGATCTCCGCAGGATTCAAATTCTGGCCCGCGACGTAGGAGAAGTTTGCGAACGGCTGCAAAATGTGGCGGAGGCCATCAAGGCCGAGCGCACGACTTTGCGCCTGCTCCCAAGCGCGCGAGACCTTGAACGATGTCTCCGCGCCGGCGTTCACCACCGTGCGAAGTCGGTCGCCGCCGGGCAGGAGAGGAGTGGTCGCACTGGGCGACGGAATCAGGAAATCGGGAATGAGAGAGTTGGCACTCGGCGTGAATGCGACGTTCGAGAGATCGCGCGTTTCGCCGTAGTAAGTGGCGCGAAAGCCGACCCGGGGGACGAGCGAGAGCCAGCCGAAGTAGGTATTTGGGTAGAGGAGCTGGTGAAAGGTGTCGGCGCGGAAAGTATCGTAGCCTTGCAAGGCGGAGCCATCATCCGCGAGAGAGCCGTTGGCGAAATCCCGTCGCAGAAAGCCCAGGGTGGTCTCGCCTTCGTAGAAGATGCGCGAGCCAAAAAGCGGCTGGCGGGCAAACTCCAGCGCGACTTCCGGCAAGCGTTCCGTGGCTTCGAAGAAGTTGTTTATCTGGAAACGGGTGTAGGCGGTGAGCGAATAGAGCGGATCGGACTTCGCGACCGAGATGACGTTATCCGGCTGGGGATCGAGGCGGAATTCCGTTTGGAAGAAATCCTGCAGGACGAAGGAATCACTCAGCTTGGTGATCTTGGCGAAGCCCGCGATGTCGCTGGAGAAATTGGTGCGATTTTCCAGCGAGACGCGATAACGCTGGTCGTGAATGGAGCCGCGCGGAAGCGAGGTGCGGTTGAGCGTGGGGTTTTGGTCCTGGAGAAAATAAGTGCGGATTTTGGCAAAGCTGTTGTTGCCCGCGCCGTAGCGGATCGTGGGATCGAAGCCGATCGCGGCCCCGCGCCGGATCCGATAATCGAGCCGCGCGGAGGCATTGATGTCTTTTGTGATCGGGAACGAAACCCGGCTCAACAAGCTCGGGCCCCATGAGCTGGTATAAGCCGGTGAGATGACGAAGCTAAAGGAGTCGTCCAGCGACTGGTAAAGATAGGGCCAGTAAAAGATCGGCACTTTTCCGACGTAGAAGACCGCATTCTTTAGAATGATCCGATCGCCTTCATAAATGCGGACGGTGGAAGCGCGCACTTGATAATCCGGGTTGGCAGAATCGTGCGTGGTGAAGGTGGCGCGTTCGACGAGGCGGGCGTTTTCCTCGATCGTGCTGAGCTTCTCGCCGCTGAGGAAGAAAGGGGTGTTGAGGGTGTCGAGATTATCCGCCCGGATTTCTTTCGTCTCGGTGTTGTAGTAACCGCGATCGCCCACGTAGTACTCCAGGCCGCGATAGATGCGGACGTGGCCGCGAATGCGGATTTCTTTCGTGCTGGTGTTGTACTCCGCGAAATCACCATAGATATCCGTCTCGCCGATGTGGATGGCGACGTTATCGCGCGCAGTGGCGAGGCCGTTATTATAGGTCGTTCCGCCGGTGGAATTGATCTCGATCGGCTGGCCGCTGAGCGATGTCGGCTCTGGCGCTTGCGCGAGGATCGCACCGCTGCAGCCGAGGAAAATAAGGAGGGTGACCAGCGTACGCATCGCGGAGGCCGAAGCTACTGGAGCCGCCCTTTGATGCAAAGGGCAAAAGGGCGGCGTGAACACGGCTGAGCGCTCGAGCGCGAGAGGATGATGAACTCGGAGCCGCCACGAATCGGCGGCGGAGGAAGAAGGCCGGCTTTTTTTGTGAGCAAGACCGCGATCGAGGTCGTGTGTGCTTGCCCGTTAAAATAAACCTCCGCCGTAAAATCTTCCGCGGGAATTGTTTGAGCCGGGTTCGCTGTGATTTTAAGCCTTCTCTAAAATTCCGACGGTCCCTAGAGTTGCCGGGTGAAAACAATCCTCACCTTCGTCATCGTTCTCTTCACGATTACCGGAGCATCTGCTCAATCGCGTCTCTGGCGAGACGCAGGGGAAGGGGCCACCGCCTCACAAGGGAAACGCGAAGTGGCGCCCCGCGCCTACCGCATGTTGACGCTCGATACTGCGGCACTCGACAGGCTGCTCGCTGGCGCGCCGATGGAATTCACCGCCGCGGCGCGCGGTAAGAGCGTCATCCTCGAAGTGCCGAAACCCGATGGCAGCATGGCGCGTTTCCAGATTGAAGAGTCGCCCATGGTCTCGGAGAAAATCGCCAAAGAGCGGCCGGATTGGAAGACGTATTCGGGACGTGGGATCGATGACCCGACCGCGGTCTTGCGCTTGAGCTGGTCGGCCGAAGGGCTGCGCGCTTACGTGATCGGAAGCGACGGCGCCTATTTTGTCGATCCCCTCGCGAAGGGCGATCGCACCCAATACATGTCCTATTTCAAGCGGGATGCCGGCAGCGCGCGCGGAGCGTTTCATTGCGCTCTTGATCAATATCTGGAGGGAGAAGGCGAGCGACAATTGCGGGACAGGCCGGCCGCCGTGGCGGCTCCCCTCCCGGCTTTTAATAATGGCGCCATGCTCCGCACCTATCGCGTAGCGGTCGCCACCACGGGGGAATACACCGTGGATCGCGGTGGGCAGGCTGCAGCGGCCACGGATGTGATGAACGCAATCAATCGCATCAACCTGGTCTATCAACGCGATCTTGCGGTTCGACTCACGCTGGTCTCCGGCACAAACACCATCTTCGCCGATCCGGCGACGGATCCTTACGATAATACCGACAGCGAAGCGCAGTTGATGGTCAACCAGACGCAGCTCGACACCATCATCGGCACGGCCAACTACGACCTCGGCCACCTCTTTGGCACGGGTGGTGGCGGCGTGGCCAGCAGCCCCTCAGTCTGTGCAGCGGGAGCGAAGGCGGAGGGATACTCCGCGCGCGTGCCGCCGACGGGCGACCCATTCTGGATCGACTACGTCGCGCACGAGATGGGCCACCAGCTTTCCGCTTCCCACACCTACAACACCCTGGAAACTGGCACCTGCAGCACGCGGTCCAACACGAGCGCTTACGAAGTGGCGAGCGGCGCCACCATCATGTCTTACGTGGGAATCTGCGGCGCGCGGAATTTGCAGGAGTTCTCGATCGACGCATTCCATGTTCGCAGCCTCGAGCAGATTTTTAACGAGCTCGCCCGCGCAGAAGGCGGGGCTAGTTGCGGCACGAACACTCCGACGAATAACAATGTTCCGGTCGCCAATGCGGGCGGCAATTTCATCATCCCGCGCCAGACGCCTTTTGTCCTCACTGCCACGGCGACGGATGGCGATGCCGGCGACACCCTCACCTACTCCTGGGAACAATTCGATCGCTCAACCGCAAGCGGACCTAATGGGACTCCTGCCAACACCTTCGATGTCGACACCGATGGCGTTCCGCGTCCGCTCTTTCGCGTTTACAACCCCAGCACCAGCCGTTCGCGAAATTTCCCCAGCCTCCCTTTCATTCTCAACAATGCCAACGTCCCGCCGCCCACCTTCACCGGCACCTCTGCCACGGGCGCGGCTTGTCAGGCGGGAGTGACTTGTGTGACCGGCGAGAACTTACCTACCATCGCGCGGACGATGAACTTTCGCGTGGTCGTGCGTGACGGGCGCGGCGGGGTGAGCGATGCCGCCATGCAGGTCGAGGTCCGGGCGGATAGTGGGCCTTTTGCGGTGACGGCACCAAACGCCAACACCACTCTCACCGGTGGCAGCGCGCAGACGGTGACTTGGGATGTCGCCAACACGAACGTGGCACCGATCAATGCGGTAAACGTGCGGATCTCCCTCTCCACCGATGGTGGCGCCACCTTTCCGACCGTGCTCGCGAGCAGCGCGCCAAATAACGGCTCGGCTTCCGTTACGCTCCCGAACATCAACACGACAAACGCACGCATTAAGGTGGAAGCGGTCGGTAACATTTTCTTCGATATCTCGAACGCGAACTTCACCATCACTGGCGGCGGGCCCACACCCACGCCCGCTTCGTTGGGAAATATCTCCACCCGGCTAAGGGTTCAGACTGGCGATAACGCTTTGATCGGTGGTTTCATCGTGCGCGGGACGCAATCGAAGAGAGTCATCGTGCGGGCGCTGGGTCCGTCTTTGCCCGAAACTATTGCCGGACGGCTGGCCAATCCGATTCTGGAATTGCGCGGACCGGGCGGCTTGATTGCGACGAACGATAACTGGCGCTCCAATCAGGAGGCGGACATCATCGCCAGCACCGTCCCTCCGCCGCGTGACGAGGAGTCGGCTATCATCGCGACCTTGCCGGCGAGCAGCACCGGGATTGGCTACACCGCGATCATGCGGGGCGTGGGCGAGGGAACCGGGGTGGGCCTGGTGGAGATCTACGATCTTGAAGCGGCGGTCGATTCCAAACTGGCGAACATCTCTACGCGCGGCTTTGTGGAAGCGGCCGATAGCGCGATGATTGGCGGCTTTATTCTCACCGGAAGTGCTTCGCGCAATCTGATCGTTCGCGCGATCGGGCCTTCCCTGCCGGTGGAAGGGAAGCTGGCCAATCCGCGGCTTGAGCTCTTCAATGCCAACGGCATGTCGCTGGGCGCGAATGATAACTGGCGCACCGGCGGGCAAGAGGCGGAGATCATCGCCAGCACCGTCCCGCCGACGAACGATCTCGAGTCGGCCTTTATCATTACTCTGCCGGCGGGGGCGCAGACCACGGCGGTCGTGCGCGGGGTCGGGGATACGACGGGGGTGGCGTTGGTGGAGGTCTTTGCTCTGTAGCAATTTTCAGAATATCGAAAGGTCGGAAGGCAGTGGGCGTTCGACTGCTCGGTGTTGCCTTTTCCACATGACGTCGTCCCAGCGCCGCTCATTTTGGTGATTCACGCCCGCAGTCTGCCCGCGCTAGGGTGCCGGAAGTTTTCATGAGCCGCTCCTCTTCCATCGATCGCAAGCTCGCGTCAGCCGCTCCGCTTTCTGTCGTCGGGAAGTGGAAGGACTGGCTGCTCGGCTTGCTTCTGGTGGCCGCGACCGTGGTCGCCTATCAGCCGGCCTGGCAGGCCGGTTACATCTGGGATGACGACATCTACGTCACCACGAACAAACTCCTGACCGCACCTGACGGGCTCTGGCGGATCTGGTTTTCCTTCGATTCGCCGTCGCAATACTTCCCGCTCGTCTACACCTCCTTCCGGTTCGAGCACGCGCTCTGGGGTCTGCACCCGGCGGGATATCACTGGGTGAATCTGGTGCTGCATGCGGCAAACGCGCTCCTGCTCTGGCGGCTGTTGGTGGTCCTGCGCATCCCGGGCGCGTGGCTGGCCGCGGCGTTCTTCGCATTACACCCGATGCAGGTGGAATCGGTCGCATGGATCACAGAACGCAAGAATGTGATGATGGGATTTTTCTTTCTCCTCACGCTCCTGGCTTGGGAGAAATTCATTACGGAAAATCGACGCCAGCGGTGGGCGTTTTACGCGCTGGCCCTTTTCTGGTTCGTGCTCGCGCTCGCCAGCAAGACGACGGCGTGCACGCTCCCAGCGGCGCTCGTCCTGATGCTTTGGTGGCGGAATGCGCCTTTACGTTGGCAATCGTTGGGCGCAGATCGGCCCGTTCGTTTTGCTCGGGTTGGCCGGCGGATTGATTGCGATCTGGTGGGAGCGATATCACCAGGGGACCGAAGGCGGCATTTTTACCTTGGGGATTTTGGAGCGGGTCCTGGTGGCGGCGCACGCATTTTGGTTCTACCTCGGTAAACTTATCTGGCCGGTCGACCTGGCTTTCAGTTATCCGCGCTGGTCGATCTCGACCGGTTCCTGGACGGATTACCTCTGGCTCGGCGCGTGTCTCTTGCTCGCGCTCGCGCTCTGGGGTGCACGGCGTTTCCTCGGGCGCGGGCCAGAGATCGCGGTCGTATTTTTCGCCGCCACGCTCTCGCCCATGCTGGGGTTCATCATGCTCTACACGTTCCGTTATTCGTTCGTGGCGGATCATTATGTTTACCTGGCAGTGATCGGCCCCTTCGCACTCGCGGCGGCGGGATTGACCGTGGGAGTGCGTCGGTTCGCGAAGCAGCAGCCGATCTTACTACCGATTCTCTGTGCGGCGCTGTTGTTGCCGCTCGCCTATCGCACCTGGCAACAGAGTGCCATTTACGAAAATGAAGAGACGCTCTGGCGCGCGACGATTGCGGTGAATCCGGCAAGTTGGATGGCGCAAAATAATCTCGCGATCTTGCTGCTCCACCGCGGGCGCTCAGATGAGGCGATTCGACATTTCGAGGAAGCGCTTCGCCTCGATCCAAATTATGCGGAAGCGCACTACAACCTCGGCAACGCGCTCTTTCGCCTGGGTCGCGTCGCAGAAGCGCGCAGCCGCTACGAGCGCGCGCTCGAGATTTTTCCAGAATACGCCGAGGCCCGCTATAACCTGGCCGTGGTGCTCGCGCAGACGGGGGAATTACCCGCCGCCATCGCGCAGCTGGAACGCACCTTGCAGCTCGCGCCGCGGAAGACGCTGGCGAAAATCCTGCTGGGCAAAACTCTCCTGCAGAGCGGGAAGGTGAAGGAAGCGATCGCGCCTCTGCAGGATGCACTTCAAGCCGACCCAGCCGCGCTGGACGCCTATGAGACGCTCGCCGCGGCCTACGTCCAACTCGGACAGGAAGACGAAGCCGCGGCTCTGGCCGATCGCCTGGTCGCGGCGAATCCAAATAGCGCGGTCGCGCATTTAAACGCCGGCTTGCTCATCTCGGCTTTGGGACGCGAGCCTTCCGCGCGACCTTACTTCGAGAAAGCGCTCGCGCTTGAGCCGCAGAACGCCGAGGCGCACTACCATTTGGGCAACGCCCTTTTGGCTGGTCGCGAGATCGAGGGCGCGACGGCGCAGTATCGTCAGGCGATCCAGATCCAGCCCGGCTATGCCGGCGCCCGGCTCAACCTGGCGAATCTCCTGATGGAGAGCGGTCGCCTGGAGGAAGCGGTGTCGGAATATGAGAAGGTGATCGAGATCAAACCCGACTACGCTCTCGCCCATCGGAATCTGGCCAGCGCGTTAAACAGTCTGGGGCGTTTCGATGAGGCCTTCGCCCACATGGAGAGAGCCTGGAAGATCGAAGTAGAAACGAAACGCGCGGGGGATGCGCCTGATTAATAGTCATGGGGCGTAGAATGGGACAACGGGACAGAAACTGACTCGGGAAAAACCATCATGGTTGCCCAGACTTACGGCGGCACGGTGCTTAAGGCCATCGCCTGCCATAACGGCGTGGCTTCGATCCCGCATCAAGCCACCTTTACTCGCCTCGGTGCAGGCGGCGGCCAGGCGCCCAGCCCCCAAACCCCCACACTGCAAGCGCGCACCGTCAGCTACCAGCCCGACGACGCGGGCAACCGGCTCTCGGTCACGGCCGATGGGATGGCGACCGGCTACCAACTGAACGGTCTCGGTCTCAACCAATACCAGACGGTCGGAGGCCAGTGGGTGACGAACGGGAGTGCGCACGAGATCGCGGCCTACCAGAACGTGAGCTACCAATATCTCGGCGACACGCGGCTGCGCCGGGCCAGCTCGGCCAGCGCGGGCGTGTACGAGCTGGGCTACGATGCGCTGGGGCGGTGCGTGCGCCGGACGAGCAACGGGGTCTCGACCTATTACATCTACGATGGGGAACGGCCGATCATCGAATTCGACGGGGGCGGCAACATCACCGCGCGCAACACCTACGGGATCGGGATCGATGAAATCTTGGCGCGCGACGCGGGCGGCCTTTTCTATCATCAGGACCGGCTGGGGAACGTGAGCGCGGTCACCAACGGAGTGGGCCAGGTGGTGGAGCAATACCGCTACGACGCCTTTGGCACGCCGGAGATACGGAGCGGCCCATTGTCGGCAACCGGAATGGGGAACTCATCGGAACTCCCGGATAACAACACCACGGTGGTCAACACGAGTGTGGTCCAAAGCCCCTTACATCCTTGTCTGAGCGTAAAATAAGGGTGATAAAGCCTTCCCCCTTCATGAATTTCCCCCAAGCCCCCCGAATCGCTTCCATTCTACTCCCCGTTCTCTGCGCTCTCTTGCTGGAGCGCGCGCCCGCGTCGGCCACGTTGGCCCTGGACGAAAATTTCAACGCGCCATGGTTTGCCGAACCGGTCTTTGCGGACCGGGCTTTGCTGCTTCCCAGCGGCCATTTGCTGCGGTTTCAGAACACTGACATCACGAAAAACGCGCGCGCAGGCGCAATCACTCGCTACTCTTCCACCGGCGAGTTTGATCCCTCCTTCCAGTTTGACCGCGCCTATCGCCAAGTCTCGGCGGCCGCCGCGCTCCCGAACGGCCAGCTCATCGTCGCCGCCACGCGCTATCTTTATTACAGCAGCTTTCCGGTGGAGGAAATCCTCCGCCTGAACGGGGACGGGAGCGTTGACCCCAGTTTCATCGCGCCGGTCGTCACCTTTGGCGGATTCCCCTTGGTGCGCAACATCCTGGTGCAGCCCGACGGCAAGATCCTCGTGACCGGAGCGTTCGATACTTTTAACGGCGTGTCGCGTTCCCGCATCGTGCGTCTGTTAGCGGACGGGACGCTTGACTCGGGCTTCACGGGGCCTGCGTTTAACGGCTGGATCTGGGCCAAGCCGGTGGTCCTGGCCGATGGCAAAATCCTCCTGGCGGGCAGCTTCACCAATGTGGGTGGCGCTTCAAGCCTCGGCATCACACGTCTGAACGACGATGGAACGGTCGATCCCGCCTTCCAACCTTCGGGATTTCGAACCTCCGGACGTGCGATCTGGGCGCTCGCGGTACAAACGGACGGGCGCATCGTCATGGCCGGTCGCATCCAACTCGGCGCCTCCGGCTCGGGCCCTTTCGTGTCGCTCTTTCGGTTGAACGCAAACGGGAGCGCGGACAACTCTTTCGCCGTCGAGTCGCCAAACTCGACCGGACTCGATGTCGCTCTCCAAAGTGATGGCAAGATCGTGGCGGCCATTGGAAGGGTGTGGCGTTTTACGGCGGACGGCGTTGTCGATTCCGGCTTCACTCGCCCCGCGGTGCTGGACGCCACTGTGCCGAACGCGCCGCTCGCGGGGACAACCCGGGAGCTGGCGATTCAAGGCGACGGTCGCATTTTGTTCGTTGGTCGCTTCACCTCTGTCAACGATGCGAGCGCCACGCCGGCACCCCGTTTCGGGGCGGCCCGGTCGCTCGCCGATGGTTCGCTCGATTCTTCCTTCACCACGCCTGGGAAAACCGGCGTGGAGGTTCTTCCTCGCACCTTTGCCCGTCTCCCGGATGGTTCCACGGTCGTAGCGTTTGGGAGATCGATCGAGGGCGCGAGTCCAAATACTCTCGTCCGTTTATTGCCAGACGGCTCGCGCGGCTCCGACCTCGCGCTGACTTCATCTGACCCCAACAGCATTCTCGCTGCCGGATTCCGTCCTTGGACGATCACCGAGCTCCCGGACGATGGGCTTTTCCTTGACGGAACGACGCAGGCAGGCGGCTTTGTGGCCGGAAAGTTCTTCGCGGACGGCCGGGAAGATCTAGGGTTCTCGGCGGAGCACCGCCCCTTTCAGCAAGCCGCTTCAGCACCGGATGGCAAGGTCCTCCTGGCAGCAGGGTACGATCCGCAGGCGACGGTCTACGACACTCTCACGCGTCTGCGAAGCGATGGAAAAATCGATTCTGCCTTTCAGTTGGCCCAGACAGTTCGCTCATCTCAGATCGAGCGAGACTTCGTAGGTGTCATCATGCGGCTTCACGTCGGCAGCCACGTGCTCGCGGTGCAACCCGACGGGAAAGTTCTCCTCGCTTACCTCTCCTCAACCGACCAGCAATTTCACTTGGTCCGCCTCAACTTTAATGGTGCGAAGGATGCGACCTTTGCCGAAAGCACTTTCGCGCCGGCGCGGCTTTCGACCTCCTTTCCTTTCTTGTTCGATCCGCTGACTCAGAGGAACATACAGCCGCCTGGCGGCGTGACGACCGCCGAGTCGCCCCTCACGGATGGCCATGTCTTACCCGATGGGCGGATTCTAATCTCCGGCAGGTTTACTTCATTCCTCGGTTCCCCCGCTCGCGGGCTGGTGCGTTTGCTCGCGGATGGAACGGTGGACCCCACCTACGATATCGGCAGCGGCGCGCAGTGGGTTTCGACTTCGGAAACTTCGGCCTTCGTGCCCGGCGTGGAATCGATTGCCGAGCAGGTCGACGGGAAATTGCTCATCGCCGGCAGCTTTGAAGCGTTTGATGGAGCCGCCTTGCCCGGCGTGGCCAGTCTCTTGCCGGATGGATCGAGGGATCCATCATTTGTCCCGTTAGCAAAGCGATTGATCGATCATACTGCGCTGCCAAAACTGCGGCGGCAGGCAGACGGCTCGTTCTTGCTCGGCGGACCGCATGGCTTTACCACCGGTGAAAATCCGGCCTTCCTCCGCATCGCAACGGTGGGCGGCATCCCGCTAATCGGCAGCGCTACGGCCGCAACGGCGCTTGTGGGACAGCCGTTCAGTTATCAAATGGTGGCCAGCGGAGATCCAACCAGCTATGCCGCGACCGGCCTGCCGGCAGGATGGCAAATCGACAAAGGTACCGGCTTGATCACTGGCACTCCCGATGCCAGCCAGATCGGCGCCTATTCGGTCAACTTGACCGCGACTAATTCCGAGGGCACAAGCGCGCCTCACACGCTCATGCTCACGATCCCCGCGCCGCTTCAACTGGTCTCGGCCGCTTCCCGGAAGACGCACGAAAGCGCAGGCCCTTTCGACATTGACCTTCCCCTCACCGGCTCTCCCGGGGTGGAATGCCGAAACGGGGATAGAACGTACCAGATCGGTACTCACCTTCAATAACAGGATGGTTCGCGCGCGGTCCTCGGTCACCAGCGGGACAGGCTCAACAAACAACTTCCCCCCCTTTCTCTCGGGCACCGTGTTTTCCCAAGAGCTCTACAACGTTTCCGATCAACAGAGCATGACCGTGATGTTCAGCGGCCTGGCCGACGAATTTGGGCAGACCCTCCCTGACCAAGCCGTGACCGTGAAATTCCTCATCGGCGACACGAGCGGAAATAGCACTGTGAACGCTAGCGATGTTGGGCAGACCAAGAGCCTGTCGGGCGCGGCCGTGACGGCGGCCACTTTCCGCGGGGACGTGAATGTCAATGGGGCGATCAACGCTTCCGACGTTGCGCAGGTAAAGGCAAACTCCGGGCACAGCCTGCCGTAATGCCTAACCACGCGGTCTTACCGGCCCAAGATTAACAGCCGGTGATCTTTGAGGCAGGCGAGGCGGGGCAGCGAGGCTCGCACAATGGAAACAAGATTTGGTCGGCTTATTTGGCGGTGAATTTCAAACAGATGCCCACCATTTGCCAACGGCTACTTCTGCTGTTTGTCCTACAACTCTTACTCCGTCGGGCCTCCGGCCCTTTTTGCCGTGACGGAGCCATGGGTCGCGGCGAGACGACTTGTTAGGCGAGGCGCATGGTGAGGCCGGCCACTTGTTGGTTCAGTCCGCAGCTGGAGACGAGCGACTCGCTGCAGGTCAGGCCGTCCACGGGTTGCGCTGGCGATGCGCAATTTGCTTCCTTCCTCGAGGCGCGGGGTGGGCGGTAATGGCTGGGTGCGTAATGCCTGCGCCGCGCAGAGGACCTGCCATAGATTTCCCGCGCCCACGCTTTCACCGAGCGCCGCTTTCGGGGCGTAAACTTTCGCTTCCGGACAGTGCCGCAGGATGGCTGCGCTCTCCGCGGTATCGACAAAGGTTCCGTTCGCGCTGGCGATGACGAGCTCCGCCGGCGTTTCTGGCTGAAGGAGCTCGAAAACTTTTCCCAGACACGCGCCCGCTTCCTTCTGGTGATGAAAGTTCGATCCGGCATCGATGGCATCGATCATCGTGGAGCCGGTCCGATCCAGGAGCACTGCCCCAGCGCCCTCGCTTAAAACCAGGCCGCGCGGTCGCGCGCGAAAGACTTCCACGGGCGGCGCGGAGCGAAGCAGGCGCCAGCGATGAAAGGCATCGCAGAGCAGCCAATCGGCTTCCTCGGAGCCGACCACGAGGCAGCGATCGATCGCGGGATTTAGCATCAAGTCCTCCGCCATTTTCAACGCGAGCAAGCCGACCGTGCCGTCGCCGACCAAGGTGTAGCTGGCGCCGGTGATGCCGAGAAGCGCCGCCAAATGGCTGGCCGGTGCGTTGAAGACGGTCTCGGGAAAAAGGAGCGGGCTGGCGGCTTGCGCGCCTGTCTCGACGATCTCGTGATAGAAGCGTTTTGTGTAAACGACGCCGCCATTGGAGATGGCAAAAATGATGGCAGTGCGCGCTGCGGTCTCGGCGTCCAGTTTGATCTGCGCATCTTCGAGGGCGGCCAAGCCCGCGACGACGGCGAAACGTGAAATGGCGCTGGAACGCCGTAAGCGCGGATGCGCTGGTGCACCTGCCAGCGCCTGCGGCGGAACGCGAAAGACGGGATAGCGGCTCGAATTTAGCGGGCTCTCGATGCTCTCGGGTGTCGCTTCCTCCCCCGCGAGCAGCTTCTCCCAAACGGACGTAACCCCGCTGCCCAACGGCGTGACCCAGCCCATCCCGCCGATGCGCAGCGGCGTAAATGATGGTGGGGCAAAATCACTCATGGCGCAGGATGACAGAGGCGTTGGTCCCGCCGAAGCCGAAGGAGTTTGAAAGCACGGTGCGGATGGAGGCGGGCCGGGCGGCATTGGCCACGATGTCGAGATCGAGGGCTTCGTCGCCTTCGCGGAAATTGATGTTAGGGGGCAAGAGTTGATCGCGCAGGGCGAGCAAACTGACCACCGCCTCGATCGCTCCCGCTGCGCCGAGCGAGTGGCCCATCATGCTTTTGGTGGAACTGACGGGGACGCGATCGAAGAGTTCCGAGATCGCCTTTCCTTCCGCGGCATCATTGAACGGGGTGGCGGTGCCGTGGGCGTTGATGTAATCGATCGCCGCCGGGGCCAGGTCCGCGCTGGCCAGCGCCATCTCCATCGCCTGGCGCGCGCCGCTGCCGGATGGGTTTGGTTGGGTGAGGTGATGGTTATCGGTCGAGAGACCGTAGCCGATGACTTCGCCCAAAATGTGTGCGCCGCGCGCTTCCGCGGCCTCGTAATTTTCCAAGGCCAGCACCGCCGCCCCTTCGCCGAGGACGAGGCCGGTGCGCGCGCGATCGAACGGCCGGCACTTCTCCGCAGTGGCGGCTTGCAGGGCGTCGAAGCCGACGAAGACCAGCTCGGAGATGGCGTCGTAGCCACCGCTTAAGACGCGCTGGTAGCGGCCGGACCGGATGCACTCGAAAGCGTGGCCGATGGCGTTCGTGCCGGAAGCGCAGGCGTTCGCGATCACCTGGCAGGGTGCGGTCAAGCCGAACGCCTCCTGAGCGTCCATGATCGCTTTCTGCGGAGTGTAATTGGCGATCAAGCGCGGCGCGCGCCGCATCGTGCGATGACCTTGGAGGGAGCGGTAATACTCTTCGCCAAACGTCATCCCGCCGCTGGTGGTGCCCATGACGGTGAGCTCCGGTTCGTAACCGGGCGCTCTGCGCGAGGGCCTCGCCGAGAGCGGCGATCATCATCCGCGCCGCGCGGTGCAGGCGCGCGCTTTGCCGCTTCGCAGTGGGCTGCGGAAGCTGCTCATCCGGGATTTGCCCGGCAGTTTGGGCGCGGCATTGCTCGACCGCGAACCGCGTCATCGGGGTGATGCAATCACGCGCCTCGCGCAACGCGGCCGCAGTTTCCTCCAGTCCCATCCCGAGCGGGCTGATGATACCGGCACCGACCACAGCGACGCGAGCGCGAGCGGAAGATGGAGGATGAGGCTCGGGCTGAGGCATTTTTCGGCGGTGGCTGGCTCCCTAATTTCCTTTTGCTTTTAGGGCCGGAAAGCCCTAGTACTCTCGCCGAGAGAAGACGGCAGCTCGGGAAGTTGGTGGATTGTCAGTTGAGTTATCAGTGGCGATTTGAAATCCGATGAGCGGGAACAGTGACCGGTGCGACGTTTTCCACAGTAAACTCAGATGGGAACTAAATTATACGTAGGAAATCTTTCCTTCAACACGACCGAGACAGATCTGCAGGATCTTTTCGCTCAAGCGGGGCCTGTGCAAGAGGTCACGTTGATGCAGGACAAGTTCACCGGTAAATCACGCGGCTTTGCTTTCGTCACGATGACGACCGATGCCGATGCTCAAAAAGCGGTCTCCGAGTTCAATGGCAAGACGGTGGAAGGCCGGCCTTTGACCGTGAATGAAGCGCGCCCACGCGAAGCTCGTCCCCCCGGCGGTGGTGGTGGCGGCTACGGTGGTGGTGGCGGAGGACGTGGCGGTGGCGGCGGCGGCTACGGTGGTGGCGGCGGCGGCGGCGGTTACGGCGGCGGCGGTGGTGGCGGCGGCTATGGCGGCGGACGCCGTGATGGCGGCGGTCGCAGCGGCGGTCGCGGACGCTAAGGCATCCCGAGAAAACTCAACGAAAGAGCGGTCGCTTCGGCGACCGCTTTTTTTGTGCCTGGATGCCGCGAGCAGTCGGCGGAGGAAAATTGCGGGAGGGAAGAACGCAAAGGCTCACCGACTTCCGATAGGAAGATGTTACTCAACCTCAACAAACCAAGTAGCTCCCTATGGCCACCAGCAAATCCAACTCAAAACGCAGCTCCTCCTCTTCGGAAAAGATCACCATCCCGCCCATCTCCAAACAGACCGCCGGCGCCGCCACCGGGGCGATCATCGGCAGCGTAGCTGGACCAGTGGGAGCGGTCGTAGGCGGCGTTCTTGGGAGCGATGGCAGCGAAAGCGGTGGGACGCTCCAGCGGCAAGTCTTCCACATCCACATCCACGACAGGCTCCGGCTCCACTGGGGGAAAGCGCGGCTCATCGAAGTCGTCGAAATCCACCGGCACGAAGTCTGGGAGCGCGAAGAAAACCGCGACGGCGAACAAGGCGTCCAGCTCTGCAAAGTCGAGCGGCGGAAAGAAAGCCTCGGCCGCAAAGAAGAGCTCCGGCGCCAAGAAAGGCAGCGCGAAACAAAGCGTCGCGAAGAAGGCATCGAGCGCCAAGAAGAGCGTCGCGAAAAAGACCGGAGCGCGCGGCCGGCGGTAGGCTTCGCACGAGAAGCGCGCCGGCGGGGACCGGGCTTGGGCAGGGTTGGATTCGAACCAACGAAGGCGTAAGCCAGCGGATTTACAGTCCGCCCCGTTTGGCCACTTCGGTACCTACCCGTTCAGCGCGAGCGTTGATATAGGCTCGACCGCGGAGGGTGGCAAAGATTTTTTGGGCGCAGCGGAGGACGCGCTTTCCGCTGCGCTCGCTTGCGGGCGCTTCACGCGCTCTTGGAGTTAAAAAACTCCGCGATGGCGTCGACCACGTAGGCCTGCGCGGCCGGCGGGAGCTCGGGATAGATCGGGAGGGCGAGCGTCTCGCGGGTGGCTCGCTCCGTTTCCGGGAGATCGCCGGCCTGGTAGCCGAGGTAGGCGAAACACTCCTGCTGGTGCAGGCCGAGCGGGTAGTAGATGGCGTTGCCGATTTCCTTCGCGGTCAGGTGCGCTTGCAGCGCATCGCGGTGATCCGTGCGGAGAACATACTGATGGTAGATGTGGTGATTGGTCAGACCGCGCTCGCGGAAAGGTTCGGCGGGAAGTTGCAGCACCTTGTCCAGGCCGCGCTGGGTGAACTCGCGGCGGTAATTTTCCGCAACGGTGCGGCGCGCGGCGGACCAGCCGTTTAAGGACGGGAGCTTCACATTCAGAACGGCGGCCTGGATTTCATCCAGGCGAAAGTTCCCGCCGATGAAGTGGTGGATGTAGCGCGGCTCCATCCCATGCTGTCGACAGACGCGGACGCGATGAGCGAGCGCTTCTTCCCGGCAGAGGACGAGGCCGGCATCTCCAGCCGCGCCAAGGTTCTTCGATGGGTAGAAACTGAAGTAACCAGCAGCACCCATGGTTCCCGCTTGCGCGCTTCCGCCGGCGGCGAACGGGTATTCGGCGCCGATGGCCTGGGCCGCGTCTTCGATGACGAGCAGGTTATACTCCTGCGCGAGCGCGAGGATGGCATCCATCTCGCAGCACAACCCGAAGAGGTGCACGGGCATGAGCGCACGGATGGTTTCGCCCTTCTTGTTTCGGACCGTCCCATCGGCCTGGCGCTGGCATTCTTCTTCGAGGTAACGCGCAATCGCGGCGGGCGAGATGTTGTATGTCGCAGGATCGATATCGACGAAGACTGGGGTGGCGCCGACACGGGCCACGCAGCTGGCGGTGGCGAAGAAGGTGTAGGAAGTGGTGATGACGGCGTCGCCGGGTCCGAAGCCGAGGGCGATGAGGATGGCGAGGAGCGCATCAGTCCCTGAGGAAACGCCGACGGCGTGGGGAGCCGAGCAGTAGGTGCACATGGCTTGCTCGAAGGCCTGCACTTTTGGGCCGAGGATGAATTGCTGGTTGGCGAGAATCTCATCCACTTCGGCCCGGAGCGGGGCGGCAAGGGCGCGGTATTGCTCGCTGAGATCGAGGAGTGGAACGCGCATGGCGCGAAGATGGCAGCTTCGAATAGGCGATCAATCCGAAGTTTGGTAAGGGAGGGCTAGGGCTGGCGGGAGAAGCGGCGGGAAGGCGGGGAACGTTCGCTGCGTCGGTGGGATCCCTCGGCCGTCTGCGCGGCTCGGGATGACGGTGGGTGTTTTGAAAACTAGGCTGTTTCCCTATGCTCCTGCTCCTGAAGACCTTTTAGCTCTCCAATGCAAAACGTGTCATCCCGAGCCGCGCAGACGGTCGAGGGATCTCGCCGATGCAATGCACGGCGTCACGTCGCCATCAAACGCGCGCCGCAGCGTCAACTTTCCTACGTTGAAAGGGCCATTCGAACTCCGCGCATCTCACGCGCGTGCTGCGTTGACCGGGCCAAAGCGTTAAGTTACGATCAATCGCATGTCGCTCTTGCGCGGGCTGTTTTGGATCGCCCTGTTCGTTTTCTTTACTTTTTGCTTCGTCGTTTTGTTCGAGTACGGCACCTCGGGCTTCACGTCCGGCTTCCAGACGGAAGCCACGAAGGCGAAAGCCTTTGTCTTGCAGTTGAGCAAGCCGGAGAAGAAGAAGGACGAGAAGAAGTAGAACGCGAAACGCGCGGCAACTTTAACTCACAAATTCCAATTCGACGGTCTGCCGGAGGTAGCCGCGCTTCTCGGCCGCGCCGAGGAATTCCCGGATCGCCCGGCGCCCATCGTCGCCGTAATCGAGGGTGTAATCGTTCACATACATCCCGATAAATTGGCTCGCGAGAGCGGAGTCCATATCGCGCGCGTAAGGCATGGAATGGCGCACCGCAGCTTCGCGATGGGCGAGACCGTACTCGATGCTCTCCCGGAGGATGATGAGCAGGTCGCGCCGCACTTCGGCCGGGATGTCCTTGCGCAAAACATTGCCGCCAAGCGGAAGCGGCAGAGCTGTCTCGCGTTTCCACCATTCGCCGAGGTCGACGATTTTCGTGAAGCCACTTTGGGCGTAGGTGAGCTGGCCTTCGTGAATGATGAGCCCCGCGGCGGCGCGCCCGCTTTTTACGGTGGCAAAGATTTCGTCAAAGGGGACGACGACGTGTTGGAATTCCCCGAGATAAAGTTGCAGCGCGAGATAGGCACTGGTCATTAAACCTGGCACTGCGATCACCCGGCCTTTCAGCCAGGCGCGGATCTCCGCCTGAGTCGGCTGGGAGGGAAGGTCGGTCGTTTCGGTTGCAACGACCATCGGTCCGTAGCCGTCGCCCATGCTGGCGCCACAGGGCAAAAGGGCGTAGCGCGCACTGACGTAGGCGTAGGCGTGAATAGAAATGGCCGAGATGTGAAGCTCCCCGCGCAGGGCGCGCTCGTTCAAGGTTTGGATATCTTCCAGGCGGTGCTCGAATTGGTAACCGCGGAGATCGATCTTGTTCTCCGCCATGGCGTAGAACATGAAGGCGTCATCGGGATCTGGTGAGTGGCCGAGAGTGAAACTACGGGAAGCTGGCGGCATAGCGGCAGGGTAGCGAGGGCGGAGACTGGGTGCAATTTCTCCGCGCGCCGCAGCGGCCAAGGTTCACGCCGGCCGGGCGAAAAGTGCGACCACGTGCTAAGTTTTGCGCCGGACGCTGCCTTGGTTTAGGCGTTTCTTCCTCCCGTGCATCCACTTCATTCCATTCGCCAGCTTGTTTGCCCGGATTGCGATGTCGTTCTGGAGGCGGAGCCTTTGCAGGAGGGGGAGAAGGCGATTTGTCCCCGGTGCGTTTATCCGCTCATGAGCCATGAGCGGAATTCCATTCATCGGACTGCGGCGCTGGCGCTGGCGGCGGGGGTTTTGTTCGTGGTGGCAAATTTTTTCCCGTTCATGACTTTGCGCGCCGGCTTTCGCGAGAGCGAAATTTTCCTCTGGCAGAGCGCCTGGGGCCTTGAGGCGGAGGGTTACCCGTATCTCGCGGTCGCGGTCTCTATTTTTATTCTGGCTGCGCCCAGTCTGCTTATCGGAGGGCTGCTCTATCTCCTGGTCCCATTGCTGTGGAATCGGCGCGGGCCGGGCGCGATCCTCCTCTGTCGCTGGGTGCTGGCGGCGCGGCGCTGGAACATGATCGAGATTTTTTTGCTCGGCACGCTCGTTAGTCTTTTGAAGTTGGGCAAGATGGCGGAGCTGACCCTGGGGAGCGCGTTCTGGGCCTTTGTGGCGTTGATCATGTGCTTGACGGCGTCGCTGGCCTCGATCCATCCGCGCGAGATTTGGAATCGTTTGGAGTTGGCGAAATGAACTCGGAATTCCCACCGGAATCAGCGGCGGCTCGCGGTCTGGCGCTTTGCCATTCGTGCGGCCTGATTACGCCGGTGAGCGAGGAGCGTTGTCCGCGCTGCCGGGCCGCGCTCCATTTGCGGCTGCGTGAGAGTATCCAGCGCACCTGGGCATTCACGATCGCCGCAATCGTGCTTTATCTTCCTGCGAATCTCCTGCCGGTGCTGCGTCTGGAATCTTTCTATGGCGACGAGGAAAACACCATCATGGGCGGCGTGATCCAATTCTGGCAGGAGGCTGACTATCCGGTCGCGATCATCATCTTCGTCGCCAGTGTCCTGATTCCAGTTTTGAAAATCATCGCGATCATCGCGCTCTGTCTCGCCTCGAGTTCGGGCTATCAGCCGCGCAGAATGACCCGGCTTTACCGCGTGACGGAATTTGTCGGGCGCTGGTCGATGGTGGACATTTTCGTCGTGGCAATTCTGGTCGCGGTGGTGCAACTTGGTTCCACGATTTCCATTCACCCTGGCTCAGGCGCAGTTTCCTTCGCCGCCGTGGTGGTTCTGACAATGTTTGCCGCGATTAGCTTTGATCCGCGCTTGATTTGGGACGCAGCAGCGCGGTCTCGACCGACGGAGTCCATACCTCATGCATGACGTTCTTACCCCCGACCAGCCGCGGATGGCGCCCGTGGTAAAACGAGGCCGCCGCCTCTCGCCGATCTGGATTATACCCGTGGTCGCGGCGTTGCTGGGCGTGTGGTTGGCGGTGAAATACTACTCGGCCCGCGGGCCGCTCATTACCGTGCGTTTCGAAACGGCCGAAGGGATCGTAGAAGGCAAAACACCCGTCCTTTGCCGCAGCGTGAATGTCGGCACCGTTGAGTCTGTAAATCTCACGGAAAATCTAAAGGGCGTCGACATTACGATGCAGATGACGTCGAAGGCCACGCGCCTCTTGACGAAAGACGCGCAGATCTGGGTCGTTCGTCCGCGTTACGGTGCCTCCGGGATCTCGGGCTTGAGTACCATTGTCTCCGGAAGTTACATCGAACTGGAGCCCGGGCTGGCGAAGGAACCGCGTCGCGATTTTGTCGGTTTGGAAGATCCGCCGGTGACACCGAAAGGCGTGCCGGGTTTGCGGATTACCCTCTTCACCGATGAGGCAGGCGGGGTCGCTCCCGGGACCCAGATCGTCTACAAGGGGCTGACCGCGGGCCGGATTGAGTCGCGCATTTTCCATCCCGAAAACGGCAAGGTCGAGTTTGGCGCCTTCATTAACTCGGAGTACGCCAGCCTCGTCCGGAGCAATACCAAGTTCTGGAATACCAGTGGCCTGGATGTGCAGATCGGCGCGAATGGCTTCGAGCTGCACGCCGGCACGCTCGAATCTTTGCTCGTAGGTGGAATCACTTTTGGGCAACCCGAGGGGTCGACCACGGCACCGCCGGTGGGCGATGGCGAGAGCTTCATTCTCTACGACAGCGTCTCGGATACGAAGAAGTTTGTCATGAAAGACAGCCTGCCTTACCTCCTGCTTTTCACGGGCAGCGTGCGGGGATTAAACGAAGATGCGCCGGTCGATTTCCGCGGTGTTCGTATCGGAACGGTGAAGGGCGTGTCCTTCCGTTATCTGCCAAACGATCCGGAACGACGCGTCCCGGTTTTGATCCAGATCGATCCCGGCATGATCACCACTCTGCCCAAAGAAAGCACCGAGCCTGCGGAACAGTTCATCGCCGACGCCGTGCAGAACGGGCTTCGGGCCAGTTTGAAGACCGGCAGTCTTATCACCGGACAGATGTATGTGGATCTGGATTTCCAGAAAGACGCGACACCGGCCAGCGTGGTCGAGCTCGAGGGCTATCGGCTTTTGCCTACGGGCGGTTCGAGCCTGGCGGAATTGCAGGATAAGGCGAGCGCGCTGCTCGATAAGCTCCAGGCCCTGCCTTTGGAAGAGACAATCAAAAATGCTTCCGATGCCCTCGCCGCGATCAAGGCGACTGCCTCGGATCTGGGTACGACCATGAGCGGCTACGGAGAAAATGGCGCGCTCTATCAAAAGCTAACGGAGACCTTGCGCCAGTTGGACGAGACCTTGCAGTCCGTGAAGAGCTTGAGCGGGACGATTGAACGAAAGCCGAATTCGCTCATCTTCGGGAAACCTGGGAAAGTGAAGCCACCCAAAGGCACCCCGGGACAGTAAGCGCGCTTCCGTTTCTATGATCTCTTCGACTCGAATTTTCCTCTGCGTTTGCCTCGCGAGTCTTCTGGCCGGTTGTGGCTCGAAGGAGAAATTCTATCGGCTCGGCGCGGAAGCTCCGGCCACTGGACGATCGGCCTCGGGGCTGAGCGTCGGCGTGGGTCCGGTTTCGTTGCCGAGTTACATCGATCGCGCGGAGGTGGTCTTTGCGAGCGGGCCTAACGAATTTCAGGTTCCCTCGGATGCGCTTTGGATTGGTTCGCTCCAGGAAAATATCAGCCGCACGGTCGCCGCGGATCTCGGCCGCATTCTGGGCTCGAGCAACGTCCGCAGCGCGCTGGATGGCGGGGGACGGCCGCGTTACCGGGTGGCGTTGGACATTAAACAATTCCACGGCATCAGCGGGCAGGAAGCGATCCTCGATCTCTCCTGGAGAATCCAGACCGGCTCTGGCCAAACCATTTCGCGCCGAAGCGGAAGCTTCCGCGAGCCGATCGTGGGAGACGGCTACGCGGCGCTGGTGCAAGCGGAGAGTCGTCTGCTCGAACAATGCGCCCGCGCGATCGCGGGCTCTCTGCGTCGGTAGAGAGCGGTCTTCGCATTTTCCGCTAGCGGCTGGCTGGTTGCGTGGCGGGCGGCGAGCCGATAGCCTGCCGCATGGCAAAAACGGGTCTTGGAAAAGGACTGGGCGCGCTCATCGGCGTCCGCCCCGGGCCGGCTTTAGTGGCTGGGCCGGCCTTGGAAATCGAGATGGCCACCGAGCCGGGCGAGAGAGTCCATCTGGTGGATTTGAGCACGATCGTCCCGAGCCCGCTCCAGCCCCGGAAAGAATTCGCCGCCGAAGCGCTCGGCGAATTGATGGAATCGATCCGGCAACACGGCATCATCCAGCCGCTCATCGTCCGCATGGTCGATGGCCGCCATGAGTTGATCGCCGGCGAGCGGCGTTGGCGCGCTTCGCGTGAGATCGGTCTCACCCAGGCGCCGGTGATCGTGCGAACGGCGAGCGACTTGGACGTGCTCGAGCTTTCGTTGATTGAAAATCTGCAGCGCGCTGATCTTAATCCCATCGAAGAGGCGCAGGCATACGCGCGGTTGGCGGGTGAATTCGGGATGCGACAGGAAGACATCGCGCAGAAAGTCGGCCGAAGCCGCGCCGCGGTGGCGAACTCGATGCGTCTGCTGGATTTGCATCAACAGATCCAGACGTGGCTGACGCAGGGTTTGCTCTCGGTCGGGCATGCGAAGGTTTTGCTGGGTTTGAAAGCATCGGAAGAGCAGCTGGCGGTGGCGGAAACGATCCTGCGCCGCAGCGGCACCGTGCGCGATGCGGAGCGTCTGGTCGCGCGGCAGCTCGGCCAGCAGACGCGGCGAAAGCCGGCAAGCGCGAAGGCGACTGCGACTTCATCCGCGCTCGCGGAGGTGCAAAATCGTCTGCAACAACATCTCGGCACGCGGGTGACTTTGCAGCCGGGCGAGAAGCGCGGGCGAATCGAGATTGAGTATTACGGCGACGAAGATTTGCAGCGCGTCCTGCAGGTGATGGGCCTCGACGTGAGCGCTGATTAGCGGCTGCTTTTTCTCGAGATGAGAACTCTGACCGCGCTGGCTTTGGGCCTGGCTCTGGTGAGCTGCGAAGGCAAAGAGACGATGCGCGCCTCGGCTGAGACTGGAAAAATGTGGGAAGATTTTTCAGGCGCGAAGGCTCTGCAGCACGTGCAGCAGCTGGTGGATTACGGCCCACGCCCGCCGGGCAGCCCCGCCCTGGAGAAAGCGCGCGGTTACATTGTGCAGGAACTGGAGAAGACCGGCTGGGTGGTCACGCAGCAGGAGTTTACCGACGCCACGCCGCAAGGACCGGTGAAGTTCGTCAATCTGATCGCGACCTTTAAGGGCGCAAAAGAGGCGAAGGTCGCGCCGTCCTTTCTTCTGTGCTCGCATTACGACACCAAGCTTTTCGCGAGTGGACAGTTCGTGGGCGCGAACGATGGCGGGTCGAGTAACGGAGTGCTGCTGGAGTTGGCGCGCGTTCTCGCCGCACACCCTGCGCTGGCGGCGCAGATGCAGCTGGTGTTCTTCGATGGCGAAGAAGCGTTCCTCGAATTCACTGCGACCGATGGCCTTTACGGCAGCCGCTATTTTGCGAAGCAACTGCAAGAGAGCGGGCAGGCTAAACAGTTTCGCGGTGGCATTCTCTTCGACATGGTGGGTGACAAGAATCTGACGATTACTCTCCCGCCTGATTCGCCGGCAGAGTTGACGCTCGCCATTTTTAAATCGGCGGAGGCGCTAAAGGTGCGCCAGCTTTTCAGCTACGCCTCGGGGGGCATCCTGGACGATCACACCCCGCTGAACGCGATCGGCATTCCGGTGATCGATCTGATTGATTTCGATTATCCGCCCTGGCACACCGCGGAGGACACGATGGATAAAATAAGCGCGGAAAGTCTGGGGATCGTGGGCTCGGTGGCGGCGCATTATCTCTCGTCGCTAAAATGAAACGCGCGTTCGCGGTTTTCCTGTTGCTGCTCGTGGCGGCCGCGCTTGGGGTGGGCGCGGGCGAGTGGCTTTTCCGCTCCCCAACTTCGCGCGCGGCCCTGGCGCCGCTTCTGGGTCGCGGGGATCTACTCGCACTGGTCGGGGAGGTTGGGATTTATGCCGGCGATCTAACGGCGCAGCCCGGACGGGATCTGGCGGGTTTGGTGATGGACGAGAACCTGCGCCAACGAGCGCGGGCAGTGCCTGTCGCGGAGGAAGCGATTGCGCGGGAGCTGGCTTTGTTAGGCGCGCAATTTGGGGACGAGCAAGCTTTTCAAGGAGCGCTGGCGGAAGCGGGATGGTCGATAGCGGCGCTGCGGAACGAGGTGGCCGACCACCTGCGGGGGCGGGCCTGGCTGGAAGATCGGATCGCGGGCGTGTTGTCCTCGACGGCTGACGAGCAACGGCGCTTTTACGACGCGCATCGTGCGGCGTTTGTGCAGCCGTTGCGGTTCCGGGTGAGTCACCTTTTGCTGGCCGCGCATGAGGCGACGCCGGCGGAAGAGGTGGAGGCCAAGCGGACAGAAATCAGTGCACTCGCCACGCAGATCAAGGCGGGCGCGCCATTGGCGGAAATGACGATCGCAGTGTCGGAAGACGAGGAGACGAAAGCCCGCGGCGGGGACTTGGGGTTTTTCGCAGCAGCGCGCGCGCCGGTGGAGTTCGTGACCGCGATCGCTGCGCTGAAAGTGGGCGCGATGACGGCACCTTTTCAGACCCATTTAGGTTTTCATCTCGCGCAGTTGACGGATCGGAAAGGTCCGCGCGAGATCCTGTTCGCAGAAGCACAGGCGGAGATCGCCGCCGCTCTCGCGCAGGAGAAAGCGAGCTCACGCTGTGGCCGGCCTCCGTGCGGAACTTTCCCACGCTCAAATTCTGCGAGCGGGAATGAGCTTGCGCGCGGCGCGCGCTGGAACTTCCGGATTGCGTGCTGGGACGTTTGCCGTGATTTTCGCCCAAGCCGTGTGTTGCCACGGTGAAACCGCTCATGTCACGCCGTACCCTCAAAAACGTTGGAGTCATCGGGCTCGGAATTATCGGGCGCCGGGTGGCGGAAAGCCTGCGGCGAAGGGGGTTCTCGGTCTTTGTTTGGAATCGCACGCCGCGTCCCTTTCCGAACTTCGTCGGGTCGCCGGCGGAGATCGCGCAACTGGCGGATTTTATCCAAATCTTCGTCGCGGATGACGAAGCGTTGCTTTCGGTGGTGGAGCAGATGAAGCCGGCTTTAAAGGCGCACCACGTGGTGATGGCACATTGCACGATCGCTCCGCACACGATGCGAGCAGCGGCGGAAATCGTGCACCGCCGGGGTGCGCAATTTCTCGACGCCCCTTTTACCGGGAGCAAGCTGGCGGCGGAGAAAGGCGAGCTGGTTTATTACATTGGCGGAGACGAGTCCGCGTTCCGGCGTGCGCGGCCGGTGCTGGAAGCGAGCAGCAAGGAGTTGATCGAGATCGGTGAAGTGGGGCAGGCCACCACGATCAAGATCGCGACCAATATGGTGACGGCGGCGACGGTGCAGGTGGCCTCGGAAGCGCTCGCGCTGGTGCATCGCTCCGGGTTGCCGCTGGAGAAATTTACCCTCGCGATGCGCGGGAACGCGAGCGGTTCGGCGACGCTGGCGATGAAGATGCCGAAGATGATCGAGGGGGATTTCGAGCCGCATTTTTCGATCAAGCACATGCTGAAAGATGTGGAGATCGCCAGCCGTCTCGGCCGGGCGCACGGGCTGGCTTTTTCGGCCACGGAAGCGGCGCGGAGCAGCTTGCTGGAGGAAGTGCGAAAGGAGCGGGGGGACGATGACTATTCCGGAGTCGTTCGCGGATATCTGCCGCACGATGTTGCGGCGCCCGAGGAAGTCGAACAACCGAGTCTCGGGTTGGACGAAGCTCCGAAAGCGCAGGTGGTGGAAGAGGTGCCGGAGGTGGCGGTATCCGAGGTTCTGGAGGAAGACAAAGAGGAGCCTGCGGTGAGCGAGATTGCGTCGCCACAAACGATTGAGCCTGCTCCAGCCGAGGACGCGACGGATGAAAGCGCGGAACCAAGCGTAGTTGGGGCGGGAGAAAAAGAGGCCGAAGTCGAGGACAAGGAAGCGGCGGAAAGGGTGGAGCCGGTCGCCCTGTTGGAAGATCGGAGTGCGGTCTCTGAGGAGTCTGCGCCGGCAGCAGAAGTCAGAGGAGATGATCGAGCCAGAGAAAACGGTGGAAGAAGAAGTGAAAGCGCCGGAGGAAGCTGAGGAGCGGCGCGGATTTTTCAGCCGCATGTTTGGGCGGGGAACGGTCGAGAAGGACCAGGATTACTGATGTCCTCGCCGACGGAGGCGAACGTGGAGCAAGGGCTGGTCTTCGATCTTTCCGAGCGCGCGAAGTGGCGGATCACGGGCGCGGATCGGTTGCGTTATTTAAACGGGCAAATTAGCAACGATCTCCGGAAGGCGAGCGAGACGCAGGCGGTTCATGCGTGTGTGTTGAGCGCGAAAGGGAAGATCGACGCGGAGGTGTTTATCACCGTGGACGGCGAGGCATTTCTGATGGAGAGCGAGCGCGGTGTGGCTGAGGCTTTGGCCGCGCGACTTGAGCGCTACATCATCGCGGATGATGTGCAGATCGAAGAGGTGACGGAGGAGTTTGCGCTCTTTCACGTGTCAGGCGCGGAGGTGCCGGCGATCTCGATCGAGGTGAAACGCCGGGCGGCGCTTCGTTATGGCGTGGCCGGGACGGATCTTTGGGTCAAGAGGACGGAGCATGCGCTGGTGGCGCAGGAGCTCGGGCAGTCCCTTTCTTTCTGCGACGAAGACTGCGCGGAGACTTTGCGGATCGAGCGGGGATTGCCGCGCTGGGGCTTTGAGTTAACGGGGGAGATCATCCCGACCGAGGCGAACCTGGAGGCGGGCGCGATCGATTACGCAAAGGGGTGTTACATCGGCCAGGAAGTGATCTCGCGAATTAAAATGTCTGGCCAGACGAACAAGCGTCTCTGCGGTTTCCTGGTGCCGGAATCGGTCAGTCGCGGGATGCGGCTGCATCCGACCGACGACGCGGGGAAAGAGGTCGGATGGCTAACGAGTGTGACTTCCAGCGCGCGGCTGGGCCGGCGGATTGGGTTGGGTTTTGTGAAACGGGGATTCCAGGAAGTGGGCACTCGTCTTCTGGCGAGCTCGACGGGAGTGGCTGCGGGTGAGGTTGAGATCGTGCCGCTCCCTTTTTCCTCGCCGAAGTAGTCGACCAAGGTCGAGAGCGGTCAGGCGGCGGCGGAATGGCTTTGGAACGCGGAATCGTCGCGCTCATCCAGCCAGGCTGTCACTGCCTCTTCGGCGGTGGAAATGGAAGGAGAGACCGCCTTCAAAATCACGCGAGCTTCTTCGCCCTCATCCACGAACCAGGCGTAGCAAAGGGACGATCCGTTTGGCTGGGGCGGGACTTCGAAGGCGACGACGATGCCTTTCCAAAGGATGTCATCGCGCCGCATCCGAATAACGGGGAGAAGAAGCAGATCATCGCCGGGTTTGCCGAAAACGGCTTCGACCTCGGAAAGTAATTTCCGATAACGGCGTTCGCATTGGCTGGTGAAACGCATGGCGTTAGCGCGAGCACCTTGGCTCTAGCTGTGGGGGACGGGGGGACCGGCAGGCAAGGGGGGACATGGATTTTTCTTTGAAGACTACAAAGAAGACCGGCGCGTAGAGCGGGTGGTTACATAAAAGAGATGCGGACGTTTGGTTTCCGATGGGAGACTTTCGGGTTGGCACTGCGTGCCAGACTCTTCGTCCCTAAGTGTGGCGGCTTCGTCCCAAAGAAATTGCGAGCCAGGCGCCCCACGGGTATCCGCGACAGAATCGAGCGCGCTATGGACCTAAAGCTTTCTCCAATTACCGCGACCAGCCTCGCTTCGTCACGCTCGTGGGCGAGGTCTCCGGTCCGGTGGGTCAGGAAGGTTGGGATGGGACTCTCTGCCGCCCCGCGAAGGGTGACTCTTTCCCTCCTTCGGATGACAACGAAAAGCAGGGCGGACTTGCCAGCGATTCGTGTCGCAATTCCCCCGCGGCGTCGCGCAAGATCGCGCGACAAAGGTGCTTTCGTGATCAACTTCTTCCGACCAATAAGGCCGCTCCTGCGCGGTTGGGCTGTGGCGCTGGTGGTGTTTGGCTTGGTGGCGGTGGCGATCAGCACCCAATTTATCTCGCTCACGCAAGCGCCGCTGGCGGTGGCACTGAGAAGCAGTGTGCGCGATTGGGTGCCCTGGATCGTGCTGGCACCTTTGCTCTTCCGGTTGACGGACCGCTTTCCGCTGGCGCTGCGGCCGGATGCGCGGCGCTGGCTGCTGCATCTGAGCGTGGGTGGAATGGTGATCTTGCTTACGTTGCTGTGGAAGGAAGCTCTCCATCCCGGTTTTCGCCCGGGACCAGGCGGTCCCATGCGGCGCGGAGCCATGGGAAGGCCGCCGCCGCCGCCCCCGGGAGCGCGTCAGCCTCATGGGCCGCGGAGGCCGGGCCACTTTTTCGATCTGCTCTACATCGGCACCTTCCAGTTGCCGGTTTATCTTATGATCCTCTCCGCCGCGCATGCGGTCCTGTTTTACCGGCGCGATCAAGAGCGGGCGGAGAGCCTGGCCCGGGCGCGGCTCGATGTTTTGACGGCGCAATTGCAGCCCCACTTTCTTTTTAACACTCTCAACACCATCGCCGAGCTGGTGCATGAGGATCCGAATCGGGCGGACACGATGATCACGGCTTTGAGCGAGATGCTGCGCTTGACCCTGGATGCGAAAGCGGAGGCGCTGGTGCCGTTGCAACATGAGAAGGAATTCATCGAACGTTATCTCGCGATCATGCAGATGCGTTTCGGCGAACGGGTGCGCTACCAGTGCGAGATCGCTGAAGCTGCGGGCTCGGTGCTGGTGCCGCGCTTTCTGCTCCAGCCCTTGGTGGAGAATGCGATCAAGCATGGGTTGGATCCGAAGCCCGAAGGCGGCACGATTACGATCCGGGCGGAGCGGGCGGAAGGGTTTCTCCGGATCACGGTGCACGATGACGGAGTCGGCTACGCGCCGAAGGAAAACGGGCGCGAAGGAATGGGGCTGGCGAATACTCGGGCGAGATTGCATGCGCTCTATGGCGAGGCAGCGTCCGTTTCCGTGAAGGGGGAAAATGGCACTGCGGTGGAGATCGTTTTGCCGGAGAGATCCGCATGATCCGGACGCTGATCGTGGATGATGAACGGCTGGCGCGGCAACGATTGCGCCGTCTACTCGGGGCGCATCCGGAAGTGGAGATCGTGGGTGAATCGGCGGATGGTGCCGCAGCAGTGCGGGCGGTGGAGGAGCTCCGGCCCGATCTCCTCCTGCTCGATATCCAGATGCCAGTCATGGACGGGTTCGGCGTGGTGGAGGCTCTAGGAACAAACGCAGCGCCGTTGATCATTTTTGTCACGGCTTTTGATGAGCACGCGCTGCGAGCGTTCGAGGCGTGCGCGTTGGATTACTTGTTAAAGCCGGTCTCATCGGAGCGCCTCGGGAAATCGATCGCGCGAGTGGTGGGGCAGCTGGCCACACTGCACGCGGCGCCGGCCGCGAGCGCCGAGGTGGCCGAGCCTATGCCGGCAAGATTCCAGGTGCGCAGCGGGCAACGCACGGCATTTGTCGCGCCGGATGAGATCGATTGGATCGAGGCAGACGGGAACTACGCCATTCTGCACGTGGGCGCGCGGAACCATCTTCTCCGCGCCACCATGGCAGCGTTGGAGGCGGATTTGCCCGCCACGTTCGCGCGGCTGAGCCGTTCCTCGATCGTGAACCTTCGGCGGGTGCAGGAATTGCAAAGCCTGGGAAGTAACGCGGTGGCGATCTTGATGGATGGCACGCGCCTTCCGGTCACCGGAAGTGTACGGGAGCTGCAACAGCGTCTTCGCACCTTGTAGAGCAACAGGGTTGGTCCCAAAAACGCCCAAGCTCATCCCTTGAGACTGGCCTTTCCCAGCTGTTTTTGCTAAACCGCAGCAAATGGAGCCGCTTATGAAAACCAACGAATCCAACTCCCCGAAATCTCTCTCACGTCGCAAATTCCTCCACCGGATGGGTGTCTCCGGTGTAGCCACCGCCGGTGGCGCGCTGGGCTTGAATGCCTTGCTCAGTGCGAACGCGCAAGCGCAGGAGCCAGGACTTTTCCGAACCACCCGGACGCGTCCCGAAGTGCCCTCGACCCTCGGCAAGGGTGGCGGCGAGGCTGGCGGCACTGGCGCGGTGCGGGCAGACCGGGCCTACCAGTATCGGGTGCAGGCAGCGCAGGCGGAGCGTGCCGTGGCCATTCCGCCCCAGCTCAATAACGGAGACGAAGCGACCTACGGCTCCAAGTTTGCCAGTTTCTCGAAAGGTTTGCGTCACCTTCCGAATGGGCACGTCGACCCCGCGGCTTATGCGGCGTTGATCGCGGCAGTGCAGGGCGGGCAATTTGCGGATTTCGAACAGTTGGCCCCGCACCTGGGCTGCTCCGATCCTGCCCGCCAACGGCCGCTCACGAATCCGCAATCGGGTTACGCCTACGATCTGGAAGGAACTGATCCCGGCCAGCTCACGATCCGGCCGGCGCCGGCTTTCGCGAGCGCAGAGTGCGCGAGCGAGATGGCCGAGCTCTACTGGATGGCGTTGCTGCGGGACGTGAGTTTCGACGATTACGACCAGAATCCCATGGCCCAGGCCGCCGCCGCTGACCTCTCGCAGATGTCGGATTTCCGCGGTCCAAAACAAAGCGGGCAGGTCACCACGCAAACGCTTTTCCGCGATGATTTCCCCGGTTGCACCATCGGGCCCTACATCTCGCAATTCCTGCTGCGCTCGACGGCGTTCGGGGCACAATTTGTCGACCAGCGCATCCAGGCGCGCGCGCCGGGGACGGATTACATGCTGAATTTTGCCGAGTGGCTGGACGTGCAGAATGGCTGCGTTCCGGCGAGTCTGGACATCCCGGCGGCGACGGAAGCGCCGATCCGGTATATCCGGAACGGGCGCGACATCAGCCAATACGTGCGGCTTGATGTGCTTTTCCAGGCTTACTTCGTGGCCGCCCTGAACTTGATCAACGGCGTGACGTTGGATGAAACGACCTCGCCTTTCGCCTTCCGTTATCCGTTCGACGCGCGCAACCCCTATGGACGCGATGGGTCCACTGCGGTGCAGGCTGGCTTCGGCACTTTCGGCAATCCGCACATCATGACGCTGGTGACGGAACCGGCGACGCGGGCGCTGAAGGCGGTGTGGTATCAGAAGTGGCAGGTGCATCGTCGCCTGCGCCCAGAAGTGTTTGCCGGCCGGGTGGAGGCGATGCGCTTAAATTACAACACCTACCCGGTGCACGCGGATTTGGCTTCAAACTCCTCGGTCCTGAGCACGACGCTGGCGCAAAAGGGCAGCTACCTTTTGGGGCAGGCGTTCCCGGAAGGTTCGCCGACGCATCCATCCTACGGATCGGGCCATGCCACCGTGGCGGGAGCTTGCGTGACAATGTTGAAGGCCTTTTTCGACGAGACCACGGTGATTCCCACGCCGGTAAAAATTAACCCGGCGGACGGGGGCCAGACACTGGTGCCCTATGTCGCCTCTTCGCCTCGTATCGCACCGCTGACGGTGGGTGGGGAGTTAAACAAACTGGCCTCGAATATCGCGACCGGGCGTAACATTGCCGGTGTGCACTGGCGGACGGACGCGGTGGAATCCATCAAGCTGGGCGAGGCGGTCGCCATCAGCATGCTGCGGGATATGCGCGGGGGATATAACGAGCCGTTCGACGGATTCTCGCTCACGAAGTTCGACGGGACGACGATCACGATCTAACGGGCGACCCGGGGGCGCTGGGGTGGCGGCGTCGCTCCCCGGCGCTCTCCCGGCGCGCGAAGTGGATTGCGCGGCGGGGAGGTGTTTGTAGTTTCACCGCTCTGCCTCCGCCTGCTTACGCGCGGTGCGCATTTTTTTTATGGCCAGCGTCTCTCTTACGAATGTTTCTTCCGCGCCGGACGCCGCCCGCGCTGGCGAGGTCGCATTGGATGGTATCCACCTCGAGATCGGCGACCGCGCTTTCACGGTGGTAACCGGGCCGGTCGGGAGCGGGAAGTCGGCGCTTTTGCGTGCGATCGCGGGATTGGCGGAACTTTCGGGCGGCGAGATCGCGCTCGGCGGGAAGCCGCTCGCTGGCACCAAACCGGCCGCGCGGGACGTGGCCATGGTCTTCTCCGAGCCGGCGCTTTATCCCCATGCGAGCGTGCGGGAGAACATCGCGCTGGGGTTGAAGGTGAGAAAATTTTCGGAGACGGAGGTGAAACGCCGGGTCGAGGACGCGGCGACGACGCTGGGAGTGGAAGGCTTGCTCGAGCTCCGGCCGGCGGCTCTCTCCGCGGCGCAGGCGCAGCGGGTGTCCATCGCGCGTGCGATCGCGCGGCAACCGAAGGTGCTCTTGCTCGATGAGCCGCTGGCGCGTCTGGATGCCATGCCCCGGGCGCAACTCCGCGCCGAGCTCCGTCAGTTGCACGAGCGGCTCCAGATTACTTTCATCCACGCTACGCGCGATCCGGCGGAGGCGCTTGCGCTCGGGCAGGACGTGGTCGTGATGCAGGAGGGCAAGGTCTTGCAGCACGGCCCTTTGGCCTCGGCCTATGAGAAGCCGGCAGATCTTTTTACGGCGGGATTCCTCGGCTGGCCCCCCATGAATTTCATCCGCGGTGTTTTAAAGCGGGAGCGGGACTTCCTTCTTTTCAATGAAGAGGGCGATGGGACCATCCAGCTTCGTCTTCCGCCGGCCAGTTTCGCGCTGGCGGAGGAGTGGTTTGGGAAGCCGCTTTTGCTCGGGATTCGCCCGGAGGATGTGCAGATCGTGGAGACAGCGAAGGGGAGTGCGGAGGCCGCGGCCGCGTTCCCGGCGCTGGTCGACTTCGCGGAAACGGTCGGGGCCGATGCCGAGTTGCATCTGCAGACGGGCGCACACGCGCTGGTCGCGCGTCGGCGCGCCTCGAGCGAATCCGCGCGAATAGGACGACGGGTGCAGTTCTCTTTTGACCCCGAACGCGTCCATTTTTTCGATCCTGCGACGAGGCAACGACTGGCTGGGACGTAATTCCCTTCCACGCTGAACCTTGTGGGCAAACTAAGCGTTGCTTTTCAAATTGCTTTGCGGGTAATGTCGGCGCACTCGAAAAAAGGAAATCTGTGAACCAACAATTACTCGCTGAAATCGGGCGCACACAGCGGCTCGAAATTCTCAACACTCTGAAGCGGACCCGCGGTCTCTCCGTGAATGAACTCGTAGCCAAAATGAAGATGAGCTACATGGGGATAAAGCAGCATTGCCTTACCCTGGAGCGGGATGGCTACCTCGATACCTGGCGTCGCCCACAGAAGATGGGACGCCCCGAGATGGTCTACCGCCTCACCCCCCGGACGCACGATCTTTTTCCCTGCGATAGCAACGCGATGACGCTCGAGTTGTTGGAGTCGGTCACCGAGATCTACGGCCCGAACGCGAGTGAGAAATTGCTCTTTAACGTCTTCGAACGCAAAGCGGCGGCGATTAAGGAGAAGGTGAGCGGTGAGAGTCTCACTGAGCGGGCCAAGTCGCTGGTCAAGCTGCGCGAAAGCGAAGGTTTTATGTCGCAGTTCATCACGGACGAGAAAGAGGGCGGGCCGCAAATCCTGGAGTGTCACTCGCCGATTTTGAACTTGCTCGATAAATATCCGATCATCGCGCGCCTGGAACAGGATCTGGTCGAAGGCGTCCTCGGCGTGCCGGTGCGACGGGAAGAAACGCGGACCTCGGGTCTTTACGAGTGCGCGTTTTACTTCGCGGTGTAGCGGGCGGCGCGTAGCACGCCGTCCTCCCAAAGAGCGGGCCCTCTCGCAGGGTGCCGCGTCGTTCCTGCCATGGCCATAAGACATGTAAGCGCTACGCCGCGTCGCGTGCATTCGCGATTTTCCCTTTCGCTCCGGAGGATGCTCGCTTGATTGGTGGCCCATGGCCCGGGCTTTTCCAACTGCGGTAATCGAGAATATTTTGCCGCTGGTGGACGGCGGGCGATACCCGATCAAGCGGGTGGTGGGCGAGGATCTGGTGGTGCAGGCGGATGTCTTCAAGGATGGCCACGATGTGGTGGCGGCGATCTTGAAGTGGCGGCAGATCGGCGAAGCGCGCTGGCACGAGACCGCGATGACTCATCTGGGGAACGATCGCTGGAGCGGCGCGTGCACTTTCTACGAAAACGCGACTTACGAATATACGGTGGAGGCCTGGAGCGATTCTTTCGCCGGCTGGCAGCATGAATTTTCCGCCAAGTTCGGCGCGGGCATCACGGCCTTAAGCACAGAGACGATCGAGGGAGCGAACTTGCTCGAGGAAGCAGCCGAACGCGCAGGGCAGACGGCGGACGGTCGGCGCTTGTCGGAGCTGGCGGAAGGCATCCGGACGGCGACGCCGGCAGAGATCGATGCGGTGGCGCATTCGGGCGAGCTGGAAGTGTTGATGGCAACGTATCCGGACCGGAGTGCAGCGACGCAATACAGCCCGCCGCCGCGCGTGATCGTGGATCGCGTGCAGGCGCGGACGGCAGCCTGGTATGAGTTTTTTCCACGCTCGGCGGAAGGCGATGGAACGAAAGGCTCGACCTTTCGCGATTGCCTGCCGCGGGTGGACGATGCGAAGGCGATGGGGTTCGACGTGATCTATTTTCCGCCGATCCACCCCATTGGTTTCGCGAATCGGAAAGGGCGGAATAATTCGGTGACGAGCGAGCCGGGCGAGCCTGGCGTGCCGTACGCGATCGGGAATCGGCACATCGGTGCGCCGAACGGTGGCGGGCATAAGGATGTGGAACCGGCGCTCGGCACGCTGGAGGATTTCGCCTGGCTGCAACAGGAGATCCGCGCGCGCGGAATGGAAGTGGCGCTGGATTTCGCGATCAATTGCTCGCCCGATCATCCCTATGTGGCGGAGCATCCCGATTGGTTCTACAAGCGCCCGGATGGGACGATTAAGTACGCGGAGAATCCGCCGAAGAAATACGAGGACATCTACCCGCTGAACTTTCGCTGCCCGAACTGGCAGGAGCTCTGGGATGAGATGACGAGCATCATCCTCTTCTGGGCGGAGCAAGGGGTGCGCATCATTCGGGTGGATAATCCGCACACCAAACCGGTGCCGTTTTGGGAATACCTGATCACGCGGGTGCGCGATCGGTTCCCGGATGTGATCTTCCTTTCCGAGGCGTTCACGAAGCCGAAGATGATGAAGGCGCTGGCGAAAGCGGGCTTCACGCAAAGCTATACCTATTTTACCTGGCGCGAGACGAAGGCGGAGTTCGAGGAGTATTTCACCGAGCTTACGCAGACGGAGATGAGCGATTACTTCCGCGGTAATCTTTGGCCGAACACACCCGATATCCTTCCAGTGCATTTGCAGGAAGGCGGGCGGCCAGCCTTTCTGATCCGAGCGGTCCTGGCAGCGACGCTCTCGAGCGTCTACGGCATCTACAGCGGATTCGAGCTGTGTGAAAACGCACCACTCCCGGGTCGGGAGGAGTATCTCGACAGTGAGAAATACCAGTGGAAGGAGCGGGACTGGGACGCGCCGGGAAATATCAAGGACTGGATCACGCGCCTAAACCGGATCCGAAAGGAAAACCGCGCGCTCCACTTCTACGACAACCTGCGTTTCTACGAAGCGGATAACGAAGCGATTCTCTTCTACGGCAAGAGCACGCCGGCGCGTGACAATCTGATCCTGGTGGTGGTGACGCTCGATTATTCGGTGCGGCAGCATTCTTTCATCCATGTCCCGCTGGCGGAGTTTGGGCTCTCGGAGACGGAGGAATATCAAGTGCACGATCTCCTGAGCGATGAGCGTTTTACCTGGCGCGGGAGCCGGAATTACGTGGAGCTGGATCCGCAGACGCGCCCGGCGCATGTCTTCCGGGTGCGGCGCGCGTTGGGCGGCGGGCGTTTCGCTTAAAGCTACTCGCACATCGCGCTGCTGATGCAGCGGGTGGAACGCGCTGCATGGCTGGTTTTCCAAGCCGGGAAGTTGGCGGCGTGAGAAGGATGAGCGAGATTCCGCAGATGAAAGAAGGAATGGTGCCCACTCCCTGGTTGAATCGCTTCGTCTGGTTTCTGGCGGGGGCGACGCTTTTGCTGATCTGCAGCGGCGGGATGGTGACGAGCAAAGGCGTGGGCCTGGCGGTGCCGGATTGGCCAAGCTCGTTCGGCTACAACATGTTTCTCTTTCCCGTCTCGCAATGGGTGGGCGGGATTTTCTTCGAACACACGCACCGCCTTCTCGCGTCCATGATCGGTTTTCTCACGATCGGTCTCGCTCTCTGGCTTTGGAAGGTGGAGCCGCGGAAATGGCTGCGTCGCCTGGGCTGGATCGCGCTCTTGGCGGTCATCGTGCAGGGAGTGCTTGGCGGGCTGCGGGTCACGATGTTGAAGGATGAGATCGGGATCTTTCACGCCTGCCTGGCGCAAGCGTTCTTCGGGTTGCTCGTTTTCATCGGGGTGGCGACTTCCGGAACATGGAAGACGTGGCCGCGTTCCACGCGCGCGGGAGCGGCGCGAATGCTGCCGATCGTGGCGCTGGTGCTGATCTATTCTCAACTGGCGCTGGGTGCGACGATGCGGCATCAGCATCGCGATCTGGCCATCCTCGATTTCCCGGCCGCCTACGGTGCGGTCATTCCCGACGTCAGCGCAGAGCGTCTGGCGACGATCAATCAATGGCGCGAAGCGCAGGCCCTCTCCGAGGTGACCGCGGGGCAAATCTGGTTGCAGATGGCTCATCGGATTGGCGCCGTGCTCGCAACGCTCGCGGTGCTCGGGAGCTGGGTGATCTTGCGAAGAGAAGGCGCTGCAGGGCAGGGGCCGTTGGCTGCTCTCTCGACGCTTTGGGTTTTTCTTTTAGGCGCGCAAGTCACGCTCGGCGCGTGGACGATCTGGAGCAATAAAGCGGCGGATATCGCGACGGCGCACGTGGCGGTGGGTGCGAGCATGCTGGCAGTGGGGGTGGCGATTACGGCCCTCGTCTGGCGGCGCGGGGTGCCATCGGCGGAGCGCACGAATCAGAAAAACTACGCGACCCAGGAAGCGAGTGTGGCTTGAAAACCGCGGCTGCTGAGACGTCGGCTCTGCCCAAGGGAGGCGGCTGGTTCGCCGATCTGGCTGAGCTGGTGAAAGCGCGGCTGACGATGCTCGTTTTAATGACGACGACTGTGGGCTTTTATCTGGGCGCGGAGAGGCCTATCAGCCTGCTCTCGCTTTTGCACGCCGTTCTCGGCACGGCGATGGCCGCCGCGGGCGCGGCGGCCTTGAACCAATGGTGGGAACGGCCGCACGACGCCTTGATGAACCGCACGCGAGAGCGCCCGATCCCTGCGGGTCGCATGTTGCCCCGGAACGCATTTTTGATGGGCGTGGCGCTTTCCATGGCCGGAGTGGTTTACCTGGCGCTGCTTTGCAATGGTCTAAGTGCTCTCCTGGCCGCGGCCACGATCACGATTTACATCCTGGCTTACACGCCGCTGAAACGAGTGAGCGATGTGAATACGCTCGTCGGTGCGGTGCCGGGGGCATTGCCTCCCATGATCGGTTGGGCGGCCGCGACAGGGAACGTCGCTGCGCCTTCCTGGAGTCTTTTCGCCATTCTTTTTTGCTGGCAGATGCCGCACTTCTTCGCGCTGGCCTGGATGTATCGGGAGGATTATGCGCGCGGCGGTTTCCGCATGCTCTCTCGCGATGACGACACGGGCGTCCGGAGCGCGAGTCAGGGCGTTCTCTTTAGCATGCTGCTGCTTTTCGTCACGGGCCTGCCGATGTATCTCGGCGTGACGCGTCCGATCTATCTGCCCATCGCGTTGATCCTCGGGGGGGCGTTTACTTTCATGGCAATGCAGTTTCACCGGAAGAAAACCGTGCCTGCCGCGCGCGCGTTGTTTTTCGCTTCCATCATCTATCTGCCGCTCCTTTTGCTCGCGCTGGTTTTCACGAAATCATGACCTCATCTCCCGCTCCGGTCCGCGCTCCGGCTTCAACGCGCGCCTTAATTTGGAAGACGGTCATGCTCGGCATGCCACTGGTGGTGGCCACGGTTTTCTTCTTCGTCTGGAAGAGCCAGGTGCGGCAGCTCGGGCAACGCGAACTGAGTTCGTTGGCCACCGTCCCGTCCTTTTCTTTGACCAATCAAGACGGAGCGGCCTTTGGCTCCGAGCAATTGAAGGGAAAGATTTGGATCGCGGACTTTATCTTCACATCGTGCCCAGGGCCTTGCCCGATGATCAGCAGCCGGATGAGCGAACTGCAGCGGCCGCTGGAAAAGTCCGACGTGCAGCTTGTCACTTTCACGGTCGATCCGGAAACGGATACGCCGGCGGTCTTGAAAGAATACGGAGAGCGGCTGCACGCGCGCGCGGGTCGCTGGGAATTCCTGACCGGTCGCGAGGAGCAGATTTATCCGCTGATTCGCGACGGTTTTAAGCTGGGCGTCTCGGACGGGGCGGAGGAGGCGGGGGAGCCAATTCACAGCACGCGGGCCGCTCTCGTCGACCGGCAGGGAACGATTCGCGGCTACTACGATATGACTGCGCCGGACGCAGTGACAAAGCTGCTGGCGGATGCGAGCCATCTGCTGCGCTTGCAGCCAGCGCCGAAGTAGACCCGACGGACGACGTGGCCTAACGATTGTCCTCGACCCAGCTCACGATTTTGTAATCGCTGATCACGCCGCCAGCTCCGAGGGCTTCGTCGTAATGCAGATCAGTGACGCCGACCATCTTGACCGATTTCCCGGCGAAGGAACCGAAGACACTTCCGCGCGTGCCGCCATTGTTGATTTCGACGTCGTAGGAAGGTGCGTAGACGGCAGCGCTCAAGAGACTGTTGCCGCCGAGAGAGAAGGTGCGCGTGGCGTTGGCATCGGGCGGGTTGATCCCATAGAACATGAGATCGCCGGGCTGGTTGTTTTTATTCAAGACGCCGTTGCCGGCGATGTTGACGTTCCCGGCAAAGTAAAATTTCGCTTTCACACCGTGCCCGAGCGTGACCTGTCCATTCCCGGTCACTGCGATATCGCCGGTGACGTAAATCTCCAGGTAGGTGGGCTTCCCGTCGGGATCACCGGCAAGATTGAGGACCTGATTGCCGGCGAGCTGAAGAGAGCTGATTTGATAGCGTGAGGCGGTGCTGCCTTCTGTGGCGCTGGCTGTAAGCGTGGTCGAACCGGAGACCACCATGGGAGAGGGATTGATGGAAGGCCAATTCGGCGCGCCGACGGCGATGAGTTCGCGATAAAAATCCGTGCGTTCGATGCCGGTGATGTTGGCGATCCCGCTCGCGACGCCGGAGTTCGTGGCGACACTGCCATGGATCTGTGCATTCCCGGCGTTCAGAATCGTTCCGTTGGTGGCGAGGTTTCCATTCGCCTGCCGCTTGGCCACGTCGTAGAGGCCGTTGGTGGATTTGAGCGCACTGCGCGAGTCGTAGCTATCGATGATGATGTTGTGATCGGTCAGGTCGAGCGCGCCAGCGGACATGATGGCTTGATCGAAGGCGGAGACCGGCCGAACGATGGCTTCAATCCGGCGCGAGACGCGCGGGGAGGCGATGAATTGCGAAGCGAGGACGTTATCGGTGAAGCGATCCTTCAGCAGGCTGAGCTTCCGCAAACGGGTATCCAGGTGGTCATCGCCTGCGCGCGTGGGTCCGGTGATCGGCATCGTGCCAGTGGCGCGGATGCGATAATATTGCCAGGAGTTTTCCGGATCGCGGAGTTCGGGTGGCGCATCCACGTCGACTGCGATTGTCATGGGCGTGCTGGCCAGTCCGGCGTTGGGGATGGTGATGAGGCCGTGGTTGCCGTTTGCGCCGGCGGTGTCCCAACCACTCCAGGCATTGTTCGGTGCCGGGAAGAGCGACTTGCGCAGCTCGAGCAGGCCGAGGTCTACGCCGGACTCGGCGGCGACGAGCGACTCCTGCCAGACCGCAGTGTGCAGTGTGCTGTAATACTTCGAGGAGATGACCTGGAGCAGGCCGGTCGCTGCGATCGAGAGGATGGAGATAAGCAAGACGACCCAGACAAAAATGCTGCCGTCATTCTGACGTGGATTTTTTTTCATCAATAAACGCCGCGGTTGTTTCGAAGGAGGGTGGTGTTGTGAAAGGCGGTGGCCTGGGTGACCTGCGCAGTGGCGCCGGCCGAGCGGTAATTTGGCTTAAAGGTCACGGAGGTTTTCACCACCTTGCCGAAGTCGGTGGTATCGAAGATGAAGTCCTGCACGTCCTCCGCGATGGCCGCGGGCGTCTTGGTTCCTTCCTTCCGATAAATCGCGCTGCTGAGCAGGTAGTAGCGCACCGGGATCGAGCAATCCGACGCGCCGTAAAAGACACCACCCGCGCCATTCAAAGTGGGCGCGCGAGGGGTGAAGGTGTTCTCTTCGTAGTAACACGGAAGGTAAAGTGTGACGTCGTTCCGGTTCGGTGGATCGACTTTGATTGCGCGCCGGAAATCCATCGCCAGGTAGTCCGAGATCCGCATCTGATCGGCATGATTGATCGCGAAATCCGTCGTCGCGGCGTAGCTGCGCTTAAGGGAGATAAAGCCCATCAAGAGAGCAGCGCTCACGACGGAAAAGATGGCCGTGGCCATGATCAACTCGAGGAGGCTGAATCCGCCGCGAGCACTCATGGGACGGGCGCGAAAGGAGGAGGGCGTTACCATTTTGCGACACCGCCTTTTGCGAGGATGGCCACTGTTTGGCGCGAGAAAGTTTTCCCGCTCACGCCTCCCGCGTAATCCACCGTCCAGATGATCTTCAAGGCCTTCTCTTGCAGGAGGAGGCTGTTGCGAGTCCGGATCTCAGTCGCCCCGCCCGCACGGACGAGTTGGGTGTTCCCGACTCGATTGCTGTCATACGGGACAAAAGTGAGAGTCTCGGAGCAACTCTTTAAGCTGCTCGTGCCAGCGGCATCGGTGTTCAAAATATTGGCGCGCACCCAATCTGGATTTGTCACCTGATGCCAGTTGGCGATGCGGAGGGACTCGACCCGTTGCTGCAAGACCTGGCTGGCAGCAGAAGCCTCGCGCGCTGTGCGCACGGTCTTCATCGCGGTCACGTTCATGGCAAAGAGCGAGCCGAGGAAGAGGGCAGAGGTGCCCGCGGCGATCACGCTTTCAATTAGAGACGACCCATCGAGAAGGCGGAATTTTGATAGTTTCATAAGGCGATCCTACAGGGGAAAAGAGCAGGAATCGGTCCGTTCCTTATAATTTCCATAACTGAGAATCGCAGGCCTTTAACGGTCCCTTTGCGGGTGTGTGGCGAGGGGTCCTTCTCGCTCAGCGCCCGGGCTGGGCGCAATCCGATCGAAGCCCAAACGGGCGCAGCCCGGCGCTATCCCTCCGCTGCCACCAGCTCGAGGTAGCTGCGATACTCGCCCTTCGGGAGCGCGGCAATAACGCGGCCCAACGCTGCTTGATCGATAAAGCCCGCCCGGTAAGCGACCTCTTCCAGGCAAGCAATCTTGAGACCTTGTCGATGCTCGATCGTGGCGATGTAGTTGCCGGCTTCCAGCAAACTGGTCTGCGTGCCGGTGTCGAGCCAGGCCATCCCGCGGGTCAGGAGTTTCACATGCAACTCGTCGCGCTCGAGATAGAGCCGGTTTAAATCCGTGATCTCGAGTTCGCCGCGAGGAGAAGGTTTCAGGTTCCGACAAAACTCCACCACGCGTTCATCGTAAACGTAGAGGCCCGGCACCGCGTAATTGCTCTTCGGCTTGGCCGGCTTCTCTTCCAGGCTGAGCACCTTCCCATCCGCGCCAAACTCCACCACCCCGTAGCGTTCCGGATCGCGCACTTGATAGCCGAAGACGCAGGCGCCTTTTTGGACGGCCAGGGCCGCGCGATAGAAATCCAGATTCCCGTAGAAGATGTTGTCGCCCAAAATGAGCGATGCGCCGGAGTCGCCGATGAAATCCGCGCCGATCAAAAACGCCTGCGCGATCCCTTCCGGTTTCGGCTGGGCGAGATATTCGATCCGGATGCCGAGATTTGAGCCATCGCCGAGGTAGCTCTCGAGCATGGGTAGATCTTTCGGCGTGGAGATGATCAAGACCTCACGCAACCCACCCAACATGAGGGTGGCCAGCGGGTAGCAGATCATCGGCTTGTCGTAGACCGGAAGGAGCTGCTTACAGACGATCTGCGTGAGCGGGTAGAGACGGGAACCGGCACCGCCGGCGAGAAGGATGGCTTTCTTGTTCATGGCAGGACGAGCTGGGTGGCGACCCAGCCATAACTGCTGCGGGCAATCCCCGCCAGGGTCAAACAGAGAGAAGCGCAGCGCTGCTTTAGCTCTCCAGCCCGAGCGCCTGGAGGAACGGCTCGATCGTCCGCTCGATCATGAAATGCTCCGTAATACGCCTCTGTCCCGCGCGCCCGAAATTGTCGCGCAGAGCGCTGTCGGCAAGGAGGCGGCGAAGTGCGGCTGCGAGCGCGGCGGGATCGCCCGGCGCGACCAGCAAGCCGGTCTCCTCTTGAGCGACTAATTCCGGAATGCCGGCCACGGTGGTGGAGACGACCGGCCGGGCAGAGGTCATGGCTTCGGCGATGACCGTGGGGAATACGTCGCTCGCTCCCCGGCTATCCACGATGGCCGCGAGGACGAAGATGTCGCAGGTCGCGATCGCCTGGAGGACGTAGCTCTGCGGTTGCTCGCCCGCGAACCGGACCCGCTCGTTCAACCCAGCGGACGCGACGCGCGCCTCCAGTTCCACTCGCATCGAGCCTTCCCCGATGATCTCGCAGGTAAAGTCGATGCCCGCCTGGTGCAGCAGCGCGCAGGCATCGATCAAAACGTCAAAGCCCTTGAACTCGACCAGGCGTCCTACGCTGACCAGACGCAGCGGACCGCTCCGCGCGGCGTCGGCCGAGGAAACGGGCGCGAATTTTTCCCGTTCGATCCCGTTGTAGACGCGCAGAATTTTGTCGGCCGAAGCCGGGCAGGCGGTTGCGAGTAGATCGCGGCTGAAGTCCGTCTCTGCCGCGGTGAACTTCGCCGCGGCGCAAATCTCACGCAGCAACTCCGCGTTTCCGAGATCGATCATGAAATCCTGCCCGTGCGCCGTCATGCTGAACGGGAGGCCGCTGATCGCCTGGACGAAGAGCGCGGTATGCGCGGCCCGATTCGCGAAGTGGACGTGGAAATGCGTCACCTTTTCGCGCTCGAAAAGATCGACGAAGAAGAGCGCGTTTCGTGCGCGCAAAGCGGCCTTGTATTCGGGGCCATACTTCCTTTCGTGGTCTGCGATGAGCCGCTCGGGCCAGCGCCCCTTTCGTTTCGCCTGCTTGATCAGCTTCTCCAGCGCCGGTTTTTCCGGAGCGTAATGCACCGGGGCGCGGAAGCGGGCCAGATACTCGTGCCGAATGGGAGTCTTCGGCGGATACATCGAAGCGATGACGAGATCGAACCCGCGCCGCTCCAGCTCCAGCATCTCCGCATCGCAGAACGTTTGGGAGAGAACGGGGTAGCGCGAGTAAAGGTAAGCGAGCCGCATGTCCGTCGATCTATTTCACCGCGTGGTCGTCTTACCGGGCGGAGACGCGCTGCTGCTCGCCCGCCCGAAGGGTCTCTAGGAGAACTGCACGTCTTTGCCGGGATCCATCTCGAAATCCAGCTTCAACGTATCGGCCACGTTCGGTTTGATCACTTCTTCGATGAACTTCACGTAGATCGGGTCCTCCCGATAGATCTCGTATTTATCCATCGACTCGAAATCGATCGCGATGAAAAAGGGCCAGCCCATCTCGGGATTGATCTGCTTGCCGCACTTGATGCTGAGCACTTCCGGGATCTTCAAGAGCTGCATCCGCGTCTTCATCATCATCTCTTCCACCCGCGCGGGGGTGATCTCGGGCTTGAGCTTAAAGAGCGAGATGTGGTGGACCATGCGGCTTAGAATTAGGCGCGGAGAGAAAGACGCGCAAGCGGCAAGGCCGGGCGCTGTTTCCAGCCTATTTTTTCCAGTCGAGCGCGCCTTTTTTCAGGGCGTAAACGTAGCCCACCATCAGGATGGAAACGAAGGAGAGCATGCTCCAGAGAATCGTTTTGCTCTGCACGATTGACTCCTTGAAGACCACCGCCCACGGATACATGAAGACGATCTCCAAATCGAAAAGGATGAAGAGCATCGCCACCAGATAGAACTTCACCGCGAAGCGCGGCTGCGCGCCGCCCTCCGGCAACATCCCGCACTCGTAGGCGGTATCCTTGATTCGAGTCCGCTTGCCCACCTTCCCGAGCAGGACGCTGATCACCAACGCAGAAACGGCGAAACCGATCGCGACGATGATGTGAAGCAGGATGGGAAGGTATTCGTGGATCATAGGGGCGGGGATGAAGATAGCCGACCTACTTCACTGCGCTGCTTGTTTTCCTGGCAGGGGCGGCCTTCTTGGCTGCGCCTGCTGTCTTCCGCGGAGGGCTGCTTTACCGCCGCAGGGGCTTTGGCAGCCATCCCGGGAAGGTGGCCATTTTGCGGCGCAATCACCCGCGCCAGCGCGGCCGGCAGACCTTTGTATTTCTTGCCCGTCTTCGTGACCGCGCCACGAGAGACCAGGTGCTGCAACTTCTCATACGCTCGCAGTCGCAGCATTTCCTCTCCGCCGCTGGCGGCATTTCGGGCACGGAGATTCTCGTGCACCACTTCGAAAAGTTGTTTGAACTCGAAGGTGGCGCGCCGGGAAAGCACTGCCACTAATTCCTCGGTCACCAGGTCAGGAACTCTACGGGAGAACGCATGCTTCTGCGGTATGGCCATAGAGCGCGATGATAGCATAATTGCCTTTTCCCGCAGGAAATTTTTCGGGCGCAGACGCGTGCATTCGCGCGAGTAGAAGCCGCAGTTCTTGCGTGTAAAAGAAGAGGCCTGCGCGCTGGTCTGCCGATGTTCGTCGGCTTAAGGACTCGGGCTTGGCGTCGGAGTCTCCTCGGCCGTCACTGGCGCTGGCGGGAACAAAACCGCTTCGCCATCCTGCCCGCTCAACACCCCCAGGGCCAGGTTCACGAGTGAGATCGGCCCGACCGCTTCCGTAAGGTAACCGCCCTCCACCGAGCGTTGCGAAATCACGAGCGGGCTGAGGTGTCGGGTGATGACTTCTGCGTCGGGCAGCTTGCCCAGATCCACCTTCTCCGCCACGCCGGGAACGAAAGCCGCCGCCATGACGAGCATTGGCCGCAGCGCGGCGTCGAGACGCGTGTAGAGAAGCGGCAGATCGAGGTAGACGAAAGATTGCTCGGGTTTGGGCACCAATCCTTCCGCCTTTTGAAACGCGGCCGCCGTTCCAAGTCCAGCCGCGTCGCGACGCCGCATCGCAGCTTCCACCGCACCTCGATCGAGGCCCGCAATCATGCGTTCACGAGAGAGTGCCACCGTCGGCGCCAGCGGAAGCATCGGATTCGCCGATGGCCGCGAGAAGTAAGTCACGCCCTCGATTTCCTCCTGCATCCAGGGCGCTCCTTCCGGCGCCGCAGCGGCGAAAGCCCCCAGCAGCGCGCGCGCTTTCTCGTAATCCTTCACCATAAGGCTGGCGGAAAGCGCGGGCACACGCGTGTTCTCCGGCCAGTCGCCGACCACACTCAACTCCGAGGCGAAGGCCGCGTCCCAATCTGCGCGGGTGAATCCCTGCCCCGTGAGCGAGCCTAAAAACCCATTCACCATCCCGGGCAATCCGCTGGGAGCCGTCGCAGAAGCGTCTGGAAGAGAGAGCTGTTGCGGGAGATGCAGCAAACTCGCCACGTAAAGAAAGGAGCTCTCCGTCGTAAGCGAAAGCCCGGCTCGCGAAAGCTCACCCGCACCCGCCGTGTTCGGCAGACCGAGAAAAATCACGTCCCGCATTTTGCCTGCTTCCAAAACGGTCGCGCTCGCGATGCTCCGGACGTCGCGCAACGCTGGCAAGCCCTGCGCATCCAATGCCGGCAACTTCACAGCGGCTCTTAGTTGATCCAGACGCGCATATCCCATCGCCGCATAACCCGCTGGCAGATGCCGACGCGCCGCGACAAAAGTCTCGTCGCCATTCAAGCTTGGCGCCGCCCCGCCGTTCCGGCTCTTCACGCGATCCAGCACCGCCTGCAGGCTGGGCAGATCATTCCCCACCAGGAACCAGTCCCCCGCGTAAACCGTCGCCAGCTGCGACGCGCCCCGGCTGAAAGTTTCGATCTGGAGCCCCTGGTAGGCGACCGTCTCCCGTCGAGCGTCCGGCATCTTTTCCGCCAGCCGCGCTCGCCAGGGTGCGAGCTGCTTCTCGGCCGCACTGGCGCTGCCTTGGAAACGGAAACCGCCCACGACTTTCGCGCGCTGATTCCCCACCGCCAAAAGAGCGAAGAAAACATCGCGCGCACCCAGCTCCTCAAGAATGGCGACCCTCTGCTTTCGCCTCCGCCGCGGTCGACGTGCGGCCGAGCGGTTTCTCCAGAAAATCCTGCACTGCCGGCTCCCGCCAGAGCTTGTAAAGATCGCTCCCGTGCCACTGCTCGCGGGTCTGCCGGAAGTCGGGCAGGTAAAACAGAGCGAGCGTTTCCTTGGGCAGTAAATTTGCCACCGTCGTGCTCGAAGCCGGGCCGGCCCCGAACCCACGCAGACCGAACCACACCCCCAGCGCAGCCGCGGCGGCGAGAAAACTCAGCACGAAAAATCGTCTCATCACCGGGGAGCTTAGCGCTCGCCCCGGGCGCCGCCATTCCTTAGTGCGCGCCCAACTCGCCGGCGTGGATCACGCGCGCGGGTGAAACTTCCGGTGCACCGCCTTTAGCCGCTGCTGGTCCACATGCGTGTAGACCTGCGTGGTCGAGATGTCCGCATGTCCCAGCAGCTCCTGGATGATGCGCAGGTCCGCGCCATTCCCCAGCAAGTGGGTGGCGAAGCTGTGACGCAGAGAGATGCGGGTAAACATTCACTTCCAACCCCGAGACCCGGGTGCGTTCTTTCACGATCTGCCAGAGTCGGACCGTGGTCAGTTTCGTCCCGCGCGCCGAAAGAAAAATCTCGCTCCCTGTCCGCGCCTTCACCATTCCCGGCCGCTCGGCCGAGACGTAAGCCGCGAGCGCTTCGCAAGCTTTTCGACCCACCGGCACCAGGCGCATCTTGTTCCCTTTCCCCGTCACCCGCAGGATGCGCTGCTCGGCGTTGAAATTCTCCAGCCGCGCATTCGCCAGCTCGGAAATGCGCAACCCGCTCGCGTAAAGCAGCTCGATGATCGCCCGATCGCGCAAGCCGCGCGGCTGCGTCGTCTCGATGCTTTCGATTAACTGCTGCACCTGCAATTCGTTCAGCGTTTCCGGCAGATAACGTTCGATCCGCGGGAGATGCAGCGTCTCCGTCGGGTCGCGCTCCACCCGGCCTTTCGCGAGCAGGAAGCGGAAGAAAATCTTCAGCGCCACCACCACCAGCTTGATTGTGCCCGCGGCCAGTCCGCGCCGTTTCAAACTCCCAAGGTAATCGCTCACCATCGGCAGCGTCACCTTATCCGGCGTGGTCACTTCGCGTGCGCGGGAGCTCCATTCCGCAAACTCCGTCAGCGAGCGCCGGGTCGAGAGCTGATAGTTCTCCGAGAGGCCGCGCTCCGTCGCGAGGAAGCGGATGAACATATCGATCTCCGTCTCCATCGAGGAGCAAGCTTCCAGCCCGCGCCGTAGGTGCAAGCCGGAAGCTGAGGGCAGCGGCCGGATTTTGAACAAGAGCAGGCTTGGGGGCGTCTCACCTGCATCTCTTTCCCGCATTCAATCGAAGTATTCTTGAGGCCAGACGCGCAACGTCTGGCGATTGACAAAGAGCGAACATTTATCCGAACCTAAAATCGTAATGAGCCTCGACCTAAACACGCTGTTAAACGACTGGGAGCACGAATCCGGCGCGATCAAAGTCCGGAAAGTTCCGGGGCTCGATGGCCGCGAAAAGCTGCAACTCCGGATCGATCTCGGCCTTTTGCAGATGGAAATGACCGGCCGCCCCGATGGCAAACGTCCGCACAACTGCGAGTCGCTCTTGCAATATCATCAGCGCCGGGCCGCCCGGGCCGATGCGCGCGGGGATTCCTACGATCTCACGCCCTGAGCAGTGCAGCGAGCTGCAACAGGAAGGCATCCAGTATTACCACCGCTACTTGAGCCTCTTTCAGATCAACGAGTTCCCGGCGGTCATTCGCGACACGCAGCGGAACCTCGACCTCTTCGAGTTCGTCGCGTCGCACACCGAGCGCGATGAGCTGGTGTGGGGTTTCCAGCAATTCCGGCCCTACGTCTTGATGATGAACACGCGAGCCAAGGCTTCCATCTTGTTGGCGGACGGGAAGTTCAGTCAGGCCATGCACGAGATCGAGCGCGGGCGCGATCTCATCCTCGAGTTTTTCCAACAGTCCAGCTTTCCGGAGATGGCGCAGAAAAGTTCCGAGATCGCGTTTCTGGAAGAGTGGCTGGAAGAAGTGGGCTCGAAACGCCCGCTCTCCAAACTCGAGATCATGCAGCGCGAAATGGAAGTGGCGATCGCCGGTGAGCTTTACGAGCGCGCGGCGCAGCTACGCGATGCGATCAAGCTTCTGGAGCGCTCGGACACCCGCGCCTAGTCGACAATTGCTGTCGGAAAAACCGCCAGCCGTGTAATCTTCGCCGCCGTGGCGAAGAAAAAACGTAATCGCGTCCCAGCTTCCGGTTCATCGCGCGGTCCAATTCCCGAGCCACGCTCGTCCGCGGCCGATCGTCTAGATCCCTGGATTCTGCTCGCGCTCGCGCTGGCCACGTTCGCGGTCTACGCGCAGGTCGTCGGGCACCAGTTCATTAATCTCGATGACGACGTCTACCTGACGGACAACCGGATCGTGGCGCGTGGCCTCACGCTCTCAGGCGTCGCCTGGGCCTTCTCCACTTTCCACGCGGCCAACTGGCACCCGCTCACCTGGTTGTCGCACATGCTCGACGTCCAGCTCTTTGGCTTGAACGCCGGCGCGCATTTGCTCGTCAACGCGCTCCTGCACGTCGCGAGCACCGGCTTGCTCTACTGGTTTTTGCGACGCGCCACCGGAGCGCGCTGGCCGAGCATGCTCGTGGCAGGGCTCTTCGCCCTCCATCCACTTCACGTCGAATCGGTCGCCTGGGCGGCCGAAAGAAAGGACACGCTTGCCGCTTTCTTCGGCCTGCTCGCGCTGGTCGCTTACCGGCGTTATACCGTGGAAAAATCCGGCGCGCGTTTCGCTCTGGTCGCGCTCTGGTTGGGGTGTGGGCTCATGTCAAAGCCGATGCTGGTGACCTGGCCGTTCGTGTTTCTGCTGCTCGATTTCTGGCCGCTTCGCCGTTTCACCTGGCACACCGAATCGGGCGATCGCAGATCCTTGCGCGAAGCCTGGCCGCTCTTGCGCGAGAAGGTCCCGCTCTTCGCCCTCGTGGCGGCTTCGATGCTCATCACATTTTTCGCGCAAGCGCGCGGCGGCGCCGTCCGCGCCCTGGCCGAGGCGTCGCTCGCCTCTCGCGTCGCCAATGCGCTCGTCTCCTACGCGAAGTATTTTTTCGCCACCTTTTGGCCGGTCGATCTCGCCGTTTACTATCCGTTTCCCGTCGGCGGCCATCCCGTCTGGCAAATCATTGGGAGCGGTTTGCTCCTCGCCATTCTCACGACGGTTGCGGTGCTGGCTGCCTCGCGCCGGCCTTGGTTTCTTGTCGGCTGGCTCTGGTTTCTCGGCACGCTCGTGCCGGTCATCGGTCTGGTGCAGGTGGGCGGTCAGGCCATGGCCGATCGTTATCATTACCTGCCTTCCATCGGTCTCTTTCTCGCGCTGATCTTCGGCTTGGCGGAAGTCGCGACCTCGATCCGGAAGGCGCGGCCCGCACTCGCCCTCGCTGGCGCTGCTGGGATTCTTCTCTGCGGCTTCCTCACCGCGCGACAAGTCGCCCTCTGGCGCGATAGCGTCACGCTTTTCACCCACACACTCGCGGTCACGCCGGCCAATCTCCTGATTGAATACAACCTCGGCCATGCTCTTGCGCGGCAACAGAAATACGACGCGGCGTTGGTCCACTTCCGAAAAGCGCTCGCGATCCAGCCCGACTTCATGGATGCGCTGATCAACACCGGGATGACGCTGACGGACGCGAGACGCGCGGCCGAAGCGATCCCGTATTATCAGCGCGCACTCGCGCTCCAGCCCGGCTCCGCCAAAGCGCACACGCAGTTGGCTCTCGCCTACGTGCAGGAAGACCGGAAGGCTGAGGCGCTCGAAGAATTCCAGCGTGCCCTCGCGCTCGCGCCGCAGGAAGCGGAAGCGCACAGCAATCTCGGCCTCATGCTCGCGCGCCAGAACGATCTGCCCGCCGCTATTCATCATCTCAACGAAGCCGTGCGCCTTGATCCCGAAAGTGCCGAAGCGCATAACAACCTCGGCCTTTTCCTGCTCGCGGCCGGCCGCGCGCAGGAGAGCATCCCGCACTTCACCACCGCGCTCCGTTTACGCCCGAGCCTCACGGTGGCGCAGGATAATCTCCGCCGCGCCCAAGCCAGCCTCGGGTCGAATTAGCGCCAGGCGCACCTGCGCAGAGTAGTCGCGAAAAATCCGCGCCATCCGCGCGATCCGCGCTTAATCTTTCCGCCGTGAGCGAGACCAAACCCAGCTACATCGAGCGCAAAGAACGCTTCGCCCGCAAGATGAGCGGGAAGGCCAAACCCACGGTGCGTTCCGTCGATCGCCTCCCGCCCGGCCAACATCTCACCCCCGGCTTTCCCGTGCTCGACCTCGGCATCAAACCCGAAGTGCCGCTCGCGGAATGGCGGCTCGAGATCGGCGGCGCAGTCGAGCAGCCGCAGACTCTCACTTGGGAAACGTTTAACGCGCTGCCGCAATTCGAAGACGTGAGCGACTTCCACTGCGTCACCACCTGGAGCAAATTTGACGTGCGCTGGAATGGCGTGGCCTTCTTCACCCTCGCCGAATTGGTCCAGCCGAAACCAGAAGCCCAGCACGTTCTCTTCACCAGCTACGACGGCTACACCACCAACGTCCGCCTCGACGACATGATGGACGACGACGTCCTGATCGCGACGCAATACGATGGGAAACCGCTCCCGCGCGATCACGGCGGCCCGGCCCGCGTCATCATCCCCAAGCTCTACGCGTGGAAGGGCGCCAAGTTTATCCGCCAGATCGAGTTTGCTGCCGAAGACAAACTCGGCTTCTGGGAAGTGCGCGGCTACAGCAACACCGCCGATCCCTGGACCGAAGATCGCTTCTCGTAGCGCGGCCGGGTGATTAACGCGTGTAGACGCGATGTCGCTCGAACTGCAAATCCCGCGCTGGGATACGAAACTCCGGCAGAAGCCGGCTCAGCTCCGTCACACCCCATTCCGTCCCCGATGGCGGCAAGGCGAGGTAGCGCAACTCCTCCGGCAGGGTTGATTGAAACGCGTCCGCATCCACTGGATGCCCGGTCGTCGCGTAGGTGTAAACGACATCGATGTTTGGCCGAAACTTTCCGTCGGCTAACAAGTGCGCCAGCGGGTCGTAAGGAAAATACCAACGCGTCGGGTCGGTCGAAACCACCGCGTAAGCTTCCACCATCGTCGGCGTGGTTTTTGGCCAGAGTTTCGCCCGCTGCTCCGTCAGCGGAAGCGCGATCATAAAGGTGGCGCCCGCCAGGGTTGCGTAGGTCGCAAAGCGGGCCCACCGGTTTCCATCCGCGGCCGCACCTGCCAACGCGAAGAGTGCGGCCAGCGTCAGCGGCAGACTTACGAGCGCGCGGCTATTCACATCGCCGCCATACTTCGCCACACTTGCGATCGAGATCGGCGCCAAAAACATGGCGAGGAAGAAGAAGAGCCAGACCATTCGCGCGCTCGCGCTTTCCGCCCGGCCCTTATCGCGAAACGCGCTTACCACCACGATCGCCAACGCCACCGGACCGTAGACTTTCACGTAGTCCCGAGCGAAAACGAAGAAGGTCCGGAGCTTGTCCGAGAACTCCGCGCTGATGCCGCTTAGCGCCATCGTCTCCATCTCGGAAAAGGTGAACCACGCCATTGTCCCGGTCAGCGTCATGTTCAGAGCGAGCGGCGCGAAGCCGTCGCGCAGTCCGGCCCAACCGTATCCCGCTCCCATCGCCAAAACCGCGACCGCGAGAAACTGGGCGCTGCGTCTCCAGCCATGAAAACGCAGCACCCAAAAGCCTGACGCCAGAATGGCGGCGGCGAAATTCAACTTACAGGCGGCGCTCCATCCTATCGCCACCGCTGCACCGATCACCCAAATGCGCACCCGTGATCCTTCCGTCACCCCTCCCGCTCGCAGCAAAGCATAGCAACCCGAGAGGAGCAGCCCGAACGCCGGGGCATCCGCATGCACCCCCGCTGTGGCGTAGGTGAGCGAAGGCACCAGGTGAGAGATCAGCGCGAAGACGAGCAGGAGCAGCGCCCACGGGACGCGACGTTCCTCCGCCCCTGAGACCGTCCGCGCCCGCAGCAGCGAACAAAGCAGACCGACCGGTGCCAGCACGTAGAATTGCGCCAGAAGGGTCGCGGTCACCACGGCCGGCACAGGATGCCGGGCCCACACCGCCGGGAGATAGGCGAGCGGATAAAGCGGCCCGTAACCGACCATCACCCACGGCGGCTGATCCGGCATGGAAAAGAGCGGGAGCCCACGCGCGAAGGCAAAAGCCGGCGCCAGGCGAATGGAAGTCCAGGGCAGATCAAGATTGCGCGCCACCGCCACCCAGAGCGCGATCCCGAAAGCGCCCAGCGCCACTACCGTCAGCGTGATCCGAATGCCTCGCGCCAGCAAAACACGGAGCAGAAACGGTGAGACGCGCGACATCGGGAACCAATCTTGGCGGAGGCAGAAATTTTGCAATCCAGCCACACGCTCTCGCTGCGTATCGGGTGGATCCCCCCGGCTGCCGCATTTGAACAGCGCTTTGAGTGGTAGCGAAAGTTACTCGTAAACTGCTTCGAGTTGACGGTCGAGTATCTCCCCAGTGAAACGGTCGATGGCGAGATGGAGCCAATATCGCTTCTCTCCATTCACAACGAACTGATCCAGCGTGGTGGCTGTCGTGGGGTAGCGTCCCGACTGCGCGATAACGTCGATTAATAAACCCCACGTTCGAGTTTGCGTGAGTTCTCCCAGCACCCGCGGGATCGTTTCTTTCGTCTCTTCACTGTCGGTGAAAGGAGCATTCGTCACCGCGCTGGCGAGTCGAGTGATTTCATGTTTTCCGATGGCGGGAGTTGTGGTCGTCGCGGCTACAATCCTGTTTGCCGCTGCGATTGCCTGCCCGGTGGTCCCGTTCGTGTTCGTGATGGGAGACGATGAGGATTCGGCTGGGAGAGCGCCTTTTAAAAGCGCCGCGAGAACGGGCGGATTCCTTGTGTTCAGACTGATTGACCCCGCGCGAGTTGGAGCAGTGTTGTAAGTGAACAGGTCGAGCAGCGCTCCGTCCCCGCTGCCGGACGTTCTAAAATCGAGAGTGGTCGAGGCGTTGCGGTAGGCGTAACCAAGTTCGCCCACGTTGCGGAACGAGCGCTTGAGCATCACTGGCGACGCGGCAGGCCGGGGATCGGTGGGAAGGGCGGGAGGAATAGAGTCCACGCCAAACGCCTTTTGCGTCGCAGAATTTGGGTCACCAAACTCGATCCACGTGGTATTGGAATCCGAGTCGCGTTGGTCGATTAAAGAAGCGCCGATCGAGAGGATTTCCTCATCCGGTGTCCCCGGCAGCGCGAATTTTAAGAGGCTGAACAATTCTGGATCCTGATCCGACGCATTGCCGAGCGCGGGAACAGCGGCCTGACGCGGCGCACCTGCAGTGGTGCCGTTGTATTGCCAATGCTCCGGCACGATAGGCGTTCCCGCTGCGGGGACGTAGACCAACCCAAAGTGTGCCTGGATGAGAGCGGCACTGGCTGCGCTGGGCGGCGAAGTGGCGAAGAGATCGAAGCGACTTAACGGCCAGCGAGAAGCCAGTAGACTCGCCGAGTTGCCCCACGTCGGCCGGTTATTTCTCTCGTGAGAAGGTGCCGAGAAATTGCAGCATGCTGGCTGCTCCGGCGACTAACGAGCTGCGTAATTTGATCAGTTCCATCCGAGTCGTGAGCGCCTGGTCGGTGCGCTGCGCTGTCCCAGTTCCAGTCACAGTCGGGCGCTACGCGATGTGAAGTCGCGGTTGCGCTCGAGGAAGTGAGTGACAAAGCGGTCGATAGCAGCTTGTGAGAACGTGAAGACTGGAAAGGTGCCGGTCGGTTGGACGGTCGCGAAGTTGCGCCAGGCGACTAATCGATTCACAGCGGTATTCGTGACGAAGCTGCTGCCTGTGGTTGGGAGGGCAGTGAGGTCAGCGAAGGCGGCTGTCCCTTTTCGACCCGAGATCGTCGGCTCCGGCGTCGGAGAGGGGAGGCCGGCAACGTTCACATCCAGTAACGCTCCTTCGTCGTAAACGGCGTAGGCGTAACGGCCGATCACGAAGTCGGAATTAGAGTCCGATCGCGTTTGAAAGGGCGTTCGCGCCCGTGCCCATGCTCGGTTCGCGACGCGGGGCCGGAGCGACTGACCAAGACCCAATCGGGCGGGGTGAAGGCTGCGATCGGCATGGGCTCATCGTTCGCCAGATTCAACTTCGGAATGAGAAAGTGACTGTTCCAGCGACTCGCGCTGACGAGGCGAGAGTTCATTGCCGGATCGGCAGAACTGACACTGGATGCACGACTGGGAATGCCGGGGGCGGGGATCGCAGTCGAGGCGAACGCTTCGACGCACGAGATTCGGGATGGCGGGAGAATCGCCGCTGCGCATCGGAATCACATTCAACGCAGTGGGCGGGCTCGACCCGTTCTGCGATTTCCTGCATCAGGTCGCCGAGAATAACTAAAGAGCGCTCCGCGCCAGCTCGTCCGCTTTGAGTTGGTGAGGCTTCCATGGCTGCCTGTCGTTCCGTGTCGCTCGGCTGAGGTAGGCGATGACAAGGACCGCAAGAAGGACGACAAAGGCGAGAACAAGATTAGGGCGAATCCGCCTGCGGCCTTAGTTTCGCGGCCGGAAAGGTGAGGATCATGGCGTCGTCGAGCGGAAGGAACGCTGGTATATTTTCACCGAAGTAATCGCCGCTCTCGGGAGATCGGTTATCCCGTCGACGAAGTTTGCCATTCTGCCGCCAGGCTCCCTGGGGCTGTCCGTCCCGAAATCCGGGAGCGTCGCGCTGAGGGAAGAAAGCTGAGTGTTCCGAAAGAAGGGCGCGACTCTTCGGATCGATGGTGCGATTACCACCCCGATCGCGGTTACGTCTTGTAATCCGGCGACCACGGGTGCCCGGCGGCGGCGTCCCATGGAGTCGATTTCCAATTCCCGCTCCGCAGGAGATATTGATACTCGAAACGGAAGGCCTGTCTGCCTGCTACTCTCGTAATCAATGTCCGGATCGGTATTGGTGGCCGAGACCCAAATGTCAGCGATCTTTACCGGCAGGAACACGAGGGGTGCGTTCGCCGTCGACACGCCATTCCACACCAACCCTTTCCCCATTCGCTCTAGTTGATCACGCCATTGACTCGATAAGCCACGATGGAGAACGGACTCGGCGCTCCGGTGGAGGGATAGTAACCCGGAAGAGCGCAGTAAGAAGGCCATCTGGTCGTTTCCAGGTTGCGGCACCGCGGTCGATTTCAAAAGTAATCGAGGTCGGGTCGCTTGAGGAACTTTGCGAAGTCGATCGCCATGCGGTCCAGCAGGGCGCGAGCGTGTCCGTCGGCATCAAAGCGCTTGTTGTCAGTCGACGCGATGGAGGAGGCGCTGTTGAAGATGCTGGTCATCGTCAGGATAATGATGCGAGGATTGCAACCGCGATGAGGATTTCGGCGAGAGTGAACGCCGACTTTGCAGCGTTTTGTCATGGCTCTGATCAGGCAGAAATCCGACGAAACATTCTGCAGAGCCCGCTGCCTTGGCCGGATCGGCTCGGGCGCGGGCCAAGTCAGTTTTAAGGTTGCGAAATGCGCCCCGGAGGTGCCGGTCGGAGTTCGGCGAGAATAACACGGTGAGTCGATAGCGAGAGGTGGGTGTGAGTTGCGGCGAGTGTTCGCCGTCGCTGGTAAGAAAGATGGTGGACCGTCCTGAACCGGAGTTGGCGGGAATCTCGATGCCGAAGAATGGGGATGCCGTCACGTGTCCGCGAAGTCATGCGCAAGTCGGCGGCGACTGCCCTGAGAAGTTTAGGGGCTGCGGTTTCTTCCGAAGCGTTTCTGCCGATTTGTTGGCCGAGCGGAAGCAACGCCGAGGAGAGCGAGAAGGGTGATTCCAGCAACGCCCAAGGCCAGCGTGACCTCTACTAATGAGAAGGCGGGCCGATTCGCGAATCTCATCGGCGGAAAGATTTTAAAGTCACCTGCTAAACCGCTGAACTGGAGGGCGACGACATTCGGGTTGCTTCATTTCGACGGTGGAGCCGCTCGTGGGAATGAGACCGATCTCTGCGACCCTTCGCAGACTGTAGGTCGCGTTTATGCTGGCATCGCCGGTGGGGCTAAAGCGGAGTGTTTTATAAAAAGTGTATCCCTGAGCCACAAACGGGAAGCGCGTTTGATTGAAGGGCGTGTGCGTATCATCGCTGCTGATCCGGTTCTGATAGTCGAACGGGGTCGCGAAGGTATAGGGCGACGCCGAGCGGCCATCGAGAGTGTGAGGACTTTGATTGGGCGCGGGGTTGGGCGCACCGATATCAGCCATGTGAACGCCTTCGATCTTTAAAATCTTTCCGACAGGATGAATCAGGCTCGCGATTAAAGGTATCGGCGCGCTGCTCGTCGAAGCAGGGTCCTCGCAACCAGTCGTTCCATCTTTGGCGGCAACTGCTGCCAGGACAATACGTCCCTTCCCGGATACGGCGGAGGAACGTTTGTAGGAGCCGGACTCCCTTGCGCCTCTTCGTAGAAACCCACCCACACAAAGGTGTTGTTGGCCATCGCGTGATTCCGCGCCTGCTCCAGCATTCCCGCGATAGCATAGGCGGAGTCCGTTACCGCCCGCGCCCGTTTGAGGCTCGGGAAGGCAGGCACAAGCATCACAGACACCAGCGCAATGATTCCCACCACGACCAGCAGCTCGATCAGCGTGAAGGCGGCGGGGCGGTGGCGGTGGCGGGAGATCACAGAGGCAGGGGCGGTGCGTGGGCGGGACATTTATTAGCGGATCGCTTCCGCGGACGGGAGATTTTTCTTGGCCCTCGAGTTGCCTAAGGTTGCTCTCTGCTCTCGGCACCGGATCGTCCCGGCGCCTTTAGTGGGAGGAAACGATTGAGCCACGAGCGCTTACGCGCGAGCGGACGTGGAGGGAATACCGAAGGTCGCCCCGGAGGCGGAAGAACTATTTCACGGTTTCTGCTCCGCTTCGGGGTAGGGGCATGCTTCTAGCTTTTAGGGGACTCGCTGTGCTGGAACACACGTCATTATCAGAGGAAGAGCGAAGTCAGATCGTGCAAACGATCGAGATGTTCGAGGTCATTACCCAGACCCAACCGGACGATTATCAATCGCTCGAGATTTTAAAAGACGCCTACTTGAAGGTGCAGCAGCCGGAGGAATCTCTCCGCGTCTCGCGCAAGCTGGCCGAAGCCTATCAGAATGTGGGGTCTTACACGCTCGCGATGCAGGAGTGCGAAGTGATCCTGCTGCAGGAGCCAAATGCACCGGAAGTGCTCGCGATGCTGGGCGAGATCGAGTCGAAATTGCAGGCCGCGGGACATACCATTGCCACTTCCGCAGCCAAGAATGGCTTGATCGCGGCGCCGCAATTAAACGGCAGCGGGACCGCGGCCGATACCGGTTTGGTGAGGCGCAATGTGGCTCTGGAGGACCGGGGCGATGGGCAACTTTCGAAGTTCCTCGTCATGCAGCAATTGGTGACGGAGGAGGATGTGCGGGCGGCGATGACGACGGTGGAGCATTTGAATGAGAACCTGAGCGGCCAGGCGCTGGGCGCTTCCTTGCTCGATAAGGTTTTCCGGCAGGATACCGATCGCCTCGATAGCGCGCTCTCGCAGTTGATCGATCGGACGAAGTTCGCCTACGTCCCGATCGAGTATTACGACGTGGACCGGCAGGTGGCGCGGATGCTGCCGGATAGTCTCACGCTCGGCCGTCTTTTTGTGCCGTTCGATTTGATCAGCCGCACCATCATGGTGGCGTGTTGTAATCCGTTTGATGCAGCGGGCCGCGAGGCGGTGCAGCAATCGCTCGATTACACGGTGACGTGGTATCTGGCGCGCCCGAGCGCGATCATCAAGGCTTTGCAGGACATCTACCGATTGGAGAGCCGCGCCTAAGGCACGGAGGAAAAGATGAGAAGCAAATCTTTCGCCGAGCGGATCGCTGATGTCCTGATCGAGGACGGTCTCCTGTTGCCAAATCAACTGGAGGAAGCCGTCGGTCTGCAGCAGCGGGATGGTGGCCGGTTGCTCAAGATTCTGACGGATAAAGATTTCGTCACCGAGCAGGACATGGTCTTCAGCATGGGGCGTTGTCTAAACACGCCGCCGATCAATCTGGCCAAGCTCCGGATCCCGGAAGAGATCATGAGTCTCGTTCCGCGGGAGATGGCGAAGACGAACAAGCTCGTCCCGATCGCCCGCCTCAATGGCAAGCTCTTCGTGGCGATGGCGGACCCGACGAACGTGCTCGCGGTGGACGACGTGAAGCGTCGCGTGCAGCTCGAAGTGGTGCCGATGATCGCGACCGAGCGTGCGGTGGCGGATGCGCTGGCCGGCGTGCACGGCGGCGGTGGCGACATGAGCGCGGTGCTCAAGCAGGTGGCGGAGGATCTCTCGGCCGCGGCGGAGATCGAGGTCCAGACTTCGAAGAACGAGGAGATCGATCTCGATCGCCTGACGCACGACACGGAAGACGCGCCGGTGATCAAGATCGTGAATCTGATCCTGGCCCAGGCGATCAAGGAAAAGGCTTCGGATATTCACATCGAGCCGTTCCAGCGTCTGGTGAAGCTGCGCTACCGCGTGGACGGGGAATTGATTCAGGCGGAGTCGCCGCCGAAGGCACTGCAGCTCGCGATCACGTCGCGTATTAAAATTTTGGCGGGGTTGAACATCGCGGAACGACGCGTGCCGCAGGACGGCCGCTTCCGGATCAAGATCATGGGCAAGGAGGTCGATCTCCGTATTTCGATCCTGCCGACCGCGCACGGCGAGAAGATCGTGATCCGTATCCTCGATAAGTCGGCGCTCACCGGCAGCATCGACCAGATGGGGATGGACGAGGGGACGCTGAGCAAATTCAAGAAGGCGATCGATGCCCCGCACGGAATGATCCTGGTCACAGGACCGACGGGCTCGGGCAAGACGACCACGCTTTACTCGGTGCTGCAGGAGCTGAATAGCCCGCAATACAACATCGTGACGGTGGAAGACCCGATCGAGTATGAGCTCGCCGGTATCAACCAGGTGGCAGTGCGCGCGGATATCGGTCTCGATTTCTCGGCCGCGCTCCGTTCCATCCTGCGCCAGGATCCGGATATCGTGATGGTGGGTGAGATTCGTGATAACGAAACTGCCGACATCGCGGTGAAGGCGGCGCTCACGGGTCACCAGGTGCTCAGCACCTTGCACACGAACGATGCCGCGGGCGCGATCACGCGTCTGGACGATATGGGGATCGAGCCGTTCCTGATCTCGAGCTCGATCATCATGGCCTGTGCGCAACGTCTGGTCCGCCGGATTTGCACAAACTGCCGCGAGGAATTCATCCCCGAGCGCGATCTCCTGACCAGCCTCGGCCTGTCTCCGGAAGAAGGCACCGTTTTCTACCACGGCAGCGGTTGCGACCGATGCAAGAACCGGGGTTATCTCGGCCGGGTGGCTTTGATTGAAGCGCTCCCCGTCACGGAATCGATCCGGCGCCTGATTATTAAGCGCGCATCGGCGGCAGTGGTGAAAAACCAGGCCGTTGCCGAGGGCATGAAAACGCTGCGCATGGTCGGCATCGACAAAGCGCTCGAAGGCATCACCACGCTGGAAGAAATCTGGCGCATCACCGCAGAGGACCACTAGAGAAATGACGATTCCGTTCCTGGGACTTTTTAAGAAGAAGAGCGCTCCGGCAAAAGCCGCGCCAGCGCCCGCAGCCCCTGTGCTCGCTCCGTTGGAGAAGCCGAGTAGCGCGCGGTTGAGCAAGACGGTCATGCCGAACGCCTCGCGTCCGATGAATCGGAGCGACTCTTTCGAGAGCGCCTCTTCCTTTGAACCGAACGCTTCCGCGGCGACCGCCACCGCGGTGCTCGCGCCTCGGCAAAGTATTTCCTTCGGTAATCCGTCCTCTGCGCCGGCTCGCTCGAATGATCTGCCGCCGGCTGTTGCTCTTGCCATCGCTCCTCGGGTCGAGCGGACCATCTCGCTCGAATTAGCCGATATCGTCGATCATCTCCCCGAAGGGAGTCTGCGCCCATTGGAAGCAGGGGAAAGCAATCGCCGGGTTCTCTTCAAGGCCTCCGAATTGGAACGCGGGATGGCCAACGGGCGTCCGACGGTCTCCGTCGCCTCCATTTACGAGCAAGTGCCGGAAATATTTCCTGCTCTCGAGCGCACCCTCGGATGAGACGCAGGTGACGTTGCCGTTCTCGAAAGTGCTGGAGCAATTCACCAAGCTGCAGGTGCGCGCGGATCAATCAAATGATCCCGCAGTGCCACAAGTAGAGACGCCGTTTCTGCAGGTCACGCTGGAAGATGACGCCCGCTTCGGCACCGCCACCGCCCCGTTCGAGATTGCAGAACTCCCGAGCGTAAAGGTGCATCCTGCGACAGCGGAGACGATCGCCGCTGCGGAGCCGGAACCGGCGGCGAAACAAAAATTCAGTCTCTCGCCCGCGCCGACTGCGCCGGACAAAAGCAAAGACAGCGACGCTGGCAAAAACAGCCCGCCCGCGGCAGCGGCCGCACCCGCGCCCACGCGCATTCCTTTCAAACTTTCACCGAACGGAACGGACGTGCCCGCCCCTGAGAGAGTTCCAGCCTCAAGCGGGCCGTCCGTTCCAACCAGTGCGCCGGAGGCCTCTGCGGCTCCCGCCGCGCCGACGCGGATTCCATTCAAGCTCGGTGCCACCAGCGACGGCGCGAAGAGCAAAGGAGAACCTTGGGTAACGAAAGAGGGCCTGGCCGCCAGCATGACGGATGAGCCCGACCAGCCAGCGCCCGCGGCTCCTGCGAGTCCGGTCAGCCTGGCCGCGACCATCTCGCTCCCGCTCCGCCCTATTTTGCAGCAGGTGCTGCCGTTGCAGCTCACGGCCGATGTAAGCGGCGTGCCGGCAGACGCGCAGATCGTTATCCCTTTCAAACTCATCCAGCCGCAGCTGGCGAGCGGGCGGATCTCGCTCACGCCCGACGATTTCGCGCGCCATTTGCCGGAGGCGCATCGCTCGCTCTTTAAAGCGGACGACACCGCCGCGGCCGTGGTGCTGCCCTTGCAGGACGTGTTGAAGAATTTGCCCGGCGCCCTGCAGATGCGGACCGACCAGGTGGAACAGGAATTGGGTGAGCAATTCGAAACGCCGTTCTCCGCTAAAGCGGAGGAGGACGCGCAACGCTTCCGGATGCCGCCGCCGCCACTTCCGCCGGTCGCGCCTGCGTTGCCAGGAGCCGCGGTGCCGGCTGTTAAAGTTGCGCCAGCTCCGGTGAAGTTTGTCCTTCCCCCGGCCGAGAAAGCGGAGCCGGTCGAAGTCGCACCCGTGGCGGAGAAGCTGGCCGCGCCAGCTCCTGTGGCCGCGCCTGACGAGCCCGAGACGCCCGACGCAAAGTCAGTGGTCGAGAGCATGAACAAACTCACCGGCGTGGAAGCCTGTGCGGTCATCTTTAGCGATGGGTTGAATCTCGCTGGCTCTTTGCCGGAGAAATACGGCGCTGAAGGTCTCTGCGCGATGGCCCCCTCATTTCTGCAACGGGCAGATGAGCATCTGGGCGAAGCGAAACTCGGCACTTTCCAGGCCATGACCTTTTCCTGCTCGGACGCGGCCGTCACCTTTTTCAAACACAATAATCTCTGCCTGGTCGCGCTGCACCGCAGCGAGACCGCTCTCACCTCCGAGGTGCGGGACCGCTTGAGCGAAGCCGTGCAACAACTCTCCCGCAAATATTCCCAAGCGGCTTAAACCGAAAATCCCATGTCGATCATCAACTACGCGAGTCGCGAAATTCAGTTCAAAATCGTCTACTACGGGCCCGCGCTTTGTGGAAAGACGACCAACCTCGGCTACATCCATCAACGGATTAATCCGCAGAATCGCGGCGATCTTGTCTCGCTCGCGACCGCGGCTGACCGGACGCTTTTCTTCGATTTCCTGCCGTTGAACGCGGTCGTGATCAAAGGCTTCGTGACGAAGTTCCAGCTCTACACCGTCCCGGGTCAGGTGATCTACAACGCGACCCGCCAGCTCGTTTTGCGAAGCGTGGATGGGATCGTCTTCGTGGCCGATTCCCAATGGGAAAAAATGGAGGAGAACGTCGAGAGTTTTAAGAACCTGGAGGACAACCTCGCCAAGCAAAACATCTCGCTCGATGAGATTCCCTACGTCCTGCAATACAACAAGCGCGACCTCGAGAACGTGGCCCCGGTCAACTATCTCGAATACGTTCTGAACAATCGAAAGAAGCGGGTGCAGAACTTCGAGGTCATCTCAAGCACCGGCCAAAACGTCTTCGCTTCCCTCAACGCGGTCTCGCAGATCCTCCTGCACAAATTCAGCAAGCAGAGCGATGCGCCTAAGACCGTGCCGGTGGTGAACGAAGGGGCAGCGGTATGAACGCAATTCCCTGTCTCACCATTGAAGACGTCGCTTCGCTTGATGGCGTCCTGGCCGATTTCCTAAAGAAAGCGGAAGCCGAGCTGACCGTCGTGATCGATCGCGGCGGAAACGTGATCTCGCAGTATGGCGACATCGAAGTGATGGACGTCACCATCATTGCCGCGCTCGCGGCCGGATCGTTCGCTGCGACGAAAGAGCTGGCGCGCCGGATCGGTGAGGTGGAATTCAATGCGCTCTATCATCAGGGCAACGGCAATCACATCTTCATGAACTCGGTCGATGACGACACGATCATGATCACGGTTTTCGGACGACGCACGACCGTGGGGCTGGTGCGGTTTTATTCGGCGCAAGCGGCGGCGAATGTAGGCACCTTCCTGCGCGGTTTATCGCGCGGTGGTCACGGATTTTCCTTCGACGCCTCGGATGTGACCGCGAGTGCGATCTTTGCAGATACGCCGTAGCGGGCGTGGGCAAGCGCGTTGCCGGGTGACGTAGTGCAAGTTTCCAACTTGCAGGACTCGAAGCTGCAAGTTGGAAACTTGCGCCACGGTTCGTAGCTTCATCGACGCGTTAAATATGACGCGTGAGCTGTTGGCCGAGGCTTGCGCTACCCTCCTAATCCTTGAACTCGCTCACGACCAGGGTGGCGTTGTGGCCACCGAAGCCAAAGGAGTTGTTCAAAGCCACGCGCACCTTTCTCTCTTTCGCCACGTTCGGCGTGTAGTCGAGATCGCAGCCTTCGTCCGGGTTTTCCAGATTGATCGTGGGCGGGATGACGGAGTCGCGCATAGCCAGTGCGCAGGCCGCCAGCTCGACTGCACCGGCGCCGCCTAGCAAATGGCCGGTCATCGATTTGGTCGAACTAACGGAGACCTTTTTCGCGCTCTCGCCGAAGACAGTTTTCAGCGCGGCGGTTTCGCAGAGATCGCCCAGGCCGGTGGAGGTGGCGTGTGCGTTCACGTAGTCGACCTGTTCGGGTAGCACTTTCGCGTGATTGAGGGCCATCCGCATGGCGCGCACGGCTCCCTCGCCATCTGGTGGCGGAGCGGTCATGTGATGGGCATCGGCGGAAAGGCCGTAACCGGTCAGCTCGCAATAGATTTTCGCCCCGCGCGCTTTGGCATGTTCCAGCTCTTCCACCACGACCACGCCGGCGCCTTCGCTCATGACGAAGCCGTCCCGATCGCGATCCCACGGACGGGAGGCGCGGGTCGGTTCATCGTTGCGGGTGCTGAGCGCTTTCATGGCCGCGAAGGAGGCCACGCCGATCGCGACGACCGATGCTTCGGATCCACCGGCGAGAAAAATATCCGCGTCGCCGAATTTAATCATGCGCCAGGATTCGCCGATCGCGTTGTTGGAAGTGGCGCAGGCGGTGACGATGCAAAAATTCGGGCCTTTGAGTCCGTACTCCATCGAGATGAGGCCGCTCGCCATGTTGCTGATGAGCATGGGGATGGTGAAGGGCGAGACGCGGTTTGGCCCGCGATCGACCAGCGCGGAATGCTGATCCTGCAGACGTCTTCAATCCGCCGATGCCGCTGCTGACGACGACGCCGAAACGCTCGCGATTGACCTTCTCCAGGTCGATACCGCTGTCGTCCTTGGCCAGTTTCGCGGCGGCCATGGAGAGCTGCGCATAGCGATCGGTCCGCCGGACGTCTTTCGGGTTATTGAAGTAATCCTTCGGGTCGAAGTTCCGCACCTGACCGCCGATTCGGCAATCGTAGCCGGTGGTATCAAAGGCATCGAGCATGCCGATGCCGCTGACGCCGTTTTTCAGATTATCCCAAAAGGTGACGAGGTCGTTTCCCACAGGGGTGACGACGCCGAGGCCGGTAATTACTACACGTCGATCATTCATGAGTGGATGGGGAGTGGTGAAGAATTATGGAAGAACGGGGACCGAAGATTAATTTTTGGTTTGGATCAATCTCCCATTGGCGGTGCTGATCTGCTGCTGCCTAGCGAGTGCCCATCCCAACGCTTTGCACGGTCTGGAAAAGCTTGCCTTCGGTTTTGATGGAGGGCGCGATGATGATCTCGGTTTGCTGGAACTCGGCCAGATCGCGCGCGCCGACGTTGCCCATGCAGGTGGTGATGGCTCCGACAAGGTTCTGGCTTCCGTCATCGACTTCCGCCGGGCCGAAGAGGATCTGTTGCAGTGAACCGGTGGCCCCGACCTTGATTCGGGTGCCGCGCGGGAGATTGGCGTGCGGCGTGGCCATGCCCCAATGGTAGCCGGCGCCAGGTGCTTCGTGCGCTTTGGCAAACGCGCTCCCGACCATGACGGCGTCCGCTCCGCAAGCGAGCGCTTTGCAGACATCGCCGCCTTTGCTCATCCCGCCATCGGTGATGATGGGAACGTAGCGCGAACTCTTTTTGAAGTAGGCGTCGCGCGCGGCGGCACAATCCACCGTGGCCGTGACCTGCGGCACGCCAAGCCCGAGCACACCGCGTGAGGTGCAAGCCGCCCCTGGGCCTACGCCGATGAGCACGGCGGCCGGTCCGCATTCCATGATCGCAAGCGTGACATCGTAGCTGACCGTGTTCCCGACGATGACAGGGATGCGCATTTCCTGGCAAAACTTCGCCAGGTCGAGCGACTTATACTCAGTCGAGATGTGCTCCACGGTCGAGACGGTGCTCTGCACGACAAAAACATCCGCGCCCGCTTCCTGCGCGATCGCGCCATAGCGCTCGGCTTTTTGCGGAATGGAGCTGACGGCCGCAGTCGCTCCCGTTTCCTTGATCTGGTGAATGCGGGCCGCGATTAATTCTTCCTGCACCGGCTGGGTGTAGATCTTTTGCAAGAGCGCCGTGATCTCGGATTTGTCGGCGTCGATGATCTTCTGCAAGACCTCACTCGGGTTCTCGTAGCGGGTCTGCACGCCTTCAAGATTTAGAACTGCGAGACCGCCGCGATGGCTCATCTCGCAGGCAAACTTCACGTCCACCACGCCGTCCATGGCGCTGGCCAGGATGGGAATCTTGAGCTCAAGCGGCTCCGCATCCCGGCGTGGAATGTAGAAGCGGGTATCGACCTCGTTCGGGTTGATCGTGATTCGCCCAGGGACGAGCGCGATTTCGTCAAATCCATAGGTGACGCGCGCTTTTCGGTTTCTGCCAATCCACATTCCCATAACTAAATTTGCTCCGGTTTAAATCGTTCGTTCAGGCTTCCGCAGCGAGGGCACCGCGGAAGCATTTGCGGCGTCCGATCCTCAAATTCGAAAGCGCAGATTACACAGCGCAATCGGTATCGTAACGCCCGGCGTTCGCGCCGGCGGCGACTCCACTCCCCGACTATCCAGAGGAGAAAAACTGCCGCAAGAAAAACCAGCAAATAGATCGTGACGAGCGCCGCCAGGCTGACGCGGATCACGGCCGCGGACTTTCCGTGGTGGCGACGGGTGCGACGACGAGGTCGTTGCCCCATTGGAAGGTGGCCGTGGTCCAGACGATCGCCTCGTCCGACGGGCTCGCAGGCTTTGCTGGAAAACGGCAGAGGAGCAGAACGTGGCGCGCCTCTTCATCCAACGTCGGGTCGCCGGAGCTGGTCTCGCGGAAGCAATATCGGACTGCGCCACCGGCATCGATGCCGATGCGGAACTGGGCCGCGCTAGGCGCGTCCTTCCCCGGAGCGGTAAAACGGATGGGCGGGACCTGCGCCGCGCCGAGAGCGGCGGCATCGGGCGCAAACTGGAGCGTGGTCGGCACGGGCACGGTCGTCGGAGTCGAGGGAATCGCCGGGGGCCATGGCACCGGGCCGGGGGGATGCGCGCTGGGGATGCTGAGATCCGGTTGGTGAGCCGGGGGTTGCCGGAGTTGCGGCTGATAATGGGCGTAGGACGGAAGGTGAGCCACCGTGGGCGGAAGCAATTGCGCGGGACGCTGGGTGACGGAAGCAAGCGCAGGATCCTCCGCCTCCAGCCAGCGCAAGAGGAGTCGCCCTTGTTCCGAATCCGGCGTGATCAGGTGGACCCGCGCGGGTGGCGGCGAAAGGGTCACGGTGAGCGGATAAACGATCTGGAAGAGATAAAAACAAAGCGCGTGCAGGAGCGTGGAAGCGACCAGGAAACTGATCAGCGAAACCTTCCGGCGCCGACCCTGACTCCAATCGAAGATGGGCGCGTATTCAGTCGAGGCTGCGGCGCCCGTCGTCATGGCGTAGGCGCGGTGGCGAGAGAGACGGAAGTGATGCCCCGCTCGAGCGCTGCGTTCGAGACCGCCACCACGGTGGCGTATGGCGTGAGCCGATCGGCTTTAATAATCACCGGCCGGCCATCGGTTTTCGCCGCTTCCAGGAGCGGCCCTAAATCTTCCAGCGCCACCTTTTGTTCCCGAAAGTAAATTGCCGGTGCGGGACCGCCAGTGATGCTGATGATCTGCGGATTGACCTGCGGGCCCAGGCTGAAACGAGAGGCAGGAAGCGAGATCGCGATCCCGGGTTGCAGAATGAAATTCGAGCTGAGGAGGAGAAACAGGATGAGCAGGAAGACCACATCGATGATCGAGACGATCCCGAGCCAGCCGAAGTGGTATTCCTTCGTGCGGGTGAGCTTCATGAGATTAAAATCGCTGCACGCTGCGAAGTCCAGGCGCTGAGAGCGTCTGCCCCGTTCCGGCAACTACCCACTCAATCGTCAGCAAAAAAACGGATCTCATGTGCGGAGAGGCGGCTGCCCTTCGGCATAGGTTACGGATGCCCGATCTACAGAGCAAGACCCACACTTGTTTTCGTGCTTTCAGACACTCCCGGTAGGTGCGTTTTTCGATCGGGGAAGCCGTTCCGGACATTCGATTAGATAGCGCAAGGGCGGGTGCTCGTGACATCGCGGCGCAAGATCATGTCGCGCTATTTCCTTGCAATAAGGCCACGAAAAAGCCCTCAGTCATTTCGGTTCCCAACTTTACCTGATTTTCCATTGGCAACTTTTATACAAGTCCTCTCGGTGCAAGTGCAGCTGGCGCCTTCCGGCCAGGAAGTGGAAGAAGCGCCTCCGGCCGATCAATACAGCTACGATGCCAACGGGAACACGATCCGGCGGCATTTCGTGAACGGAAGCATCAACGAGTTCGAATGGGACGCGGCCAATCGGCTGAGCGCGATCACCTATTCCGGGAGCGGGAACCGGCGGACGGAATTCAGCTACAACGGGCTGAATCTGTGGACGAAGGTTGTGGAAAAGAGCGGAAGCACGGTCACGAGCGTGAAGCAATTTGTCTGGAACGGGAGCCAGCTGGCGGAGGAACGGGACGGAAGCAACAATGTAACGCGGCGCTACTTCGCGCAGGGGGAGCAGCGCTTGGGCGGGGCCGACGCGGGTCTCTACTACTACACGCGCGATCATCTGGGGAGCGTGCGGGAGCTGGTCGATGCCGGCGGTGCCCTGCGCGCGCGCTACGATTACGATCCGTTTGGCAACACGAGCAAGCAGGCAGGCGATTTGGAGACGGACATTGGATTTACCGGCCACTACCGGCACGCCGCGAGCAACCTGTACGCTGCGCCGTTCCGGTTTTACGATTCGACGATCGGGAAATGGCTAAGCCGCGACCCGATTGGCGAAGCGGGTGGGATTAATTTGTATGCGTATGTTGGAAACAATCCTAGCAATCTCGTGGATCCGCTTGGGTTAAGGGATTACTCCGCCGTCGAAACGCGCAAGATTCTGGATGCGATAAAAGCCGATGCAAGCGCAGGACCGTATAGTGGCTTTTTTAACATGTTGGCAAACCATACTACGGCACCCTACTCAATTTGGGTCGGCTATGCGGATTTCAAAGCACGCGACAAGGAGGGAAAAGATACATACTGCGTAAACGGAAGACCTTACCGCTCCGACGAATTCGGAAACTTTGCTGCCGGATATGCCGGAGAGTATTACGCAGGCGGTTTCGGCGTATTCCTGGTGGAGGTTGGCGGAATCGGCTATGATTTCATTGACACTTCTCGGCCCAATTGGAATCGGCTAGATTTCGATGCGGACAGCCGTGCTGACATCAACGCCGGATCCCTTCAAGCTAAGCGCGAACTCCTGCCAACACGCTAATTTATGGTGATATTCGTGCTGGCCAATCTGGTGCTGTTGTCGATAGCAGTCGCCTTGCGTCGTAGGACAAGCATACTCTGGTTAATCATTGCAGTTGGCGCTTACGGTTTTATTGCCTCATTAAATCAATCGGTATCGCTAACTCGCTCAAACGCGCCGCCAAGAAAATTAGTCGATGTCACGAAAGATTATGCGGATGGTTATTCCGCGGCCGTTGATCTCGTCAAGAGAGGCAGCGTGATATACGCCACTCTATATGCGGAGCTTGTAATAATATCGATTATGGCTATCCGATCCCGCCGCAAAAACTTGCCTTTAGAACAAAGGTGATCTGCGCGATTCCCCATTCGTTCAATACCGTCCAGAGGGAAAAAGGAAATGGGTCGGAGGGAAGCCGGGAATCGGGGTCAGGGAAGCGGGGGAATCCGGAATCTCGGTCAGTGTGCAAATCTTGACAAACGCCCCTCCCCGGCGTCATCGCCGAAGGCGGCGATCACGTCTGAGCGCTGGGAGAAGAAGGGGTCGTAACGGGTCCGTCCTTTTTTTTTGCATTTTTCGCGCCGAGTCGGCGTTACCGCCGGAGGCGGGCGTGACGCGTGAGCGTGTGGAGAAAGTGTCTTTAGCGGTCTCGATAGTTTGGGGGCACCAAACTCAAACGGCGTAGTACCCACCGCCTGTTCGGGGACTCGACGCGGCGCGCCTGCCGACTCCAGGCAAAGACCCGAAAGACGTCTCTGCCCAAGCGGCTGGTCGCGTTCTCGAAAGAACGGCGTGCTGTCGCGCACGAATGCTCAGCTTGACAGTTTCGCTGCCCAGAAAATTTGTCGGGAGGACGATTCGTTGCGCGTGCGCCGCTCACGACCGCGTGCTGTCCGCCGCTATGATTCGCGGCCGAGCCGGCCCTTCGGCTGCTGGAAGGTGATAATATCGGCGGCTGGCTCGCGATCGGTCAACATGTGGACCACTTCGATGCCCGCCCGTTCCATCTCGTGCATGATCGTGTTCACGCGCGCCGAGAGGTAGCTGTAGGCGACGAAGGTGGGCGTAGCCACGACCAGGCCGGCGGCGGTGGAGAGCAGGCTCTTGTAAACGCCGCTGGAGAGTTCTGTGACTGACGCGTAGCCGCCGCTGGAGGAAATGGTGCCGAAGGCGTCGATCATGCCAGCGACCGTGCCGAGCAAACCCAGGAGAGGCGTGAGGAGCGCGATCGTGGCGAGCACACCGAGAAGACGCTCCAGCTTCGGCACTTCCAGTTGTCCCGCTTCCTGTACGATCTCCTTCAATTCCGCTCGCGGCGAATCGTGTCGGATAATGGCGGCATGGATGACGCGCGCGACCGGGCCGGGTGTGCCAGCGGATTCGTGGAGGGCTTCCGCGAAATTGCGGCGGGCGATTAAATTCGAGAGTCCTTGCAGGAACTCGGCCACGTGGATGGTGGCGCGGTGAAAGTAGAAAAGGCGCTCGGCGAAGACAGCGATCGAGATGATGCTGCAGACCAGGATCGGCCACATGAGCAGGCCACCCTTCTGGATGTAATCAATCATCCGCTCCCTTCTTAGCGGGCTTTGCGAAGGTGAGCAAGGAAAGGGAAAAGTGAGGCGACGGGCGCGTTGCCGGAACGCAGAAGCGGCCTCGGTTCTGCCATCATGTTGGAGGTGGAGAGAGAAGCGCCGCGCGCACTCGCTTCCGTGAGGGATAAATCGGTCGGAAAAACCAACAAACTCGTTGACCCTTGGTACGCAAAGTGGTTACAAGTGGGGCGTAGTGGAGTGAAATGGAACACTCGACCTCCGGCACATGGCTTCTCCCTCTTCTTCTCAACCTTTCTTCGCAGGCGAATTCCGTCACGCCATCGATGAGAAGAATCGCCTCACCATTCCTTCGCGTTGGCGCCGGGGCGAGGCGGAAGAATTCATCATCCTTCCCGAAGCGCAGGACCAGTTTCTCGTCGTGATGTCGCCCGATGCCTTCGCCCGTTTGACTGCGGAAGTGGAGGATAACCCCGAGGTGACGCCGCGCGATCGCCGCGTATTCCTGCGCCACTTGCACGCCCGCGCGCAACACGGCGGTGCCGACAAACAGGGCCGCCTCGTCTTGCCCGACGAACTGTGCCGCCTGCTTGGATTAAAAGGCGAAGTGGCGCTCGTCGGCGGTCTCGGCCGTTTCGAAATTTGGAATTTGCAGAAGTGGAAGCGCGCTCATGCGGAGGAGACGGCGACCTATCAGCACATCGCGAATGTGGTCGGCTTGTAGAGATGCGAAATGAACGCGCTGCTTTTTGAACGTTCGGTTTGGTTCGCCACGGGGCCGCTCATGATTGCAGAGGAGGCACGGGAAATGGAGGATTTTACTTATCATCGTCCAGTCCTCGCCACGGAAGTGGTGGAGCTGCTCGCGCCCCGGCCGGGCGCGCTCGTCCTCGACGGCACCTGCGGCGGCGGTGGCCATGCGGAAGCGATTCTCCAAACCGGAGCTGACGTGCTCGGGCTGGATCAAGATCCGGACGCGATCGCTTTTGCGGCCGAGCGGCTCGCTTCCTTCGGCGGACGCGTCACTTTGCATCAGGCAAATTTCCGCACCGCCGCGCGCGTGCTCGACCAATTAGGGATCGCGAAGATCGGCGGCGTCCTGCTCGATCTGGGCGTTTCCTCGCGGCAACTCGAAAACGCGGATCGCGGTTTCAGCATCATGCGGAACGGCCCGCTCGATATGCGGATGGATCCGCGCCGGGAGCTGACAGCTGCCGATGTGGTGAACAGCTACAGCGAAGAAGAGCTGACCCAACTCTTCCGCGATCTCGGCGAAGAACCAGCCGCGCGCCGCATTGCCAGCCAGCTGGTGAAGCAGCGCAAAACCGAGCCCTTCCGCGAGACGGTGCAATTGGCGCGCGCGGTCGAGAAGATCGTTTGGCGGCACGGCCGCAAACATCCGGCCACGCAAGTCTTCCAGGCCTTGCGCATGGCGGTGAATGACGAGCTGGGCGCGCTGGAAGAAGGTTTGCTCGAACTGACAGCTCGTCTCGAAACCGGCGCGCGGATGGCGGTTATCACCTTCCATTCTCTGGAAGATCGGATCGTGAAAAATTTCTTCCGCGATCGCGCCCGGCAATGGCTCGATCGCCCGGAGTGGCCCGAGCCGCGGCCGAATCCCGACTACCAGTTTTCCCTCATCACCGGCAAGCCGGTGGAGGCAAATCCGGACGAACAACGAACCAACCCCCGCGCGCGCAGTGCCAAGCTCCGCGTCGCCGAAAGGATCTGATGCAACGCCAAAGACGAAACGAATTTAACACCGTCAACGCCGCCTCGCTGGCGCGTTGGATTTTGCTCTCCGCTTTCCTGGCCATCACCGGCTTGATTTACGTCTACCTGACGGTGCAGCTGAACGATCTCGGCAAGCAGAAGCGAAATCTGGAAGTGCAGCTCACGACTGCGCGCCTGCAGAACGTGGAGATGAGCGGCCAGATCGCCGCGCTCACTTCCCGGTCTGCGCTACAGCGGCGCTTGAAGGAAGGCTATCTCAAGATGATCCCGATCGCGGAGCGGAGCATCGTGCGCTTGAACCCGACCTTGAACTCACCCGCGGAAGACGCCATCCAACCTGTCGCTAATCAACACGCTGGAAGATGAAGTGGAACAGCCGGTCTCGTTGCGCGCTGGTCTGCATCGTCTTCACGATGTTGTTCAGCGTGTTTTCGTTTCGGCTCATCTATCTCCAGATCAGCAAGCACGACGAATACGCGGGGATGGCCGCGGACAAGCACGTGCGCAAGCAGCCGATCTACGCCGAGCGCGGTCTTATCCTCGATACCAATAATGAAGTGCTGGCGCACAACGTCCCGGTCGAGACCGTGGTGGCCGATGCCACGCACGTAAACAAACCGGCGGAGCTGGTTTCTCTCCTCGCGGAAAGTTTGCAGCTGCCTGCGGCTGATCTCGCCGAGAAACTCAAAGGCGATCGGCGTTACATCGTCTTGCAGCGCGCCGTCCCGCAAGCCGCTGCTGCTGAGCTGCGAAAAAATCTGCGGGCGCAAGGCTTGCGCGGGATTTACTTCGAGCGCGACATCACCCGCGTTTATCCGAACGGCGCCATGCTCTGCCACGTGCTGGGGTTCACCGATTTCGAACACCACGGCATCCAGGGCGTGGAAAATACGATGGAGCAATACCTGCATGGGCAGGATGGCTACCGCTATATCGAACACGATCGCGCCGGGCAGGAAATCGTGACCTATCGCGGGCAGGAACGCGCGCCGCGCGACGGCTATCGAGTCAATCTCACGATCGATCTGAATCTGCAGAACATCGTCGAGAACGAAATCGACGCTGCCATGCGCGAGTATCAGCCGAAGAAGGCCACGATCATTCTGATGCGGCCGGATACCGGCGAAGTGCTGGCGATGGCGAATCGCCCCGCCTTCGACCTAAACGAGCGCGCCACGGCCAAGCCGGAGGAGATGAAGAACCGCGCCATCATCGATATGATGGAGCCCGGCTCCACTTTTAAAATCGTCACCGCCGCCGCCGCGTTAAACGAGAAGAAGGTCCAGCCCGAGACCACCATCTTCTGCGAGAACGGAGTCTGGAACTACGGCGGGCGCGCCTTGCACGATCACCACGGCTACGGCTCGATCAGCGTCCAGGACATCCTGATTAAATCGAGCAACATCGGCGCGGCCAAGCTCGCCATCTCCGTGGGCGAACAGAAATTCTACGAATACATTCGCCGCTTTGGTTTTGGGGAACGGACCGGGATCGAATTGCCCGGTGAGATCCCTGGCGTCGTTCACGCCCCACAATCCTGGAGCAAGATTTCCATCACCCGCATCCCGATGGGCCACGAGGTCGGCGTCACTCCCCTCCAAATGACCTCCGCCATGGCGACGATTGCGAATGGCGGCAAGCTCGTCACTCCGCGGATTGTGAAATCGATCACGACCGCGGAAGGCGAAGTGGTGAGCGACTTTACGCCGACCGTTTTGCGTCAGGTTATCGCCCCGGAAACAGCACGCCAAATCGGTGTGGCGCTGCGCGGAGTGGTGAGTGAGCGCGGCACGGCCGCGAGCGCCGCTGTGAATGGTTTCACCGTCTGCGGGAAGACCGGGACGGCGCAAAAAGTGGATCCGAAGGGCGGCTATGAGCAGGGGAAATACGTCGTCTCCTTCTCCGGCTACATGCCGGCGGACGATCCAAAAATTGTCGGGCTCGTCGTTTTGGACGATGCGAAAACGAGTTCGGAATTGAACTACGGCGGCACAGTGGCCGCGCCCATCTTCGCCCGCGTGGCGGAGAAAGCGGCGCGCTATCTCGACCTGCAGCCGCAGGAAGAAATCCGCAAAGCCATCCCCACGGGACAAGTTGCCTCCACCCAGTCGACTCGTCGTTAGGCGGACGCGCTCCACACCACATGCTGCTTAAAAATCTCCTCAGCTCCATCACCACGCGCGCGGTGGTGGGCCCGGTGGATCGCACGGTGGAAAGCATCGCCTACGATTCGCGCCGGGTGCAAAAGAACGGCCTCTTCGTCGCCCTGCGTGGGGAGCGGAGCGATGGCCACCAGTTCATCGATCAAGCGATCGAAAAAGGCGCCACCGCGATTGTGACCGAGGACGCGGTGCAACAAGCGCGGGCGACCTGCGTGCAGGTTGCCGATACCCGTCTCGCTCTGGCCGATCTGGCGGCCGCTTTTTATGGACGGCCAGCGCGCCACCTCAAGCTGGCGGCAGTAACCGGAACCAACGGCAAGACCACCACCACTTTTCTGATCAAGCACATCTGCGAAAAGGCCGGGCTGCGCTGCGGCTTGATCGGCACCGTTCGCTACGAGATCGGCGAGCGCGTATTACCTGCTCTCCGCACCACGCCCTTCTCGCTCGAACTCCAGGAGCTCCTCGCGCAAATGGGAAACGCCGGCTGCAAAGCGGCGGCGATGGAAGTCTCCTCCCACGCGCTCGCGCAGGAGCGCACGCGCGGCCTGGAATGGGACGTCGCCGTCTTCACCAATCTCACGCAGGACCATCTCGACTTTCACGGCACGATGGAAAATTACTTCGATGCGAAGGCCAAACTCTTCACGGGGTTGGCCGCGCAGACGGGGAAGAAAAAAGCCGTCGCGGTGATCAACATCGACGATCGCTACGGTGAAAAGTTGATCGATCGAATGGGGAAGGACGGCGCGCCGGTGGTGACCTATGGGATGGGCGTGCGGGCGGATTTCCGCGCGTCGAATTACCGGCCGGAATTTGGCGGCACCTCTTATCAATTAGATGCGCGGGGGAAGAGTTACCTCGTGCGCGTGCCCCTGATTGGTCGCTTCAATGTCGCGAACTCGCTTGCTGCGCTGGCCGCCGCCAATAGCCTCGGTGTGAACCTGCGCGACGCCATTCTTAGCCTCGCGAAATCTCCGCAAGTGCCGGGGCGTCTGGAAGCGGTCGCGGCGAAGCGGCAGTTCCAGGTCTTCGTCGATTACGCGCACACGCCGGACGCGTTGTTGAACGTGCTGAAAACCTGCCGCGAGCTTTCGCCGCGCAAGCTCATCGTCGTCTTCGGTTGCGGCGGCGATCGCGATCGGCAGAAGCGTCCGCTCATGGCGCACGCCGCGGATGAGAACGCAGATTTCAGCATCATCACTTCCGATAATCCGCGGAAGGAAGATCCGGAGGCGATCATCGCCGAGGTGGAAAAAGGTTTCCGCTCCGAACGCTACGAGAAGATCACGGAACGCGCGGCGGCGATCGCGCGCGCCATCGCTCTGGCTCAACCGCGCGATATCGTGGTCATCGCCGGCAAAGGTCACGAGGCCTATCAGGAGTTTGCCGATACCACGGTGCCCTTTGACGACATCCAGGTGGCGCGTCGCGCGCTGGACGATAACCCGGTGGAGTTCTCATGAAGGATTTTCGTCAGACCGAAGCGACCCCGTTCTAAGCTCATGGACCCGCTCACCCTTCACCAGATCTCCGAATACGCCGGCGGTGCACTTACGGCACCTGACGCGCAGCGCGTGATCACGCGCATCAGCACTGACTCGCGGGCGATTCAGGCGAGCGAGTTCTTCGTTGCCATCCGCGGCGATAATTTCGACGGCCACAATTTTGTTGAAGAGGTAGCGGCGCGTGGTGCGGCCGGTGCGCTTGGTGGCGGAGGATTGGAAGGGCACAGTCCCTTCCTCGTTCGCGCTCGTGCGCGTGGCCGACACGCTGGTCGGCTATCAGAAAATCGCGGCCGGTTATCGACGCAGCCTCCCCCTGAAAGTGGTCGCCATTACCGGCAGCAACGGGAAGACGAGCACGAAAGATTTTATCGCCGCCGCGCTCGGCCGACGTTTTCGCGTGACGAAAACAGAAGCGAATTTCAACAACCACATCGGCCTGCCGCGCACCATGCTCGAAGCCAACTCCGCGGACGAGATCGCGGTCTGGGAGCTGGGCATGAATCACCCGGGCGAGATCGCGCCGCTGGCCGCTTTGGCCGCGCCGGACGTGGGCGTCATTACGAACATCGGAATCGCGCACATCGAGTTCATGGGTTCGCGCGAAGCGATCGCACAGGAGAAGGGCGCGTTGGCCGAAGCCATTGGCGCTGCGGGCACGATGGTTTTGAACGCGGACGATCCGTTCAGCGTCTCCATCGCAAAACGCACGCGCGCGAAGATCGTGCTGGCGGGAGTGGAGCACGGCGCGTTGCGGGCGGAGGACATCACGCAGAGCGCGACGGGCTCCGAGTTTACCATCATCGAAGGTGCGCATCGCTGCCGCGCGCAGCTCCCGGTGCCGGGAATGCACATGGTGCAAAATGCTCTTTTGGCGGTGGCAGTCGGGCCGCGTCTTTGGCGTTTCGACCGAGGAATGCGCCGCGGGTCTGGCCTCGACCCCACTCACAAAAGCGCGGCTGCAGTGGCGCGAAATCGGGGGGGTGCAATTTCTCGATGACAGCTACAACGCGAACCCGGAATCGATGAAGGCTGCGCTGCGAACCTTGATGGAACTGGAAACGGACGGGCGTCGGATCGCGGTGCTGGGCTCGATGAGCGAATTAGGCGTGGAAACGGAACGCGGCCACGCGGAAGTGGGGGAGGCGGCCGCCGCGCTGCGGATCGATCACTTGATCGCCATCGGCGAACTGGCTGGAACCATAGCGAGCGCGGCCGAGAAAGCGGGCCTGGAGAAAACAACCACTGTGGCCGACCCCCAGGCGGCCGCTGTTTTCCTGACTGAGATCGTGGCTCCGGGGGATCTCGTGCTCGTAAAGGGCAGCCGTTCCGCGCGCACGGAGCGCGTCCTGGAAGCGTTTGCGGTGCAAGTTTCAACTCTCGCCCATCAGCCGTTATGATGTTTTATCTCCATCTCTGGAGCGAGCAGGTGGCGGGGCTGAACGTCTTTAGCTACGTCACCTTTCGCAGTGTCGCGGCGGCGATCACCGCATTCGCGATCTCGCTTTTGCTCGGCAATTTCGTCATCCGAAAGTTGATCTCGCTCAAAGTCGGCCAACCCATTCGGACCGCGAAAGAAGTGCATCGGCTGGCGGAACTGCACGGTGGAAAAGCGGGCGTCCCGACGATGGGCGGTGTGCTCATCATCGGAGCGGTGTTGGTTTCGACTCTGCTCTGGGCGCGTCCGGATAATCGCTTCGTCTGGCTGGCGCTTTTCTCCATGACGGTGCTGGGCGGCCTCGGGTTCGTGGATGATTACCTCAAGGTGACGAAGAAGAAGTCCGATGGGATCAACGGTCGGATCAAGCTCCTGGTGCAGCTCATCGTGGCCGGCGTGGTGACCACGGTTTTCCTGACCAGTCCGCTCCTGGAAGTGCAGGCGCGTTCGCTTTATCTGCCATTCTTCAAAGCGCCCGTTATCGCCAACATGGGCCTGCTCACCTTTGTCTTTTTCGCGATCGTGATCGCTGGCGCGTCGAACGCCGTAAACTTAACCGACGGCCTCGACGGCCTTGCCACTGGGTGCACGATCACGGTCGCGTTCACTTATGCGCTCCTCACTTATGCGGCGGGAAATTTCCGAATCGCCGAGTATCTGCAGGTGCCGTTTTATCCGTTCACGGGGGAGCTGACGGTCATCTGCGCGGCGCTGGTGGGCGCGTGTCTTGGCTTCCTCTGGTTTAACTGTCACCCCGCCCAAGTTTTCATGGGCGACACCGGTTCGCTCGCGATCGGCGGCCTCATCGGGGTGGTGGCGATCTGCTGTAAACAGGAGCTGCTCCTCACCGTCGTGGGCGGCGTGTTCGTGATCGAAGCCACCTCCGTCATCCTGCAGGTTTTGAGTTTTAAGATGACGGGCAAACGCATCTTCAAGATGTCGCCTATTCACCATCACTTCGAGCTGAGCGGCTGGAAGGAAAACACCGTCATCGTGCGGTTTTGGATTCTCTCCGCAGTCTTCGCGCTCCTCGGACTGGCCACTTTAAAACTGAGATAAACTCGATGCGTTATACCGATCGAAAAGTTGCAGTGTTGGGAGCCGGCCTGAGTGGAACGGCCGCGGCGCATCTGCTGCGCGACGAAGGGGCGGCGGTCACCGTTCTCGATAGCGCGGCGGAGCAGACGATCCTGCGCACCACCATTGAAGGAATGCGCGCGCGTGGGATTGAAGTGATCTGCGGGCCGGACGCGGAACGCACGGCTGCGCACTATGAGATGGCGGTCCTGAGTCCGGGGATCGATCCCGCCTCGGCGCTGGCGCGGAATATCTCGGAGCGGAAGATCGAGATGCTGGGCGAGCTCGAACTCGGTTGGCGGGCCTGTCAGGCGCCGGTGGTGGCCATCACTGGCACCAATGGCAAGACCACGACCACAGAGTTGCTCGCGCAGATGCTGCAAGCGTGCGGCCAGAAGACAATCGCCTGCGGGAACATCGGCAAACCGCTCTCCGAAGTGGCGCGGGAAGGACGCGATCTCGACGTCATCACGGTGGAAGTGAGCTCGTTTCAACTCGAGACGATCACTACTTTTCGACCGTCCGTGAGCGTGTGGTTGAACTTCGCGCCCGACCATCTGGATCGTTACCGCTCGTTAGCCGAATACCGCGCGGCCAAGCTGCGCATCTTCGAATATCAAACCGCGGACGATGTCGCGGTCGTGAATGCGGTGGAGGAATTGCCGCCGATCAAAGCGCGGCAGGTCACCTTTAGCGCGTACGATGATCGGGCCGATTTCCGACTGGCCGAAGGCGCGATCATGTATCGGAACGAGCCGGTCCTGCGCCTTTCGGAAACGAAGCTGCGCGGCTCGCATAACATCGAGAACATCATGGCCGCGCTGGCGGTGGGCCAGGCGCGCGGGTTGAGCTTTGCGGAGATGGTGCCGCCGCTGAGCGCGTATGAGCCGCGGCCGCATCGGCTCGAGTTTGTCCGCAGCCTCGATGGGGTCGATTACATCAACGATTCCAAGGCGACCAATCTCGACGCGGTCGAAAAAGCGCTCCTCGCCCAGACCAAACCCATCGTTCTGGTCGCGGGCGGAAAAGACAAAGGCTTCGCGTTCGAGACGCTGCGTCAGCTCGTAGGCGAGAAGGTAAAGGCTACCATTTTGATCGGCGAGATGGCCGACCGGATCTGCGCCGATTGGAGCGGCGTGGTACCTTGTGAAATCGCGCATTCCATCGCGGACGCGGTGGAGCGGGCGCATTCCCGCGCGGAAGCCGGCGAGGTGGTCCTCTTTTCTCCCGGCACTTCTTCTTTCGACATGTTCAAGAGTTACGCCGATCGCGGCGATCAATTCCGCGCGCTCGTCCACGCGCTTAAGAGTTCAGAAAAATGAAAATACCCAAGTTGCTCAAGCCCCGAAAGAAACTCCGCGCCAGCACCGCGCGCCGGTCGATGAATGCGCCCGACGAGATGGACTATGAGGAGATGTCCGAGCCGAACATGAAGCTCTCGCGCGCGCTGTTGATCGTGCTTGTTCTCCATGTCGTGGCGGTGGCGGGCATCATCGCGTTTAATACGATCAAGAGCCGGCAGGGCGCTTATCCGTCTCAGAGTTCGTCCGCCAAAAGCGCTGCTGAAACGGCGACAGCTTCAGACGCGGCTGCGAGCACCCAGAGCGAGACCGTGGCGAAGAGTGCCGATGAGGCGCCGGCTTCGGCCACGACGAAAGTTGAGCGCGCACCTGAGCCCTTAAAGGCGCTGCCGGTTTCCGCGGCCAGCGACGGCGCAACCTACGTGGTGGTGAAGGGGGACAATCCTGTCTCGATCGCGCGCAAGCTCAAAGTCTCCGAGAGCGAACTGCTCTCCGTGAACCACATCGACGATCCGCGGAAGCTGCAGATCGGGCAGAAGCTGATCGTGCCCGCGACGAAGAAATCGAAGAAGTGATTTTGGGCCACGGATTAACACGGATGAAACACGGATTGAAGACAGAGAAGGAAAGATTTCGGGTATTCCCATCCGTGTTTCATCCGTGTCAATCCGTGGCGAAAAAGATCCTGCAAAACGATGCATCGTAAGAGCGCATACTTCCTCTTCCTGGCCGTGTTGGGCGTGCTCGTCATTGGCATCGTCATGCTTTTTAGCACCAGCGCTTTTGCGCGGGATGCGCACGGAGACGTCTACGCTTTCGTGAAGCGGCAGTCGGTCTGGCTGGTGGTGGGCTTGATCGTCTGTGCGGTGGCGGCCTTGATGGATTACCACTTCTGGGCGCGCACCTGGTGGATTTGGTTTGGGATCGCGGTGGTCACGCTGGCGCTTTGTTTTATCCCGCCGATCGGGATTCGCCTGAACGGCTCCCGACGTTGGCTCATGCTCGCGGGCTTCAAGTTCCAACCGTCGGAAATGGCGAAGGTGGCGGCGGTCTTTTTCCTCGCCTGGTGGTTTGCGCGAAATGAGAAGACCAGCGGCACGATTGTGAATGGCTTCCTCATTCCACTCGGCGTGGTGGGCGTGCTCCTGGCTTTGATCGTATTCGAGGTGGATCTCGGGACGACCGCGCTGATCGGAGGCACGGCGTTTGTGATGATGTTCATCGCGGGCACGAATCTGTTCATCCTCGGCGCGCTTTCGGTGCTCGGCGTGAGCGCGATTATTTCCATCGCCATGCTCATGCCGGAGCGGATGGATCGGCTGACTGCGTTCATGGATCCGGAGAAGTATAAACAGGACGCGGGCTTGCAGCAGATGCAGGCTTTGATCGCGTGGGGCAGCGGCGGGATCGATGGGCTCGGCCTGGGGAACAGCCGGCAAAAGATGCTCTACCTTCCCTACGCGCATACCGACTTCATCTTCCCCATGATCGGGGAGGAACTCGGGCTCCGCGTCAGCTTGCTCGTGGTCTTTCTTTTTGTCGTGATCATCGTCTGCGGCACCATGATTGCGCTCCATGCGAAGGATCGGCTGGGGTTGCTCCTCGGGGCCGGAATCGTCTCGCTCCTCGGGCTGCAAGCGGCAGTGAATATGGGCGTCACCACTTCGCTCTTGCCGAACAAGGGACTCCCGCTGCCCTTCATCAGCTACGGCGGCTCCAATCTGGTCGTCTGCCTGTTTGGTATCGGGCTGCTCATGAGCATTTATCGGCGCGGGAATCTCGAGCCCGCGAATGCGCGCCGAGTCACACTTCGGGTGCGGGCAACTCCGCGACTGTGATGAATACCGTGATCGCATGTGGAGGCACCGGGGGACACCTCTTCCCGGGCCTGGCGGTAGCGGAAGTGCTGCGCGGACGCGGGCACGAGGTCATGCTGTTCATCTCGGAGAAAGAGATCGATGCGCTGGCGGTTTCCGGGCGGACAGAGTTTCGGTTTGAAAAACTTCCCACCGTCGGCCTGCCCTCGCCGTTCTCGCCGGCGATCGTCCGCTTCACCCAGCGCTTTAACGAGAGCCTTTCGCTTTGCCGGCAATTTTACCGCTCCTTCAATCCGCAGGTCGTGCTCGGGATGGGCGGGTTCACTTCCACCGCGCCGATCCTGGCCGGTCGGTTCCGGCGCATCCCCACTTTCATCCACGAGTCCAACGCCATCCCTGGAAAAGCGAACCGCTGGACCGCGCGCCTGGTGCGCTCGGTTTTGCTCGGGTTTAAGGAATGCGCGCAGTTCTTCCCGAAGGTGCCGACGGAAATTACGGGCACGCCGGTGCGAGCGGATTTGAAAAAAATGGACCAGGGAGCCGCGCGCCGAAAATTGGGGCTGCGCGAAGATCTGCGCACTGTGCTCGTGATGGGCGGGAGCCAGGGCGCGTCAGGAATTAATCAATCGATGATCAAGTCCCTGCCCGCTCTGCAAGGCGAACCTTTTCAGGTGATCCATCTGTCCGGCGCGCGCGATGAACGGCTGGCCGCGGATAATTACCAACGCGAAGGCATCCCCGCGTATGTGGCCGCATTCCATCACACGATGGAGGAAGTTTATAGCGCGGCTGATCTGGCGGTGGCGCGTTCCGGCGCAGCCAGCCTGGCGGAATTGGCAGCCTTCGCGTTGCCAGCGGTCTTGATTCCGTTCCCTTACGCGGCGGAAGATCACCAGACGCGCAATGCCGAGATCTTCGTCCGCGCGGAGGCTGCTTTTATGATGAAGGAAGCCGAGCTCTCGGGCGATCTGCTCGGGAAAAAGCTAAGCGAAATGTTAAGCGATCCGCAGCGTCTGCAGCGGATGGCGCGCAACAGCGCGCAGCTGGCTTCGACGAATGCAGCGAAATTAATTGCCGACACTTTGGAAAGGCATACGCAGACTGCATGACGAACGCGCTCGAGACAGATCTGGCCGGCGCTCTCACGCGTGCGCGGCATCGCATCCATCTCCTCGGCGTGGCCGGCAGCGGGATGAGTGGGATTGCGGCGCTGCTCCTCGAGTTGGGGCATGAGGTGAGCGGCTCGGATCGAGTGGGGACGCAAGAGACGGCGCGCTTGCAGCGGCTCGGTTTGCGCTTCCACGTGCAGCATCGCGCGGAAGACGCGGAGGATGCGGAGCTGATCGTTTACTCCTCCGCGATTAAAGCTGAAAACCCGATTTTGAAAGCTGCGCGGGAAGCGGGTCTACCGTTGGTTCGAAGAGCGGAAGCGCTCGCGGCCATCATGCAAGGGAAGCGCGGCATCGTCATCGCGGGGATGCATGGGAAGACGACGACGTCGGCGATGATGGCCCACACGTTTCGGGAAGGCGGCCTGCACCCTTCGCACTACGTGGGTGCGGAGATTCCCATTCTCGGGAGCAACGCACACTGGAATCCGCGCGGGGAATATTTCGTGGCGGAAGGGGATGAGAGCGATGGGACGCTGCGCTGTTTTCGCCCGGAGCACACGCTCCTCCTGAATGTGGAAGAGGAGCATCTCGATTTCTACGCCGACATGGCGGCGATCGATGCGGTTTTCAATCAACTGCTCGACCAGACGAGCGGCAGCATTTTCTACTGCGCGGATGACGCGCACGCGGTCCGGCTGTGCGCGCATCGGCCACGGAGCATTTCCTATGGATTTGCGACCGGGGCGGACTATCGCGGGGCGGATCTGGAGTTAAAAGATTTCGTGAGTGTCTTCTGCGCTTTTCACGGCGAGGAGCGGCTGGGCGAGGCGACCTTAAACGTCCCTGGCCGGCATAATGTGAGCAACGCGCTCGGGGTTATCGCGGTGGGAACGGAATTGGGTTTGCCCTTCGCGAAGGTCGCGGCCTCGCTCCGGCATTTCCAACACGCGCGGCGGCGATTTGAGATCAAGTACGCGAGCGAGCGGTTCCTGCTCGTGGACGATTACGCGCATCATCCCACGGAGATTCGCGCCACGCTGGCGACCGCGAAATCGGTGGGGCGGAATCGGGTGCTGACCATGTTCCAGCCGCATCGCTATTCGCGGACGCAGGCGTTGCGGAAGGAGTTCGGCGGAGCGTTTGGCGATGCGGATCGCGTTTTCATTTCCGACGTCTATCCGGCGAGCGAGGCGCCGATTCCCGGGGTGAATGGGCAGATGATCGTGGACGAGATCGCGGGGCAAGGGCACGGCGGCGCCAGCTACCAGCCGCGGCTGAATCGGCTGCATCGCGAGGTGGGCAATATGATCGCGCCGGGCGATCTCGTCTTGAGTCTGGGCGCGGGGAATGTGCACGAACAGCTCTCGTTGCTCGCGGCCGATCTCGTAATTGCAGAGAAGCTGAAGGGGATCGTGGGCGAGGAAGGGGACGTGCGCCTTTACGAGCCGCTGGCGAAACACACCACGTTGCGCGTGGGCGGGCCCGCGCAGTTCTGGGTGGAGCCGCGCACGGAGGCAGCCTTCGCCGAAATTATTCGGATGTGTCGGCAGGAGAATCTCCCGCTCTTCGTCATCGGTCGCGGCTCGAATTTGCTCGTGCGCGATGGCGGCATGCGCGGGGTGGTGGCGCATCCGAGTGGCGGAGAATTTTCGCGCGTGGAAGCGCAGGGCGACACGATCACAGCCGGGGTGGGAGCGAAGCTCAAGCAAGTGGCTTACGCGGGGAAGGCCGCGGGGTTGGGCGGGTTTGAGTGGATGGAAGGCATCCCCGGCGAGGTGGGTGGCGGCTTGCGCATGAACGCGGGCGCGATGGGCGTGGAGACTTTCGACAATGTGGTGAGCGTGCGTTTTCTCGATGCCGAGGGAGCGCCGCACGTGAAAACGCCAGCGGATCTCGAAATCAATTATCGGCATGTCCCATCGCTGGCGGCGAACTATGCCGTCTCCGCGATTTTCCGCGGCACCCCTGCGCCGAGCGCTGAGATTTTGCGGCGCTTGCAGGACTCGCAGGAGAAACGAAAGAACAGTCAACCGGCGGCAGCGAGCGCGGGCTGCATTTTCAAGAATCCCGCGCTCTGTCCGGCGGGGCGGCTGGTGGATGAGCTGGGTTTGAAGAATAGCCGGGTGGGGCAGGCGCGCGTTTCGGAAGTGCACGGGAATTTTATTGTGAATGATGGCGGGGCTACAGCCGTCGAGATGTTGGAGTTGATCGACCGGATCAAGACGACGGCGCGCCTGCAGCGCGGGATCGAGCTGGAAACCGAAGTGCAGATCGTGGGCGACGAAGATTCCGGCTCACGCTTGTGAGGAGATGGCAGAAACTATGATGACCTTACCCAAAAAAATCGCGGTCCTGATGGGAGGCCCTGGCTCCGAGCGTGACGTCTCGCTCGCGACCGGGAAAGGGGTGGCGCAAGCGCTGCGCACGCTCGGGGTGGAGGTGACGGAGGTGGATGTGCGGGGTGAGGATTTCGAGTTGGCGGAAGGGACGGAGCTGGCCTTCGCGGCCATCCACGGGACGTTTGGGGAAGACGGGCAGCTGCAAAAGATTCTGGAAGATCGAGGGGTGCCCTACACCGGCGAAGGGGTGAAAGAGAGCCAGCTCGCGTTTGATAAAATTTTCTCAAAGGAAGAATTCGATGCGCACGGCGTGGCCACGCCGACGTGGGAAATCGTGCGCGCGGGCGAGCAGCCGAAGCTGGCGCTCCCCTTGGTGATCAAGGCGCCGAAGCAAGGCTCCACCGTGGGTGTCTATATTGTGAAAGACGATGCGGCGTTGGCCACGGCGTTGACCGATGGGTTCCAATACGACGAGCGGTTGCTGGTGGAGAAGTTTATCCCGGCGCGGGAATTGACGGTGGGGATTTTAGGCGAGCAGGCGCTCCCGATCATCGAGATCGTGGCCAAGGATGGGTTCTATGATTTCGCGGAGAAGTATCCGTTCCTAAATCCAGAGGGCAGCGCCAAGAGCGGTGGCGGCGCGCAACATGTTTGCCCAGCGGCGCTGACTGCGGACCAGACGACGCAGGTCCAGGAACTGGCTCTGCGCGCGCACCGCGCTCTGGGGTTAAAAGTTTATTCGCGCGTCGATGTCATGCTGCCCGAGTACGGGGAGCCGACGGTGCTGGAGATCAACACCATTCCCGGGATGACGCCGAACAGTCTGCTGCCGGAAGCCGCGAGCGAAGCGGGCATTTCTTATCCAGAACTTTGCGCGCGGATCATCGAGCTGTCGCTCGCAGTGAGGGGGAGGAGATGAGCCGGATCGTGCCGCAACGTCCGCGGGTGTTGAACCAGCGCGCTTCGAATACGAAGCAGCGCCGCCAGCAGCATCTGCTCGATGTAAAAGTGCGCTCGCACAAAGCGGTCGCGCAACGGAATCGCCGCATCTTCGTGGTCACGTCCAAGGTCACCTTGAGCCTGCTCGTCCTCGCGGCCATCGTCGATCGGCGTGCGCTACGGAGCGAAGCAGCTCTTCTTTGAGAACCCGGATTATCGCTTGAGCAAGATCGAGGTGCAGACTGATGGGCGGCTGCAGCGCGAGCAGATTCTGGAGACGGCGGGACTGCGCGAAGGGGTGAACATTTTTAGCGTGAATCTGGCGGAAGTGCAGATGCGTCTGCAAGGTCTGGCGCAGGTGGATGAGGTGCAGATCACACGCAAGATGCCCTCGGAGATCGACGTGCAGATTGTGGAGAGGAAGCCGATCGCCTGGATCACGTCCGAGCGGAATCTCGAGAACATCTTCGCGTCCAATGGCGGCTTCCTGGTCGATGCGCGCGGGGTGTTGATGCGGGAGAAAAAATTGTTGCCTGAGTATCTGGGACTCCCGGTCATTGTCGGTTGCCAGAACGAAGCCCTCACTCCCGGTCGGACGGTGCAATCTTATGAAGTGAAAGCGGCGCTGGAGCTGCTGCGCTTAAGCGCGCGCAGCTTCATGCAAACGCGCTTCCAGGTGCGCGAGATCGATCTCTCGAAAGGCTATTGCCTCGACGTAACCGATAAGAATCGGACACGGGTCTCGTTTGCCTTCGAGGATCTGAGTGCGCAGTTGCAGCGGCTCGAACAATTGCTCGTCTTCACCGATGATTCGCGGCAGGAATTGGCGACGGTGAACCTGCTCGTGCAGCGCAATATCCCGGTCACCTACGCGCAAACGGCGAGTGAGATTATTAACGAGACCTTCGATCCCGAAGGCGATGACTCAAAGATTCTGCGGGCGGAGCCGGTTCATCCGATAGCGAAAACGGAGCCGGTGAAAGCGGAGAAAAAAGCAAAACAACCCGAGGCAAAAGCGAACGGTCGCCGGGCACTTCCGGCAAAAAGTGGAAGGAAAGGTAACTGAGATGGCTAGCGACTTTGTAGTGGGACTGGAGATCGGAACATCGAAGATCTGCGTCGTGGTCGGTGAAGGTCGACCGGACGGGACGATTCGAATTCTGGGTGTGGGCCAGGCGCCGTCGCGCGGTGTGCGCAAGGGCGAGATCGTCGATTTCGAGACCGCGATGAAGTGTGTCCACGAAGCGGTGGTGGACGCGGAGATGAAAAGCGACGTCATGATCAAAAGCGTCTACGTCACGATCGCCGGCTCCCATATCCAGAGCTTTAACAACCGGGGCGCGGTCCTGCTGCCGGAAGATCGCGATGAAATCGACGAGCAGGATATCGACGACGTGAAGCTGAACGCGCGCGAGGTGAGCATCCCGGCATCGAACGCGTTTCTCCATTCCATCATCCAGCACTATCACGTGGATGGGCAGGACGGGGTGTTGAACCCAATCGGGATGCTGGGGCAAAAGCTGGAAGCGGATTTCCACATCATCCATGGCGTGCGGACACGGATCCAAAACACGATTCGATGCGTGATGGAGTTGCCGCTCGAGGTGGAGGATGTGGTCTTTAGTGCTCTGGCTTCCGCGCAGGTGGTTTTGACGCAGCACCAGAAAAGTCTCGGCGCGCTCGTGATCGATATCGGCGGCGGGACGACGGATTACATTCTCTACGTGGACGGAGTGGTGAAGCAGAGCGGCGTGCTGGGGGTGGGCGGCGATCACATCACGAACGACATCTCGATGGGCTTGCGCATCCCGATGACGAGAGCGGAGAAGCTCAAGATCGCGGAAGGCAGCGTCACGCTCGGGAATTGTCTGCCGGGTGAGACGGTGACGTTAAAAGACGACTCGGGGTTCGCTGGGAAAGAGATCGAGCGCGAGACGCTGAACACGATCATTCATCTGCGGCTGCGCGAGACGTTTGAGATGTTGAAGCGGAAGCTCGAGGAGGAGCCGTTCATCAATTACATCGGCGAAGGGATTTTCATTACCGGCGGCTGCAGTCATCTGCACGGGATCGATCACCTGGCAGAGGAGGTGTTTGAGCTGCCGGCGCGGGTGGCACACGCGCAGACGATGTCGGGGTTGACCTCGGCTTTTGAAAACCCGCAATTCTCGGCTGCGATAGGCCTGATCCGTTACGCGCAGGCGGTGCAGGCGGAGCGCCGGCCGCGGAGTCGTTTCGGCCGCTTGTTCGGAAAATTCTTCAACTCGATGCGCTAACCGATTGACCCCCACCCACCCGCTGGAAGCCACCCTATGATTCAACTTAGCCGCAACTACACCCTGCCGGAGCGGCAGGAGGAACTCGTCTCGATCAAAGTCATCAGTGTCGGCGGAGCCGGGTCGAACGCGCTCGATCGGATCGTGCTCGATGGCCTGGAGCGGGCCGATTTGATCGTGGCGAATACGGACGCGCAATCGCTCGCCAGCTCGGTCGCATCGCAAAAGGTGCAGCTCGGTCGCACGGTCACGCGCGGGCTCGGGGCCGGCGGCGATCCGGAGCTGGGCTACAACGCAGCGGCGGAAGCGGCGGATGAAATTCGCGAAGCGCTGGGCGATGCGCGGATGGTTTTTGTTTGCGCGGGACTAGGCGGGGGGACGGGCTCAGGCGCAGCGCCGGTGGTGGCGGAATTAGCGCGGGAACGCGGGGCGATGGTGGTGAGTTTTGCGACGATGCCTTTTGGTTTCGAAGGGAAACGCCGGACCGCGCAGGCGCTCGAGGCGTTGGCGCGTTTAAACGCCGTCTCCGATGCGGTGATCTGTTTCGAGAACGATCGGATGGGCGACATGGTGGCAGCGAAAGCGGGCGTGCATCAGGCTTTCGCCGCGGCGGATGTCATGATCAGCCAGAGCGTGCGCTCGATCGTGAATTTGATTCAGCGGCCGGGATTGATCCGGATTGGGTTCGACGATTTGCTGACGGCGTTGCGCTCGCCAAATGGGCGTTGCCTGTTTGGGTTTGGCGAATCGGATAGCGATAACCGCGCGCATGATGCGCTCACCCAGGCGCTGAAAAGTCCGTTGATGGATCGCGGTCGCCTGCTGGAAGAAGCGAGCAATCTGCTGGTGCAGGTGGCGGGCGGGCCAGGCATGACTTTTTCTGAAGTCGAGATCTTGATGCAGGATCTCGGACGGCACATCGGCGAGCAGACCCAGATCCTTTTTGGCACGGCGGTGGATGCGCGGATGGGGAACCGGATGACGGTGACTTTGATCAGCTCGCTCACCGCAGAGGGCGAAGCGATGCCGGCGCCGCCGCCGATCCAGGCTGCGCGCGCCGTCCCGCAGAAAGCGGCCCCTCCCGCGCCCACTTTTTTCGAGCCGGAACCGGAAGCGCCGGTGACGGTGCAGGCCGAACCAGCGTCGATGGCGGAAGAGGAAGAGGAAACCGCAGAGCCGATTGCCTCGGAGGTGATCGAGGCGGAGCAGGATTTATTGCCGGAGCCGGAACTGCCCACGCATGAGGAAGTGATGCCGGAATTTGCGGCCGAGATCGAAAAGGAAACGGAAGACGACGCGCGGGTGATTGAAGAAGCGGAGACGGCTCCGCAGCCTGTGGCGGAAGTTGCACCGCCGCCGGTTGTGTCTGCTCCGGCGCGGGAACCGCGGCGCGTGATTCTTCCTCATCAAAAGCATCTGCTGCCGAAAGAGCCGAAGGTGTCGGTGGAAAAAATCGTGCAAGCCAAGCAAGAGGTCATGCAATTCGAGTCGGTCACGCGCGGGCGTTTTGAGAAGAGCGAGCCGACGATCGTGGAAGGGCAGGACCTGGATGTGCCCACCTTTTTGCGCAAGAACGTGCGGGTGAAATAGCGGGCAGGCCGGGCGGCGCGCCCGAAATAAGACGCGCGGGTGGCACGTATTCTGGTCCTTTACTGTTTCAGGATGCACAGACGGGCAGCTTTTACTCTGGTGGAGATCATGATCGTGGTCGCGATCGTGGCTCTTCTCGCAGCGGTGGCTGTGCCGGGATTTTTACGAGCGCGGCAACGAGCGCAGAACGCCAAGTTCGTTAATTTTCTCCGCGTTGCCTCCGGCGCGATCGAGCAGTACGCGATGGAAAATAATGCGTATCCGCCCGATTCCACGCCAGGGGTGGTGCCGCCGCTGCTGCTGAGCTACCTCGATCCTACGATGGATTGGACCGCGCCCACGCCGATCGGGGGACGTTGGGATTGGGAATTCGGCGTTTTCGGGGTGAAGGCAGCGATCTCGGTGCTCACACCCACGGCGGAGACCGAGCAGCTCACGGCCATCGATGCCCTCTACGATGATGGCAATCTGAGCACCGGCCGTTTCCGCACGCTGTCGTTAAACAGATACGCGGAGATCGTGCAGGAGTAAGCGCCAGCGCCAGCGCCTTATTTTTTCATCAAGTCGAGCAAGGTCGCAGTCATGCCGATGAGACCGGCGCGGATGGTCGGCTCTGGGACTGGGGCAAATTTACTCGAGTGCAGGCTCGGCAACGCGGTGCCGTTTTTCTTGCTCTCGGCCATCAGCTTCGGATCGACTGCTCCGACGGTGAACATGCAGGCCGGGATGGCGTGGTCTTCACCGCTGAAGACGCTGAAGTCTTCGCCACCCATCGTCGGCTCCGTTTCCTCGAAATGATCCGCGCCCAGCGCGGCCTTGAGCGAAGCGGCGACGCGCTTGGTCAGCTCCGGCTCGTTGTAGGTGGAGGGCGTGAACTCCTTGTCGCGCACGGTCACGATCGGCATCCGATCTTCCGGCATGCCAGCGGCCAGCGCCATTCCTTTGGCGATCCTCTCGATCGCGGCCAGGACGGCTTTCCGCGTCTCTTGTTTATAGCTGCGCACGGTGAGCTGCATTTTTACTTCGTCGGGGATGATGTTGTGTTTCGTCCCGGCGTGGATCGAGCCGACGGTGACGACGGCGGAATCAACGGGCTCCACTTCGCGGCTCACGATGGTTTGCCAGCCATCGATGATTTTGGCGGCGAGCACGACCGGGTCTTTGGTTTTATGCGGATAAGCGCCGTGACCGCCCAGGCCTTTCACGGTGACGTCGACTGAATCCACGTTGGCGTAGATGTAGCCGTCGGTCACACCCACCATGCCGGCAGCCATCTGCGCGCTATCGTGCAGGCCGAGCGCGAAATCGGGTTTCGGGAAACGGGTGAAGAGGCCATCGGCGACCATCGCTTTCGCGCCGGAACCGATCTCCTCCGCCGGCTGACCGACGAAGACGATGGTGCCCTTCCATTGCTCCTTCAGCTTCGCCATATTCCGCGCCACGCCGATGAAGGTGGACATGTGGATATCGTGCCCGCAGGCGTGCATGGTGCGGACTTCTTTGCCCTCGTCGTTCTTCTGCGTGTCCTTGCTCGCGTAGGGGACGCCGGTTTCCTCTTCCACCGGCAGGCCGTCCAAATCGGTTCGCACCATGATCGTGGGGCCGGCGCCGTTTTTCATCACGCCGACCACGCCGTAGCCGATCATGCCGGGCTTGTCGTATTTGCCCACTTTCTCGGTCACTTCGCATCCGACTGCTTTCAGTTCTTTGGCAATAAAAGCGGAGGTCTTCTCCTCCTTGCCGGAGAGTTCGGGATGAGCGTGAAGATCTTTGTAGATGGTGAGGAGCGCGGGCAATTCGGCGTCGGCGAGTTGTTGCGGAGTCGGCGCCGCGTGAGTGAGCAGGGCCGACGCAACGAGGAGAGGAAGGGAGAGGCGCAGAATCATGGGAGAGAGCGTAGCGGAGCGCGGTAGTTTGTCATCCGGGGGTGGGGCGGGTGGATTTTGGCGTGGGGGAGGGGAGGCGTTGGCTGTCGGTTCGCACTCGCCGTTCCTTAGACTTGGACTGTTCCTCGGAGAGATCCCTCGGCCGTCTTCGCGGCTCGGGATGACCGGGCGGACGCTGTCGGTCTTTAGGGCAACTTTTGCAGACCGAAGTTCTCGAACCGGCGTTTGGTCGAGCGTCTACAAGTTGTCATCCCGAGCCGCGAAGACGGCCGAGGGATCTCTCCGACGCAGGGTTGGTTCTGATCTGCCACCGAAAGCACCACGCCAGCCAAAGCCCTCTTAAACCTCCCCGCCAAGCGGCCACACTCGGCTTACTTCTTCGTAAAGATCTCCGCCGCGGTCCACGATTCATCGGGCGGCTCCTGCTCGTATTGGAGCGCGCGCTCGAGGTAGCTCTTCCCGAGGTTGTCCTTTGGATAAAACTCGAGGAAGCGCGTGAAGAGCATCTTCGCCGCCGTGAATTCGCGCTCGCGAAACTTCTCGATCCCTTCTTCGTAAGACTGCAGCCATTTCAAAAACTCTTCGTCGTACGGCTCGCCCTTCGCGCAGAGCAGGGTCGAGACACTCACCGGCACCGTCTTCCCCTTTACCTGCACATGCGCCACGCTCCGGAGGACGAAGTCGTCGCGGATGAGCGCCGCGGCGGATTCGCCGATGAGCAAATCCACGCCGTAAGTGCGCGTGAGCGCTTCCAGGCGCGAGGCCAGGTTCACCGCATCGCCGATCACCGTCAGATCGGCTCTATCGCCTGAGCCGATGTTGCCCGCGATCGCTTCGCCGTGATTAATGCCCACGCCCATCCCGAGCGTCATCCGGCCTTCCTTCCGCCAGCCTGCGTTTAGCTCCTGCAAAGCACGCCGCATCCCGAGCGCGGCTCGCGCGCACTCCCGCGCGTCCGCGACCGGGCCGGCGCTTTGCACGTTGCCCCACACGGCCATGATCGCGTCGCCGATAAATTTATCGAGCGTGCCGTCGTTCTCAAAAACCACGCCCACCATGCGACTGAGATACTCGTTCAGCTGTCGGACCAACTCCTCCGGATCAGCGCGCTCGCTCAGAGTGGTAAATCCGATCAAATCCGAGAACAGCACCGTCACCGGAATACGGGCACCCTTCATCGTGCTGTAAAAGCTCTCGGGGTTATCGAGGATGTCTTTAACCAGATTCTTCGAGACGTAACGCTCGAGCGTGCGGCGCGTCTTTAATTTTTCCCGGCGCTCAAAAATGTAGTCCAGTCCCAGTGCCGACGTGCTGCCCCCGACAAAAGTGATCAAGACCGGGACGGCGAGAAGAAAAATTCCCTGCGTATCGAAAAGCACCCGCGCGAGAACAAGGTATCCGACGGCAAGCGCGACGATGGCGAGGAGGGCCAAAGCCAGTCGCCGGACAAACGCGATCAGGAACCAGGCCCCAATCCCCGCCAACGCCAGCGACGCATAGCTGACCGGAGCTGGCGCGGACGAGAGGAACTCGCGCGCCAGAGCGGCCGCCGCAGCGTGCAAGTGCAAGGCCGGCCCCGGCGTGCTCGGCCCGAGCGGGGTGCTGACCACATCGTGCATGACCTGCGCCGAAGCGCCCACGATCACCACCTTATCTTTGAAAAACGCTCCGCCGCCGAAGTTTCGCTGCCACGATTTCTCCGCCAATACCTCCCAGAGATTGCGCGGCTCGTAAGCAGTGGCAGCGCCAAATCGGAACGGATGAAACAGAAACGGCGCCGGTAAATTTTCGGCCCGGCCCAGTTTGCCCAGGGCGCGCGCACTGAGCGATCGATAGACCGTATCGCCGGGAGCCGGGAGCAGGCCCGCCAGCTGGCGTTCCGAAGAAATGAAGCGCGCGGAACGCACCCGGCCATCCAGCGTATCCGACCAGAAATTGACCAGCCCCACGCGATCGTCTTCACCCGCTGGCGGTGGAATGAGAGTGGCATTCGGTCCGATCAACGCTCCCCGTTGCTCATCAAAATTCAATCCCAGCACCACTCGATCCCGGTAGCGCTCAAGCGCGGCGGCGAAGGCAGGATCGCCATCGTTCGGCGGGCTGAAGATCATATCGAAGATGACCAGGCGCGTGCCGGCAGCGAAGAGCCGGTCGAGGAGCAACGCCCATACTTCACGCGACCACGGATAAGGCCGCTCGCGCATGAGCTGGAGTGCCGGGCTGGCCGCGAATTCCTCCTCCGAAAGGATGTCTAGTTGGAGCGATTGCTGATCGATGCCGATGAAGACAAAGTCTTCGCGCGTGGGAGTCTTCCGACCCTCCCGGCGCAGGATGTCTTCGAAGGTTTGTTGCGCGCGGGCGATTGAGGAGAGGAAAGGAAGCTGCGGAAACGAGACCGCCGCCACGATCGCCCCTGTCCAGATGAGGCAGAGAAAAGCGAGAGCCAGGCGGCGGTGACGAGCGATCCAATCCATTCGCGCCAGTGTATGAAACGGCGCCCTTCAGGGCGAAAGGAAAAATGCGCCCGCGCGGGGGACTGATTAAAAAAGGTCGGAGGATAAACGCGCCGCGGATGATTCTCGCCTCGCGACTTGTCATCCCGAGCCGGCGGAGCGCGGCCGAGGGATCTCTCCGAAACACTTTGGACTTTCGCAATCCGTGGACGGTCCGACGCCAGCCAAAGCCGTCCTGCTTCGAGATCTGAGAAGCCTGCGGGAGATCCCTCGTCCGTGCTCCGCCGGCTCGGGATGACACGGGTGGGTTGCGCGCCCAATGTGTTTCGCCGGCGCACGCGAGGACTCGCCCGAGGGGCGAGCGCGTATAAGACAACGTCACCCGGGCCGGCACAACGCGAGAAGCCCCCAATACAGGAAAAGGGTTGCGATTCATCCCTCGGCGCCTACTTTCCCGACCCTGTCGCAATAGTGCGATGGGCGGTCGTCCCACCTGGCGGTGTTTATCCTGCCAACTCAGCGAATGAGGTCGGGGCGATCATTTAAAATAAAAACAATTCGCTGAAAGAGGAGTCCGGAGCGATCCGGGCAAAACAATATGCCAAGAGCCACTAATGCTCCCGCCAGCCGGGAGAGACGCAAACGCGTCCTCGACAAAGCCAAGGGTTACCGCGGCCGTCGTTCCAAACTTTTCCGCTACGCGAAAGACGCGACCATGAAAGGCCAGTATTGGGCCTATCGGGATCGCAAAACGCGCAAGCGCACCTTCCGCTATCTCTGGATTCAGCGTTTGAACGCTGCGGTCCGCGCGCAAGGCCTCACTTACAGCCGCTTCATGGAAGGCTTGAAAGCCGCCAATATCGGCCTCGATCGCAAGGTGCTTTCCGATCTCGCGATCACGGACGAGACGGCTTTCGCCGGCATCGTCGGGCAGGTGAAAACCGCGCTCGAGAACAAGTCGAAGTCTGCGAAAAAAGACGCGGCTTAAGCGCGTCGGAGTCAGCGCGGGCAGGGTGAGGGTGGTCTCTTCGTGAGACCGCGCGTTTCATCACTGCCCGCGCGGCCCGCCGCTTAAATGAACGTTGAACGTTGGAAGTTGAACGTTCGCCTTTTGTAATGTCTCACCCGCTCGAAGTTCTGCGCACAGAGGCGCTCTCCGAAGTTACCGGCGCATCTGATGCCGTGACATTGGAAGCCGTGCGCGTTCGTTTTCTCGGCCGCGAAGGCAGCATCTCGGCCTGGAGCGAGCAGATGAAATCGCTCCCGAAGGAGGAAAAGCCGGCGATCGGGAAATTGCTGAACGAAGCGCGCACCACCGTAGCGGCCGCGATCGAAAAGCGGGCTTTGGAATTCCGCGAACAAGCCGAAACCGCGGCTCTCGCCGACATCGATATCTCGCTTCCAGGTACGGCCACGGAGCTGGGCGGGTTGCATCCGCTCACGCAAATGCTCGATCGCGCGATCGCGATCTTCCGCCGGATGGGCTTCGCGCTCGCGGAAGGCCCGGACGTGGAGACGGAATGGTATTGTTTCGATGCGCTCAACACGGCGCCCGATCATCCGGCGCGGAATGAGCAGGACACCTTTTATCTTCCCGACGGTCGCCTCTTGCGCACGCACACGTCGACCGTCCAGATCCGCACGATGCAGGCCGGGCCGCCGCCCATTCGGGTGATCGCGCCGGGAGCAGCCTACCGACGCGATGAAGTGGATGCTACGCACAGCGCGCAGTTCCACCAGATCGAGGGCCTTTACGTGGACGAGAACGTGAGCGTGGCCGATCTAAAAGGGACGCTCGAGTTCTTCCTGCGCGAGTTGTTAGGCCCGGAGACGGAGATTCGTTTCCGGCCGCATTTCTTTCCTTTCACCGAACCGAGCTTCGAAGTGGATGTGAAATCGAAGGCGCTCAAGAGTGGCGAGAAGTGGCTGGAACTTTGCGGCTGCGGGATGGTGCATCCGGCCGTTTACGAAGAGGTGAACCGCTCGCGAGGCGACACTGCTTACGACTCGGAGAAGTACTCCGGTTTCGCTTTTGGCTTGGGGATGGATCGGCTGGCGATGGTCCTCTTCGATATTCCCGACATCCGGCTATTCGCGCAGAACGATCTGCGCTTCCTGAGGCAATTCGCGTGAAGTTTTCTGTTAACTGGCTGCGCGAATTAGTGGAGCTGCCGGCGAGCGTGGAAGAGCTCGCTGATCTTCTCACTTTTGCCGGGGTTGAGATCGAAGGCATCGAACACCGCGGGCTGGCCCTCGAGCAGGTGGTGATCGGTCAGATCAACGCCTCCACTCAACATCCAAACGCCGACCGCCTCAGCGTTTGCGAAGTGGACGACGGCACCAATCACCAACGCCAGATCGTTTGCGGCGCGAAGAACTACAAGGTCGGCGACAAAGTTCCGGTCGCGCTCCCAGGTGCCGCGTTGCCGAACGGGCTGAAGATCAAGGTGAGCAAACTGCGCGGGGTGGAGTCGCAGGGGATGCTTTGCAGCCCGGTCGAGTTGGGAATTTCCGAGGAGAGCGATGGGCTGCTTATTCTGTCGCCGGACGCTCCCATCGGCGCGCCGATCGGTTCGCTCTTTCCGCCCGATACGATCCTTGATGTCGAGATCACTCCGAACCGGAGCGACCTGCTGAGCTACGTGGGGTTAGCCCGAGAGATCGCCGCGCTCCGTGGTGCAAGTTTCCAACTTGCACACTCGCCGGTCGAGCGAGTGGAAACGTTGGGGAACGAGGGCGTCACGATCTCGGCGTTGCGCGAGTGCCCATTTTATAGCGCGCTCCGAATCGAAGACGTCACCGTCGGCCCCAGCCCCGACTGGCTGCGAGCAAAGCTGGAGGCTGCGGGCCTGCGCCCGATCAATAACATCGTCGACATTACCAACTTCGTGATGCTCGAGCTTGGCCAGCCGCTGCACGCGTTCGACGCCGACAAATTACAAGGGGGCATCAACGTTCGCCTTGCGGTCGAAGGCGAAAAGTTCCTCGCACTCGATGGGAAGACCTACACGCTCTCGGCGCGCGATCTGATGATCGCCGACCAGGCGCGCGCGGTTGCAATCGGCGGAGTGATGGGCGGCGAGGACACCGGAGTATCGGAGGGAACGAAGAACGTCCTGCTCGAGAGCGCCTACTTCCTGCCCTCGAGCATTCGGCGCACAGCGCGCACCTTGAATTTACCGAGCGATGCCAGCTACCGCTTCGAGCGCGGGGTTGATCCGGCCATGACCTTGCGCGTTTCCGCTCGCGCCGCTGGGCTCATCGCGGAGCTGGCCGGCGGCAAGCTGGCCGCGGCTCCTGCGGTGGCGGGCGCGATTCCTTCCGCTCCCGCAAACGTGAGCCTGCGTTACGCGCAATGCGATCGGTTGCTGGGTGTCTCGATTCCGCAGGCGGAGATCAAACAGGGGCTCGAACGCCTCGGGTTGGTGGAATTGGAGAACCTCGACGGGACGAGCACCTGGAAGATCCCCACCTACCGCGCGGACTTGAAGCGCGAAGTGGATTTGATTGAAGAAGTGGTGCGGGTCTATGGCATCGCCAAAATTCCATCGTCCAATCGCAGCACTTTCATGCCGGTCAGCGGGGCGGATCGACGGGCGGATTTTGAGGCGGCTCTCCGGCAGCGTTTGGTCGCGCTGGGTCTTTTCGAAGCGCGCACTTCTGCCCTTATTCCGCGGCACGCAATCGCCGCCGCCGGGGGTGCGGTCGAGTTGAAGAATCCTTTAAGCGAGGATCATGTCGCGCTGCGTCCCAGTCTCGTGCATGGCCTGCTCGAAGTGCTGGCGCGCAATCTAAACATGGGCGCCACCAGCCTGCGTTTGTTCGAGCTGGGCCGCATTTTTGTGCAACCGGATGCGAGCGAAAAACGCGTCCTCGGCTTGCTCTTCGCCGGGCAGGCGGGAAGCGCGCCGCACTGGCGCGGTGCAAGCGCACGAGCGCTTGATCTCTTTGATTTGAAAGGCGCAATCGAAGCGCTTGGATTGCCCGCGCTGCAATTTCGGCGCGCCGCCAACCCTGCCTACGCGCTCTCAGCCGAAGTGTTTTCCGGTGATAAAATGATCGGTTTCGTCGCGCGACTGACCGGGGCGCAAGCCTCGCACTTTGGAGCGAGCATGCCTGTTTTCGTGGCGCAGATCGAACTCGATTCGGCCGCAGATGGCTTTGATGCCGGCCGGAAGTTCGATGGCATCGCGCGGTTCCCGGCAGTGTCGCGCGATATCGCGCTTATCGTGCCGGAGGCGGTGAGCCATGGCGAGATCGAGACGGTGATCCACGCGGCGGACGAACCCCTTTTAGCCGGAGCACAGCTCTTCGATCTTTTCAGCGGGACAGAGGCCGCCACGCTGGGCGTGGGCCGGAAATCTCTCGCCTACACGTTGACATACCGGGACCGGAACCGGACACTCACGAACGACGAAGTGACCGTGGTGCACAGTCGGATTCGCGAGCGCCTAAAACGCGAGTTGGGGGCGGAACTACGGGAATAGTTCTTTTCAAATTTGCGATCGTGAGATCGCGCAAAATTTTACCCTGCGATGTTCGAGATTACAGGTGTGATTCCCGGACCGATGTTTCATAACAAGGGGGCTTGGTCGCGACGAGAAGATGACATGCCTTAATTGGAAGTCAGACGCTCCCGCGGCGGTCACCCGCCCGTTACCGAAAGGGAACGGGATATCCTCCTAAACGGCACCCGCGGGGTAAAAAACTTTCAGGGCCCGGTTTTGCTTTGCTGCGAGACCGGGCCCTTTTTTGGATGCGGTAGGGGAACGCTGGAGAGGGGCGGCCAGGAGCGCGATTTCCAACCACCTTGGCCGGCGGTCATCCCGAGCCGCGAAGACGGCCGAGGGATCTCTGCGACGGAGTTTGTGGACATATTTCTCGATCGAGACGTGGACCCTGCCGAAGCTCCAACGGTAACGCGAAGCAAGGAAGCCTTCGGGAGATCCCTCGGCCGTGCTGCGCCGGCTCGGGATGACCAGTCGTGGGCGCAAAACCTCGCGCCGCCGCCAGCGCGCAACCTGCCGGACGTCCGCCCCTGCCGCGCCGATTCTGTAGTTCGACGTTGGACGTTGGGAACGGGGAACGCTGGGAGCGCGAATCCTGCGCAGCCTGGCAAACTGTCATCCCGAGCCGCGAAGACGGCCGAGGGATCTCTCCGACGGAGTTTGTGGACATATCTCTCGATCGAGACGTGGACCCTGCCGAAGCTCCACGGTAAGGCAAAGCAGGAAAGCTTTCGGGAGATCCCTCGGCCGTGCTGCGCCGGCTCGGGATGACCAGTCGTGGGCGCAAAACCTCGCGCCGCCGACAGCGCGCAACCTGCCGGACGTCCGCCCCTGCCGCGCCGATTCTGCAGTTCGACGTTGGACGGTGGGAACGGGGAACGCTGGGAGCGCGAATCCTGCGCAGCCTGGCAAACTGTCATCCCGAGCCGCGAAGACGGCCGAGGGATCTCTGCGACGGAGTTTGTGGACATATCTCTCGATCGAGACGTGGACCCTGCCGAAGCTCCACGGTAAGGCAAAGCAAGAAAGCCTTCGGGAGATCCCTCGGCCGTGCTGCGCCGGCTCGGGATGACCAGTCGTGGGCGCAAAACCTCGCGCCGACGCCAGCCCGCAACCTGCCGGACGGACAGACCACCCGCGCGGATTCTGCAATTCGACGTTGGACGTTCGGCGTTCGACGTTCGACCTTCGCTCCCAAACATGCGCGCGCTCCTCGCTCTCGAAGATGGAAGAATTTTTGCCGGCGAATCCTTTGGCGCTGCCGGCACGCGGGTGGGCGAGATTTGTTTCAATACTTCCATGACCGGCTACCAGGAAGTGCTGACCGATCCTTCTTATCGCGGCCAAATCGTGGCCATGACCTGTCCGCACATTGGAAATTACGGCACGAACCTCCTCGATCAGGAGAGCGCGCGTCCACACGTGAGCGGCTTTGTGGTGGAAGAATTGAGCGAGATCGCCAGCAGCTGGCGCTCGGAGCAATCGCTCGATGAATACCTGCGCCACTGGGACATCCCCGGCGTGCAAGGCATCGATACCCGGGCGTTGACCCGTCATCTGCGGGAGCGCGGCGCGATGAAAGCCTGCCTCACGACCGATGCTCTGTCGGAAAACGCGGCGGTCGAAGCAGCTGTCCGCGGCGAAGGCGTGATCGGGATGGATTACGTGAAAGAGGTGACCACCCCGCACGCGTACGAGTGGGACGCGGAGAGCAGTCTCAGCACGCTCTGGTCGGTGGCGCGAGGGAATGCGGATGAGATCCAATCGCAAGTTCTCCCGCGCGTGCGCCACCAGATCGTGGCTTACGATTATGGCTTAAAGGAGAATATCCTGCGGCGGCTGCGCCAGGCGGGCTTTGGCATCACCGTCGTCCCCGCCACGGCCACGGCGGAGGAGGTGCTCGCGCTGGACCCGGCTGGGGTCTTTCTTTCCAATGGCCCGGGCGATCCGAGCGCGCTCGACTATGCGCATGCAGCGGTGCGCGGGTTGATCGGGAAGAAACCGATTTTCGGCATTTGCCTCGGGCACCAGATGCTGGGCTACGCGTTTGGCGGGCGAACTTTCAAGCTCAAGTTTGGGCATCGCGGGGGAAATCAGCCGGTGAAAGATTTGGGGACGGGTAAGGTTGCGATCACATCGCAGAACCACGGATTCGCGGTCGAGGCGGAGTCCTTGCCCGCGGAGGTGGAAGTGACCCACATCAATCTGAACGACGGCACGGTGGAAGGGATGCGGCACCGCGAGCTGCCAGTCTTTAGCGTGCAGTACCATCCAGAGGCCGCGCCCGGCCCGCATGATGCCGGATATTTCTTCGAGCAATTCGCGGAGATGATCGAAGCGCAGTGACCGACTAGGAACGCGCGCGGAGGGCGAGGATCTCTGCCAGCATGCGTCGGCTATCGCGCAGGAATTGCACTTTGCTCCCGTCGTTATGATCCCAGCGCACGGGGATTTCGCGGAGCCGCAAACCGGCGCGATGCGCGAGATAAAGCAGTTCCACATCGAACCCGAAACCGTCACTCTGCGCCTGGGCCAGGATGGGGCGGAAGCGTTCAAGATGGAAGGCTTTGAAGCCGCACTGCGTGTCCCAAAAAGGGAGGCCAGTGGCAAGGCGGACCACGAGATTGAAGACCCGGCCACCCTGCTCGCGATGCCAGGCCTGGCGCACGCCAATGAGTTTGCGGTCCAATGCGCGTGAGCCGAAAGCGACATCCAATTCCCCGGCGAAGATCGGCTCGAGCAGCTTCGGCGCTTCGCTGATCGGCGTAGATAAATCCGTATCGGAGAATAATCCGACCGGGCGCGTCGCCGCATGCAGACCCTGCCGCACCGCCCAGCCTTTGCCGTGGTTCGGCGTCTCGCGCAGGAGTCGAGTGGCCACATCGCCTGTCTCGGCGAATACCTTTTCCACGATCGTAGCGGTGGCATCGGTGGATCCATCGTCCACGACGATGAGTTCGCTCTCGGGACTGGCTTCACCGAGGTAGCGCAAGATCTCACGCAGGCTTCGCTCGATCCGATGGGCCTCATTATAGGCGGGGATCACGAGCGAAAAGGCGGACGACATGATGGGCACGGAGGTTCGGCATTCTTAAACGACTGCCGTCTCTCGCCAAGCCTTTCCGTGGCGCGGCGATGTTTTCGCCAGGCGCACGCATTCCTCGATCACCGCCAGATGCGCAGCCACGCGCGTCTCGAGTGCGAACTCCGAGGGAGTCTCCGTGGTGAAAGTCCGGTAGGAATGCTGACGATGCAGATAGATCGATTCTGGCATGGCGGGGAAACGGTGAGGCTTGAACTGCCGCCGCACCAAACCGGCCCGCGCGCGGCGCCGATCGATGGTAGCGCGCGCGTCGATCGCGATCAGCGGGCGCGCTTTCCGCAGGAGTTGTTCGCCCCAGAAAGGCGCACGCCGCATCACTTCGTAGACGTAGAAGCCGGTGGCATCGTAGTCCTCGTGCAGAGTGAGCGAGAGGGCGAAGCGTTCGCCGGCGATGAGCTGCAAGAGTTCGCGCACGGGCGCGGGCGGAAGTTTGTCGGCGAATGTCCGGTTCAGATCGCAACCTTGCGCGTCGTAGCGGCTGTTGTTGAGCAACCCCCAGGGATTGAGACACGGGAAGATGAAGTAAGGATAACGGCGCAACTGCCCGGCGTTCTTTTCCGCCCACTGCAGGAGCGCGGCTGGACCGGCCGGTTCGTCGCCATGGATGCCGGCCGAGAGGTAAATGCAACGAGGATCCGGTGCGGTCGTTGTTCGCAGATAGAAGACCGGCAGCTTCCCCGTGGTGGCCAGTTTCTGGAGGCGCAGGCCGGCTGCTCGGGCCACGGCCTGCCACCTACGGATGAGCAAGGAGTAGTCGTGACTGCGCATGGGCACGTTTCATAACAGCTCGCGGGGGGAAACCGCAAACGATCCCCGCGGACCGCTACTCCCAGTCGCCAGCGCGCGCGAGATCGGCGACGATTTTCTTAAAGCGCGCATCTTCTCGCAGGGGATCCCAGCTTTCGTCCACCTGCAGGGAGCCGTAGTTTACCCCATGTGGAAGCGAGGCCGCCTCACCCAGTAATGCGAAAGCACGGTCTCGCTCGCCCACTCGGCCGAGAACCGCTGCAAAACGTGCCACGAGCACTGGACCGTCCACTGCATCCCGAGACACCGGCCGAAGCAGCAGGGCTTTCTCTCCCTCTTGAATCGCGGCCATTTTATCACCCAGCCGCGCACAGATTTCGGCCAGGACGATCCGCGCTTTGGAGTCGTCGGGTCGCTGCGTGACGATTGTGTTCAGCAGCTCGCGCGCGGCCAGGAACGATTCGCGAGCCTTCTCCGCATCACCCAATCCCTCGGCGATGAGTCCTGCATACCAGGCGCGCGGAGTGACGTAGCCATCCCACTTGTATTCCTGCAGGGCATCGCTCGCGAGGAAGTCCGCTGCCGCGCGATAGTTTCTTTGCGCGAGGGCCAGCTCAAGTTTTTCGAAATTGAGGAGGCCGGCCTCAACGGAACGTGAGGCCTCGCCCTGCAAAACGGCTTCCCAAGGGCGCAGGTCGGCTCGCGCGGCGAGCTCCACCTTGGCGCGGACCAGACTGAATGCGAAGGCCTCGGGCGTCCACCGCAGTGCCTCCTCGCAGACCCGGGCGGCGTCCTTGTAACGCTTGGTCGCAAAGAAATTAGTGCGCGCCAAATCCCAGAGGATAATCGCGTTGCGCGGGTCGATGGCGCGGGCTTCCTCCAGGAGGCGAGTCGAGCCCTCCCAATCTCCCTGTCGCCTCGTGATCAAAGCGCGAAAATAAGGAATGTCTGCCTCATTCGGCAAAGCGCGCTGCGCCAAAACGAATTCTGCCAAAGCCGCTTCGTAATTCCGTTGGCCCCAGTAGAGGACGATCCCTCGCGTCAGGTGCACCTCGCCGGCATCGGGTCGGATCCGGGCCGCCCGCTCCAGCGCCTGCCAGGCCGCCTCCAGACGCGCGGGGGTGTGATCGTGATTTAACCAATAGGCAAGCACATGGACGCGAGACAGGAGGCAAAGCGCGGGAACGAAATCCGGCGCGCGCTGGACCGCCTCGTTCAGAAGTTTTGTTTGCGCATCAGACCGATCGGACGTGCTGACCCCCGCTTCCCGGTTGAGATCGCGCGCGCGCAGATACAGATCGTAAGCAGCCAGATCAGTGGTGGGGACACTATGGATCTTCGCCTTCTCCGCGGGGAGCAGGCGTCCTTGCAATTGCTCCACGATCTGGGCCGCGATCGCTCCCTGGATGGTGAAGATATCCTGCAGGTCCCGGTCGTAACTCGCCGCCCAAATCTGCTCGCCGCTTTGGGTATTGGTCAGGTGAGCATTAATGCGCACCCGATCGCCCGACCTGCGCACGCTGCCTTCCAGAACGTGTCGGACCCCGAGGTCCTGCCCGATCGCCTGCAGATCTCGAGGCACATCGGCTTTATAAGCGCGCACACTGCTGCGGCTGATCACTTTCAAATCCGAGACTTGCGCGAGGTTGATCAGGATATCGTCCTGCATTCCGTCCGTGAAAAAGGCTGTGTCGTCGCCCGAACTCAAATCTTCGAAAGGCAGGACGGCGATGCTTTTTTCCGGAGCGAGAATCGGATGGGTGACGGTGGCTCCTTGCACCAGCCAGATCACCGCCGCCAGCAGCGCGAGACAAACCAGCCCGCCCCCGGCGAGGATGGGATTCCGGCGCGACCAACGAAACAAGCGGGTGCTGGGAAGAATGCGGCGGGCCCGGATGGGGCGGCCATCGCTCCAGCGTTCCAGATCTTCCGCCAAGGCGTCGGCCGAGGCATAACGCGCCTGCGGATCGCGCTCCAGGCAATGCTCGAGAATGGTTTCCAGATCGCGCCCCAAGCCGCCGCGCAAGGCACCGATCTTCGGCGCCGGCATTTCGGCCGCCTGGCGAATGACAGAAAGCGCGTTCGGGCCTACAAACGGGGGCCGCGCCGCCAGGAGATGAAACAGGATCGCGCCCAGGCTGTAGATATCAGCGGCAGGAGAGAGCGCGGCGGCACCGCCCTCGGCCTGTTCCGGCGCGATGAAACCCGGCGTTCCAAAAGTGGTCAGGGTGCGCGTTAAATCAGAGTCATCGTCCAACCACTTGGCCAGGCCGAAATCGCTCACCAGCGGTTCGCCCCTGCCATCCAGCAAAATATTCCCCGGTTGTAAATCGCGATGAAGAATTCCCTGTTTGTGCGCGTAGGCGACGGCACGAGCCACCTTCGCCATTAAGCCCACGGCTTCCCGCGGCTCATCGCGCAAAGCCGGCCCGACCGCGCGCAGGCTCCCGCCGGTCGCCAGCTTCATGCTGAAATACGGCACCCCTTCCTCGGTCTCCGCGACCTCGTAAATCGGGAGGATGTTTGGGTGATCGAGGCTGGCGGCTGCCTCCGCTTCGCGCCGGAAACGAACCAGGGTGTCATGGCCCTGCGCTTCGTAGCTCAGGATGCGTTTCACCGCCACGATCCGGCGGGAATGGCGCTGGCGCGCCCGATAGATGACCCCCATCCCGCCGCGACCCACTTCGCCCAGGATCTCGTATTGACCCAGACGCCACTCACGATCGGGCACATTCACTTCGCCCAGGACAGCCGCGAAAGCTTCGCGCGATCCCTCTCCGTTATCCCCCAAGGCGGACTGCAGGAGACAATTCACGCAGACCCCACGTCCGATCGTGGTCGACCCCGCGCATTGCGGGCACGCCTCCGGGTCTGCCTGGAATCCGGCGATCGAATCGGTCAACCCTTCGAGCGATCTCATCGATGCGACTATTCTCCGGTCATCGCGAGCGCGGCGCAGAGGTGCCGGATCTCGTCATCGATCTCTTTCGGATCGATCACCGTCTTCTCTACTTCCGTGCGGAGGAGGAACCGATAGCGCGCGCGTAGATTATGCAGTTGCCGTTTAACGACTGATCCGTCCACGCCCAGGCTCTCACCGATTTTTGCATAAGAGACATCAGTGCGATCGGCAGCCAGGTAGCTTCTTAAGGACTCAAACAGGCGCAGCTTGCCCTTGCTCTCGCATTCTTCACTTAGCCGCCGCAACGCTTGCTCCACCACCGTCACTGCCCAGCGCAGATCAAAGATCTTATCGGGCGATAACTTTTCCAGGGCCGAAGAAGAGATCGCTAACTCGGAAGGTGCTTCCGCCATCCAATCATCCCATGAAACGAAAGTGGTGTTCCCACCGCGCTTCCGTGCGCTCCGCTTATCCGCAGCGTCGTTCAGGAAATTCTCCAGTGACTTTAAGAGGAGCGAACGGAAGCGGCCCCGGGTGCGGTCGGCATGGCGGAGCCAGTTTGTGTGCACGATCATGGCGAAGAAATCCTGGGTAAGGTCTTGCGCATCTTCCAGCGAATGGTGCCGGCGGCAGATGAAGGTAAAAACAGGACGCCAATACGTCCGGCATAAGTGGCCGAGAGCTTCCAGCGCCAGTTGTTCATCCTCACCCAGGCGTGCCCCGGCCATAACCAAACTCCAGCGGGTCGTGGAGAACCCGCGTGGCCTGGCCTCGCGCAACTTTTTTTCCTGGGCGTTCAATCCGCAAAGATTCGTTAACTCGCCATTTTCTTACAAGCGTAAAGACGAAGTTCTCTAAGCGTTACTAGGAGTGCCGCTTAACTCCGCGGAACTTAGGGGAATCCTTCGGCTCGGCCTGTTTTTCGCGGGGCGGGATTCGTCCCGCGCATAAAACAGTGAACAAGTCGCGCGGGCGAGGGGTCTGTAGTCGTTGACAGCGGCAGCCAGTTGCCGGTGCTTCAGGAAGCGCATTATGAAACCTCTGCCACGAAACGATTTCGAGGATGAAGCCATCTGGTCGGGCAGCCGGCAACGGAACTGGGTCTTCGTAGGCTTGCTCGTCTCGCTTCTGCTGCATGCGGCGCTGAGCGTCTTTTTTTACCGGACTCGCTTTGAGTCCCTCTCCGCTTCGCCGAAGGCGCCCGAGCAAACCGCCACCTTCAAGGTTAAGAACGTCGAGCTGCAGCCGCTTGATAAAGCGAGCCAGGATCAAACCGCGCAGGCCGCCAAACCCGAGCCGGATCAAACCGAGCAGCAATTGCCCGACGCCAAAAAATCCTTCGATAAGCTCCTCGAAGAAGTCCACGCCTCCACCGCGTTGCCGGACGATATGAACGACGTCCTCCCAGATAATCCGCGCGTGGAGCAGACCGACGCCAGCTCGATCATGAACGAGATCGAGCGCAGCACTTCCCAGGTGCTTTCCAATAGTCCCGACGCGACCCGCACCCAATCGCTCCTGACCGACAGCGCCGTCTCCGCCCGGCCCCAGCCCGCTCTCACCGGCACAGAGCTCGCCACCAGCACCACGATCAAGCGGCCAAACGTGATCAACAAAATCCCTGGTGACAGCGCGGGCCCGGATCGCGGCCGCGCGCCAGGTTTCAGCGACCTCGATTCGCTTCTCTCGCAAAAAGGCCCACTCGGTTCCGGCACCGCCATCCGTCTCCCGAGCGATCCGCTTTACGAGTACGACAGTGCCGAGCTGCAAAGCGGCGCCATTAGCGAGCTGCAAAAGCTGGCCACGTTGATCAAGCGCAACCCGAACGCGAAATTCACGATCGAGGGCTACAGCGACACCTTTGGTTCGGCCGAGTATAACCTGGAGCTGAGCCAACGGCGCGCCGACAGCGTGGCTCGTTATTTGGTCGAAGGTCTTGGGGTCGATCCCGCGCAGGTTCGCACCCGCGGTTTCGGTCCTACCAAGCTGCTTGTCCCACCACGGCCGATTAATTCAGCCGACCCCGCGCAAGTCGACGCCGAGATCGCCCGCCAACGACCGAACCGGCGCGTGGTGGTGGTGGTGAATACGGGCAGCTGAGTTGGGAGTTGGAGGTTGGGCGCTGGGAGTGGGAGTGGACGCTGGGATTCGAAGGGCGCCTTCGAGAAATAATCCACGCACCGCGTGTCATCCCGAGCCGGCGAAGCGCGGCCGAGGGATCTCACGCAGGCTTCTCAGGTGCGAGAGCAGGACGGCTTTGGCTGGCGTGGCAGGGCCCTGTGGTCAGCGAGTGCCGGTGTGTCTCGGCGAGATCCCTCGGCCGTCTGCGCGGCTCGGGATGACGGGTATTGGCCCGGTCGAACCGTAGGTGGAACGCGAATCGTCGCCCGCCGCACTAACACGTCGACAGCTGCGCCTGCTTCTCTTTCAGCTGCTCGATCCAGCGGGTCAGATAGGCATAGCGCCCGGCCAGCCTCCGCAGCTCTGCGTAGAAATCCGCGTCCGGCCTGTCGCTCGTTTCATTCGCCCGTCGACACGCCGCGTTCGTTCCTTCCTCAAGCGCGCGGAGCGCAGCCAGAGCTCCTTCCACTTCCGCTTGCGCCTTCCGCAGTCCCGGCTGCAGCAGCGAGCGGCTGAGAGGATGGCTGGCTTGCCCAAACTTTTGCATGACCTGCTCCGCCGCCTGGCTCGCGCCCGCGATGGTTTGAAAAAGAGCCGCGATATCATCCGCCACCGCTTCGCCCGCGGCCGCTGCCGGTTGCCCTTCCAACAACAGCAAATGCTGCAGCCGCCCTTTTGGATCGCTGAGCGTGCGATACCCTTCGTTCACCGCCGCGAAGGCTGCCTCCGAGCCGCCTGCGTCGGGATGCGCCACACGCGATTTCTGGTGAAAGGCTTCCTGCAAATCTTCCTGGTCGAGCCACGGCTTGCGCGGTTGATCGAGCAGCGCAAAGAAATCCGTCATGCCGCGAAGCTCTCACCGCAGGAGCAGTGCGCGACCGCGTTGGGATTCGTGACCTTGAAACCGCCCTTTTGCAGATCGTCGCTGTAATCGAGGAGCGAGCCGCTCACGAACAGCGCGCTCTTCGGATCCACCACCACGCGCACTTCCGAGGATTGCACCATGATGTCGCGATTGGCCGGGCCATCCACGAGGTCCATCTTGTATTGCAACCCCGAGCAACCGCCGCCGATCACCGCCACCCGGAGGGCGCCGTTCTCTGCGCGCCCTTGCTTTTGCAGCAGACCGAGAAGTTTGCGCGCGGCGTTTTCCGTCACCTTGATCAGGCGCTCGTTCCCGATTTTGAAATTAATCCCGGAGGCGGTGGGCGCAGTCACAGACACGGTGAAGCTTACGAGCCGGCGTCCCTTAGAGCAAGACGGCGGGGGCGGTGCTTTCCAGGTGTTCCTCTGCGATCCGCGCGAGATCGCCTAACGAGGCGACGCTCTGGAATTTTTCGCGGAGCGCTTTGCTGCCGGGAAAGCCACGGGAATAAGCCATCAAGCGGGAACGCATCGAGCGCATCGCGTTCTCTTCGTTCTGCCATTCTTCCACCGCGAGCTGGCAATGCCGCTGGATCAAGCGCCCAGCGCTCCGGCCAATCGGGCGGCGGCAGCACTTCGCCCGTCTCCAGTTCATGTTTGATCTGATTGAAAATCCAAGGCGAGCTCATGGCCGCACGGCCGATCATGACGCCGGCGATCCCGGTTTCCGCGCGGCGCTTCGCCACATCCGTCGCGTTCGCGATGTCGCCATTCCCGATCACCGGCACGCTCACGGCCGCGGCCACTTCGCCGATCACATTCCAATCAGCCACACCCGAGTAGCCCTGCGCCCGCGTCCGCCCATGCACCGCGATCGCGGCAATGCCGAGATCTTCGAGGATGTGCGCCACGGCAGGGGCATTGATCGAGGCTTCGTCCCAGCCGATGCGAATCTTGGCCGTGACCGGCAGGGGAGCGACCGCGCGCACGACGGCATCGGCCACGGCCGCGAGGGCAGGGCAATCCTTAAGCAAAGCGGAGCCGCCGTTCTTCGAGACCACTTTATTGACCGGGCAGCCGAAATTCAGATCGATGAAATCCGGCTGGACCCACTCCACCACATGTCGTGCAGCTTCGGCGAGATGCTCGGCGTTTCCGCCAAATAACTGCACGCCGAGCGGGCGTTCGCATTCGTCGAAGTCGAGATACTCGCGCGTGCGTTCGTTGCGCCGGAAGACGCCTTCCGCGGAGACGAACTCCGTCACCAGCACGTCCGCGCCGCGCTCTTTGCAGAGCTGGCGGAAGATCTTGTCCGAGACCCCGGCCATGGGCGCGAGGTAGAGCGGGAAGCGGGGTGGGGCGAACCACGGAAGCATGGGGGACGATAGCAGAATTAGGGGGTTGGGAGAGGTTTGATCTGGTCTTGGTTGGCCTTGGCTCGGTAGGGGTCGGGGGAGGATTTGGCTGGCGTGGTGCGGGGGTCGGGAGAGTGATGACGCGGATTGCATCGGAGAGATCCCTCGGCCGTCTCCGCGGCTCGGGATGACGGGCGCACGCGTGGGGTGGTCTCTCGTGTGGTTCTCCGCGCAACCGCCGCGCAACCGCCGCGCACCGCCGCGCACCGCGCACCGCCGCGCACCCGCCGCGCACCCGCCGCGCAACCGCCGCGCACCCGCCGCGCAACCGCCGCGCAACCGCCGCGCAACCGCCGCGCAACTCGTCCGGAGCGCAAGCGCCAGCGCGAATCCCTCGACCGCGCTCCGCCGGCTCGGGATGACGGGCGCAAGGTGAATGATCGTGCCGTATCCGTTGCGAGCGACGGCTTGAACTGCGACCGAGCAGTCGCGAAGCTTTCGCTCTCCGCGTGTCATCCCGAGCCGCGAAGACGGCCGAGGGATCTCCCGCTTTCACGCCGGTATTCGTTTACTGAGGAGGTAACCCCGCAGCCCAAAGCCGCTTTGCCATTCCGCCGTGAGCCGGCGTCGACCTGCTTATCACGCGGAAACGCGGCGGCCTGGAGAGCGCCGCTCCTTGAGACAGGTTAGCTCGCCGCTTTTAACAAATCGGCCACTTCCGTTTGCAGCGCTTCCAATTCGTCGAGCTTCAAGATCACGTTCGGCACGATGAAGACGTCGCCGTTCTTCGCATGCTCATAGACCAGGAGGGTGCCGCCTTCGGTGTCCTCGGTCGTGACCGGTTTTAACACGCGCTTCCGCTCCAGCATCACCGCCAGGACGAAACACGCGTTCGGCTGGCTGTTCTCCGCGAGAAGACGGCGGAGCAATTCTTCGGCGTTCTCTTTCGCCAATGGTTCCGGCGGCGTGGCGGGCGGCGCCTCGTAGCGCGCTTTCCAAAAGGAAAAGGGACGGATGTTTTCGTTCCGCGCCACCCATGCCTCTTCGCTTAAATCCTCGCGCCGAAAGCCGCTCCCCTCGCGATAGAGCAAGGTGTAGAACTGTTCGCCTTCCTCGAATGGACGCTGCGTCGCCGCACAGACATTGCTGCGACTTTTGATGGGCCAATCATTCGCGAGTGGATTCATGAGATGCGAGGTCGACGAGTGCTCAACGGATTCAAGCTGCGCAGCTCCCGATTACTCGAGCGCAGGTAAAGGAGCAGAAAGCCGATCGCGGCGAAGAGGACGTTTGGGGTCCAGGCCGCCGCCCAGGGCGCGATCCGGTTGCCTTCCCCGAGCGCGAGGAAAAAGTGGCTGAGGAAGTTCATGGTAAAGACAAGACCGATGGCCGTGGCCACGCTGGTGAGAACTCCGCCACGGCCGTAGCCGATCGCGAGCGGCGCCGCCAACAGCACGACAATGAGCGGGCTGATAGGCAAAGCCACCCGGTAGTTCAGGTGCGTCAAAAACGGCGCGAGGAGGTTGCGCGGGAAGTCTGAGTTGTAGCGGAGATAATCGCGCAGCTCCGGGAAGCTGAGATATTCCGCGCGCAGATTGGCGCTGGCGAGGCGGAACGGGGTTTCGCTCCAATGTTCCAGGACCAGCTTCTCGAAGTTCGTCTTCTCCACGATGTTTCCCTCGGCGTCGTAGGTCACGGTTTGCCCGAGCCGCATCTCCCAGCTCTTGGTGGCGGGCAGGTAGGTCACCTCGGTCGCGAAGTAGCTTTTCACGATGTGATCGTTCTCGTCCTGCTGCATCACCTGCGTGGTCAGGAGTTCGTTTTTCTGCGGATCGAGCCGTTGCACAAACCAGGTCCGGTTATCGGAACGGTTCCGAAAAATAATCCCGGAATACTCGCGCCCGAGCGGGCGCCCGGCATCGAAGTAACCTTTCCGCGCCAGCTCCGCATGAGGGGCGAGCGAGTAATTGAGCGCGCCGGCGAAGGCCGCAGTCAGTGCGCCCATCAGGAAAAGCGGCAGGAGCAGGCGCGGCACACTCACGCCGGCGGTAAGCATGGAGACAATCTCATTACTGCGCGACATCCGGCCGAGGCTGAAGAGAAGCGCGAGCAGAAGCGAAACCGGAAGAAGAATGAGAAGAATTTGGGGGATCTGCGTGAGATAGTAGCCGATCACCAGGCCAAGCGAACTTTTGTCGTCGAGGAAGGTCGAGATATTGTCGCTGATATCGAAGACCAGCCAGACCGAGAAAAAAGCCGCGATGCAATAGAAGTATGCTTGCAGGAACGTCCGCAACACATAGCGATCGAGCAGTCTCACAAATTCTCCGGGGTCTAAAGGGTTCGCCGCGGCGGGTCCGCGAAGTCGCTCAGGGTGCTGGACAATCGCGCAAACTGCAAATTTCATGATCGCACTCAAGGAAACCATCGAGAACGACTTCGTGGAACAGGTGCGCGGCATCTTTTCCGAGCGCGGCCTGCTCGCGAAAGCGAAGAATTTTGAGTACCGCGTCGAGCAACAGGAGATGGCCACGGCGGTGGCGCGGGCCCTGGAGGAAGAGCAGCACCTCGTCGTGGAAGCCGGCACCGGGGTGGGCAAATCCATCGCCTACCTCATCCCTGCCATCCTCTACGCGATCGAGCAGAAGAAGAAGGCGGTCATCTCCACCCAGACGATCAACTTGCAGGAGCAGTTGATCGGGAAAGACATCCCGATCTTAAAGAAGATCCTGCCGGTCGAGTTCGAGGCGGCGCTGATGAAAGGCCGGCAGAACTACCTCTGCCCGCGCCGCCTCGAGCGTGCGTTCCAGGCGGCCTCGGAACTTTTCACCACGAGCGAGCAGGCGGAACTCCAGCGCATCGCGGATTGGGCCGAACGCACCACCGACGGTTCGCTGAGCGATCTGAGTCCGGAGCCGGATGCGAAAGTGTGGACGCAGGTTTGCAGCGAAGCGCACCTCTGCACCACCAAGACCTGCGGCCAGACCGGGCGCTGTTTCTTCCAGCAAGCGCGGCGGCGACTGCTCGCGGCGGACGTCATCGTGGTCAATCACACCCTGCTTTTCATGCTCCTCGGCGCGCCGGAAGAGCAGGAAGAACGCGAGAGCGGTTACCTTTTCCCGAACGATTTCATCATCTTCGATGAAGCCCACACGGTCGAGAGCGTGGCCTCGCGTCAGATCGGTCTCGGCATTTCTCAATACGGTCTGCGCGCGACCGTGCAGCGCCTCTACAATGCGCGCACGCGGAAAGGTCTTTTCACCGTTACGCGCGATGCGAACGGCGTGACGCTGGCCTCTTCGTTAGCCGATGAGATCGACAAGTTTTTCGGTGTGATCGAAGCGCGCGCCGAATTTGGGAAAGGACGCGAGGTGCGCATCCGCCGCCCGGACTTCGTGCCCGATACGCTGAGCGCTCCGCTGGCCGCCTTGCAGGTGCGCATCGTGGAAGTGATCAAGAAAACCGAGGACGAGTTTCTGAAAGCCGAGCTGCAGGAGCTCGGCCGACGGATTCGCGATGCGCGGCTGGGCATCATGACCTTCCTCGAGCAGAGCGCGGATGGGCACGTCTATTGGATCGAACGCACCGGGAAAGCGGCGCAGTTCTTCTCTTTGAATGCCGCGCCGATCGACATCGCGCCCGTGCTGCGTCGGATGCTGTTTCGCGAGGGCTGCTGCTGCGTCATGACCAGCGCCACGCTCGCAGTGGGCCAGCGCGATCTCGCTTACTTCCGTCGTCGCGTCGGTGCGATGGAGGCGACTGCGCTGCAACTCGGCAGCCCTTTCGATTTTCAGGCGCAGATGAAGCTCTTCGTTGTGCAAAAAATGCCCGACCCGCGCGGCGCCGGATACAACGAGGCTCTCGCGCATTGGGTGGCCCACTTCGTCGCGGAAACGAAAGGCCGCGCTTTCGTCCTTTTCACCAGCTACCGCGGAATGCAGCAGCTCGCGGCGGAGATGCAGCCGTTCTTCGATCGCGAAGGGATGAACCTGCTCGTGCAAGGCCAGGGCGCGCCGCGGAGCAAGCTGCTGGAAGAGTTCAAGACGACGCCGCGCAGTGTGCTTTTCGGGACGGACAGTTTTTGGATGGGCGTGGATGTGCCGGGCGACGCGCTCTCGAATGTGATCATCACGCGGCTGCCGTTTGCGGTGCCGGATCATCCACTGGTGGAAGCGAAGTTGGAGCTTATCCAGGAGCGGGGCGGCGATCCGTTCAGCGAGTATTCGTTGCCGGAAGCGATCTTGAAACTGCGCCAGGGCGTCGGCCGTCTCATTCGCACGCGCAGCGACGAAGGGATCGTGGTCATCCTCGATAATCGGATCGTGACGAAGGCCTATGGCCGCGCGTTTCTGCGCGCGTTGCCGGAGTGCCCAGTGAAGATCATCTAGAAAGCGGGACTACGTTCGCGCACCTCCGGGTTTGGTGGGCACCGACCTCCCCCGGAGCGCTGGTTCTCTAGCACCATTAGGTCCGCGCAAAGCATCCGGTCATCCCGAGCCGGCGAAGCGCGGCCGAGGGATCTCTCCGCAGGCGAGGGATGCTCGGAATGCGGAGACGCTGGAGCTGCAGGACAGGCCTGGTGTGAACGATCCCGCACAGTGCCTCGGAGAGATCCCTCGACCGTCTGCGCGGCTCGGGATGACGTGGTGAGTGAGGCGAAACTCGCGCGGTTATCGGTGTGCTCCTGCGAAGGATTTTCGAACGCGAAATGGGGCGGAGCTTGGGCACCTGCGGGTGCATGAGGAGGAAACGGAGGGCCAAGGAGCAGCGCCCTCCGGGCCGCCGCAGCGGGAGCCTGAGAAGGAGTGTCATTAAGGGAAAGCATCGCCGCGCATATCGTCATCCCGAGCCGGCGAAGCGCGGCCGAGGGATCTCTCCGCAGGCGAGGGATGCTCGGAATGCGGAGACGCTGGAGCTGCAGGACAGGCTTGGTGTGAACGATCCCGCACAGTGCCTCGGAGAGATCCCTCGGCCGTCTACGCGGCTCGGGATGACGTGGCGAGTGAGGCGAAACTCGCGCGGTTATCGGTGAGCTCCTGCGAAGGCATTTTCGAACGCGAAACGGGGCGGAGCTTGGGCACCTGCGGGTGCATGAGGAGGAAACGGAGGGCCAAGGAGCGGCGCCCTCCGGGGCCGCCGCAGCGGGAGCCTGAGAAGGAATGTCGTTAAGGGAAAGCATCGCCGCGCATATCGTCATCCCGAGCCGGCGAAGCGCGGCCGAGGGATCTCTCCGCAGGCGAGGGATGCTTGGGATGCGGAGACGCTTGAGCTGCAGGACGGGCTTGGTGTTAACGATCCCGCACAGTGCCTCGGAGAGATCCCTCGGCCGTCTACGCGGCTCGGGATGACGTGGTGCGTGAGGCGAAACTCGCGCGGTTATCGGCGTGCTTCTATTCTTCCGAAAAGCACAGGGAGGTCTGCACGCTCGCTCGGTTTCCGCACCAGACCCTTACAGCCCTAGATCCGTCTGTTGCGGCGCTGCGGTCGCCGCTGTCAGGCCGGCGAATTTCTTTACCAGTTCGTCCAGCTTCGCCACATAGTATTCGACGTTCTCATCCCGTGCTTGCGGGTCGAAAGCGCTGGCCAATTTCGCCGCTTCGTAAGCCGAGACCTTCTTCGTCGCGCCCGTGATGTAGTAGCTGATTTGATCGCCCGGGCGATAGGCCCGGCCACTGGCGAGCGCGAGCTCGTAGGCGGCGGCGCGGTTGCGCGCGGAGCCGGCGATCTTCGCGCGGTATTTATCGAGCGAATCCTGCAGCGTATCGGTCTTCATCAACATTTCGATCGGCCACTCGCCCTCGCGAATCTTCCGCTCGAAGTCGTCGCGCAAGGCTGGGATCTCGCCCGACTTGCCTTCCATCAGGAGCTTGATCATCTCCTCCAAAAAGACGCGCTGGAATTTCTCCAACCCGCGAGACTTCAAGGCGCCGCCCTTCACCACCACTTCGCCGTCGCGCGTGAGGAGGGCGTAGTTCTTCGCCTTGTAGCTGAACATGGCCGGGAATTGCTCGTCGAACTCCACCTCGATTCCCGGTGGCAACTCCGCGGCCAGTCCTGCACGCAGGGCGTCGATCTCCGCCGCCGCGCCGCCGGGTGGCACGAAGTAGATGCCGTCCGTATCCACCTCGATCACTTCCGCGCGCTGCGCTTGCAGCCATTCGATCATCTTCTTCAGAAGGTCACGGCCGATCTGCGTCACGCGCGCCGCGGCGTCGAAATCCGCGAAGTGTCCCTGCGCGAAACCGAGGTAGCCGTAGAAGCTGTTGATCAGAATCTTGAAAGTGTTCTGCAGCGCGTGGAAGTGCTGCTCCTCGCCGGTGCCCGCCGCTGCGCGCATGCTCGCCTTGGCCTCCAGCCGGAAGGTGCGGAGATCCGTGAGCAGGCTGCGGAAGATCTGCAATTCGTCGGTCGCCGGGAAGCAATCGAACTGGAGCATGACCGAGGGGTAGAGCGAAGCGATGTCGCAGTGCCAGACATCGCGCGCCACCCCGGTGAAAAAGATGTCCGTGTAGCCGCCCTCAAAGCCGCGCGCCATCGGCATCTCGGGGATGCCATGGCCCTGCCGAAAATATTCGCGCAGGAAGAGCGCGTTAATGCGGGTGGCGTTCCCGCGCACGATCACGTCCTGGTAGTTGTAAGGAAAAATCTGCGCCTGAATGAAGTAGCTCGGGCTGAGCAACCCCGAGATCGCGCGCGTCTCGCGCACGGCACAGAGCGCACGTTTGCGGAAGCGCTCGTCGCCTTCGCGGTAGGCGCGTTGCAATTCCATCCCGGATAACCCGGAGACCGCCGCGTCCTCGCAAAAGCCGAAATGCCGCGCCACGTCCGCGCGTTCGAAACCGGCCAGCGAGCGCATCCCGACATCGTAAAATTGCGCGAGCAAAAAGGTGTCGACGAAGTGCCGCCCATCCACCGCAAATTTCGGGTAGTCGATCGTCTTCTCCGCGATCTGCAGACGCGACGGGCGCGAACGGAGAAAGCCGCCGCTTCGTCCCCAATCCAGCTTCACCTTCGCGCGGCGCGCCCGAGCCACGATGTAGGGCAGATCGAATCGAAAGAGATCGTGCCCCTCGATCACATCCGGATCGCGCGTTTGGATGGTCGCGGTCAATTGCTTGAGCGCGGCTTTCTCGGATTCCTCCACGTTGGCGGAATCGATCACGATCAACTCCTCCCAACCGCTGTTATCCGAGAGCGCGATGCTGGCGAGCGGATGCTGGGAAGCTTCGGCGAGATCGCCTTCACCGGCGGAAGCGATCGCTTCGATTTGCAGACGCTTCACGTCCTCCAGCGCCATGCCTTTGAAGAGCGTCCGGCCGGTGGCGGTGAGGTAATGCTGCACCGGATCGCTGAAGGCGAAGAAGCTGCGTCCCGCGCTTTTCAAACCGTTCCGCAGCGCGATCAATTCCTTCCAGCTCTTGACCGTAATCCGCCAGTTGTAGCGGAGAGCGCCTTCGAGCTTCTCGGCATTCTCCATTCCCAGATCGGCCACGTCGCCATCCGCCCAGACGAAGGGATGGAACGGCTCCACTTCCACGGTCGTGCTGCCATCTTCGCCGCGCCGATAAACCCGGATGGTCCCGGTGTCGCCCAGCTCGATCGCCACGATTCGCGGAGTCGGATCGGAACCGAAGAGGAGCGTGTTGTCTTCGAAAGCCACCGCCCAGATTCCGCGACTTCCACACGGATGACAACCACCGCGCTGCGGGTGCCGGTTTCGCGAAAAACTATGGGCGCAATCGCTTTGCCCGTAGCCAAACCGGAGCAGCGCTTGTAAAGAAGCCCGCGTGACCGGCGAACCTCGCAGCTTTCATTTTCTCGGCATCTGTGGGACCGCCATGGGCGCAGTGGCAGCGGCGTTACGCGAGCGCGGGTTCACCGTCACCGGCTCGGACGAAAATATCTATCCGCCGATGTCGACGTTTCTGGAGAAGCGCGGGGTGACTTTGAACTCCGGGTATCGCGCGGAAAACATCCCTGCCGACGCCGAGGTGGTGGTGGTGGGGAACGCGATCAAGCGCGGCAATCCGGAGGTGGAAGCGGTCCTCAACCGGAAGCTCTATTACCTCTCGCTCCCGCAGGTTCTCCAGCAATTTTTCCTCCGCGGCCGGCACAATCTCGTGGTCAGCGGCACGCACGGGAAGACGACCACGACCGCGCTTCTGACCTGGATTATGAGCGAGGCTGGCTTCGCTCCGGCCTATATGATTGGCGGGATCCCGAAGAACCTTGGGCAAGGCGCGCAGCTGCACGACTCGCCGCATTTCATCATCGAGGGGGACGAGTACGACAGCGCGTTTTTCGACAAGCGCTCGAAGTTCATTCATTACCTGCCCGAGCTGTTGATCGTGAACAATATCGAGTTCGATCACGCGGATATTTTCGACAGCCTCGCGCAAATCAAGACCAGCTTCCGCCATCTCCTGCGCATCGTGCCGCAGAACGGGATGGTGCTGCTGAACGGCGACGACGCCAACTGCCTCGAGGTGGCATCGGAAGCGCTCGCGCCCATCGTCGAGATTGGGTTTTCGGAAAATTGCGCGCAGCGGATCAGTGACGTGAGCTACTCGGCGGAGGGCTCGAAGTTTCGCCTCGGCGAGGAGACGTTCGAGGTGCCGCTGATTGGCGAGTTCAATGTCCGGAACGCGGCGATGGCGATCACGGCGGCGCGTTTTTACGGCGCGTCCTTTGAGAAAATCCGCGCCGCCTTGGCCAGCTTCGAAGGGATCGCGCGCCGGCAGGAAGTGCGAGGCGAAGTGCGCGGGGTGAAGGTGATCGACGACTTCGGTCATCACCCGACGGCGATCAGCCAGACGCTGACGGCGTTGCGGCATCGTTTCCCGGGGCATCGCCTGTGGGCGATCTTTCGAGCCGCGCTCAAACACGACGCGGCGGGCGGTTTTTCAAACGCTCCTGCCGGAAGCGCTCATGCTGGCGGACGGCGTCTTCATTTCCGAAGTGGCCAAGCTGGAGCAAATCGCGGAAGGCGAACGGCTCGACCCCGAGGCGGTGGTGGCGGCGATCGCGGCAGCCGGGCGTCCTTCGCATTACGAGCCGGACGCGGCGCACATCGTGGATCGGCTGGTGCCGCTGTTGCAGGAGAAGGATGTGGTGGTGGTCTTTAGCAATGGCGGGTTCGACGGGATCCACGAGAAGATCCTGGCGCGGCTGCGCGGGTAGCGAGTCATGTCGGCAGCGGGGGCGGCGATACGCCTCGCGGTTGCGGTTGGATGCGCAGGGTGTCGCCGCGCTACGCGAGACTCGAAGACGTCGCACGTCATCCCGAGCCGCGAAGACGGCCGAGGGATCTCTCCGACGGAGTTTAGCGGCATCGTTGATAGCGGACGAGGCGACGCAGCCAAGGGCTTCTAGGTTATAGGCTGTGATATTTCCACGACAGCGGCGAGCCACTGAGCCGGTTTCAGGCTGCGATACCCGCTTGTCTGCTGCGAAAGTCGCCCCTATGTCGGAGAGATCCCTCGACCGTCTTCGCGGCTCGGGATGACGAGGTTATGCTTGTCGTCCGTCCAGCGCGCGCCTGTTACCGACTGCGGGCGGAATCGTGGAAAAGGCGCGCTGCGCTTTTAATTCTCCGCCGACGAGCTGTGATCGTGCACGATGCGCCAGCCTTCCGGACGCTTGCGGAAGAGGAGCGTGTAGCGGCCGTGCGGCTGATCTTTTTTACGAGTCAACTTCCAGCGCCCGGTCACGAGCGCCGCATCGGGAGCGATCAACTGCACCTCGACCTCGGAGAATGTGAGCCGGCCCATCTTCTCGCGGCTGCTGTATTTCTTTTTGTAACGGTCGCGCACCGTTTGCCAGCCGCGCGTGAGGGTGTCGCCACCGACGAACTCCGTCCTCGCATCGCGCGCGTAGCCGGCCATGTAGGCATCGATGTCGCCGCGGTTCCACGCTTCGGCTTGGGCTTGTAGGACGGCTTTGATCTCCGCTACATCCCGACCCGCGGCGAAGCCGGCGGCGCGGCGAGGTGGAAAAGCGCCACGAATAGAATCAGTGGGACGATGAGGGACTTTTTCATTCGGCGTTCGGCGTTCGGCGTTCGGCGTTCGGCGTTCGGCGTTCGGGAGGCAGAAAACGTCGAACGTCCAACGCCGAACGTCCAACGTCGAACGCCAACGGAACGGAATCCCCCTAGCTTCCGCAGGGTTGACCCGAAACATCCCGCCCGCTACATAAGAAGCCGTGTTTCGCCTTCTGTTTTCTGCGGCTCTTGCGCTTGTCGTTGCTGCGCCGGCCTTTGCACAAATACCGGCGCCGGCCTTACCGCCTGCTTCGGCCACCACTTCCAATTCGACGCCGCCCCCGGGCGCGCCGGATATGGTCACGCTGCAATACCCCAACAGCGACGTGGTCGATGTCCTCCGGCTCTACGAGACGTTGACCGGGAAAAAGCTGATCATGGACAACTTTGTCCAGGGCAAGGTGAACATCTTCATCGCGAAGCCGATCCCGCGCGAAGAGGCGATCAAGATCATCGAGATCAATCTTCTGCTGAACAAATACTCGCTCGTGCCCGCGGGCGGCGACCTCGTGAAGGTGATCGGCACCGGGCAGAACCCGCGCGGCGCAGGCGTGCCCATTATCTCGGATGAAGATCTGATCCCGACGGGCGACCACGTGATCAGCTTCCTCTTCAAGCTCCGCTTCGCCGATCCGACCGAGCTGCAACAGGTGCTCGGACAGTATCTGTCGCCGCCACAGGCCTACACTTCCTTCCTCGCGCTGCCGAAATCCTCCAGCATCCTCGTGACGGAAAACTCCAGCGTGATTCGGAGTTTGGTGAACATCATCAATCAGGTCGATATCCCGCCGGCGGAGGTGGTGAGCGAGTTCATCAAGCTGGAGCGCGCGGACGCGAGCAAGGTGGTGGACATGCTCAAGGAGGTCTTCGACAAAGGGAACCAGCCGCCGGGCACTCCGGGCGCGCCGGGCGGGCGAAATGTGCGGCCGGGGGTCGTCCCAGGGGCGCCGCAGGTGCAGCAGCCTGGACAGTTTGATACTGGCGATTTCGGCGGTCTGACTGCGCTTTCCGAGGACTCGATCGTGGTGGGCAAGATCAAGATGGCGGCAGATGTGCGGACGAATCGCATCCACGTCATCACCCGACCGATCAATATGCCGTTTGTAAAACGCTTGATCTCGGAGTTCGACGCGAATGTGGATTTCGCCAAACCGGTCACGCGGCCGCTCGCGTTACATCTCGGCGGCGGATGTGCTCCCGGTCATCGTCCAGGCTCTCACCGAGCCCGGTGAGGATGGCGCGGGCGGTGTGCCTCCACCGGGCGGGGTGCCGAATCCGAACGGGCAACCGCAACAGCAAAACGCCAACCGGAACACTTCGAGCTCGAATGAATTCGGTGCGAACACGGGCGGCGGGCAGAGTTTCTCCGAGGAGCTTTCGACGCAGGCGGTCGATACAGCGCCGCAAGCGGTCACGATCGGCAACGCCAAGATCATTTCGGATCAGCGTTCCAATTCCATCATCATCCTCGGAAATCGCGAGGTGGTGGTGAAGGTGATGAAGATCCTCGATGAGATGGATATCAGCGCTCCGCAGGTGGCGTTGAGCACGGTGATCGGCGAGCTGACTTTGAGTAACTCCGAGGAGTTTGGAGTGGATTTTCTGCAACGCTTCAAGCGATTTGAAGGGCCTTCCAACAGCACCGGGGGCATCGGGGCAGTGAGCCGCAATTCGGCGAACTCCGGGTCATTCCCCTGGATGCGCTCAGCAGCTTCGTCCCGTTCGCGACTGCGGCCGTGACGGGCGGTGCGAGTGTCTTCATTAACGCTGGCTACGGGCTCACCACAATCGTGCGGGCGCTCGATTCGACCGGTCGCTTTAAGACCATCTCGCGGCCGACTATTTTCACGAGCAATAACAAGAAGGCGATCATCGCCAGCGGGCAGGAGATTCCGGTGCCGGTCAGTACCATTTCCGGTGGTGGGACGACTATCGGCGGCCTGGCCCAGCAATCGAATATCCAGTTCAAGAAGGTGGCGCTGCAGTTGGAAGTGGTGCCTCTGATCAACTCCGAGAAAGAGGTCACGCTCGATATCTTGCAGAAGCTCGACAGCCTGACCGGCGACTCCACGACGGTAGATGGAAATTCCATCCCCACGATCGCCACGCGCTACATCAAGACCACGGTCTCGGCGCCCAACTGCGCCACCATCGTGCTTGGGCGGATTGATTTTGGATAACAATCGCAAAAACAAAAGTGGGATCCCGATCCTGAGCAAGATCCCCGTCTTAGGCGGAATCTTCCGAAACACCACGAAAGCGAAGAGCCGTCAGGAATTGATTATCTTAATGCGGCCGGAAGTGACGCTGACCAAACTGGATATCGCCCGGCTGCGCCGCAAATCGGAGGAGAAGACGCACTTCGGACCGGAGATCAACCAGGACGATTGTCCGGATTGCCCACCGGGAGTGGATGGGAAAGCGCTCACGCCGCCGGATCTTCCGGAACTGCCAGGAGGGAAATAAGGATGAAGCTCCGGAATAAATTCTTCGCCGCTCTCGGGCTGGTGATCCTCTTGCAAAGCAGCGCCTCGGCTGGAGTGCCGTTCTTCTATAAAGACGGGCTGAGACCGCGGGACGAGTGGGGGAAACTTCATCAGAGCAAAGAGATATTGCCCACCGATCTGGAGCCGCGCTACGCGGTGCGCTTCCATTATTACTTCAAAGGCTCGCGGACCCTGCAGGCTGATCCCGCTTATGTCGGCGCGGTGCAGACCGCTTTGACGCGGCTCGGTTATTACTGCGGTGAGGTGGACGGCGCTTTCGGGCCGGAGACGGCGGATGCGATCGTGCGCTTGCAGAAAAACTACGGCTATCAGCTTACGGGCACGATCAACGTGGCGGTGCGGCGCGCGCTGCATTTGCCGTAAACGGTCGCGTCTCTTCGCCACATGAATTACGCGCTGGGCCAGTCTTTGATCGATCTGCTGCTGGCGAGCGGCGTGCCCACGCACGAAGAAGCGGTCGAGCTTTCCTCCAATCTGAACGGTGGCTCCTGGACGACCCAGGTGCTCGATTCCGGCAAGGTGGACGAGAACCGATTTCTCGGCGCGATCGGCAATCTCTTCAACGTCCCCGTGGTCACGATCGACGCCAAGACGATCGATCGCCAGACGCTCGGCCTGCTCCCAAGCCGCTTCGTTTTCCAGTATCAAATCCTGCCGATTGAGCTGAAGGAAAACGCGATCGTGCTCGCGACGTATGATCTTTTCAATTCGGTCGCGCGCCAGCTCGCCTCGCAGTTGTTGAAGAAGCAGGTGGAGTGGGTGCTGGTGCCGCGCGGGCAGATCTTGCGCGCGATGAAGACGCTCTACGGCGTGGGCGCGGAGACGTTTGATGAGATTTTAAAAACGAATCGCGCCTTCGAGGCGGATCAGGATATCGAGTCGAGCACGGATCTAAACGCGGACGATCCGGAAGCCTCGGTAGTGAAGTTCGTGAACCAGATCATCCGCGAAGCGATCGTGGAACGCGCGACCGATATCCACGTGGAGCCGCTCGAAGATGATCTGCGCATTCGCTACCGGATCGATGGCATTCTGCATGAAGTGGCGGTGCCGCCGCAGCTTCGCGTTCTGCAATCGGCCATCATCTCGCGTTTGAAAGTGATGGCGCACATGGACATCGCGGAGCGTCGGCTGCCGCAGGACGGTCGGATTAATTTGCAGTCGAACTCGGCCAACATCGACGTCCGCGTTTCCACCATCCCGACGGTGAACGGCGAGTCGATCAGCTTGCGTCTCCTCAGTCGCGACCAGCAGCATCAACAGTTCGGTTTCGAGCGGTTGGATTTGAGCCCGGAACATTCGCGCACGATCGAGGCGCTCCTGCAACAGCCGAACGGCATTGTGCTGGTGACGGGACCGACCGGCTCGGGAAAATCGACATCGCTCTATTGTTTCCTCAGCAGCATCAACTCGGTCGAGCGGCGGATTATTACGATCGAGGAACCGGTCGAGTATCGGCTACCGGGCGTTTCGCAGATCGATGTGAAACCGGAGATCGATCTCACCTTCGCGAAAGGTTTGCGCCACATTCTGCGGCAGGATCCGAACGTGATCATGGTGGGCGAGATCCGTGATTTCGAGACGGCGGAAATCGCCATCCGCGCGGCGATGACGGGGCACTTGGTTTTCAGCACCTTGCATACGAACGATGCGGTGGGTGGGATCACGCGTCTGCTCGACATGGGGGTCGAGCAATTCCTGCTCGCGTCGACCGTGCGCGCTTTCCTCGCGCAGCGCCTGGTGCGCACGATCTGCACCGATTGCTCACAGTTGGTGGAATATCCGCAGGAATACCTGAGCGAGATTGGGTTTCCGATCGGCGAACTGGGGACGCGTTTTATGCGTGGAGTGGGCTGCGATAGCTGCCGGCAGACTGGGTATCAGGGTCGGCTCGCGATCTACGAGATCTGCGTCATCAACGAAGGCATGCGCCGGATGATTGTGGAGAAGCGGGACGGCGGCGAACTGAAACAATTTGCCGCGCGGCAGGGGATGTTGACCCTGCGCCAAGACGGCTGGCGGCGAGTGGGGCAAGGCAAGACGACGATCGAAGAAGTGGTGCGAGTGACGCAGAACGATGAGTTGATGACCGAGACCTCGCTGGAAAGCGCGCCGGCGTATGGGGGCGGGAGTAGCGGCTTCGTGAAGCGGTCTCGGCTGCTTGCGGTGGTTCGGCGCTTGAAACGTTTGAGCATTCGGTGAACGCTGAACGCTGAACGGCGACGAAAGCGCACTGCCGGTCATCCCGAGCCGCGCAGACGGCCGAGGGATCTCTCCGACGCAGTCCCGAATAATTCCGGCCCCAAATCGATCCACCTCGGATTCTTTGTCGCGATGAGGGCGTCTTTCTTGACCCGACGCCAGCTTTTCAACTTCTTCTCGCGTGCGATGGCATCGCTCGGCTTCTCGTAGCTCTCGTAGTAAACGAGCAGATCGAGCGCGTAGCGCCGGACAAAAGTGTCGGCATGCGTGTTGGCGTGGAACCAGAGGCGGCGCTCCAGGCTGTTGGTTACGCCGATGTAGAGGACGGTTCGGCTTCGGTTGGTCAGGAAGTAGACGTAGTACGTTTTCCGTTCCATCGGAGAGATCCCTCGGCCGTCTTCGCGGCTCGGGATGACATTAGACAACCAAGGGCTGGCTGTTGCCAACAGCGCTGTTTGCGTTCCTGCATTCCCGCGTTCCCGCGTTCCCGCGTTCCCGCGTTCCCGCGTTCCCGCGTTCCTGCGTTCCTGCGTTCCTGCGTTCCTGCGTTCCTGCGTTCCTGCGTTCCTGCGTTCCTGCGTTCCTGCGTTCTGCGTTCCTGCGTTCCTGCGTTCTGCGTTCTGCGTTCTGCGTTCTGCGTTCTGCGTTCTGCGTTCTGCGTTCTGCGTTCTGCGTTCTGCGTTCTGCGTTCTGCGTTCTGCGTTCTGCGTTCTGCGTTCTGCGTTCTGCGTTCTGCGTCTGCGTTCTGCGTTCTGCGTTGGGCGTTGGGCGTTGGGCGTTGGGCGTTGGGCGTTGGGCGTTGGGCGTTGGGCGTTGGGCGTTGGGCGTTGGGCGTTGGGCGTTGGGCGTTGGGCGTTGGGCGTTGGGCGTTGGGCGTTGGGCGTTGCACTGCAACGGTCATCCCGAGCCGCGGAGACGGCCGAGGGATCTCTCCAAGGCACTGCGCGGCTTCCTTGCCGAAGACGTGGATCGCAGCCCGAGCCTCTTGTCGGCGGATGTCAGAGCTGGCAGCACGAGATCGCTTGTGGTGCTCCCGCCAACTTGGGATGCCATCGGAACGCCAAGCGGCGACGCACGGTTCGCCCTCTGTCGTTCCCCGTCGCTCTCAATCCCCTGACGGCCGGTAGCTTTCCCTTGACGTTGAGAGCCTTCGTTTCTAGATACTCTGCGTTTCAGCCGGTTATCGTTCGCGCTGGGCAGCGCACGAGGCTGCCGTGGGTCGCGGGTGGGAAGCACAGGGCGGACTGAGACGCGTTTCACCGACTTTACTTACTCATGTTCAACGGACTTTTCGGCTGGTTATCGAGCGATATCGGGATTGATCTCGGCACCGCTAACACTCTCGTTTACGTCAAAGACCAGGGCATCGTCCTGCGCGAGCCTTCGGTGGTGGCGGTGCAGGCGGGCACGAACAAGGTGCTGGCGGTGGGCGACGAAGCGAAGCGCATGCTCGGACGCACCCCGGCGAACATCGTGGCGGTGCGGCCGTTGAAGGATGGCGTGATTGCGGATTTCGAAGTGACGGAAGCGATGCTGCGTCACTTCATTACCAAAGTGCACAACCGCCGCGTGCGCGCCCGGCCACGGGTGGTGATCGCGGTGCCTTCCGGGATCACGGAAGTGGAAAAGCGTGCCGTCCGGGAATCGGCCACCCACGCGGGGGCGCGGGAAGTTTATCTCATCGAGGAGCCGATGGCGGCGGCGATCGGCGTTGGTCTTGCCGGTGCAGGATCCGGCGGGCAACATGATCATCGATATCGGCGGCGGCACGACGGAGGTGGCGCTGATTTCTCTCTCCGGCATCGTCTTTAGCCGCAGTGTGCGGGTGGCGGGCGATGAGCTGGACGAGGCGATCGTGCAGTATATGAAGCGCGCCTATAATCTCATGATCGGCGAGCGGACGGCGGAGGAGATCAAAATCAAGATCGGATCTGCGTATCCGAGCGAGAAGGAAACGACGGTGGAAGTGAAGGGCCGCGATCTGGTGGCCGGTCTTCCGAAGACGCTCACGATTACCTCGCAGGAAGTGCGGGAAGCTTTATTGGAACCGATCTCGACCATCGTGGATTCGGTGCGGATCACGCTGGAGCGTTGCCCACCGGAGCTCTCGGCCGATCTGGTGGATCGCGGTCTGGTCCTGGCGGGCGGTGGGGCGTTGCTCCGCGGATTTGATAAACTTTTGAGCGAAGAGACTGGTTTGCCTGTCCATGTGGCGGAAGATCCGCTCAGCGCGGTGGCCGAGGGAACAGGCAAGTGCCTTAATGAAATCAAATTTTTACGTCAGGTGGCTTCTACGACCGATCGGTCGTGGCGGTAATCCGACTCCGATTCGCGAGCCTCGCGCAATGGCTGACGGCGGCACAGGGCTTGCGGGAGGTGCCAGCGCCGCAGTGACGTTGCCGGTGATCGGACTTCGGAGCGCCAAATTCTCATGAACCGGTCGAGCATTGTTGCGCTCCTGATTTTCATCGCGGTGCTCGGGTATTTTCTGAGCTTCGGCGCGGAGAGCACGCGCAAACTCCAGGGCGGATTTTACCAGCTCATCTCGCCGTTTCTCACCACCGGTTCGAGTTTGGAGAAACAGATCTCCGGCATTCGCGCGGGGTTGGATTCGCTGGAGAAGTTGGAGAAAGACAACGCCAGCCTGCGAGTAGAAAACCGCGCCCTGAAAGCGACGAACCAGGCGCTGCGCGACGTGGAGCGCGAGGTGAACCGCCTCCGCCTGGCGCTGGCTTATCGCGAGCGCTCCGTCTTCAAGCTGGTGCCGGCCGAAATCGTGACGCGTGATGCATCGACCTGGTGGCGGACGGTGACGATTAATCGTGGGAAGCAGGACGGAATCGAGAGCGACATGTCGGTGGTGACTGACCAAGGATTGGTCGGGAAAACGACCACAGTGAGCGACAGCATTTCCGTGGTGTTGCTGGTCTCGGATGAGAACTGTCGCGTGGCCGTGAATGTGGAAGGCACGCGGGAGCAAGGCATCGTCTCGGGAGAACGAGTGGCCGGTGCGCTGGCGCCGCTGTTGAATCTCAATTTCCTTTCGAAGCAGGCGAATCTGCAGCCTGGTCAAAAGGCTTACTCATCCGGCGTGGGGGGTGTATTTCCCTCTGGCCTGCTCGTGGGCACGGTGAAGGAATACCGCGTGCGTGAGTTGGATGGACAAGCCCGGCTGACTCCCGCGGTGGATCTTTCGAAACTGGAAGATGTCTTCGTGATCACCGGGCAGAAATGATTCTCTTCGTCATTCTTCTCGGGTTGGTCTTCCTCGCGCAGGTGGTGGAGCTTTTTCTGCCGGCAGTGTCGTGGATGTATAACGCGCACATCTACATCGTGCCCTTGATCGTTTTCTACGGAGCGATGGTGCTGCCTTTTCCGCTCATGCTGGCTTTGGCGGGCTTCGCCGGATTGCTCCTGGACGCGCTGACGATGCAGGTGGTGGGGGCGCAGGTTGAAATCGCGCTCGGATGGTCAATACTCGTTTACGCCGTGCTGGCGTCGATCATGCATGGGCTCCGGCCGTTGTTCATTCGCGGGCGTTGGGAGGTCCATTGCATCATGAGTGGGGTTTGCACGTCGCTGATTTTGCTTAGCCAATATCTCATGATCACTTTCCGTCGCGGCTCGATTTTCTTCACGCCGGAAGTGTGGTGGCAGATCGGGGGGCCGGGCTTAATGGCGCTACTGATGGCGCCGCTGATGTTTTGGATCCTGGGCACGATCGCGCAGGCGACAGGGAACTCTTATTTACCGGAGCGGGAAGCTTACTAAATGAATCGACGTCGCCTTAGTCACCGCTTGCGGATTCAGGTTCTTGGGGTGCTGATGCTGATGGGATTGGGCGCAGTGGTGGCGCGGCTTTGGTGGGTGCAGGTGGCGCGAGGGGCGGATTGGACGGCGCGGATCCGCGGGAGCTCGGAGCTGACGGTGCGAATCCCTTCCGTGCGCGGGGAAATTCGCGATCGGAATGGGGTGACGCTGGTGCAGAACCGCGCCAGCTACGAGGTGGATTTTTATCTGCCGGAGATGGTGAAGGGCTACCGGATGAAGGTGGGCCAGCCACCGATCTCGAAGTATCGCGCCACGATCAATGGCATGCCGAAAGACATGACCGAGGCGGACATCGTCCGAATTGTGAACGACGGCGTGGTGCCGCGCCTGGATGATCTGGACCTGGCGCGCGACTACAACGCGAACCAACTGCAGAAGCATTATCGGACCAACACCGAGGTGCCGTTTTCCTACATTAAAGACATCGACTTCGAGACGATGGCGAAGTTCTCCGAGCACGATGTCGGCCTGCCCGGAGTGGACATCGCGATCAAGCCCGTTCGCTCCTACGTCTACGGCGCGCTCGCGTCGCACTTGTTGGGCTATGTCGGCGCGCCGGACGATACGAACAAGGAAGAGGCGCGGAAGTTCACCTTCTATCAGGGCGACGTGGAGGGGAAATCGAACATCGAAAAAGCGATGGACGATTATCTGCGCGGCGAGCCCGGCGTCCGTTACATGAAGCGGAACGCGAAGGGCACGATCGAGGGTGTGCTGCGCGAAGAGCCTCCGCGGGCAGGGAACAACGTGGTCCTCACGATCGACGCGCGCATCCAATCGATCCTGGAAGAAGCGCTTCGCGCCGTGGGTCGGGGAGCAGCGGTGGTGGTGGATCCGAATAACGGCGACATCCTGGCGATGGCCTCGGTGCCTTCGTTTAATCCGAATTCTTTTATCCCGAGCATCAAGGTGAAGGACTGGGATGCGATTCGTGAGAACAAGGCGAACCCGCTGGTAAACCGTGCGATCAGCGCGTTTCCCCCAGGGTCCACCTTCAAGCTGGTCACGGCGCTGGCGGGCTTGCGCAAGGGCCTCGCGAACGCGCGCTACAACTGCGGCGGTGGCGTCGGCTACGGCAACCATTTCTTCCGTTGCTGGATCGCGGAGAAGGGCGGCACGCACGGCACGATCGGTTTGGCGGAGGCGATCAAGGTCTCGTGTAACTCATATTTTTATCAACTCGGGAACGCGGCCGGAATCGACGCGATCGAGGAGACCGGCAAGACGCTGGGCCTGGGCCAGGCCATGGGTGTGCAGTTGACGAACGAGCAGGCGGGCGTGCTCCCGAGCCCGGATTGGATGAAGGTGCATTATCCGCGGGAACGCTGGAGTTCCGCTTACACGGCCAATGTCTCGATCGGGCAGGGTTACGTCCTGGTCAGTCCGCTGCAGCTGGCGATGGTCTACGCGACCGTGGCCAATGGTGGCGTCTCGTATTTCCCGCGGCTGGTTAAAGACGTGGTCACGACGGAGGGCCGGCCGTTGTTGGATGCGAAGGGCCAGCCGGTGATTTCCCAGCGCCCGAAGATCCATGGCGATCTGCGGACGGATTTCACGCCGGAGCAGATTCAGCTGGCGCGGCAAGGCTTGTGGAAAGTGGTGAACGAAGGAGGCGGCACGGGCGGACGGGCGCGCATCAACGGCGTCGAGGTCGCGGGCAAAACCGGCTCGGCGCAGGCGATGACCGATGGGAAGAGCGACACGATTGCCTGGTTCGGCGCCTTTGCCCCATTCGAAAATCCGAAGTATGCGATCGCGGTGATGGTGCAGGGCGGGAAAGGTGGAGGCGCGGTCGCGGCTCCGATCGCGAACCGAATTCTGGAGCGGACGCTGGCGATGGATGCAGGCCGCTTCGAGCAAAAGGTGGCCTGGCTCGATCCCGCTTTAAGTCCCAATCCGTTCCGGTTCCTCGAAGAAGTTGGCTACACCGACGCGGGTCCCACTTTAACCAGCGAAGACGAAGAGAACCCCGGCGATTCCCAGCAAGCCAGCATTCAGATGGCAGGCGCCGATGCCGTGCCGGACGTGGAACCGGAGGCGGATGCTCGCGGTCGCGTGGCTCCACGGGCGCAACGCGCCGTTCGGGCTCGCCCGGTGGCCCCACCCGCTCCGCAACGAAAGCCGAATTTTTTCGAAAGACTCTTTGGCCCAAAACGGCCAGCCACTCCGCCAGCCACCCCGCCGCCTGCGCGGCGTTCGGGACAGCGCGGCTCCAACTAATTGATCATGTCCACGCCCCCACTCGACGCCCCACCGCGCGTGTGCTCGATCGCACAACCCTTCCTAATTTATGATAGATCAAGTGAAACGAATTTTGGGCCTCGGCCCGCGCAAGACGGGCAACAAGCTCGTCATCAGTGTGGAGAAATTGGAGCGGCGCGTGGCGCTCCTCGAGAACGGCCGGCTGGAGGAGTATAGCGTCGAGCGGAATACCTCCCGCAACATCGTCGGCAGCGTTTACAAAGGGAAGGTTAAGAACATCGAGATGGGGTTGAAGGCGATGTTCGTCGACATCGGTTTCGAAAAAAACGCCTTCCTCCATTTCTGGGATGCAATCCCGGCTGCGCTCGATAGCGGGATCGAGGAAATCGATCGACCGGAGAAACGCGGGCCGTCGAAAAAGCGAATCACCGCGAAGGATATCCCGAACATTTATCCGGTCGGGAGCGAGGTCATCGTGCAGGTGACCAAAGGGCCGATCGGGACGAAAGGGCCGCGCGTGACCACGAACCTGAGCTTCGCCGGACGCTATCTCGTGTTCATGCCCTACAGCGAGCGGAGCGGCATCTCGCGCAAGATCGAGGATCCAAAGGAGCGCGACCGGCTTCGGAAAATTCTACGGCAACTGGAAATCCCAGACGGGATCGGCGTCATCATTCGGACGGTGGGTGAAGGGCAGCGGGCGCGCTACTTCGTGCGTGACCTGGCGTTCCTGATCGATCAATGGACGAAGGTGGAGGAAGCGATCAAAACTGAGCGCGCACCTTGCCGGGTATTTGAGGAACCGGATCTGGTCGATCGCACGGTGCGTGATTTCCTGACGGACGAAATCGACGAGGTGATTTGCGATGACCGACCGGCGATCGATCGGATGAACGAGATGGTGGGGCAGATTTCGCGTCGGGCGCGCAATCGCATTCAATTTTATGACGGAGCGGCGCCGGTCTTTGAGACGTTCGGAATTCAAAAGCAAATCGACGACGCTTTTCACCGCCAGGTCTGGTTGAAGTGCGGCGGATATATCGTGATCGACGAGACGGAGGCGTTGGTCGCTATCGACGTGAACACGGGCCGGAATAAGGGCGGGCGCGACGTGGAGAAGACGATCCTGCAGACGAATCTGGAAGCAGCGGATGAGATCGCGCGGCAGTTGCGGCTCCGGAATATCGGCGGGCTCATCATTGGCGATTTCATCGACATGAAGAGCCGGAAAGATCAGCAGGCGGTTTATAATTTGATGCGCGAGCGGCTGAAGCGGGACAAGGCCAAGACGCATGTCCTGCAACTGTCCGCGTTCGGGATTGATGGAGATGACCCGGCAACGGGCGCAGGAAAGCCTGAGCGATTCGATTTACGAAAACTGCCCCTACTGCCAGGGTCGCGGGGTGGTGAAGACTTCCATGACGACGAGCGTGGAGCTTCATCGCACCCTCAATACCGTGATGCGGAAATACCAGGACACGGTGCATGAGATCCGCGTGATCCTGAATCCGGATGTCTTGAAGCGGCTGAAAGAAGAGGACGAGGAGTTGCTGGTGGAGTTGGAACGGCGCTATGCAGGCCGACTCCTCTTCCGCCCGGACCCGGCCTATCATCATGAAAAATTCACCGTGACCGATGCTGCGTCGGGTGCGGAATTAAAGCCTTAACGGAAGACGCCGTTTTCGGGGTGGAAGTCATTCCCAGGAAAAGAGCAAGAAAAACTTGCTGGAAGGATTCTTTTTCTGTGCAACAATGCGCCGAACCAAACACGCAGTAGCTGCGGGGTTGGGGGGTGTTCGCCGACGCACCGCAGGGAGTTCGGCCTTAACCAAAAAACAAACAGGAGCAAACAAATGAAAAAACTTACCTTGACCCTTTGCGCACTGGCAATGGTCACCTCGGCTGCGTATGCCGGCACGGAGACCTACACCAGCAGCAAAGAGATGAAGCAAATCGCACCAGCCCCATGCCCAACGTGGTATGCGGACAACGAATGGAATGTCGGTATCTCGGGCGTCTACGCACCGACCACGAATAACTACCGCGATGATCGTTACCTTGGCGTGGATCACGCCTGGGGTGGCGCTCTCGACGTGAAGTACTTCTTCCGCCGTTATTTCGGCGTTGGTATCCAGGGCTTCGGTCTCTCGCTGGACCAGGATGATAATCCAGTGCGGAACCTCGGTGATGACGATAGCAACAACGACTTCGCGGGCGGCGTGCTCGGAACGTTCACCTTCCGTTACCCGATCCCTTGCAGCCGGGTCGCTCCTTACGCCTGGGTGGGCGCTGGCGGCATCTTCGGCGGCGGTGATACCACTGTCGGTCGTGGCAATGCTAATTTCCTCGGCGATCGCCGTGGAGATGATGATGGACGTTTCATGGCTCAATACGGCGCCGGGTTCGAAGTTCGCTTCACCCCTCGTATCGGCCTCCTGAACGACATCAGCTTCAACCACCTCGAAGGTGGGGAGAACGACTTCCTGCAAGTGCGGACCGGTTTGAACTTCGCGTTCTAATCGAGCGAAAAGCTTAAAAACAGAGCGCCGGGAACACTGTATGTGTTCCCGGCGTTTTTGTTTCTAGACGGTGAGGAAGGAGGCGACTTCTCCGAGAGCCTTGCGTTTGATATCCGGCACTTGCGCCTGCTCGGCCGGATGGCCGACTACCAAGAGAAGGAAGGGCTTCTCATGCACGGGGCGCTGGAGGACGGAGTTGAGGAAACCCATGGGACTGGGCGTGTGCGTGAGGGTGGCGAGTCCGGCTCGATGAAGGCTGGCCACCAGAATACCGGTCGCGATCCCGACCGACTCGGTGGCGTAGTAATGTTTCATCCGGGTGCCATCGGGATTGAGGCGGAAGGGTTGGGAAAAAATCGCGATTAACCAAGGCGCGACCTCCAGGAACGGCTTTCGCGGATCCGTGCCCAAGGGCGCGAGAGCGGCCAGCCACTCCTGCGGCGCGCGTTTCTGGTAGAATTCTCGTTCTTCTAATTCGGCCGCGATCCGAATTTCACGTTTCAGCTCCGGGTCGTTCACTGCCACAAAATGCCACGGCTGGAGATTCGCGCCGCTCGGCGCTGTGCTGGCGGCTTTGAGGCAGCTCTCGATCACCTCTCGCGCCACCGGCTTTGCAGAAAAATCGCGGATCGTTCGGCGCGAATTCATTTCGGCGTAGAACTCGCCTGCGCGGCGAGCCATCTCGTGATCGGACACCGAGGGCCGGGCTGGAAGTGGTAGCATGCGTGGCTCACCCATAACGGTCACCGTAGCGCGGAAAGGGAGGCGCGACACCCCATCATCGAGAGGGACTTACAGAACGGCTGGAGTTTCGGAGGCTTCGTTGAGCCGGCGAAGTTTGCGAACAGGCCGGCAAGCCCCGAAACTAACGCCATGTCATTTTCTCCCGTGCTCGACTCTCTTGCCCGCGAGAAATCACCAGCGATTCGCCGCTTTGAGCGTCTGCTGGCGTCGAAGTCCGATGCCGAGCTGGAGGCGATGGCCAGTGAAGCGCAAATGCTGACCCGGCAAAATTTCGGTCGGACCATGCGGCTCTTTGCGCCGCTCTACCTCTCAAACGAGTGCATCAATAATTGCAGCTACTGCGGCTTTTCGCGCGATAACCCGATCTTGCGGGTCACGCTCGAACACGACCAGGTCCTGGCGGAAGCGGGCCATCTGGCGACGGAAGGATTCCGCCAGATTCTGCTCGTGGCTGGTGAGCATCCGAAATTCGTTAGCGGAAACTACCTGAGCGATTGCGTGCGAGCGTTGGCGCCCGATTTCTCGTCGATCTCGATCGAGGTCGCACCGATGGAGACGGAGGACTACCGACCGCTGGTGGAAGCGGGGGCGGAGGGATTGGTGGTGTATCAGGAGACATACGACCGGGAGGTTTATGCAACGATGCATACCTCGGGACCGAAACGCGATTTCGATTGGAGGCTGGATTGCCCGGTGCGCGGTTACGAAGCGGGCTTCCGGCGTTTGGGAATCGGCGCGCTTTTCGGACTGGCTCCATGGGCTACTGAGGCTGTCGCACTCGCGGCGCATGTGGAGTATTTGCTCAAGCGTTGCTGGCAGGCGCAGATCAGTGTGAGCCTGCCCCGTCTGCGCCCGGCCGCGGGCGGGTTCGAGCCAGCCTTCACCATGGATGACCGTGAACTGGCCCAACTCATCTGTGCGTTTCGCATTACTTTTCCGCAGGTCGGCATCGTCCTGAGCACGCGCGAGCGGGCATCGCTCCGGGACGCGCTCGTGCCTCTGGGGATCACGATGATGAGCGCAGGCAGCCACACGGAACCAGGCGGCTACACCGGGCAGGGTGCGGCGAATGTGCATCGCACCGTGCGCGGACGGATCGTGGCGCCAGAGTTTCAGGAAGGGGAGGATCAGCTGGCCACCGGGCAGTTTGAAATCAGCGACGAGCGCTCGCCGGCGGAGATCGTTGCCACGCTTCGCCGCCGTGGGCTGGACACGGTCTGGAAGGACTGGGATCAGGCGCTCCTCACCGTATGAAAATCTGGTTAAACGGCGAGGCCGCCGAGACGCCCGAAGGCCAGACGGTCGCAGGTCTCGCGCAGCAGTTTGGGCTTCAGCCAAATAGCATTCTGATTGAGCATAACGGCCTGGCCTTGCATCTGCGCGAGTGGACTGGACGCGTTCTTGCGGAAGGCGACCGGGTCGAATTTATTCGCGTGGTCGCGGGTGGATAGCGGGCCGGACTAGCTCGCCACGCTCCGGCGTCGGCGTAACATCGACGCCTGCACCGCCGCTCCGATAACGAAGAGCACAACGAAAACCAAAGCCCGCAGCCCGGGTGGCTCCACCGCCCATTGCGCGATCATGGCAGCGCCGATCAAGGCCGAGAGAATCACCAGCGCCCAATCAAGGAGCACGATCGCGAGAATCGCAGCCAGGATTCCCACGACCACATACGCCACCATCGCGAATTGATCGGAGGTCGGGTAACCGAGATTCGGGAGCGCGAGCAAGGCCAGTTGGCCGCCGGCAAAAAATCCGGCCAACCCGACCGCCAGCCGTTGAAAAAAGATGGCCAGGAGAGCGCCCACGAGGCCGGCCAGAATAGCGACCGCGAGAATGATCCAGGCCGGCTGCCCGGTGATCCAGCGCGTGGCCAGATCCATCCCCACCACAAATCCAATCGCGGCGACAAAAAGCCAGTAAACGCGCTGGCCGAGAAACAGGAGAATGGCGGCGAAGAGGAGCGTGAGAAGAGTCGTTTGCATGGACGTCGTTAAACGGCGGCGTCTTTACGCCACGTCGCCATGCGCTTTCACCACCGTGCGCATCCCATCAGTCGAGATGACCGAAATGGCGGTTTCGGCGGGGATGAAATCACCCTCCGTCACGACATCGAGGACATGATCGTCGAACCGCGCTTTGCCGCTGGGGCGCAAAGTGGTGAGCGCGATTCCGAGCGTGCCCGGTGCCACCCGCACGGCGGGGATGAAGTTGCGCTCTGCGCCAGCCAGGGAAGGCCCAGAGGGAATATCGGCGGAAAGAATAAAACGCCGGTAAAGCGTGGTGCGCGGGAGAAAGCGCGCGAGGAGTGCGATGCCGACGACAGCGGCCACCAGAGCGATGAGGAGATTCATAACGGGCACGGTGAGCATACTGCCAGTCGGGAGAAAGCGCTGCCCCGGATAACGATCGATCATCGCCCAGAGCAGAGCGCCCAGCATGAGCAAAGCGCCGAGCACGCCGATGAGAATGGTGGAGTGAGCGAAGATGAAGACCTCGGCTAGCACGAGGATGACGCCGAGGATGAAGATCGCTGCCACTTCCCAGCCCGCCAGCCCGGCGAAGTAATGCCCGAGAAAGAACAGGCCGAAGCAAACGGCCGCGAGGATTCCCGGCACGCCCGCGCCGGGGATTTTAAATTCCAGATAGGCAAAGAGCATCCCGCCGAGCAGGAGCAGCGGCGCCAGGGCGGTGATCCAGGAGGCGAGACGCTCGAAGCCGGCGGGCTTTACCCTAACGACCGGACCCTGGAGGCCGGCCTTCTGCACCAGTTCCTCAACGGAAGAGGCAATGCCCGCTGCCAGAACTGGCTTCCCATCGATCCGCATGACGGCTTCCTGCGCGGTGAGCGTGAGCACGGTGCCCTTCGCATGAATAACGCGATCGCCGATTTTTACTTCCTTCTCCTTGTCCATGAACGCTTCGCCCACGTCGGGATTGTGGCTGTTGCGATTGGCCGAGCCGCGGATGAGCGCGGACCAGTAGGAGATCGTTTTGTCGCGCGCGGTGATGCCCAGATCTTCGCCGGAAGATTTGATCGGCGCGGCGGCGCCGATCGCACTGACAGGCGCCATGTAAATATGGCGGGTGGCGAGCGCGATAAGCGCGCCGGCGGACCCGGCGTTGGTATTGATGAAAGTGTAGGTGGGGAGGTTCGAGCGATTGAGCAGCTTGGTGATTTCTTCTGAGCTATCCAGCCGACCGCCGTAGGTGTTCATCTCAAAAATAACGGCCGCAGCGCCTTTGCTCTCCGCGTTTTTCAAAATGCGGCGAAGGAAATAGAACATCGGCTGCGAGACCTCGCCTTCGAGGGGCACGACTACGATGGAGCCCTGGCGAATCTCGTCGCTCGGCTCTGCCGCGAATGCGGCGGGGACAAGGCTGGCTGCGAGGAGGAGCGAAAGGAGAAACGCTTTCATGATGGAGTAAAGGTTACGGTGGCGGGGCCGCCCGGCCGCATTTAATTTGCCACCCGCCGCGCGGCAGACGAGCCAAAAGCGAACGCATGGGCAGCATCCCCACACAAACCATCGAGCAAATCGCGGCTGCCAACGACATCGTGGAAGTCGTGGGCTCGTATTTTCCGTTGAAGCGCGCGGGGTCGAGCTACAAAGCGCTCTGCCCTTTCCACCAGGAGAAATCGCCGTCGTTTACGGTCAGCCCGCAGCGGCAATCGTTTCACTGCTTCGGCTGTGGGGTGGGCGGAAGCGTTTTTCGTTTCGTGATGGATTACGAGCATCTCGATTTCCCTTCGGCGGTGAAAAAATTAGCGGCGCGGGCCGGGATTACCGTGATCGAGGAGCGCGGCTCCGGGGACGAAAGCAGCGATCGGCAACAAGAGACGCGCCAGACCTTGCTGCAGCTGCACGCGGAAGCAGCGGAGTGGTTCCACGAAAATCTCCTGAAACGGGAATGGGCCAAGCCGGCTCGGGATTATCTGAAGGCGCGGGGGATCGACCGGAACGTAGCCGCCAGCTGGCAGATCGGCTATGCGCCGGATACGTGGGATTCGCTGCTCAAATGGGCGAAGGAGCGCGGCTATCGACGCGCGGAAATCGCGCAGAGCGGATTGGTGAAGCCGCGTGATGAAGATCGGCCGGACGGCGATGTCTACGATCGTTTCCGCGGACGGATCATGTTCCCGATCTGCAATGATGTGGGGGAGGTGATCGCGTTCAGCGGGCGCACTTTGGGCAGTGATGCGGAGACGGCCAAGTATCTGAACTCGCCGGAAACTCCGCTCTTCCGCAAAGGCAATGTCCTCTTCGGCCTGCACAAAACGAAGCGGGCGCTGATCGAGGCTGGAAGCGCGATCGTCTGCGAGGGGCAGTTGGATTTGATCACGCTTTTCGAGGCGGGGATTACCAATGTGGTCGCGCCGCAGGGGACGGCTTTCACCGAGCAGCAGGCGCGGATTTTGAAACGCTTCGTCGAGAGCGTGGTCCTTTGTTTTGACGCGGATGCCGCGGGGCAAAAGGCGGCGGAGCGCTCGCTGGAATCGCTGCTGCAGAATGATCTACTGGTGCGGATCGCGGAGATGCCGGCGGGGGAGGATCCTGATTCGATCGTGCGCAGCCGGGGACGCGCGGAGTTTGAGAATCGGATCGAAAGCGCGCGCGATTTTTTTGATTACTGGATCGAGCGCGAGGCTTCCGGGACGGACCTGGCCGCGATGGGCGGCCGGATGCAACTCGCCCGTCGCATGGCGGAAACGGTGGGGCGGGTGCACGACCCGATCATGCGCGCGGAAGTGGCGAGCCGCGTGACCGCGCGCATCGGAGTCACGGCGCAAGACTTCGAAGCGCTGTTGAAGAAGCCGGCGCGCAGCTTTCGCACGGAGACGCGCGACGAGGTATCGGGCGGTCCCGCGGCGACGGCACCAATGCGTCCGCCCCGGCACGATGTGGCGATGCTTTGTTTGCTCTCCCTTCGCGACTCGGAGGCGCGTGCGGTTTTGCTGGCGGAAGATTGGCGCGCGCTGCTGGCGGAAACTCCGGATGCCGAAATGCTCCTGCGAATTCTCGAGAGCGACATCCGTCCGGACGAGCCGGCCTCGGTCAACCGTTTCATGGCCAGCCTCCCGCCGGGCGAAGAGTCGCTCGTGGCTGCGTGGCTGGCGGAACGGGTCCCGCCGAATGCCGCGGAAGTCGCGCGCGGCTTTTGGAAGGGGCTGCGGCAAGCGGTGGTGCGGCGCCAGCTCCAGATCGCCGAGGGGCGAATGCGGATTCCACAACTTAGTGCAGGTGAGATGACGCGTTTGCAGAAACGAGTTGTTGACCTAAAGGCGCAACTCGCTGACTTTTCGGCGATTTCGCCCGCCCCTGTGCTCGACCAGTAATTGTTGGCTGAGAGGGTGGGAAAATCAGGGGCCGATCAGGGTTTGGAAACGCAGCACTTCTTAGAGCACCAAGACTTGGCACCGCACGCAAAAAGCATGTCATCAGCCCGTCCTGTCGGAAAAAAGGCCCCCCCACGTCCGGCGCCGAAAGTTGCGAAGAAGAAGAAAGCCGCTCTCGCGAAGAAGCGTCCCGCAGCCAAGGTAAAGAAGCCGGCGAAAGGAGCAAAAGCAGCCAAGGTGGCAAAGCCAGCCAAGGCAGCGAAGAAGACTTCGCCGGCGCCGACGCGGGTGGACGACGCTCCCCGGACGGATTTGACCTCGCCCATGGTTCTGGCGGCGAACGCGGGCGACATCCAGGGTCGTATCCGCGAGCTGATCAAGCTGGCGAAGGAGCAGGGCTACCTCACTTTCGATGACTTAAACGAAGCACTGCCCGCGGAGGTGACGGATGCCGATGAGCTGGACACCATCCTGACGCGGCTGCGCCGGATGGAGATCGATATCATCGAGGCCTCGGAAGTTGACCGCTATAAGGACGGGAAGAAGGACAACGAAGAAGAGGAAGAAGAAAAGCCCGAGGCAAAGCTCGATATCCTGGACGATCCCGTCCGGATGTATCTGAAGCAGATGGGGCAGGTGCCGCTGCTGACCCGTGAGCAGGAAGTCGAGATTTCCAAGCGGATCGAAGAGGCGGAGGCCATGGTCCAGCGGATGATCAATCGCTTCGGTTTCATCGCGCAGGCGCACCTCGATTTGGCCGCGAAACTCACGGAAGGCGGCGAGCGCTTTGACCGGGTGATTCTCGACAAAAAAATCGAGAGCCGGGAGCGTTACATGAAGTTGCTCCCGCAGCTCTGCAAACAGATCGCCAAGCTGCGGGTCACGACCACGCAGCAATACGGCAGCCTGCTGGAAACGCATCGGCCCGATCCGAAAAAGCTGAAGGCTTTCCAGAAATCGGTCGCCGCGTTGCAGAAGCTTTATCCGAAATTTTATTTCAAGCAGAAGGTGACGGAGGAGTTTGTGAATCTCGCGGATGAGCAGTTCCTCCTGCTGACCAATCTGAAGACTGAGCTGGTGAAACATCCGCGCGAAAACGGCGCCCGCTCTCCGCTCGCTGAGAAAACGCGCGCGCTCGAAATCGTGCTCTGGCTTTCGCTCGAAGAATACGCCGAGCAGTATCAAGATTTGAAGGGCTGGTTGAAAAAGGCCCTTCGCGCCAAGACCGAAATGGTGGAGGCCAATCTGCGGCTGGTCATTTCCATCGCCAAGAAATACACAAACCGCGGCCTCTCTTTCCTCGATCTGATCCAGGAAGGGAACATGGGTTTGATGAAGGCGGTCGAGAAGTTCGAGTATCGCCGCGGTTACAAATTTTCCACCTACGCCACCTGGTGGATCCGGCAGGCCATTACGCGCTCGATCGCCGATCAAGCGCGCACCATTCGCATCCCGGTGCACATGATCGAGACGATCAATAAGTTGATGCGGGTGCAGAAGCAGCTCGTGCAGGAGTACGGGCGCGAACCTTCGCCGGAAGAGGTGGCGGAGGAAATCCTGCTGCCCGTCGATCGCGTGCGCGCGGTCTTGAAAATGGCGCAGCAGCCGATCTCGCTTCAGGCTCCCGTGGGCGAAAGCGAAGAGACGAACTTCGGCGATTTCATCGAAGACAAGGGCGCGGAAAATCCGAGCGACATGACCGCGATCGTGCTCTTGAAAGAGAAGATCAAGGATGTGCTCGAGACTTTGACGGAGCGCGAGCGTCAGGTGTTGGAGCAGCGTTTCGGTTTGGTGGATGGCTACAGCCGGACGCTGGAAGAAGTCGGTCGGCAATTTCGCGTTACGCGCGAGCGCATCCGGCAAATCGAAGCGAAGGCGCTGCGGAAGATGCGGCACCCGACACGCATTCGGCAGTTGGAAGGTTTCCTGGAAGCGGCTGAGGTCTAGCGGCCTTGCGTCTCCCTGCGAACGACGACCGCCGCCGCGGATCGAGATTTTTCGTGAGGCTTTTTCGCGCGTTCATCGTCTTCGCGAGCCTGGAGTTTTTCGCGGGCAGCCTCTCGGCCCAGGAGGCGAGGACTGAGCGCATCGTTGTGCAGGCCGATCGCCTGCCTGATGCCACCTCCACCGCACCCTTCAGCCTCGCAGTGCTGGAAGGCGACGGGTTGCAGCGAGCGCCGCAACAGCGGCTCGATGATATCCTGCGCGCGCAAGTCCCGGGCTTTAGCCTCTTCCGAAGGAATGGCAGCCGCGCCGCCAACCCCACCACGCAGGGAGTAACGCTGCGCAATTTCGGACCGAGCGGCGCCGGCCGCACTCTGGTCCTCCTCGATGGCGTCCCGTTAAACGATCCGTTTGCCGGCTACGTTCTCTGGAGTCAGATCGCGCCGGCCGCGATCCAATCCGTCCTGGTGCAACCGGGCGGCGGCGCGGGCTTGTTTGGGAATGCCGCGCTGGCGGGTACGATCTTTCTCGTTTCGAAACCGCTCGATGCGACCGCTGCGGCGCTTGGAGGGATCGATCGGAAACGAGGAGACTTACGCTGCTTCTGCGGCTGCCACTTTTAAAAGCGGTCCTCTCGCCGCGGGGCTGCAGGCGGAATGGTTTTCCACCGGCGGATATCCGGTCCTCGCGGCGGGACAACGCGGCCCGGTCGACACTCGCGCCAATGTGGAATCCCGGCTGATCGATCTGCAAGCGGAGTGGCAGATCGATCGGGAGACGTCGGTGCGCGTGCGTGGTCGTGGGTTTGAGGAGGAACGCGAGAACGGAACGCAGCTGACGCAAAACGAAAGCCGGGGCGACGATTTAAGCGTGGTTTTGACCCGACGCTTTTCCGCGCAGGAGGCGGAGTTGCAGCTAAGTGGCTACGGTCAGCGACGGCGTTTCCGGGCGACTTTCAGCTCGGTTAATCTCGCGCGCGATCTGGAGACGCCGGCGCTTGATCAATTTCATGTGCCGGCCGAAGCGATGGGCGGGAGTGCAGTCTGGAGCATGGCGCTGGGCGAACATCGTTTCCTTCTGGGCGCGGATGGGCGTGGCGTGGAGGGCGAAACGAACGAGCATTTTCTTTGGAACGGCACCGCCTTTCGCCGTCTGCGCGAGGCTGGCGGGACGCAAACGTTTGCGGGCCTCTTCGCGGAGGATACGTGGGCGCTCTCCTCGCGCGCCACCATCGTGGGTGGCGTGCGACTCGATCATTGGTCGCTCACGGATGGTTTCCGGAAAGAGACGGAGCGCGCCACCGGGGCGGTCCTGACCGACTCCCGCTTCGCCGATCGCAACGGGAATGAAATTAACGGACGCCTCGGCGCGCGTCTGCAAACAACGGAGACGCTGGCGCTGCGCGGGGCGTTTTACAGCGGCTTCCGTGTGCCCACCTTGAATGAACTTTACCGTCCCTTCCGGGTCGGGAACGACATCACGGAGGCAAACGCGGCCTTGCGGCCCGAGCACTTGTTAGGCGGGGAAGTGGCGCTGGAGTGGCAGGTCACACCCACCTTCCGGCTCTCGGGAACCGGCTTCCTCAATCGCCTGGAGGACGCAGTGGGCAACATCACGATTGGCGTCGGCCCTGGCACTTTTAATCCCGGTGGGTTTGTGCCGGCGGGCGGAGTCTTGCGGCAGCGGCGGAACATCGAGCTGGTGACGGCGCCGGGTTTCGAAGGCACGGCGGAGTGGCAGGTGCACCCTTCGCTGCGCCTCCGGGCCGGCTATTTATTTACGCGGCCCACAATCGAGCAGGCGGATGATGCGGCGCTGATCGGCAACCTGCTTGCGCAAACGCCCGAGCACGTTTTGACCGGTGGGGTGGAGTGGTCGCCGCTGCCGAAGTGGTTTCTCAATGCACAGATGCGCTACAGCGATCGCCAGTTTGAAGACGATCAGAACTCCCGCACGCTCGCGCCTTTTACGACGGTGGATGCTGCCGTGCGCTACGAGGTCTCCGCGCAGGTGAGCGCGGCGTTGCGCGTGGAAAATCTTTTCGATCAGGAGATCGAGACCGGGAAATCGGCGACAGGTTTAACCTCAATCGGCGCGCCGAGACTGGTCTCGCTGCAGGTGCGCTGGCAGCTCTAAATCCACGCCTGGCGCTACGGGCGCGGGACGATCGCGAGACCCCAGGGACCGTCGCCGACTTTGATTCGGGCGATCTCTTTTCGGGTCGCGATCTCAACCACGGAGACATCGTTCGAGCCGCCGTTCGCGGTGTAGAGACGGGAACCGTCCGGGCTTACGACCAGGCCCCAGGCGCGCTGGCCCACCGGCACCATCGCTGCGACCTCGTTTGTCTCGGTATTGATAATGGCGACGTGATTTCCCCGGCCGGTGGCGACGTAAAGTTCGCGACCGTCGGGCGAGAGCGCGGTCCCCATTGGAAGCGAGCCTTTCGGTAATTGAATCCGGCGGATGACTTTCGGCGCGACGCCGTCCAGGACCGCGACGTCGCCGCTGGTCTCGCAGGCCACATAGGCACGCCGACCATCCGGAGAGTAGGCGATCGTGCGCGGACGTCCGCCCACCTCGACACGGGCGGTGACGCGCTGCTCGAGAGGCGCGAAGACAAAGACGTCGCCCTTATCTTCGCACGCGACCCAGACCTCGCCGGTGTGAGGATTGACCCCGACGCCTTCCGGCTCTTCCGAGACCTTGACCTTGCCGCGGGCGAGACCGGAATTGAGATCGATGATGGAGGCGCTGGCGTCGTCCTCATTGGCGACAAAGGCGAACTTCCCATCCACGGCTGAGCGCGAATTGCTCCGGATCGGAACCGACCCGCCAACGCTCGACCACTTTGCGGGCGCCGGGATCGATCACCGCCAGCGCATCGGCTGATTTATCGGCGGGCGGGCGCTCTGTCTCCACGCCCGGAGCCATCCGCGGCGAACCGCTCAAGACGACGTAAACCCGCTTGCCGTCCGGCGCGCTCTGGATGCCGCGCGGACGTTTCCCAGCGGGGAAGGTGGCGACGACGGCGTTCGTCTGACCGTCGATGACGGAGATGTCGCCGGAGCGTTCGTTGCTGACGTAGATATCAAAGAACGCGGGCTTGGTCGCGGACGCGCTGGCGAGCGATAAGGTCGCGGCCGCGAGACCGACGAGGTGAAGGCGGAAGCCGGTCACAGGCCGGTGCCGGTGGACGATTTTACCAACCCCACGTCGCCGACGTTAACCGTGCCGTTGGCGGTCACATCTGCGCGGAAGTTCCCGGGGCCGGGAGTCTGCCCGGCCTGGGATTTTACCATGGCGATATCGGCCGAGCTGACGCCGCCGCTGGCATTGGCGTCGCCCACGAGCGCGCTGAGCGGGATGGTGAGGTCACCGTAAGCGGAGCCATCCGTCACGCCGACGAGCTTGACGCGGGTGGTGGCCGCGTTCGGCACATTCGTTACCGGAATGGTGACGGTGTTCCCACTCACGCTGACCACGCCGCCGTTGCTGATGCCGCCGCTGCCGATGACCGCGCCTTCGCCGGCGGTGATCTGCGCCTGCACGTCGCCCGTAACGGTGACGGGTGCCGCGAAGGTAAGGACAAGCGAGTGATCACCGGTAGTCCCGCCCGAGCGGGATTCAATTCCGGGCGTGCCGGTGAGGGGAAGGCGATATCGAGCGCGCCGGCCTCACCGTGCACTTTCCGCGAGACCACGCTGGTAGGAGCGGGCGGGACATTGGCCATCTGGAAGGCGTAGACTTTGTTGTTGTTGGCCACGTAAATGCGGCCGCGCGCGGCGATGCCGGTGTTGAAGCGACGCGTGCCGGTCATGAGCTCACTCGTCCCGCCGCCGCTGTAGATCACCGCCCCGGTGTCCCCGTTATAACCATGCAGACGCTGCGACCCTTCCGCGCCGACGACCCAGACGATCGCGTTGCTTCCGGCTCCCGTGGTGGTGGCAAAGGGTGAACCGCGTCCGCTCTGGCTCACGGTCCAGCCGCTCGTGATCGCGGGCGGGGCAGTGGCGGTGATACGGAAGGCGGTGAGGGTGCTGCTATTGGCGCGGAAGGCGACAAAGGTGCCCTGCGCGGTGCGATAGGTGGCCGCGGCTTGAATAATCGAACCGCTTCCGACCGTGGCGGAGGTGAGAGGCGCGGCGATGCCCCCGAGGTTCGCGCGATTCAGGAGGTAGGCTTTCGCGTCCTTGCCCAAAGCGAGAACGAGGGCGGATGGCGTCGCACCCGGCACGTCGATGAGCATCGGGCCGGAGCCGCCCAGATCGGTGTCGCTATTGTCGAGGCTGAGCCAATTGGTCGGCGCCCAATAATCCGCCGTGTTCCCGCTGAACACCGGGCCGGGTTGAAGACGAATGACCGCTTCGCCCCCGCCCCAAACCCCGCCGGTTCCGCTCGAGTTTCCGGTGGTAACAAAAGGAGTCACGCCATCACTGGCCACGCCGCCCGGGCCCCACACGCCGGCTTTCGACGACGAGGTGGCCCAGTGCGTTACGCTGGCGGGATTATCCATCCGCACGCCCACGAGGCGCCCGCGGTAGCTGCCGCAATCGCCGAAGCGTCCGCCGTAGGGGACGTAAAGCGTATTACCCACAATCGCGAGCGCCGCGCGCTGGCTTTGCACTGACGAATCGAAACCGGGGACAGCTGCGTTTACATCCACCGGCCAGCCGGGATTGATCGCGCCGGTGTCCACGTTCAGCGAGAAGATCATGTGGCGGAAAACGCCTGCGCTGGGCGTGGTCTCGGCATCGAGGAAGAGCGAGCGCGAGGCGAGATCGACCACGGGTGTGGCGGTGATGCCGACCGGGCTGATGTTGCCGCAAGGGAGACCGGAGGAGATGGGCGTGCCGACGTTACGTTGCCAAACAATGCTGCCGGTGATGGCATCGAGGGCGTAGACGTTATTCGATTCCGTGACCGCGATGACGAGCGCGCGCCCGCCCGGGCCGCCCTCCACGTAAAGCGGCTGGGCGTAGACGTTGCCGACGATGGTGCCGTCGAAGCCGAGGTCGCGCGTCAGGCTGGCGGCGTTGGCTGGGGTGAAGGCGGGATCAACGAAGAGGCCGTCGCGGGAGGGATTGTTGTGATGCTGGGTCACGTTTACCGCCGCGCGCGCGCCGGGGGCGAGGACGGTGGTGATGATGGCCAGGCAAAGAAGGGAACGAAACGCGTTGCACGAATTCACGGTCGGATATTACCGCCGCGCCTCGGCCCTGCAATCCTGCTCTTCGGCTGCCGGGACTGGAGGAGTTCGAGATTAAGGCTTTTCTTGGCCGAGGCCAGGGAGTGCGCGTGATCGCGAGAAGGCTCGTCAGCGCAGCCGGGAACAGTTAAGGCTGCGGGAATGGCAACGGAGCTTGCGCGAAAGCCGCTGATCTTTGTGTCGCATTCCTCGCGGGACAAATTGGTGGCGGATGCCATTTGCGCGCGACTGGAAAGCGCGGGTCTCCGTTGTTGGATCGCACCGCGCGATGTAAATCCAGGTCGCGATTACAGCGATCAGATCGCGGCCGCCCTGGAGCGGGCGACGGCGATGGTCCTGGTCTTCTCGATGGTGCTGGTCTTCTCGAGCGGGTCGAATCAATCCCGGCATGTGAAAAGCGAGATCGATCGCGCGTTTAGTCTGGGGCATGTGATCGTGCCTTTCCGGGTGGAGAATGTGCTCCCGGAGAAGGGCCTGGCCTATTACCTCTCCAAGACGCATTGGCTCGATGCGGTGAACCCGCCGATGGAGCGGCACATCGATCTGCTGGAGGCGACGCTGCGAAAACTGCAAAGCGAGGACCTGCCGCAAGGCGCGCCGGCTTCCGACGCGCCGGTAGTGGCTCCGCTGCCGGGCGCGGCACCTTGGGCGCGGTCGGTCGGAGGCATCGCGCTCGGTTTACTGGTGCTCGCGCTAGGCGCGGGAATCTATTTTTTTCAGACGCGCGAATTGGCGGTCAAAGCTGCCGCGCCCGCGCCACTACCGGAGCCGTCACCGGCGCAATCTCCCTCGCCGCTTGCGGGCACCTGGACCATCGCGGAAGGCCGCACTCCGGCGGGCGCAGCGTATACGGGTTCGGTCCGCTTCACGCCGCAGCGCGATCGCTATCAGGTCACGTGGCAAACGGGAACGGAGAGCTATTCCGGCATCGGTCTGGCGCGCGGGGACAAGCTCTGCGCGGCCTGGAGCAAGGAACCGTTCGGCGTCGTCTTTTACCAGATCGGTAAAGACGGAACTCTGGAGGGCCCGTGGACGGCCTCCGGCGCTGGAGGGAATCAAAGCGATGGCATGGAACGCGCGAGCGGTGGCGTTCCGGGAACGCTCGAGGGTAGCTATCGGCTCACCGGCCAAAACCTTGGCGCGCCAGACATTTACAGCGGCGAGCTCGATCATCACGAGAACGGGCGACGTCTATCAGTTGCAATGGAAAGTCGGAAGCGGCGTGATCAACGGGATCGGCTTCCGGATCGAGGACGACTTCTTCGTCGCCTGGGGCGGGAACTCTCTCGGTGTGGTGGGCTACCTTTTTGCTGGAGACCGTGCCCGTGGCGTCTGGACTCACGCTGGTGCGAGTGCCACCGGCTCGGAGAATTTAGCCCGGTAACAAGCGGTCATCTGCGATCGACGTTATACCTCCGGCCTGCTTTTGCCCTCTGGCTTCGCCATGGGACGGAGTTCGATGTAGGCCACGGAGGCCAGCCACAGACAGATGGTGACGAAGAGGTGCGGCTGCGGCCGCGGCCGATCCTCAAAAGGGTGGAAGCCTCCGGGCGACATCAGGAGGAGGTAAAGAATGCCGACATAAAAGGCCAGGATGACCACGTACAACCAGCGCTGCCGCGCCACGGGCGCGAGCTGGATGTAGAGGACGGTCAGGCAAACCATGATGACGATGATGGTGTAATCGGGCAGCGCGAGATTCTCCAGCGTGCCGAGATTCGCGCCGATCAAGGCTCCGAAAAACAGGTTCAGCCCGTTGACGGCGGCGCGTTTTTCGGTCCGTGTTTGCGAGTCGATTCCGAGCAAGGTCCGCCACATGCGCGGGAGCATGTCATGAATGCTCGCGCGCGCCAAGCCGCAGCTCTGGGCCGGTAAAGATCCGCTGATGCGCACTCGACCGTAATCTTTCGCTCCCAGGTGAGGCGGCTTAGCCTCTCTCGAAATGATCGTCCACCTGGTCGACGGAACCTACGAGCTCTTCCGTCACTTCTATGGCTTGCGCCGGTTCACCAAAGGGGTGGATCGACCGCATGGCGCGGTCGTCGGGGTGCTGCAATCTGTTCTGCAAATCATCGAGGGCGGCGGCACCCATGTCGGCGTTGCGACCGACCACGTGATCGAGTCGTTTCGGAATCAGCTTTGGCCAGGATATAAGACCGGGGCTGGGATCGAGCGCGCGTTGCGGGCGCAGTTTGAGCCGTTGGAGGAAGCGCTGGCGGCGATGGGGGTGGTGGTCTGGCCAATGGTGGAACTGGAGGCGGATGATGCACTGGCTTCAGCGGCGCATCTCGCGGCGAAGGATAAGAAGGTGGAAAAGGTTGCCATCTGGACGCCGGATAAGGATCTGGCGCAATGCGTGCGCGGGGAGCGCGTGGTGCAGATCGATGGGCGGCGAAAGATCGTGCGCGATGCCGCGGGGGTGCGCGCAAAGTTCGGAGTCGATCCGGAGCTTATCCCGGATCTGCTCGCGCTGGTGGGCGATGCCGCGGATGGCTATCCCGGGATCGCGGGCATCGGCGCGAAGACGGCGGCAACGCTTTTGCATCAGCATGGGCCGATCGAGAAGTTCCCACCGGGCGTTCTCGGCCAGCAGCGCGATCTCGCGTTGCTCTTCAAGAAACTGGCGACGCTGCGCACCGACGCGCCGCTATTTAAGAAAGCCGAGACGCTGCGCTGGCGTGGCGCCACGCCGGCGTTCGCAGGATGGGCGGAGCGAATGAAAGCGCCGCGTCTGCTCGAGCGTGCTGAGAAGGCGGCAGGCCGCTGACTCAGCGGAAGCGCACCGTTCGAAGGCATGAATGCGCCGCCCCGCCGCTGGTTGCGACGCGGGGTGAGAGCCGCTAAAGCACAGGTGGTCGATCTGCCGCGTCGGCGATCTCTTTTCCTGAACGATGGAGCGTTCGCCTGCCTGCGTCGCTTTCCCTTTCGTGTTCACAAATTTCTACAAAGAGTGGTTCTCGAATGTCCGCGGCGATTTGCTGGCGGGCATCGTGGTGGCGCTGGCGCTCATCCCGGAGGCGATCGCGTTTTCCATCATCGCGGGGGTGGATCCGAAGGTGGGGCTTTACGCGTCGTTTTGTATCGCGGTGCTAACGGCCATCTTTGGCGGTCGGCCGGGGATGATCTCGGCTGCGACCGCGGCGACGGCGTTACTGATGGTGACGCTGGTGAAGGAGCACGGCCTGCAATACCTGCTCGCGGCGACGGTGCTGACGGGCGTGTTGCAAGTGATCGCCGGCGTGGCGCGAATCGGGAACGTGATGCGTTTCGTTTCGCGCTCGGTCATCACGGGTTTTGTGAATGCGCTCGCGATTCTGATCTTCCTCGCGCAGCTGCCGGAATTCAAAGGCGCGGGCGTGCTGGTTTACGCGATGGTGGCGGCGGGGTTGGCGATTATTTATCTGCTGCCGCGCGTGACCAAAGCGGTGCCTTCGCCGCTGGTGGCGATCCTGGTTCTGACGGTGGTCTCGGTGATCTGGAAACTCGACGTGCGCCACGTGGGCGATCTGGGCGCGTTGCCTTCCACGCTCCCGCTGTTCCTCTGGCCCGACGTGCCGCTGACGCTGGGCACGCTCTGGATTGTGTTGCCCTACTCGCTCGGAATCGCCGCGGTCGGTCTGCTCGAGTCGCTCATGACGGCGCAGATCGTGGATGATCTCACCGACACGCCGAGCGACAAGAATCGCGAATCGACCGGACAGGGGATCGCGAATTTCGTCGCCGGATTTTTCGGCGGGATGGCGGGCTGCGCGATGATCGGGCAATCGGTCATCAACATTAAGTCCGGCGGCCGCGGGCGACTCTCGACTTTCGCCGCAGGTGTCTTCCTCCTTTTGCTCCTCGTGGTTTTCAATCCATGGGTGAAACAAATCCCGATGCCCGCGCTGGTGGCGGTCATGATCATGGTGTCGATCGGCACGTTTTCGTGGGCCTCGTTTCGGAATCTGCGCGTGCATCCGAAGAGCACGAGCCTGGTCATGATCGCGACCGTAGTCGTGGTGGTGTGGACGCATAACCTCGCGCTGGGCGTGGGTGTGGGCGTGCTCCTGAGCGCGCTTTCCTTCGCGCGAAAAGTGGCGCAGGTCATCCGGGTGCAGAGCGAACTCGAGGTCGCGGCCGAGACGCGCACCTACACCGTGCAGGGCCAGATCTTCTTTGCCTCGTCGCCGGAGTTCCTCGCGGCTTTCGATTTCAAGGAAGCGCTCGCCACCGTGCGAATCGATGTCAGCCAGGCGCACTTTTGGGATCTCACTTCCGTCGGCGCGCTCGATCAAGTGGTGCTGAAGTTTCGCCGGGAAGGCGCCGCGGTGGAGATCATCGGCCTGAATGACGCCAGCAGCACGATCGTTGATCGGCTCGGCTTGCACGATAAACCCGGAGCCCTCGAGCGTTTGCTCGATCATTAGCCCTACGACCATGCCCGCCATCCTCGCCTGCACCGACGGTTCGATCTACGCGCCCAGCGTTTACGGGCATACCGCCTGGGCGGCTGCGCGGATGAGCGCGAGCGTCGAAGTCCTCCACGTGATCGATCATCACCGCGAGCGCGCATCCGGCGTGGATCTGAGTGGCACGATTGGTTTCGACGCCAGCGCGCATTTGATCGAAGAGCTGACGCAGCTCGAAGAAGCACAAGGCCGGGTGGCGCGCCTGAAAGGCAAAGCCATTCTCGAAGATGCGCGGCAGCAACTCACGGCCGCTGGCATTCCCGAGATCACGGCCACCCAGCGTCACGGCACGCTCGTGGAAACGCTCGAAGAATTTGAAGCGCGCTTCGATCTCGTCGTGCTCGGCAAACGCGGGAGCCACGCCGATTTCAACACCGGCCATCTTGGCGGAAACATCCAGCGCGTCATTCGCACCGCGGTCCGGCCGGTCCTGATCACGGCGCGTGCGTTCACACCGATCGAGCGATTCCTGATTGCGTACGATGGCGGCCCGAGCGCCACGCGCGCGCTCGAGTTCGCGCTCGAGAATCCATTATTGCGAGGCTGCGCCTGTCACGTTCTTCGCGCCGGAAAACTGGACGACAAGGCGCGTTGGTATCTCGATGAAGCCGCGGGGAAGCTGCGCGACGGCGGTTTCGACGTGACCACTCATGCTTTGCCGGGTGAACCGGAAACGGTCATCGCAGAGGCGATCAAGCGCGAAGGCATCCAGCTCCTTGTGATGGGCGCGCACGGTCATTCGCCGATCCGTCATCTCATCCTCGGCAGCACCACGACCACGATGGTGCGCACCTGCGAGGTGAGTGTGCTGCTCTTTCGCTAGGGGCGATTCATAAATCTCGCAGAGGACAGGACCCGGTTGGAAGTATTTGCGAAGGGATTCCTTCAGCGGCTCTTTGGGAAGAATGAAGATCCCGGTCGTGCTGGTTGTTTTGCTGGGTGCCGCGCGGTTGTCGGCCGCCGAACCAACGGCGCTGGCGGAGAAGGCGAACGCGTGGCGGGTGCAGCATGAACGCGCGATTCTCGGGGAGTTTGCGGCCTGGTTAAAGATTCCAAACGTGGCCAGCGATCGGCCGAACATCGAGCGCAATGCGGAGATGTTGCGTGCGATGTGCGAGAAGCGCGGGCTCGCCGTGCAAGTGCTGCGATTGGAAGGCGTGCCGCCGTTGTTAGTGGCCGACTGGCGGGTGCCGGGGGCGACGCGCACGGTCGCGTTTTATGCGCACTACGATGGACAGCCGGTGGATGCGGCGCGCTGGAAGAGCGATCCGTGGATGCCGGTAATGCGGGATGTGGCGGGGAAGGACATCGATTGGGAGAAGGCGCAGAAGATCGATCCCGAGTGGCGGATGTATGCGCGCGCGTCGGGCGACGATAAGGCGCCGATCATGGCGATGCTGGCTGCGCTCGACGCGATGCGGGCGGCGAAGGTGCAACCGGCGGTGAACCTGCGTTTTGTCTTCGAAGGGGAGGAGGAAGCGGGCTCGCCGCATCTCGCGGCTTATCTCGAGAAGTATGCCGACGCGGTGCGTTCCGATGGTTGGATTCTCTGCGACGGGCCGGTGCATCAAAGCCGGCGACCGTTGCTCTACTTCGGCGCGCGCGGGACGATCGATCTGGAGCTGACGGTCTACGGCCCGGTGAAGGGTTTGCATGATGGGCACTACGGAAATTGGGTGCCGAATCCGGCGGCGGCGCTGGCGCATTTGCTCGCGTCGATGCGCGATGAGAGCGGGCGGATTTTGATCAAGGGCTTTTACGACAACGTGCAGGCGCCGTCGGCAGCGGAGCGAGAGGCGCTCGCGAAGGTGCCGGATGTGGAAGCGGATTTGCGGCGCGAGTTTCAAATCGCGGGGAACGAAGGCGAGGGGAAGCCGTTGAATGAATTGCTGCTCCAGCCAGCGTTGAATGTGCGCGGGCTGGAAGCCGGCCGGGTGGGTGCGCAGGCGTCGAATACGATCCAACCAGAAGCGCGGGCTTCGATCGATTTCCGGCTCGTGCCGGCGCAGACGCCGGATTCGATCAAGCCGCTGGTGGAAGCGCATCTGCGGGCGCAGGGTTATGAGATCGTGCGCGAGACGCCAGATGCGGAGCTGCGGCAGAAGCACGCGCGCCTGGTGCGGGTGGAGTGGGGAAGTGGTTATCCGCCGGCGCGGACGGGGCTGGATCTCCCGCTTTCCCGCGAGGTGGCCGGGGTCATGACAGGCGATCGGCCACGAGCCGGTGCGCTTACCGACGGTGGGCGGCAGCATCCCGATGTATCTTTTCCAACAGCCTAACGATACGCCGGTGATCGGTTTGCCGATCGCGAACCACGATGATAATCAGCACGCGCCGGATGAGAACATTCGGCTGCAGAATCTGTGGGACGGGATTGAAATTTTCGCGGCGCTGTTTTCGAGTCTCGCTGGAAAGTGATTCTGTCGGGCTGGGTGTTGGTTGCGTGCGCCAGAGCTGCGTCTTAACTCTCCAGCCATGAGACTTTCCCTCTTCGCTCGGCGTTCTTTTTACTTTTGCGAGCGCGTCACTAGTGACTGCCGAAGAAGCGCCGAAGTCGCCGCAAGTGATCCTCTTGAAAGCTGCGCGGTTGTTGGACCCGGCAGCGGGAGTGGTGCGCGAGAAGCAGGCCGTTTTGATCGAGGGCGAAAAGGTGAAGGCGGTGGGCGCGGCAGAGGAGCTGGCGAAAGGGCTGCCGGCCGACGCGCGCGTGATCGATCTGGGCGACGTGACGCTGCTGCCAGGCTTGATCGATTGCCACACTCACATCACGAGTCAGCCGAAGAATTACTACGAGGACATCTTCCGTCGGTCGCCGATCGATGTGGCGGTGACGGCGCACATCTATGCGCGGCGCACTTTGGACGCGGGGTTTACCACGGTGCGGGATGTGGGCGCGGGTGAGTTTGTGGATATCGCGCTGCGGAATGCGATCAACGCCGGGACGGTGGCAGGGCCGCGCATTTTCTGCGCGGGGCTTTCGCTCGGGTCGACTGGGGGCCACGCGGACTTGAATGGCTTTTCGCCTTATCTCTCGTTCAAAGAGGTGGCGCCATCGGTGGCAGATGGGCCGGAGGCGGTGCGCAAGGCGGTGCGGACGAACATCAAGTATGGGGCGGATTGGATAAAGCTGATCGCGAGCGCGGGAGTGCTTTCGGAAGAGGAGTCGGTGGGTGCGCCGCAGTATTCGGTGGAGGAAATGAAAGCGGCGGTGGAGGAGGCGGCGCTTTGGGGACGGAAGGTGGCGGCGCACGCGCACGGGACGGAGGCGATCAAGATGGCGGTGCGGGCGGGAGTGGCATCGATCGAGCATGGGAGCTTCATCGACGACGAAGGGATTCGATTAATGAAAGAGAAAGGCACCTGGCTGGTGGCCGATATTTATAACGACGATTACATCCTGGCGGAATACGGGCGGCTCGGTTACCCGGAGAAGATCATCGAGAAAGAGCGGCTGGTGGGGCGGGTGCAGCGGGAGAATTTTCGGAAAGCGGCAAAGGCGGGGGTGAAGATCGCTTACGGAACAGACGCGGGTGTGTATCCGCATGGCGATAACGGAAAGCAGATGGTGAAGATGGTGGAGTGGGGACTGACGCCGATGCAGGCGATCCAGTCCGCGACGACGAGCGCGGCGGATTTGATCGGAGTGAAGACAAAGGTGGGCCAGGTGGCGCCGGGCTTTTTTGCGGATGTGATCGCAGTGAAAGGCGACCCGCTGGCGGACGTGGCCCTGCTGGAGAAGCCGGCTTTCGTGATGAAGGGCGGCGCGATCTATAAGAACAATCTGACCGCGGACCGGGCGACAAAGGCGGACTGAGGCGGCGGTGGGAAACTTGCGAAGGAGGAGCGCTGCCCGTAGGTCTATGGCTGCTCTTTCGAGCTCGTCGCCTATGAAAAATCATTCCCTGGTTCGTTACGCGTTGTCATCGGTCTTGTTGGCCGGTTTTTCTGTCATGATCTCCATCGCACACGCGGAAGACCCGCAAGCCGAGCCGAAGAAGACGGATGGCGCGAACCCGCTCTTGCAAGAGAGCACGCTGCAATATCACTACCCGCTCTTCGATCAGATCAAGAACGAGCATTTCCAGCCGGCGGTGGAAGCCGGGATGGCGGCGGAGTTGAAAGAGATCGAGGCGATCGCGAATAACAAAGAGAAGCCCACCTTCGAAAACACGATCGTGGAAATGGAGAAAGGTGGCGAGTTGCTGAGCCGCTCCTACCGGATTTTCGCCAATCTGAATGGAGCGAATACGAATCCGACTTTGCAGAAGATCGACAAAGAGCTGTCGCCGAAACTCTCCGCGCATCGGGACGCGATTCGCTTGAACAGCGCGCTCTTCCAGCGGGTGGAGACGCTCTATGAAGGCCGCGAGAAGTTGGGGCTGGATGCGGAATCGAAGTTCCTGCTCGAGCGCTACTACAAGGATTTCGTCCGCGCGGGCGCGAAGCTTTCGGACGGGGATAAAACGAAGCTGAAGGCGATGAACTCCGAGTTGGCCACGTTGGGGACGAAGTTTGCGCAGAACGTGCTCGAGGAGAAAAACGCGTCGTCCATCGTGGTGGACGACAAGGCGGATCTGGACGGGTTATCGGAGAACGCAATCGCCGCGGCCGCAAAGGCGGCGAAAGAAGAGGGAAAGGAAGGCAAATATGTCTTCCGGATGATGAACACGACCAGCCAGCCGCCGCTCGATTCGCTGAAGAATCGCGCGTTGCGGCAGCGGATCATGGAGACCTCGCTGGCGCGGAATAGCCACGGCGGCGAATGGGATAACAAGGAAACGGTGGCGCGGATCGCGAAGCTGCGCGCGGAACGAGCGGCTTTGCTCGGTTACGCCAGCCACGCGGCTTATCAGCTCGAAGACCAAACTGCGAAAACGGTGGAGAACGTGAACAAGATGCTGGCCGATATCGCGCCGCGTGCGGTCGCCAATGCGCAAAAGGAAATCGCGGACATGCAGGCCGTGATCGATGAGCAAAAGGGCGGATTTAAACTCGCCCCGTGGGATTGGGATTTCTACGCGGAGCAGGTGCGGAAAGCGCGTTACGCTTTCGATGAATCGCAGCTGCGCCCGTATCTCGAGCTGAATCATGTTTTGATCGACGGGATCTTTTTTGCCGCGACGAAGCAGTATGGGATCACGTTTAAAGAGCGGAAAGATCTGCCGGTTTACCTGCCCGACGTGCGGGTCTTTGAGGTCTTCGATACGGACGGAAAATCGATGGCGCTTTTCCTGGCGGACTTTTATGCGCGCCCTTCGAAACGAGGCGGCGCCTGGGCGACCGCTTACGTCGGGCAATCGAAATTACTCGATCGCCGACCGGTGATCGCGAACCACTTGAACATCCCGAAGCCGCCGGATGGGGAGCCGACCCTGCTCACGCTGGATGAGACGCGGACGGCGTTCCATGAGTTCGGACATGCGCTGCATGGGATGTTTTCGAATGTGAAATACCCGCGCTTCAGCGGCTCGAGCGTGCCGCGCGATTTCGTGGAGTATCCCTCGCAGGTGAACGAAATGTGGCAGACCTGGCCAGAGGTTCTGAAGAACTACGCGAAGCATCACAAAACAGGTGAGCCGATGCCGACCGAGCTGCTCGACAAGGTCCTCGCCGCGGAAAAGTTCAATCAAGGATTCAAGACGACCGAGTATCTGGCGGCGACTTTGATCGATCAGGCGTGGCATCAGCTAAAGCCGAACGAGGTGCCGACGGACACGCTCGCGTTCGAAGCGGCGAGCTTGAAAAAATACGGAGTTGATCTGCCGGTGGTGCCGCCCCGTTATCGGAGCACTTATTTCTCGCACACTTTCGCGGGCGGCTACTCGGCCGGCTACTACTCCTACATCTGGAGCGAGGTGCTGGATGCGGACACGGTGGATTGGTTCAAGGCCAACGGCGGGCTAACGCGCGAGAACGGCGATCGCTTCCGCGAGAAACTGCTTTCGCGCGGCGGGAGCGACGAGGCGATGAATTTGTTCCGCGATTTCATCGGGCGCGATCCGAAGATCGAGCCGCTTTTGAAGCGGCGCGGACTGGAGTCACCGGTGGTGGAGAAAGCTGCGCCGCCCGCCGCGAAGTAAGGTCCAGTCGCATGTTTCTCACTCATCTTGAGTGCACCCTTTGCGGGGCGCACTACGAATGGCGGGCGTTGCAAAACCTCTGTCCGAAGTGCCAGAAGCCGCTCTTCCCGCGCTATGACCTGGCGGCGGCGGGGCGGACGTTGACGCGCGAAGCGTTGGCCACGCGCGAGAAATCGCTCTGGCGCTATCGGGAAGTGTTGCCGCTGCCGGCGGAAGCGGAGCCGGTCACGTTTGGGGAAGGTGGGACGCCGCTCTTGCGCGCGGAGCGTTTCGGGAAAGGGCTCGGCCTAACGAATCTGTGGGTGAAGGATGAAGCGCAGAACCCAACCCAGAGTTTCAAGGCGCGTGGAATGACGACCGCGATCTCGATGGCGAAGTATCTCGGCGCGACCAAACTGGCGGTGCCGAGCGCGGGGAATGCGGGCGGGGCGCTGGCGGCGTATGCCGCGCGGGCGGGCCTGGAGGCGCACATCTTCATGCCGGCGGATACGCCGCGCGCGAACATTATCGAGTGTCGGGAGACGGGCGCGCACGTGACCTTGATCGATGGCTTGATCACGGACTGCGGCGCCGAGATTGCGAAGCGGAAAGAGGCGGAAGGGTGGTTCGACGTCTCCACTTTGAAGGAGCCGTATCGCGTGGAAGGCAAGAAGACGCTCGGCTACGAGCTGGCCGAGCAATCGCGCTGGGAGTTGCCCGACGTGGTCCTTTATCCGACCGGCGGCGGGACGGGCTTGATCGGGATGTGGAAGGCGTTTGATGAGATGGAAACGCTGGGCTGGATCGGGTCGAAGCGGCCGCGGATGTTTACGATTCAGGCGAGCGGCTGCGCGCCGATCGTGCGCGCGTTTGAAGCGGGCGAGAAATTTGCCGCGGAGTTTCCCGATGCGCACACCGCCGCGTCGGGCTTGCGGGTGCCGAAAGCGGTGGGCGATTTTTTGATGCTCGAGATTTTGCGCGGGTCCGGGGGCGGCGCGCTGACGGTGGATGATGCGGAGATGATCCGCGTGACGCGCGAGGTGGGCGCGGCGGAAGGACTCTTTGTCGCGCCGGAAGGGGCGGCCTGTTTCGCGGCGCTGCGCCGATTGGTAGAAGAGGGCAAGGTCAACGCGGAGGAGCGGGTGGTCATCTTCAACACCGGCTCGGGCATTAAATATTTGGAGTGCTACGGCGGGTAGAGTGCGGGCCGAGAGGCGGGCGCGATATTTCAGATGCCGAGAGGGCGAGGATTGCGTAGCCTGCGGGCCATGTTTACCCCGCGGTATGTGAAACACAGCAAGCTCCTCCTGCGTCATGCGCAGAAGTATTTGCGCTATAAATCGGATGTCCTGAGCGAAGCGGATCGCGCGGAGATTGCCGGTGGAATCACCGCTTTGGACACGGCGCTGCGGGAGAAGCAGGGCGAGCGGATCAAAGCCGAGGGGGAGAAGCTGGATGCGAAATTGCACAAGCTCACGCCCGTGACCTGGGAATCGCATTGGCGGGAGAATGTAGAGGTGATCCTGGTCGCGGTGATCGTGGCTATCGGCATCCGCTCGTATTTTTTGCAGCCGTTCAAGATCCCGACCGGCTCGATGCAGCCGACACTGAACGGGATCATCGGTCATCCGATGCAGGACCCGGCGCCTAATATCGTGCGACGAGTGGTGGAATACGTCGTCCTGGGCCGGAACTACATCGACGTGGTGGCGCAGCAGGACGATCGGGTCACGCAGATCGTGCCGCAGAAGTTTGCCTTCTTCTTCACTTTCTCGCGCATCGTTTGCCAGCAGCAAAGCTATCTGGTCTATGCGCCGCCGGAGACGTTGCGACAGGATTTCCGCGTCGTCCCCGGGAACATTTACCGTCAGGGCGATGTGATCGCGCGGGGCGCGATCGATACCGGCGACCAGGTTTTCGTGGACAAATTTAGTTACAACTTTGTGAAGCCGAGCCGCGGCGACGTCTTTGTTTTCCGGACGGAGAACGTCGCCATGATCGCATCCGACCCGGTGACGGGCTCGCCCTTCTACATCAAGCGGCTGGTGGGCTTGCCGGGAGACGAGCTGCGGATCGATCCGCCGCGTCTTTTTGTGAACGGAACGCCGCCGACCGGGAAAGGTTTCTCCCAAGTGATGAGCGCGCAGAATGGCTATCGCGGCTACGGCGCGGCGGGAAATTTCGCCGAGGCGGACCAGACGCAACGGGTGCCAGACGACGCCTACTACGCGATGGGCGACAACAGCTACAACAGCTTCGACAGTCGCTATTGGGGGCCGGTGCCGGAGGAAAATCTGGTCGGGCGCGGGCTCCTGGTTTACTGGCCGTTTAGCCGGCACTGGGGACTGATCCGCTAAGGGCGCGCGCAGGACACAGCGGCTCCCTCTTTCAACGAATCGCCAAACGCCCGCGCGCGATGTCCGATACCACCCAGCGCCTCCTTTCGCTTCTGGGTCTGTGCGTCGGCTACGGGCTGGTGCTGCTTTCCAATCCCATCCGGCTCGCCTTGCGCGATGGCTTCCGCTGCATCCTGCGCTTTAAGCGCATCTGGCTCACCTTCGCGCTGCTGGGCTTCGCCTATCTGGTTTTCCGGTTTGTCACCTTCACCCCGATCCAACGAGTGGATGACCTGGATCCGCGGCAGCTGGCCACGATCGGGGAATGGAGCTGGCCACGTCTCGCCGAGGTCTGGCGGGAGACGCCGCTCCCGGTGCTGGAAGGCGTGACCGGCATTTTCGATAACGCCACCACCACCTATCCGCTCTCGGCTTTGGCGGCAGTGCTCCTGCTTTTTAACTGGCGCGGATTGCACCGCACTTTTTTCTCCGCCTTGCAGCAGCGCTTCAAGCTCTGGGGATACCCCATCTATCTCGCGGTGGTCTTGAGCGCGATCGCGGCCATCTTCAAGCCGATCGTCTTCTGGCGTCTGCCGGCCTGGGGCGCGGTCGTGCCCGAGGCCGCGCTCTTGCAGACTTCGGCCTCGGTCGATGCGGCGGCGTTCCCGTTCGAGTATCTCTTCGGCGTCTACATTCAGGTTTACCTCATCACCGTCGCGCTGGCCTGGATCAAAGGCCTGAGCTTCACCGAGGAAGGGCTGTTCAAATTCGCGATGCGTCGCTTCGCTTACGTCTTGAAATGGGCCGGGCTGGTGGTGGTGGTGAGCATGCTCCTGCTCCGCCTGCCGCTCTGGCTGGCTTACTTCGTGAGCCTGCCCGGAGTGATCGATTACCAGGAGGCGGCGCGCTACGCCATGAGCGCGCTTTTGCTGGCGTTTTGTTCCATGCAAATCTCGCTCGTCTTGCACAACGAAAAGCTGCGGGAAGCGTTTCGCGCGCATCGCCAGTTCCTGGCGAAGAACGCAGTCCGGTTGGGTTGGTTCCTTCTCATCGCGGCGCTGCACTTCTTCCTCCTGGCCGCGATCGATGCCATCGTGCGCGGCGCGATCGCGGACCGGATGGCGGCGTTGATCGTGTGGAAAACGTTCTACGTCGGCGCGCGTGGTTTGGTCACCGGTTGGATGCTGGCCTCGTGGGTTTGCCTCTTCCGGCAATGCGAGACGGGACGGATCGATCAGGAAACCTGGATCCGCTATTAGCGCGGGGAGTGGACGACGCGGCGCGGCGTCCCTACCGTCCCCGGTGGACGCGGCGACAATAACCAAAGCGAGCAAGTCGAACCTGGCGCTTGCCTTTGTCTCGTTAGGGCGGGAGCGGCGCGCGGACATCACGGTCTTCTACGCCTTCTGCCGGGTGATCGATGACATCGCGGACGCGGAAGAGGAAAGCGTGGGAGCGAAAGCGGCGGCCCTGCAAGCGTGGCGACGCTGGCTCGCGCGGCCCGAGGAGGGAGAAGACGCGCTCGCGCCGGCCGTGCGAGCTTTGATGACAAAGTACCGACTGGTGCCGGCCATGTTCGAGGAGATCATCGCCGGGGTGGAGATGGATCTGGCGCAGTCGCGCTACGGCACCTGGGAAGAGCTGCGCGTTTACTGTTACCGCGTGGCGAGCGCGGTGGGCCTGGTGAGCATCGAGATCTTCGGCTATCGCAATCCGCAATGCCGGGAATACGCGATCGAGCTGGGGCTGGCGTTGCAGACCACCAATATCATTCGCGATGTGGGGAAGGATGCCCGCCTCGGCCGCATCTACCTGCCGCAGGATGAGCTGGCGCGTTTCGGCTACAGCGAGGCGGCACTGCATCGCGGCGAACGGAACGCCGCCTTTCACGCGTTGATGAATTTTCAGGCGGAGCGCTCGCTCGGTTTTTATCAGAGCGCAGCAGCACTGCTGCCGCCGGAAGATCGGCGGGCGATGGTGGCCGCGGAGATCATGGCGGGCGTCTACGGAACCTTGCTGCGCCGGATGCGCGCGGACGGTTTCCGCGTTTTCGAAAAGGAATACCGCCTGGGGCGGCTGGCGAAAGGCTTCCTCGTCCTGCGTCGGTTGGCGGGCCTGTAGCCGGCGGCTGAATAGGGACGCGGAAATTTCGTCAGAGCGTAGACACGTTCCCCTTCGCAAATCCGATTCGGCTTGTGAGGAGAACACTTCCTCGACACAACCTAATTATGAAAAAATTCAGTTCCATTGCAGCAGCGGCGGTCGCTCTCGGCGCCCTCGCCCTCAGTTCATGTGATACTCCCACCGGGCAAGGCGCAGGCATCGGTGCCGGCGCAGGAGCCCTGCTCGGTGCCGCCGCGACGGGCGACGTCCGTGGCGCAGCGATCGGCGCCGGCATCGGTGCCGGCACCGGCGCGCTCATCGGCGCTTCGATCGAAGCCGATCAACGCGGTTATTACGATGGCCGCGAGGCGAGCTACTACCCGTATGGACGGCAGATCGGACGGCGCGGCTTCCTGCGCAGCCCGTATCCGCCAAACGCGATTGTGGACGTTCGTGGCATCCCGCGCGGCGCGCTCGTGCGTGACCCTGCGACCGGTCGCGTCTTCCGCCGGCCCTAACGGGCATCGGCAAGGATGGGCGTTTTCGAAAACGCCCTGCGGCGGCGGCAAAGCGCGCCGCTCCTGGTAAGAAGTTTGAGCGGGTTGGCCCATGCTGGGTCAGCCCGCTTTTCTTTCAGCGCGCCGATGTAATGGCCAAGAGGACGCTCTCCAGCGAGCCGTTGACCCGATTCATGTGCGTCCACAGATCGTCCTGCCGGTGCGCCGCTCAGCGCAAAGAAAAACGCTCCGGCATCTCGGCCTCGGCCGCTGCATCACGCATCACCAGCATCCGCGGGAGCAGAGCGAGCGCGTGTTTCAGGCTTAATTGGAAAGCCTCGAGATTAGTGAGTCCAGCGGTCGCTGGCAGCGAGTCAAAGAGCGGAAAGGCCACGCCTTCCCGCACCCGGTCACCTGAGCTCCCGGAGGATTCGTTCTGCGTAGCGCGTCCCTTCCACAGCATGAAAAATGCGCGCACGACGCTCGATCTCGATGTTCCTTATTGCGGCCGCCGACCTGCCGGCCTGGCGCGCATTGCTGGCAGAGCTTCGCTACACGCTCATCCATCAAGTTGAAGCCTTCGCTCAATTTCAGCCCGAAGCGGGCGAGGTTTCCGCGTTGACCTCATGCTCGTCGACTCATCCACCTTCACCAAAGTCTCCACGGGCAGCGAGCTGCTCGTTTACGGCGACCGCTCCGTCCGGGTGGCCGGCGTCCTGCACCTTATCGCCCTCAAGCTGCACGCCACGCGAACCTAGGCTCGAGCCGTGCAGGGTAAGGATTACTATGATATTCTGAACCTGATCCGGCTTCACCGCGTCGACACGCGTGCGGCCGACTTTAGCGACATCCTAGATCGATATATGCCTCCACCAGTATCCGGGAACGACTCCTCCGTGACCTCGAGCGGGATGTTTGATCTCGACCTTCCGGTGGTGCGTGAAGGCGAGGAGCCGCTCGCCCCGCCGAGCCGAGCTACGCCGCGCAGATGCGTCACGCGCGCTTCCTTCTCCGTTCGCAGCCGCCGGACTTTTACAAACGCCGCCTCGAGGCGATGAACCCGGCGCGATTTACCCTCCGCTGAGAGAGCGGCGACAGACAGGAACGCGCCTGTCCAAAGAATTTCAGCGTTCCCGCCCACCAGCACCGCCTCGAGCCCCTCCTCCGCCGCTTTGGCAGCCAGTGCGATCGTATCGGGCGCGTCCATTCGAGTGCTCACAATGCCGACGACGCCCGCGCGATTCAAGCCGCCGCACGTCGACGATCCCCGCCTGCGGAAAAATAAACGCCGAGATTCTAGCGCTGATCCCTTTCGGTTCCCTCATCCGAACCAGAAAGGAGATGCTTTCACTCGAAGCTCTCTTCGGTAGAGCGATCGCGGACGCGCTCAAATTCGATCCATCGATCAAGTTCAGGCGCAGCCTCGCTCACCCAAGCCCGAACCTGCCCGTCAGCGTGTTCCGCAAGTTTCATCACCTCCGCTTTGCGCTGCGCCAAGATGTGCGCGAGCGACCCACTCCAGCTTCGCGGATGAACCCGCTCCGACAAATCACCTAAAAACAGCCGCTTGTCGGGCGCATTGTCCAGCATCGAAAGAAACAGCGGCGACATCTTGTTCGGTTCGCCATTGTTCTCCCTGCGAAACAGACTGATGGCCTTCCCAAGCAGCGGATACCGCGTGTGCGGCTCGTGACTCGCCCAAGTGTGCAGAATGCGCGGGTCCGCGCTCTCAAGTGAAGGCCCGATCTCGAAATCAAAATCAAACCGGTTGCGAATATTGTCCGGCGCAGGCGATAGGAGGATACGGACGAACGAGAATCTGCGAAACGCGTGAGCGATTGCTCGCTGTCGGAGAGGCGTGGTCTGGACCTGGCGGGCATGACTGGAACGGCGAGAACGCGCCTCCTGCGGAGTTCCAGCTGGATAGAAAACTGATACTTCGGGGCCAATCTGCGGCGCAAAGAAACCCTGACCCTGTGGGAGCGTCAGGAATTCAGAAATGTCGTGGGGCCGGCGCCATCAGTATCCCGGTCGAAGCAAAGTGGCTCTACCGCCAACATCAAGCCAAGTGGAGGGAATAGACGAGCGATAGGTCCTCCGCAGCTCGAAGGAGTTGGCTGTCTGGCTCATTACGCTGACGAAAGATCCTTTCGAACAGCTCGCGACTTTTTAGAGTTCCAAGTGTTTCGCCTTTGCTGACCGTCTGAGCTAGCGCACCAGCAACGCGAAAGTTGCCATCGCTCAATTCGGCTATTTTCTGTCGCGCGAGCTGCGAGACATCGGGAAAGCTCTGCTTCATCCACTCGGCTACTAGGTCAACCGATGCTGATCGGAGACGAAACACGCCGGTGTGTTCCGGCTGCATCAGCGCCGACGTCGTATTCGACGGTAATGAGGGTGATTTCACTACCGCCGCTCGCGCAGAGGGCTGCGAGCTCCGCGTGAGCGGCGGGATTACAGTTGTCGACGATCAGGATGGCGTGCCGACGACGGGCGATCAGCTCACGCGCCATGTCGCGCGCGGTCGGAGTTGGCTCCACTGAGTAGTCGGTGTAAATAGCAAGGCTTGGGTCTAGAGGTTTGCTGCCAAAACCCCGTTCAAAGAGCGCCTCAACCAACCGTGTCTTGCCTACGCCCGAGAGGCCAACGAGACGGATGCACTGCCGCGGTGTCCGTAGGGCTTCTCGCAGCCGAGCGACGCCAGCTACGACGGTGATCGGCGTGCGGTCGGTAGATTGTTCATCGATCAAGCATAAAGCGTCGTTAGAGAGATACGGCTTCGGCTTTGAATGCCCGCGAGCCTGCCAGTCTCCGATGCTGCTCCATCCTGTGAGTGCGCGGCCGAGTCTGCCGCGAACCCATTCCACGACGGCCGGATATTCGTTGACCCAAGTGGCTAGACGATCGCGATCGTAAAAATCAATGTGGAGATCAGCGGCGGTAGAGACGTCTGAAAGGGCATCGCGCATCGCCTCACGCCGAAGGCGCAGCGGCTTGTCGGTCAACGACGCTTTTCCGCTCACGATGATGTACGCACCTCGAGCTTTGATCAGCTCGCGGATCACGTCGCGGAGTATCCCCCTTCGGGCGCATTTCACCGCCAATCTTTGCTGGGGTCAAATTGGGCTTCTTAACTTGGAAGCCCGTTAACTGCCGGGGAACGAAATCCGGCTTGGCGATGGCCTTCGGAGAATCAACCCGGACGTCCAGGCCACCATCTTTCGCGTCCTGGTGCCCCCCAGCGGTTACAGCTGAGGCAGGATGACCCTTTGCGGTAAGTTCGGCGGTCGCGAGCCGCGCGATTAGGTTGCGGAGGTCGGCGTCTCCAAGATCGCTTATGTCGCTCCCTACGATTTCAAACATAAGTGCCGTTGTTTAGGTAGCCTACATCGGATCCGGCTGCATGCACTCATGGGTACATTTGGGGTCAGCTTCATAATCTCGCTCGCCGCAGTGCGGTCACGTGGACGGCCAAAAGATCGCCGTTATTACTTCGCAGCCTGTCGACGAGCCGTTGCGCTACGTCGGTCATCTTGACCAACTCGGGCCATTTGCGGTGGTAGTTTTCGCCGGGGAGTTTGCGGGTGGCGTCGAAACCCATGCGTCTGAAGGTAGGAAGAAAGAAGGCTGAAGTAAGAAAGGGAGATTCCTCGTTCTTAGGTTCAACCGGGAGCGAGATGTCATCCCCGATTCGCGGCACGCCGACAAACTTCTTGCCCGCCGGACGCGTCGGGGTTAATCCCGCGGACATGAAGAAGATTGTTCTCCCCCTCCTGGCTTTGCTCGCGTGCTCGGGCGCTGCGGTGCTCGCGCAGACTTCACCCACGCCGGCGGCGTCCGGTGCGCTGACGAAGGAAGAGCGGGTGCGCGCGATCGATTACCTGAAGGAGACGCAGAAGGATTTCCTGGCGGCGATCGATGGGGTGAGCGATGCGCAGTGGAAATTCAAAGCCGCGCTGGACCGCTGGTCGATGGCGGAGACGGCGGAGCACATCGCGACGGCGGAAGATTTTATCTGGGCGCGGGTCGAGGCGATGATGAAAGCGCCGGCCAACCCCGAGCGGCGCGCCGAGACGGAGGGCAAGGACAAGGTGATCCTGGAGAAAATCCCGGACCGCTCCCGCAAAGCGAAGGCGCCAGAGCCTCTGATGCCGCAGGGGAAATTCGCTACCCGCGAAGCGCTGGTGAAGCATTTCAAGGAAGTGCGGGTGAAGGAGATCAGGTTCCTGGAGGAGACCCAGGAGGATCTGCGCAGCCATATTGCGGATAACCCTGCGCTGGGTGCGATGGATGCCTACCAATGGCGTGCTGTTCAACGGGGCGCATTCGAAGCGGCATACCGCCCAGATGGTGGAAGTAAAGGCGGCCCCGAACTACCCGAAGAGCTAGGTGCGACGGAGCGCTGTGGCTACAATCTCCTTCGCAGCGCATCGACCACGCGCTTGCAGCGCATCGACCACGCGTTGCGCTTCTTCGGTCATCTTGACCAGCTCGGGCCATTCGCGGTGGTAGTTTTCGCCGGGGAGTTTGCGGGTGGCGTCGAAGCCCATGTGGGAGCCGACGTTTTGCACGCTGGGGGCGTGGTCTAACGAATCGGACGGGTTGCGGATGATGGTGCTGTCGCGGGCGGGATCGGTGTTGGCGCAGAGGCGGAAGAGGACTTCGCTGGTGTTGTGCACGTCGCAGTCTTCATCGACGACGATGATGTATTTGCTGAACATCATCTGCCCCATGCCCCAGAGGCCGTGCATGATTTTGAAGGCTTGATACGGATACTGTTTGCGGATGCTGACGAAGACGAGGTTATGGAAAACGCCTTCGGGCGGGAGGGCCATGTCGACCATCTCGGGGAAGTTCATTTTGAAGACGGGGAGGAAGACGCGCACGCTGGCGTCGCCGATGTAGAAATCCTCCATCGGCGGGATGCCGACGATGGTGGCGGGATAAACCGCTTCGCGCCGATGCGTGATGGCGGTGAGATGGAAGACGGGGTAATCCTCGACCGGGGTGTAGAAGCCGGTGTGATCGCCGAACGGTCCTTCGGGCCGGGTTTCGCCGGGCTGGACGTAACCTTCGAGGACGAAATCGACATCGGCGGGCACCTCGAGGTCGATGGTCTTGCACTTGACCAACTCGACGGATTTCTTGCGAATGAAGCCGGCGAACAGGATCTCGTCGAGCCCATCGGGCAAGGGAGCAGTGGCGGCGAAGGTGTAGGCGGGATCGCCTCCGAGACAGACGGCGACGGGCATGCGTTCGCCGCGTTCGTAATACACTTTCCCGTGCCGGGCGCCGACCTTATGCACCTGCCAATGCATGCCGGTGCTGCGCCCATCGTAGACCTGCATGCGATACATCCCGAGATTGCGCGCGCCGGTCTCGGGATCGCGCGTGTGCACGTTCGGCAGGGTAACGAAGCGGCCGCCATCCTTTGGCCAGCACTTGAGGATCGGCAGATCGTGGAGGGAGAATGGCTCGGCGCCGGGCGCGCCTTCCGCGGCTTCGCCGAGAAGGTGGACGACCTCCTGGCAGGCGGCGTTCTTCACTTTCTTCGGACGCGCGTGGAGGAGGTTGATTCCCTGCTTGAGCAGGCTCCAGCCTTCGCGCAGGTCGGTGGGCGGTTTCGCTTTTAAGATGAGCTGAATCTCGTCCGCGAGGTCGTCGATCTTCTCGAGCTTGAGCGCGATCGCCATCCGGCGGGTGGAGCCCATGGTGTTGATGGCGAGCGGGAACTTCGAGACGCGGCCGTTGACGAGTGGTTGCTCAAAGAGGAGCGCCTTCCCGCCGCCGGGCGATTTCATTTCGCGGTTCGCCCATTCCGCAATGATGAGGTCGGTCTCGACCGGTTCGCTGATGCGTTGCAGCTCGCCCGCGGCTTCGAGCGCCTGGACGAACTGGCCAAAGGAGGAATACGACATCTCGCTGCGGCCGCGGCCTGGAAGGACTGCCTAGTAGAAGCGCGGGGCGGGCAGGAACTGGAAGGCAATCACGCGGTCGTTCTGGAAGGAGACGGTGCGCTCGGGGTAACGCACGATGTTGGCGCGATTATAAACGAAGGGATCGTAGAACGGATCGTAGAAGTGGTGCCCGCGGCCAAAGCGCCCGCGACGTCCGCCGTAACGTCCGTAGCCGATGCCGAGCCCGTAGCGCGCTCCATAGAAGAACGGGCCGGGGTAGTAATCCGCCGCGGTGCTATCGTAGATCCAGGTCTCGACGATGCGGCCGCGGTTGCGGCCGGGGATGATTCCGCTGCGTGGACCCCACGCAAGATAGACTGCGTCCTTCGACATTCCTTCGCGGATTTTTCCTTCGGCAACGAGCGCGCGATCACGCGGAGAAAGGGCCTGGTAAGCTTCCGGTCGCTCCTGAATGCGGGTCTGCAAAGTGGTGCAGCCGGTGACGAGGAGGGTGAGAGTGACCGCGCAGGCGAGCAGCGCCTGATGGAGAATGCGACGCTTCATAGCGCAAGCTACCCGCCGGCTTCTGGAGCGTCAAACTGTGCGGACGGAGGCGCACGGCGGGCGTGCCTGACGTTCCAGTTCCTGCGGAGGGCGTGATGGGTGCGGTAATTAGTCTGCGCAAATGCACACTCGGAAGGGGGCGCGGAAACGATAAGCAGGTGAACTATGAAACTGAATAAATTCTTTGTCCTCTCCTCCACCGTGGTTGCGGCAGCTTTCGCCCTCACCTCTTGCGAGGTGAAAAAAACCCAGGATGCGAAGGCGCCCGAAGTAGAAGTGAAAAACGGCCAGATGCCAAAGTATGACGTGGATACCGCGAAGGTGAGCGTGGATTCGAAGGAAAAGGAGGTCACCGTTCCCAAGGTGACGACGGAAGAAAAGACCATCAGCGTGCCGGACGTGAACGTGACGATGCCGGGCCAATCCCCGACGCCAAATCCGTAAGCGGCAGGTCGATCGCAAATCTTTGGCTTGGTGATTCCAAGCCAGCAAACTGTGAGTGGGCGCCCCGGTGGCGCCCACTTTCGTTTTGTGGGAAGCGTTCCCGCCATGCGAGATCGGCGGTCCTGATCGCGGCAGGTTGCCGCTACTTTTTGCCGAGCATCTCTTCCCGCTTGGCTTTGAACTCGGTCCCGGGATTCCATTCCGGGAAGGTGTCGCCGTTGGCTACGAGGTAGCCGACTTCGAGGAAGAGCTGGATGTCTTGCACGGCGCCGGAAAGGTCCCAGGCCGGGTCGACTTGATCGGACGGCTGGTGGTAGATGTTTGCGACGTAGTCGTCGGTTTTCTTCTGGCCGAAGTCAGCGGGTTTGCCGATGAAGTCCCGCCCGCGTCCGGTGTAAAGCGCGGGGACGCCGAGCTTCGAGAACTCGAAATGATCGGCGCGGTAGAAGCTGCCGCGCTCGGGTTTGCTATTGGGAGTCATGACCCGGCCCTGGCGTTGCGCAGCGGCGCTGAGCATGTCGTCGAGGGTGGAATTCCCATCGCTGATGTCTTCGATGTCTTTGGTTTTTCCCCACACGCTGGTGCCGTCGATGTTGATATTCGCGAGGGTTTTTTCGAGCGGGTAGAGCGGGTTCTGCGCGTAGAACTTCGCGCCGAGCAGGCCGGACTCTTCGGCCGTGGTGGCCATGAAAAGGATGGAGCGTTTGGTGGCGGCGGGCAGCTTCCCGTAGGCCTGCGCGAGCTCGAGGATGGCGGCGACACCGGACGCGTTATCGAGGGCGCCGTTGTAGATGTTATCGCCTTTCATCTCGGGTTTGCGGCCGAGGTGATCCCAATGCGCGGTATACATGACCCACTCGTCTTTCAGCTTGGGATCGCTGCCCTCGATTTTGCCGACGATGTTGTGCGACTTGAAGGTGCGGACTTTTTGCTGGAGCGCGAAGCTGGCTTGAGCCTTGAGCGGAACCGGGCGGAAATCTTTGCTGAGCGCCTTCTTCTTGAGCTCGTTAAAATCGACGCCGCTGGCTTGGAAAAGTTTCTGCGCGGTCGGGAGCGTGATCCAGGAGCGGACGCCGACGTGAGTCATGTTTTTATCGGCCGCATCGATCTCGAAGTTCTCGCCGCCCCAGCTGCTGCGCACGACTGAATAGGGATACGCGGCGGGCTCGGTCTCGTGCACGATGATGGCCGCGGCGGCGCCTTTCTCGGCCGCGATCTCGTATTTGTAACTCCAGCGGCCGTAGTAGGTCATGGCGCGGCCTTTGAACATCTTCGGATCGAGCTTCGCGGCGTCGGCGGGATCAGGAATGGCGGGATCGTTGATCAACATCACGATCGTTTTGCCCTTCACATCGACGTCTTTGTAATCGTCCCAGCCGTACTCCGGCGCGACCACGCCGTAGCCAACGAAGACGACGTCTGAGTTCTCGACTTTGATCTCGTCCTGCAATCGAGCGGAGGAGGCGACGTAGTCATCCGGAAATCGCAGCTTCATCGTCTCGTCACCAACTTTGAAGCTGGCGATCGGCTGGGTGGTGACGCCGGCGAGCGGCACTTCCTGGGTGTAGGTGCCGTTTGGGTTGCCTGGCTTAAGACCGAGCGCTTTGAATTGCTCGGTCAAATATTTCACGGTCAACTCTTCGCCTTTGGAGCCCGGGGCGCGGCCTTCGAATTCATCGGAAGCGAGCACTTTGATGTGCTTGAGCAGATCGTCCGCGTTAATGACATCGAGCGCAGCTTTTGGCGGGAGCGCGGCGTCGTCGGCAGCGGAAAGAGTGGCGGCGGCAAGGAGCGAGGCAACGACGAAGCACAGCGGTGTTTTCATAGGCGCGCACACGATGGACTGGAATGATCCAGTCTGCGAACAAAGGAAGGCGGCCGCGCTATTTTTTACGGGACCAGCCGGACGTGTTTATACGGATGATGATCGAGGATGGTGGGGTGCCAGCCTTGCACGCTCGGACGGATGAGGAAGCCGTGCGTGTAGTAGTAAACGGGGAGGATGGGCGCTTCGGCGAGGAGGATGGCCTCGGCTTTTTGAAAGGCGGCGAAACGCGCGGCCTGGTCGCCCGTGGCGGAAGCTTCAGCGATCAGGCGATCGTACTCGGGATTCGACCAGCCGGTGAAATTGTTGCCGCCGCCGGTGGTCCAGAGACCGAGAAAGGAATTGGGGTCGTTATAATCTCCGATCCAACTGGAGCGGACGATCTGGTAATCCATTTGCCGCCGGGAATTGAAGTAAACCTTTTGTTCCTGGTTCACGAGGGTGGCGGTGACGTTGAGGTTCTTTCGCCACATCTGCTGGATGGCCTCGGCGATGGTGCGGTGATTCTCCGAGGTATCGAAGAGGATTTCGATGGGCGGGAGCCCGCGTCCGCCGGGGAAACCCGCTTCCGCGAGAGCGCGCTGCGCGGCGGGGACATCGTAGGGAATGCTGGCCTCGGCGGTGTAGCCGGCGGTGTTCGGCGGAGTGAAGGCGCCGGCAGGTAATTGCGCGCCGCGGGTGACGTTATCCACGATCGATTGCCGATCGACGGCGAGCGCGAGGGCGCGCCGGACGAGGGGATTATTGAGCGGGGGTTTGGTGACGTTGAAGCGGTAGAAGTAGGTGCCGAGATAGGGATCGATCCGGAGCAGCTCGGGATGATTGCGGCGATAGGAATCGATGCGGTTGATCGGGATGGCCTCGGTCATGTGAATTTGACCGGCGCGGAAGGCGCGCTCTTCCACGTTGAGACTATCGATGGTGTGAAAGACGATGCCCTGGAGGGTGACGCGCGCCGCGTCCCAGTAGGTGGGGCTTTTCTTGACTGAGATGCGGACGTTGAGGCGCCACTCTTCGAGCGTGAAAGGGCCGTTGCCCACGAAGCGGCCGGGACGGGTCCAACGGCTGCCGCGTTCCAAGGCGGGTCCCCATTTTTTTACGGTGGGCATGTGAACGGGGAACCAGGAATAGTGGCTGAGGAGAGAGAGGAAGTAGGGCGTGGGACTGGCGAGGGTGATGATGAGGGTGCGCTCGTTCGGGACGCGAAAGCCGACCTGGGCGAAATCCGTGAGCGTGCCCTTATGGAAGGCCTCGGCGTTCTGCACCGCGTAGAGCATGTAGGCGTTATCAGCGGCGAGCGCGGGGGAGAGGATGCGGCGGTAGGACTCGTGGAAATCGTGGGCGGTGACGGGGTCGCCGTTCGACCATTTCGCATCGGCGCGGAGGTGGAAGGTGTAGGTGCGCGCGTCGGGCGAGATTTCCCAGCTTTCGGCCACGCCCGGGACGGGATGGAGATCGACGGGATCTTCAGCGACGAGGCCTTCGAGGAGGGCGGAGAGGATGTTGAATTCGCCGACGCTGTTGACGATTTGCGGATCCAGATCCTGGACTTCCTGGCCGTTGCCTTTGTGCAGGATCTGGAGGCGATTGCCGCGCTCGACGTTGCTTTCGGGTTTTTCGCAGGAGGCGAGGAGGATGGTGGTGAGGACGAGGGCTGTTTTCACCGCGAAGGACACGGAGGGCATGAAGAAGGGGAGAGGGGGTTTCATGCTGATGACGGGGTGATGGAGGAGGCGGAAGATTGGTTTCGAGATTTTGCTTCTTCGACGCTAGGATGCGCTGGCTTCGTTTATGCGCGAGTTTTTCGAGAAATTTTTGCTGGCCTTCATCCCGCTCTTTGTCGCGATCGACCCGATCGGGCTGGTGGCGATCTTTATGGGTTTCGCGCCGAACGCGAGCCGGGAGCATCGGCAACGGCAGGGATTATTGGCGATCCTGACCGGACTGGGAGTGGCGATCGGATTTATCTTTCTCGGCAAAGCGATCTTCGCCGCGCTTGCCATCTCGGTGGCGGATTTCCAGGTGGCGGGCGGATTGATTTTGCTCGGGCTGGCGGTGCGGGATTTGATGGGGCTGGGGGAAAGCCCGGGGAGCGGGGATCAAGACTTTGGCGTGGTGCCGCTGGGGATGCCGTTGATCGCGGGGCCGGCGTTGCTGACGGCGCTGTTGCTCCTGCTCGATACGGTGGGCCTGTTTTACACCCTGCTCTCGCTGCTGGTGAATCTGCTCCTGGTGGAAGTGGGCTTCCGCTATGCGCGGCGGATCGAGGCGCTGCTCGGGAAGCAGGGGCTGAATGGGATTTCCAAATTGATCGCGCTCCTGCTGGCCGCGATTGCGGTGAGCTTGATCCGGCGCGGCTGGCAGGCGTGAGGCTACCAGCTCCCGGTTTGGAGGAGGACGAGGGTGCAGGCGTAGTCCACTTCGATCCCGAGGGCGCGGGCTTGTTTCGCCAGCTCGTCATTTTCGGCTCCCGGATTCATGATGATGCGACGCGGTTTGGCGGCGAGGATTTCCGGGATAAGCGGATCGGAACGCTGCGCGCCGAGATACATCGTGACGGTATCGATCGGCTCCTCGATCTCGGCGATGCTGGCGTAACAGGTTTCGCCCAGGATCTCGGGAAAGGCGGGATTGATCGGGAGCGCGCGGTGCCCGTGCTGGCGCAGCATTTCCATGGCGCGATAGGCGTAGCGGTCGGGTTTCGGCGAAGCGCCGAGGATGGCGACGGTTTCTTTTTTGTCTGGTGACATGCTGGTTCTATTTGTTTTACGGTGATTCCAGGCCGTCGACTCGCGGGGGCCACTTTGTTGACACGTAACACCCTCTTGTTAGTCTACCGCCCTTATGCGATTCCCTCTCGCGCTGACGACTAAAATCGCAGCGTACATCATCGGCCACAAGCTGCGCCGGACTGAAAAATTTGCCACCGTTCTCCAGCTGGAGCCGCTCCATACCTGCAACCTGACCTGCACCGGCTGCGGCCGCATTCGCGAGTATTCGACTTCGCTGAAGGATATGATGTCGCTCGAGGATTGCCTGGGCGCGGCGGACGAGTGCAAAGCGCCGATGATTTCCATCTGCGGCGGCGAGCCGCTGATTTACCCGCACATCGAGTCGCTCATCGGTGGATTGCTGGAGCGGAAGCGGATCGTTTACGTCTGCACGAACGCGATGTTCATGCGGAAGAAGATGCGGGAATGGATGGCGCGCGAAATGGGGAAGGCGGAAGGCGGAGCGCGGAAGGTTTTGGAGGGCAAAGTTGCCGAACTTCTGGCTGGCGGTCTGATCACGGAGAAGGATGCGGCGGAGATTCGGAAGGGCCCGAAGGACGCGAGCAAGCCGGTGATCGCGCCGAGCGATTGGATGTATTGGAACGTCCACCTCGATGGACTGGAGCGGACGCATGATTTGATCGTGGAACGCGAGGGCGTGTTTAAGGAATGCGTGCTCGCGATCAAGATGGCGAAGCTGCTGGGATACCAGGTGGCGACGAACACGACCGTCTACAAGGAGACCGACATGGAGGAGCTGGAGCAGCTCTTCGATTTCCTCTCGGACATGGGCGTGGATGGGCACACGATCACGCCGGGCTACGAGTATGACGCGGCGAAGAAGGACATGATCACGCGGCTGAATTTGAAGCCGGAGAATTTCTTCCTGACCCGCGACGTGACGGTGCAGAAATTTGCCAAGATGGATGAATGGATGAACCGCTACACGTTCTTCGGGACGCCGGTTTACTTCGAGTTTCTGGCGGGAAAGCGCGACCTGACCTGCTCGGCCTGGGCGATCCCGACGCGGAACATGGCAGGCTGGAAGGCTCCTTGTTATTTCATGACCGACAAAGTGGGGACGAAGGGTCACTACGAGAGCTACGCGGAGCTGCTCGAGGATGTGGACTGGGATAAATACGGCGTGGTCGATGGAGTGGCGCGCGATCCGCGTTGCGAGAATTGCATGACGCATTGCGGCTACGAGCCGACGGCCAGCCTGGGCTTGAACGCGCAGGCGGGCGACACCTGGAAGACGATCAAGTTTAATTTCGGGGCGCGGCCGATGCCGACGGGACGGGGCAGCGAGGTGCTGGCGTTTAATGGCGTGACTTCCGGCAACGGACATCTCACGGGCAAGAAAGCGGAACTGCAAGCAGTCGCCTCGTAGTTGTGCCTCCCGCGTCCTCGAACGTTATCCCGCTCCCGAGCGCGTCGCCGGAGAGTGTGCCGGCCTATTCGCCGGGTCTGCCCGATTTAAACGACGCGATCGCGCGGGCGCAGCAGAATCTTCTGCGGCAACAGCATCCGGATGGGCACTGGTGCGGCGAGTTGCTGGTCGATAGCACGCTCTGCTCGGATTACGTGCTCTTCATGCACTGGCTGGGCGAGGTGGATGAGACGCTGCAGCAGCGGTGTGCGCGGCATATTCTGAAACGGCAGCTCCCGGATGGAGGCTGGAATATTTACTACGACGGGCCGAGCGAAGTGAACGCCTCCGTGAAAGCCTACTTCGCGCTCAAGCTGGCGGGACACTCGGCCGACCTGCCGTTCATGCAGGAGGCGCGCGCGAACATTTTGCGCCTGGGCGGCATCCCGCGGATGAACACGTTCAGCAAGCTCTACCTGGCCTTGCTCGGTCAATTTCCCTGGCAATATCTGCCCTCGATTCCGGTGGAGATGATTCTCTTTCCCGACGTGGGCGCCGTTTAATCTTTACCGGATGTCGTCCTGGAGCCGGGCCATGCTGGTGCCGCTCGCGATCATTAATCACTTCAAGCCCACGCGCGAGCTGCCGGGCTTAAAGCAATTGCACGAGCTCTATCCGCTCGGGACGGAGCACAAGGATTTCACCCTGCCGCGCGACCAGCGCTTTTTCGCCTGGCGGAATTTTTTCCTGCGGGCGGATCGTGGGCTGAAGTTGGTCTCCAAGCTGGGCTGGCGTCCGATGCGGAAGCGCGCGCTCGAAGAAGCGGAGCGCTGGATGCTGGAGCGGATCGGCGAGGGGAGCGACGGGCTGGCGACGGTGTTCCCGGCGATGCTGAATGCGTTGATCGCGCTGCGGGCGCTGGGCTATCCGGTGACGCATCCGGCCTACGTGAAAGCGTTAAAAGATTTCCGCGGCCTCTTTGTCGATGACCCGGAGGATTTCCGGATTCAGCCGTGTCTGTCGCCGGTCTGGGATACTTCGATCAACATGATCGCGCTGGCGGAGAGCGGGTTGCCAGCGGAGCACCCGGCGCTGCAGAAAGCAGCGGAGTGGCTGGTGCAAAAAGAGGTGCGGGTGCGGGGCGATTGGGCGGTGAACAATCCGCACCCGGAAGCGAGTGGCTGGGCCTTTGAGTATAACAACGTTTATTATCCGGACACGGACGATACGGCGATGGTCCTGATGGGGCTGCGCCTGGCCAAGCCGACGCAGAAGGCGGAATTTGATGCGCTCTTTCAGCGCGCGCTCGGGTGGCAATTGAGCTTCCAGTGCAAAGACGGCGGCTGGGCGGCGTTTGATAAGGAGGTGACGCAGCATTGGCTGGAGGACATGCCGTTTGCGGATCACAACGCGATCCTGGATCCGACGTGCAGCGATCTGACCGCGCGGACGCTGGAATTGTTCGGTTACCTGGGCGTGGATGAAAAGCCGGCCTGGGTGCAGCGAGCGGTGCGGTATTTGATCGATACGCAGGACGACGACGGCTCGTGGTATGGCCGCTGGGGTGTGAACTACATTTACGGGACGTGGCAGGTCTTGCGCGGGTTGCGCGCCATCCGGGCGGACATGACGCAGGATTGGATTTTGCGCGGACGCGATTGGCTGGAGAGCTGTCAAAACGAGGATGGCGGCTGGGGTGAGAGCTGTGCTTCCTACGATGCGCCAGTGTTGAAGGGCAAAGGCGAGAGCACGGCGTCGCAGACGGCGTGGGCGCTGATGGGGATTTGCGCGTGTGGGGATCTGGAGCGGCTGAGTGTGCAGCGCGGTTTGCGTTATCTGCTGTCGACGCAGAGAGCGGACGGGGCGTGGGATGAACCGCAGATCACCGGCACGGGATTTCCGAGCGTGTTTTACCTAAAATACGACATGTATCGGCAAAATTTCCCCCTGCTGGCGCTGGCCACTTACGTGAACTACCGCAGCGGGCTCGGTCATTATCCGAGCTTCTACCGCTGCTAAGCCGACCGCGATCCTGCGGGCAGGCAACGGCGGCTTTGATTGACGCGCTGGGCTTCGCGCGGGACGTTAGCGCACTATGGCTTACGAATTACCGACCCTCCCCTATGCCTACGACGCGCTTGAGCCGCATATCGACGCGCGCACGATGGAGATTCACCACACGAAACATCACCAGGCTTACATCACGAAGGTGAACGAAGCCCTCGCGGACAAGCCAGAGCTGGCGCAGAAATCGATCGAAGATTTGATCAGCGACCTGAGCGCAGTGCCGGAAGATGTTCGCACGGTGGTGCGGAACAACGGCGGCGGCCACGCGAACCATTCCTTCTTTTGGCAAATCATGGGACCGAACGGCGGCGGCGAGCCTTCCGGGAAATTGGCGGAGGACATCAAGTCGACCTTTGGCGGGCTGGAGCAGCTGAAGGAAAAGATCAACGCAGCCGGCGTGGGACGTTTCGGCAGTGGCTGGTCGTGGTTGGTGAAGAACAAGGGCGGGCAACTGGAAGTGATGTCGACCCCGAATCAAGACAGCCCGCTGATGGATGGTCACACACCTGTGCTCGGGGTGGATGTGTGGGAGCACGCTTACTACCTCAATTACCAAAACCGCCGGCCGGATTATCTGAAGGCATGGTGGAACACGGTAAACTGGGCGGAAGTGGGCAAGCGTTACGAGCAGTAGCGCGCGCTCGCACTTGCGACGGCGTCAAAAGCGAATTCCTGATCGATGCAAAGCAGACGAGGCGGCCTGGAGAGCGCCTCTCCCTGAGGCGTGACCGCGAAGCAATTCTTTGATTGGCAGACCGCTGGCGGGGCCAATGATGTGATGCGCTTGATCGATGCCTTGGAGAAGGCGGACATCTCGTGGTGCGCGATCGGGGGAGTTGCGGTTAATCATTGGGCGCAGGAACCGATGGTGACGCGAGATGTCGATTTTGTCGTAGCCATCGACGCGGTGGAGCCGGCGATTGCAGCACTGGAACAAGCAGGACTGCGAGCGGAGCGTTTCGAATGGTCGGTCAACTTCCAAGGCGAATCACAAGTCAGCATGCAGCTCAGCACGCAGGATTTTTATCACGACTTTCCGAACCGGGCCGTTGCGGCGGATGTGCACGGCATCCTGCTGCGAGTGGCCTCGCTCGATGACACGTTGCAAGGCAAAATCAAAGCTTGGGAAGCTCCGAGTCGTCGACAGAGTAAACAAATCAAAGACCTGGCCGACATCGCGCGCTTGGTGGAAGCGCACCCAACATTATGGGAGAAACTGCCGGTTGAACTCCAGCGGAGCGTGAGGCAACCAGGCGCCGCTTAGGAAATCGAACGATGGCTTATTTAAACGAAAATTATCTGAAATTGCAGGCCGGTTATCTCTTCCCGGAGATCGCGCGGCGAGTGAAGGAATTCTGCGATGCTCATCCGGAGGAGGCGAGTCGCGTCATCCGTTGCGGGATCGGCGATGTGACGGAGCCGCTGCCGGCAGCGGCGATCACGGCGATGCATACGGCGGTGGAGGAGCTGGCGCATCGGGAGACTTTCCGCGGTTACGGACACGAGCAGGGTTACGAGTTTATCCGGTCGAAAATTGCGCAGCAGGATTACCGGGCGCGGGGGATGGAGATCGCGGATGACGAGATTTTCCTCTCGGAAGGATCGAAATCCGATTGCGGTTACATCCTGGATATCATGGGCGATCGGAACACGGTCGCGATTACTGATCCGGTTTATCCGGTTTACGTCGATACGAATGTAATGACCGGCCACACCGGCGCAGCGCAGGCGAACGGGCGCTATGAGGGCATCGTCTACCTGCCTTGCACAGCGGAGAACAACTTCGTGCCCGAGCCGCCGGACGCACCTGCGGATTTGGTTTACCTGTGTTTTCCGAACAACCCGACGGGCGCGGTTGCGACGCGTGAGCAACTCTCCCGCTGGGTGGAGTACGCGCATGAGCACCGGGCTTTGTTGCTCTTTGATGCGGCGTACGAGGGCTACATCAGCGAGCCGGAGATCCCGCATTCCATCTATGAAATTCCTGGGGCGCTGGAGTGCGCGATTGAGTTCCGCAGTTTCTCCAAGACGGGCGGATTCACGGGTGTGCGATGTGGGTTCACGGTCATGCCGAAGAAGGTGATGGCGCAGACGGAGGACGGGCGGTCGCTCCCGCTCCATCCGCTCTGGCATCGGCGCTGGAGCACGAAGGCAAACAGCGTGAGCTATCCGGTGCAGCGCGGGGCGGAGGCGCTCTACAGCGTGGAGGGGAAGGCGCAGGTGGCGGAGTTGATCGCGCATTACATGGGGAACGCGCGCATCCTGCGCGAGGCGGCACAGGGCGCGGGCCTCGAAGTCTACGGCGGGACAAACGCTCCTTACATCTGGGTGAAAACGCCGGAGGGGCTGACGAGCTGGCAGATGTTCGATCGGATGCTGCAGGATCTGCATGTCGTGATCACGCCCGGGAGCGGCTTCGGTTCCTGCGGAGAGGGATACTTTCGCATCTCGGCTTTCAACAGCCGGGCCAATGCGGAGGAGGTGGGCCGCCGGCTCGGGACGCTCCGGGCGGGCGCGTAAGGGGCCGGCATCCCCGCGCTTGTCGCGCCCACGCTGGTGAGTAACATGCGGGCGGAAAAACTCCCGTGCTCGAAACGAACGACAATCTTCCGCAGCTCTACCGCTTTTGTTTTCTCATGACCGGGGAAGCGGCGAAAGCGCAGCAGGCTTTCCAAAGCACGCTTCGCGCGGCGGCGCTCCGGGCCGCGCAAGGTGAGCCGGCTCCGGACCGGCTTTGGTTTTTTCGCGATGCGCGCTGGCAATCGTTGATCGCGAGCGAGAGCGGTTTGCAGGCCGAACCCGTCGCGCTGGATGAGGCTGAGATAAATGCCGATTCCGCGGCGCAAGTCGCGCAGCTGCAGCCCGAGCAACTTGCGATTTGGATCTCGGGTGCGCCCGAGCCGCAACGCAGCGCGCTGGCCGCTTATTACCTGAATGAATTTGATCTGCGGGAAATCCTCGACTTGCTCGAACTGAAAGCAGGAGAGTTCTCCGCCATGGTGACGAGCGGTCGACTGCAATTCCAGGCGTGGCTCGATGCGACCATGCCGCTGCCCGAGGCATGAGCTTGTTTACCAGCCGACGGACGGAGCGGGCGCTGGCCAGGGTTGCGCCCATCACCGAGAAAAAAGGCACGGAGCGGCGGATGCGTGTGGCCATCCAGCACGCGAAACGGAAAGGCCCGGCGGCGGTGGCCTTCGCCCAGCAGCAGGCATTCGATCAGGCGATCGCTCGGCTCGTGCGCGGGATTCCGGTCTCGGCCGAGATCTCGGAATGGTTTCGAAACGAGAAGCTGATCCCGCAGAAGAAGCGGAGCTGGCGGTCCACACTTTTCAACCCGGTGGTGCTTTCCATCGCTCTCGCCCTGGCGGTGATCGCGGGCGTGTTGGTCTTTATCTTCCTGGAGAGAATTCAAGAGTTCCCGGGATCGAGCGATGCGCGCAAGCTCCTCGTCATCGCCAGCTCGATGCGAGGCGTGGCGGTGGATCCGGTGGAGGCGGAGGCAGGGTCGCTGAGCGATTTCTTCCTGATGAAGTATCGGCTCGAGCACTACGATGTGCCGCCCGAGTTTGCTGCTCTTCGCACTTCCACGTTGCGGGTTTTCGATGACGAGGCAGGGCATCGGGTGGCCCAGATCGCGGTGGAGGAAAAGCGAATGCAGCTCTTCCTTTTTCCCGCGGAGCGGAATGCGAAGGATGCAAAGCCGTTGGAGTTTTCCGGGTGGCGTTTTGTGGAGCATGAGGGATGGACCGGAGCGGTAAGGGTGCAAAACGGGGTCTGTTTCATGGCCGCGCTGCGCGGGCCGCGGGCGGAACTGGAGAAGTATCTGCAGGCGCCTATTTCTGAGCCCGTCGCGCGTTGACATGCACCATGGGGGCGTCCACTTTTGTGGCCCTCGCCAGGGTAGCTCAGTGGTAGAGCAGGGGACTCATAAGCCCTTGGTCGGGAGTTCAACTCTCCCCTCTGGCACCACTCTCGAAGGGAGAAACGCCGAACGCCCAACGTCGAACGCTAAACGCCGAACGCCGAATGGGGAAAAGGCCTCCGGTACTCTTCATTCGGCGTTGGACGTTCGACGTTGGGCGTTCGACGTTTTCCCCCTTCCGCTTCTCGCATGACCGGCCTCTATCTTGAAGATCTCTCCGTCGGCCAGATTTTTGTGAGCGACGCCTATCAGGTGACGGAAGCGGCCGTCGTCGATTTCGCACAGCAGTTCGATCCGCAGCCGTTTCATCTCGATCCGGTCGCAGCGGAGGCGAGCGTCTTTGGCGGGCTCTCCGCCAGCGGCTGGCACACGGCGGCAATCGCGATGCGCCTGTTTATGACGGGGCCGTTGCGGTTTGAGGGTGGTGCGGTGGGTCTGGGCGTGGATGAACTGCGGTGGCCGGTGGCGGTGCGCCCGGGCGATAGTCTGCAGCTCTCCACGGAGATAATGGAGACGCGCGTTTCGCGTTCGAAACCCGGCTACGGAATCGTGCGGGTGCGGAACATCGCACGTAACCAGGATGGGGAAGTCGTCCTCAGCTACACCGCAAATGCGCTGGTCCGAAGCCGGGCGCAGTAAACGCGCCGCGCTTGACGCGGTTTTGGTTAACCAGCAGCCAGCTCTTTGCATTTCCCGAGATCGAGTTTGCCGGAAGCAAGGATCGGGATGGCTTCCACTCGACGAACGGTGCGCGGCACCCACAGATTCGGCACCTCGGCCTCGCGCAGGCGGGCGCGCAGCATCTGCGCATCAATCTCAACGCTGCTCAAGAGAACCAACGCTTCGCCTTTCGCTTCGTCCGTGACGCCCATGACGGCGATGACGCGCTCGCCGTTGGCGTCCAATTGCAGGGCGGCGGAAATTTTTTCCTCCACCATTTCATGCGGCACCATCTCGCCGCCGATCTTCGAGAAACGCGAAAGACGTCCCTCGATGAAAAGGAACCCGTCCTCGTCGAAGCGCCCGAGATCGCCCGTTTTGAGCCAGCCATCGCGCAAGACTTCGGCGGTGCGATCGGGGGCGTGAAGGTAGCCGGGGAAGATGTTGGGCCCGCGCACCCAGAGCATGCCGGTTTCGTGCAGGCTCAGCTTCGCGTCGGTCTCGGGGTCGCGGATCTCCGCTGCGATGCCGGGCGCCATCTTCCCGGTGGAACCGAGGCGTTGGGAGGGTTGCACCGCGCTTGCAGGAAGCTGCGCGGGCAGGTCGGGCAGGTTCACGCTGATCACCGGGGAGGTCTCGGTCAAACCGTAGCCTTGCAGGACGCCGATCCCGAAGCGCTCAGCGAAGACTTCGGCCAGCTCGTTCGGCAATTTTTCGGCGCCGGTAATGAGGAGTCGCAGGCTCTGTAGCTGCGCGGGCTCGGCTTTCCGCAAATAAGCGCGCAGGAAAGTGGGCGTCGCGAACATGACGGTGGCCCGGTATTTTTCGACGAGGCTGGCAATCTTTGCCGCCTCGAGTGGGCTCGGGTAGGTGAGGGTTTGGACCGCCTCGATGAGGGGATACCAAAGCGTGACAGTGGAGCCGAAGCTGTGGAAGAACGGCAAGGAAGCGAGGATGAGCGTGTCCTCCGGGGAATCGAGCATGACGGCGAATTGCGAGACGTTGCCGAGGACGTTGCGATGGGTGAGCGGGACACCCTTGGGCGGGCCGGAACTGCCGCTGGTGAAGAGCAGGACGGCCTCGTCGTTATCTCCCACCTTTGGGAGGCGCAGCCAGGCGGCGAGCGCCGCTGCGGGAGCCACCAGCGCGAGCATCCAGCAGGCGAGGATGGCGGGTTTCATCTTTGGCAGGACTTGATCGAGATGGAGGACGTGAGGCGTCCACGGGAAGGCTTCAAACTTCTGCGCCATCGCGCTGGCCGAGATGATGGTCTGCAAGCCGGCCTGTGCTTGCGCGGAGAGGATGGATTCGCGGGAGGTGGTGAAATTCAGATTCACAGGAATCTTGCCGGCGAGGACGACGGCGAGATTGGCGACAACCGCGCCTTTTCCTGGAGGCAACACGATGCCGATGCGCCGCTCCGGATACTGTCGACGCAGAGTGCGGGCCAGAGCGATGGCAACTCCGAGGAGCTTGCCGCGCGAGAGCGAGGAATGATCGAGACCATCAGTGACGGCGGTGCGAAAGACGCCGCGGCGGAGTCCGCGCAAACACGCCCGCCCGAGGTGCCCGCGCAGAAGCGAGCGTTGGCTATAGCAGACTTCCCCGAGCTTGAGCATTTCTTCGCGCAGAGTGGCGAGGTCCGCCTGCTCGGCCTGGAGGGGCGCGCCGAACGCGACTGAAACCGGAAACGGAATCTGGCGTGGCCATTTCGAAAAGAATCGGCCGCCTCGGAAAGAGAAGATCGATCCCCAGAGTTGATCGAGCCAGACCGGCACGACCGGGGCTTCAGCGCGGCGGGCGATGAGTTCGTAACCCCGACGCAGCCGGAGCAGGGAGCCCGTGCGTGAGAGTTGGCCCTCAGGGAAAAGGCAGACGATCTCGCCTGCGCGCATCCGCTCTGCCGCAGCGCGCATGGCGTCCTTTGCTTTCCGCGGCGTGATGGGGATGCAGCCGGTGAGGCGGAGAACGGGATGGAGAATCGGGTGCCGATAATACGCTTCGTCGATGACGAAGCGGATGGGCCGCGGACAGGCCAATTGCAAGACGATGGCGTCCACCCAGGTGATGTGGTTCGGGAGCAAAAGAAAACCGCCGGCAGGGAGCTGCGCGCGCCCGTGAGCGGTGACGCGGTAAAAGAGGCGAGCGACTCCTCTGGCGATAAAGTAGAAGGCGCGTTCGGCCCGGGAGACGTGGTCCATTATTTTTGATTTACATTCGGCCTGTCGCCCTCTGCAATCCGCAAACCATGACAGTCGCAGAGGGAAAAGGGAAGCAGGGGGCGTGGATGGCGCTGGGATTACTCCTCGCGATCAATCTTTTTAATTACATTGATCGCCAGATTCTGGCAGCGCTGGAGCCGCAAATTCGCGCCACGTTTTTCGCGGCGGACGATGTGAACGCGATGACGAAGACAGGCGCGCTCGGCATGGTCTTCCTCGTCACCTATATGCTCTCCGCTCCGGCGCTGGGCTGGCTTTCCGATCGGTTCTCGCGCTGGGCGATCGTGGGGACGTGCATCATCCTCTGGAGCCTGGCCAGCGGGGCCTCGGGTTTGGCGGCTACCTTTGGCATTCTGGTTTTCACGCGCGTGCTGGTGGGAATCGGTGAAGGCGGCTATGGACCGGCTGCGCCGACGATCCTGGCGGATCTTTTCCCAATCGAAAATCGCGGCCGCATTCTCGCGATCTTTTGCGCGGCGATCCCGGTCGGAAGCGCGTTGGGCTATGTGCTGGGCGGAGTGATCAGCGGTTCGCTCGGCTGGCGTTGGGCCTTCTATCTCGTGACGCCACCTGGATTGCTGCTGGGGTTGATCTGCTTCTTCCAAAAGGATCCGCGCGGCCTTGGTTTCGCACGTCTGAGCGAAAGGAAACGGCCGCAATGGACCGATTACCGGCAAATCTTGCGCACACCTTCGTATCTCTATAATTGCGCCGCGCAGACGACGATGACTTTTGCGTTGGGCGGACTGGCGTTCTGGACTCCGGCGTATCTGCAATATCGGGGGCAACCGCACTCGGCGGTGGTGATCTTCGGTGGGATCACAGTGGTGGCGGGATTGCTTTCCACCCTGCTCGGCGGGTGGGTGGCGGATCTTCTGCGCCGACGTTTCCCGGGTTCATACTTCCTCGTCTCGGGGGTGGGGATGATCCTGGCCTTCCCGCTTTTCCTCGGTGTGCTTTACGCGCCGTTCCCGACTGCGTGGTATTTTATGTTTGGCGCGATCTTCTTTGTCTTTCTCAACACCGGCCCGTCCAACACCGCGCTGGCGAATGTCTCGGCGCCTCCCGTGCGCGCGACGGCGTTTGCGTTGAACATCTGTCTCATCCACCTCTTCGGCGATGCGGCTGCGTTCCCGATCATCGGCTACATCGGTGGGCACGCGAACATGCATGTCGCGTTCCTGGTGGTCTGCGGAATGATGGCGATCTCCGGCACGATCTGGCTCTTCGGGATGCGCCATCTCGCGGCAGATACCGCGCGGGTGGAAGCACTCACGGTTCCCCGTTAAAACAGGAACAGCAGGAGCAACCGTAGTCGCCCCTGCTGTTCGCTCGCTGCGGCACTGGGCCGCTTCAGAGATGTTTTATGGCTTCGGGGTGGCAGCCGCTTCCGCTTCGGCAGCGCCAGTCTCCGGCGTGGTGCTCTTCTTCGTGTCGACCTTGGTCTTCACTTTTGCGGAGGAGCTATCCGACGCATCGTCGCTCTTGGTGCTGGTCTTGGTTTCCTTGGTCTTCGTGGCGGTCGCGTCGGAGGCGCTGTCCGCGGAGGACTCTTCGCTGGAAGACTCAGTGCTGGTCTTGGAAGACTTGCTGGTCTTGTCCGAGGTGGTCGCCGGCGTGGAGGACTTGGACGATTTGGAGGCTGCGGTCGCAGCAGGCGTGGCCGAGGCCGAGGTGCTCGAAGAAGAGCTGGTCGCGCTCGATGCCGTCGCCGTAGGAGTAGCGGTGCCGAGAGGCGTAGTGGATGGGGTGGCGGTGGCCGATGCAGTCGCGCTCGCACGCGGCGTGGGGGTCGCGGTCGCGGTGGCAGTGGCCGATGCGGTGGCGACTGGCGAAGCAGTCGGCGCAGGCGTGGCGGTGACGTTGGTGGAAGCACCGACGCCAGTGGTCACGCCGCGATTGCCGTTGCGGTTATTTCCGATGCCGATGTTTGCGCTGATGCCGACGGTAGGCTGGACGCCATAGTAGCTGTAGACGCCGCTGATGTATTCGGGGCGGCTGTATTCTTCGACACGCGTGTAGTCGTAAGCAGGCGCGCTGTAGATGCGCTCACGCTGAATCTGCGTGGTGTAGACGGTCGGGTCGCTCGTGGCGGCAAAGGCAGTCCATGGCACCGCGACGCTTTTGCTGGTGGTCGTAGTGGTGGTGCTGCTGCTGCTGCGGGTGCTGGAACCGCCGGAGGAAGCAATGTTGTTCGCCCCGCCGGTCTCGAGAACGGTGTAGGCCATGCAGCCTGTCTCGCGATCGAGGATCACGTCTTTAATGATTCCGATCTCGGAGCCGTCGGCTGCCCGAATTTTCGAGCCGATAATTTTGCTGCTCTGCACGTAGCCCGTCGAGGTGCTGGTCGTGCTGGAGGTGGTTTGCGTCTGCGCCTGAAGGGAGGCCAGTGCCAGGGAGGTGAAGCCCACGGTCACGGCCAGGAGAGTTAATTTTTTCATAGGTGTGCCAATCCGACGGGACTGGGCGGGCGCTTATTCATGGCGACGACGAGTTTCCTCCGGAATCTCAAGAGGTCGGGCAGAGGAAATCTGTCGGCGAAAGTGAAATGCGGTGGACAGATCCGCTCATCTGCACGTCTAGGTGTGAGGATGATCACCAAAGTTTTATCTCTGCTGCTCGCGAGCGTATTTCTGGTCGGCGCTGCCTTTGCTGCCGGCGTGCCGGAGAGCTGCACGCAGCTCATGGTTGCGACAGCTCCAGATTGGAATTCGGCCCAAGGCACGCTCCGCCTCTACGAGCGAAAGGGGAAGGGGCCGTGGATGGCGCAGGGCGACGCGATCCCAGTCCTCTTCGGAAAAAACGGACTGGCCTGGGGCACTGGGCTGGCTGGCCAAAAGGAAGGTGGCTTGCGCAAAAAAGAGGGGGACGGTCGCGCGCCGGCCGGCCTTTTTTCGATTGGGAAAATCTACACGTATGATGCGCAGCTCCCAGCGGGAGCGAAGTTCCCGTTCCGACAGGTGACGAAAGCCGACGCCTGGATCGATGACGTGACGCTGCCGGAATATAATCGTTTCGTCACAATCCCCGATCCCGCCAATCCGCCGCCCTGGTTCGAGAAGCAGAAGATGCGGCACAACGATTTCGCTTATCGCTGGCTGGTGGAAGTGCGGCATAACTCCGATCCGCCAGTCGCTGGCGATGGCAGCGCCATCTTCTTCCACATACGACGCGGCACGACGCGACCCACCGCTGGTTGTACGACGATGGCGGAGGACAATCTGGTGCGGGTGATCAAGTGGCTGCGCGCGGAGCGTCAGCCTGTTTATGCGCTTCTACCCGAAGGCGAATATGCGGAAAAATGGCAGGCTTGGGATTTGCCGAAACCGGTCCTCTGAATTAACGAACAAGCGAGGCTGCGGTTGCGGCTTCGAGATTTAGCTCTACTTTCGCCTCGTTAGACCATGAGAAAACGCGCCAACCCAGATTCTGAAGCCAACATCCGCCGCATCGACTCGAAGGCGCGGGCCTTGAAACAAACCCACGGTTTCCAGGTGCATTTTTTGCGCGGGCAGGAGGTGGTGACGAAGATGTTTAGCGACACCATTTACGGCGGCAAGGAGAGTGCCCGGCGGGCAGCGCGGAAATTTAAGCGCGCCGCGATGTTGGAACTCCCCGCGCGACTTTTCCGCGGTCCGCAGCGGACGGACAAGCAACGTGCGGCTGCGAAAGCGAAGCTTGCCCCGAAGAAGTCGAGTGCCAAGCCGAAGGCGTCGGCGAAACGCGCCAGTGCGCGTCCCGCGAAAGTCGCCAGCAAAGCGAAGTCAGTCGGTCGTTCGAAAGCGAAAGCAAAGTCCGCAGTAAGTTCGAAGCGGACTGGTAAAGCTCGCCGCCGCTAATTGGGGCGAGGTGCAGCTGCGCGCTCGAGAAAGACTTTCCAGCATTCCACGAAGCCGGGTGCAAAGTCTCGCGGACGCGCCGCTACCCATGCGGTCACCAGGTCGGGTGGGAAAAATCCGCCGTAGTCGATCTCGCTTCGGGCCAGCTGAAACGGCCCGTCATGCTGGCCACGATAGATCCAGATAAACTCGTGCCCGGTCTTTTCGGACGCGGGCAGTTTCGCCACCCGTTCCAGCGAGGCCGCGATTCCTAATTCCTCGGCCAGCTCGCGTTCTGCGGCTTGATCGTAATCTTCGCCTGCGTCCACATGACCTGCGGCGCTGGAATCCCAAACGCCGGGATGCCGATCCTTTAGCCGTGAACGTTTTTGCAGAAAAAGCTCGCCAGCAGCATTGAAAAGAAGGATGTGGACCGCCCGGTGGAGCAAGTTATCCCCATGCACCACGGCTCTCGCCGCAGCGCCGATGACCTGATCTCTGCCGTCCACCACGGCAAACGGTTCCGAGGGCGGGGCCGCGCTGTCGGCCTCGGCCGGTGGCACGGCGAGATTCGAAAGCTGGACCCACTGCAAAAGCGATAATTCCTCCGCCCGGGCGCGCGTTTCGAAATGACAAAATTGTGCGGCGTGTGCCCAATCCGGCACGTCTTCGCGGAGCAACTTCTGAAGCTGCTTGCGCCGTTGCGCAAAACCTTTTCGCACCAGCCGGGCGAAGACCTGCCCATCATGAAAAGGAAGCTCGGACTCGTCTCGCGGAGTGAGCTCGACAAAGGCAGAATCGACTTCTGGACGCGGCAGAAACACGCTGGCTGGGACCGTGCGGAGATATTGCACGTGGTAGTGTAACTGGACCAGAAGTGTGAGCGCCCCGTAATCATCGGAGCGAGGTTCTGCAGACAGTCGTCGCGCCATCTCCTTCTGTAACATGCACAACCACAGAGAAATAGGGCTCGGATAAGCGGTGAAGCGCAGTAGAAGCTGACTCGAAATATTATAAGGAAGGTTCCCGATAAACTTTACGCTCGGCTGGGCGTAAAGTGTCCGGACGTCAAAATCCAGAGCGTCCGCGTGAACCACTTCCAGCCGCGTTCCGGCGAAGCGGTCGCGAAGGTAATCCGCCAGACGAGCGTCTTTTTCGATGGCCAGGACACGTGCGCCGGAGGCGAGCGCAAACTCCGTCAGCGCGCCCAAACCCGGGCCGACCTCTACGACATAATCGTCAGGTGTTAGCCCGGCCCGCGCCACGATCCATCGCGCGAGATTTTGGTCATGCAGGAAATTTTGCCCGAGCGTCTTTACCGGCGAGACGCGGATCTCGCGCAGGGTGGCATTAATCTCGGAAAGCTTCATCGGAAAGAGCGCGACCAGCCGTGGGGAGCACGTAGAGAACGGCGACTATTCACAAAATAATGTGAACAAAAAGCTCCGCAGACGACTTCTTATTCACAAGTTATTCCACAGGCCCAGCGGGGATGTGCGCGGTCATCCGCGGTGTTCCGGCGCGGTGGGCTGCGCGGCGGGGAGAGCTCGCGGCGAGGCTGGACGTTTCTTTCGCAGAGCAGCGTAGGTGCGGCGGGCATCCTTGAGGGTGACGCCTTCAAGAAAATAAACGATCGCCGCGCGACCGAGCGCATAGGTGCCGGCGCCGGCGACCATGCCGCAAACCACATTGCCCCAGCCGGGGAAGAACTTCAGCACGACGCGCGCGCCTTCACGCAGGACCATGCCGGCACCCACATTCACTCCCAGCGCGCCGATGAACTCCGTAGCCGCGCGAAAACTTTTTTCCCGCCCAGCGATATACATAATGCCAGAAACCATCCCGAGCTGAAGACCGGTCAGGATGGGAAGATCGGCCAGCGGGATGGGTTGCGCCCCGATGGCGGTGCAGATCGCGCTGGTGGATTTCACCAGCGTTTGCGCGATTTGCTCCTGCGCCTCGCGATCGCGCGAGATGCGGATGATCTCGATCCGCGCTTCGTTCGGGAGAATCCGGGAGAGGAGGGACATGAGCCGGATGGCTTCGCGATTTTCCTGCCCAGCGGGAGGGGGGAGGAGGGATAACTCCAGAACCGTGACGGCCTGCTCTGGTTGCCCCAGCTTCTCCGTCAGGGCGGCTTCCAACTTCAGACGTGCTTTGACGCGGGCTGAACTCGGTTCGCCCTGATGCATGGGAACATCCGCTTTCGCCCCGAGTAACGAGATGCCGATGACTTTCGCGGAATCACCCGTTGCCCGTCGGAAGGAGGACAAGGCCACGAGGAGATCGAGATCACGCGCCGGAGCAGGTCGAGCTGTGCTGCCATCGACGAGGTGCAGGAAGAGATCCGCGGGGGTGCGTTCCAATTCCTCCTCGATCTTGCGCGTGGCCGCGGCATCCGCTCCGCGGGCATCGAGCAAAGAGATGTGGCCGCGGCCACCGACCTCGATCGTTTGCCAGCGGTGCACTTCCATCAGGATATCGCGCAACTCCTCCGGTGGAGCAGCAGCAAAAAGGGCGGAGACCACTTCCTGGACCGGGAACTTATGCGCCCCGGTGAGAACAAGACGCGGCGCGCGTTGTTTAAGAAACAGCTCCTTCAGCGGTGTGAGCTCTTGCAGGACCGGCTTCTGGATGGAAGCAGGGAGCTTCCCGAGAAACCCCTCGAGCTTTTCAACGAGCTGCAAAAAAACCGGCTGATTCATAGGCGACGCTTCTGAACCACTGCGGTCTTTTGCAGGGAATGCAAGGTGCGTCGGGCTTCTTGAAGGGAAATCAGTTCCATCGGTCGCCAGAAACCCGTATAAACCGGCATGAGCTTAAATCTCGAAGCGCTCTCACGCGCCGCTAATGAAGCCCGCGGACTGGCGATGGATGCCGTGCAGGCCTCCAAGTCCGGGCATTTGGGTCTTCCGCTAGGGTGCGCGGAAATGGCAGCCGTTCTCTACGGGAACGCCTTGAAACATAATCCTGATCAGCCACGCTGGATCGGGCGCGACTACTTCATCCTCTCCGCCGGGCATGGCAGCATGCTGCTCTACGCCTGGCTAAACCTCAGTGGCTACGATTTGCCGATGGAGGAGGTGAAGCGCTTCCGCCAGTTGCACAGCAAAACGCCCGGGCATCCGGAGTTTTTCGAAACACCAGGAGTCGAGTGCACCACCGGACCGCTCGGACAGGGCGTGGCCAACGCGGTCGGCGTGGCCATGGCCGCGAAGATGGCCGCGGATCGTTTCAATACCCCCGAACACCCCATTTTCGACCAACACGTCATCTGCCTCGCTGGCGATGGTTGTTTGCAGGAAGGCGTCTCGGCGGAGGCGAGTGCCTTCGCTGGTCACTTCGGTCTGGATAACTTGATTCTGATCTACGATTCCAACGACGTAACCCTCGACGCGATGGCGGATGCCACGCAGAGCGAGGATACAGGGAAGCGGTTCCAGGCCTACGGCTTCGATGTGCAAAAGATCGATGGTCAGGACATGACGGCTTTTGCGCGCGCTTTGAAGAAGGCGAAGAGCCGCGATAACGGGAAGCCGCAGATGATTATCGCCCACACCATGATCGGGCAGGGAATTCCCGAGGTGGCCGGCACATCGAAGGCACATGGTGAGGCGGGGGTGAAGTTTGTCGATGAAGCGCGCCGGAATCTCGGCCTCCCAGCGGAACATTACTTCGTCTCACCTGAGACGCGGGAATACTTCGCTGCGCACAAAAAGAGCCTGGTGCGGCAATACAAACGTTGGGAGAAATCCTTCAAAGCGTGGCGCGCGGCTCATCCCGAAAAGGCGCAGCTGCTCGACGACGCGATCGAGAAGAAGGTGCCGGCGGATCTTTCCGCCAAGGTGCCGGCATTCCCGAGCGACGCAAAGATCGCGACGCGCAAGGCCGGGAGCGAAGTGCTCCAGGCGCTCGCGCGTGAGATGCCGTTCTTGATTAGCGGGAGCGCCGATCTCCACGGCTCGACCTTGAACTACATCGAGGGCGGAGAGGATTACACCCGCGAAAACCATCACGGTCGCAACATCCACTTCGGCATCCGCGAACACGGCATGTGCGCGATCATGAACGGGATCGCCTATCACGGCCTTTTCCGCGCTTCCGGGGCCACTTTCCTCGTCTTCGCAGATTATTGCCGCGCAGCCATCCGGCTCGCTGCGCTCTCGAAGTTGCCGAATATCTACATCTTCACGCACGACTCGATCGGCGTGGGTGAAGACGGTCCCACGCATGAGCCGGTGGAAACAGTGAGCGGCTTGCGGGTGATCCCGCAGCTCGATGTGATCCGGCCGGCGGATCCCGAGGAAACCGCGGGGGCGTTCATCGCCGCCGCGGAGCGGGTGGATGGTCCCACCCTGCTCGCGCTCTCCCGCCAGGCAGTTCCGAGTTTAAACGAAATCGATCAAGACCTGCGCCGTAGCGGCGTGGCGCGCGGCGGTTACATCGCAAAACGCGAAACCGGCGAACTAAACCTGATTCTGCTTTCCTGCGGAAGTGAGCTGCAACACGCGCTCGCGGCGGCGAAGGAGCTGGGTGAGGGGACGCGGGTGGTTTCGTTGCCATGCTTCGAGCGCTTTAATCGGGAATCCGAGGAGTATCGCGAAGAGGTCCTGCCGAGCGCTTGCCGGCGCCGGGTGGCGATTGAGGCGGGGGTGACCGGGCTTTGGCACCGCTACGTCGGACTCGATGGCAAAGTGATCGGCGTGGACCGTTTCGGGCTGAGCGGCCCCGGCGATCAGGTGATGAAGGAACTCGGGATCGATGCGCAGCATGTGATCGATGCGGCTCGAGCTTTGTAGCCTTCTCGCGTGATCGTATCTCGTCGGAAAATCGAGCCGGCTGCGGTCGCATCGCATTACGACGAGCTGGATCATTTCTACCGCGAAGTCTGGGGAGACCATGTGCACCATGGTCTCTGGCAACGCGGCGACGAGACGCGCGAGGAAGCGGTGGAGCAACTTGCGGAACGAGTCGCGCTCGAGGCTGAGGCGGGACCCGGGGTGCGCGTGTGCGATATCGGATGCGGCTACGGTGCCACCGCGCGCTTTCTGGCGGCGCGTGGCGCGGAAGTGACGGCCATAACGGTTTCGCCCGCGCAGCATGCCGTGGCGAGTGCCGCCTCTCTCGAGACGGCGAACCCGGTGTTCCTTTTGGGCGATTGGTTGGCAAATCAGCTTCCCGCAGATTCCTTCGATGCCGCGATCGCGATCGAAAGTTCGGAGCACATGCCGGATCTAGGGAAGTTCTTCGAGCAGGCCGCGCGTGTCCTGCGCCGGGGGGGACGGCTCGTCGTGTGTGCGTGGCTATCGGCTGATGCGCCCAGCCCAGCTTCCGTGCGCTGGCTGCTGGAGCCGATTTGCCGGGAAGGGCGCATGCCAAATCTCGCGACCGCTCAGGAGTATCAAGAGCACGCTGAGCGGACTGGGTTCCGGACCTTGCGGATGGAGGATGTGAGCCGACAAGTGGCGCCGACCTGGCCGGCGATCGTGCGGCGGCTCTCGGTCAAGATGGCGACAAACCCGTCCTACCTTCGATTTCTTTTCAATCGCCACGCGCACAATCGCGTCTTCGCGCTCACGATTCTTCGCATCTGGATCGCTTACCGCGTTGAGGCAATGCGGTACGGCATCTTCACCTTCGAGAAGGTTTGACTTTCCAGTTCGGGTAGCGCGCGCGTCTCGCGTGCTGGTTGCCCGCGTCTCGCGGCGACGGACTTCCCTCGGTTTTGCGATACGGAGGCGTCGAGAAAGTCCGCGATGGCGAGACGCCGTCGCCAGCACGCGAGACGCGCGCGCTACCCGGCCTCGACCGCTTCGCGCGCCCGATCTTCGAAGCGGGTGTATTCCTTGATGAAGGTAAGCGGCACGTCCCCCGTCGGGCCGTTACGCTGTTTCGCGATGATCAACTCCGCTTTGCCTTCGGATTCCTGACGCTCCTCATCGGAGTCTGCGTAGTACTCTTCGCGGACGAGCAGGCCCACGAAATCCGCGTCCTGCTCGATACTGCCCGACTCACGGAGATCGCTCAAACGCGGCCGCCCCTTGCTCTCGCCGGTCCGGTTTTCCGGGTTACGATTAAGCTGCGCGAGCACGATCACCGGGATGCTGAGCTCCTTGGCGAGGCTCTTCAACCCGGAGGAGATTTCCGAAATTTCGATCTGACGATTGTCCTGGCCGCGGCGGCTCGTGGAACGCAGGAGCTGGAGGTAATCCACCACCACGAGCTGAATGTCGTGCTGCGACTTCAAGCGGCGCGCCTTGGCTCGGAGTTCAAGAATGTTCAGGCCCGCGGTGTCGTCGATGAACATCTGCGCTTCGGCCAGCTTCGACGCCGCAGACGTGAGGGTGGAGAAATCGCGTTCGGCCAGAAAGCCGTCGCGGACCTTTTTCGAATTCACACGCGCGCGCGAGCAGAGCAGACGTTGCACGAGCTGCTGCGCGCTCATTTCCAGGCTGAAAATGGCCACCGGCTTGCGACCTTCGATCGCCACATGCTCGGCGATGTTCATCGCGAAAGCTGTCTTACCCATGCTGGGGCGCGCCGCGATCACGATCATTTCGGCCGGGTGCAGGCCGCTCGTCATTTCATCCAGAACGGCGAAGCCGGTGGAGACGCCGGTGATGCCACCGCGGTTGGCGTAAAGGCGCTCGATCGATTCGATCGCCTCCATCACCTGCTCGCGCATGCTCGGCATCTGGCCTTTGAAACGATCTTCGCCGACCGCGAAGATTTTCTTCTCCACTTCATCGAGGAGGTTCTGCACCTCGTCCTGCTCCTCAAATGACCGCCGCACGCCTTCCGTGCAGGCGCTGATGATCTGCCGCAGGATGAACTTATCGCGGACGATCTCGAGGTAGTAAGTCACGTTGGCCGCGGTCGGCACAAAGGTGAAAAGATTCGTCAACGCGACCGCGCCGCCGACAGCGTCGAGCACATTCCGATCGCGCAGAACCTGCGTGAAGGTGATCAGGTCGATTCCCTGACCCGAGGTCCAAAGATCGACCAAGGCCGAGTAGATAATCTGGTGCGCGGGGACGTGGAAGTAGTCCTCGTTAATTTTCTCCACGCACTCCGCAATAATATCGCGCGGGGAGATAAGCATGGAACCGAGCACGCCCTGCTCGGCTTCGACGCTGTGCGGCAGGGTGCGACCAACATCCTGCGCAGAACCTGTCGATAAGGTGCGAGTAACTTTCTCGCCGTTCCGGGGCGTTGAGCCTCGGCCAGCGCCATTCGTCGCTGTCTTGCGAGGCCCCTCAGGATGACTCCCTTGGGGATCTCTCGGCATTACTTATCGGGTCTCGCGCTTACGGACGGGACGGCCTTTGGAATCGGTCTCCGCGGCGTCGTTCGCTTCCGGCTTCGGCTCAGCGGCCGACTTCACGGTGAACTTCAAAGTCGCAGTCACATCCGGATGGAGCTTGATCGGAAGCTCATGTTCGCCGGTGGACTTGATCGGATTCTCGAGCGCAAGACGATGGCGATCAATTTCGAAACCGATCTCGTTCTTCAAGCGCATCGCGATATCATTCGCAGTCACGGAACCGAAAGCTTTCCCGGACTCACCAGTCTCGAGGGTGAAGATCATCTTCGATTTGCCAATGCGGCGCGCCATCTCTTCCGCCTCGTTCAGCTCTTTCGCTTCCCGCTCGGCGCGCTTCGTCTTCAGCATATCGAGCTGACGCATGCTCGACTTCGTCACCTCGTAGGCTTTGCCTTGAGGGAGGAGGAAATTGCGGGCAAATCCGCGGCGGACTTTTACGACATCAGCTTCGGCGCCGAGTCCGGGGATATTTTCGGTGAGGATGATTTGAGTGGTGGGCATGGCCGTGAAAAAAATTCACGCTGCGAAGCGCAACGCGGGTCTGGATTATAGAAGCCAGGGGGACGCTGTCAACGCGGAGAACCTTCGCGGCAGCAGGGTTCCCGGGCTCGTCTGCGAGCAAGAGCGCCGGTAAAAAGGGCCGGGAGGCGCCTACACCATCCCGAGCTTCATTCGCCCGGCTTCGCTGATCATGTTTTGGTTCCATGGCGGGTCCCAAACCAGATCGACCTGGGCTTCGTCCACGCCTTCGATGCTCATGATTTTGCTCTGCGCATCGTGGGCGATGGCTGGACCCATCCCACAACCCGGAGCGGTGAGAGTCATTTTGACTTCCACTTTCGTCCCGCCGTTCTCGCTTTTCTGCAGCTGGCAATCATAGACCAGGCCGAGATCCACAATGTTGACCGGGATTTCCGGGTCGTAGCATTGGCGAAGCTGATCCCAAACCGCTTTGTCGTCCACCTCGCCGGCGGTGCCGGTGGATGAGCTGACGGAGCCAGTCGCCGCGGCCGTCGGCTGGTCGATGCCTAGAGCATCAAGATCTTTCTCGGCGATACGCGAGAGACCATGGGAGGTGGCAATCGTATAGCTCCCTCCCAACGTCTGGGTGATGACACCCGTCGTGCCCGCTGGGAGCATGATCTTGTTGCCGCTCGGTATCTGAATCGATTCCGTCTCGCGGCTTAAACTAAATTCGGTGTGTTCGTGCATGAGAATCGCGTGCGTGGGACGGGAGCTTTAGCTCGCGCTGGCGGCTTCGCTGTTTTGCGGCTCTTTCACATGAAAGACGAGCTTGCCGTCGGCCATCGTGACCTCAACGAGGTCGCCAGCTTTGACCGAGCCTCGGAGCAATTCTTCCGCGAGAGGATCTTCCAGGTAACGTTCCACGGCCCGTCGCATCGGACGCGCGCCATACGTCGGATCGTAACCTTTCTCGATCACGAATTCGTGCGCTGCGTGATCGAGGGTGATCTCGATCTCCTTGATTTTGAGACGTGCTTTCACCTTGTTCACTTCCAGATCAACGATCTGGAGGAGGTTCGGTTTCGTGAGAGTGTGGAAGACGATGATCTCATCCAGGCGGTTTAGAAATTCAGGTTTAAAGACGCGCTTGGTCTCTTCCATGATCTTTCCACGCATGGTCTCGTAATCACCCGAATCGGTCGGCGCCCCAAAGCCGAGTGTGGTCTGCTTCTTGATCAACTCCGCGCCGACGTTGGACGTCATGATGATGATCGTGTTCCGGAAATCGATCTTGCGACCAAGCGAGTCGGTTACCTTGCCGTCTTCCAGGATCTGCAAGAGCAGATGCATCACATCCGGGTGCGCCTTCTCGATTTCGTCGAAGAGAACCACCGAGTAAGGACGACGACGGACGGCTTCCGAAAGTTGACCGCCTTCTTCGTAACCGACATAGCCCGGAGGAGAACCGATCAACCGCGAGGCGGTGAACTTTTCCATGTACTCCGACATGTCGATTTGGATCAACGCATCGGTATCGCCAAACATGAATTCAGCGAGCGTGCGCGCGAGGAAGGTCTTGCCGACACCGGTCGGCCCAAGGAAGACAAACGAACCGATCGGGCGCCGCGGATCTTTCAAATCCGCGCGAGACCGACGCAAAGCTTTGCTGATGGCGCTGACGGCCTCGTCCTGACCGATGACGCGCTGCTTCATGTCGCTTTCCATCGCGAGCAGCTTGGCGGTTTCCTTCTGCTCCATTCTCTGGAGCGGGACGCCAGTCATCTTCGAGATGATGTTCATCATGTCGTCGGCACTGACGAGCACTTCCTTCTCTTCCCGCTCCTGGCGCCATTGGGCGAGGATGCCTTCGAGGCGGTCCTTGGTCTGCTTCTCCTTGTCGCGGAGAGCGGCCGCCTTCTCGAAATCCTGCGCCTTGATCGAAGCTTCTTTCTCGAGGCGGATCTCTTCGATTTCGCGCTCGATTTCCTTCACGTCAGGCGGACGGGTCATGGCGTTGATCCGGGCACGAGCGCCCGCTTCGTCCATGACGTCGATTGCTTTATCAGGCAGAAAGCGACCGGTGATGTATCGCTCCGAAAGTTTCACCGCCAACTCCAAGGCCTCGTCGGTCAGTTTCGCCTTGTGATGCGCCTCGTATTTGTGACGGAGCCCCTTCAAAATCTGAATCGCCTCGTCCACGTTCGGCGCTTCCACCTTCACGGTCTGGAAACGGCGCTCGAGCGCTGCGTCTTTTTCGATGTATTTGCGATACTCGTTCAGGGTGGTGGCACCTACGCACTGCAACTCACCACGGCTCAAAGCCGGCTTGATGATATTGGACGCATCCATCGCGCCTTCAGCAGAACCAGCTCCGACAATAGTGTGCAGCTCATCGATGAAGAGGATGACGTTTTTCGAGCGGCGGATCTCGTCCATGACTGCTTTGATCCGCTCTTCGAATTGACCGCGATATTTCGTTCCAGCCACCATCAACGCGAGATCAAGCGTGATGACCTTCTTGTCGCGCAACAGCTCCGGCACGTTGCCGATTGCGATTTCTTGCGCCAGGCCTTCCGCGATTGCGGTCTTACCTACGCCGGCTTCGCCGAGCAGGACCGGATTGTTCTTCGTCCGTCGGCAGAGAATTTGAATGACGCGCTCGATCTCGTTGTGTCGGCCGATGACGGGATCGAGTTCGTTCTTCTTCGCGAGTTCCGTCAGGTCGCGACCAAAGGCGCGCAAAGCAGGAGTTTTGACATCCTTCTTCGAGGACGACTCGCCCACGCCACCACCGTTTTCTTCCGACTCCGGCGGAGTGAAATTTGGATCGAGCTCTTTGAGGATCTCGTTACGCGTCCGCTCGATATCCACTTCGAGGCTCTTCAACACGCGAGCCGCCACGCCTTCGCCTTCGCGCAGTAGGCCGAGGAGGATATGCTCGGTCCCGACGTAGGAATGATTCAATGCCTTGGCTTCCTTGCCCGCCAACGCGAGAACCTTCTTCACGCGCGGCGTGTATGGAATGTTCCCGACCATCTTCGTCTCCGGTCCGGATCCGACCTGTTTCTCGACTTCCATCCGGACGGTCTCGAGATCCATCCCCATCTTCTGCAGAACGTTCACCGCCACCCCTTGACCCAATTTAATGAGCCCAAGAAGGAGATGCTCCGTCCCGACGTAGTTGTGATTGAACCGGTCCGCTTCCTTGCGGGCGAGCGCCAGAACCTGCTGGGCGCGGGGTGTAAAATTATTCATTATTAGACGGCCCGGTTTCCGCACCGTTCCCGGATTCTCGGGCCACCTTATTAATATCAGGTTTAGGGAAGACCCGCAAACGGTCGCGGATGATTTGGGCGCGCAGTTCGTCCCGTTCCTCAGCGTTTAACTTCTGCTGCGAACTCTTCTGCAAATGGGCCGGCTGCGTATCAATAAAGAGCTCGTCGATCGGCAGGCGCCGATCTTCCGGGAAGGCGTTCAAGTCCACGCCCAGCTTGATGATGGAGAGAAGGTTGAGTGCTTCCTTGGAGGTCATCGCATGCGCGAACGTGAGCACTCCGTAGGCGCGCCCGATCTGATCCCAGAGCGTGTTCGATTTCCGCTGAATGAGCGTCTGCCGCGCGTCGTGCTCTTTTTGAATGATCGTCTCAATCACCTTGCTCAGGCGGCTGATGATCTCCTCTTCCTTCTCGCCCAGAGTGGTCTGGTTCGAGATCTGAAAGAGGTTTCCCATTGCCTCTGTGCCTTCGCCGTAGAGACCGCGGACCGCGAGACCGATTTTGTTCACGGCTTGGATGACCTGATTGATCATCTCGCTCAAGACCAAGCCTGGCAGATGAAGCATCGCGGAAGCGCGCATCCCGGTGCCGACATTAGTCGGGCACGCGGTCAGGTAGCCGAGGCGCGGATCGTACGCGAAATCGATCTTCTCCTCGAGCGTGCTGTCCACTTTATCGACCAACTTGAAAGCGTTCTTCAACTGCAACCCCGAGCGGATCGATTGCATGCGCAGATGATCCTCCTCGTTGACCATGATGCTGAGGGTTTGGCGACGATTGATCACCACCGCACTGCCGACACTCTTGGCCGCCTGCTCGCGACTGATGAGATGGCGCTCGACCAGCACTTGTTTCTCCAGCGCGGAAAGATCCTGCAACGATTCCGAAAACGCGTCCTGCATTTCCGGCAGCTCTTCCACGTGTGGCTTGATCAACTCCAACACCTGCGTGCGCTCGGCCTTTTTCGCCCAACCGGGAAAGGAGCGATGCCGAAGATTGCGCGCTAAACGCACGCGGCTGCTAATGACGATCTGATGATGCGGGCCATCGCCGCGCAGCCACTCCCCGCCGTTCGCCATGACTTGCGCGAATTTCATGAGGGCGAGCTTGCGTGCTCGATTTCCAATTGCTTGAGCTGATCGCGCAAGGTGGCTGCGGCTTCGTAGTTCTCCTCCGCGACCGCTTTGTTTAAATTTTCCGTAAGCGTGCGCACCCGGCTGCTCAGCTCGAGTTCGCGATGCGCGCGTTGCGGCAGTTTCCCGACGTGTTCGGTGCCTTTGTGCATGGCTTTCAAAAGACTGCCCAGCCCATCCGCGAAGGTAATGTAGCAAGCGCTGCACCCGAGCCGACCGCTTTTCTTGAAGTCCGCCTGGGTGAAACCACACACCGGGCATTTCTCGGAGGGCGCGCCTTTCTCGATCTCTTCTGCCGCCCCAATTCCGAGCAGCAAATCTGCCAGCGCAAAACCAGTCGGATCCTGCACCCCTTTTTCCTTCGAGCAGGAGTCGCAGAGATTCACCTTCTGCATTTTCCCTTCCAGAATCTGGGTCAGGAACACCGTGGCGTCATTGCATTTACAAACGTCGCACAACATCTCGTTTAATTAGACCTCAAGGGGCCGGAAACATTCAAGGCATTCAGAGTTTCCAGGGCGACGTCAGCGCCGTTCACTCAGGAATAAATGGGCGTCCCTTCGGCCCGAGTCAGCTCCCGGAATCGTGCGATCATGCGCCCGCTCAGCTCGCCTGGTTTCCCAGTGCCGATGGTGCGCCCGTCTGCTTTGATGACGGGGATGACCTCCGCCGCTGTGCCCGTAAGGAAACACTCGTCCGCGACGAAGACATCGTGCCGCGAGATGTCCGTTTCGGTGATCTTAATCCCGAGCTCGTCTGCGATCTCAAAGACCACCGCGCGGGTGATTCCACGCAACGCGCCCGCGCTGATCGGCGGGGTAAAAATCTGGCCCTTCTTGATGATGAAAACATTGTCCGCAGTGCACTCGGCCACCATCCCGGCATCGTTCAACATCAGCGCTTCATCTGCACCGGAAAGGTTCGCCTCGATCCGCGCCATGACGTTGTTCAAGTAGTTGAGCGACTTCACTGCGGGGTTAAGCGTGGCCGCGCCGGCACGACGCGTCGGGCAGGTCACGATCGTGAGTCCGTTGCGATAAACTTCCTCTGAGTAAAGCGCGATCGTGGCGGCGATGATGATGACCGTAGGCTTCTTACATTGCGCTGGGTTCAATCCCAGGTTGCCGACTCCGCGCGTCACGATTTGGCGGATGTAACCATCCCGGAGGCCGTTTTTCCGGATCGTCTCCAGCAGCGCCTCGGTCATCTCTTCCCGACTCATCGGAATATCGAGAAGAATCGAGCGCGCCGAGTCCCAAAGGCGATCGTGATGCTCCTCCAGACGAAAGACGCGACCGTTATAAAAGCGGATGCCTTCAAAGATTCCGTCGCCGTAAAGCAGACCGTGATCGAAGACGGAAACTTTCGCCTCCGCTTCCGGCAAAAATTGACCGTCAATAAAGATGGTCGATTGCTTCGCCGCGGCGGCAGAGGAGCCGGTGCGGGACTCGTTGGCTGGCTTCACGGAAGCCTTGGCCACCGCCTCGTTCGTGTCGGGATCGTCCATCACCATCGTCTCTGCGTCGCTCGTTTTTGTTGGCACGCAAAAAGGTTCGACCCTCCGAAGGGCAATTCAAGAGTAAATCCGCCTAGCCCAGCAGCCCATCGACGATTCGGAGTTCGCGATCGCCTCGAGCGGCCAGGCGACTGTCATGTGTCACCACCAGGAGCGTCTTTTGCCGGTCGCGCGCCAGAGTAAGGAGCAGATCGATAATCGTATCTCCAGTCTTCGAGTCGAGGTTCCCCGTCGGCTCGTCAGCGAAAATGATGTCCGGATCATTCGTGAGCGCGCGGGCGATTGCGACGCGCTGCTGTTCCCCGCCCGAAAGTTCCGCCGGAAGATGCTGCGTCCGCTCGGCCAGCCCGACGGCCTGCAAGCTCGCCTCCGCCGCCGCTCGATCTGGCCGCCCACCGATTAATCCCGGCAGCGCGACATTCTCCAGCGCCGTCAATTCCGGCAGCAAAAAATAGCCTTGGAAAACAAAGCCCATCTTCGTGTTTCGAAGACGAGCCTGCGTGGCTGCGCTGCCTTTGTAGAGCTGCTGTCCTTCGAATTCCACCGTGCCCGATTCCGGCTGCTCCAGACCCGCCAGGGTGTAGAGCAGCGTGGTCTTGCCGGCCCCGGAAGCGCCCACCAGGAAAATGGCTTCGCCTTGCTGCACCTCCAGCGAAATTCCCCGCAGCACTTCGATGTGACGGGAGCCGATCCGAAAAGATCGCTTGAGATTATGAGCGGCAAGTTGCGCGTTGGCCATCGTCCCGCAGCATTCGCTCCAAACGGCGGCGTCCGCAATTGTCCCTGCCAAACAAAAACCGCGCGGAAGATCGCTCTCCCGCGCGGTTTTGAAGTTTGTTGAGTGCCGGTTTGCTTAGCTCAAACCCAGGGTCGCGAGCGTCGGTCCGTCGATCGCTCGAGTCACCGCCAACCCACGATCACGCTGGAACTGCGCCAGGGCCGAACGCGTGGCCGGTCCGATCAAGCCGTCAATCGATCCACGGTAGTATCCATTGCGGCGCAGCTCGCGTTGCACATTCACGATCACCTGGCCGGGATCGAGCGAATTGTAGCCGTAGATCGGCTCATCAAACCGGTAGTTCGAATATCCGGAATCGTAGCCATACGCAGGATACCAGTAGCCGCGATCGAAGTAATACTGACCGCCCGCGAAGACCGCGAAACGATCGTAACGGCTGCGATACCAGCTTCGATCACGACGCTCGCCGCGACGAAAGTTGCGCCGCGCCTCATCGTAAGACCAGGCGTAGTTCGAGGGACCGCGTCGGGTAACCGAAACGTTCACGTTCGGCGTCAAGATGGCGGCAACGCCAGAGCGGATGTCATCGCGATCGCGACGAAAGCGACGATCGGTATCACGTGCCTGGAAGCGCTGGAAGTCGCGTCCGCGGACTTCGTCCTGCCGACGGCCTTCGAATTTCGCCTGTTTCTTCTCAAACTTCCGCACCTGCTTCTCAAACTTGGCTTCCTGCTTGCGAGCCTTTTTCTCTCCCTTGTCTTTGTCCTTGGCCTGCGCTGCGACCGTCAGGGCCAGGCCCAGACAGACGGCTAATGTGAAAATGCGTTTCATGGTGTCTCCGTGTTGATGATGCTGAACCCGTATCGGACTCAGAGGGTTTACTGAAGGCCGAGCGCGTCCAGCGTCGGCTCATCGATTTCGCCGGTTACCGGCAAACCGTTATCTCTTTGAAAACTAAGGAGCGCGCGGCGAGTGGCGGGACCAAACTGTCCATCCACACCGCCGGTGCGGTAGCCCTGCTGTTCCAGTTCCTGCTGCACGTTCGCGACCACCTGCCCGGGGTCCAGATCGTTGTAGGCGTAGAGCGGCGCGTCGTAAGCGTAGGTGCTGTAATAAGGATCATACCCGTAGGCCGGGTACCAGTAACCGGAGTTTAAGTAATAGTAGCCGCCGCCGAAGAGGGCGAAACGGTTGTAGCGGTTCCGCCACCAGCTCCGGTCCTGCCGCTGGCGATGATAGCGACGATGCTGTTGCGCGAAGTTCGGGTTGCCTTCGTTGCGATCGTGGAAGTCCTGATGCCGGCCGCCGCGGCCGCGGTTGCGTCCTCGCTCCGTGCCGAAGTTCCGCTCCGCGCCTGCGTTTGCCGTTACCCCGGGATTCCCCCCAAGCTCGCCCCCGTTCCAAACCCGCTCCCGGCCGCCATCAAATTGCCGACCGCCAGAGTTGCGGAAGACATTGCCTTGCCGATTTCCTCCACGATTGCGTCCGAACTCTCCGCCCCGACGACCGCCGAGGTTTCCGCGCGCTTCGCCGGTCGCCTGGATGTTTGGGGTGTTCCCACGTTGATTGAAGCGCGGCGATTGCCGGACCTGCGCCGGGGCTGCTGGCCCTTGCGCTCTGATTGCTGCGCGATTACCTCGGCCCTGGCCTCGGATACCCATCCGCGGAGCCTGCGCTCGGGGCGCGGGAGCGCTCGCTCCCTCGCTCTGGGTGCGGACGGGGCGCACCGAGCGATTATTTTCGGCCGCATTGGCCAGTGGCGCCCAACCGAGAGCGGCCGAGAGAGCAAAGACGAAATATTTCATAGTTGTAATCGTTTAGACTACCGAGGCGGTCATTTATTCAACCTTGGGGCACAGACCTTTGCGGAATGGATTCGCCGGGCGTGGCGTCTCGGGCGCACACACTCCATGTTGTGGTGCGCTGCCCTCGGTCCCGCTCCATTTAGTGTTTATTCTGCTTGCCAGCGGGTGCTCCGTTACCGTTACTTTGGGTCCGGCCTCCTGCCGGTTTCAATCATGCATCTTCAATCTCTTGAGCTGTTCGGGTTCAAATCATTCGCCGATAAGACCGTCTTCAATTTCGCCGAGGGCGTGACCGCTGTTGTGGGGCCGAACGGCTGTGGGAAATCGAATGTCCTCGATGCCGTCCGTTGGGTCTTGGGCGAACAGTCCGCCAAAGCGCTCCGCGGCGGAGAAATGGCGGATGTGATCTTTAATGGGACCGATTCGCGGAAAGCGGTCGGTTTTGCCGAAGTCTCGCTCACCTTTACCGATTGTGCCGCCGAGCTGGGCGTGGACTGGCACGAAGTGCGCGTGACGCGCCGGGTCTATAAAGACGGGAACTCCGAGTATCTCCTCAATAAGACCGGCTGCCGGTTGAAGGACATCCAAAATCTTTTCGCCGATACCGGCGTGGGCCGGAGCGCCTACTCCATCATGGAGCAGGGCAAGATCGATCTCATCCTGAGCTCGCGCCCGGAAGATCGGCGCACCGTCTTTGAAGAAGCGGCCGGGATCACCAAATACAAAGGCCAGAAAAAAGAAGCGCTCCGGAAACTTGAAGCCACTGAGGCCAATCTTCTTCGCATCAGCGACATCATTAAAGAGGTCAAACGCCAGATCGGTTCGCTCCAGCGTCAGGCTGGGAAAGCGCGGCGCTATCAGACGTTGCTCACCGATTTGCAGGTGCTCGATACCCACCATTCGGCCGCGAAACTCGAGGGACTCGAAGCGGAGCTGACACGTTGCCAGGAGGAAATCGTCCGCCTGGAAGAGACCGAGCGCACCACCGTGGCCCGGATCGAGGCGAGCGAAAATGAGCTGGCCAGCAAACGCGCAGAGCTGGACGCGATCGATGCCCGGGTGGGCGACGCGCGGGGCGAGGTGCAACGTTTGCAAAGCGAGATCGCCGGAAATCGCAGCCGGATTGAGTTCAATCGGCAACGCGCAGAAGAGATCGGCGAATTAGTGGCCCGCTACCGAAGCGACATTGCCGCTGCGGAAGCCAAGCGCTCCGAGCAGGCCACCCAGATCGAAGAAGCGGATGCGTTGATTCAGAAAACAAACGCGCTCCTCGCGGCGAAGGAAGAAGAGCTGGCGGAGTTGAGCGGCCAGTCGTCGGGCTTGCGCGCGCAGCGCGCGGAACGCGAGCGCGAGTTGCAGACGCTCCAGGCTGCGCTCGCGAAAGCCGAGAGCCGAATCATCACGCTCGGGGACGACCTGGCGGGGACGAAGTCGCGCCGCGAAAGCACTTTTGGGCGTTTGACCGATCTGTCGGCGGAGGTCGAGGCGGCCACCGCCAAGCGAACCGCGGCGCAAGCTGGCGTGGAAAAAGCGCAGGCCGCGAGCGCAGCCGAGCAGGCGACGGTGCACGCGCTTTTCGCCGGGCTGAGCGCAGCCGAAGAAGAACTCCGCAGCTCGCAACAGCACCTGGCCGAAGCGGAGAAGGAAGTCTTCGCGTTGGCACGTTCTGTAGCGGAAAAAGAATCGCGCCTGGAAATTTTGCAGCAGCTAAACGACGAGGGCGAAGGTCTCGCGCAGGGTTCGCAAGCCGTCCTTAAGGGGCTCGATCAACCCGAGAAATTTCGCCCCGCACTCGCTGGTGCGCTCGTCGCCAGCCTGGACGTCGAGCGGGATTTTGTCCCGGCTCTGGAAGCCGCGTTCGGGCGAAACATGCACGCGGTGGTCTTGCAGGATGGCACCCTGGCCGAAGAAATTTTGCGGCAGGTCACGAGTAATAATCTCGGCCAGGCTGCGCTGGCCCTTCCGGAGTTGAGCGCGGTCGCCACCGACGATCATTTCATCGATCTGCCCGAAGGCGCGCTTGGTTGGGCCGTGGCCAAAGTGACCGCGCCCGCGCCGGTGCTGCCGCTCGTTCGGCGGTTGCTCCGCGGAGTGGCGATCGTGCCGGATCTGGCGAGCGCGATGCGGCTGAAGCGGGAGAATCCCGTGCTGCAATTTGCCACCCTCGCGGGTGAGTTCGTTTCCACCGCAGGCATTGTCTTCGGCGGCACGACCAATAAGCAAACCGAGTCTCTCCTCGGCCGGAAGATTTTGATCGGAGAGACGACCGCAGAGTTGGTCGCGCTTCGGCAAGAGAGCAGCGTCCTGAGCGAGAAACACGAAGGCTTAAAAACTCTCGTCCGCGAGGCGGCCGCGGCGCTGGATGAGGCCCGGCGACGCTATCAATCGGCGCATGCCAACCAGTCTGCGTCGGCGGCTCAGGTCGTCCTGATGCAACACGAAGCCAGTGCGGCGGAGGAAGCTTTGCGTCGCCTCCAGAACGAGCGCACGGCGCTGGAGCAGCAAACACAATTTGCCGATGAACGCGTCGCGCGGCTGGAGGAAGAGCTGGCTACGCTGAGCGCGGAGATGAAAGAGCAGCAGGAAGCGAAGATCATCGCCGCGGAGGCGAATGAGCGGGCGCGCCTGCACGAAGAGGAGACCTCGGAGTTGCTGCAAAGCTTGCGCCTGGCCGTGGCCACGGAGCGGCAGCGCCATGAAAGTCTCCTCAGTCAGCGGCAGCCGATGGCAGCGCGCGCCGCGGAGTTGGGAGAATTGGTCGATGCGCGACGGGCGGACATCGCGAACTACGAGCGCCGTCTGGAAGCGCAGACTGCGGAATCGGAAGCGGCTGAGGAAGCGTTGCGAGGGCAGAGTGCGCTCCTCGAAGCAGCGGAAGAAAACGTCGCTGTGATCGCACAGGAGCGGAGCGGGCGATTGGCGGCGGTGAACGCGATTGAAACTGAGCTGCGGACGGTGCGCAATTCCCTCAACGCTTTGCACGATCGCCGCGGCCAGGAGCAGGTGCGGCAGACGCAGGTGCAGCTGCGCGCGGATAATTTGCTCGAGCATGTCACCCGGCGTTACCAGCTCGATCTGCGCGAATTTACCCGCGACCCGTATGCGTTCACGAAGACTCTGCGCGTGCAATTGAAACGGCGCGGACGGCCCGAGAAGGGCGGAAGCGATCGACTCCGCCGCGCAGCCCGAAGAATCTGCCCCGTCCGAGGAGCCGGAGATCGATCCCGCTCAGGTGGAAGCGATCATCGCCGAGCTGACCCGGCAGCTCGATAACATGGGGCCGGTTAACCTCGACGCCGTGCATGAATACGACGAGCTGGAAGAGCGTTACACCTTCCTCGAAACGCAAAACAACGACCTGACTGCTTCGCGTAAAGAGCTGCTCGACGTGATCGGCAAGATCAATCAGACCACCCAAAAACTCTTCGCCGATACCTTCGCGCAGGTGCGGGTGAACTTCCGCGAGATGTTTGCCGAGCTCTTCGGCGGTGGCCGGGCTGATCTCGCTCTGGTGGACGAGAGCGACCCGCTCAATTGCGGCATCGACATCATGGCCAAGCCGCCGGGTAAACAACTCCAAACCGTCTCGCTCCTCTCCGGCGGCGAACGCACCATGACCGCGGTGGCGCTTCTTTTCGCCATCTACATGGTGCGCCCGAGCCCGTTCTGCATCCTGGACGAAATGGACGCGCCGCTCGACGAATCGAACATCAACCGTTTCATCAAAATGCTCGATCGTTTCATCGGGCAGAGCCAGTTCATCATCATCACGCACAACAAGCGCACGATCGCGAAAGCCGATGTGCTCTACGGAGTCACGATGGAAGAGCGGGGCGTGAGCAAATTGGTCGGGATGAAAATGGCCGCGGAAAAAGGCGCCGATGGCGAACTCCGCACTGCGCCGACGAAGAAGGCAAAGGAGCCGCAATTCCCCATCGAAGGCGCGGAACTCGAAGGCGAGCTCGCGCTTTCGCGTTGAGTGGGCGCTCCTGCCCATACGCGAACTACTTCCACCGTCATCCCGAGCCGCGAAGACGGCCGAGGGATCTCTCCGACGCAGGGGAGATCATGCCGCTCCGGATGGGGTGAAGCGCAGTGCAGTCGAGCAATAACCTTTAGTGGATCGGACGCTGCAGAACGCGCGAGAGATCCCTCGGCCGTCTTCGCGGCTCGGGATGACGTGCGACGTGCATCTGATTGCCACATAGTCGGAAACCTCTGCGCTCTACGACAACCCTGAGGTGCGCGGCATGCGTATTCCTCACGCCGCCTGCACCCACTGTCCGGGAAATCATTTGCTGCTCCAGACCGATGCTGCCAAAATCGTCGGATGCTTCAAACGGCGGAACGCAGCCCAGTCCAACAATCGAAAGCGCCGCCGCACGAGCGCTATCTCGAAGCGTTTCGCTGGATGCTCCAGACGCGCATTTTCGAGGAAAAACTGACTGCTCTTTATCGTGGCGGCATGATCACCGGCGGCGTTTATGTCGGGCGCGGACAGGAAGCGGTCAGCACCGCGTGCGGGTTATTTTTGCAAAAGGGGGACGTCTTCGGCCCGCTGATTCGCGACCAGGCTGGACGCGCTGCTGCGGGTGAGCCGCTCCTGAATGTGACCCGCACCTACCTCGGCTCACGCCAGGGCCCGATGCGCGGACGCGATGGCAATATCCACCGCGGTTGCGCGGAAGCCGGCCAGCTGGCCATGATCAGCCATCTCGGTTCTCTCATCTCGGTCGTGGTGGGCAAGTTGATGGGGAAGAAGATGAAAGGCGAAAAGGGTTTTGTCGGCCTGACTACGATCGGTGAAGGCGGCATGCAGACCGGCGCCACGCATGAAGGGATGAATATCGCCGCAGTCGAGAACGTGCCGTTTGTCCTCGTCGCGACCAATAACCACTTCGCCTATTCCACGCCGAACGATCGCCAATTTGCCTGCACCCAACTCGTCGATCGCGCGCGCGCCTACGGTTATGAAGGCCACGAAGTCGATGGCACCAACCTCGCCGCCTGCCTGGATGTGATCGGTGGCGCAGTGGAACGCGCGCGCAATGGTGGACCACCGCAGTTGATCGTCGCTTCGCTGCTCCGCCTCGCTGGTCATGGTGAACACGACGATGCCAGCTACGTGCCGCCGGAAATGAAAAAGGAACCGTGGGCGCAGGATTGCGTGCTCGGGACGGAAAAGCTTTGCCTCGAAAACGGCTGGCTCAACGCGGAGACGCTGAAGGAATGGCGCGCGGAGATTTCCGCTGAAGTGGAGAAGGCGGTTGAGACTGCGCAACGTGAAGCGGGCCCAGTCGGGAACGAAGAAGATTGGTGCGCAATTTCGCGGCGCGATTTAGTGGACTCAATCTCGTGAGCGTTACTTATCTCGAAGCGATCCGTGAAGCGCAGGCGCATCTCTTGCGCGAGGACGAGCGCGTCTACCTTTATGGCCAGGACATTGCCGGAAAATTCGGCGGTGCTTTCAAGGCGACGAAGGGTTTGGCCGAACAATTCCCGGGTCGCGTTTTAAACACGCCGATCAGCGAAGACGCGATGATCGGCACCGCCATTGGCGCGGCCATGGAAGGGATGCGGCCGATTGTGGAAATGCAGTTCGCTGATTTCTCGAGCGTGGCGTTGAACCAGATTTTGAATAACGCGGGCACGCAATACTGGCGCACCAATCAGCCGTGTCCGATCACGGTTCGCTTGCCGAGCGGTGGGACGAAGGGAAGCGGGCCGTTTCATAGCCAAAGCATGGAGGGCGTCTATGCGCATTACCCCGGGCTGGTGGTGATGACGCCGGCCACGGTGGAAGACGCTTACACGATGTTGATCGACGCGGTCGCGATCGATGACCCGGTGATTTACTGCGAGCACAAGTATCTTTATTACCATCTCAAAGCGGACGCTCTCCCGAAGGAAGCGTTGCCAGTCGGGAAGGCGCGCATCGTGCGGCCAGGTCGCGATCTCACCATCGTAACGAACAGCGCGATGGTGCATGAAGCGCTCGCCGTGGCGCAGCAGCTTAGCGGCGAAGGGATTGAAATCGAAGTGGTCGACCTGCGAACGGTGAAGCCACTCGATACCGCGACGGTGCTCGCTTCGGTCGCGCGCACGGGGCGCTTGCTCTGTGTCGGCGAAGCTTTCCCGTGGGGAGGCGTGACCGCAGAGGTCATCGCACGCGTCACGACAGAAGGGTTCCACCTCTTGGATGCCGCGCCCGCACGCCTGAACGCCAAGGACACTCCGATTCCTTATCACCCAAATCTCTGGGAAACGCATCGGCCGAACGCGAAGGCCATCGTCGCCAAGGTCCGCCAGATTCTCGCCGAATAGATCCCTGTCATTATGCCGAAAGTTCCTATCACCATGCCGCAGCTCGGCGAATCGATGGCCGAAGCCACGATCGTCGCGATCAATGTCAAAGCCGGCGAGAAAGTTTCAGTCGATCAGGAGATCATCGAAGTCGAGACAGACAAAGCCGTCATGGGCGTGACCACGCCGTGCGCGGGCGAAATCACCGCGATCGAAGCGGAAGTGAAGAAGGTTTACGCGGTAGGCGCCATCCTCGGATATGTCGAAGCGAGCGAAGCGGACGCCGCGCGTTTCGCGAAGCCGGCTGCTGAGGCGCCGCAGGGTGAAGTCGCGAAAGAAGTTCCAGGCCGCGAAGAAGAGGGCGAAAAGCGGCAGTGGCTCGCATTTTCAAGTGGATGAGAAAGGCCTCGCGCCTGTCCCTACGGGCTCGCATTTTCAGGTCGATCAAACCGGAGTCCTGCCGGTGCCGGTCGGGGCCAAGGGCGCCGGTTATCTCTCTCCGCGCATCCGCGCTCGGATGGCGGAATTGCAGCTGACGCAGGCGGACCTTGCCGGCGTCGCCGGCAGTGGAAGCGGCGGACGTGTGACGATCAAAGATCTCGAAACTTTCCTGAGCGGGTTGGAAAAGCACACCACGGAAGACGCGAGTGCCATCCGCACTGGCGTGGCCGATGCGATGCGCCGGAGCTGGACGCGGCCGCTCGCCACGGTGGGTGTCTCGGTTTGTCTTGATCCGGTGCTGGAAGATCGAAAGAAGCGTGACCCGAAGCCGGGCCCGGCCCTGTATGCCTTGCGCGCGCTGGCCATCGCGCTCTCGGAGAATCCCGCAGCGGCGGCACGCTTAATCGGCGGACGCGCGGTGCGCTCTGGTTCGATCGATCTCGGGGTCGCGGTCGAAGCGCAGGACGGCATCATGGTGCCGGTGATCCGGAACGCGGACAAGACTTCGCTGGCGGATATGACCAGTCGTTATACCGAACTGGTCGAGCTGGCGCGGAAGCGTCGCCTTTCCAAGGAGGACACCTCCGGCGGCATCGCTTCGGTTTCGAATTTCGGAACCTTTGGACTGGATTGGGGCACGCCGATCCCGTTGCCGGACCAGACATTTCTTCTCGGGATGGGCGCCGGCAAGAAGGCGCCGACCTGGGATGAGGCGAAGAAAGAATTTGTCCCCACGACGCAAGCCGAGTTCACGCTCAGCTTCGATCACCGCAGCCTCGATGGCGGCGGGGCGGGGCGTTTGCTCAAGCGGGTGACGGAGCTATTGAGCGATCCCGCCCAGCTCTAAAGGCGGCCGCGTGTTGCGGAACAGTTCGGCGCCTTTACGTTTTGCCGGATGAGCCTGAGCACGACAATCGATCCGAACATCACCATGCGCGGGCTGCTGGAACAATTCCCGGGCGCGCAACGTGCGATGTTTCGGAAGTATCACATCGGCGGGTGCAGCAGCTGTGGATTCTCGCCCGATGAGACGCTGGCCGGTGTCTGCGCGCGGAATGAGAACGTTGCTGTCGAGGAAGCAATCGAGCACATCATCGCGAGCGACGCGGCGGATCGTGCGATGCAGATCGAGCCGCAGGAATTAGCCGACAAGCTGGCCGCGCACGAGTCCATTCACTTGCTCGACGTGCGCACGCGGGAGGAATTCGAAGCGGTGCAGATCCCGGGCGCGCAGCTCTTCACCCAGGATTTTATGCAGACGAGCGATTGGTCGCGCGACGCGCTGCTTGTCATTTACGATCACCAGGGGACGCGCAGTCTGGATGCGGCAGCTTACTTTCAAGGGCACGGTTTCACGAATGTAAAAAGCCTGCGCGGTGGGATCGATGCCTACAGTGCGGAAGTGGATTCGTCCTTGGCGCGTTACGAACTGGAGCAGGCATGACCGACGAAAATCTCGAGGCAAAAATCGAAGCCGCGGTGAAGAACCCGCGCAATCTCGGCGAGATGGAAAACGCGGACGCGGTCGGCACGGTCGGCAGCCCGGACTGCGGCGACATGCTGCGGATGTGGATCAAGTTCAAGGAAGAGGACGGGCGGAAGATCATCGATCGCGCCAGCTTTCAATCCTTCGGCTGCCAAACCGCGATCGCAGTCGCAAGCGTGGCGACAGAGCTGTTGGCGGGAAAGACGATCGACGAAGCTCGCTCGATGAGCGGCGCTGAGCTGGCCGCCCCGTTAGGTGCACTGCCGCCGGTGCGGATTCACTGCGCGCAGCTTGTGGAAGGCGCTTTACGCAACGCGCTTTCGGGCGAGACGGCACCGCCGCCTGCCGCTGCGCCGAATGAGGTTTCGCGCACGCTCTTTGATCAGCTCTCCGCGAAACCCGCCGGCAAAGTGAAGATCGTTACGCGTCCAGCGTAACCCCAGTTCCCCTACGCGCGCGGGTGGGCGTCATCGTAGGCTTGTTTGAGCCGTTCGACGGTGACGTGAGTGTAAATCTGAGTAGTCGAAAGACTGGCGTGGCCGAGCAGGGCCTGCACGCTGCGCAAATCCGCTCCGCCATCGAGCAGATGGGTGGCGAAGCTGTGCCGCAGCTTATGCGGGCTGAGCGAAATCGGGATGCTGGTGTGACGAAGATAGCGCTTTAGCACCAGCCAGATGGAACGCGGGGAAAGCCGGCTTCGACTCTTGTTAATGAAAAGCGGCCCGCTCTGCACTGCGGCCGCAGAGCGGTAATGCGAGACCACTTGCAGTGCAGGGGCGCCGACTGGGCAGACGCGTTCCTTGCGGCCTTTGCCGAGCACCCGCACCGACTCTGTATAAACGTCCACGTCCGCGACGTTGAGCGAGGAGAGCTCGCTCAGGCGAAGGCCGCTGCTGTAAAAAATCTCCATGATGGCGGCGTCGCGCAGCGCCATCCAGGCGGGCGCGCTGCGAGATTTCGGGACACGAAGCGGAGCCGACATCAGCTCGTCGATCTGCTGGCGGGTGAGGACGAGCGGGAGCTTCTTTTCCGCTTTCGGCAGCTCCAACTCGCGCACGGGATCGTGCCGCAGCTCCTTCCGCTCTGCGAGGAAACGGTAGAAGGTGCGAAAGGCTGAGAACTGCAGGCGAATGTAGGAACGCGCCTGGCGTTTCTTCATTGCCGCAAAAAGGTAATCGCGAAAATCGTCAGCGTTACACGTGAGCCACGGTGGAGCGACGGCGTGAAAGGCAGCCAGCGCCTGCCGATAAGCGCGGATGGTGCGGGGAGAGGCGTTGCGCTCCACGTCGAGGTAACGCAGAAATTCCTCCGCCAGCGGATCGACCGCCACGGTCGGTGCCGGCTCCGCAGCGCTACTCGGGTTTCTCAATATAGATGCGGGTCGAGGCCGGCTGGCCGCCGCGCTGGCTTTTGAAAATCGGCGGGGGATTGGTCGAGATGAGTTCGTAGTCCTTCAGGACGAACTCGGGATACATGCCGTTGCTGGCTGGCTCGTAGACCTTGTCCCCGCTGTAGTCGCCGAAGAGTTTGTATTCGGCGTTGTTGTCGCTCCCCAGTTTGTTGGCTGCGCGATCGGGGGCCAGCTTGTTATGCTCGTTCATCATCACGAGTTGCGCGGTGCTCCAGGGCTGCCCGGGCCGGCGCACGTAGCCCCAGAATTTGAACTGCAATTTGTAGTAACGTCGGCCGATGTAGTAGTCGCCCGGCGGCTCGGCCGCGATCCGCGCGGTCATGGAGGCGCGGTCGGTATTGCTCTGGATTCCGCCGGTGCTGGTGGGACCGGCACAAGCGCCGAGCGAGAGGGTAAGAGCAGCGAGCGAAAGGAGGAGAAACCGGCGGAGCGCGTTTTTCATAGAGGAGGAGTCGAACCTGTATCGCACAGAGTGGAGCAAGATTCCAACGCGAGCAGCGACGGCCTGGCGGATGGGCAGAGCGGCGCAATGGAGTTTTGCATCGCCGGGTGCTTGTCCTACGTTTTCGCGGAAGGCGTGCCTTTTCTTCATTCGATATGACCCGCCTTTTCGCTGCGCTCGGCGCGCTCTTTCTTAATTTCTTCACTCACCTCGGCGAAGTGGTCGTGCTGGCGGGCGAGACGCTGGCCGCGTTCTTGTTCCAGAAGGTGCGCTGGCGTTTGTTCATGTTGCAGATCGTGGAGATCGGCTTGCGCTCGCAATCGGTGGTCGTCATCACCGGGGCGTTTACGGGCGCGGTCTTTGCCGCGCAGACTTTTTTCCAATTCAATAAGCTCGGAATGGGCTCGGCGGTGGGGGCGGTGGTCTCGGTTTCGATCTGTCGAGAACTCGGACCGGTGCTGACAGCCTTGATGGTGACGGGGCGCGTGGGCGCCTCGATGTCGGCTGAGATCGGGACCATGAAAGTGACGGAGCAGATCGATGCTCTCCGCGCGCTCGCCGTGCATCCGATCGATTACCTGGTGGTGCCACGCGCGCTCGCGATGATGGTTTCAATGCCCATCCTGGTGGCAGAATGCATCGCAGTGGGGATCGGCGCCGGCTATCTGGTGGCGATCGGGTTGCTGGACGTGAACGGGCCGTATTACATGGCGAACATGGTGCGCTGGACGCAGTCGCGCGACATCATCATGGGCTTGTCGAAGGGTTTCTGTTTCGCCGTCCTGATCGTCTTTATCGCGTGTCACAAGGGCCTGACCGCGCGTGAAGGCGCGGTGGGCGTGGGCAAAGCCACGACGGAGGCGGTGGTGGACGCGTCGCTCGCAGTATTGATCTGCAATTTTTTCCTGACCATGCTCCTGAACATCATTTTCCCTGCGGGTTACCAGTAGGCCAGAGCCCGCGGGGAGCCGACGACCGGCGGATCGGGCAAATCGCATCACGTTTCCGCGCCGTATCAACAAGAGCCGTTTGCGTTTCGCACTGGTCATCCCGAGCCGGCGAAGCACGGTCGAGGGATCTCGCAAGGGCATCGTGGGTTCGCGGTATGAAGGGCTTGGCTGGGCTCAAGGCTTTTACGAGAGCATCGGCCGCGGACTGTGTGGGAGAGATCCCTCGGCCGTCTTCGCGGCTCGGGATGACGGCGGGTGATGGTGCATTCCGGTCAGGTGTGAGCGAGGTGTGGCCGCGCTTGGGCGGTGCCTCCGGCGCGATCGCGTTTGAATCGCCCGCTCGTTGCCCGACACTTCGTGGTGTCGAGTGAGACCTTGCGGGAAGAGCCCACGAAGCCTGCGCCCTTGCTGCCGGCTAGTCACGGTGATGAGCGCGAGGCGAAGCGGTCGATGATCGCCGTGCGCGGCTTAACCAAGAGCATCGGCGAACAAGAGATCCTGCGCGGGATCGATCTGGAGGTGGCGAAGGGCGAGACGTTGGTCATCATCGGCCGCAGCGGTGGCGGGAAGAGCGTGCTCTTGAAACATCTGGTGGGCTTGATGACGCCGGACGCAGGCGAGATCTGGATCGAAGGCGAGAACATCATCGGACTGAGCGAACGCGCGCTGGCGCCGATCCGGCGCAAGGTGGGGATCCTGTTTCAAGGCGGAGCGCTTTTCGATTCCATGACGGTGGAGGAAAACATCGCCTTTCCGCTGCGCGAAGCGGGTGAGCGAGACGCGGCGAAGCTGCGCGCGACGGTGGATGAAATGCTGGAGGTGGTGGGATTAATCGGGGAGCAGGAGAAGATGCCGGTGAATCTGAGCGGCGGCATGAAGAAGCGCGTGGGGCTGGCGCGTTCGATCATTCGGCAGCCGTCTTGCGTTCTTTATGACGAACCCACGGCAGGGCTCGATCCGGTGGTCTCCGATAGCATTAACCAGCTGATTCGCCGACTGCAGGCGCGCTACCATGTCACCAGCATCGTGGTCACACATGATATGAAGAGCGCGTTCCACATCGCGGATCACATCGCGTATCTGCACGAGGGCCGGATTTATTTTTACGGCACACCGGCCGAGCTGGAACGCTCGACGGATCGGTTGATTCAGGATTTTCTGCTGGGGCGCGCGGAGACTTCATAGAGCCGCGAGCGCGCCAGCCCCTGACGTATCGGAAAGGCGTGATAAGCTGTCGGACGTTTCGCGCTTCGCCGGGAAACGTCGTCACATGAATACCCGCGAAAAAGGTCTGGAGTTTAAGGTCGGTCTGTTTGTCTTCGTCGGGCTCGCGATCCTGGGCGCGCTGGTGGTGCAATTCGGACGGATGAACGAGCGCTTCCGCACCTACTATCCGCTGACGGTGCAGTTCCCGAATGCAAGCGGACTGCTTAATGGATCGGACGTGCTCCTGGCGGGCGCGAAGATCGGGCGAGTGGCGGCAGGGCCGAAGCTGCGGCCCGGAAGCGAAGGCGTCTTCGTTCCGCTGAGCATTTTCGACTTCGTGAAGATTCCGGTGGGAAGCAAATTCACCGTGGGCAGCTCGGGGTTGCTCGGCGATCGCTTCGTCGATGTGCAACCGCCGCAAGGCAAGCCGACGAATTTCCTGAGAGAAGGCGCGCAGGTGGCGGGAATGCGGGAGACAGGTATCGATGATCTGACGCGCGAAGGAGGTTTCCTCGTAAGTGATTTGCGGGCGACGGTGAAAAATGTCGACGGCGCTTTCACTCGCTTAAATGAGCAGGCGCTCTCGCAGGCGAACATGGAGAGCATAAAATCGACGCTGGAGAAGATGAACCAAACCAGCGCCACGCTGGCGGAGGCTTCCAAGAAAATCGAAGGCGTGTTGGAAAAGGCGGATGCGACGATGGCCTCCTCGAAGAAGGCGGCGGATGACGTGCAATTAGTCATCGCTGATGCGCGGAAGACGGTGGCGGCAACGACGGAATTGGTCAGCACCGCGAAGAATGGAAACGGGATGCTGGCGGCGCTTTTGAGCGATCGCGCCCTGGCGGACGATCTACGCGCTTTGGTCAGTAACATGCGCGATCACGGCGTGCTCTTTTATCGCGATAGCGCCGGTAAAGCCGAAGCGCGCGCCGCGCGCGCGCAGCAGGAAGAAGCGGAGCGCGCACGCCGGGGGAGACGCCCATGACGCCACTGATGACCGTTAATTTGCTGCGCGCACTTTTCGTCGCGTTCTGCGCCACGATCGGCGCCTTGGCGGGCGCAGAGGCGCAGGATCATGCCTGGGCGGGCATGTTCGCGGGCATCATCTTTGGCTTGGTCGTAGTGCTGGTGGATCGGCTGCTGAAAGGCTTTTCCCTCCGCGCCTTCTCTTCGGCCACTTTCGGTTTACTGCTCGGTCTTCTCTTCGCCAACCTGCTCATGGGCTCGGAAGTTTTGCGTTACCAAAGCGAAACGACGCAGTGGGCGGCGCGACTGGTGATTTACTGCACCTTCGGCTACCTCGGGATGATGCTCGCGATGCGGAGTAATCGGGACGAGTTCTCGCTCATCATTCCTTATGTGCGCTTCGCCCGGGAGACCACGCAGCACGAGCCCTTGGTGGTCGATACGAACATCATCATCGATGGCCGGATTGCCGATCTTTGCGCGACCGGTTTCCTGAGCAGCTCGCTGATCGTGCCGCGTTTTGTTTTGGGCGAATTGCAGACCCTGGCGGATTCGCGCGATCCAGGTAAACGCGAGCGCGGCCGACGTGGGCTCGAGATTTTGAATCAATTGCAGCGCACCCCGGGGATGGAATTAACCATTCACGAAACGGCGGGCGATGCGACGGAGGAGACGGATGCGCGCCTGGTGCGCACGGCAAAAATTCTCCAGGCGCGCTTGCTGACCAATGATGCCGCGCTTTGTCAGGTGGCGCGTTTGCAGCAGGTGCCAGCGTTGAATCTCTCCGATCTGACGCGGGCGCTGCGGCCGACGGTGGTGGCGGGTGATGAGTTGGAACTCGCGCTGATCAAAGAAGGGCGCGAGCCGCATCAAGCGGTCGGCTATTTGCCGGATGGGACCATGATTGTGGTGAACAATGCGCGGGCCCAACTCGGGGCGACGGCGGCGATTGTGGTTTCGAGCGCGTTACAGACTGGAGCGGGGCGCCTCATTTTCGCGGAGCTCAAAGCGAATGGCGCGGCCCGCGTGCCTCATCCCACTCGCCCGGCGTGAGGGCGTTGCGGCAGGCAGTCAAATATCTGCTTCCGCACGGCGTGGTGGAGATGACGCGGAATCGGCGTGCGCTGCGCGGCTGGGGTCGGACGATGCCGTGGCGGGATCTTTGGCGGAGCGAATGGCTCCTGCATGAAGCAGAGGCGAGCGGGCTGGCCCTCTTCCCGGCTGGGCATTGGCGCGGCCTAACGACGGTGGTGGATGTGGGCGCGAACGTGGGGCAGTGGTCGGGGATGTTGCGCGATTTGGTCACGCCCGCGCGGCACATCATTATTGAGCCGGAGCCGCGTGCGCTTGCGGAACTGCATCGGCTTTTTGGTCACGCGGCGGGGGTGGAAATTCTTCCGACCGCAGCCGGAGAAACGGAAGGGCGCGTCCGGCTGCATGTCACTCGCGATACGACCGGCGCGTCTCTTTTGCGGCCGCGGGAAGAAATGCGCGAGCTGGTGGGAAGTAATTGGACGGTCGAGGCGGAGGTGGAGGTGCCGGTGCAGACGCTCGACCTTTTGCTGGCCGATGTGCCAGAGGTCTCGCTCTTGAAAATCGATGTGCAGGGATTCGAGCAGGAGGTTCTGCGCGGCGCGGCGCAGGTGCTGGCGCGAACGAATTTCCTTTTGATTGAACTGAACTATCAGCCGCAATACGAAGGCGGCTCGTGGCTGGGCGAGATCCACGAGACCCTGACGCGGGAGCATGGTCTTACTTTGGTAGATGCTTCGAAACCGCTGCGCTTGAACGGCCGCGCTTCCATGTCGGACGGGCTATACGTGAACACCCAGCGTCTCCCCGATTTCGCGCCGCGAGATTTCCGATGAAGATGAACGGAGACAGCGTGGCAGCGGCTTTAGCGAGTTTTCCGCGACCGTTCCGGACGGTGGAAGTTCTGGGGGACGCGATGCGCTGCCTGATGGCCGAGGGCCTGGCGGATCTTCCGCTGCCGGGCAGCGGACGCACGCTTGAGCGCTGGCGGGCATTAGCCGCCGTCGGAGCGATCGATCTTTCTCTCGCCAAGATTTACGAAGGGCACACCGATGCGCTGGCGATCCTCGCGGAACTGAAGGCGGAAGCCGCTCCTGGGCTTTGGGCGGTGTGGGCGGCGGAACCGCCGAATGGTCGGGTGGTTTTTCAGCGCGCGGAAAATGGTCGCGGTTATCTCATCGGCACGAAGCGTTGGTGCTCGGGCGCGGCGGTGGTCGATCACGCCGTTCTCTCGGCCTGGACGGAAAGTGGGGAACCGATTCTGGCGCAGGTCGCTCTCCGACAAGCGGCGGCGACCGTGGAGCAGGTCGGATGGGAAGCGGTCGGGATGGCGGCTTCGCAGAGCGTGGCAGTTCATTTTGATCGGGCGGAAGCGACCGCGGTGGGCGGGGCAGGGGATTACGTAGCGCGGCCGGGCTTTTGGCAGGGCGGGGCGGGGATTGCGGCGGTTTGGTATGGTGCGGCGGTGGCGATCGCTCGGGTGTTGGGGGGCTCGAGCAAGGTCGCAACAGATCCGCACGCCGCGGCGCATTTGGGCGCGGTGGATTGCGCGCTGCGAAGTGCGCGCGCTTTGATGGTGGAAACGGCGAGCTGGATTGATGCTCATCCGCAAGACGACGCTGCCGTTCCGGCGCTGCGGCTGCGGTCGGTGGTGGAGGCGGCGGCGACCGAAGTGATGCTCCGGACCGGACGCGCGCTGGGGCCGGGGCCGCTTTGCGGTAACGCGGAGCACGCGCAGCGTTGTGCGGATCTTCCGGTGTTTCTGCGGCAAAATCATGCGGAGCATGATCTTGTTGCAGTCGGCCGCGGGCTGGGCGGCGTAGTCATGGAGTGGGAACTTTAATCGACGGCGCGGGCCCGGCGCACAGTCACTTCGATCTGGCGCGCCCGGCTTCCCGCCTGCGCAGTTGCGTGGTCGTCCCTGCTCGGAATGAAGAGGACCGGTTGCCGAAGCTCCTCGCAGCCCTCGCTGGGCAATGTGATCTACGGGGTGCGCCGCTCGACCCGACGAGCTTTGAAGTGCTGCTGCTCTTAAATAACTGCACCGACCGGAGTGCGGCAGTGGCGCAGTCCATGCGCAGACAGTTTCCGCGTCTCTGTTTGCATACGCTCGAGATCTCTTTCGCAGCGGAAGAGGCGCATGTGGGGCGCGCGCGACAGCTCCTTTGTCACCTGGCGTCCAGTCGCTTCCAACGGCTCGGGCGTCCGGAAGGGCTCATCCTCTCGACCGATGCCGATACCTGGCCGGCTCCCGATTGGATTGCGCAAAATGAAGATGGCCATCGCGCAGGGTGCGGACGGAGTGGGCGGGCGCGTTCTGCTCGATCCGGCGGAACGCGCTCTCCTGCCAGCGGCGGTGCGAAAGTTTTTCCTGCTCGATATCGGCTATCGCCGCGCGCTGGAGGAGTTGCGGTCGCTCTACGCGCCGGAAGCGCACGATCCGTTTCCGCGGCATCACCAGCACTTCGGCGCCAGCCTGGCGGTGACGGCAGGTGCGTATGCGCGCGCGGGCGGGATGCCGCTCCGTCGCTCCTCCGAGGATGTGGCGCTTTATCGGGCAATCGTGGAAAGCGGCGGGCGCTTTCGACACAGCGAACGGGTGCGCGTTTTTACTTCGGCGCGCGCGATCGGCCGCGCGCAGGGCGGGTTGGCGGATGCGATCGGCTGGTGGGAAGATCAGGCCCGCGCGGCGACGCCTATTCTGGTGGAACCAGCAGCCGATGCAGAAGTGCGGCTGGCGACTTTGGGTTTATGGTGCGCGGAGAATCCAGGCGGGGTGCCGCCGGGTGCCTTGACGCAAACTCCGGATCCGTCCGCAGTGGTGCAGGCGGCGGAGATTCAGGTGACCCTGAGCGCGCTGCGTAAGATGGTAGCCGAGTTGCGGACGCTTTCGCTCTCGGAGCGGCTGGCGCGAGCGCGGGCGCGTTTTGAGAAAGCTCCGGCGCAGAGCGAACTGGCGGCTTGAGTTTTGAGAAATGGAAACCGTATTATTATCGACAGAGTCTCTTGCAGGAACCGGAGCGGCATCCGCTGCGAGGACCGGAGAGTCTGGGGGAACTGGGACGCGTGGTGGTGGTGGCGCCGCACCCGGATGACGAGTCTTTAGGCTGCGGCGGGTTGCTCGCCCTGCTCGCGGCTCGCGGTCAGGCGGCAGCGGTTATTGTCATGACGGATGGGGCGCGCTCGCACCCAAACTCGGCCGCGTATCCTGGCCCTCGATTAGCGGCGCTGCGGGAGAAGGAGACCTGCGCCGCGGTGGTGGCGTTGGGCTTGCCGGAGGATGCGATCCACTTTTTGCGCTATCCGGATTGTGGTCTGCCGGCGCCTGAGTCGGCGGAGTTTGCCGAGGCAGCGATGGCGCTGGCGAAAAAGCTCGATGCGCTGGAGGCGCAGACCGTTTTGGCGCCGTGGCGTCGTGATCCGCACTGCGATCATGTGGCGACCTGGGCTCTTTTGCGGGCGGCGCGGCCGCAATTGAGAGCGCCTGTTCGTTGGCTGGAATATCCGGTTTGGGCTTGGGAGCATGCCGCCACGGAGGTGGCGCCGCAGGAAGGCGAAGCGGATGCCTGGCGCCTCGATGTGGGTGAAGTGCTCACGCGAAAGAATGCCGCGGTGGCCAGGCACCGGTCGCAGCTGGGTCTGGTGATTTCCGATGATCCCACAGGCTTCGCGCTCCAACCGGAGATGCTGGCGCACTTCGCGCGACCATGGGAACTGTTTCTCGAACCGCGCCATGGCTGAGAACACCCCCAAGATTCCGCCGGCGTTTACGGAGACGGGGACGCTGGCGCCGGATTATTTCGAACGGCTCTATGCGGAGAGCGCGGACCCGTGGGACTTCGAAGCGAGCGCGTATGAGGCGGAGAAGTATGCAGCTACGCTGGCCGCTTTACCGCACGACCGTTACGGCAGTGTTCTGGAATTAGGCTGCTCGATCGGGGTGCTGACGGAGCAGCTGGCGCCGCGATGTGGGAAGCTGTTGGCGGTGGATGTTTCGGAGGTGGCGCTGGAGCAGGCGCGGCGGCGATGTGCGGATTTGCCGCAGGTGACTTTTATGCGCTGCGACTTGGCGCAAGAGTTTCCGGACGGTCGCTTTGATCTGATCCTGGTCTCGGAGGTTGGCTATTATTTCGCGCAGCGGGATCTGGAAGCGCTGCGCGCTCGGATTGCGCAGGCACTACTACCGGGCGGGCAACTCCTGCTCGTGCATTACACTGGCGAGACGAATTATCCGCTTACGGCCGATCAGGTGCACCAAGCCTTTCTTGCGGCGCAGTTAGAAGGCTGGATGAGGCTGGTCGAACAGCGCAGCGAGCGTTATCGACTAGACCTACTCGAGAAGGCTTAGGGCGCCGTCGCTTTGTGTAACGGAAGCGATCTCGCTTCTTGCTAAACAGAATGGCGCCGCCGCCGCGCCAGTGCGACCAGACCGACGCCAATAAGACCGATGAGCGCAAGCGAGGAGGGTTCCGGTATCCCTTGGTAAGTGATCGAGCCCACGAGCGCCCGGGACGAGAAGAACGATCCCGTGGTCGTAAACGGCACGGAGCGGGCGTCGCCGGTAGCCAGCGTTAAGGTGCCATCAGAAAATTGCGAGATAGCTGGAGCGCCGGTGCCGAGGTAGCGGGGACCCGCCCCGGTGAAGACAACGGCGACGCCTACAGTCTGACCGCCCGCAATGCTAAAATTCGGCAGGCTAATGGGTAACGAGACGTCGTTGGCGGTGGCTCCCTGGGTTACCGTGACGCTCCCGAGCGATGTCCAACCCGCGGACGAGCTGCCAGCCCCGGAGCCGACCGGACCGCCGAGGGCAGTACCCATGCGGGTGAAAATCTCGATCGTGAAGGTCGCACCAGCCGTCGCAGTGCTGGCTGTAGTCATCCCGGTAATGGTCAGCGGCGTGGCGGCGCTAAGATTAAAAAAGATGCCCCAATTGGTGGCGCCATTGTTGTTGGTGGAGCCTGGTGGATTGGCATTTAACGTGGTTTGAGCGGCGGCTGGCGCGATAGCAAATCCAATCGCCGCCAGAGTCGTCACAACTTTCAACATCGAGTAAGACATGGGGGAGCCTCCTGGTTATTTCCCTTACGGGGAGATGGGCAAATTGAAACCGATTCCCCTTCCGCGAAGCAAGGAATTCTTTCGCGCCACAGGCGCTAGCTAAAGCCCCACTGCGGTCCGCACGCGGGTCATGACTTCATCTGCAACCTCGTTAGCGCGGCGCGCGCCGCGAGTTAGAACTTCGTCGATGTAACCAGGCTCGGCCAGGATCTCCGCCCGTCGCGTCGCGCATGGGCGCGAAGTAATCCCAGAGCTTCTCGAAAAGTTGCTTCTTAAAGTCACCGTAGCCGGTGCCGCCTTGGCGGAAGGCGTCCTGCATCGCAGCTGTCTCTGCCTCGGACGCGAAGAGCGAGTAGAGCTGGACGATGGAGGAGGTCGTCGGGTCTTTCGGCGCCTCTACGGGTGAGGAGTCGGTTACGATGCTCATGACTCGTTTCCGCGTGGCCTTTTCTTCTCCGAAAATCTCGAGCGTGTTCCCGTAGCTCTTGCTCATCTTCTGGCCATCGAGGCCGGGCACCACTTCGGTTGCGCTTTGGATGCGGGGCTCGGGGAGTTTAAAGATCTGCCCGCCCGGCGCCGAGCCGAACGTTTCGTTGATCTTAACCGCGATATCGCGCGCGACCTCGATGTGCTGTTTCTGATCCTTGCCCACGGGAACGACATCGCTGTCGTAGATCAGGATGTCAGCCGCCATCAGGACGGGGTAGGTAAACAACCCAGCCGAAGCCTGCATCCCGCGCGCGGTCTTATCCTTGTAGGAATGGCAACGCTCGAGCAAGCCCATCGGGGTGACGGTGGAGAGAATCCAGGCCAGCTCGGTGACTTGCGGCACGGCCGATTGGAGGAAGAGCGCGCCGCGTTCGGGGTCGAGTCCGCAGGCGAGGAAATCGAGCGCGACGCGACGGCTGTTTTCGCGCAGCGCCACCGGGTCGTGCAAGGTGGTGAGCGCGTGGTAATCGGCGATGAAGTAGAACGCATCGCCCTCCGCTTGCAGGGCAATGGCGGGCTTCATCATGCCGAAGTAGTTCCCGATGTGAAGAACGCCGCTGGGTTGGATGCCGGAAAGAATGCGCATGGTGAATGGAGGAGGCGCAGAAGGTCGAACGCCGAACGTCCAACGTCCAACAGCGAATGCGAATCGCGAATCCAACTGACGCGGTCGCGCGCGCCGGGCTACTTGTTGATCAAAGCCATCCCGCAGCTCGGGCAGGAGCCGGGCACCGCTTGCCGCACTTCCGGGTGCATCGGGCAGACGAAGACCGTGGGCGCGCCCTTTTGCACAGGCAGCGCCTCTGCGACCTCAATCCCGAAGGCGGCGAAACGATTGCTCCCGCCGATCTGGGTCTGCAGGAAGATTTTATAGTAACCGGCTTTCTCGGGGACAAAGGCGAAGTCGAGAAGCGGCCCACCGCGCTGGCTGGGCTGGGTGGGCTCTTCTCCCAGCGGATGAACGTGAGCAATCGAGTCGAGCGTGGTGGGGAAGGCCACCATGTGGGCGAAGGCTCCCATGACCGGCTCGAGCTGGGTGAACGCGCTCCCGTCTTTCTGCGAGACTCTGGCGTGCAGGAAAGTGGCGCTGCCAACGCGGAGCGGCTCTTTTTCAGCATCGTAGTCGAGGTCAAAACGGAGATCGTTTACTTCCGCGGTGCGGTTGACGGTCTGTTCGCGCGTGGCTCGGTCGCCGGCGATTTGCATTTTGGTCGAGCAATATTGCTGCTTCCCGGTGGAAGTGGGGACGACATCCGCCCAGACGTGGTAAACGCCTCCGAAGCGCGGCTTAAAATCAAAGCGGTATTCGCCTGGCGTCTCCGTGGGCTTGGGATGTTCGTGGTGATAATCGGTCAGCGTTTCATCCACGATCAAGAGGTGGAGCTTCTCCGTATGAGCCACGATTAGATCTGCGGGGGTGACGGGCCGGCCATCGGGCGCGGTGAGGCGAAGGACGAGCGGCGCGGCCGTGCCGGCAGGAGGAAGAGGGGAGATAACTTTCAGGGTCAGGGTATCTGCGCCCGAAGAGCCGTAAGGCTCATGCACTGGACGGGCCACCGCCCCGGATCCGAGAACGAGGGAAACAGCGGTCGCGAAAATCAGAGCCGGTCGGAAACAGAGGATCATCCTCGGAATCTGCACCTTGGCGATACGACCATCAATTCGCCAGCTACGCCCTTTCGCCAGTTCGCCTCCCGTGGCCAAGCTGTCGCTCGCTCGAGCCCTTACGATTTGCGGAACCTACGTCGAGCGAGTGGCGCAAGCAGCCCCGCTCCGGCCAGCGCGAGCAATCCAAAAGTCGAAGGCTCCGGCACGGCGTAGAAGCCGCGGATCTCGCCGCCGCCGAAGGTGGAGCTGTGAATGTTTAGGTAAGCGCGATTTTGGGAGACGGCCTGAGCGAAGGCGGCCTCGGCGCCGGCTGGGGTGCCGCCATTGGCGGTGATGAAGGCAGAATTCCAGGTGGAAGCCTGGGTCATATCGAACGTCATGTCATACATCCCGGAGGTGCCCGACGGGAAGCCGGTGAGGGTAGGGGTTTGCGTGGCCACGCCGGCAGTCCCGGCGAAAGGCATGGCGGTGGCAGCGTGGATGTGCGCCGCGCTCACCGTCCCGGTCAGGCCGCTGAAGTTCACCACAATGCGGAAAGTATGCAGGGTCAGATTGATGGTGAGAGTGGAGAAGCCGGTGCCGGGAGAAGCGTTGGGCGGGTCCTCGGCCGGGCCGCTGAGGCTGGCGTTGTAGACGAAGGTTTGAGCGTGAGTGAGCCCTGTGCCGCCCAGAAGAAGAACAGCGCAGAGGAACGAAAGGAGACGGGGGGATAATGATTTCATGGTGAATGCCTTGTAGGATTTCATTTCTATTCGTCCGGCGAGGTAATTGCACGCCAATAATCAGCGCACGCGCGGTCGAAGAACCAGGAGTCGCGTAAGCTCCCAATCCTCTCCCGACGGTCCCCGAGTTTCCTGCTCGCAAAGAGTCTCTCCGGCGGTTACATAAGCGCCCACATGGCTGCCGCTGATTCCAAACCCATTTCCGTCGTGACCGGTGGTGCCGGTTTCCTTGGTTCGCACCTGACCGATCGTTTGCTGGCCGAAGGGCACAAGGTGATCGCGATCGATAATCTGGTCACGGGCAACCTGGCCAACATCGAGCACCTGGCGGGGAACGAGGATTATCGCTTCGTGAAACACAACGTCTCGGACTTCATCTTCCTGCCGGAGGAGAAGCTCGATTACGTCTTTCATTTCGCTTCGCCAGCGAGCCCGATCGATTATCTGGAGCTGCCGATTCCGACGCTGAAAGTGGGCGCGCTCGGCACCCACAATGCGCTCGGTCTGGCGAAGGCGAAGGGCGCGGGCTTCCTCCTCGCCTCCACCAGCGAGTGCTACGGCGATCCGCTCGTCCATCCGCAGAAGGAAGATTATTGGGGGAACGTGAACCCGATCGGGCCGCGCGGAGTTTACGATGAGGCGAAGCGTTTCGCGGAGGCGATGACGATGGCCTATCACCGCTTCCATGGGATGGACACGAAGATCGTGCGCATCTTCAACACTTACGGCCCGCGCATGCGTTTGCGCGATGGCCGGGTGGTGCCGGCCTTCATCGGCCAGGCGCTCGAGGATGAGCCGCTCACCATCTTCGGCGATGGCTCGCAGACGCGCTCGTTCTGTTACGTCTCGGATTTGATCGATGGCATCTTCAAGCTCTCGCAATCGGACTTCCACGAGCCGGTCAATATCGGGAACCCGCGCGAGATGACGATCAAGCAGTTTGCCGAGGAGATCATCCGCATCACCGGCACGAGCGCGCAGATCGAGCATCGGCCCTTGCCGGTGGACGATCCGAAAGTGCGGCAACCGGATATCGGCCGCGCGAAGAAGGTGCTGGGCTGGGAGCCGAAAGTCGAGTTCGACCAAGGCATCCGCGAGACGATCGAGTATTTCCGCGGCTGCATCGAGCGCGGGATGTTCGGCGAGCGCTCGGATCAGAGCGCCTAGGTCGCAGCGTCGCCGGTAAGGCGACGGTTTCCGCTCGGGACGGCTTTTGAGGTTGCGGGTTTCCTCGGGTCGACGCTAGAACCGTGCGTTCCGCGTCCACTCTGCTCGTGAAAACCGTCGCCGCGCTTCCTAGTTCATTCCATCTCGGTGGAGAGGCCCGGCCGTGTCTCGAAACTCGCTGAGCGAGTCGTATGGCTGCTGCTCCTCGCATTCTCAGCCTTGATCTCGGCTCGCAAACTGTGGTGCTGGCCGAGTTCCGGGCGGGCGCAAATGGCGGACTGACGTTGGTCGATTATCGACTGCGCGAGATCCTGGCGGAAGCGGGGAACGAGGCGGCGCGCAATCTCCAACTCGCGGCCGCGCTCCGCGAGATGATGGCGGAGCTGGGAGTGAAAGGCGGCGCGGTGCATTGCAGTGTCGCGGCGCAATCGGTCTTCGCCCGCTTCGTTAAACTCCCGGCCGTGGAAGAGGAGAAGATCGAGCGCATCATCGCCTTCGAAGCGCAACAAAACGTGCCCTTCCCGATCGAGGAAGTGGTCTGGGATTATCAACTGGTCGGAAGCCGCTCCGCCACGGAATTGCAGGTCGTGCTGGTCGCGATCAAGAGCGATCTCCTGGAGGGAATCGAGGGGGCGATCGCGGGCGCGGGATTGAAGACGGCGACGATCGAAGTGGCCACGACCGCGCTCTACAACGCCTTTCGCTTCAACTACAGCGACCTGTCTGGTTGCGCGCTCCTGCTCGATCTCGGTGCGCGGACCACGAACCTCCTTTTCGTGGAACCCGGACGCGTTTTCTCGCGCAGCGTCCCGATCGGCGGCAGCGCTGTTTCTGCGGCCCTGGCGAAGGAGTTTAATGAGCCTTTGGCGGCGGCCGAGTTTCGGAAAAAGCGGGACGGGTTCGTCAGCCTGGCCGGTGCTGATGCAGAGCCAGAGGAAGCGGAAGTGGCGCGAGCGGCCAGGACCGTGCGGAGCACGATGACGCGGCTCCATGCAGAAGTGATGCGCTCCATCAGCCACTACCGCGCGCAACAAGGTGGCAGCGCACCGGAGCGAGTTTTTCTCTGCGGTGGCGGCGCCAGCCTGCCTTTTGTGCGCGAGTTTTTTCAGGAGAAACTGGGGGTGCCGGTCGAGTTCTTTCACCCGCTGCGCAACGTCGCAGCGGGGCCGGCGCTGGCCACGGCGGACTTGCCAGACTTTCTGCTCGGCGAAGCCGTGGGCCTGGCGCTTCGAGCCACCACGACGTGCCCGATGGAGTTGAATCTCCAAACTGCTCGCACGGCTCGCGCCCAGACCCTGGCGCGGCAGCGACCGTTCTATCTCCTCGCAGCGGTTTGTGTGCTGCTCGGTTTGCTCGGGTGGAGCGCCTATTTTGTGCGCGGGGCCGCTTTAGCCAGACGCGTCGCGGAGAGCGCAGGCGAGAAGGCGGCCGGTTTGCAGAAAATCGCCAGCGCGATGGACTCGGTGCGGAAAGAGAGCCTGGCGCTCGAAGCCATGGGCCTGCCGCTCACGACCGCGGTGCGCGAACGTGGCTTTTGGGTGGAAGTGATCGAGGACTTAAACCTGCGACTGCCGAAGGAAAACATCTGGATCACCGAGCTGGTCGGCACTTCGGGCGGGAAGCCGGTCGGTCTGGGTGCGGGCACCGGGCGGGCAGCCAGTTCCGCGACGCCCCCGCCGGTCGCCCGCGCGGGCAAGCCGGCACCGCCAGCCGCTCCTGTTCTCGATGGCCTCTTTGTGCGCGGCCTTTATTTAACGAACCCAAAGCAACAGGAGGTGGTGGTCGATTTCTTCCGTGAGCTGGTCAAGTCGCCTCTCTTTGTTATTGATCCCCGCAACCAGGCCAAAGTCATCCGCCCGAGCTCACCGAACGAGCGGGAGTGGGCTTTTCCCATACGAGCTGCGGTTGGATTTAAAACATCCGCTCGCTCTGCCATGAACTGGTATCGCGAGAATCGCTCTTTCGGGACGTGGCTCCTGGCCTTCGGACTCGCTCTGCTCGCCTCCCTCGTTTTTCTCTGGTGGGCGCATGGCCGTTACGCGGCGGCGATGGCCGAGGCCGAAGCGCAAAAGGGCAAGCTGGCTGCGCTGCAGCGGCACCAGCCTTTTCCATCCGAGCCGAACCTGCGGAAGATGAAAACCGAAGCGAGCGAGAAAGTGAAAGCGCTCGCCAGTTTGAAGGCGGAATTGCAGAAGCAAACGCTGCCGCTGCCGGCCGGCTTGCCGCCGAACGAATTCCAGGCGCGCCTGAACGAAGCACGCAAGGCCATGAACGAGAAGGCTCGCGTGCAGCGCGTGCGTTTGCCGGAGAATTTCTTTCTCGGGTTTGACGAGTTCGCCAGCACCCTGCCGGAGACGGAACGCGCGCCTCTTCTTGGGCAAGAACTGGCGCAGACGCAGCTGCTCCTGGAGATCCTGCTCGACGCTCGCGTGGACGCCATCACCAGCTTCCAACGCGTCCCGGCCCCAGCGAGGGCGACCTCCACCCCCGCGCCGCGCAATCGATCGGTCACCACTCCCGCGCCGGAGCGAAATACGATCGACCTCGCATTCACCGCGGCGCCCGGGGTGGCCCGGCGCGTTCTAAATCAACTCGCTGCCTTGCCGCAACAATTCTACCTCGTGCGCACCCTCCAGATTTTGAATGAGAAAGAGACGGGGCCGCTGCGCGATGAGGCACGTGCGGCAGTCTCCGCGAGCGAGCCGTCGCCCGCCCCTGGCCTCAAATTCATCGTGGGTAACGAGCACCTGCACGTGCGCGCGCGGGTCGAGATGCTGCGCTTTGCATTTTGAAAACCACGCCGATGGATCTCCGCCTTTACCTCGATCGGATCGCCGCGGCTGTGGGCGCCGTTTTCCTGCTGCTCTGCGCCGTCTTTATCTGGCGGAGCGCGGGAGATTTTCAGGAGCGTGTAGCCGCTCCTGCAATCGGCCCGGGCAAGGCAAAACCAGTCGCCGCGGGCGCGGGCCTGAGCCTCTCCGACGCGGTGAAACAACTGCAGCAGCCGCCGCAATGGACGACCGGCGGACGCTCCGGGCTCTTTGTGCCGGCCAAACATTTCATCGGACCGGATGGCCTCCCCGTGACCTTATCGACGACCGAGGTGCATCCGCCGGTGCCGAACGAGTGGCTGGAAAAGTTTAATCTCCCGCTCGCGGAAGGGGATGTTCTGTCGCAGGACCCGGATGGGGACGGCTTTGATAACCTCGAGGAATGGAAAGGTCAGACGCACCCCACCGAAAAGGAGTCGCACCCGCCCTACCTCACGAAGTTAAAGCTCCTCTCTGTCTCGACCGAGCCGCTCCCGGTCGTCTTTTCTTCCAGTGCGGGCGGCAGTTACGCGATCAACTTCATCGATGCCGCCCGCCCCATCGCGCCAGACGGCAACGCCCGGATCGATCGCACCCAGCCCACGCAGTTTGTGCGAGAGGGTGAGACAATCCGCGGCACTGGGCTGCGCGTGCGGAGATACACCGAGAAGTCCGTCCCGGATAAGTACGGCACGGAGACCGACGTCTCCGAGTTGCTGCTGGAAAACACCGCGACCGGCGAACAGATCACCCTCGTGAAAGAGAAGGCCGGCACTTCGCGCAGCTCCGTCGGCACCTTTGTTTACAGCTGGGGCGGGCGGCGGGAAATGCGGCTAAAAAAAGAGGCGGAATTCCTGTTGCCGCCCGCGACGGAGATTCGCTACAAACTGGTCGACGTGCAGCCGGGTCGCGCGGTCATCGTCAACCTACAAAAACCTGAAGAGCGGATCGAGATCGGCCTGCTCGCGCCTTAACTAACCATGCTCCCTCCATCGACTTTCCGTGGCTCGGTTTTGCTCCTTTTAACACTCACGGCTGGCGGATTGGCCAGCCCCGGGTCGCTCCGCGCGCAAGGGGCGGCGGAGACGGCCGCGCAACGTGAGATCGCCCGCCGCGAAGCTGCGCTCCCGCAGGGGATGGAAGCTTTGGCGCGCGGGCGCCTCGCGCTCGGCGCGAGGAATTATCTCCAGGCGCACGAAGATTTTCGGGTCGCGGTCACTTACCTGCCGGACGCGGTGGTGAGTGGAAAAGCGCACGATGAAGCGGTGCGCGGCTTTTGCGAGAGCGGTCTCAAGCTGGCCGAGCAACGGGTGCAGGAAGGGAAATACGCGGAAGCGGAAGCGATCTGTCGCGAGCTTCTCAGCGATACTTACGATCCGAATTGCCGACCGGCCCAGGCGCTCCTGGCGCGTCTCCAGACTCCCGGCCAGATCAACAAAACGATGGGCCCGAAGTTCATCGCCAAGGTCGAGGAAGTCCGCGCACTTCTGCACGATGCCGACGGCTATTACAACAGCGGCCGCTACGATCTCGCTTTCAAGAAATACGAGCAGATCCTGAATCTCGATCCTTACAACACGGCCGCGCGGCGCGGGCAGGAGAAGATCAACAACCAGAAAACCCGCTACGGCGAGGAAGCGTATAACGAGACGCGTTCCCGCGCCGTCTGGCAGGTGCAGCAAGGCTGGGAAAACCCCGTCCGCCAATACGGCCAGGCTTCCGCGCCCGGCGTGGATGCCTTCGCCCGCGATGCCACCGGCACCGCGCGCATCTCGAACAAGCTGGCCAGCATTATCATTCCGCGGATCGAATTTCGCGACGCCAGCATCCGCGAGGCGATGGATTTCCTCCGGCAGCAGGCAGCCGCGAACGATCCCTCGGAGGAAGGGCGAAAGGGCGTGGACATTGTCCTGCGCCTGCATCCACTCGGCAGCGCTCCGGATTCCGTCACGACCACCAGCACCACTACCACCACCACGACGCTGGCGCCGTTGCCGGGCGGGGAGGAAGGCGAAGAGGAATCCGAGCCCGCTGTCCCCGCGCCCGCTCCGGTGGTGCCGCCGCCGGTCATGAATCCCGCGGCTCCTGGCGACGCGCGGATCACGCTCACGCTCAATCAGATTCCGCTCGGCGAAGCGCTTCGCTACGTGGCGAATCAGGCCGGGTTGAAAGTGAAAGTGGAACCGTACGCCGTCTCCATCATTCCGATCAGCGAACAGAGTAACGATCTCTTCACGAAGGAATATCGGGTCCCGCCCGGCTTCCTCACCAGCACCATCAACAGCACCGTCTCCGCGTTGGCTCAGCCGGCCGTGAGTGCGGTCGGCGGCGCCGCGGCTGCTACCGGTCGGGACACGCAGGAATCGACCGGTGGACGCCAGCTCGTCGGACGCGAGACGGCTCGGGATTTTCTCGCGGCGCAAGGCGTCGTCTTTCCGCCCGGGGCCAGCGCAAATTTCCTCCCGCAAAGCAGCCGGCTGATCGTGCGGAATACGCAGGATAATCTCGAGCTGGTCGACGCCCTGGTGGAGCAGGCCAGCGTTTCCGGGCCCAAGCAGGTGGAGATCGAAGCCAAATTTGTCGAGATCACCCAGAGCAACTTAAAGGAGCTGGGCTTCGATTGGTTGCTCGGGCAATTCAACATCGGCGGGCAGCGCGTCTTCGGCGGAGGCGGCACCCCCGGCAACGCGGCCGCGGGGAACCCGGTCGATTTCCCGTTCGTCTCGCCCGATGGCGTGCCGGTCGGCCAATTTCCGGTTACCTCCGGGAACCGGAGCGGCCGCACCGCAGTGGCCGCAAGTGCGATCGATGCCCTTCTTTTCGGCACCGGCGGAGCGAGCGCGCTCGCGCCGGGCATCTTCGGCTTGAGCGGCGTATTTACCGATCCGCAATTCCAGGTGGTGGTGCGCGCTTTGAACCAGAAGAAAGGTGTCGATCTCCTTTCCGCACCACGCGTCACGACGAAGAGCGGGCAACGCGCGTTGATCGAGATCGTGCGCGAGTTTCGTTATCCCACCGCCTTCACCGAGCCGCGCGTGCCGGATATCCGCGGCGGATCGAGCAGCGGGACGGGCACCACTGTTTCCCTGCCTGTCGTCGGACCGTCCACGCCTTCGGCCTTTGAGACGCGCAATACCGGCGTCACCCTCGAAGTCGAGCCGGTCGTCGGTCCGGATGGAGTCACGATCGATCTGAACCTTGTCCCGCAAGTGGTCGAGTTCGAAGGATTCATCAATTACGGCAGCCCCATCCGAACGGTGAACCCAGCCCTGGTCGGCATTCTCGGCTTCCCTTCCACCGTCCTCGGGAATAACAGCATCACGCTCACCGACAACGTCATTAACCAGCCCATCTTCAGCTCCCGCAAAGTGACGACCAGCGTGAGCGTGTGGGACGGGCAAACCGTCGTCCTCGGCGGCCTCATGCGCGAAGATGTGCAGAAGACCGAGGACCGCACCCCGATCATTGGCGACATCCCGGTGGTCGGCCGCCTCTTCCGCTCCAATGCCGAGCAGCACGTGAAACGGAACCTCATCATCTTCGTCACCGCGCGCCTGATAAATCCCGGCGGCCAGCTCGTGAATGCGACGGATGAGCAGGAAGAAACCGAAGACCTGATCCAGCCGCCGGAGTTGCCGCAGGTGCCGCTCTACAAGAAGTAGCGCGGAAGGGCCGATCACATTTCTCCAATGAAAAGACTCTCGTATCTCGTTGGCGCGCTCGTCGTCTCGCTGGCCATGCTCAGCCATGCCGAAGCCAAAGGGAAAAAGAAGAAAGACGAGCCGGCGCAGGCGCGGGTCACCGTGATCACCGATGTAAGCGCGAACTCCATTTCGATCAGCGATCGCGGCGCGAGCAAAACGGTCGCGCTCACTCAATTCACCGAGATTTTATTCAAAGGGCAACGCGCGAAGATTACCGATCTCCAACCCGGCATGGCGGTGAGCGTGACCCTGGCGAACGACCCCACCAAGGCGAGCCGGGTCAATGCGAGCGATCCGCCCAAACAGAATTAGCCGACTGATCCCGCGGGCTGCATCCAGAGAGCGGCGCTCTTCCGGCCGCTGCGTTTCTTCGCTGCTGATCCGGGGCGGCGGGGAGAGCGCCCCTCCTTGACGAATCGCGGCCTTCCGCGCACAAAAGCCGAAAAGGGCCGCGCCGGCCGTAAAGATAATCCCGGAGAAACGGGATACACGGCAGTGTAGGATGCGGTGGCGGGATCACTAATCCTCTGACGTTCTTTTCAAACATGCCAGCCATCGGAATCACCGGCGGGATCGCCACGGGGAAGAGCTCCTTCTCGGCCGAGCTGCGCCAGCTCCTCCCGGCCGCGGAGTTTTTCGATGCCGACCAGGCGGCGCGCGATCTGACTGATCACGACCCGGAGGTGCAGGCGCTCCTGAAGGAGGCTTTCGGCGCCGGGATTTATTCCCCGGAAGGGCACTTGAACCGCGACCAGCTCCGCACCATAGTGTTTGCCGACCCGGATAAGAAGCAGGCGCTCGAGCAGATTCTGCATCCGCGCATCCGGCGTCAGTGGGCGGTTCAAGCCGAAAGCCGGCGCGAGTCCACGGAACTTTTCCTGGCTGATATCCCTCTCTTGTATGAAACCGGTGGTGAAACTTTGTGCGACCGTGTGGTCGTGGTGGCGTGCTCCGCGCGTCTCCAATTGGAGCGGCTCATGATGCGTTCTTCTCTTTCGCAGACTGCGGCAGAGCAGATCGTGGCGGCGCAGATGCCCCTGGCCGAGAAGATGGCGCGCGCGGATCAGGTGATCTGGAATAACGGACCGCGCGCAACCTTGGCGGCCCAGGCGAAACTCTTCGCGGCGGGGCTCGCAGATTAGATGAACGACGAAACTCACGCAGCCGCAGTGGCCGAAGAGACGGCACATGCTTCCGAGGTGGCGACGCAAGCGGATCGCCCGCCAGCAGCTCGCGTCACCATGGATCTCAACGCGCTCCAGGCGCTCACGCCTTTGGAGTTGGAAGAAGTTTGCCAGCAACACGAGGTGCGGATGCATCCCGGCCGGACCCGGCATCAGCATATTTACGATTTGGTGCGGACTCTTTGCAGTCGTGGCGCCACCGTCACGGTGGAAGGCTTCTTTGCGCAGGTGGCGGAGTCTTTCGGGCTCCTGCGTTATCCGGCACTGAATTTTCTGCCCGTCCCCGAGGATGTGGGCATCCCGCGCGGGACCATGCAGCACTTCCGTTTCCGTCCCGGTCAGAAGATCGCCGGCACCATCCGCCTGCCGCGCGATCGCGAAAAATCGCTCATGCTCGACGAGGTCCTTACGATTGAGGACGTGCCTGCCGATGCCTGGCAGCCGCCGCCCGATTTCGAGCACCTCACCCCGCTCTATCCCGAGGGCCGGATCATCCTCGAGAACTCGGTCACGAAATCGATCAGCGCCCGCGCGGTCGATTTGCTCACACCCCTCGGGCGCGGGCAGCGCGGCTTGATTGTCGCCGCTCCGCGCGTGGGAAAGACGATCCTGTTGAAGGAGATCGCCAAGGCGATCCGGGTGAACCATCCCGAAATCATCCTCATCATCCTGCTCGTGGACGAGCGGCCGGAGGAAGTGACCGATCTGCAGCGCGAAGTGGATTGCCAGATCTACAACTCGACCTTCGATGAAAACTGCCAGCGACACGTGCAGGTGGCGGAGATCGTCCTGGAACGCGCCAAGCGCCTGGTCGAGATGAAGAAAGACGTGGTCGTGCTCCTCGATAGCATCACACGTCTGGCGCGCGGTTATAACACTCTCCAGCCTGGAAAAGGCCGCACCATGTCGGGCGGCGTGGAAGCGAAAGCGCTCTTGAAACCGAAACGCTTCTTCGGCTCCGCGCGCAACGTGGAAGAAGGCGGCAGCCTCACCATTCTCGCCACGGCGCTGGTCGATACCGGGAGCAAGATGGACCAGGTCATCTTCGAAGAATTTAAAGGCACCGGGAACATGGAATTGCACCTCGACCGCGCGCTGGTCGAGAAGCGCCTTTACCCGGCCATTCACATTCAACAATCCGGCACCCGGCGTGAGGATCTCCTTTATCACCCGGAGGAATGGGAACGCGTCCAGGTTCTCCGGAAAGCCATGGCGCAGATGCCGCCGATCGAGGCGATGGAGCAGCTCATCGGCAACCTGGAGGCGACAAATTCCAACGCGGAACTCCTCCTCGCCGGGCTGCGTTAAGGCGTTCTATATTGCGAAACAGAGCCGAAAAGATCCCATGACGAAAGAAGAGTATGCCGCCCTCCGCGCCGCCCGCGCCAATGGCGTCCCCGATGCGAAGCCGACCCCGCGGAAACCTGCGCCGGTGGCGGTCGCTGATGATGTAATCGCCACCCAGGAGGCGCTCGCGGAGATCCTGCCGCTCTTGGAGCCGGTCGCGCGGGTCGCGGTCGATACCGAGGCGGACAGTTTGCATTGCTACTTCGAGAAGCTCTGTCTCGTGCAGCTGAGCTTCGAGGGAAAAGATTACCTGGTCGACCCGCTGGCCGAGATGGATTTGCATCCGCTCGGCGCTGCGCTCGCTGGAAAAGAGATCGTCCTGCAAGGGGCGGACTTCGATCTGCGCTTGATGAAGCGGGCCTTCGATTATACCGCGACGAAAGTGTTCGATACGGTGGTGGCCGCGCGGCTGCTTGGCCTGCGGGAGTTCAGCCTCGCGGCGCTCGTGCAGCGCTACTTCGATGTCACCTTGAGCAAAGGCTCGCAGAAGGCGAACTGGGCCCAGCGTCCGCTCCCGGCCTTGATGGCCGAATACGCCAAGAACGACACGCGTTATCTGCTTCCCCTGGCCGAGAAAATGGAAGCGGAGCTGCGCGCGAAAGATCGCTGGGAATGGTTTGAGCAATCCTGCGAACGCGGCCGCGTCCAGGCTGGCGTGGAGCGAGTGCGCGATGAAGAGGAAGCCTGGCGCATTACCGGCTCGGGCACATTACCGCCGCGCGCCTCCGCTCTCTTGCGCGCCCTCTGGCGCTGGCGCGATCGCGAAGCGCAGGCCGCCGATCGGCCGGCCTTTCACATCTTGCAGAATCATCTCTTGATCGAAGCCGCGCAGATCTTCGATGAGGGCCGGGTTCCTGAGTTCCGGCATCTCACCTCGCGTCGCCGGCAAGGCTTCATGGCCGCGGCCGAGGAAGCGCTTGCCCTTCCTGAGGAAGAATGGCCCCGCCGCATCCGCAAAAAAGGCGTCCGCCCCACCGCAGAGATGGAGCGGATGGCGGAAAACCTACGCCGCCGCCGCGACGTCAAAGCCCAGGAGCTGGGCCTTGATCCTTCCTTCATCGCACCGCGCGCCACGGTCGATTCCATTGCGGTCGATCAAGAGCGCAGTGCGACTTTGCTCGTGCCGTGGCAACGGCAATTGCTCGAGCTTTAGTCCGACGAAAGAGACGATCCCGGAGGATCGACGAGCGCGCGCCTCCAGCCGTGCTGGTGTTCGCATCCCGCGCGCACGAACCTACACACTGCGGAGTCTGGTCCGGCGCGGTTGTCCTTTCGGTAGGTGCGCGCGTTCCCCGGAGGGTCCTGAGTGCCTCGCCGATTGGGCCGCCGAACCCCGAGTAACTGCTTGACGCTCGCCACCCTGCTCGGCAGAACTGGTGGTTCGCATGAGCCTTTTTCTTTCCCCCGGTCGCTTTCAGCCTGTCATCGCTTTTGGCACGCTCGCTCTTTTAGTGGGGCTGGCCTCGTTTTCCGCCCAGGCGCAAAACGTGACCACGGCGCAAGATCGAGCGGATTTAGTGCGCACTTCGGCGGGCTTGCGGAACGAGCCGACGGAGGACGACGCGACCGGGAGCGATTCGCAGCATGCGGTGGCCAGCCCAAATGATCCGGATCTGGGCGAGCAGGCCATTCTGAAGAGGTCCGATCGATATCAGCCTTTCAGTTTCTTCGTCTCCGCTCCCGTCTCTTACACTTCGAACGTGGCTTTAAGCCGGCGCGATGAGCAGAGCGACGTGCTCTTTACCCCCGCGTTCGGGTTCGCTTACACCCCGCAGATTACCAAGACGCTTTTCGCCAGCGTGGGGGTGGCGCAGCAATTCTTTTACTACGACGATTTCTCAGCGCTCGATTTCGCCAGCTTCGATCTTCGCGCCGGGCTGAACTATATCGTCCCGGCCTGGCACAATCTGCTTCTGCGCGCGGATTACGATTTCAACCGCCTCACTTCGTCGGACGATCTGGGCGATGAGTTTTTCGCGAATCATTCGCTCAACTTCGGCGCCGAAGTTCCATTCCCAATCGGCCGCGCGCAGCAGGTGACGGTAGGGGTGGATTTGAGCTTCAGCATCGCCGCGGATCCTAATCCTCCGGCGCGGCATGACTTCGGCAGCTTTGTCGGCTACTCGGCTAATTTGACGCGCGATCTTACGGTCAACGCTGTCGGTCGGGTCGCAGTGCGCGAGTATGTGGAAGGCGATCGGACGGACGTGAACTTCATCCTTTCGCTCGGCGCCACCTATCGGTTTACGAAGTGGCTGAGCGCCTCCGCGAATACGACCGCCTCGACCAACCAATCGAATCAGAGCGTCTTCGACTACGATGTTGTGAACGTCGGCGGAGCAGTTGCGCTCGCCCTGCGCTTTTAAAGAGGGATGAAATCCCTGGGTTCCGGCGTTTGGGCTAGAACGGTGTGCGGCAGTCTTGCTCTTGCCTGGGCTTCGCTCGATCCAGTAAGCGCGGCTCCGGCTCCGACGCTTCTGACGCGTGCGGTGGGCAAGGTGGAGCTAAAGGCTCCGGCATCGCGGACCTTTCAAACTGCGCTGAAGAATCAGGAAATCCTTCCGGGCAGCGTTCTACGAACGGGCTCCAACGGGGCGGGGGAGCTTGTCTTTCCCGATCGCACCGTGATTCGCCTCAGCGGCAAGACCGAAGGTAACCTCGCAGCCGATGGCCGATCTTTTGCGCTGAAGGAAGGCGCGCTTCTTTACCAGGCGCCAGCCAGCGCGCGCGGGGGTGTGAAGGTAACCACCGGCGGGCTTACGCTCGAGATCCGCGGCACCACTGGCATCCTCGAGCGGTATCAGGATTTCTACGCCAAGATGCTGGTCGTAACCGGCACTGGACGCATCTACTTGAGCAAGCTGGGCGAGTCGGTTCTGGTAAGACCTGGCCAGATGATCATCACCAAGCCATCAGCGAAAACGTTGCCCGAGCCGGTGAACTTTAGTCTGGCGCAACTAGCCCGGACGTCGCTCCTGCTAAAATCCGGCCCGCTCCCGAATCAGGAAGAGATCGCGCGCGCGATCGCAAAGCAGAAGGCCGACCCAGCTTTGATTGAAACCAATCTGGTCATCTTCGGCCGTGGGACATTGGTCAACCTCCTGCCGCCTTCCCCCACACCCACCGCCGCTCGTACAAATCCCCGGCCCTCGCAGACCGCCGCCCCACCCACAGTCCCACCATAACCTCTGGGCCGCGGGAGCTTTCTCCTGCGCCCACCCCCAGTCCTATGCAGACACGCACCCCCCTCCGTCCTGCTCGTCCGAGCAATAGAACTTCCTTCGCGCGCCCTTTTTCCCTCCAGGGAAATCCGTCGCGAATCCCGACCGCAGTTGGCCTGGGCTCGCTCTTCCATGTTCGCAGCGCAGCCCTCCTCCTGGTTGGCAGTCTCGTCTCGGGGATGACGCTGCTTCCTGCGCAGGCCGCCCCTCTTCAGAAAGGCCGTGTCACACAAGTCATCAAGGACGTGAAGCTCCTTCCTGGCCAGGCGGCGGCTCGTCCCGCCGCGGTGAACGACGAGGTCGAGGCAAATACTGCCGTCCGCACCGGCGTGGAATCGCGCACGGAACTGACCTTCGCCGATCTGACCATCGCCCGCTTGGGCGCGAATACAGTCTTTAGCTTCGATCAAGGGGCGCGCTCGATCGGCCTGGAAAGCGGAGCCATTCTCCTGCGCGTTCCGAAAGGCTCGGGCGGCGCCACCGTTAACACCGCCGCGGTCACCGCGGCCATTACCGGCACGACCATGATGGCCGAGTATCACCCGGGCAAAGTTTTCAAGTTCATCATGCTGGAAGGCACAGCCACGATCTGCCCCACTCGCGGCGGAGACTGCGTGAACCTCGCGCCGGGCCAGATGCTTTCCGGCGCGCCCGGGCAGCCGCTCGGAAAACCGGTCGCGGTAGATTTAAAAGCGCTGGTGGAAACTTCGCAGCTTCTGGAGGGTTTCGGGCCGCTGGGAAGCGAAGATTTGATCCAACAAGAAATCACCATCCAGCAGAGCGCGGTGGATGGTCCGGCCCTGGTCGCTTACAACTCTGGCCTCGCGGAACAGACGACCGCAGTGGACCAGCGCATCGCGGCCGATAACCCGACCGAATCGCCAACGCCCGAACCCAGCGCGACGCCCGCGCCTTCGGTGACGCCGAGCGCGACACCCACGCCGACGGCCACCGCCACGCCGAGTGCGACGCCCACGCCGACCGTGACACCCACGCCGACCGCCACGCCCACGGTGACACCGACGGTAACGCCCACACCGACCGCAACCCCCACGCCGACGGTGACGCCAACGCCGACCGCAACCCCCACACCCACGATCACGCCGACACCAACGGCCACGCCGACACCCACGATCACGCCAACACCCACGGCGACGCCAACACCCACGGCCACCCCGACCCCGCAAAAGTTCGGGACACCGCCCGTCATCGCCTCCGCCAATCTTTCCACGATCGACAGCGGGACCGTGATCCAGACCGACCCGACGATCACGCGCAACGGCGAGACCGGTGAAGGCCGCATCTACCGGGATACCGCAACCGATGGGCCGCGTTCTGTCTGGCTCTTCGGAGCGACCTCGGCGTTCGATCAAACGCTCGGTCTGGATGGAAACCAGATCACCGCCTTCGAGCAGTTCGCGGCCTTCAAATTCCAAAACCTGCAGTTGGCCGGCGATCCCACGATCGATCTCTCGAATAACGGGCCCACCATCCTCGCGCTCATCGGCGTGGACTCCATCACGAGCAGCGGGCCCGGCGCGAACCTGACCTTCGCCGGATTAAATGTCCTCCTGCTCATGACGCAGAACGGTCCGATCAATCTCGGGAACGAGCTTTCCTTTAACGGCCTCGACACCCTGTTGCTCTACGCTCGGGGTCCTGTGGGAAATCTGGTGCTCGGCTCCGCTGTGGACACCCTTGGCTCTACGATCTTGTTCTCCGAAGGAAACACGCAGGTAAACGGCGCGCAGAACACGTCGGATTTATTTGTGCAGACCGGAGGCAGTTTCCTTTCCGGTTTCGGCTCGATCACTTTCCGAAACAGCCTCAGCATCACGGCCGGCAATAACATCGACTTCGTCCTTTCGCAGTTCGTGCCGGGCGCGAATAGCGGTTACACCATCGCCCTGGAAGCGGGGAACGCTTTGAACATCGACGCCAGCGGGAGCCAGGCAATTCTCGCGCAGGCGGGCGGGTTCACCGGCTCGGGGGACACGATTACTTTGCTCGGTCCGTCGGGCACGATTATTTCGCTGCCGAATTCTCTTTCCATCAATTTCACTGCCGGCCCGGGAGGGATCCAGGGTGCTGACGTTGGGTTTGACGGCGGCAACTTGACCTTGTTCTCCGATGGCGAGATTCGCCTCTTCAGCGCTACCATTCCTTTCATAGGTGGCAGCCGGCCGATCCAGGGAATTATCAATGCCGGGACTCTCTTCGATGCCCAGGGCGATGTGGATACATCCTTCCTCCAAGCAGGCACGAGCGTGAACGTCGGCGGCAATCTCGATTTTGGTTTCACCCTTAACGCCGGCACCACGGTGAACGTGGGTGGCAGTTTGCGCGGCGAGACAGTGACCGCGGGTGGCGACATCCGCGCGGACCGGATCGAGGTGCGCACGATTAACGCCCCCGCCGGCATCCTGGAGGCGGAAGGGGATGGGATCAGGCCGATCCTCTTCAGTCCCGGCGGAGCCAGCCTTCAATTTACCTTCACGATCGACCGCATCATCGCGCCCGGCGGCATCGATTTTAGCGGGAACAACTTCTTCGGGATCGACGACAACTACACTGGCGGCCTCCTCACGATCAACGCGAACACGCTCACCTTCGACGGGATGAATGGGATCGCGTTCGCAAACTTCGACGGCGCGGATGGCTTCGGCAGGCCGACGGGCGAGGGCGGCTCCGGCGGGACGTTTATCGTCAACGCCGTCGGCGCCATCAACGTGAATGCGCCCATCACTGCGACCACCGGAATCAACGCCGGGACCATCATGGGCGGCTTCGGCAGCATCACTTTCGGCGGCAGCGGCGGCACCGTGCGCTTGCATTCCACCACGGGCACGGTGGCGATCGACGGCAGCTCGATCGAAGTATCTTCCGACAACCCGAACACCTCGCGCAGGAGCGCGAGCGGTGGTCAGATCGAGATCACGAGCGGCGCGGCGAGCGGGAGCGCGATCAATATTGGGAGCACGGCGCAGCTTCTG
>CAVSRQ010000011.1:0-194453 GCA_963730385.1 uncultured Verrucomicrobiae bacterium
CAGCCAGGTTGCGTTTCTCTTCCCGGATCCGAACGCCGGCTGGTCGGACACGGCCTTCACTTCGGTTCCGGTGAGCGGCTTCCCGTTCGGTCCCGCGCTGGTAACAATCTTCACCAACGGCATTCCAAGCGATCCAGCGTTTCTGACCGTTCATGGACCGTTGCAGTTGATCGCGGCGGCTTCTCGCAAGACACACGGCAGCGCGGGCGACTTCGATCTCAATCTTCCTCTCACCGGCGAACCCGGCGTGGAATGCAGATCATCCGGCGAGGCGCACTCGCTTGTCTTCACGACCAGCACCACTCTTGTCAGCGGCAACGCCAGCGTCACCGCCGGCACCGGCACTGTTTCCGGCAGCCCTGCCTTCTCAGGTAACACCATGACGGTGAACCTGACCGGGGTCACCGATGTGCAGAAAATCACCGTCACCTTGAGCAACGTAACCGATAGCTTCTCTCAAGTGCTTCCGAACACGGCCTTGAGCATGAACGTCCTCGCCGGTGACACCAATCGCAACAAGAGCGTCAACGCCTCGGACATCGGCCAAACCAAAGCCCAATCCGGCCAGACCGTGACGTCAGCGAATTTCTACGAGGATGTGAATGTTAACGGCACCATCAACGCCTCCGACATCGGCCTCGTGAAATCCCGCTCCGGACAAAGCGTCCCGTAGCGTCCCCCAAAACCCGGCGCCGGGGTGCCCCGACCCGCCGGAATTAGCGCTCGACACTCGGGAACGCGGCTCTCAAACTCCACCAAGCTACTTTTCAACCGGCGCAGGAACGCGTGCTCTTCTCAATTCGAAGAGCGCGCTCCAGGGAAATGATCGCCGCTGCGGGATCTCCACCATGGGATCAAACCTGTACTCATTCATTTCAACCATCCATCTCACCATGAGCACCTTGTCTCAAACAACGAAAACAACCTGGTCCCTCCTGGCCGCAATTGCGCTTCTGGCCATCGGGACGACAACGACGTGGGCGCAATCCGCCCTCGACGGTTTCGACCCAAACGTAAACGGCACCGTTTACGCGATGGTCGTGCAGCCGGACGGAAAAATCATTATCGGTGGCGACTTTACGAGCGTTTCGCCCAACGGAGGCCCATCCGTAGTCCGCAATCGAATCGCCCGTTTCAATCCCGATGGCACCCTCGATCCGATGTTCGATCCGGACGGGGAGAATACCGTCTATTCCCTCGCCCTACAGCCGGATGGCAAAGTCCTGGCCGGCGGGGCCTTCGTCATGATGGGTCCGGAGTTTCGCAGCTGGCTCGCCCGGCTTGACCCGATCACGGGCGCGGCGGATTCCCTGGACACGAACGGAAATGGCGCTGTCCGTAGCATCGTGATCCAGCCGGACGGCAAAATCCTGGTGGGCGGCGACTTCACCACGATCGGTGGGGAGTATCGCAACTACATCGCCCGGGTCGACCCCATTACCGGCGAGGCGGATGCGTTTGACCCGAATCTGGACGGGACGGTTCATTCCCTCGCGCTGCAGGCGGATGGCAAAGTCCTGGCTGGCGGTATTTTCCTGAATGCCGGCGGGCAGATGCGCCAGTCCCTCGCCCGCTTCGAGGCCGCCGACGGCGCGCCGGATGGGTTCGACCCGACCGTGAGGGGCGTGGTTTATGCGCTCGCCTTCCAGGCGGACGGCAAGCTTTTGATCGGCGGCATCTTGGACAACGTCGGAGGAGAGACGCGTATCGGTCTCGCGCGGGTCGACGCGACGACGGGCGCGCCCGATGCATTTAATGGCAACAATGACGGTTATGTCCATGCCGTCACCGTGCAACCGGACGGCAGAATTTTAGTTGGCGGAGTGTTCAGCACCATGGGTGGGCAAACCCGCCCCGCGATCGCGCGGCTCGATCCGGTCACCGCCGCCGCCGACGCGTTCCACCCCATTCCCAATGACGCGATTCATGCCATCGCGGTGCAAGCCGACGGCAAAATCCTGATCGGCGGCGACCTAACGACCGTGACGGGGCAGACGCGCAACCACATCGCCCGGCTGGAACGCGACGGCGGGCTCGACCAGACGCTCGACCTCAGCAGCGTCGGCAGTAGCGTGGCCGCCACCGCCATTCAACCCGACGGCAAGGTCCTGATCGGCGGCGATTTTTCCAGCGTGCTCGGCACGCCCGGGGCAACATCGCCCGCCTGAATAGCGACGGGACGCTCGATACCGGTTTCGACCCCAACGCGGACAGCAGTGTTCTTTCCCTCGCGTTGCAGACGGATGGCAAGGTGGTGGCCGGCGGCAATTTCGCCAACATCGGCGGCGCGGCGCGCAACTATATCGCACGCCTCGATGGGGGAACTGGCGCCGCGGACGCGTTCGATCCGAACGCGAATGGAATTGTGACGGCCGTGGCGGTGCAACCCAACGGCAAAATTCTGGCAGCCGGTTTCTTTAGCGGCGCCAGCAGCATCGGCGGCGCGGCGCGCAACTATATCGCACGCCTCGATGACAGCAACGGCGCGGCCGATGCGTTCCATCCGAACGCAGACGGCGTGGTCAATTCCCTCGCGGTGCAGGCCAGCGGCAAGATTCTTGCCGGCGGCAATTTCACCAACATCGGCGGTCAGCCGCGCAACTATATCGCGCGCCTCGAGAGTGCGACGGGCGCGGCCGACGCGTTCAACCCAGGGGCGGACAACGTGGTCGTATCGATTGCCACGCAATCGGACGGCAAAGTTCTGGCCGGCGGGCTCTTCACCAACATCGGGGGTCAGCCGCGCAACCGCATCGCGCGCCTGACCTCGACGGCCGTAGCGGATTCCTTCGATCCCAACTCGGACAACGTCGTCGCATCGATCGCAGTCCAGTCGGACGGCAAAGTTTTGGCCAGCGGCCAATTCACCCACATCGGCGGTCAGCCGCGCAATCGAATCGCGCGACTCGACGCGGCCACCGGCGCCGCCGACGCGTTCGATCCGAATGCAGATAACACGGTTCGGTCCCTCGCCATCCAGTCCGACGGCAAGATCCTGGCCGGTGGTTTCTTCACCAACATCGGCGGGCAGACGCGCAGCGTTTTCGCGCGTCTTTCGAACGACACCGCCGCGTTTTCGACCCTAAGCGTGACCGAAACGAGTGTGACCCTGACGCGCGACGGTTCCGCGCCCCAGTTCGCCCGCGTCGCCTTCGAGCTCTCCACCGACCACGGCGCCAGCTACACCTTTCTCGGCAGCGGCACACCGAGTGTTCCAGCGCGGGCCGAGAAAAACCAAGGCCACTCCGGATTCACACCGACGGCGCCACAAGCCGCCGGTTACTCCTTGACCGGACTCGAGTCTGCCGACCATGCAGAGACATCCTCATCCGCGCTCGCGGTTACTATCGCACTGGCTTCGAAACCGGCTCCGAGACCATCGAAGACAAGGTGCAGAATGCTTTTTTAATCGCGCCCCTCGCACTCACCTCCGCCGCCTCCCGCAAGACGCATGGCGGTGCGGGCGACTTCGATATTAATCTGCCCCTCGCGGGCCAGCCCGAAGAACCTGGCTTGGAATGCCGTTCCGGCGCCGGTGCCCACACCCTCGTCTTCACTTTTAACCACAACGTCGTCAGCGGTAACGCCACCGTCACTGGCGGCACCGGTAGCGTCTCCGGCACTCCCATCTTTCTCGACAATACCATGACGGTAAACCTGACCGGCGTAGGCGAGGTGCAAAAGATCACCGTCACCCTGAGCAACGTGACCGACAGCTTCTCCCAAGTGCTGCCCAACGCTGCCGTGAGTATGAACGTCCTCGCCGGCGACACCAACCAGAACAAAACCGTCAACGCTTCCGACATCGGCCAGACCAAATCGCAATCGGGTATGGCCGCCAACGCGCACGAATTTCTATCAGGACGTCAACGCCACCGGCACGATCAACGCCTCCGACATCGGCCTCGTTAAATCCCGCTCTGGGCAGTTTCTCCCCTAGCCGCCTTTTTTGTGGGACTTAACGCTCGACAGAAGCGCGCCGAGTTCCCAAACTCGTATTACCGCGGACCCCTACAGCGACGCGGCGGCGCACTTCGGAATCTCCCGGGAGCTTTCTGCTTCCTTCGTCACAGCGCCGCGAGCTCGCGCTGCCTTCCCGTCCGCCGCTCCCACCACCATGAAAAAAATATCCATCTTCCTTTCATTCGCCTCCGTCGCCTTCCTCTTTCTCGTTCTCGCCCGCGGACTGCACGCTCAATCCCCCCTCGATGGGTTTGATCCAGACGCCAACGGCGTCATTCAAGTCATCGTGGTGCAGGTGGATGGGAAAATCCTGCTCGGCGGCGATTTCACCATGGTCCAGGGGAGCGCGCGCAATCGCATCGCCCGCCTCAACCCCGATGGCACCCTCGACACCGCTTTTGATCCGGACGCGGGCGGCACCGTCAGCGCCATCGCGGTGCAACCGAACGGCAAGGTTTTGGCGGGCGGCTCGTTCACTTCCATTGGTGGGCAAACTCGGAACCGTCTCGCCCGGCTCGATCCGATCACCGGAAACGCGGACGCTTTTGATCCGAATCTAAACAACGCCGTCTCTTCCCTCGCGGTGCAGGTGGACGGGAAGATTTTAGTGGGCGGCGTCTTCAACAATGTGGGTGGCCAAACCCGCAGCGGCATGGCGCGGCTGGATGCGACCACCGGAAATGCCGACGCCTTCGACCCGAACGCCAATGGCAACGTCGGCACCATCGCGGTGCAAGCGGACGGCCGCGTCCTGGTCGGCGGATCGTTTACCACCATCGGCGGACAGGCGCGCAATCGCATTGCTCGCCTCGAGACCGCCAGCGGATTGGCCGATTCTTTTAATCCCTTCTCCAACTCGACCGTCGCTTCCATCGCCTTGCAGGCGGACGGCAAGATTCTCGTGGCCGGCAACTTTACCAATATCGGTGCGCAAGCGCGCAATCGCATCGCCCGTCTCGATCCGGCCAACGGCCTGGCCGACTCCTTTAACCCCAACCCCGACTTCTCCGTCGGCGTGATCGCGGTGCAGCGAGACGGCAAAATTCTTGTGGGCGGCGGCTTCACCAACATCGGCGGGCAGGCGCGCAATCGCATCGCCCGTCTCGATGCCGTCACCGGAAATGCCGATGCCTTCAATCCGGATGCGGACAACGGCGTCAACGCCCTCGCGGTGCAAACGGACGGCAAAATTCTCGCCGGTGGATTTTTCGGAACCGTGGGCGGAGCGGCCCGCAGCTTCATCGCCCGCCTGGAACGCGACGGCTTGGTCGACCGGACGCTCGATCTGAATACGGTCGGGAATGTCGTCAATGCCACCGTGATTCAGCCGGATGGCAAGGTCCTGCTTGGCGGCTTATTCACCAGCATTCTGGGCGTAGCGCGGAACAATATCGCGCGCCTGAACACCGACGGCACGCTGGACCTGGCGTTCGACCCGAATGCGAACGGCCGGGTCGACGCCATCTCGGTCCAACCGGACGGCAAGCTTCTAGCGGGCGGCTCCTTCACTGCCATCGGCGGGCAAACGCGCAACCGCATCGCCCGCCTCGAACCCACCATCGGTCTGGCCGACTCTTTCAACCCGAATGCCGGTAACGGCGTCTCCGCCATCGCGGTCCAGCCGGATGGGAAAATTGTCGTAGGCGGCTTCTTCTTTTCCATTGGCGGACAGGGGCGCAACCGCATCGCGCGGCTCGATGGCAGCACGGGGCTGGCCGATTCTTTTGATCCAAACGCAAACGGCACGGTCCGCAACATCGCCCTCCAGGCCGACGGCAAAATTCTGGCCGGCGGCGATTTCACCACCATCGGCGGAGCGACGCGCAACCGGCTCGCCCGGCTCGATCCCGGCACCGGAATGGCCGATGCTTTCGACCCCGATGCCAACAGCGTGGTTTACGCCTTCGCCCTGCAAGCGGACGGCCGGATTTTGGTGGGCGGACAATTCACCACCATCGGCGGACAGGCGCGCAACCGGCTCGCCCGGCTCGATCCCGGCACCGGAATGGCCGACTCGTTTGATCCCAACGCGAACAACACCGTCTTCGCCGTCGGGATTCAATCGGACGGAGCCATCATCGCGGGCGGCGGATTCACCTTCATCGGCGGGCAATCGCGCTTCCGTCTCGCCCGGCTCGATGCGATCACCGGGCTGGCCGATGCGTTCAATCCGAGCGCGAGCGACACCGTCTTTTCGCTCGCGCTGCAAGCCGACGGCAAAATTCTTGCCGGCGGTATTTTCGGAACGATCGGCGGCGAGACGCGGAACTTCTTTGCCCGGCTCTCCAACGATATCCCCGCACTCTCGAATTTGACCGTCACCCGCACCAGCATCTCACTCACGCGCGACGGCGCGGGGTCCCAGTTTGAGCGCGTCATTTTCGAGCAGTCCACCGACAACGGCGCGAACTACACTTTGCTCGGCACCGCCAGCAGCAACGGCGCCTCCATTTATGAAACGCGCAAAGGCAAAGCCCGCTCCGCTCCGCAAACTGCCGGCTACACTCTGGGCGGCCTCGATTTGCCCACCTCGCAAAACCTCCTCATCCGCGCCCGCGGCTTTTATCGCACCGGCTACGAAAGCGGCTCGGAAAGCATCGAGGACACGGTGCAAAACGTCTACCTCACGCCATTGCAACTCGCCGCCGCCGTCTCCCGCAAGACGCACGGGGGTGCCGGGAACTTCGCGATCAATTTACCGCTCGCGGGTCAGCCAGGATTGGAGTGCCGCTCCAGTAGCGGAGCGCATACTCTCGTCTTCACCTTCACCAACAACGTCGCCAGCGGAGATGCCAGCGTCACCAGCGGGACCGGCAGCGTTTCCGGCGCGCCAGCATTCTCCGGCAACGACATGACCGTCAACCTGACCGGCGTAACCGACGTGCAACAAATCACTGTCACCTTGAGCAACGTCACCGACACCGTCGCGCAGGTCCTCCCCGACACTGCCGTAAGCATGAACGTCCTCGCCGGTGACACCAACCGGAACAAATCCGTCAACGCTTCCGACATCGGACAAACCAAATCGCAGTCCGGACAACCGGTCGATGCCACCAACTTCTACCAGGACGTCGCCGTCAACGGGAACATCAACGCCTCCGATATTGGTCTCGTAAAATCCCGCTCCGGAAATTTCGTGCCGTGAAGGCCCTTGTCTTGGACACCGGGCGCGAGAGCGCGGTTTCGCCTTGCTTCGACCACTACAGGGGCCTCACATTCGCGCCATGAAAGCGTCCCTGCCACGGGCGGGGTTGGCACTGATGGCAGTTCTGCTGCTTGCGCTGATGCCGACAGCGCACCTGCGCGCCCAATCCGCGCTCGACGGGTTTGACCCGAACGCGAACGGTTTTGTTCGCGCCGTAGTCGTTCAGCCGGACGGGAAGATTCTCATCGGCGGCGCGTTCACGACCATCGGCGGAGTGGGGCGCAGTCGTATCGCGCGTCTGAACGCGGACGGCACGCTCGACACCGCCTTTAACCCGATTGTGAGCAGCACTGTCAATGCAATCGCGTTGCAGTCGGACGGCAAAATTCTGGTGGGCGGACAATTCACGAACGTCGGCGGGCAGACGCGCAATCGTATCGCCCGTCTCGACGCGACAACCGGCGCGCCTGATTCGTTCGACCCGAACGCGAGCAGCGTTGTCTTTTCAATCGCGGTGCAGCCGGACGGCAAAGTTCTGGCGGGCGGCGCATTCACGACCATCGGCGGGCAGACGCGCAATAATATCGCCCGTCTCGACGCGGCGACCGGCGCGGCTGATTCGTTCGACCCGAACCCGAACGGCTTTGTCAATTCAATCGCGGTGCAGCGGGACGGCAAAGTTCTGGCGGGCGGCGAGTTCACGACCATCGGCGGGCAGACGCGCAATCGTATCGCCCGTCTCGACGCGGCAACCGGCGCGGCTGATTCGTTCGACCCGAACGCGAACGGCTTTGTCTTTTCAATCGCGGTGCAGTCGGACGGCAAAGTTCTGGCGGGCGGACAATTCAACACCATCGGCGGGCAGACGCGCAGTGGTATCGCCCGTCTCGACGCGGCGACCGGCGCGGCTGATTCGTTTGACCCGAACGCAAACGGCGATGTCCGTTCAATCGCGGTGCAGTCGGACGGGAAGATTCTCATCGGCGGTTCGTTTTTCAGCGTTCTCGGCACGGCGCGCAATCGTATCGCCCGTCTGGACGCGGACGGCTCGCTCGATACCGCCTTTAACCCGAACGCGAACAACACTATCTTTTCAATCGCGGTGCAGTCGGACGGCAAAGTTCTGGCGGGCGGACTATTCACGGACATCGGCGGGCAGACGCGCAATAGGATCGCCCGTCTCGAACGCGACGGCGGGCTCGATCAAACGCTCGACATTGCGACGGTCGGCAGTTTTGTTTTCGCCACCGCGATTCAGCCGGACGGGAAGATTCTCATCGGCGGTTCGTTTTCCAGCGTTCTCGGCACGGCGCGCAATCGTATCGCGCGTCTGAACGCGGACGGCACGCTCGATACCGCCTTTGACCCGAACGCGAACAACATTGTCTTTTCAATCGCGGTGCAGTCGGACGGCAAAGTTCTGGCGGGCGGACTATTCACCACCATCGGCGGGCAGACGCGCAATAGGATCGCCCGTCTCGACGCGGCGACCGGCGCGGCTGATTCGTTTGACCCGAACGCGAACGGCGATGTCTATTCAATCGCGGTGCAGTCGGACGGCAAAGTTCTGGCGGGCGGCTATTCACGACCATCGGCGGGCAGACGCGCAGTGGTATCGCTCGTCTCGACGCGGCGACCGGCGCAGCTGATTCGTTTGATCCGAACGCGGACAGCGAAGTCTACGCAATCGCAATCCAGTCGGACGACAAAGTCCTGGCGGGCGGCTTTTTCACGAGCATCGGCGGGCAGCCGCGCAATCGTATCGCCCGTCTCGACGCGGCAACCGGAGCGGCCGATTCGTTCAACCCGAACGCGAGCAGCACTGTCTTTTCAATCGCCGTGCAGTCGGACGGCAAAGTCCTGGCGGGCGGCGCATTCTTGACCATCGGCGGGCAGACGCGCAGTAGTATCGCCCGTCTCGACGCGGCGACCGGCGCGGCTGATTCGTTCGACCCGAACGCGAACGGCTTTGTCTTTTCAATCGCGGTGCAGTCGGACGGCAAAGTTCTGGCGGGCGGACAATTCAACACCATCGGCGGACAGACGCGCAGTGGTATCGCTCGTCTCGACGCGGCGACCGGCGCGGCTGATTCGTTTGACCCGAACGCAAACGGCAATGTCCGTTCAATCGCGGTGCAGTCGGACGGCAAAGTTCTGGTTGGCGGACAATTCGCTAACATCGGCGGGCAGCCGCGCAGTTTGTTTGCCCGACTCTCGAACGATACCGCCGCGCTTTCTGCTTTGAGCGTGACGAAAACGACCGCCACCTTGGCGCGCAACGGTTCGGGCGCACAGTTCACCCGCGTCATCTTCCAACTCTCGACCGACAACGGCGCGACTTATACGACTCTGGGAACGGCAACCAACTCGCGTCCCGCTTTCGACGGAAAGCCCGCGCTCGAATCCGATTTCGCGCCAAACGCCGCCGGATACACTTTGACCGGACTAAATCTGCCGGACGGTCAAAACATCCTGATTCGCGCCAGAGGTTTCTACCGCACGGGCTTCCAGAACGGCTCGGAAAGCATCGAGGACACGGTGCAAAACGTCTACCTCACGCCGTTGCAACTCACCGCCGCCGTCTCGCGCAAGACCCACGGCGGCGCGGGCGACTTCGACGATCCGCTCCCGCTTTCCGGCAAGCCCGGGGTCGAGTGCCGCTCCAGCGGCGGGCGCACACGCTTCGTCTTCAGTTTCACCAACACCGATTGTCAGCGGCAGCGCCAGCATCAGCGCCGGCACCGGCAGCGTCGGGCGGCAGCCCCACCTTCTCCGGCAACACCATGACCGTGAACCTGACCGGCGTAACCGACGTGCAACAAATCACCGTCAGCTTAAGCAACGTCACCGATACCTTCGCCCAGATCAGCTCCCCGACTACCGCCGTGAGCATGAACGTTCTCGCGGGCGACACGAATGGGAGCAAAACCGTCAGCGCTGCCGATGTCTCCCAAACCAAAGCCCAAGCCGGGGCCCCCATCACCAGCGCCAATTTTCGCCAGGACGTCACCCCCACGGCAAGATTCTCATCGGTGGCGAGTTCACGACCGTCGGCGGAGTGCCGCGCAATCGTCATCGCGCGTCTGAACCCGGACGGCACGCTCGATACGGCGTTTAACCCGACTGCGAACGGCGCGGTCTATTCCATCGCCGTTGCAGCCGGACAGCAAGATTCTGGTAGGCGGCTACTTCACCACCATCGGCGGCGAGAATCGCAATCGGATCGCCCGGCTCGACGCGACGATTGGCAGCGCGGATTCGTTTAACCCGAATGCGGATAGCGATGTCTCAGCCATCGCCGTCAGGGCGGACGGCAAGATTCTGGCGGGCGGCGTATTCACGTCCATCGGCGGGCAAACCCGCAATCGGATTGCTCTCCTCGAGGCGGCGACCGGAGCGGCGGATGCGTTCGACCCAAATGCAAACGGCTCTGTCACTGCAATCGCGGTCCAGGCGGACGGCAAAATTATAGCGGGCGGCGCATTCACCACCATCGGCGGGCAAACGCGCAACCGCATCGCCCGTCTCGACCCGGCTACCGGAGCGGCTGATGCGTTTAACCCGAATGCGAATAGCTTTGTCAATGCGATCGCCATCCAGGCGGACGGCAAGATTCTGGTGGGCGGCAATTCACGAACATCGGCGGGCAGACACGCAACCGCATTGCCCGGCTCGACCCTGCGACCGGAGCGGCGGATTCGTTTGACCCGAACGCAGACATCTATGTCCTTTCCATCGCGGTCCAGTCGGACGGGGGGATTCTGGTGGGCGGCGTGATTCAGCGACCATCGGCGGACAGCCGCGCAATCGCATCGCGCGTCTCGACGCGGTGACCGGAGCGCTGATACCTCTTTTGATCCGAACTCGAACGGCAGTGTCAATGCGATCGCTCTCCAAGCCGGACGGCAAGATTCTAGCGAGCGGGCTATTCACGCACCATCGGCGGGCAAACGCGCAATCGCATCGCCCGTCTCGAACGCGACGGCGGACTCGACCAAACGCTCGACAGTGCAACGGCCAGCAGTTATGTCCGTGCCATCGCGATTCAGCCGGACGGGAAAATGATCATCGGCGGTCGTTTTCGGCGTTTTTTGGAACGACGCGCAATCACATCGCCCGGCTCGAACACGGACGGCACGCTCGATCCCGCCTTCAACCCAAACGCGAGCGACATTGTCTACACCATCGCGATCCAGCCGGATGGCAAAATTCTAGTGGGCGGCGATTCACCTCCATTGGCGGGCAAACACGCAACCGGATCGCCCGGCTCGACCCGGTGACGGGAGCGGCGGATTCGTTTAACCCGAACGCGAACGACAACGTCTTATCAATCGCGGTCCAGTCGGACGGCAAGGTTCTGGCGGGCGGCTTTTCCATCACCATCGGCGGGCAGTCGCGCAATCGGATCGCCCGGCTCGACGCGGGACTGGCGACTGATTCGTTTAACCCAAACGCGGGCAATGCTGTCTATGCCATTGCCATCCAGGCGGACGGCAAGATCTTGGTGGGCGGCTTGTTCAGCGCCATCGGTGGACAAGTGCGGAGCCGGATCGCCCGGCTCGACCCGGCGACCGGACTGGTGGATTCGTTCAGCGCGAACGCGAACAGCGGTATCTTTACCATCGCCATGCAATCGAACGGGAAAATCATGATCGGCGGCGCATTCATGACCAAATCGGCGGACAGTCGCGCAGTCGGATCGCCCGTCTCGACCCGGCGATCGGAGCGACTGATTCGTTTAACCCGAACGTGAACGGCGACGTCATTTCCATCGCGATGCCAGGCGGACGGCAAGGTTTTAGCGGGCGGACAATTCAACTACCGTCGGCGGAATCGGCGGAGCGACGCGCAACCGCATCGCCCGGTTCGACGGCGCGACCGGAGCGGCGGATTCGTTTGATCCGAACGCGAACGACGATGTCTTCGTTCCCTTGCGCTGCAGGCGGACGGCAAAGTTCTAGCGGGCGGCTATTTCACTAACATCGGCGGGCAGGGCGCAACCGGATCGCCCGACTCTCGAACGACACCGCCGCGCTTTCTGACGCTGACCGTGACTCAAAACGACCGTCACGTTGACTGCGCGACGGCTCGGCGGCGCAGTTCGACGCGCGTCATCTTCCAGCAGTCTCAACCGATAACGGCGCGACTTACACCACCCTCGGAACGGCACCAACTCGTGATCCCGCGCTGGGCGGGAACGAGAAGCTGGGCCGGCATCTCGCACCCGACGCTCCGCCAAACGCTCCAGCTACACCCTGGGCGGACTGAATCTGCCGAACCGGGCAGAACATCCTGATTCGCGCCAGAGGATTCCACGGCACAGGCTTCAGCTCAACGGCTCGGAAACCATCGAGGACACGGTGCAAAACGTCTTCTTCGCCGCGCCGCCCCTGGCAGCTCACCTCCGCGGTTTCCCGCAAGACCCACGGAAGTGTGGGCGCCTTCGACATCCCGCTCCCGCTTACCGGCGCGCCAGGCGTCGAATGCCGCTCCACCGGCGGAGCGCATTCGCTGATCTTCGCTTTCAGTAACAACGTCGTCAGCGGCAGTGCTGCCGTCAGCAGCGGAGCGGGCAGCATCTCCGGCAGCCCGATCTTTTCCGGCACCACCATGACGGTGAACCTGACCGGCGTCACCGATGTGCAACAAATCACCGTCACCCTGAGCAACGTCACGGACAGCAATGCGCAGGTGCTGCCGAACACCGCCGTGAGCATGAACGTCCTCGCCGGCGACACGAATGGGAGCAGAAGCGTCAGCGCTGCGGATGTCAGTCAGGTGAAAGCGCAATCAGGCGCAACTGCGACCAGCGCAAATTTCCGCCAGGACGTCGTCACTAATGGCACGATCAGCGCGGGCGATATTGGGCTGGTGAAGTCGCGCTCCGGAGCGACGTTGCCGTGAAACTAGCGGAAGTCCTTCGCTCACTCGGGCTTTGCCCATGCCTCGTAAAGCCTCCCCAGGGAACGCCGGCTCTCCCCCGTCCGAGGATCTCCCGCGCCGAATTGTTTGGTAAGGATGGAGTCGCTCGCGAGCAGGAGTTCCTCCGCTTCGGGAAATCGCTTCTGCTCAGCCAGACAATCTCCCAGCGCCACTTTGCGCTTCGGCAATGCGCCAGTGTCCCGGCGCAAAGCTGCGCTGGCGGAGTTCGAGTGCTTTCCGAAGATGCGTTTCGCCGGCGATTGGATCGCCCGTTCGAGTCAGAATGTTGCCCAGAACAATCCCCGAACGCGCGAAGTCAACATGGTCTGGGGCCATGATTCGCAGCTGTAGACCGATGACGTGATCGATCATTTCTCGCGCCTCGCGGTAGTCGCCACGCTGGCAGAGAGTATTTGCGAGGTGGATCATCGTGATCAGCGCCTTTTGGTTTTCTTCACCCACGGTCGCGCGAAACAGAGCGATCGACTCGCGCAAGAGAGATTCCGCCTTGGTGTAGTCGGGCTTTAAGATCTCCCAATAGCCGAGGTTAGTCAGCGTGATCGCAGTGTAATAACGGGCGTCACCCGGCGTCCGACGATATTCCTCTAAAGCACGTTCCAGATAATTGATCGCGGCGGGTATGTTCCCTTGTTCCCCTTTGAGGATACTGAGGTTGTTCAGAACGACCGGGATAAAGGCGCGGTCGCTTCCGGTCAGGCCCTCGCCCACTTTTAACGATTCGAGGAGAACGTGTTCGCCTGTCGCCGCTTCGCCTCTGGCGACCTGCGCGAGCCCGAGAGCACTCAGGGCGATGGAAAACCATTTCGCATCCGCTGCTCCACCATTCTGCGCGCGTCGAAAGAACGCGACCGCTTCCCGGAGCAGAGGATCTGCTTCTGCGGACTTTCCGGCTAACGTCAGTTTTTCGCCGAGAGCCACCATGGTTTGTGCAGTCTCCGGGTGATCTGAGCCGAGAACTCGACGGCGGATATCCAGCGAAGATCGCAAAAGGGCCTCCGCTCGCTCGACCCGCCCTCGGAAGGCATAGATTCTGCCGATGCTGAACTGCACTGCCGCCAGGACCTCAGGCTGATCGGCGAGCTCAGTCTCAGCCCGTTTCGCGGCCTCCTCGATCGCATCGGCAACCGTCATCTGATGCGCGTCCCCGCGTGGGTTTGCCTGCATCAAAGTCGGATCGGAAAGTCCGAGAATGTTTTGTAGAAAAGCATTAATGCTCTGCGCCTTGGCGCCTTCGCGCTCCGCCCGCTCGCGTGCGGCGGAGGCCACGCGCGCCTCTGCAGTTGCGCGTTGCGCCTGCCACGCGGTCGCGACAATCCCGCCCAGCAACGTCAGCAAGAGAAGCGCGGCTACCGCCATCGCGATGGAGTTTCTGCGGACGAACTTTGTCGCGCGATAATGGAAGGTATCCTTGTGCGCGATGACCGGTCGTCCTTCCAGGTGGCGGCGAATGTCGTCTGAGAATTGCGCGACCGAGCTGTAGCGACGTTCGGGCTCTTTCCGCAGCGCCATTAAAACAATGTTGTCGAGGTCGCCCTTAAGCGATTTCGAATTGCGCAATGCCGATTCGGAGCGGCTTTCCGTGCGGGTGATTGCAGTGCTCGGCCGCTCCGGTGTTTGCTCGACAACAGCCTGCGATAGCTCCTCCGGGGTGTGGGTGGTGAGACGATACGGTTTTTGCCCGGTGACTAGCTCGTAGAGTAAAACGCCCAGGCTATAGATGTCGGTCGAGGTGCTGATCGGCAATCCACGCACCTGCTCGGGGCTGGCGTATTCTGGAGTCATCGCGCGCACCCCGGTCATGGTCAGCGCGGCGAGCGGATCGTCGGCGTGCAAAAACTTTGCGATCCCGAAATCGAGCAGCTTCGGCACACCCTCGGTCGTGACGAGAATGTTCGAGGGCTTGATGTCGCGATGGATGACGAGGTGTTGATGCGCGTAAGTGACCGCACCGCAAACGAGACGGAAAAGGTCGAGGCATTCTTTCGTCGAGAGTCTATGCGCTTCGCAGTAGTGGTGGATCGGCTGGCCATCGACATACTCCATCACGAAATAGGGCAAGCCATCGTCCGTGCTCCCGGCATCGATTAACCGCGCAATATGGGGATGCTCGAGCTGGGCCAGAATCTGTCGCTCAGCCCGGAAGCGCCGGAGAATGTCATCGGTGTCGAGGCCGCGTTTGACGATCTTGATTGCGACCAGCTTTTCAAACTGCTCGTCCGCGCGCGCGCCCAGATAAACCGCGCCGAGTCCACCGCGGCCGATCTCGCGGATCACTCGATAGGCACCAAACTGCCGCCCCATCAGGTCTTCGTTTTCCTCGGCCTCCGTCAGGAGATGGCGTGGGATCGCGGAGATTGGATCCTCGATAAAACTGTCGGCCCGCTCGTCGGAAGCGAGCAGCGATTCCACCTCTCGGCGCAGCGTTTCATTCCCTTCCGTGGCGCGCTTGAGCAGGGCCGCACGCTCCTGGGGAGGAAGGTCGACGACCTCGTTAAATAGCTCCTGGACCCGCTCCCACTCGTCACCCGAGAGTGGCATCAGGCTCTCCCTTCACGAGCTCACGCCGGAGCCAGGCTTTCGCGAGTCGCCATTCTCGTCGGATCGTCCGGGGCGAGAGCGCGAGGACAGCCCCGATCTCTTCGATCGAGAGACCCCCGAAGAAACGCAGCTCGACAATGCGACTCTTGCGGACGTCGAAAGTGACCAGATCCTGGAGCGCATCGTCCAGCGCGATCAGGTCAACGGAGCGCTCATCTGCGGGTGCGAGCGCTTCGTCGAACTCCAATTTCTCGCGCACTCCTCCCCGCTTCACCGCCTGATGCGCACGCGCGTGATCCACCAGAATGCGCCGCATCATCTGGGCGGCCACAGAGTAGAACTGCGCGCGGTTCTGCCACGGCATGTTGTTCTGGTCGACAAGTCGGAGGTAAGCCTCATGCACTAACCCGGTGGCCTGGAGCGTGTGGTCGGGTCGTTCGCGCTGAAGATAGCGCCGAGCCAGACGGCGCAATTCGTCATAGACTAACGGCATTAATCGTTCGGCCGCGTTGCTATCGCCCTGGTTCCAATCGAGCAGCGCTTTTGTGATTTCCTGGCGGGCGGGGAGTGAGACCATGAGGAAAGCCGCGGGGCTCGTGAGCGTTCAGTTTTTTTAACTGGACGGTTAGAATACCGCAAACGCGAGCGGGCAAGCAATTCAAAGCTACTGAACCCCTTCGCGGGTTGCTCGTGTTTGGGGAGGGCACAGCCTGTGGTTCAGTTTGGGTTGCCAGCTGCCCCGCGAGAGATCGTCGTCTGGATGGTCCGGCCTTAGCGCCCCAAAAAAATTGAAGAAACCTTGGCCGCTTTCGCGTGCGCCTCTCGCGTCTGTTTAGCGAAAGGGCAGTCGTGCGCGGGAAATCACTCTCCACACCCTGCTCCGTCTCGAGGAACTACCAATGAGCAGAAACTCCTTCACCAGCATCTGGGCAATCGCCGTCATCATTTTAACCAGCTCTGGCCGGTGCGTCGGCCGCGACCTTCACCGTGACCAACACGAACAACAGCGGCTCGGGAAGTTTGCGCCAGGCGGTCCTGGATTCAAACGCGGCGGCGGGTTCGGACACCATCGTCTTCAACTCGTCGTTTAACGCGCCGCAAACCATTACGCTCGCCACGGTCATTAGCATCAATCCGGCGACTGGCGATTCCCTGACGATCACCGGACCGGGCGCCAATTTGCTGACGGTCAGCGGCAACAACGCCGTCCGGATCTTTGCCGTCAGCGTGGGTGATACCGCCTCCATCAGCGGCATGACCTTGACGCAAGGAACGGACCGTCGGTGCCGGCTCCAGTGGCAGTGCGATCGATAATGACGGCAATCTGACCGTGACGAACTCCATCTTCAGTCTAAACACCGCCGGTAACGGTGGCGCCATCGCCAACAGCCTTTCGCTCACGGTCACCGGCTGCACCTTCACGGATAACACGGCCAACAGCGCCAGTGCGACGGGACTGGGCGGCGGTGCGATTTACAGCAATACCGCAGGCACGGTTTCAATCTCGAATTCGACCTTCACCGGCAACAGCGAAATCGGCGGGAGCGGTGGCGGCGGCGCGATCAGAAACCGAGGCGGGACCATGACCATCTCGAACTCAACTTTTTCCAGTAACACCGCAGTTGATGGCGGGGGCGCCATCGACAACAACGACGTCATGACCATTAGCGGCTGCACCATCAGCGGCAATTCGGCGAGCGGGACACTCGAGGGCGGAGGTGGAATCGAAAATCTGGGTCAGCTGACTCTGATGAATTCGTTGGTGACCGGGAACTCCGCCCCCCGACACGGCGGCGGGATTTTTCACAACCCGCAGGCCAGCAATTTCCTCGAGATCACTAATTCGACCATCTCCAACAACACCGCCAATACTGCGCGGAACCAGACCGCCTACGGCGGCGGTCTTTACGTAAACGGTAGTCCCGGTGCCACCATCACTGGTTCGACCGTTAGCGGCAATACGGTTTTGTTAACTCTGACTCCGAATAAGAACAGTATCGCCGACGGCGGCGGCATTTGGTCGAACGGACAATTGATGATGGATAACTGCACTGTGAGCGGAAACTCCGCAGCACTCAGTTTTGGCGGGGTTCGCGTTACCGCATAATGTTTTCGACAGCACGGTCACGAATTCAACCATCGTCAACAACAGCGCAGGTTATGCCGGGGGGCTCGGGAAAGACTACTGCAACCTGAGCTGTAAGACCCTTACCATTGGGAACCTGATTGTTGCCAATAACACAGCGATCACCGATCCCGACCTCAGTAACGATCACGGACAAAATTCGCCGAACCCGATTGTGTCGTTGGGCTTTAATTTGATCGAGTTCACCGGCGCAAACTTCAGCCCCGCGTCCACCGATGTTACCGGCGTCGATCCGAATTTGCATCCCTTGCAGAACAACGGCGGCCCGACCGCAACGCATGCGCCGCAAGGTGGCAGCCCTGTCGTTGATAAGGGGAACAGTCTTGGTTCAACGACCGACCAGCGCGGGGGAGTGCGGCCGTTTGATCTTCCTGGGATTGCCAACGCCACTGGCGGCGACGGGGCCGACATCGGGGCCTACGAAGTGCAAGCTCTGGCGCTCCTGGGCGGTGTTTCCCGGAAAGTGCATGGCACCGCAGGCACATTCGATCTCGAGCTGCCGCTCACTGGTCAACCCGGCGTCGAATGCCGGAGTAGCGGCGGCAATCACACCTTGCTCATCTATTCGACCAACAGCGTCGTGAGCGGCACTGCGACCGTGACCAGCGGAGTTGCTACGATTCAGGGAAACCCCACCTACAATGGGAACACCATCACCGTGAATCTGACCGGCGTGGCCGATGTGCAACAGATCACGGTCACCGTAAACAATCTGACCGATAGCTTTGGCCAGGTGCTGCCGAGCGCATCCATCAGGATGAACCTGCTCGCCGGCGACACGAACGGGAACAAAAGCGTCAGCGCTGCGGATGTGAGTCAGACGAGAGCGCAATCGGGGGTCGGCGTTACTGCAGCCAACTTCCGCCAGGATGTCATCCCCAATGGCACGATCAGCGCGGGCGACATCAGCTTTGTGAAATCTCGCGCCGGGCAATCGGTGCCGTAGACGCATCAAGAAACCTCAAAGAGCCGTGCTCTCAGACCGCCGCGTTTGTTGAGCTGGGCGGTGGAAGGGGCGTTTGGTAGCGCCCTTTCTGAGCGATTGCTGAACTGACGTCTCCTCGACGGCGGCATGAGCGGCGAGAGAGCGCTTGTCCTATCCAACTGGAAGCTCTCGGCGCTTCACTCCTCCTCTCGGAAAGTCGCTCACAAGCTGCGTCGGAGAGATCCCTCGGCCGTCTTCGCGGCTCGGGATGACAACTCGCGGCGGGCAACCCTTCGCGTGTTCGACGTTAGATATGCGACGTTCGATGCTTCCTGCCTTGGCGGCACAACAAGGGACGTCGCGGCGTGCCCGCGTTTGTCTTCAAATCGCACGGCTCTAGACTGCGGGATTGAGAGCAAGCGAAGCGTCACCCTTTCTTCCATGACAACTAAGCATAGGATTTTCACGACCAGCTTCGCGAGCGTCTATCCCCACTACGTCGCCAAGGCGGAAAAAAAGGGACGCACGAAAGCCGAAGTGGACGCTCTCATCTGTTGGCTCACCGGCTACAAGCAGCGGGAATTGGAACGACTACTGAAAAAGCAGACCGACTTCGAAACCTTCTTTCAGGAAGCGCCCGAGATGAATTCTGCACGCGCCCTGATCAAAGGCGTGGTCTGCGGCATCCGAGTGGAAGACATCCAGGAACCGCTAATGCGAGAGATCCGCTACCTCGATAAATTGATCGATGAACTGGCCAAGGGTAAGGCGATGGACAAGATCATGCGGGCCTGACCGTTGAATGGAGCGAAAGCTTTTGCGACCGCTGGTCGCTTGATAGCAAAGATGAAGGGCTGGAAAGCTGGAAGCTTCCATTACGGAATCTATGGACCGCTGAGTCGCTTTTTATCAAGATGACTGTGACCCTCCGCGAAGTGACCGAGGAAGATCTGCCGATCTTTTTTGAGCATCAGCTCGATCCGGAGGCGACGCGGATGGCGGCGTTCCCCAGTCGCGACCGCGACGCTTTTATGGCGCACTGGGCCAAAATCATGCGGAACGAAACGGGCCTACTTAACACCATCCTGGCGGACGGCAACGTAGCCGGCAACGTCGTCTATTGGGAAGCGGCGGGGGAGCGCGAACATCGGCTATTGGCTTGGCCGGGCCCATTGGGGAAAAGGGATTGCCACTGCGGCTGTGGCCCAATTCCTAAGCAAGATCGAAGCGCGACCCGTTTACGCGCATGTGGCAAAGCACAATTTTGGTTCGATCCGTGTCCTGGAAAAATGCGGGTTCCAACTTCTCCGAGAAGAGAGGTGCGAGGGCGATGATATCGAAGAGCTACTGATGGAGCTGCGCTAAGAGCGTGGCGGCCCGGCTGCCAGTGAACGCTTGCTGCTCCAAGGCAAAGAAGTTTTCGCCACAGATAAACACGGATTAAACACGGATCAGGAAGGGGAGACTTCAGCGATTCGCCATTCAGTTGCGGGCAGTGAGTTTCAACGTGGCAGGGCGCAGCGGAGGGTGCGCTCGAAGCTGACGAGTCGGCGAAGCAGGGAGTTGTAGCGCCCGTAGGCATCGCCGCCCTCTTCCTGGAGCAGCCGATAAAGCGCCCGCTCGGGCTCGGGGACATAATGAAGCGCGGGCCACTGTTTTGCCAGCCCGCTGCTCTCCATCAGGGGCTGCGCGATGCTGACCAGGCAGGAGCCGATCGTCACACGGCCCGCAAAGGCGTCGCGCAATCCGGGCAGGACCAGCTCCGCACCGGGATAATCTTCCACCGTCGACCAGTCGATCATCGTCGTTTCATTCATCGCTATCTTCGCGCAACACTGCCATCACACCCGCATGGAAAACTTGCGGATCGATGGCTGGGTATCGAATCAGCTCCGGCGCGATCGCGAGGAAAAGCTCCCGCGCGCGTGCGCGTTCGATCAGTCCCCGGGCCAGCATCGCGCGGACATCGTCCAAATCACGCTGGTGCCCGCGCTCAATCTTGGCCAAGGCCTGCGCGTAGAGATCGTAGTGATAAAAGTCCAACTCACCGCGCCGACCGATGGAGATGCTGCGCTCGCGCCAACCGGGCAGCGCGGGAATGAAATCGTCGGGAGAGGCGAGTTCGACGTTGAGATTGATGGCTTCTTTCAAGGCCGCAATCGCCTCGAAGAAACCGGGCGGTTCGGGATCGGACTTTAGGTCGAGATCAATCGTCGAAGCGCGCCACCCGTAAAGCACGGCTGTCCCACCACCGGTAAAATAAATGCGACCGGGACCATGCACGCGCTGCGCCAGCGCAGTCATGAAAGCTTCGATTTTCTCGCGATCGGTCTCGCCGCGCATGGGGACTGCCTAACTCTTCAGCACCTGGATGAAGGCTTCCTGCGGGATGTTAATCCGGCCGATGCTTTTCATCCGCTTCTTACCTTCTTTTTGCTTCTCGAGCAGCTTGCGCTTCCGGCTGATGTCGCCGCCGTAGCATTTCGCGGTCACGTCTTTGCGCAGGGCGCTGACGCTTTCGCGCGCGATGATCTTGCCGCCGATCGCGGCCTGGATGGCGACCTGGTAAAGTTGGTTCGGGATGACTTCTTTTAACTTCGCGGCGAGTTGGCGGCCGCGCGCTTCGGCACGTTCGCGGTGCACGATCATGGAGAAGGCATCGACAGGCTCGCCGTTTACGAGGAGGTCGAGCTTGACCAGTTTGTCCGCGCGGTGCCCGGCGTGCTCGTAATCCATCGAACCGTAGCCGCGGGTGATCGACTTAATCTTGTCGTTGAAATCGACCAGGATCTCGTTCAGCGGCAGCTCGCAATGGAGCATGACGCGGCGGGTATCGAGCGTCTCGGTGTGATCCATCGTCCCGCGCTTTTCCATGATGAGCTGGAGGATGTCGCCGATGCTTTCATTCGGGCAGAGCACGTAGGCACGCACGATCGGCTCGCGGATTTCTGCAATGATGCTGGCATCGGGGAGATGCGCGGGATTATCGACCTGCAAGGTCTCGCCGCGCGTGGTCAGGACCTCGTAAATCACGCTGGGCGACGTGGCGATGATGTCCATGTCGTACTCGCGCCGCAGCCGCTCCTGGATGATCTCCATGTGGAGCAGACCGAGGAAGCCGCACCGAAAACCGAAGCCGAGCGCGACTGAGCTTTCCGGTTGATAGACAAAGGCGGAATCGTTTAGCCGCAGCTTGCTGATGGCGGTTTTGAGATGCTCGAAATCCGCGGTGTTGATCGGGTAGATCCCGCTGAAGACCATCGGATGAATCTCCTGGAAGCCCGGGAGCGGCTCCTGCGCGGGGTTGCGCAGATCGGTGATGGTATCGCCGATTTTGATGTCGGCGGTGGTCTTGATGTTGGCGATGAAATAGCCGACATCGCCGGCGTTCAGCTTCGGCTGCGGGAACATCTTTGGGGTGAACAGGCCCACCTCTTTGATCTCGTGCCGCGAGTCGTTGTTCATCATCCGCACCTGCTGCGCGGCGGCCATGCTGCCGGTCATGACGCGGACGTAGGCGACCACGCCGCGGTAGACATCGAAGACGGAATCGAAGACGAGCGCGCGCAGGGTGTCGTCCTTCGGCGGAGCCGGCGGCGGGATGCGATGGACGACGGCCTCGAGGATTTCCTCGATGCCGATTCCCATCTTCGCGCTGCAATCGATCGCTTCCTCGGCGGGGATTTGCAGGATCTCCTCGATCTGACGATGGACCGCCGGGATGTCGGCGTTCGGCAGATCGATCTTGTTAATGACCGGGACAATGGTGAGGCCTTGCTTGTGCGCGAGATGGACGTTGGCGACCGTCTGCGCTTCCACGCCTTGCGCGGCATCCACGATCAAGAGCGCGCCTTCGCAGGCGGCCAGCGAGCGGGACACTTCATACGCGAAATCGACGTGGCCGGGCGTGTCGGAGAGATTGAGCCGATAGGTCTTGCCGTCTTTCGCCTTATAACGCATCGCCACCGGGTGGGATTTGATCGTGATCCCGCGTTCGCGTTCCAGATCCATGGAATCGAGGAGTTGATCCTGCCGCTCGCGATCTTGAATCGTGCCTGTGCGTTCGAGCAGGCGATCCGACAAAGTGGTCTTGCCGTGATCGATGTGCGCGATGATGCAGAAATTGCGCGTAAGCTCGATGGACATGCGGGCAGCACTATGCGGGCGCGCTGGGGGGAGTCAACGGAGGACGGACCCTGCACCTAGGCGCGAGGCAGCGGATGGTGGGTGATCCTGGCGGTCGGTGCTGAAGCTCGACGGGCTGCGCGGCAGGGCGGCTGTCAGGTAACAGCGCTGTTACCTTTCCGGGATTGAACCCATCCGACCGACCTTATACGCAGTAAGCGAAGATCAATTCAATCCGATCCCTCTCTTATGTATCAGAACACCTCCCCCGTCGTTTCTTTCCTTGGTGCGCTCGCTGCTTTTGGCTTGGTCGCGTCGCCCGCTCTCGCCCAGAGTAACTCATCGCTCAGTGCCAGTCGCACTCCGGCTGCGAGGCAAGCGGTCGAAGGCGTCACCCCCAGCCCCACGCCAACGGCCACGCCATCCCCCAGTGCCAGCGCCTCGCCCAGCCCCCAGCCTGGATGTAGTCCGATTGCCTCGGCCAGTATGACGATCAGCGGCGGCGGCGGCCCTTTCAATCCCACGGTCCTCAACATCGCAGCGGCGACTCAGGTTACCTGGACAAATGTCGGCAGCAGCCGGGCGCGTGTGCGTGATGTCGGTCATGTTCTCCTTGATAGCGACGACCTCCAGCCTGGCCAGTCCTACTCCTACACTTTTTGTCAGTCCGGCACGGTGGCGATAGAAGATTCAAGAAGCGGGGCCACCGCTACGATCAACGTCACTGGTGGACCAAGTCCTTCGCCTTCACCAAGCGTGAGTCCTTCGCCAAGCGTGAGCCCTTCACCAAGCGTGAGCCCATCACCCAGCGTGAGCCCATCACCCAGCGTGAGCCCATCACCCAGCGTGAGCCCATCGCCCAGCGTGAGCCCATCACCCAGCGTGAGCCCATCACCCAGCGTGAGCCCATCGCCCAGCGTGAGCCCATCGCCCAGCGTGAGCCCATCGCCCAGCGTGAGCCCATCGCCCAGCGTGAGCCCATCCCCAAGCGTGAGCCCATCGCCCAAGCGTGAGCCCATCGCCCAAGCGTGAGCCCATCCCCAAGCGTGAGCCCGTCACCAAGCGTGAGCCCGTCACCAAGCGTGAGCCCATCCCCAAGCGTGAGCCCATCCCCAAGCGTGAGCCCATCCCCAGCGTGAGCCCATCCCCCAGCGTGAGCCCATCCCCAAGCGTGAGCCCATCGCCCAGCGTGAGCCCATCACCCAGCGTGAGCCCATCCCCAAGCGTGAGCCCATCCCCAAGCGTGAGCCCATCGCCCAGCGTGAGCCCATCGCCCAGCGTGAGCCCATCGCCCAGCGTGAGCCCATCGCCCAAGCGTGAGCCCATCGCCCAAGCGTGAGCCCATCGCCAAGCGTGAGCCCATCGCCCAGCGTGAGCCCATCCCCAAGCGTGAGCCCGTCGCCGAGCCCCAGCCCTTCGCCCAGCGCCAGCCCGTCGAATTTCACCATCCTCGATAGCCCCAACGCCAGCAGCACCAACAACCACCTCCTCGGTGTGGCGCCGCTTTCCGGCAGCGATGTCTGGGCAGTCGGCTATTACACCAACGACAAAACCGGCGCCTTGCTCAACCTCGCGATGCATTGGAACGGCAACAGCTGGACCATCACACCCACGCCCAACTCGAATCCGCCCAGCGCCGATCATTTGAAAAAAATCGCAGCTATCTCAAGCAACGATGTCTGGGCCGTCGGCGGCCCGGGATCCTCTAATGTCCTCCACTGGAACGGCACCTCCTGGACCCAGGTGCCCGTATCCATCGCAGCCGGCCGCGAAGGCGCCGCGCCGGTGGTGTCGCTCGAAGATATCGCCTCGGTGACCAGTAACGACGTCTGGCTCGTCGGCTCGCGCGGCACCGCAGGCGGCGCCACCCTCACTCTCACCATGCATTGGAACGGCGCCGAGTGGACTCAAATCCCGAGCCCGAACGTGCCTAATCCGAGTGGCGGCTTCTATTCGCAGAGCTTAAACGCAGTCGTCGCCCTCGCTTCAAACAATGTGTGGGCGGTCGGCTCCTATCTCATCGGCAGCACTCCACACACGCTGGTTCAGCGGTGGAACGGCACCCAGTGGAGCATCGTCCCCTCGCCCGATGGCCCCTCGAATGACGGCGTCCTCTACGGCATCAGCGCAGCCAACCCGAACGACGTCTGGGCGGTGGGAGAATTCGATAAAGCCTCGCTCAGCAGCCCAGGGAAAGCGCTCACCCTGCATTGGGATGGCGCAGCCTGGAGCGCCGTAGTCCCTCCAAACCCGAGCCCTACCGGTGTCACCTCGCTCAAGAGCGTCGCGGCTCGCGGGCCTAATGATTTCTACGCCGTCGGCGAATTCCAGACGCGGAATGGCGGGCTGGAACCCTACGTCATTCACTGGAACGGGACCCTCTGGACGCAGGTCTTCAGCCAAACCTTCCCGGGGAACGGGACCGGCGGAAATCAACTGCACGACGCCGGCCGCGATGCCAACGGTGGCTTGTGGACCGTCGGCACGAAGGAAGCCGCAGCTGGCGGCACCAATCTTACCCTGGTCGAGAAAACCAACTTCGCCCCCGCGGCTCCGGCCATGACCGGCGCCGTCTCGCGCAAGACCCACGGTGCCGCAGGCATCTTCGACATCGCGCTCCCGGCGACGGGTGCGGCCGGGATTGAGCCGCGGCTGCCCACGAACGGCGAATATGAAATCGTCTTCACCTTCAACAACCCCGTCGCGAGCGTCGATAACGCCTCCGTCACCGCTGGCACCGCCATCATTGCCAGCCGCACCGTCGGACCGAACATGAACCAGGTCACCGTCCGCCTCACCGGCGTGACAGATCTCCAATCGCTCGTCGTGAGCTTGAACGGGGTCAACGATCAGAACGGTGCCACACTCGCCAGCGCCACGGCCCGGATGGATGTGGTGGTGGGCGATACCAATGAAAGCCGCGCGGTGAACTCCGCCGATATCGCCCAGACGAAGTCGCGCGCAGGAAACGCCGTCACCGCGTCGACCTTCCGCTCCGATGTAAACGTCAGCGGCACGCTCAGCAGCGCCGATGTGAGCGCGGTGAAATCGCGCGCGGGCGGCGGGCTGTAGCGGTCGCGGAAAACAAAGAGCCTTCGCGCAGACGTGAACGGCAGGGACCAAGCGCGTCCCTGCCGTTTTTCTTTCACCAGCAGGCGGATGCAATGCAGCGGGAGCGCATCCCCGGACCGATCAGTTTCATGACGTTTCACCTCTCCCCAAACCGCGCGGGGCGGACAAAAGGAAGCCAAGCCCGACTGCGAAGATTCAGCGTGCTGGCTGTGGTGGGGCTCCTCGATGGCGCATGGTTGTCTCGCGCAAGTTGTCATCCCGAGCCGCGCAGACGGTCGAGGGATCTCTCCGCAACGCCGAGCGTCCTTTCCTCCGTAGGACGAGGCGACCGTCCTGCCTTCTTCGTCTACCGTAGGCACGGCTTGATCAACCAGCGGGAGATCCCTCGACCGTCTGCGCGGCTCGGGATGACCGGGCTCTAGTGCATTGCCTGCCTGCCTCCCCTGAGTCCCCCGGACCGACCAATTCCACCTCTTCCTCCAAACCGCGCGGGGCGGACAAAAGGAAGCCAAGCCCGACTGCGAAGATTCAGCGTGCTGGCTGTGGTGGGGCTCCTCGATGGCGCATGGTTGTCTCGCGCAAGTTGTCATCCCGAGCCGCGCAGACGGTCGAGGGATCTCTCCGCAACGCCGAGCGTCCTTTCCTCCGTAGGACGAGGCGACCGTCCTGCCTTCTTCGTCTACCGTAGGCACGGCTTGATCAACCAGCGGGAGATCCCTCGACCGTCTGCGCGGCTCGGGATGACCGGGCTCTAGTGCATTGCGTGCCTGTGCCTCCCCTGCTAACTACCACCTCAATGCCGCAATCCTTCCCGCGCCGGATGGTGGAGCGTAACTCCATTCGCACGGCGCTTTACGTTCTCATCGTCGCGGCGTTTCTCGCGTTCCTGGCCAGCATGCTGGCCGTCGCTCAGATGCAGCTTCCGCTCCCGTAAAAGCCAAATTGCCGCGCTTCTCTGCGGCCGAAGCCGAAGCATTCTCACTCACTCCATATGATCCAACGCCTTCTCCTCTGGGACATCGATTCCACGCTCATCACGACCGGCGGGGCGGGTGAGAAATCTCTGCAACGCATCGTGGAGCGGCGTTACGGACCCGCAGCCGATCTCCATGAAATCGAGATCGCCGGGCGGACTGATCCCGCGATTTGTGCGGCGATTTTGCGGAAGTTTGGCCAGACCGCCGCTCCGTCCGAAGTGGAAGCTTTTCTCCAGGAATACCTCGGCGGCTTGGAGGAACTCCTCCCACAAGTCCCGGGCCAAATTCTCCCTGGCATCTCCGAGCTTCTCACCCGGCTGGCTGGGGAGGCGCAACACGTCCTGGCTCTTTTAACCGGCAATCTCCAGCGCGGCGCTCAGCTCAAGCTCGGATACTACGGTCTCTGGGATTACTTCGCCTTCGGCGCCTTTGCCGATGATCATGCCGATCGCAACCAGTTGGGCGCGTTTGCCCGCGCGCGTGCCCGCGCCCAACACGGCCACGATTTCGCCCCGAGCGAGATCGATGTCATCGGCGATACCGGCCATGATATCGCCTGCGGCAAAATTTTCGGTGCGCGCACCATCGCAGTCGCGACTGGTTCCTGGACCCGCGCGCAACTGGCCGCGGCCGAGCCGGATTTCCTCTTCGACGATTTCTCGCAAGTCGACGAAGTGGTGCGGACGCTCGGTTGGTGAGCGATTGACGCGGACGCGGAGAATGACATCTTCCTGCACTGTCCGTCTGTCATGACCCAACCCTTCCCTCCCTCTGTCCTTCCGCTGGAAGGCGAAATCGATCTGCACGTCTCGCCCAGTATTTCGGCTTCGCTCAAGACCATGATGGAGGCGAAACCGAAGAAGCTGGTGGTGGACCTTTCGCGGGTGAGTTACATCGATAGCTCAGGGCTCGCGGTCTTGATCGAAGGGATGCAGAACATGGATGGTTACGGCGGGAAATTTTCCCTCGCGGGTCTGCAGGAAAACGTGCGCCCGATTTTCGAGATCGCGCGACTCGATCAAGTGTTCCGGATTTTTCCGGACGTGGATTCGGCCATCGCCGCTTCCTGAAGCAGGATCTCGAGCGTCTGCGTTACGTTCGCTGAGATATCGAACTGCGCCGCCCGCGCCGCATTAGGCGTTCGCGCGGCTTCGCGCTTCTCTTTATCCAGCCAAAGCGCAATCGAGTCGGCCAGGGTCTGCACGGTTGGCTCGTCGAGCACCGAGCCATGCCGGCCATCTTCGATGATCTCGCTAAAGCCATTCCCGGTCGTGGTAATGACTGGCAACCCAGCCGCCAACGCCTCCAGACAGGCGTTGGAAAACGGATCGTAAAGCGTAGGCAGAACGAAGAGATCGGCGGCGCTATCGAGCGCGCTTACGTCTTTCACTTCACCGAGGAATTTGACCGCGGCCGAGCTGGCGAAAGCGCGTTCGTTCCCTTTTCCAGCCACGAGCAGACGCACCCGCGGATCCGCCAAGTGCTCGACCGCCGCGATCGCCATCCGCAGACCTTTCCGCTCCCAACCTGAGCCAACAAAAAGGAGCGCGATCTCTTCTTCGCCTAGTTGCAGGTCCGCCCGCACGCGCGCGCGCGCTTCGGCCGAAAAGGCAAACTGCCGCACCGGCGTTCCATTATAGACGACCGAGATTCGTTCCGCGGGAGTGCTGTAAGCCGCCATGATCTCGCGCTTCACCATCTCGGAATTCGCGATCACCCGCCGCGCGCCACCCGCGCGAAAGAGCGCTTCCTCCAGCCGCAAGACGCCCCGGTGTTTGCCGTTCACCGCCAGGCTGATCCGCTCGCGCAAACCTCCCGCCCGCCGCCTTCGCGCCAGCCATGCCCGATGCACTCCATCGCCTGCGCGCAGGACATCGCATTGCCAAAGCCGTTCCAGGCTCATCACTAAATCGAAGCGCTGCGAGAGTTGCGCCCGCTCCACCGCATCGGCAAAGCGGAGCGGCGTGGTGCCCGCCGGCAGCGCGACCAGTTCGCCAAAGGGCCAGGCCGCCGCCGGCCAATCCGGCGTGGTCACCAGCGCAGCCTCGTGCCCGCGCTCCACCACCCCGGCCGCGAGTCGTTGCAGATACGCTTCCGCCCCACCGCTTCCGGAAAAGCCGCGCCGAACAAAAGCGATCTTCAAATGCATGAGGGTTTTATCGATTCCTTGCTCCGAACCCAAGAGACGCGGGGAGCGCTGCCTTTACATGCCCGGAAACGCCACAATAGTTCCTAGCCGATGCCCGGTGAAACCATAAATGTGCCGCCGCCGCCGCCGCCCGCGGTGGATGTGCCGAGGACGCTCCCCAAGAGCCTGCTCTACTCCATCTTTGCCCGCATCGGCGGCTCGGGGTTGGATACAGATGCCTTCGAAACTCTGCGCGCTTCTCATCGAGGCGGCTTCCTCGGGCGTGCGGTCGCCTACGATAATCGCCAGCAGGAAATCCCGAGCCGCCTCATCTATTCCCTCCGCTGGCATCCGGTGCGGCTTCTCTCCTCGCTGGATCGTTCGTATTACTACGGCGCGAAAAAGAAGTATCTCGATTGGATTACTTCCCGCCAGCTCGAGACGGGACGCTACGATCTTTTCCACAGTTGGTCGGGCGATTGCCTGCAATCCCTCCGCGTGGCGAAGAAGCGCGGCATTCCTTCGTTGGTCGAAATTCCCACCTGGCATCGCGACCGCGGGAAGCTCGATCGCCCGTCTACGCCGCCTGATCCAAATCGGAATTGGAAAGAAAAGATGCTGCTCGATCGGGAACGGTTTCTCGAAGAATACGATCTGGCCAGCCTGCTCATCGTTCTCTCCGAGAAAGCGGCGGAGACGTTCCGCGTCCAGGGTTTTCCCGAAGAGAAACTGTTTTATCTCCCGCGCGGAGTGGATGTGGAGCGGTTCACTCCCGGTCCCCGGCCGCCGCTTTTCCGCGTGGTTTTCTCCGGGGCCTTGATCGAACGGAAAGGCGTCCATCACCTGCTCGAGGCCTGGCATCGGCTCAATCTAAAGGATGCCGAACTTTGGCTGGTCGGCTCCGTCCACGCCGAGATGAAGCCGCACCTCGATCGCTTTAAGCGCGACAACGTCCGCGTGGTTGGCTTCGCCAAGGATCCCGAAAATTATCTGCGCCAGGGCAGCATTCACGCCTTCCCCTCCACCTGCGAAGGCAGCGCCAAGGTCACTTACGAAGCGGCGGCTTGCGGTCTTCCGCAGATCATCACGCGAGAATCCGGCGATGTGGTGGTGAATGGCGAGCAGGGGCTCGTGATCCCTCCAGGAGATGTGGATCGCCTGGCCGAGGCGATTCTTTATTTCTACCAACATCCGGAAGCCGTCGAACGCATGGGTCTCGCGGCTCGCGCGCGGGTGGTGGAAAATTTCACCTGGGACCATTTCCGCACTCGCCTCCTCGGCGGTTACGAGCGCGCTCTGCGGATCGGGCGCTAAGGCCCCATAAGTCACATAGGTCTTATCCGACCTATCTCCCTGCGGTGAATATTCTCCTTCTCCAACTCAAACGGATCGGCGACCTGATCCTGACCACCCCGGCCATCGCCGCCGTCCGCGCTCGCTTTCCCGCGGCGAAAATCTCCCTCGTGGTCGCCTCCGGCACCCGCGAGCTGCTCCCGGCCATCCCCTCCATCGATTACCACTTCGTCGCGCACGGCAAAGTCCAGGACGCGGCTCACTGGTTTACGGTCGCCCGACGCCGCTACGATTACTGCCTCGATTTCACGCATAGCGACCGATCCGCATTTCTCACCGCTCTCTCCGCAGCGAAGAAGCGCATCACCTCCGGCCACGCCACCGTCCAATCCAACCTCCGCAGCCTGAGCTACAACATCCTCGTCAACTCCTCGCTCAAGCATCTCCACACCGTCGATTACCACCTGTCGCTGCTCGAGCCCCTCGGGATCGTGAACCCCGAGCCGCGTTTGCAGCTTCACCTCCCCTCTTCCGCGCGCGCGGAGGCCGATCGCGTCCTCGCCGCGAACAACATCTCCGGCGACTTTCTCCTCTTCCATCCCGGCTCCGCCCGCATCGAGAAGTTTTGGGAACCGGAACGCTGGAGCGAGTTGATCGCTCTGGCCAAAGCGCGTGGCCTCCCCTGCGTGGTCACTGGCGGCAAGGCGCCGCTGGAGGAGACTCACCTTGCGCAGATTCGCGCGCGCAGCGGCGGACACTTCCTCGATCTCTCCGGCCGGATCGATCTTCTCACTCTGGCGGCCTTGATTGAGAAGGCCCGGCTCGTCACCACCGTTGATTCCGCACCAATGCATCTGGCAGCGGCATTGCAGACGCCGCAGGTCGGTCTTGTTTGGCCCGACCAATCCGCTCCACTGGCGCCCGCGCTTCAGTCCCGCGCTCATTTTGCAAGCTGGGCAGGAGACTCCGCTGACGGATTTTGTCCCGCAACAGAAGCGCGTCCCCATGAACCTCATCTCGACCGCACAGGTGATCAATGCTATGGATTCGCTCCTCGCCGCGCCGCGCGGCTCTCTCGAATGAGCGCACCTGCCACACCGAAAAAAGTAAAACCGTCTCTCTGGGAGACGATTAAAGCGGCCTCGGGCCCGTATCGGCGGCTGATGCACTACATTCGGCCCTACAAGTTTCGGTTCGCCATCGGCCTTATCTTCGGCGCTCTCTTCGGTGTCATCAGCGGCTTTCTCCCAATCGTTCTGGGCAAGGTCATGGCCTTCGTCTTCAGCGGCGGCTCGATGGATACGCAGGCGCTCCTGGCGCAACGGGACAAGCTCGACGTCGGCCCGCGGATCGACTCGCTGGTCGTCCTCTGTCTCGCCATCCCGGCCGTCATGCTCGCGCGCAGCGCCTGCACTTTCCTGAACAGCTACTACGTCGCGTGGGTGAGCGTAAAAGTGCTCACCGACATCCGGATGCAGCTCTTCGAGAAGCTGCTCAGCCAGTCGATGGATTACTTCAACAAAGCGCGTTCCGGCTTCCTCATGTCGCGGATCTCGAACGACACCCGCATGATGCAGATGGCGCTCTCCAGCGTGAGCGCGGATCTGTTCAAACAGCCTGTCGCCATTCTTAGCGGCATCACGGTTCTGCTTTATCTCGACTGGAAGTTTACGGTCGTAACGCTCTTCCTTTTCCCGCTCTGTATCATTCCCATCAGCATCTACGGAAAGCGCGCCCGCCGCGCCGCCCAAGGGGAGCAAGAAGACTTCGGCCAGATGCAGGTCACCATGCAGGAGACCTTCGCCGGCATCCGGGTGATCAAATCTTTCGCGCGCGAAGATCACCAAAACGCCACCTTCCGCCACAGCAACGAGCTTCAATTTAACAACGCCATCCGCATCGTCCGCGCGATGGAAGCGGTGGGGCCGCTGGTGGAAACGATCGCCGCGTTCGGTGTCGGCTGCGCGCTCCTTTACGTCTACTTCAGCCAGGTCAGCGCGGCGCGGTTCCTCGCGCTCAATGCCGGTATTTTCCTCCTTTACGAGCCGATCAAAACCCTCAGCCGGATCAAGGTGATCATGGAGCGATCCATTCTCGCCACGGAAGGCATCTTCGCCATCCTCGACTCCAGCCCCACGGTCTACGATGCCCCCGACGCGATCGATCTGCCGCCATCCAAGGGGCGGATCGAACTAAAGGACGTCAGCTTCCGCTACGATGGTGGCACCACCGACGCCATCACCGGGATCAACCTCAAGATCGAGCAAGGCAAGACCTACGCGCTCGTCGGCGCCAGCGGCGCGGGCAAGAGCACCATCCTTTCTCTGCTCCTTCGGCTCTACGATCCGACTTCGGGCAGCGTAATGGTCGATGGCCACGACCTGCGAACGCTCACTCAAAAATCGCTCCGCGAACAAATCGGCCTGGTCACGCAAGAGACGTTTCTCTTCCACGAGACCATCTACAAAAACATTCTCTTCGGTCGGCTCGACGCCACCCCCGAAGAAGTTTACGCCGCCGCCCGCACCGCCTTTGCGCACGATTTCATCATCGCCCAGCCGCAAGGCTACGAGACGACGATCGGCGACAAGGGTTGCCTCCTTTCTGGTGGCCAGCAACAGCGGCTCGCCATCGCGCGCGCCCTGCTTAAAAACGCCCCCATCCTCTTGTTGGATGAAGCGACTTCCGCGCTCGATTCCGAGTCGGAAAAGCAGATCCAGATCGCGCTCGAGACTCTCTCGGCCGGCCGCACCGTCATCGCCATTGCTCACCGCCTTTCCACCATCCTCTCGGCCGATCAGATCGTGGTGATGGAAAACGGGCACATCAAGGAGATCGGATCGCACGCTCAGTTGATGGAGAAGTCCGGCTATTACCGTCGACTCTACGACATGCAGTTTCACAACGATCACGCCGAGCCCTCGCCCGGCGAAGAAGCGCCCATGCTGGTGGAAGCGCTCGCCTAATCGGGCGGGCGGTTGGGTTCTTTCGCACCCGGCGACCAGCCGAAATCGCGCTGCAAAATGGCGCACAGCGCCCGGGTAAAACGCACCGCCTCGCTTGCGGACAGGTGCGACCATTCCGGCAGGAAGTAGCCTTGCAGCTCGGGATAATCTTCGAAGTGAATTCCCGGCGCGCCGGTGCGCTGCAGCAAAACCTCCCAGGTCTTGGCGCGCGGAAAACCTTTCTCCTCCGCGACCAAAAACTCCCCCGCAGCCGGCGCCCGCAGGAAGATCACTTCCACCCCGCGCGCCCGCAGCTTCTCAACCGCGCTCTGCGCGCGCTGGATCTGCCGATCGGCGTTTTGCCGCGCCATCTCTGGCGTCACGCCCGGGGGAGGACGAAAAACCTGCCGCCAGATGTCCTGACAGAGCGCCTGATAGGCGGGATCTTTTTCCACTTTCTCCCAAAGCCGAGTGTTGCGGTCGGGCCCTTGCACCGATAACCGGCGCACGTCTCGAAATCCCGACACGCCGGCTCGCGTCGGCCAGGATTGACGTTTCAACACCGTCATGAGCGCATAATCCGGATCGTAGAACGCGAAGAACGGCTCCACGAAATGGACGGAAAGCCAATGGCCACTGCGTTGCGCCAGCGTCTCGCGCTTCCAGTTTTTCACCGCGGTAGCGCGCCGATCGAAGCTGCTAAAAAATAGCGGCGGGCTCACTCCCACCACCAGTCGTCCGGTAAATTTCGGATCGTCCGCCAGGTCCTCGAGCGCAAAGATGGCCGAGGTCCCTTCCAGGGAAAGCTGGATCGGCCGCTCGCCAAAAGCCCGTTCCCATTCCGGAAGCTGCACGTCGAAAAGCACGCGGGAGGAGCCGATCAGCACCGTCTTGCCGCCTTCGCCCTCGCTGATGCGCCGCCTTTGCGCAGCCCATGCGCTATCGCTGTTCGCATAGCTGGGCGCAGCGCCGAAAGCTCGCCAATTCATTTCCCAAGCAAGCAGGCCCGCGCATGCCAGCACCAGGGCGATGATCCAGGCTCGACGGAGGTCGAGCGCGGGCAACTCTCGCTGGTAGGTCGGCGGCGCGTCCGAAGGTTTAAAACTGGAAGTAGATGAAGGCATTTCCTCCTCCCTGCGTTGTTACGATCATCCAAAGCATTACACCCCAGGCCAACCCGACCAGCGCCGGATGCCAGCGCTGCACTTCTTCATGCAAGGTTTGGCTCCGCATCCGCCAGTGCGTCAAAACCATCGCGCTGATCACGCCCACCGCACAGATGATCAGCCACCCCGTCAGGACCGGCGTCCCGCTTCGGTCCAGCCAGAGCATGCTCGCCAGCATCCGGCGCGCAGTCGCGAAATCCTGCGCCCGGAAAAAGACCCAGGTCAGATTCACCAGGAAGTATGTGAGGAGAGCCAGGGCGATCCTGCCACCCCGCGTTTGCCAGAAAGGCCAACTGCCCCAGACGCGGCTTCAGCCAGCGCTCCGCACACAGGTAAAACCCGTGCAGACCTCCCCAGACCACGAACGTCCAGGCGGCGCCATGCCAAAGGCCGCCGAGCAACATCGTCAGCATCAGATTCACATAAGTGCGCCCGGGCCCCTGCCGATTTCCGCCCAGAGGAATGTAGAGATAATCGCGCAGCCAACTGGAAAGCGAGATGTGCCAGCGACACCAGAAATCCGAGAACCCAATCGCGGCATACGGTGCGCGAAAATTATCCGGGATTGAAAAGCCAAGCGCGAGCGCCGTCCCAATCGCCGTCGTGGTGTATCCGGCGAAATCGAAAAAGATCTGGCCAGAAAACGCGAGCGTGCCCAGCCAGGCATCGAGCGCGGGCAGCATTTCTTTCGCGCCATAAACCTTATCGACCACCGGCGCGAGGAAACCATCCGCGAGCACAATTTTCTGAAATAGCCCCAGCACGATCAGCATCCAGCCCCAGCCAAACTGACGCGCGCTCGCCACGCGCGGGGAAGCAAACTGAGGAATCAAATCGACCGGCCGCACAATTGGGCCTGCCACCAACTGCGGGAAAAACGTCACGAAGAGAGCGAAGTCCAGGAAAGAGCGCGCCGGTTTCGCGCGCCGGAAATAGACATCGAGCGAATACGACATCGTTTGGAAGGTGTAAAAGGAGATACCCACCGGCAGGATGATGTCCCACTCGGGCGCCCGATAGGCCATGCCCAGCGCGCCCATGGCGTGCGTGAAGTTCTCCAACAGGAAGCCGCCATATTTGAAATAGCCGAGCATCCCGAGATTCCCCGCCATGGAAGCGAAGAGCAGCCACCGGCGTCGCCTCGGCGCCTCTGCCTGGTCCAGCCACTTCGCCACGAACCAATCCAGGACCGTCGAAAGCCAAAGCAGGAGGACAAACGGCGGCGACCACGCCCCGTAGAAAATGTAACTCGCGATGAGAAGATTGAACTTCTTCAAACGCCACGGCAGCGGCGCGTAATGGAGCGCCAACACGATCGCGAAAAACGCGATAAAGGTGAGCGAGTTAAAGAGCATCTCGTGGGGAGAGTGCTCAAGCATCTAAGCCCGCCCGCCCGAAATCGTAAAGCGCAGAGTCTCTTTGCGCTTAGGACTCCACCAAGGTCAGGAGGCGCGCGCGCTGTTCCTCGTGCTCCTTATCACTCAGCACCGCGCGCAGCTTTACCTCCTCGGGAAAAGTGGGCAGTTCCACCCACGACCGGCACCCGCCATAACGCGCTGCCGCCGGGAAGATCCATGCCGGCTCCACCCGATAGACCCGCACGAACGCCAGATGAATTCCGGGCGCGTCATCATAATCGAACCGCTCCCGCACCACCGCCCGCGTCAGGACATGCCAGGGCTCCAGCGCCTCAGCGGTTGACCATTCCGTCACCACCGTCGCGAAGTCGACCCGCGCAAAATACCGGATCTCGATTTCGCCCGCCGTCTGCGCCGGAAGCGTCGCTCCCTCCATCCGGACTCTCTCGATCTGCTCGTGGAAAAAGGTCGGGAAAAGAAAGAATTCGCGGTGTTGAAATTGAAAGCCGGCCCGCCCTTCCGCGATGCCACCCTTCCGCAGCAAGATGCTCTGGGCGCCGCTGCCCAGCGCTTCGCAGACCAGTGCCCACTCTTTGAAACCCACGCTTCCCATTTCTTACCTCGCAAACTAGCCTCCCCTCGATGGCGCTCAAGATCGACCTCCATACCCACACTTTCTTTTCCGGGGATGGAGTCTCGAGCCCGGAAGACAACATCGCCGTCGCCCGCGCCAAAGGATTGCACGGCCTCGCCGTGACCGATCACAACACCTGCGACGCCGTCACCCACCTGCTCGAGAAAGGTCTTATGCGCGAAGACGGCCTCCCTGTTGACGGCTTTCTCGCCATCCCCGGCCAGGAAGTCACGACCGATGAAGGCCATCTCCTCTGCATCGGCGCCGTCCTGCCGAATAATCTCAAAGGCAAACCCGCGCGCGAAGTCTGCGAGATCATCCACGAACGCGGTGGCCTCGCCATTCCGCCGCATCCCTACGATCTCTTCCGCGCCGGCATCCGCCAGCCTGTCCTCGACACCCTCCCGATCGATGCCCTGGAAGTCTTCAACGCCGCCACCACTCTGCGCCGCTACAATAAATACGCCTTCCAATACGCCCAGCGCCGCGGCCTGCCCATGACTGCGGCGAGCGACGCGCACCATTGCGAAGCGCTCGGCACCGCCTACACCATCTTGAACACCGAGGACTTCACCGTCGCTGGCATCCTCGCCCAGATTTTAAAGAGCAACGAGCTGAGCCAGCATTATCTCACGCCCGGCGACAGCATCCGGAAGACCTGGAATAATTGGATGCGTCTCCGCCGCCGCCCGCGTCTGCCAGAGGCGAAAGCCAAGTTCGAGCATCTCGACGCCCCTTGAGGCTGCCTCAGAGGAGAGCCCGCAACGCCGCCGGATCGTTCACCGGCGCCTGGCAGCTAAAGTTTTCGCAGACGTAAGCGGTCGCTTTTCCCTCGACCATCTTCATCTCGCGCAGCACTTCCAGTTTCTCGCCCAGATACGCTCCCCCTTCCCTGCCATCCGCCAAAAGCAGAACTCGATTCGGCGCGTAATGCCGATGCACTTCGCGCAACAGCGCGCGCGTATCCTCCGCTCCCCGCGCCCCGGCGATCACCACCTGCCGCGGTTTGCTCAAGCTCGCCTCCAGCGCCACCAACATTTGCGGCATCGCGCTTGGGATGCGCGAGAGCGTCCCGCGGAACGCGCCGATTGTCTTCACCGCGCGCTCGCGCATCGTCTCGTCCCCGCGCACTTGCGCGAGTCGCAAAAGGTTCGACGCCGCCACCGAACTCGCGGCTGGCTCGGCGCCGTCGTTGTCCTCCTTCATCCGCAAGAGGATGCTCGGGTCATTTCCTGTCCCGCTGAAATAGCCACCGTCATCCGCGTCCAGAAACAGCCGGTCCTGCGTCTCCTGCAACTGGAGCGCAAACTTCAGCCACGCGATATCGAACGACGCCTCATAGAGATCGAGCAAACCCTGGATCACGAACGCGTAATCATCTGCGAAACCTTCCACCGCGCTGCGGCCCTCGCGGTAATTGCGCACCAACGTCCCGCGCGCCTCGTCGAAGAGCTGCGTCTGCACGCAACGCGCCGCGCCTTCCGCCGCTTTTAAATAATCCGCGTCGTCGAGGACCTGCGCGGCGCGCGCGAACGCCGAGATCATCAAGCCATTCCACGCCGTGATGATTTTGTCGTCGAGATGCGGACGCGGGCGTTGCGCGCGCAGTGCGAATAACTTCCCACGCGCGGAGGCCAGTCGCTCCCGCACTTCTTCTTCCACCTTTCCGAAGTGCGTCGCCGTCGCCGCCGGCGTCTGTCGTTCGATCAGAATATTTTTGCCGGTAAATTCGCCGTGCGGATCCGCACCCGCGGGCGCGTTTCCGCCCGCCTCTACGCCGTAGTGGAAGTTAAAAATTTCCGCGTCCGCGCCCAGTGCCGCCTCAATCTCCGCCTGTGTCCAAACGTAAAACGCACCTTCCGCGTGCTCCGGTTTTCCATGCGCGATAATGCTGTCCGCGTCTTCCGCGGAATAGAAGCCGCCCTCCGGCGCCGTCATCTCGCGCCGCACATAATCGAGCACATCGCGCGCGACGCTTTCGAAGAGCGGCTCCCGCGTGATCTGAAACGCATCGAGATACGCGCTCGCCAGTTGCGCCTGATCGTAAAGCATTTTTTCGAAATGCGGGACGTGCCAATACGCATCCACGGAGTAACGCGAGAAGCCTCCCCCGAGGTGATCGTGCATCCCGCCCGCCGCCATCTTGCGCAGGGTGAAGAGCACCATCTCGAGCGCGTGCTTTCCCGCGGGGGCCTCAGGATTGCGCGCGTAAACGCGCAGCAGGAAATTCAGCGTCACCGGTCGCGGGAACTTGGGCGCACCGCCGAAGCCGCCTTCATGCGCATCGTAGCTGCGCGCGATTTGCTGGTAAGCCGTCTCCAGCGTCGCTTCGCCGAGCTCATCCCCGCCCGTCGACGGGCTGCTGGCCGCTTCCATGAGCGCCTCCACGATGCGGGTGCCTTGCGCGGAGATCTTCTCGCGATCCTGTCGCCAGGCTTCCGCGATTCGCTCCAGCACTCTTTGGAATTTTGGCTGCCCGTAGCGATCCTCGGGCGGAAAATAGGTGCCGCCGACAAAGGGCTTCAGGTCCGGCGTTAACCAGACGCTCATGGGCCAGCCGCCGCTCCCGGTCGTGGCCTGGACGAATGTCATGTAGACGCGATCCACGTCCGGGCGTTCTTCCCGGTCGACTTTAATGTTCACGAACTCGCGGTTCATGATCGCCGCGGTCGCCGGGTCCTCGAAGGACTCGTGCGCCATGACGTGACACCAGTGGCAGGTCGAGTAGCCGATCGAAAGGAAGATCGGCTTCTGCTCCGCGCGCGCTAGAGCGAAAGCCTCCTCGCCCCACGGCAGCCAGGCGACGGGGTTCTCCGCGTGCTGGAGGAGGTAGGGAGATTTTTCGTGGGCGAGTTGGTTGGACATGAGAAGGACGGGAACGTCTAACGTCCCACGCGGAACGTCCAACTTTTCAAATCAGTATCCCAACTGCGGCGCCCGCTCCGGCGACCAGGGATTAAGCGTAAAGTCCGACGCGGTGATCGCAGCGATCTGCTCTTCCAAGAGCGTAAGGAGATCCGCCACCTCAAATCCGTGCCGTCGCGGCGCGAATGGCGTGAGATTTTTCTCCGCCAACCGAAACAGCCGCACCGCCGGTCCCAGCCGGCGACCGTGGACGCGATGCGACGGATATTGGAACTGCAATTGCAGATGCACGAACCCGCCCGCGGCCTGGATCAAACCCTTGAAATAAGCCCAATCCTCCGAGGTGGTCCGCAGCCAGAGATGCTCGAGCACATCGTGCGCTTCGTAATAGCGCTGCTCGTTCCAGCAGCGGAAAAATCCGCGGTAACAAGGATGATCGGCGATCGCCGCTGTTTCCTCCGCGGGCCGGGTGCTCGCTTCCGCCGTCCCCTCGAGTTCCGTTACGAAACGCGAAATTCTTTCGCCTTTGGTCATCCTGGCCTTAGTCTCTCTGCGTCTGAGATGAGGGGCAAACCGGCACGCTATATTTTCCTGCAGGGGAACTGCGGATGCGACCGGAATTGGGACGCCGCATGACGGCAGCGGGTCTGATCATTCTCCTCTCGATCATCGCGGGGCTCATCTTTCTCTCCGCCCTTTTTTCCGGGCTGGAGACCGCGCTCTTTGCTCTGAAAGCGCACCAGCTTCGTCGTCTCGAAGAAGCGCATCCGTCGTTAAAAAACTTCATCCAGGCCTTCCGCGATAATCCTCGCCGCGTCCTCAACGTCCTCCTCCTCAGCGACGCCGTCGTGAACGTCCCCCTCGTCGTCCTTTGCCTCTATCTGGTCTGGGATGGGCCCCTCGTTTTTGACAAGATGCCGCAATGGCTGGCTGCCATCGCCATCCTCGCGGTGGTCGTTTTATTCTGCGATTTAATCCCCAAAGTCCTCGCGCTTTCCGCGCCCTACCGCCTTTCGGCGATCGGCGTTTTCACGCTCCGCGCCTTGATGCCGTTCCTCGATCGCGTGGGGAGTTTTCTGGAAACCATCAGCCACGCGATCGTGAACCGGATCGCGCCTGCGCACACGCAAAAGCGCGTCGCGATCAGCGACGACGAGTTGGAGACGCTGCTGGAGATGGGCGAAGAGGAAGGCACCCTTCACGAAGCCGAGGGCGAGATGATTCAAGAGATCATCAAGCTGGGCGACAAGACGGCGAAGGATTGCATGACGCCGCGCGTGGATACTTTCGCGTTGCCGGATGATCTCGGGAACGAGGAGGCCATCGCGCAGTTGCGCGCGAAGGGGTTTCGCCGTGTCCCCGTCTATGCCGAAACGCCGGATCACATTCTCGGCTTGCTCGAAGTGAAGCAGTTCCTGCTCGACCCGACCGAGCATTACACCGAGCACCTTGTCCCGCCCTCCTTCGTTCCGGAGACGATGCGCGCGCCGGAATTGCTCGCGAATTTCCTCTCCCGCCCGCAAGGCATGGCGATCGTGGTGGATGAATTCGGCGGCACTGAGGGCATCATCACCCTGGCCGATATTATTGAGGAGATCATGAGCGATGCCGCGCCGCTCGGGCAGGCCGATCTTTACATCGAGCCGCTTGAAGATGGCCGCTTCCTCGTGAGCGGAAACGCGCGGCTCGATGATCTCGCGGAGCATCTCGGCTTCGAGTTCGACGCGGATGGGATCGACACCATCGGCGGGCTCATCTTCACCCGCCTCGGTTACCTGCCGCCTTCGGGCACGCAGGTGGAGCTCCCGCGACTCGCCATCACTGTGCGCCGGACCGCGCGGAAACGAATCGAAGAAATGGTGCTCGAGAAATCCACGAACCTCGCCGGCGACCGCGACGATCGCCGCGCGGGCGGTTTACCTCCCGGAGGTGCTCACACATGATCTGGCTCGCCGTCTGCGGTCTTTGCGCGGTCACGTTTCTCTTCGCCGGGATCGAGGCCGGCCTGCTCTCGATCGATCTGGTGCGCCTGCGCCATCAGGTGAAACAACAACTTCCGGGCGCCGCGCGCCTGGCGCGTTTATTGGAAGAGCCGGAACGCTTGCTTGTCACCGTCCTGCTCATCACGAACTTCGCCGATATCCTCGCACTCCTGCTGGCCACGCGTCTGCTCGTGGCCTCGTTCGGCGACCTGGGGTATCTCGTGGCCGTGGCGGGCGCGGTGCCAGTGCATCTCTTCCTCCTCAACGTCCTGCCGAAATCGCTCTTCCGCCGCTTCCCCCTCCGCGCTCTGGCTGCGCTCGGTGGCATTTTGGAGAAAGCTTCTTTCGTCCTTTGGCCGCTCCTGGAGGCTGGTCACCGCCTGGGCCGGCTCGTTCTTCCCCGCCGCCCCTCCGATCAACGTCGGCTCTTCGCCGCGCGGGAGGAATTGAAACAGGTCGCGGTCCAAAGCGAGCACGAGGGTTCTCTCACCGCCACCGAGCGCGCCTTGATCCACAACGTGGTCGATTTCCGAAACGTGCGCGCGCGTGATCTTATGATCCCGCTCGTCGCGCTGCCCGTCCATCCCGGCCACGAGCGAGCCCGCGGCTGTCCTTCAGCTGAGCCGTTCCTCCGGGCTCGATTGCTTTCCTGTCGTCCGCGACCGCGAGACCATCGGCCTCGTCAGCGCGCTCGATATTCTGCTGGATGGTCGCGAAGGAAAATCTCTCGCGCACTACACTCGCCGCGTCGTGACCGCCGCCGAGAACGAGCCGGCTTACCGCGTTCTCCGCCGACTCCGGGCGGCTCGCCGCAGCCTGGCCGCCGTCGTGGATGGCGAGCGGCGACTCATCGGATTTGCGAGCGAGGAAGATTTGCTCAAGCGCCTGCTCCGGAGCGCCTAACGAATCGCGCCACCCAGGAACGACCAAGGTCTCCAGTCCGCGCCAGACGCCATCCGCCCGGGAGGCGGGAAGGCAGCCGAGGTTTTGTCACTGAGGAGGAGCCGGTCGCCTAGTCGCGTCGATAAATCCATAGCCCCTTCGACGGCGTTTGCGCGGCGAGCGAAAAATCGTAGAAAAGCGCGTCGCGCCATTCCTCCGCGAGGACGTAGTAGCTGTAATTCTCAGCCCGCAGGAGCGGCAAACCCGGTGGAAGCTGCAACGAATAAAACTCGTCCTGCAGCAGCGAGAAGCTCACTTCCTCCGGGAAGATCTGCATCGTGCAAATGATGGACGCGTATCGATTGTAAACTGAGGCGTAATCACCAGCCGGATCGAGTTTTCGTAGAAACGGAAGGTCGGGAACAATCTTCGTCCCGTTCAAGACAGGCGCCCCGGTCGCCTTCACCACTTGGCCGAGCAGAGAGCTGCCATAGGCGATCCATTTCCCCTCTGGATCGGCCAGGCGGACGCGATCGATCTCGGAAAACGCAGCCGAAGCTGTTAATGGACCCAGGCCTTGCATGAGGGGATTGATCAAGCCGTTGCTGCCTAGAAGAAGAAGCGCAAAAACCGCCGGGAGCCAGCGCCGCGCCTTGTCCCACAGGAACATCGTCACGAGCAAAAAATTCACGCCCAGGAGCAGTGCGGCCTGTGTCCGATCCGCAAAAAATTCCGGATCGCGTGTCTGAACCACATGGTAGAGACACGCAAGCCCAAGCGCGGCCCCCAGCCCGCCGCCCCAGCCGCAATATTTCCCGAAGACGACATCTCGATAGCGGTCGAGAAAAAGCAAAACTACGATGATGCTGGCCAGGCCGAGGGCGAGCAGGACCCGTGCTTCATGCACCTGTGAAAAGAGAGTGGCGCGCAGCAGCCACTCCGGAAGTTTTACCACGCAGTAAACGTGCAGGGCGACGAGGAAAACCACCAGCAAGACCAGCAACGGCGAAATGGAAATACGCGCACGCACCCGCGCAACGAGGACGCCGAAAAGCGCCAGCAACCAGAGCGGATAAAAGCGACTCGCTTCACAGATATTTGGAAAATCCGGCGGCACTTTGTTTTCGCTCTCGAAGAAGCCGAGAACGCCGGAAAACATCTGCCAGACCGCATAGCGCCCGCCGGTATTCCGACGTTGCCCGGGATATTCCGTCTGGGCGACCACCTGCAAGGTGGACCACGTCTCCCGCAGGAACGGGACTAAAACGAGGAGGATGGCAGCGGTAGCCAACGCCAGCATAAGCAGCCCGCGACCGGCGCGAAAAGGCCGCTCACTCCCGCGCGCTTCCAACCCCAAACCAAGAAGCAAAAGCAGGCCAAGGTACAACAACGGAATCTGAAATGGCAGATAGAGGCAGAGAGCAAAGTTGAGCCCGAAGAAGACAAACCCGACGAAGGCGAGCGCCAGTTTCCAGCGCTGCGTTTCGCGAAAAAAGGTCAGCGCACAGCCGAGGCACATCGCCCAGCTCGCCACCATCTCTGGCAGCATGGCAGGCGAGGAAAACCACCATTGGGTGTAACTGGAAAAGGAAATCCAGATGGCCCCGAACGCGATCAACCCGCGACTGCGAAGGCCCAATTGTCGCAAGAGCCAGCCGCTCGCCAGGAGCAAACCGAAAACCTTTGCGCACCAATAAAAGGAAAACGCCCGCTCGATCTCCAAAAAGAAAAATCCCCAGAGCTGCGGGCGAAAAACCGTCGTGTAATAGGACACCGGCACGCTCATGAGCAGCGGCGCGCGCCCGGCCCCGAGGTTGGGATTTTCGATCGGAAACGCGGGCGTGTGTCGGGCCTGTGCCAGAATGGATGGCGTCCACGTCACCCACTCGTCACTTCGAATTTTCTTCGGAGTCGAGAAAAGCAAGCCGCGAATCGGCTCCGGTTCCCCCAATACCTCCTGCCAGCGACCGATGGAGGAGCCGTTGAAACGTAAGGCGACGCAAAGCAGAAATAGAAGCGCCATTCCCACCCACCACCAACGCTGGAACATTTCTTTCATGGGCAAAGTCGGCCGACGGAAAAGCGTTGCCGGAATTGCGCCCGCGTGAACAGGTTTTTCTCCTGGACCCGGCCTAACCCGCCAGACAAGCCGGTGACTCTCCGTCTAAGCTTCCATCGCATCTCCCGAGAGAATGCGCGCCGTGTTCACGAGCGCGATGTGGGAGAAGGCTTGCGGGAAAATTGCCCAGCATTCGCTTCGCTTGCGGATCGTATTCCTCCGCCATCAAGCCGAGATCGTTCCGGAGCGCGAGCAGGCGCTCGAAGAGTGCCCGCGCCTCTTCCGTTCGGCCAATCAGGTGCAGACAATCGGCCAGCCAAAAGGTGCAGAGCAGGAAGACGCCTTCGTCTCCCGGGAGGCCGTCCACCTTGTGTTCCGTGCGGTAGCGCAGGACGAAACCGTCTTCGGTCAGCTCACGCTGGATTGCGTCCACCGTGTTGACGAAGCGTTCGTCGGTCGCGGGCAGGAAGCCGACCAGCGGCATCATGAGCAGGCTCGCATCCAACTGGTCGGAACCGTAGACCTGCGTGAACGCTTTCTTCTTTTCGTTATACCCCTGCTCACAAACTTGGGCGTGGATCTGGTCGCGAATCTTTTTGCGCCGCTCCACGTTTTCCGGTTTCGAAAAACCGTTGTCTTCGCCAATCTTGATCGCGCGATCGAACGCCACCCAGGCCATCATTTTCGAGTGGGTGAAATGCTGGGGCTCCCCGCGGATCTCCCAAATCCCAGCGTCCGGCCCTTCCCATTTTTCTTCCAACGACTGCACGAGCGCAGCCTGGAGCCGCCAGTCGGTAATGGAGGTTTTAATGCCGGAGCAATGCGCGCGATACATCGCGTCCATCACCTCGCCGTAGACGTCGAGTTGGAATTGACTGGAGGCCGCGTTGCCCACGCGGACGGGCTGGGAATTTTCGTAACCGGCCAGCCACGGCAACTCAAACTCCGTCAGCCGACGCTCACCGCAGACGCCGTACATGATTTGCATTTGCTCGGGATTTCCCGCGATCGCGCGCAGGAGCCACTCCCGCCAGGCGCGCGCTTCGTCGAGGTAACCTGCGTCCATCAGCGCCAGAAGCGTAAAGGTGGCATCGCGCAGCCAGCAGTAGCGGTAGTCCCAATTCCGCACCCCACCGATCTCTTCCGGAAGCGAGGTGGTGGCCGCCGCGACGATCCCGCCGGTCGGCGCGTAGGTGAGCCCTTTCAAGGTGATGAGCGACCGCACCACTGCATCCCGCCACGGCCCATGAGTGCAACAATTCGTGGACCACTCCGTCCAGTAACTTTCCGTCTCCTTGAGCGCGTGCTCCGGGTTTACCACCGGCGGCGCCTTTTCGTGCGACGGGAACCACGTGAGGACAAACGGCACCCGTTCCCCTGCCTGCACCGTGAACTCGGCCGCGGTGTGCATGTTCTTGCCGTGCGTCTTTATCGGCGTCCGCAGGACGAGCGCATCCGGGCCCGCCACCGCTTCGAGCGCGCCATCGCGTTGGCGCACCCATGGAACAATGTTCCCGTAGTCGAAGCGAATCGTCAGCTCCATCGTCATGGCCACGCTCCCGCGCACCCCTTCCACGATTCGGATGATGTCGGGCGCCTGCCCACGCGGGGGCATGAAATCGATCAAGCGCACCATGCCCTTCGCCGTCTCGATTTCCGTCTCGAGAATCAAGGTATCACCGCGATAGCGCCGCCGCGTGGCTGTGACCTTGTCCTGAGTGTGAAAATACCAACGCCCATTCTTGCCGCCGCCGAGGAGAGCGGCGAAGCAGGCGCCAGAATCGAAGCGCGGAAAGCAGAGCCAATCCACGCAGCCGTCGCGGCTCACGAGCGCGCAAGTCTGGGTATCGCTCAGGAACGCGTAATCTTCGATCTTCGTCATAGCTTCTTCCTCATACTCCTGATCCTACTCCTACTCTTAATCCTCCCCTTTGGGATTAAGAGAAAGAGGAAGATTAGGAGTAAGATTAGGAGTAGGAGTAGGAGGGGAATCCGCCAGCGCTGCGATTCCCTTCCTTCGTGAGCCGATAAACGGTCCACTCCTCCATCGGCTTCGCGCCCAGCTTCTTATAAAACTGAATGGCCGGTTCGTTCCAATCAAGAACCGACCATTCCATCCGCCCGCAGCCGCGCGCTTGCGCGATCTGCGCCAGTCGCTCGAGCAGGGCACGGCCGTAGCCTTTGCCGCGCGTCTCGGGCTTCACAAACAAATCTTCCAGATACAAACCCGGCCGACCCAACCAGGTCGAGAAGTTGAAAAAATAAACCGCGAAGCCGACCGCAACCCCGTCTTCCAGCGCGAGGAGCACTTCCGCCGCCGGCGAATCCCCAAACAAGACCGCGCGCAATCCCTCTTCCGTCGCGACTGCGGCCTCTGGCGCGCGTTCGTAATCGGCCAGCTCGCGAATTAATTGCAGAATGATCGGCACATCGGTCTCACGCGCCGGCTGGATGATGAAAGTGGATGGCATCTTCTGTCATCATCGCCGCTTCTCCGGCGCGATGGGCAGGAAAAAAAATAATCGAAAAGGTGCGACCGCCGCTTTGTCGCTCCACATTGTTGTTATGAGACAAAACACCCGCCGTGTTTTTTCCCTCCTCGCGGCCCTGCTGGGCGGCGTGTTTTTTCTTGGCGGCACCAGTCTTGTTCTCGCGCAAGACGAGCCCCGGCTGGTCCCGGAATCTACCGAAGTAAAAAAGCTGCTGCCTCTTCTCCCCGAGCCACCGGAAGGGTGGAAAGCTGATCCGGCCGAAGGCTCGACCGATAGTTTGGGCGAGACCCAAATCACCACGGTGCATCGCGATTACTTGAAAGGCGCGGGCGAGAATGTGCCCACCACCTCGATCAGTATCCTCGATTCGATCGCCAACCCCGGCTACGTGGAAGCCACCACCGCCGGCTGGGATACGGGCAACTCCGACGCCGAGGGCTACTCGAAAGCGATCACGGTGGACGGGCTTCCGGGTTTCGAATCCTTCGAGAACGATGGCAAGCACGGCAGCCTCTGGTTGATCATTGCGAAGCGCTACATCCTCCAGGTGGAAACCACTTCGCAGGACGCAAGCGCCTTGCAGGAGTGGCTCAAGCGGATCGACCTGAAGAAGCTCGCCGAGACCAGGTAACGGGCGCGCTTCCTCGCGGGGGCCGCTGCTCTTCCCCCAGCCGCAGCCGCCGCCCATCATCCCGCCCGACCGTTCATCACATCTTCGCCGCAGGACGACGCTCGCTGCGTTTCAATGCCCCCATGAAACGACTCACTTCTCTCCTGAGCGCTGCGCTCATCTTCGCAGCCACGCAAATCCACGCCGCTGCTGCACCCAAAGTCATCGACGTAAAGGTCACCGGCCAGGGCCGCCCCGTCCTCCTCATTCCAGGTCTCGCCACGCCCGGCGCGATTTGGGACGACACCGTCAAACATCTCCAGGGCCGATACGAATGCCACGTCGTCACCATCGCCGGCTTCGGCGGCTTGCCCCCGGCCAAGACCGAGCACCTGATGGACGATGTGCGGGACCAGCTCATCGCCTACCTCCGGGCGCAGAAGTTAGAGAAGCCCGTCATCGTTGGCCATAGTCTCGGCGGCTCCCTGGCGCTCGCCATCGCTGAGCAAGCGCCCGAGCTGCCCGGAGCCATCGTCTCCGTGGACGGTCTCCCATTTTTAGCCGCCGTCATGATGCCTGGCGTGAATGACGCCGCCGCCGCGAAGAAAGGCGCTGCCGCCATGCGCAGCCAGATGGGCGGCCAAAACCCGGAGCAATTCGCAAAGTATCAGCGCGAAGTCGTCATCCCTTCGATGGTGACCAAACCTGAAGATGCCCAACGCGTCGCGGAAATGACGGCGAAATCCGATGGCGCCACCGTTGCCCAGGCCATGAGCGAATTGATCGGCACCGATCTGCGGCCCGACCTCGGGAAAATCAAATGCCCGCTCCTCGTGCTCGGCGCTTTGGGACAGCTCTTGCAATATGCGCCTCGCCCTGCGCTGGAAGCGAACTACAAAAGCCAATTCGCCAACGCGCCCCAGACCCGCTTCGAGTTCTTCGACAAAGCGAAACACTTCATCATGATCGACGATCCCACCGGCTTCTACGCCACGCTCGATCAGGAACTCGCCGCCCGTTAATCGTTAGACCGCTCTCATGAAGAACCGCTCCACGCCGCCGCGCCCGCCTGCCGCCTATTGGTGGTGCCAGGCCGGCGGCTGGGGCGCATTCTTTCTCTTTCTCGTCCTGATCAGCGGGAGCTACTCCGCGATCAGTTGGAACACCGTCGGCGGCTACCTCCTCCTCGGCGGCTCCGGCCTGCTTCTCACCCATGGATTGCGCGCTCTTATCCTGCGTCACGGCTGGATCGATCTGCCCATCGCCCGCCTCCTCCCACGCGTCATCGCCACGAATCTTGGCCTTGCCCTCATCCTCGTCGCGATCGTCTGGACCTATTTTATCGTCCTGCCTCCTTCCGGGACCCCGCCCTGGTCGAAGACCTTCGGCGCCACCGTCGCCGCTGCAGTCGGGTTCATTTTTAATGACTTCATCATCCTGACGCTGTGGTCCGGCATCTACTTCGGCGTCGCTTACTTCAAGCGGCAGCGCCGGATGGAACTTGAGCGTTATCAAACACAAACCGCCCTCGCCGAAGCGGAGCTGCGCGGCCTGAAGAGCCAGCTCAACCCGCATTTCCTTTTTAATTCGCTCAACAGCCTCCGCGCCCTGGTCGTGGAAGATCCGCCGCGAGCCCAGGATGCAATCACCCAGATAGCGGCCATCCTGCGTTACCATCTGCAATCGGGCGAACGCTCGTTAGTCCCGCTCGCCGAGGAGATCGAAACCGTGGAGCAATATCTCGCGCTTGAGCTGATCCGCTTCGAGGATCGCCTTACCGTGGAACGCGCGCTGGATCCGCAGGCTGGGCCGTATCTCGTTCCGCCGCTCGCCTTGCAGATGCTGGTCGAGAATGCCGTCAAATACGGCGTTTCGCGCGAGAGCGGCGCGAGTCGCATCGAGCTCCGCGTCGCGCTCGTGCATGGAACGCTCGAAGTCTCCGTGCAAAACACCGGCGCCCTGCAAGAATCCGCCACCGGCTCGACCGGGGTGGGTCTCGCCAATCTGCGCACGCGCCTTCGCCTCCTGTTTGCCGAACGCGCATCGCTCGATCTTCGCGTTTCCCGACCTGGTTGGGTGGAAGCGCGCATGATCCTTCCCGCCACCAAATCGTGAAAGCACTGCTCATCGATGATGAACGCCTCGCCCGCTCCGAGTTGCGCCGCCTCCTGAAAGCGCATCCGGAAATCGAGATCGTAGGCGAAGCCGCCAACGCCGAGCAGGCCGAGGAGAAAATCCGCGCCCTCACCCCCGACCTCATCTTCCTCGATGTGCAAATGCCCGGCCGGACCGGCTTCGAATTACTCGCAAATTTAGCCGACGCCCCACGCGTCATCTTCACCACCGCCTACGATCAATACGCGCTCAAAGCCTTCGATTTCGGCGCGCTCGATTACCTGCTCAAACCGATCGATCCCGCGCGCCTCGCTCAAGCCCTCGCGCGCCTGCAATCCGACGAAACTTCAGCCGACACCACGCCCGCCGCCGCGCCTCTCAACGAAAGCGACCAGGTCTTCCTCCGAGACGGCGAGCGCTGCTGGCTCGTGCGCGTGAGCGAGATCCGTCTCCTCGAATCCGAAGGCAACTACGCGCGCGTCTACTTTGCGGAGAATCGGCCGCTCATTCCGCGCACTCTCCAGACTCTGGAAGCGCGGCTCGATCCGCAGCAATTCCTGCGCGTCAGCCGGCAGCACATCATCAACCTGCGATTCGTGCGCAAGATCGAGCCGTGGTTTGATGGCGGGCTGCTCCTGCGGCTGGGCGAGTCCGATCCCGAGGTCAAAGTCGCCCGCCGCCGCGCCCAGGAACTGCGCGAGCGATTGAGTCTATAAGCGCGCGCCGCAGCTCTGGGTTCGCGGATTTGCCGCAGTTGGAATCCTCAGCCACCTGATCCGTGCTCATCCGTGGCCCGAAACTAACAAACTGCCCGCGCGTCTCACCATGCGGCGGCGCCCATATCGCGGCGGCTATCAAATCTGGATGGGAAAAAAGTTTTGGTCATCGCGGAAAAAATATTGGACAGATTTCACGCTTTCCTGATAACCACGAGCACCAATCAAAAAACACCCAATGTCTCTCTCATTTATCTCCCGCACTCTCCTCTTCCTCACCCTCCTCACCATGGCAGCGGTCCGCCCGCTCCACGCCCAGACGGCTGTGCTCGACACTTTCAGCATTGCCACGAATTTCACCTTCAGCGGCACCGAGCCCCGCACCTACATGGGAGATGCGTTTACGAATAACAGTCTCCCCGCCGGCACCACCTCGTTTCAGATCACGTCCCTCACGATCTATCTCGGATCGGTTGCAGCCGCGAACTACAACAACATCGTGGACCGGATTCAGTTCTATAACACCGTCACCCCCACGGCGGCGAACGTCTTCAGCAACCCCGCAGGCCCGCTTTTGACCATCAATCTGGGACCGCTCGTGGCCGCCGCGAACAGCTTCTATACCTTTAACGTCACCCTCGCGACCCCGATCACACTCATCGGCGGCGCTGGCACCAATTGGGGCTTCGTCCAGAATTTCCAGGGGGATACCGGCACGGGTTTGGCGGACAATACCAACCTGACTTCCCTCATCACCTACAATGTGAATGGCGGCTACGCGGCCGGGCAGATCACCACCGGCACGGCGCCGAACCAGGGCTACTACCGCAACGCCAGCGGGCGGACGGATTTTAACTTCGCTTCCACCGACTCCCGCACTCTTGGCCAAAACAGCCAGGGCATCGGCATCATCATTCGCGGCAATGCGGTCGTCCCCGAGCCTTCCACCACAGCGCTCTTCGTTTTGAGCGGCGCGGGTCTCGCCTTCGCGGCGGTCCGGGCCCGGCGCCGCGTGTAAGGAATTCTTCGGCATCCATTGGAAAGGGCGGCCCTCGACGAGGGCCGCCCTTTTTTTCGGGGCGCCAACTAGAGAGCCGGCACACTGCGCGAACGACCTCTTTTTGCGCATTACGATAACAGCACAGGCCCGAGCTCGTCTGCACCCACACTCCGGGGTGGACGCAAAACAGGCGGATCGCGCCAAGCACGACCCGCCTGTGAAATAACTGCGCTAAAAGCGCGTCCGCTTAGCTCGACTTCCGCGCGTCGCGCAGGGCCTTGATCTTGTCGTGCGCGGCTTTGATTTCGGTCTGCTGACGGGAAATCACGCTCCGCACATCGGCCGGCAGCTCCGCTTCCATGGCCTTTTTGTACTCAGCCACCGCGGAGTCTTCGCCGCGCTCGCACTCCGCGAGAATCGCGTGGTCGTCCTGGCTGGTGATGGCCGATTTCATGTTGATCCAGGCCCGGTGCAAGGCGCCGGCGGTGCTGCTGGAATCTTCCGGAGCCGAGTCGCCCAGTTGGATGACCTGACTCTGCAGCTCGCCCGCAAACTTGGAACGTTGCAGAGAGAGCTCATTGAAGAGCGACTTCAGGTTCGAATCTTTTACGGCCTCGGACGCCTGGCGGAAACCTTCCTGACCGTCTTTCAGAGTTTCGATGACGCTATTTAGGGTGGAAATGCTTTGCTTGTTATCACTCATATCCAATCAATTCGCGCGCCGCGAGGAATCGAGCGTCTCTAAATGCAAAAACCCTCCGTTAAATTGCTTAAAGAGCTCCCCGCCGTAAGTTTCCGGCATGACCAGCAAGCAAAGTGGGAAAGATTTAACCCAGGAGGCACCGCGCAGCCCGAGGACAGAAGTGGGAGGCTATGTGATCCTCGGCCGCGCGATCGATAAGGGCCGCGCCCTGCTTTGGGGGAACCTGGGGGAATACCACTTCGATTGCCCGCTCGATAATGTGCTTTTCAGCTGGAAAGGCGTGACCGGGGATGCCTTGAAAGCCGAGATCGAAAAAGGCGCCAGCGATGAGGAACTCGCGCAATGGCTGGACCGCAACGGCGAAACGAAGTCGCCGGATGAGATCAAGGCTTGGTCTGAGCAAATGATCGCGCTGAATCCCTATGACAATCCCGAGAAGCGCGAGTGGTTCGTCGAGCAGGTGAAACCGCACGACCTCGACCCTGCGAAAACGACGCTCTTCGAGTGGCTGGATGTGGACGACAAAGCCAGCTTTCAGCCCGCGACCGCATAACCCCTCTTTCGCACGAGGCCACAAGGCCTCCCAATTTCGTTTCTTTGGATGCCGGCAGCGCAAGCGTGGCCGGCATCCTTTTTTATTTATGGCCATCTCTCTGAAACCACAGCACCTCAATCGCTATCGCCAGATCGCCTGGCTCTTCGTCAAATACGGCCGGTCCGATCTCGTCAAGGAAAGCGGCCTGGACGAAACACTCGACGCCGAGCAGCGCGCCACCCCAAAGGAAAAAGCGAAAGCGGACGATCTCGCCGACGATCTCGAAAAGCTCGGCCCCACCTTCGTAAAGCTCGGCCAACTCCTTTCCACTCGCGTGGAGCTGATGCCGCAGGCTTACATCGAAGCGCTGACCCGCTTGCAGGATAAAGTGGAACCGTTCGGCTTCGATGAAGTGGAAAAGATTGTCGCGAGCGAGCTGGGCGTGCGGCTCTCGAAAGCATTCTCGGAATTCGAATCCGAACCCATGGCCGCGGCCTCCCTCGGGCAGGTCCATAAGGCCCGCTTGCGCAACGGCCGTCAGGTCGCCGTGAAGGTCCAGCGCCCGGGCATCCGCGAGCGCATGATCGAGGATCTCGACTCCCTGGAGGAGATCGCGGAATTCCTCGATAACCACACGGAATTTGGGAAGCGATATGAGTTTGGCGAGATGCTCGACCAATTCCGGAAAAGCCTTCTCCGCGAGCTGGATTACCGACAGGAAGCCAGCAACCTCACCGCCATTCGCGCTGATCTGGCGGAATTCGAACGCGTCATCGTGCCGGAGCCAATCCTCGATTACTCCACCTCCCGCGTCCTCACGATGGAGTATGTCCATGGCAAAAAGGTGACCGATCTAAGTCCGCTCGCGCGGATGGAATTCGATGGCGGAGACCTCGCCGAGGAACTCTTCCGCGCTTACCTCGAACAGATCCTGGTGAACGGTTTCTTCCATGCCGATCCGCACCCAGGGAACGTATTTTTGACCGACGATTACCGCATCGCCTTGATCGATCTCGGGATGGTGGGCCGTATCGGCCCCGGCCTGCAAGAGCAGCTCCTGCAACTCTTGCTCGCCATCGCCGAAGGCCGCCCGGAAGAGGCTTCCGATATCGCGATCAAAATCGGCGAGAAGAAGGCGGACTTCGATGAAACGAAGTTTCGCCGCAGCCTGGGCGAGATCGTCGCGCAGCAGCAAGGGGCCACCGTAAACCAGATGCAGGTGGGTCGTCTCGTCCTCGAAGTGACCCAGATCTCGGGCGAGAATAACATCCGCGTCCCTTCCGAGCTCACCATGCTCGGCAAAACGCTCCTCAATCTCGACCAGGTCGGCCGCGCCATTGCGCCGGACTTCGATCCGAACGCGTCCATCCGTCGCAACGCGGCCAAAATCATGCAGCAGCGGCTGATGAAAAGCCTCTCGCCCGGCAACCTCTTCAGCGGCGTCCTCGAGCTGAAAGACCTCCTGCAACGCCTCCCGGCCCGGATCAACAAAATCCTCGACGCCGTCGCAAATAATGAACTCAAAGTCTCGGTCGATGCGATCGATGAAAAGACGCTCGTGGTCGGTTTCCAAAAAGTGGCCAATCGGATCACGGTCGGCCTCATCATTGCGGCTTTGATTGTCGGCGCGGCCATGATGATGCGCGTGGAAACCTCCTTCCAGATCTGGGGTTATCCGGGGTTGGCGATCCTGCTCTTCCTCGCGGCGGCCAGCGCCGGCATCGTCCTGCTCGTTAACATCCTCTTCTACGACCGCTCCGAATAACCGCTCGTTGATCAAAGCCGCGCCTTCCTCTTCCCCATGCAATATCTGAATCTCGGCGCCACCGGCCTGAAAGTTTCCCGTCTCGCTCTCGGCTGCATGACTTACGGCGTCCCGGAGCGCGGCAGTCATCCGTGGTCGCTAAATGAGGAGGAGAGCCGGCCATTCATTCAACGCGCGCTTGATCTCGGGATTAACTTCTTCGACACCGCGAACAGCTATTCCGATGGCACGAGCGAGGAAATTGTCGGGCGCGCCTTACGCGATTTCGCGAAGCGCGACGAGATCGTGCTCGCGACCAAAGTCTTCTTTCCCTGGCGCGATCGACCGAACACTGGCGGTCTCTCGCGCAAAGCGATCTTCAGCGCGATCGATGATAGCCTGCGGCGCCTCGGAACGGATTACGTCGATCTCTACCAAATCCATCGCTGGGATTATGAGACGCCCATCGAAGAGACGCTGGAAGCGTTGCACGATGTCGTGAAAGCGGGCAAAGCGCGCTACCTCGGCGCTTCCTCCATGTTCGCATGGCAATTCGCCCAAGCCCTCCATATCTCCAGGCAGAATGGCTGGGCCCGCTTCGTCTCAATGCAGCCGCACTACAATCTCCTTTACCGGGAAGAAGAGCGCGAAATGTTGCCGCTTTGCGCAGCAGAAAAGATCGCCGTCATTCCGTGGAGCCCGCTCGCTCGCGGAAAACTCACTCGTCCGTGGAAGGAGGAAGCCAGCACTGATCGCGAAAAAACTGACGCCTACGGTCGGATGCTCTACGCCAAGACCCGTCAGGCCGATGCGCTGGTAGTGGAGCGGGTCAACGAAGTGGCCGAGGGACGTGGCCTCCCTCCAGCGCAAGTCGCGCTGGCCTGGCTTTTCCATCAGCCGGCGATCACCGCGCCTATTATCGGCGCTTCAAAGCTTTCCCATCTCGACGATGCGATTGCCGCTCTCGATGTCTCTCTCGTGCCCGAAGAAATCGCGGCTTTGGAAGCTCCTTACATTCCCCACGCCGTCGCGGGGTTCGAATAAATAGAAAAGCCGGCTGGGGAAACCAGCCGGCTTTCATTTCTACCCGATGGCCGGGTGTTTAGTAGCGGTAGCCGCGATTGTGGCGCGCGGTGCAATAAAAGCGCCGTCCATGCCGCCAGTGCGAGTGACGCCGCACGTAATGCCCGCGGCGGTAGTGCCGTCGATTTGAGCGGTAATACGGAGCGTAGCCGTAGGACGAGTAAACCGGACGGCCGTAATAATGTCCGCCGCCGTAATACCCATTCCCGTAGCCGTAACCGACCGGCACGCCGATGCCGATCCCGACGCTAATATTGCCGGCCTGCGAAGCTGGCGCCGCTCCGAAACCAAAACCGACGATCGCGATGGCGATGATGAGAAGTTTTTTCCAGTTCATGTATGCCTCCATGGTTGTGTTGCGTTTGCTGTTCATCTTCAGACGCACCGGCCTTTAGATTATTCGGATCGAGGGGTCCCGTAAATTGGTTTGCCTGAGTAAAAAATATCTGAGCCGATCCGCTCGTAGCGCACATCGTGCAGGCGCGCCGCTTCCAGAGTGGAGCCAAAGCCGCGCGCGCCGAACGACACCACCGGGCCCCCAGTGAGGAGCGGGCCGAGATAAATGTGCACCCGATCGATCACGCGCGCGTCCAGCGCTTGTCCCAGGATGTCCCCGCCGCCTTCGATCAAGACGCTGGTGATCTCGCGTCGACCCAGCTCCTCCATCACCGCTGGCAGCGTTTTATCGCGAAACACCAGAGTCCGCTCCGCGTGTCGATCCTTCAGTAAGTGCGACCGCGGCGGCAGCTCGCCAGACCGCGTCAGCACCACGCGCCACGGCTGGCGTTTTGTCGGCACTGCGCGCACGGTCAGACGCGGATTATCCTTCCGCACCGTTTCTGCCCCTACCAGGATCGCATCCACATGCAGCCGGAAACGGTTCGCATGCTCGCGGGCCGCTTCGCTCGTGAGCCATTGCTTCTCCTCCGGCGGTCGCGTCAGGCGGCCGTCGAGGCTCATGCCACACTTCGCGATCACGTAAGGTCGCCGGGTTTGGATCCAATGATTAAAGGCCTCGTTCAGAGCCCGGCATTCCTGCTCCAGCACGCCTACGCGCACTTTGATCCCCGCTGCTTCCAGAACTTTTATTCCGCGCCCGCCGTGTCGCGGATTGACATCGATCGTGCCAATGACCACCTCCCGGATGCCCGCGGCGATGATCGCCTTTGTGCACGGAGGCGTGCGCCCGGTGGTGGAACAAGGCTCAAGCGTGACATAGAGCACGCCTTTTTTCTGCAACGACGCTTCGGCGGCCGCGAGGCAGACCGCTTCTGCATGCGGCTGCCCTGCGCCTTCGTGATGACCGCGCGCCACCACTTTTCCTTTCACCACCAGGATGGCGCCCACGGCTGGGTTCGGGCTGGTCGCGCCCGCGCCTTTCCGCGCCTCCTCCAGTGCAAGGCGCATGAAGGCTTCGTCGTCCGCGATGCTCATGAGGTCAGCCATACGCCTTCCGGTCTCTTTCGGCAATCAGCGGGCAGCTCCTCCGTCGTGCATCATTGGCACAATTTCGGGAGCTCATGCGGCAGGATCGTGACACGTCGTCACAGGTGCACCGACACGCAGAATCCCGGCGACTTTTCGAAATTATTTCGGACTCAGACACTTACAGCCGTGTCGGGTCGTGCCGCGCCGAGTGGCATCTCCTTAGCTTTTAGAAAACGCGAACAATTTCACCAAGAAAGGAACAAACAAAATGAGCTTAATTCGTTATCAAACACCTGATGTTTCACTGTGGCGTTCGTTCGATCGGCTGGCGAACCTCCGCGACGAGTTTAACAGCCTTTTCGACGGCTCTGCCGCGCTCCCGGGCGCGCGCCAGACTCAGCTCTTCACTGGCTGGACGCCCGCGCTCGATCTCTACCAGACCAACGATGATGTCGTGGCCGTGGTCGAGCTTCCGGGCATGCGGAAAGAGGATCTCGAGATCTCACTGCAGGACGGAATGCTGACGATCAGCGGCGAACGCAAAAACGAGTCCTCCTCGCAAGAGAATGAGCGGACGGAGCGCTTTGTCGGGAAATTCCGCCGCAGCATCTCCCTCCCGACGCGCGTGGATGCGAACAAGGTGAACGCCTCTTACAAAGACGGCATCCTGACCGTGACTCTGCCCAAGGCAGAAGAAGTGAAACCGAAGCAAATCCCCGTCAACGTCGACTAACGGAAAACGATTCTAAGAAAGGACAAAACCATGGACACATTAGTTCGCGAAAATCGCAAAGAGACAGGAGCTAGCAATGGGCACGAAGCGAGTGAGCGATTCATCGCTCCGAACGCGACCGTGCAGGAGAACGGCGATGGTTACACCTTGCAGGTGGAAATGCCGGGCGTGAACAAGGAAGGCCTCGAGATGTGGGTGGAAAGCAACGAGCTCACGATCATCGGCCGCCGCTCGCGTCCTGCCATCCAGGGCACGCTGATCCATCGCGAATCGCGGCGCGAAAACTTCCGCCGCGCCTTCGAGTTGGATCCCTCCATCGATACCGGCAAAATCAACGCCCGGATCGAGCAAGGAGTGGTCACGCTCACGCTGCCGAAGGCTGAGCAAGTGAAGCCTCGGAAGATCGCAGTCGCCTAAAGCGCCATCTCACAGGTCAGCAATCCCTAAAAGCCGCAGGCTCTCGAGTCTGCGGCTTTTCTTTTAGGGAATCAGCTCCGCCTCAATTCCAGCAGCCTGGACGTTTCTGCTTGGCGCATTCTGGTAATCCGCAGTAGGTAGGAGACTCCCTTTATGGCCACCAAAACCGAAGAAAAATCGAGCGAAGACAAGCTCATCGTCGCCCGCAACAAGAACCTCGATCTCGCCATCCAGCAGATCGCGAAAGACTACGGCGACGGCGCCATTATGCGGCTGGGAGATGATAAGATTGTCGACATCGAAGTGATCCCGACGGGGAACATTCTCATCGATCGCGCCCTCGGCGTCGGCGGCTTTCCCGCGTGGGCGGGTGGTGGAAGTTTACGGGCCGGAATCGTCGGGTAAAACCACGCTCACGCTCACCGTCATCGCGCAGGCGCAGAAACGCGGCGGGCTGGCGGCGTTTATCGACGTCGAACACGCGCTCGATCCCGCAATACGCGCGCCGTCTCGGCGTGGATATGGACGATCTGCTCGTCTCCCAGCCCAGCTCGGGCGAGGAAGCGCTCCGCATCGTCGAGACGCTCGTCCGCTCCAATGCGCTCGACGTGATCGTGCTCGATTCCGTCGCCGCTCTCGTGACCAAACAGGAACTCGAAGGCGAGATCGGCGATTCCACCGTCGGCGCGCAGGCCCGCCTCATGAGCGCCGCGATGCGCAAGCTCACCTCGCTCATCTCCAAAGCGCGCACTTGCTGCATTTTCACCAACCAGATCCGCGAGAAGATCGGCGTCATGTTCGGTAATCCCGAGACAACGCCCGGCGGGAAAGCGCTCAAGTTCTACGCCAGCGTTCGCATCGATATCCGCCGCATCGGCGCGATCAAGCAGACGGACGGCGTCGTCACCGGTAACCGCACCCGCGTGAAAGTGGTGAAGAACAAAGTCGCGCCGCCATTCACCGAAGCTGAGTTCGACATCATGTATAACGAGGGCATCTCCTCCACCGGCGCCCTGCTCGATCTCGCGCTCGAGAAGCAGATCGTGGAGAAGCGCGGCTCCTGGCTCAGCTACAAAGGCACCCAGCTCGCGCAAGGCCGCGACGCCGGGAAAGAAGCGCTCAAAAATGACCGCGCGCTTTACGAAGAGATCGAAGCCGCGGTTTTGGCCAAGCTGGACGAAGACAAGAAGTAAGCTGCGTCTCGCCTACTCGGGCTTTGCGGTTTCACCGAACTTGAGCGCCAGCGCGCGCAGGTATGCGTCCATCGTGGCCACATGGCCAAACACGAATCGCGACATGAAACGAAAGAGGATATTCGACACCTCGCCATCTTCTGTGATGCGGACAAGGGTCCGATTTTCCTGGGTGAGAAACTCGTAGGTCCATGAACCTGCGTAGCCGAGGTCGCGATCGACGATGCGCGTTACGAGTTTTTCGTTCGGCACCTCTTCCAGAATTTCGTAGGTCACGGTTCCGTTTTTCGAATGCTCGCGAAAGTGCCGGGTATCGAGCATCTCCACGCGGGTTAAATCGCTCCGCCAGGACGCGGCGGAACTGAAGTCGCGCACGGTCGCGTAGACGTCGTTCACGGGCTGATGAAGCGTTATCTGCCGGGCTGCCCGGTGCGAGCGCGGCAACATTGCACCGATGATGAGGACGAGGGCAACCAGCGCCACCAGCAGGCCGCAGATGAGCAATGTGATTTTCATGAGCATTTCTTTGTCTGTCGCGCAGCGCGTGCGAGCAGCCGCAAGCCATGCGTGGCAATCTCAACTTCTTCATCGGTTAAGTTGGCCACGAGGGCTTCCACCCGTTCCCCGTCGAGCACGGAGGTCGCGGCCATCGCCTCCGCGCCGAGATCGGTCAGGCGCAGCTGGCGTTGTCGTTTATCCACCTTCGACGCGTGACTGCGGAGGTAACCGAGCCCGGTCAGGCGCGTAATCGAAGCCGAGAGAGTGGATGGCGCGACATCCAGGTGCGCAGCGAGCGCGCGCGGGCTGGTGCCTTCCTTCCGATCGAGATGCGCGAGGAGCGAAGAATCGCGCGCGGAGAGTCGCCATTCGGTCGAGCGCGCGCGGACATGATCAACGTGACACGCCAGGTAAATTTGCGGATAGAGCCGTTGCAGATCGAAGACGAGATCCTGCTTCATGCGAAGATCGTCTGCGCGCGAAATCGTTCGTCAAACCGAACGACTTCTGCCCCGCTCCGCGAGCTCGGGCACTGATGAAATCTCGCAGAACCGCGCTACCGTCTTCCCCCGCATGAAGACCTCCGCCCAAATCCGCCAGAGCTTCCTCGATTTCTTTCGCGAGAAGGAGCACTCGATTGTGCCTTCATCCTCGCTCCTGCCAGATTCGCCGAACCTGCTTTTCACGAACGCGGGCATGAACCAGTTCGTGCCCATCTTCCTTGGCCAACAAAGCGCGCCCTATCAGCCGCCGCGCGCCGCCGATACGCAAAAGTGCATCCGCGCGGGCGGCAAACATAACGATCTCGACGATGTGGGACTCGACACGTATCACCACACGTTTTTCGAGATGCTGGGGAACTGGAGCTTCGGCGATTATTTCAAAAAAGAAGCGATCGAGTGGGCTTGGGAATTAGTGGTGGAACGCTGGGGCCTCCCGCCGCAGCGGCTCTATGCCACGGTCTACAAACCGGGGCCGGGCGACCCGAGCGAGTTCGACCAGGAAGCGCACGACCACTGGGCGCGACTCTTTACCAAAGCCGGACTCGATCCCGCGGTCCAGATCGTGAACGGAAACAAGAAGGACAACTTCTGGATGATGGGCGACACCGGCCCCTGCGGCCCGTGCTCCGAGTTGCACATCGATCTCACGCCCAACGGCGACACCAAGGGCGCGCTCGTCAACATGGGCGACGCGCGTTGCATCGAGATCTGGAACCTCGTTTTCATCCAGTTCAACGCGAATGCGGACGGCACCTTCGTGCCGCTCCCGGCGCGACACGTCGATACCGGGATGGGCTTCGAGCGCGTCACGGCAATGATCCAGGGGACGAAAGGCTTTACCGATTTTTCGCGCCTCATCTCCAATTACGAGACTGATGTCTTTCGTCCGATCTTCGATGAAATCGAGAAGCTAAGCGGTCGGCGCTACGCCTCCACGTTGCCCCAGGCCGGCAGCACCGGCGACAGCGAGCAGGAAAAAACCGATGTCGCCTTTCGCGTAGTGGCGGACCACATCCGCACCCTCAGCTTCGCGGTCGCGGATGGCATCCAGCCATCCAACGAAGGCCGCGGCTACGTCCTGCGACGCATCTTGCGTCGCGCGGTTCGTTACGGGCGGACGCTTGGCTTTCATGAGCCGTTCTTTTTCCAACTGGTGGACGTGCTCGCGCAAACGATGGGCGCAGTCTTTCCCGAGCTGCACGCGAAGCAGGCGATGATCAAAGAGACGCTGAAGCGCGAAGAGGAATCCTTCAACCGCACACTCGATAAAGGGATAGCGCTATTCGAAGGCGAAGTCGCACGTCTCTCGGGTGCCACGATCTCCGGGGCATTTGCCTTCCGGCTTTACGACGAACAGGGCTTTCCGCTCGATCTGACGGAACTCATGGCGCGCGAGCGAGGGTTGACGGTGGATACTGCTGGCTTCGAAGTTTTAATGGAAGAGCAGCGCAGCCGCGCGCGCTCGGCGCAGAAGAAAACGACGATCGAGCTGGCGGAAAAGGATGGGGCTAGCGCAACCATCTTCCTCGGTTACGAACACGACCACACCGGCGCCGATGTGCTCGAGGTGTTGGACGTGAAAGGCCGCACGGCTGTGGTTTTGAACAACTCCGTTTGCTACGCCGAGATGGGCGGGCAGGTCGGCGATGCTGGAGAAATCACGAAGGACGGGGAGCGCTGGCGCATCGCGGAAACGCGGAAGGCCGGTCAGACCTGGCTGCACTTCCTGGACGGTTCCAGCGCCCCGGCGGTGGGCGATCACGTCACGGTGCGCTTCGATTCGTCGAAACGGCACGCGATCCAGCGGCACCACAGCGTGACGCATCTCTTGCACTGGGCGCTGCACGAAATCGTTTCGCGCGAAGCGGTCCAGAAAGGGAGTTACGTGGGCCCGGAGAAGCTGACCTTCGATTTCGCGAGCGGAGCGCTCACGCCGGAGCAGGTGGGCGCGGTTGAGAAAATGGTGAACGAACGGATCGCCGAAGAAGCGACCGTCTCCTGGATCGAGATCCCGTATGCGGAAGCGAAGCAGCGCGCGGATATCCAGCAATTCTTCGGCGACAAATACGGCGATACCGTGCGCGTAGTGCAAATCGGCGGGGAAGCCGGCGCGCTCAACGGCTACTCCATGGAACTCTGCGGCGGCACGCATGTGCGAAGCACGGGAGACATTGGCTCCTTCAAAATTGTGAGCGAAGGGGCGATCGCGGCCGGCATCCGTCGCATCGAAGCGGTGGCGGGCGAACAAGTTCTGCACTGGGCAGAAACGGAATTTGCGAGGCAGGAGGAAAAGTTTGCGGCGCTCAAGAATAAGAAAGCGGAGCTGGCGGCGTTGCCGCTGTTCGTGAAAACAGACTCAAGCGCAGCGGTGCAATCCATCACTGAGCGTGCGGCGCATTTGCACCGGGTAGAGACCGAAGTGCATGAGTGGGAAAAGCAAAACGCAAAGGCGGGCGAAGCCGCCCTGCGGGAGCGCGCGACCGCGCTGGCTGGGGACCTGGCGACTGCGCACGCGGGAGACGTCCTCGTTGGTGCTCGAGGTGCCGGACGCTGACGGCGCGTTCTTGCAGCAATTAGCCGACGTCCTGAAGCAAAAGTTGCCGGTCCCGATGGTCCTCGCGAGCACCGGCAATGGCCGGGTCGACCTCGTGGCAGTGGTGCCGAAAGAAATGACCGCGAAGCTGCGCGCGAACGAAATTATCCAACAGATCGCGCCGATCGTGGGCGGCAAAGGCGGCGGACGACCTGACAGCGCGCGCGGCGCCGGGAAAGAGCCAACGCAAATCGAGGCCGCCCTGACCAAGGCGCGGGAGATGATCGCGGCGGCCGCCCTTTGAGTTACGGAAGGAGAAGCGTGACGAGCGCCGTGGCCCCCACCCCGAGGGCGAGGACAAAGAGATACAGGATTGCTCCGACGAAAAATTTGAAGCTGGTGAGGAGCCAGCCCTGGCCATAGACGCGACGGACGGAGAGAAATACCAGCACCACCGCGGCGAGGGTGAGGACGACCGCCAGAAACGGCTGCGCTGCCGGAAGGACGCGCAGCGTTCCCATCCCCAACAATGTGATCGCGACGGTCGCCATGTAGGCGAAGGCGTGGATGTGCAGCGCGTAAACGAGGTGCTCGATGTAATAACGGCGCCGAAAGAGGTACAAGAACTTTAGGATGAAGGCGAAGAACGGGATGCAGACCAGCATCATGGTCGGGATGTTGCTGCGAAGAGTGTCGAGGAAGAGCTGCACCTTGGTGCCGTCCTCACCCACTTTTTCCTTCACCCGTTTCTCCAACCAGGCGCCGAAGGGGCTGCCGTCGTTCCCCGCGCCGTCATACTGAAAGATCGGCGCGGCCGTGGGAGAAGGTGAGGCAGGCAGAGTGAGTCCGTTTGCCGGCGACGGACCTTCCGCTGCGGCCGGGGCTTCGTCGGGGATCTGCGCGAGAATCCGATCGAGTTTCTCGAGATCGGTGCGACCGAGTTCATCCTTGTCCGCCAGCCGTGGGAGGCGGCTGATGAGGGTGTCCAATTTCTTTCGCTCATCCGGAATGACCGAGCCTTCGGGCTGGAGAAAGCGAGCCCGCGCGGTTTCAATCTTGGCACGTTGCTCGGGGCGAAGGGGCGAGTCCGGCGCGACTAATTTATCGAGGGAGGCATCGATCGCGGCCCGGTCCTCAGTCGAGAGATCGATCGTAAGATTTCCCGCGTTGGAAGGCGCGAGATTGATGAGTTTCGCGAGGAGGAAAAAGGCAATGCTCGCGAGCAGGTAGAGGCGAAGCGGATGGATGTAGCGCACCCGGCGGCCGGCATTGAAATCGTTCGTCAGCCGCCACGGGCGCGTGATCAGAACGCCGAGCGACGTGACGAATTTCGTATCCCAATTAAGGAACGAATCGGCCGCGTCCACCACGACCTGAAAAAGCGAGCGGCGGTAATCGATCGCGTGCTGGCCGCACTGCGCGCAGTACTCCCCGGAAAGAGGGGCCGCACAATTTTCGCAGTGCGTGAGAGCTTCGGCCGACTTCCGGCGTCGGCCCCTCCCGCGACGGCGCGGCGGCTGCGTGACCGATTCAATCGCACTGTCTCCGACGATGATCTCGGTCGCCTCGTCGGACATAGCTTTACTTCACCGCCGCCCAGACCCGGTGGACATCGTCGTGATCCTCCAGAGTCTGAAGGAACTCGCCCACCTGCGTGCGGTCTTCGTCATTTAACTCGGGGAAAGTTTTCGCGAGGTAACCGAGCTCGCTTGTGACCACGGTCCAGCTATTCGTGGAAAGCCATTGCGAGACGGCGTGAAGATCAGTCGCTTCCGTGATGAAACGCGCGCCCATCGCCTCCGCGGGGATGTCGTCGTTTTCGGAATGGGTGAGCGGCTCGACGTTTTGCGCGCCGGCTTCGATCGCTGCCGCCTCGATGTCCGCCGCGGTATCGGAGTGGTGGGCTTCGACCAGGCCGACGTGATCGAAGAGGAACTTGTTGCTGCCCGGGCCGCCGAGCTGGCCGCGCTTGAAGAGCACGCGAATCTCGGGCGCGGTGCGGTTTTTGTTATCAGTCAGGACTTCGACGATGACGGGGATTTTCTTCGGCGCATAGCCTTCGAAAACGATGTGCTCGAGCGAAAGTTTCTCCGTCCCGATCCCGGCGCCTTTTTTGATCGCGCGCTCAATCACATCGCGCGAGACGCTGGCGCGGCGCGCTTTCTCGAGCGCGGCGAAAAGGCGGGCGTTGCCGTTCGGATCGGCGCCGCCCATTTTCGACGCGACCATGATTTCCTTTACGAGCTTGCCGGTCACCTGACCCTTCTTCAGACCCGCGACTTCCCGTTTTGCATGCAACCATTGGCGACCCATGCAGCGGGTTTAACATGCGAGCGCACGGCTCACAAGCGCAGCCGTCGGCAGTCTGGCGCGGATCACCGCGCAATTTCGCACAGCGGAAAACATTGACCGGCCCCGGACGGCAGTGAGACGATTCGCCGCCTCGCACGCAGCGCCGGTCTACTTATCTCAAGCTTCCAGATGGCCTCTTCGTTTTTCAAAACCAAAAGCCCCGATCTTCTCATCCGCGAAGCGGAGGCGCCCGAGCGGCAGATGAAGCGCTCGCTCAGCGCTCTGGATTTAACGGCACTTGGCATCGGCGCCATCATCGGCACCGGCATCTTCGCGCTCACCGGAACGGCGGCGGCGGGCGAGCAGACGGCGGTGTTGACCTCGAAGTGGGGCACGCCGGTTTTGAGCTTTATCCAATCGTGGATGAGCGGCGCGGAAGTGGCGCTGGGCCGGCCGGGGGCGGGTCCGGCGGTGGTGTTCTCTTTCATTGTGGCGGCGATCGCGTGTGGCTTTGCCGCTCTTTGCTACGCGGAGCTGGCGGCGATGATCCCGGTCTCAGGTTCGGCTTACACTTACTCTTACGCCACACTCGGGGAGGTGATCGCGTGGATCATCGGGTGGGATCTGATCCTCGAATATGCGGTCGGGAACATGGCCGTGGCGGTGGGCTGGTCCGGTTATTTCGTGAAGCTCTGTTACAGTTTATTCGGGCTCGAATTCCCGCTCTGGCTGGTGACGGATTCGCGGACGGCGGCCAATCTGGTGAACACGGGAGGCGATGCGCTGCTCGGCTACTCGTCGACAGCATTGCCTTCGATCATGGGGCATTCGCTGGCGTTGAATCTGCCCGCGTTTCTCATTGTGCTGGCGGTGACCACGCTGCTCATCTTCGGCATTCGCGAAAGCGCCCGGGTGAATACCGTGGTCGTGATCATCAAACTGGCGGTCGTGGTATTCTTCATCGCCTTCGGCGCCTTCATGGTCAGTCCGCCGAATTGGGTTCCCTTCCTGCCTAACGGTTTCAGCGGGGTCATGAGCGGCGCCGCCATCGTCTTCTTCGCCTTCATCGGTTTCGACGCGGTCTCGACGACGGCGGAGGAAACGAAAAACCCGCAACGCGATCTCCCGATCGGGATGATCGCGAGCCTCGCCATCTGCACGCTCCTCTACGTGCTCATGTCTGGCGTGCTGACCGGGATTAAACAATACACCGTCTATCATGGGCGACTCCGCCGCAGTGGCGACCGCTTTCTCCGGGCGCCGATGGGCGGTGGCTCTGGTCAGCGCGGGGGCATTAGCCGGAATGACGTCGGTCCTGCTCGTCTTCCAACTTGGTCAACCGCGCATCTTCATGGCGATGGCGCGGGATGGCTTGCTTCCACAATTTTTCGCCCGGCTCCATCCGCGCTATCGCACGCCTTACGTCACCACCATCTTGACCGGGTCTCGTGGTCGGCGGAGTGGCCTTGTTCACCGATATCGGATCGCTGGCTGATCTGACGAACATCGGCACGCTCTTCGCGTTTAGTCTGGTCTGCATCGGCGTCCTTGTTTTGCGCCGGACCGATCCAGGTCGGCGCCGGCCTTTCCGTGTGCCGTTGGTTCCGCTCCTGCCGATCCTCGGAGTGGTCATGTGCGTGGCCTTAATGCTGAGCCTGCCGATCCTGACCTGGATCCGCTTCTTCATCTGGCTGGCTTTGGGAGTGCTGATTTATCTGCTCTACGGAAAGAAGCACAGCCGCTTGCAGCATGGGATCGACATGGGCGATACCGAGCCAGCGCCGCCGATCGGGCCGAACTAGGCGCCGCGCTTCCCCTTACCGATGAGCCTGCAAAGCGCGCAGCTTTTCCAGCGCGCGGCCGCTCTCGATTTGCTCACGCGCACGGACGATTCCCTCGCCTAAATCCACCACCAGACCTGCTGCGACGAAGCCTCCCGCCGCATTCACCAGCGCCAGATCCCGCTTCGCGCCCTGCACCTCTCCGCTGAGGATACCGGTTAATGTCCGCGCATTCTCGGCGGCATCGCCACCGCGCAGATCGGCCAGGTTCGCTTCTGGAATCCCGAGCCAGCGCGTGTCGAGGACCGCGGTGTTAACCCGATCTTCCACCAGCTCGCCGAGCGTCGTCGGCCCGCAGGTGGAGATGTCGTCCATCCCTCGCCCCTCGCCCACGGAGCCGTGCACCACCCAGGCGCGCTCGCGACCCAGTTGCCGGAGCACTTCCGCGAAGATACCCGTCATGCGCGGCGTGTAGACGCCGATCAATTGCCGGCCCGGCCGCGCTGGATTAAGAAGCGGGCCGAGGAGATTAAAAATCGTGCGTCGATTCTGCTGCGCCAATCGCGCCCGCATTTCGGCCAACGCCCGGAACGCGGGATGGTAGGTGCGCGCGTAGAGGAATCCGAGGCCGTGGCGTTGCAGACACTCGCGCAAATCCTCCGGCCCCCACTCCAACTGAATCCCGAGCGCTTCCAGCACATCGGCGCTCCCGCAGCATGAGGTCACGCTGCGATTGCCGTGCTTCACCACCACCGCGCCGCCCGCCGCGAGAATAAACATGATGGTGGTGGAAACGTTAAAGATCTCCAGCCCGGTGCCGCCCGTTCCGCAGACGTCGAGCATCGGTCCAGGCAAACTCTTTGGGTCAATCTCGGGATCGATCGCGCGGTCGATCAGGTGCTGGACAAAGCCGGCGATCTCCTCCGGGCTCTCCCCTTTCTCGTCGAGCGCGGTCAGGAAATCGGCCTTCATGTCGGCTGCCGTCGTCTCCGAAAGCAGCATCGTGACCGCATACGAGATATCGCCCGCGTTCAGGTCCGCGCCGGTCTCCAGCTTCTCGATCAGGGCGCGCATCCGCTCAGTTTGCTCCCATCTTTTGCAACCAGGCGCGATAGACCAACGGTGAGATCTCCGACGGTTTGATCTCGCTCCGGCCACCCCAAAACACATTCGTGTAGGAGACAGGTATGCCCGACGCCGCGAGGTGCTCATCGATCGCGCGTTTGTGCTCGAGGAGGAGCGCTTTATCGGTCCCGTGCGCCACGGCCATGATGTTCACGTTCTTAAATTCCGGTCCCGCCTCGCGCCAATAGCAGTGCGTCAAAATGTGATGCCGCCCCACTTCGCCGCCCGCTTCCAGTTCGCGCCCGGCCGGGACCGCCCAGTGAAAGAGCGCGTTAAACCGCGTCACCCGCACGCCGCCGGCGGACGGTTTCACATGTTCCAGGAAAGTGGAGAAACGCCCCACGACCTTGCGCCCATTCAGTGACTCGGCGATGCGGCAAAATTCCTCGAGCGACACACCTGCTTCCGCCGCGCGCGCAGTCCACGGTGAAGCGGTAATCTCCGCCGGAGTGAACTCGCGTTTCAAAGCCAGGAGAACGGTCCACTCCAGATCGCTCAACTCCGCCACATGCACCGGCGCCATCGTGGCGGGTTGCTCTGCGCGGCTCCCGGGCTCCACGTTTTTCCGCCGCACGTGCCCGACCCCGAGAGTGAAAATTCCCTTCGCCGGCATGAGCCGAAAACTCTCCGCGCCCAGCTTCTCCGTCAGAATCTCTCCATGCTTCTGCAAAGAGAAACCGTGCGGCACTTTCAGCGTCGTCCAGAGTTTATACTCCGAGCCCGGTGTCACCGTATCGGTCGAGCGCAAGACCACGTGGCCCGAGAAGGGATCGTCTTGCGACATGTAATCGAAAGCCGCATCGATCTTTTCCGGCGCGACTTTCCAGGCCACGAGCGCGCCATCTGCGAGGTTCGTCGCCAGCAACGTCTGGCGCACCCGCCGCACCGTCCCGGCTTCCAGCATGGCCGCGATCCGTGCCCGCACGGTTTCCTCATCCACTCCGGAGCGTCGCGCGATTTCCGCGAAGGGCTCGCGCAGGAAGCCCTCGATTTTGTCCTCGGAGATCGCGAGGATTTTCTCGTTGATCGGATCGTTGTGTTCGACGGGCAGCATGGGGGTTTTAATTAGACGGCCCGGTTCCGCTTGTCCAACTCCCCAGCCGAGAACGTCCCTCACGCCGCGTAACTCAGGATCGCCAGGTAATGGCAGCAGGTCCCGCCCAGGACAAAAAGGTGCCAGACAAAATGATGGTAACGCCTCCGGTCCGTAACCAGAAACACGACACCCGCGGTGTAGATCAATCCTCCCGCGACCAGCCAGAGAAGGCTCGCGCGCGGCACTCGCAGGGCCAGCGGCCAGATCACCAGCAGCACCAGCCAGCCCATTCCAAGATAGAGCGCGATCCCGAGGCGCGGCCAGTGCAGCGCGCCCTTCAGGGTCTTAAGGAGCACGCCGAAGACCGCGAAAGCCCAAATGAAAACAAGCACCGTCCAGCCCCATGGCCCATGGAGCGGCCCGAGCGTGAACGGCGTGTAGGTCCCAGCTATGAGCAGGAAAATCGCCGAGTGATCGATCGTTTGCAGCGCAGCTTTCATCGGCGTTCGCGGCCAGAAATGATAAACCGCCGAGCCGAGATACTGGAGCAGGACGGTGGCGATAAAGACGATTGCACCGAGCAGGAACGGCGTGCTTCCGCGTTCGATCGCTTCCCGGAGCAGGAACGGCGCGCCGATTGCAATCGCGATCACGCCCAGCCCATGGCTGACGCTGTTGGCCATCTCTTCCCCATGGGTTTGCGTCCAACGCTCTGGCGATAACCCTTCGTTCCCGATTTGCATAAGCCACGGGAGGCTAGGTGCTTCCGGCCTTCGCGCGAAGGAGAATATGTCGCGGCACCGTTTCCCCTCTTGCCGCGATCGAACGCCTCCCGTAATCGCAATGCATGGCTCTCCGTTTTGCGCCCAAGGTGATTTTTTTCGACGCCGTCGGCACTCTGTTCCATCTGCCAAAAGGTGTCGGCTATCACTATGCGCGCGCTGGCGAACGAATGGGACTGGCGTTGGAAGCCGATGCACTCGACCGGGCTTTCGCTGCGATGTGGAAAAAAATGCCAGCCCGCGCGGCCACCGGTTTGCCGCGCGCGGATGACGACAAAGGCTGGTGGCGCACACTTGTGCAGGGCGTCCTCGCCGATTGTGCACCCGACCTGCCGGCGGCGGAACGCGAACGCTACTTCGAGATCGTCTACGCCTACTTCGCGGAGGCGGGCGTTTGGGAATTGTATCCGGAAGTGCTCGAGGTTTTGCGCGTCCTGCATGGGCGCCATCGGCTTGCGGTGATCTCAAATTTCGACGGCCGCCTGCGCATGGTGCTGAAACACCTCGGCCTCTCGGAGTTCTTCCCCTCGGTCATTATCTCCAGCGAAGTCGGGGCCGATAAACCCGACCCACTCATCTTCGAGCGCGCCCTGGAGTCGAACCATTGCACCGCAGCCGAAGCACTCCATGTGGGCGACGATCCCGTCCGCGACGGGGAAGGCGCAGCCGGCGCTGGGCTGGAAGTTTTCCGCCTGGACCGTCCACGGCAAAGCCTGCGCGATGTGCTCACAGCTTGCGCCCGCGATTGAACTGGACTAGAAAACGACTCCCCGAAACGGGTTGGTAGCTCAATGGTAGAGCAGCGCCCTTTTAAGGCGTTGGTTGTGGGTTCGAGTCCCACCCGACCCACTTCTTTAAGCCGCCTGCGCTTTCGCAAGGCGCTCGTGCAGGAAGCTCATTACGGCTGCTTCCACCGTCCGTAGATCTTGCAGGTTGTTCGCCAGGGTCTCTTCTGTTTTCCGCCGCAGACCAGCGATCATTTCGCCGGAGAGATAGGTCTCAAGGACCGCAGGGTGGACGTAGCATTTCCGGCAGACGGTCGGCGTGTTTCCGAGGATTTTCGCCACGGCCGCGATCGCGTTTTTGATATTCGCCTTCGCTTCTTTTTGCGTCTCTGCCGGATCGACCGCGTTCAAAGCCACGGCCGCCAGGACAGTCCCCGCCCACGTCCGAAAATCTTTCGCGGTGAAGTCCTCGCCCGTGATCTCTCGCAAGTAATCGTTCACATCCTGCGAATTGATGTCCCGCACTTCTCCATCGCCATTCACGTAACCGAAGATCTCCTGCCCGGGGAGATCCTGCACCTTCTTCACGATTCGTCCGAGACGGCGGTCGGCTACCTGGACGTTGTGCTCGACCCCGCTCTTCCCGCGAAAATTGAAGGTCACCTTGCCGCCACGCACGGAGACGTGTTTGCGACGCATGGTGGTGAGGCCATACGACTTGTTCGTGCGCGCGTATTCATCGTTTCCCACCCGAATGAAGGTGCGCTCCATGATGGAGACGATGGTGGCCAGGACTTTCTCTTTCGGCAAACCGGGAAGCGCGAGGTCTGCTTCGACGCGCTTCCGGATTTTTCCAAGCGCTGCGCCGAAAACGACCATCCGCTCATACTTGGTTTCATCGCGCGCTTCCCGCCATTTTTCATGATAGCGATACTGCTTCCGGCCGCGCGCGTCGATGCCTGTGGCCTGCAGATGGCCGTTTGCGTGCGGGCAAATCCAAACGTCGGCGTAGGCCGGCGGCACTGCGAGACGATTGATGCGCAGGATGCGCTTTTCGTCGGTGATGCGCTTTCCCGAGGTGTCGAAATACTCGAAACCCTTCCCTTTTTTCTTACGGGTATATCCAGGCCGATCGTCGCTGACGTAGCGGAGCCCAGCTTCCTCAGCGGTATCCTCCGGGTCGGTGACCGGCGTTAGCTTGGCGATCTTCTTCTTTTCCCGTTCAAGGCTCGCGGTAGGCACGCATGGGATACGCATCCAGCCCGGTGAAAGGCTGCACCCGGGGTGCGAATTTCTCGAAGGAGCAAAGCGGGTGGCCTTGTCTCCTCCGGGGAGAATGCCTGGCTAGGCGCCGTAGCTTTTGGTGAACTTCTTGCGCGATTCGCTCTCCGCTGCCGCAGTGGGTTCGGACGCGGCTGGCGGCGCATCGGTTGGCTCAGATTTCTCAGCCGCCGGGGCGGAGTCTGATGAAGCTGCCGCTTCCGGTGCCGCGCTGGAAGCGCCCGCCATGGACTGTGTGCCGGCCGCTCCGCCAGCGCCGCTCCGCGAGACTTCCACAAACGCCATCTGCAAATTCGCGAGCGTGTTCTTTAGAACCGACGCCTCTTCCTGGCTCAAATTACCCCGCGTCTTCTCCTGAATCATGGCGAGCTGATCGATGAACATCTTCGCCACCTCCAGATTCACTTCGCCCTGGCCGGTCTGCGGGTTCGGGATTTGACCAAGGAAAAGCGCGGCGTTTTGCGCCTGCATCATGACGAACTCGATGAAGCGTTGCGTCATCTCGCCCAGTTGGGTGTTGGTTTGGATTTCGGCCATAAGTTTAGGATTTTGTTGCAGCCGTCGCCGGCTCGGCGGGTCGCACGGTCGCGATCACGCAGGGTTGTTGTTTAAAATATTTCTCGGCCACACGTTTCACATCGGCCACGGTCACCGCTTCGATCTCGCGTTCCAGTTCCTGGTAGTGATTAAAGCCGAGGCCGTAGAGCTCATCCAGGCCGGCAATGTAACCGAATGCGTCGTTGCTTTGATTGGTAATCTGTTGCTGGCCGAGCAGTTTTTTCTTGGCCCGGCGCAACTCTTCTTCCGTGAGACCTTCCGTGGCCAGCTTCCCGATCTCGTCGAGCAAAGCCGTCCGCACCGGCACCAATTTCTGCGGATCCGTCCCGAGATAAAACGCGAACATCCCGGGAACGAGCCCGAGCATTTGTTGCGAGCCGACGTAATAGGCCAGGCCCATTTGCTCGCGGATGCGGACGAAAAAACGCGAGCCCAGGTCGCTGCTCGCCTCATCGATTAACTCCAGCGCGTAGCGATCCGGGCTCGACATTTCCGCGCCGCGATAGCCGACCATGAGAACGCCCTGCGCCTTCTCCATTTCGCTCGTGACCTCGATCGTCTTCGTGATGGGGGTATTCGGTTTCACGGCGGTGAGCGCCAGTTCGCCGGGCTTCATGGTGGCGAGCGTCTGCTCGAAAAGCTCACGCACTTCCTCCGCCTTCACGTCGCCGAAAACGGAGAGGACACCATTTTTGCCGACCAGGTAACGGTCGCGGAAAGCCAGCAAATCTTCCCGGGTTAACGTCGGAATCGCAGCCGCAGAACCCTTCCCGCGCAAGCCATACGAGTGCCCTTTGAAGAGAGTCTCGCGCACCATGTTGCGCGCGACGGAGGTGAGGTGCTCGTCCTCTTCTTTGATCGCTGCGAGCATGACTTCCGTCTCTCGCATCACCACTTCTTCCGGCATGGTCGCGTTCAGGAGCACATCGGCCAGCAACTCGCCGCCAAGCCGCAAATCGGGCTGCGTCACCTCGAGCGAAACGTTAAAGCTGTTATTCCCGGCCTCGCTCCCGAGGCTTCCTCCCACCGCTTCGATCGTCTCGGCGATCTGCTCGGCCGTGCGCGAGGTCGTGCCCTTCAAGAGCACCTTCGTCATCAGCTGCGTGATCCCGTTTGTCTCCGCCGTCTCGGCCAGGAGGCCACCGCGGAAAATTACCGTCATGGAAACGAGCGGGAGCCGCGGGTCTTCGCGCACCAGCAGACGGAGACCATTCGAAAGCTCCAGCTTCTGGATCGGCCCGGGCTCGACCGGCGCCGCTGCCTTACCCAACCCCGCCAGACTGTCCTGCGGATTGAGCGACACGATCGTGAGATTCGCGGTCGTGAGATAAGTCTGCGCGACCCGGCGCACATCGTCGGCGGTGAGCGCCTGGACCGCTTTCAAATACTCGCGGGTGAAATTGAGATTCCGGGTCAGAAACCAGTTCGAGCCCAGATCAGAGGCCTGCCCACGCATGGTCGTGAGCGACGACAGATGCTGGCTGAGCGAAATCTTTTTCGCCTTCGCCATCTCTTCCCCAGTCACGCCAGTCGTTTTGATTTCTTCAACGATCTTCAGGACCAACTCCTGCGTCGCGGCGCGATTCTCCGGTTCCATCGTGGCGTCGATCCCAAACAATCCCGGCTCGCCGGGCGTGTAGGAAAAAGCTGAGACACCGAACGCCAGACCCGATTCCTCCCGCACCCTCCGATAAAGACGCGAGCTGCGCCCCTCGCCCAGGATGGTGGAGAGCAAATCCAGCGCGGGCACATCGGGGTGCGTCACCTCCGGGACATGCCAGGCGAGCGAGAGACGGGAGAGCTCTGTGGCAAATTCCTCGTGCGCTTCGCGCAGTCCCAGTTGCGGCGGCTCGGGCGGAAGATAGATCGGGCGCAGCGATTGCGCGGGATACTCTTTGAACAGCTCCAGCAATTGCTGCTTCACCTCTTTCGCATTCACATCGCCCACGATCACGAAGGTGAAATTATTCGGGACGTAGCGCGATTTGTAATACGCCATCACCTGCTCCTGCGTGAGCTGGTTAAAAATATCGAGCAACCCGATCACCGGCAGCCGGTAGGGGTGACGCTGATAAGCGGTCGCGAAGAGGAGCTGCCCCGAAACGCGATCGGGATCATCGAAGCCCATCGCAAACTCGCGCCGAATGACTTCCTGTTCCTTCGCGTATTCCTCCGGCGGAAGGGTCGAGTTCATCATCGCATCCGTGAGGACATCGAGCGCCGTGGGCACGCCTGCTTTCGGGACGTCGATCCAGTAAACCGTGCGATCGAACGAGGTGTAGGCGTTGATGTAACCGCCCACATCCTGCACTGCCTGGGCGATGGCATTGGCCGCGCGCTTTTTGGTGCCTTTGAAAAGCATGTGCTCGAGCAGATGCGAAAGCCCGGCCCCGAGATGCGTATCCTCATCGATGCTGCCGGTGCCGCACCAGGCCTGCACGCTCGCCACCGGTGCGCTGCGGTCTTCTTGCACGATCACCGTCAGACCATTCGGCAGCACCCACTTCTGCGCCGTGATCGGCGGGAAGGTAATGGCCGAAGGACCGGCGTTGGGGACAGGAAGATGAGCAGGCGCGTGCATGGAAAAAGGGGAAGAGCGACTGGCGCAAGGTGCGAGCGCCAGGAGAGGAACCCTACGGGGCTTTCGGCGCAGGCAAAGCCGGCGGCGCTTTTTTCGGCGTCGCTTTTTCGGGAGCAAATGGCTTCACGAACGCTTCGTCGAAATCGTAAACGCTCTTAAAATCCTCGATCGAGTCTTCCTCGGTTTTCCCAAAAATTCCGGCCCCGATCAGATTAAAAACCATGTGCCCGATGTCTTCGCAGCAGTGTATGCCCCAGTAGGAAAAGACGGTGATGACCATGGGACCAAACTCCTTGAGCGCATACTGGCGCACGCCTTGGAGCAGCTCGGGACCAGCGACGTGCCGCACCGGCCCGCCTTTGATTTTCTTCTGCTGCTTGGTCGTGTAATCAAGCGCGTCCCGCAGGAACACATAGGCGTCGCGCTGATACCGCGAATCAGTCGCGATGATCGAGTCGAGCGCTTCGGCGAATCCAATTTTCTGCATCAGAAAGGTCCGCCCGGTCCGCGAGCAGGGCGCTATCATAAGCAACAACACCTCTCCGGGCAACCCCGGCCTGCCTCTTGCCGACCGGCTCTATTTCTCCGACCAGATCGCAAACTCGCCGCTGCCAGGCGCTTGGAAATGAAAACGGCGACCGCCGGGAAATTGGAAAATATCACGCGAGATTTTCGCGCCCAGGCGCACCACTTCCGCCCGGCTCATCTCCAGCTCTTCGGAATAAAAAACCACCAGCGGACAAGCGGCGGTCGACATCCACGTATCCTCCGCTCGGAAAAAGCCGCCGGCGGTGCGCCCGTCATCGAAGGAAATGTAATCCGGGCCGTAATCCTGAAAGGTCCAGCCGAAGAGCGCGCTAAAAAATGTCTTCGTCGCCGCCAGATCGCGCGATGGCATTTCGACGTAATCGATCGTGTTCGAGAGAGATTCGTGCATTGGCCTTCCTTCTTAGAATTGTCGCTCGAGCGCGTCGAGATAAACCGAGATCGGATCCCGTCGGCGCACTTCCCCTTTCTGCGCGTTCTGCGCCGCGCGGAGGTATTCGCGAAAAGCGCCGCTGGTGGTGCGAGCCTGCGTGGCCTCATGCCAGTTTAGATAATCCGCGATTCCCTCCATCCGTCGCGCCAGGCCTTCACGCGCTGCTCGTAACTCCGCCAGCTGGCGGGGCAATCCCCTGGTTTTCTTGCGCTGCAAATGCGAAGCCACCCGTTGGTATCCCAGCAGAATCGGCTGCTGCAACGGATGGACGCGGCCGGAGAGGAGCGTCAACTCCGTTACGATTCGCCCCAGTTCCGCAGGCGCCGCGCGGTCGCGCAGGAAATCCTTGAACTCGCTTAGCGCGAAGGCGACCGCCTTATCCTCTCGCGAAATCCTGACCGGAAGAATCTCGACCAGCGCGCGTTCGCCTTCGGTCAAACTCAGGATCCGATCGCGCCCGCTCTCGGCCACGCGCACCACAGCCGCGCGCCAGAGTTCTGTCGTCTCCGCACCGTCCCCAGCCAACTCGGGAAAATGACGGCAAAGCTCGGCTAACGAGTCATTCCCACTCTCCGGCAAGTCGGTCAGATACTTTCCCAGCCTCCCCTTCCCGTCCGGCCTTTGCTGCAGCAGCGCGAGGAGCGCAGCGGAGTAACCGCGGTAAAGCGTGCGCGAAGGCGAATCGAGCCGCGCGCGCTCTTGCGTTAAAAATTCTGCCAACGGCAGCAACCTGCCCGCCAGCGCCGTTTGCAAAGCCCGCGTTTCAGCGCCGATCTCGCGCCCCGGAGCAAGGGCGAGCGTGCCCTCGATCAACCAGTCCGGCGGCTGCACGTACGCCGCTCCGGCCGGCAAGGCCGGCCGGCTGCGATACATCATTTCGACATAGACTGCCTGGAGCAGCGCGCGCTCGATTTCCGGGACATGGAGCTCGGCCTCGATGCGGAGATCGAGTTGAAATTTCAAGCCCACCCCCGTTTGCGCGAGGTGCAAACTGGCAGGCGCACTTCCAGCCGGCACAGCGGCCGGGGACAAAGCATGCACCACGATGGGCGTGGTCCACCCGTCCCGTATCCCCAGCAGTTGCAAAGCGTCCTGCTTCCGCCGTTCTGCCACCTCGCAAAGCGCCCCGCGCAGCTGCGAGTCCGCTGCGTAAACAATAAACTGGCGCGAGCTGCTCACACTCCGTGGCGCAGACAAACCCGCGCACGTCTCGTTCGTTCCAGTCGTAAAGAGAACGATGAAAACAAGGGCACAGCTGATCTGTCGTGAGCGGCCCCCCATTCGCGGGAGTCTGGCGCAGGCGGCGCGCCGCCGTCAATCCGGAGGCGCTGCGGGTTGCCAGCGCTTACGGACGGGCTGGCCGCGGCAGGAAGAGGACTTCCTTCGGGTGCAACTCGATCCCGCCCAGTTTCGCAATCGAGCTCAAGTCGCGCTTCATCACTTTCGTGACATCAGCAAAAGCAAAACCCGCATGGGACATGAGTGCCGGATGGAGCGGCATCCGCCCGATCCCACCGCCCAGGATTTTGGCGTCGATTTTTCCTTCGCCAAAAACCGGAGCCACTCTGACGCGCGTAAAAGTGGAGAGCCCATAGAGCGATCGCTCCACCGTGAAACGAACCGATCCCTCTTCCAGCTCCGCGAAGCCTCGCTCGAATTGCAGATACCCGCTCAGCGTCTTCCGTTTTCCTTTCAGCGTATAGGTGAGGTAGCTGTTCAGCTCTTCCTCGGTGTAACGCAGCGGTGCACCGCCCGAGGCCAGGGTGGCGTTCTCCAGTTCGATATCAATCTGGCGTGCGCTGGGTTCGAGCCCGTTGTCCTTCACTTCCGGCAGGTCCGGCGCCCGCATCATCTGCACGATCACCGCCGCGAGCAGCGCGCCGCCGAGCAACTTCGCACCCAGGAGAGCGCGATGCCGCCAGCGTGCACCGCGCGGGTCCAGCAAGGCGCGCAAGCGGCGCTGTTCCTCATTCCCACTTTGGGGCTTCTTCGGCTGCGAGGCTGCCAGTTTGGAGCGATCCAGGCGCGCTCCGCACTCGTGACAATAAATGCGCTCGGCTTCATTCTCCCGCCGGCATTCGGGGCAGATCAGCTTCATGATTTCGCCGGGGGCGTGGTCGATTTCTTTTCCGCAGGTTTCGCGGGCGCGGAGGACGATTTACCCTCCGACGAGCTTCCACTTCCGCTGGCGGGCGCACTGGAAGCAGGAGCCTCTTTCTTGGCTCCCTCCTTGTAGTTATTGCTCCGGTAATCGGTGATGTAAAAACCCGAGCCCTTGAAGATGAGTCCCGCACCTGTCCCCAGCAGCCGCTTCACCTTGCCGTGGCCCCAGCGTTTTTGCTGGCAATGTTCCTTCGGGCACTCTTGAAACGCTTCGTCCCGCATCGACTGGAAGACATCGAAGTTTTTCCGACACTTTTCGCAGGCGTATTCGTAGGTGGGCATAAACGGGGAGAGCCGAGGCGGAAACGGTCGGCCACTCTGGCCCATGCCCGACGGAATTCAAGACCCGACCCCCACGGGAAAACGGGGGTCTGGACGGGGGCCGATTCTTGACTTGAGGCTCGTGGCGCGTAAAGAGACCACTCCGTTTTTTACGCTATGACTCGCTTCCAGCTTCGCCATCTCCAATCTCTTTGCGGTATCCTCGCTCTCTTCGCCTTGGCGGCTTGCGATGAGGATCCCGGCATGGGTTCCACCCAGTATCTCGGCGGCGTCTACGGACAAGGCGCGATCGCGCAATCCGCGCCGCAGGACACGATCTCTTATTGGGATGGCGACGGGGTGCCCGGGAAGCCCTCCATCACGATCAAGCTCTCCGAGCAACGCGCTTATTTCTACAAAGGCGGAACGCTGGTGGGCGTTTCACAGCTCTCCACTGGACGGGAAGGTCTGGGGACTCCGACAGGGAAATTCAAGGTCACGCAGAAGGATGAAGATCACGTCTCGAATCTCTACGGCGATTACGTGGACGATGCCGGCAACGTGGTCGTCCCAAACATCGGCGTGAACAAAGATCCGAAGCCGCCGGGGACGAAATTTAAGGGTGCACCGATGCCGTACTTCATGCGCATCGTCGGCGGAGTGGGCATGCACGCCGGTTATCTCCCGGGCTACCCGGCTTCGCACGGTTGCATCCGGATGCCGGAGTTCATGGCGGAGAATTTCTTCCGAGCGGCTGAGAACGGAACTCCGGTAACCGTGACCAACTAAGCGGTTCGCTGGTGAACTATGAGCCGCGTCGGGTGCGGCTCCGGGTTTCGATGCCAGGCAGTGCAAATGGGATCGTTCCGGGCTGAGGGCTTGCACTTCATTTTTTCCCATAGCATCCTCGTGCGCTCGCGAGAGAAGACATGATCATCATTACCCGCCCTACTGCCACGGAAGAGGAGATCGATCAGATCGTGGCGCGAGTCGAGGCATGTGGACTCGCGGCGGAGATCAGTCGGGATGACTCGCGCGTTTTCGTAGGGGTCTCCGGACCGGCCGATCTCGTGCAGGAGAAGCCATTCGCAAACATGCCTGGCGTGGAAGCGATCGTGCCCAGCAAGCAGCCCTATAAGCTGGCGGCCTACGAGGCGCGCGGCGCGGCTTCCACGGTGGACATTTGCGGCGTCAGCATCGGCTGCGAATCGGCCATCGCCTTGATTTGCGGCCCCTGTTCGGTGGAAAGCCGCGAGCAAATTCTGCGCATCTCCCACCTCGTGAAAGATGCCGGCGCCAGCCTGCTCCGCGGCGGCGCCTTTAAACCGCGCACCTCCCCGTACAGCTTCCAGGGTTTACGCGAGGAGGGCCTGCGCTTTCTGGCCGAAGCACGGAACGAGACCGGCCTGCCCGTCATCACCGAGATCATGGATCCGCGCGATCTCGCGGTCATCGAGCGCTATGCCGATTGCCTGCAGATCGGCGCGCGCAACATGCACAACTTTTCTCTTTTAAAGGAAGTGGGTCGGAGCCATTTGCCCGTGCTTTTGAAACGCGGATTCAGCGCCACTGTGAGCGAGCTCTTAATGAGCGCTGAGTATATTTTGAGCGAGGGCAACATGAACGTCCTCCTCTGCGAACGCGGCATTCGCACTTTCGAAAACGGCACCCGCTACACGCTCGATCTCAGCGCAGTGCCGATCTTGAAAGCTCGCACGCATCTTCCGGTGGTGGTCGATCCCACCCACGCCGTCGGCCTGCGCGCTTACATCCCGCAAATGGCTCTCGCCGCGGTCGCTGCTGGAGCCGATGCGATTATGCTCGAGGTTCACAATTCGCCAGAGGAAGCGAAGAGCGACGGCGAGCAGGCGCTCATGCCCGAGATGCTGAGCAAATTGGTCCCGCGCTTGCGAGCCGTGGCCAACGCCATCGGTCGGGATTTGTAACCCCGCGCCGCGCGTCGCTGCGCCGCGACTTGCACCGATGCGGCATTAATGCGCTGCTAGCCGATGCGTCCTCCATCGCGCCTGGCGATCCTCCTTGCCTTCGCGTCCGTCTACACCATTTGGGGATCGACTTATCTCGCGATTCTTTTTGCGATCCAGACGCTTCCCCCGCTCCTCATGGCTGGGACGCGTTTTCTCTGCGCGGGAATAATCCTCTATCTCGCTGCCCGCTTAAGCGGCGCGGGACGCTCGCGCTTATTGGAATGGCGGACGGCCCTCATCGTCGGCGCTTGTCTTCTGGTCGGAGGCAACGGCGGGGTGACGCTCGCGGAACAATACGTCCCCTCCGGCCTGGCTGCGTTGCTGGTCGCCACTGTCCCGCTTTACGTCGTCCTCCTAAGCTGGCTCACCGGCATGACTGGGCGTCCGCGTCCGATGACCATGCTCGGCCTTGCGGGTGGATTCATCGGCGTGGGCGTGCTGATCGCGCCCGCCTTGCGCTCGACAGACGAGAGCGCTCATCCTCAAGCCTGGATCGGCATGTCGATCCTCCTCTTCTCCTCGTTCATCTGGTCGGCCGGCTCGCTTTACTCACGCCGCGCGCCCGGAGCCGCCTCGCCCTTTCTCGCAGCCGGCCAGCAGATGCTCTGCGGCGGAGCGCTCCTCGTTCTGGCCGGGATGGCTCGGGGCGAACTGCCACGGGTGCAATTTTCTCAAATCTCCAGCGTCTCGGTGTGGGCGCTGGTTTACCTCATCTTCATCGGCGGGATCATTGGCTACGCCTCCTACGCGTGGCTCCTGCGCTATTGCGATCCCGCCAAAGTCGCGACTTATGCTTACGTGAATCCGGTGGTCGCGGTCCTGCTTGGGGCCGCGTTTGCGGGTGAAAAACTTTCGCTCCTCACCGGCATCGCGGCTGCGATCATCGTCGGTTCCGTGGCGCTCGTCATCACAGCCGGAAGGCGCAAAACGGAACCAACGCCAGAGGTGGCGTGCCCTGTCGCGGCGGCGGATTAGGTCCTACTCCGCCCGCAAAGCCACCATCGGGCTGATGCGCGTCGCGCGCCGCGCCGGCAGCCAGGTCGCCAGCATCGCGGCGAGCGCGAGCAGGAGCGGCGCGAGCGTGAAAGCCAGCGGGTCAAACGCGCCGACTTCGTACAGAATCCCGCTCAAGAGTTTGCCCGTCCCGGCGGCGAGCAGGAGCCCGAGCGCCAATCCACTCCCGAGAATGACGAAGCCTTCGCGCAGGATCATCCATTGCACCGTCGCCCGCTGCGCGCCCAGCGCCATCCGGATGCCGATCTCGCGCGTCCGTCGCGCCACGGAGTAAGCTTTCACTCCGTAGACGCCCACCACCGCGAGGACGAGCGCGACCATCCCGAAGACGCTAAAGAGCGCCGCCCCGGCGCGCACGATCCAGAGCTCGAAGTTGCCATCGAGATGTTGCGCGAAAGTGCGCAGGGTCAAAATCGGAAGCATCGGATCCGCGCCGCGCACCGTCCGCCGCAACAGGTCGGCTGCAGCGACCGCGTCGCGCCCCGCACCGGAAGCGAACCGGACATGGAAGAAAACATTACTCTGGAAGCCGCCGGCAAAGGGAAGATAGACCGCGCCGCGCGGGTCTTTCTCAAACAGAGTGCCGCGGGTGTGCGGCACAATGCCAACCACCTCGAACGGCGCATTCTCGGCGCCCGCACCGCGACCGCTCACGCCCGATCCGCCGTCATCGGAATCTTTTGCGCGCGGCGTATCGGACGAGGCGAATTGGATCTGCTGCCCAAGGGCGTCGCCTTCCGGCCAGAGCTTCCTGGCCAGCACGTCATCGATGATGGCGACGCGCGCTTTTTCCTCGTGCATGGCCTCGGCGTTATTAAAGACGCGCCCTCGGAGCGGCCGGATCCCCACGGTGGAGAAATATTCCGCGCCCACGCTGTTCCAGACCGAGGAAAAAGCCAGACCTTCCGCAGCCGTTGCCGGCCGGGCATCGGACGCAGAAGTTGCTCCCGCGCGCTGCACCTCCTTACCCAGGTGGACCATGCCGAAGGGGACGGTGGCGGAGATGCTGGCGCGCTCTACGCCCGGCAAGGCCGCCAGCCGTTCTTCCAGTGTGCGATACAATTCTCTGGCGCGTGTCTGATCGTAACCCGCCAGGCTGGCGTCCACTTCGAGCAGAAAATTTTGCCCGGTGGAAAGGCCCGTCTCGACCGACGCCGCCTTGTTCGCGCTCCGAACAAAGAGCGCTGCCGCGGTGAGGAGTGCGAGCGAGAACGCGATCTGGATTACAACCAGGGGACTGCGCGGCAGGAATTTCCAGCGGCGATGAGCTGCATCCTCGCCTGCGTGTTCCTTTAAATCTCCGATTACGGCCGCGCGCGATAATTTCAAGGCTGGCCCCAAAGCGAAAGCGAGCGTCCCGAGCAGGCAGAAGACGAGGGTGGCAAGAAGGACAGAACCGTTCAGACCGCCGCGCCAAACCAGATCAATCGGCAGCTTGGTTCCAAGCGAGGCAATGAGGAGATCCGACGACCAAAGACCGAGGATGAGACCGAAGGCGCTGCCGCCCAGCGCGAGGACAAAGCCTTCCGCCAGTAACTGGCGCACGATCCGCCCGCGGCTGGCGCCGAGCGCGAGCCGGATGGCGATCTCTTTCCGGCGCGCGGTCCCGCGAGCGAGCAGCATGTTGGCGAGGTTCAGGCAGGCCACGAGCAGCACCACTCCCGCCATGCCGAGGAGCAGCGGCGCGAGCGTCTTCAATTCGTCGTCATTGGTCGGTTGGCTGCTGGTGGAAAAGCGCGAGAGCGGATGCGCGATGAAGGTCTGGTCCTTCTGCTCGACCGGGTAGGCTTGCTCGAGATTGGCCGCGAGAGTTTTGAGCGCAGGCGCCGCCGCGGCGTTGGTCAGGCCCGGGCGTAATCGCCCGATGATCATGAGCGACTGCCCGGCGCGGTCGTCGAGCGGCTTGCGGCTCTCGGTTGAGAAATCGTTCACCATCCGGTCATGCACGCCGAGCGGGAGCCAGACTTCGGGGGCGAAGAGTTGCATCGTGCCGGTGAACCCTTTCGGAAGAATGCCCACGATCGTGAAGGGCTGACCGTTGATCAGCAGACTCGAGCCGAGCAGCGCGGGATTGAACGCCTGTTTTTTCCAGTAGCTGTAGCTGACCACCGCGACGGCGATGTTGCTTCCGGGCTTCTCTTCCGCGGGCAGAAAACCGCGACCCTGGATCGGGCTGACCCCGAGCACATTGAAGTAGCTCGCGCTGACCAGATCGGCAAAAGTGCGGCGCGCATTTGCCTGTTCGCCCAGGCCGACCATCGCGACCTGATGCGCGAAGACATCGGAGAAGACGGTGTTCTGCGCGCGGACGTCGAGGAAAGTGGGATAGGAGAAACCGCGGAAGGTTTTCGGCGCTTTCTTATCCTGCGAAAAGAGCTGCACGATCTCGGCCGGCCGCGTGAGCGCAGGCGGCTGAAAGAGCATCGTATCGATGAGACTGAAGATGGCGGTGTTCGCGCCGATGCCGAAGGCGAGGACGGTGACTGCGGCAATGGTGAAACCGGGAGCCTTGCGGAGCTGGCGGAGAGCGAAGCGAAAATCGTGGAGCATGGGTGCTGATGTGATGCCGCCAGCACGCGGGTTGGATTCAAAAAAGAATTATCGGGGCGCCTGCCGCCCGTTTCGCGCGGGCGGCAGGCTCTCTCCGTTACTCCGTCGCCGCGCTCTCGGAGGCGCCGCTGAGGTAGCGGGCAAACAGCGCCCGCGCGCCCGTCGCTTCCGGCGTGTAGGCGATCGGCGGGAGGCTCTTCGCTTTGAGTTGCTCGTTCACTTGCGGGAGATCGCGAGTTTTCAGTTGTTCGAATTCCTTCGTCACGTCGTCCAGCTCCTGTTGCAGCGCTGCGATGTTGGCGATCTGATAATCGGCCGGCTTGCCTTCGTAGCTCAAAATGGCGCCATAAAGCTGGTCGGTATGCTCGCGCAAACGCTCTTCGCCCGTGATGGCGCCGCCTTCGGTCGTGGCCACGATTTGCTTGCGCACCGCGTCCACTTTGCCGTCGAATTCCAGCAACGTTTTGCGCAGCGCATCACCTTCCGGCAGCTCCTTCGCCGCTTTTGCGATCGCGCCTCGGAGCGGGAGAATTTGATCCATCAGCGCGCTCTCCGCGCCGAAGAGCGCGTGCACTCGCATGGCGGCATCGTATTGCGCCTTCCGATCGGCGAGGGAGAATTTCACCCGACGATCCAGGCCGACGGTCAGCTTGGTCTCGGTCACCTTGCCGTCCTTCGTCATCCGCACGGTGTAATCGCCCGGGACGACGCGCGGGCCGCGCGTGCCGGAGAAAGCGAGCTGCGCCGCAGGCGGAACGCGCGGCGGCTTTTCGCGCATGCTCCACATCACGCGATTGATCCCGGGACGCTTGCTGGCCGGAAGCTCATCGATCACTCGACCGCTCGCATCCAGCACCTCGATCTTCAGTTTGCCGAAGAGATGCCGCGTCCGTTGGTAGTAGGTAATGACGGCTGCGTCGGGCGGGTTTTCTCCGATAAATGTGGCTGCACCTGTCGAGGAACCACCGTTGGCATCGATGCGTTGCTGGACCGGCTTCGCGGCCACAAACGCGACTTCCTCCCTGAGCACTTCCGGCGTGAGCGCACGCAGCGGCGTCACATCATCCACCACCCAAATGCCGCGCCCGTGCGTGGCGAGAATGAGCTCGTGATCGCGCGGGTGGATGACGATGTCGCGGACGGAGACGGCGGGGAACCGGTTGCCTTTGAATTGCGCCCAGCCTTTCCCGCCATCGATCGAGATGTAGAGACCGAACTCTGTCCCGAGATAAAGGAGGTTCGGCTTCACCGGATCTTCTTTGATGACGTGGGCGTAGCCTTGCACGCCTGAGAGTTCCTGCGGCGTCACCAGCGGCGTCCAGGTTTGCCCGAGATCGGTGGTCTTGTAGAGATAAGCGGTCATGTCGCCAAAGGTGTGGCGATCAAACGTGGCGTAAGCGGTGTTCGGATCGAAGTGGCTCGCCTGCACCCAGCTCACCCAGGAGTTCTTCGGCAGACCGGCAATATTGCCGACGACGTTGGTCCAGTTTTTTCCGCCATCTTTTGTGACCTGCACATTGCCATCGTCTGTTCCAACCCAGATGACGTTCTTGTTCTTGGGCGATTCGCTGATCGAATAAATCGTGGTGTGCATCTCGGCCGCGGAGTTATCCACCGTCACGCCGCCGGATTTTTCCTGCTGCTGCTTGGCCGGATCGTTCGTGGTCAGATCGGGCGAGATGCGATCCCAGCTTTGGCCCTGATTCCGCGAGCGGAAAAGGAACTGCGCGCCGAGATAGATGGTGCCCTTCTCGTTCGGCGAAAGCGCGATGGGCGCGTTCCAATTCCAACGCAGCTTCTCTTTGTAATTTGGCTTCGGCTGGATGTCGCGCGCTTCATGGGTCTTGCGATTGACCCGGCCGAGGTAGCCGCCTTGCGATTCCGCGTAGAGGTAATCGGGATCGGCCGGATCGGCGAACATCCAGAAGCCATCGCCACCGTATAAGCTCTCCCACTGCGCGTTCCCGATCCCGCCGGGATATTGGGATTGGCCCACCCAGGAACCGTTATCCTGCAGGCCGCCATAGACGCGATACGGATCCGCATCATCCGCGCTCACGTGGTAGAACTGCGAGATGGGGAGGTTCTCGCCCTTCCACCATTTGGTGCCGCCATTTTGCGAATACCACATCCCGCCGTCGTCGCCCGAGATGACGGTCTCGGGGTTGGTCGGGTCAATCCAGACCGCGTGGACGTCGCCATGCGCGCCTTGGAATCCGCCCACGGCTGAGAAACTTTTGCCCGGCGTCATCGCTGACGATGAGCGCACCGTCCGTCTTGAAAAGGCGATCGGGGTTTTTCGGATCAACGATCAAGTTCGCAAAATAGAATGGCCGCCAGACCATCCAATTGCTCTTGTCCCGCTTCTCCCAGGAAGCGCCGCCATCATCGGAGACGAAAAGGGCGCTATCGGTGGACTCCACGAAACAGTAGACGCGTTTCGGATTCGAAGGTGCGATGGCGATGGCCAGCCGACCGTAGGGTTTTGTGGGAAAGCCTTTGGCGTTTTCTGGTGTCACTTCGCTCCAGGTGGCGCCACCATCCGCAGACCGAAAGAGGCCGCTGGCGGAAGGAGCATCCGGGCCCTCGCCGCCGGAACGGAAGGTCCAGCCCTTCCGCCGAAAGTCCCACATCCCGGCGAAGATCACGTTCGGGTCCGTTGGATCCATCGCGATGGTCGAGCAACCGGTCGAAAGATTCGGCGCCTTGAGAATCTGGTTCCAGGTCCGGCCGCCATCGATCGTCTTGTAAAGTCCGCGATCCGGCGAATCGCTCCAGAGCGCTCCCGGCACCGCAACATAAGCGGTCTCGCCGCTCGCCGGGCTCACGATGATTTGCGAGATGCGCTCGGAGTTTGGCAAGCCGATCCGCGTCCAGGATTCGCCACCATCGGTCGAGCGATACATGCCGTTGCCGACGGAGACGCTGTTCCGCGTCCAGGACTCACCGGTGCCGACCCAGACGTTCTTCGAGTTTTTCGGATCGAGCGCGACCGCACCGATGGATTGCACAGGCTGCTCATCGAAGACGGGTTTGTAAGTGGTGCCGCCGTTTTCCGATTTCCAAACGCCGCCGCTGGCCGCGCCGACGAAGAGCGTGATCTTGCCGGACGGCTCGCGCTGCGCCGCGAACGACGAGACGCGTCCGCTCATCGCGGCGGAGCCGATGTTCCGGGCTCCGAGACCGGAGATGGTGGAGTAAGTGAACGGTGCCTGCTCCGCGGCCTGCGTGAGGCTGGCGAGGGCGAGGGCGGCGGGAAGGAGGAGAGAGATGCGGCGCATGAGATTGGTTTTCTAAAAAAGTTACTTGGCGGGCGGAGCGGGGAACTTAAAGACTGTGTCCTCGATCGGAGGATTTCCTTCGGCTTTGGCGAGAATCAGCTTCTGCTTATCGGACACGCCTTTCAGCCCGGACTCGATCGCGAAGGGAAGGTAAACGCCGTTCACCTTCTCGTAGTCGCTCAGATCGGTTTCTGTTTCGACCAGTGACCCACGTTCCCGCCGCTGCGAGACCACTCGGATTTCCAGGAAATGATCGGGATCAAGGTAGACGTAGCTCACGTCGCCCCCCTTCCGGGTGACTTTTAATTTATAAGCGAGCGTGCCATCCACATCTTCGCGTCCGAGGGATTCCACCGTGCTCCCCTTCTCTTTCCAACCCACCAGCGGTCCATCGATCTCTGCTTCTTCAATCAGAGCTTTCGTATCATCGGCGGACATTTTTTCCGGGTCTTTCCGCCCTTGGAAGGGCGAGATCTGCCAGCCGTTTTGCCCGTCATAAGCTTGCACCATCGTCATGCCCTGGAGGGTCGACTCGGTGCGGACGGCTCCGGGCGCTTTGCGGATTTGCGTGTAAGCGAGTTCGAGTCGCCCGCCGTAAACCAGCATTTTGCCGGTGACCTTGACGGACTTGAGCTCGCGCAGGGCCTCGATGCCGCCTTTGGCCTCAATATTCTTTGCCACCAACTGCTCGGCGGTCATTTCCTTGGCTTCCTGCGCCAGACTAACCGTGGTGCAAACGATGAGCGTGAGGATGGATAATTTTAACATAGGATTAATGGAGGTGTCGTTGCTGAGGCCCCGGGAAACGTGTCGAAGAGATTGGACGATGAAGCGTCCCCGCCGCAACCCGGAAACGCATTGCAGACCCCGTGCCACTCAGTAGTCGCAGTTGTAATCGCTTCGCTTCCGACACTTTAGAAGTCGGGGACAAAGACATGCGGTTCGCTGTTTGAGACGAAAATGGGATTCGCGCGTTCCAAAACCGGGACAAAAATTTTGTTGGACCCTTCAAGAAATATCTTGTCAGCCGATCCATTTCGTCTCCACGCTCTAGGCATCTCTCCCTCGTATGCCTAACCAGAACTACATCAACCCCCACAGCACGAAATCCCTTCTCGTTATCCTTGCCGCGGCGCTTGCTTTTCCGCTCAGCGTTTCCGCTCAGCAAGCGGTCGCACCACCCAGTTCCACCGCCGCCGTCACGACGGTAGATCCCAACGGCGCGGTCGTCCCCCCGCCGAACGACGCCGCCACCACGGAACGCGTCTTCGTGACTGGTTCCGCCATCCCGACCGCAGCCGAGGTGGGACCGAATCCTGTTCTTACCGCCAGCCGCGAGGCCATCGACAAATCAGGCGAACGCACGGCCGAGGATTTTCTTCGCAACCTGCCGGTGGCGAACGCCAACAGCATCCCGCTTTCCAATAACAACAACGGTTCCGATACCGCGATCGGTGCGGCCGGCGTGGCGCTGCGCGCGTTTGACGCTCGCGCCACTCTCGTCTTGATCGATGGCCGCCGCGTCGCGCCCTACCCGATCACTAATTCGGGCATCGCCTTCGTCGATCTCTATTCGATTCCGCGGGATGCGATCGAAAGCATCGAAGTGCTCAAGGACGGCGCATCCACCACCTATGGCGCCGATGCCGTGGCCGGCGTGGTGAACATCAAGCTGCGCAAAAATTATCGTGGGGCGCAGTTCAATATCGAATATGGCAACACCACTGAGGAGGATTCGAGTGAGTTCGCTGCTTCTCTCCTCTTCGGCGTCGGCAACGAGAAGACGAACATCACCGGCGTGATCAATTATTACCATCGCAATTCCATTGCCAATCGCGACCGCAGCTATTCTGCGGTGCCGCCCTTTCTGAGCTCGAATGCCAGTCCCTACAACCTGCAATTGACCAACGCCGCAGTGGCCGAGGCCGGTGGAACGGTCATCCCGACCGCGAGCGGCTTGCAATTCGCCGGCGCCCCCAGCGCGACCAACGGCCTCGCCCCGGCGAGCGCTTATCTTTACAGCGGTTCCTCCCGCATTCGCGCAGCGGGCGGGCAGTTACCTGGCTATAACTTCAATGAGTTCTCGCTCTCGTTCCCGGAATCCGAGCGCGCCGGCGGTTATCTTAGCGCCAGCCACAAAATCTACGGCGAGCAGCTCGAGCTGTACGCGGACGGCTACTATCAGAACGTCAAAACGCATAACGAACTGGCCCCGCCTGCGACCGGCAATTTCCAGACCACTGGCGCAACGACCATCGCGATCCCCCCGCGCCAGCCAAACGCCGCCGGCCTCACGCCTTTCGGCGGGCCCAGCTACGCCGCCACCGGTGTAACGCCCGGTGCTTTCAATCCATTTAATCCTTTCAACCAGATCATCTCCGGCGGCTCGCGCGCCCGATTAGCGGAATTCGGCAACCGTTTGTTTGATAATGAGACGGATTCCATCCTGGGGACCGTCGGCCTCCGGGGCGACAAACTATTCGACGGCACCTGGGGATATGACGTCGGCTTCCGCTACAGCGAGGTAAAGAACCTTTCCACCGGCCAGCAGGTCTCGATCACGCGCTTCAATCGCATCCTGAATCAGGCCGACCCCATCTTCAATCCGGCCTCATCAGAGTACATCGGCACCACGGTGGCGTTTAACCCCTTTGGCGATTTCCGGAATCCGATTCCATCGAATCAGGCCACTGTTGATTTTGCGCGCGTCTTTCCGAAGGATTTCGATATCTCCAAGGTCGCGACGTTGGATGGAAGCCTCTACACGACTGAACTTTTCAGTCTGCCGGCCGGCGGAGTTGGCTTTGCCGCGGGTGCACAGTTTCGCCGCGAATCTCTGCGGGAAGAGCCCGATGACCTGAACCTGAACGGAGATATCGCGGGGAACTCGCCGCTGCCAGCCGCGCAGGGCGGGCGGAAATCTTACGCCCTCTATGCCGAGACCAGCATCCCGATTTTTGCGAGCGCCAACGCCATCCCAGGCTTCCACGCCCTGGAGTTTACCGCTGCGGGACGTTACGAGGAATTCCGCAACAATGGCAGCAACGTCGTCGTGCCGAAATTTGGCATGCGCTGGCAGCCGTTGGATGAAACTTTGACGCTGCGAGGCACTTGGGGAAAAGGCTTTCGCCAGCCAGCGCTGGAGGAATTATTTGGTTCCGGCGCTTCCAGCATTGAAGGGACGGTCGATCCGGTGACCGGCATCAGCGAACCCGAGACGACCACGCTGAGCAATAGCAATCCGAACCTTCAACCGGAAGACTCGGAGTCCATTAGCGCGGGGCTTGTCTACAGTCCGAAGGTCGTACCCGGTCTGACGCTTTCGATCGATTTCTTCGATATCAAGCGCACTGGCGTCGTGATCGTCCCAGAGGCGCAGCAGGTTCTGGATCGCGAGGCCGCGGGAAATCTGCTCCCGGGCGAACAAGTTCTGCGCAATCCGGATGGATCAATCAATCTCGTCGTGCGTGCCGATCAAAACGCCGGCTTCGAGAAGGCACGCGGCGCGGATTTCGGTCTGCAGTATCAACGTGAGACACCATGGGGGACTTTAACCTGGGTCACGCAGGCCACGTTTTTGGATGAGTTCCTCCGCCAGCCGACGCCTTTGGATGAAGTCGACCGCCTCACCCGCCGCCCCGCCACCGATGCTTCGGACGAAGGCTATTATCAATGGAAAGGCGATTCGCGTTTGGAATGGGCCTACCGGGGTTTCAGTCTGATTAGCACGGTGCGCTTTTACGACGGTTTCCACGAATTCGACAACGACGGGTTGGAACATTGGGTCAGTCAAACCTGGTTCTTCGATCTGCAGGCCTCTTACACCTTCTTGTCCCCTGCAAGCACGCCAGTGGCCGACTATTCGAAGGGCGACGCGATTCCGAAAAACGCTGCCTTGGGCACGACCGGTCGCTCCTTCTGGCAAACGCTCTTGCATGACGCACGCCTCACCGTGGGCTGTAACAACGTCTTCGATAAGGATCCACCGACGGCGTTTGGCGCCGGCAATAACAGCAACGGCTACCCCGGCTACACCTACGACGCGACCGGGCAGTTTGTTTACGTGCGCCTGAGCAAGGAGTTCTAAAACGCGCGGGCGAGGGCCTGTGCGAGAAGGTAGCCTCTGCCGCTACGGCACGAGAAAGACCTTGCCGGTAAACGGGCACTTCACCTGCGCGCCCTTCTTATATCGTCTGACATTTAGTTCGCCCTTTGAAGGAGCGTAGGGGCTGCGCACAACTCCAGGCTTGCCCGCAACCGGCAAAGCGCGCAGCAAACGAAAAGTCTTTCTGGCCGGCGTTGAGGCAAGCTTTCCCTGATCCCGGGAGATCGGTTTATGGCTGACGGTAGACGTTGATGAAGGTTGATTGCGAGGCATCAATTCGACAACAAAAGACGCCCACTTGTGCGTTCGGCTTATCGGCTCTGAGATGTCTTTGAACCCTGGTGGTTTCGGCGATCCGACTCAACGCAGAATTACTTCTGCAGCAGTTTGAATGGTGACCACAGTGATACGTCTTTCAGCGCCGACAAATGTGCTAGCACGTTGCTGATGAGCCCCATGATAGACTGATGCGGACCTGTCCAGAAGCGTGAAGACAGATCGCGACTCTGCGGCAGCAAAAGTTTATTTCAGTGACTGCGGGTTTGCTGTGATTGCAGCAGCCCAAGACCGAAAAATAGCTGAATACGAGCTATGATCGGCAACCTGAGCATCAGCCTTGATCTGGTCGAGGAACCAGCTCGTGAGGCCGTCCCAACCGTCAGAATCGTTCCACGTTCGCGGCGGTGGCCAATTCAGCGCGGCCACCCCGGACGCGGACTTGATCATGTTCACCGCGGACGAGGCCGTGACCAGATTGGTGTCGATGCATTGGCCGCCACTTGAGAACGGCTCCACATGGTCGAGAGACGGATAGAGGAACCAGTGGCCGATGTGCGTTGTAGCGAGCGGGCAATTCGGATAGTTCGTGCACGGAAACTCCATCGGCATCCGCAGCGAGAGGACGAGCAGAGCTGGCGGGCTGATGAGGCGAGCGCCCGAGTATGCGCAGCGATAGTTGCTTCGTGTAAACAACGCGTGCAGTTCGGCGGGAAGAAGCTTCCTCCGAAGACGAACTTGCTTTTCGCCCTCTGGACGAGGTGACCGCTCACGGGGGACGGGAAGTCCGGTTTCGCGAACAGCGTCAACCAGACTCGCACGAGGCCGGAACGGATACTCTGCGTTCATCAGCGCGCGTGCGGCGTCAGTCTCCCCGCCGAAAGGAGCTGTGCTGCTTTCAGGAGCGTTCTCGCGCGGTCCAGTTTCATCTGAGTAGTGCCGCAGATTACGGTCAGCGGCCTGAATGATCCAGACAGGAATGGACTCTTCGAAAATCATCAGGGGGCAAAACGGGTGGACCCACAACATTCTTGCTGGACTGCTTTTCAGGGGTTAAATCTTGGGCCTCGAAAGAGATTCGGGGGTATAGCTCAGTTGGTAGAGCGCGTCGTTCGCAATGACGAGGCCAGGGGTTCGAACCCCCTTACCTCCACTTTTCTTCTTTCCCTCGCGCAATCCGTATTGCCTTCTGCGCGGGCTCTCTCTATACGGGAAACAAATAGACACCCGAGATGCAGCCTGGCGCTTCGTCTCAAAACCACCCCCAAAACCACTGAGTCAAAACCCATGAAATACCAACACCACCTCCTTATCGTCACCTGCGTCGGGGCCTTCGCACTTTGCGGATCCCCCTGGACGTTTGCAGCGCCCAAGCCTGCGGCTTCGCCGGCTGCGGTTGCTGCCGCCAGCCCCTCCGAAGCGGCCCCGGCTAAAGCACCGCGAGCGATTCCTCTGCGCGGCAACGCGACTGAGGTGAACAAAGCGGAGAAGACCTTCACGGTCGCTGGCAAGACGGCCTCACGGACATATAAAGCCACTGACAAGACCACCATTACGAAGGCCGGCGCTTCCGCGACCTTCGCTGACTTGACCGAAAACGAAGCGGTCACCGGTTCGTATTGGAAACAAGCGGACGGGACACTCGAACTCAAGAGCCTGAAAATCGGCGGCAAAACCGAGGCGGAAAAGGCGGCGGACGCAGCTAAAAAAGAGAAGCGCGAGGCCAAGAAAGCCGCAGCCGCAGAGGCAACAGCGGAGCCATCTGCTTCGCCGAAGAAATAGGGACGGCGACCTTCCCAATTATCTCAAAGCCTGCGGTGAAGAGATTCGCCGCAGGCTTTTTGTTTGCCGGGGACAGAGTGGAGCCGCCCGACAAGGGGCGAACCGAAAGAGATCTTCGGAAGGGCGTTCTCGAGCTGCCACGAGGAAGTAGCGCCGGCTTGCCGTGAATCTTAAACCGCGAGCTGGAAAGCTGCGCTACCCCGCCGCAGCCACCCGCAGGTCCGCCAGGAAGAGCGCATACTCGCGTGCGCGACTTTCTTCATCCGGCTGCCGCAAGAGCGACGAAGGATGCACCGTTGCCAGCACGCGCGGAGCAAATTCCGATTCCAAAACCACGCCGCGTTGCTTGGTGACCCGAAAGCTGGAGCCGAAGATGGCCTGCGCCGCAGTCGAGCCAAGGCAAACGAGCAACTGCGGCTGCACGATGCGCAGCTCCGCTTCCATCCACGGCCGGCAGGCGGCGATCTCGCGGGAGTTCGGTTTTTGGTGGATGCGCCTCTTTCCGCGCGGCTCCCATTTGAAATGTTTCACCGTGTTCGTGACGTAGACTTCGCTCCGCTCGATCCCAGCCTCCGCAAGCGCGCGATCGAGCAGCTTGCCCGCCGGGCCGACGAACGGCTGACCGGCAAGGTCTTCCTGATCGCCCGGTTGTTCGCCGAGAAAGAGTAAACGCGCGCGTTTCGGCCCTTCGCCAAAGACGGTTTGTGTGGCTCGCTCGTAGAGATGGCAGGCCGTGCAGGCCTGCGCGGCTGCGGCCAGTTTCTCGAGGTCGCTCGTGGCCGGAACCTCCGCTGGATGCCAGTCGGTTTCGACAGCTTTGGCTTTTTTCCCTGCGCTTTTTTCGACCATGGCCTCCACCCGACGCGGCGCTTGCTCGAGAAGGGATGGAATGAGCACCGCTTCCGGCAAATTGCGCCAATATTTCTTCGGCATCTCGGCCTGCATTGCGTGCACTTTCACGCGAGCGGGATTAAAAATATTTGCGTAGTAGGTCAGCCACAGCGGCTCCACCTCGTCCTCGCGCGGGGCCTGCGCTTTGTCGACGCCCGCAGAAAAAGTCAGCTCTGTGCCGTCCCAATGCGCACAGCGTTCCGGAGTAAGAATCGACCAGCGCATCGAAGCGAAGCGGTCGACAAAGAACCGCGCATTGTGCTCCACGATGTGATGCGCCGGCTCGAACCAGGCGACAAACCATTTCCCATCGCCATGCGCGATTTCGCGGAAGCGAACAAAGGCGCGCATTTTGTGGATGTCATGCCGGACCGATTTCTGGAGATCGAAAGCTCTCGCGACATCGCGATCAACCGCCACCTCGAGCAACTTCGGTGAGCCATGCGTAAGCCGCCAGACCAGGCGATAGAGCAATCCCCACCGATCCGCCGCGCTGTGCAGGGCCACCAGCCGGGCGAGAGGTGGAAAGGATTTCGGCACTCGAAACTCCGCGCGGGCCGGCGGGATGGCCTCCGTGGATTCCTCCTCGAAAATGTTCAGCGCCGGCTGCTCGGCAGAGATCTCCTGCCAGACAAGCGTCTCCGGAGGGACTTCACGGTGCAGAGCGGAGCGGGCCGCCCGTTGCCAATCCTCAAAGGTGGGTCGGAACGTGAGCTGTTCCACGCGATCTACAGTTGCCCGGACAGGACGGAGGGCTCGGGCGCGAAGAGATCGAGTTGGCGCTCGGGGGCGGTGAAGCGGTTACGCAAATCATCGCGTTCCAGAGCGAGCGTCGCCGAGTTGTAATCTGCAGTAATGACGAAGGGTAAAATCTTTTTCACCGAAACATGCAGGCGCGGCAGATCGTCCAAACGCAATTTGTGCCAGCGGCGCACGCGCAGAATTTTTTCGACCGACTTCGTGCCGAGCCCGGGGATGCGCAGCAACATCTCTTTCGGCGCCTTGTTAAGATCGATCGGAAAGAGATGCCGATTACGCAGGGCCCAGGCGAGCTTGGGATCGACGGCGAGATCAAGATTCGGCGCAGCCTCGGTGGTTAATTCCGCGGCGCGGAACCCGTAGAAGCGCACCAGCCAATCGGCTTGGTAAAGTCGATGCTCGCGCACCAGAGGCGGCGCGATCAAAGGAAGCTTACTGGAGGCGTCCGGGATGGGGCTGAAGGCCGAGTAATACACGCGCCGCAGTTTTTGCTCAGAGTAAAGCGAGGTCGCCTGCGCGAGGATGGTCGCGTCTGGCGTGGCAGTGGCGCCCACGATCATCTGCGTGCTTTGACCGGCGGGTGCGAAGGTCGGCGCCTTCCGGCTTTCCCGCCGCTCAGCCTTCGCCTGCGTAATCCGATCGCGGATGCCACTCATAGCCGCCTCCGTGTTGGCGAAGTTTTTTTCCGGAGCCAGCTCTTCGAGCGCAATCTTGGTCGGGAGTTCGATATTGATGCTGATGCGATCCGCCCAGAGGCCGGCCTCGGCGATCAGCGCAGGCGATGCTTCCGGGATGGTTTTAAGATGGATGTAACCGCGAAATTGATGCTCCGTTCGCAGGGTGCGCGCCACCGCCACCACCTGCTCCATCGTGTAATCCGGATTGCGGATAATGCCGGAACTGAGAAAGAGGCCTTCAATATAGTTCCGCCGATAAAAATCGAGGGTCAGCTGCACGACCTCTTCCGGCGTGAAGCGGGCGCGGCGCACGTCGCTGGAGACGCGATTGATGCAGTAAAGGCAGTCGTAGACGCAAAAATTCGTGAGCAGAATTTTCAAGAGCGAAACGCAGCGGCCATCCGGCGTGTAGCTATGACAAATGCCGGAGCCGGTGGTGGATCCCAAACCGCCAGACGTGCGGGAGTTTCGCTTTGTTGTCCCACTGCTGGCGCAGGACGCGTCGTACTTCGCGGCGTCGGCTAAAATTGCGAGTTTACTGGCCAGTTCCATTTCGTCCCGGATATGTACGCGCGAACAGTGCGCGTGGACGCAAAGATGTACTAATGCCGCTGCCGGCGCAAAAACTCTTCCGCCAAGGACCGGTAGGCCAGCGCGCCGCTCCCGTGTGGCGCGTATTCGAAGATGGATTTCCCGAAGCTGGGCGCCTCGCTTAGGCGCACCGTCCGCGGGATGACCGTTTCGTAGAGCTCAGCGCCAAAGTGCTCTCGCACCTCCGCCACCACCTGCGCGCTCAGATTCGTCCGGCTATCAAACATCGTCATCACAATCCCGCCGATCGCGACTCGATCATTCACTCCGGAATTTCGGATTTGCTCCAGCACCCGCACGATTTTAACCAAACCTTCCAGCGCGAAAAACTCGCATTGGATCGGCGTTAGCAATTCGTCCGCGGCCGCGAGGGCATTCGTCATTAAAATCCCCAAAGACGGCGGGCAATCGAGCAGGACAAAATCGAAAGTAGCGTCCGCACGCAGCGGCACCAGGACCTCCGTCAGCCGCGTCAGATGACTCTCTCGACGCGCGATCTCGATCTCAGCACCCGCCAGGTCGAGATCCGCTGGGATGATGAACATCCCTTCCAGGCGGGTCGGCAGAATTTTATTCGCCACGGGCGCGTCGCGCACGAGCGATTCATAAAGACTCTCGCCCTCGAGGTCCTGCAAACCGAAGGAGCTGGTCGCGTTGCCTTGCGGATCGAGATCGATCAAGAGCACACCTTTCCCGGCCTGCGCCAGGGCACACCCGAGGTTAACGGAGGTGGTCGTCTTCCCCACTCCCCCTTTTTGATTAGCAACAGCGATGACCTTCATGAGCGCGGCACGATCAACGTGCGCAGCTCGAAGGTGCGACGGCCATCTGCTTCCTGCCAGCAAAGATGCTCCGGATCCGGCAACATCTCCGTCACCTCCAACTCCCCCGCCTTCGTGAGCCACCGATGAAAGATCTCGAGAGAGAGGTAGCTTTCGAGATCAATAAAGACAGGCTTCGTGTCCTTATCCCGCCCCTCCGCACCGCTGCGGCGGAGGGTTCCTCTCTGTAGGCCGGATGTAAACGAACCGAGGCCAGCCCTTCGCGGCTCGGAGCTGTTCCATCGCCAAGACTAAATCGCTGGACATGCCGGTAAAGTTGCCAGATGCGGAGTTCACTCTCGCCGACCGTCCACGCCTCTCTTTGCACGATCACACGCCACACCGTAAGCGCGGCATGTGCGGTGATGCCGACCGAAGAAGAAAGGATGGAACCCCAGTGGGATGAGCCATGCTCGCGCGAACGAACCCAAATATCTCTTCGTCCCGCGCTCGCGAACCCCCACATCATTCGTTACTTCATCTACAAAGACCTCCGCTTCTGAGGGGGCAATATGGCGCCAACGGGGATCTCCTCGTTGCGGAGCGACAAATGTCATCAGATTCGGCAAGGCATCCATATACCGCACAGCGGTGTGCGCAGTGAAATCAGCCGCGGCAAAGCCGTAGTGAAGACTCGGCATCCCGCCTGTAGCCGCAGCGAAATATTGCGAAAGTTCGTCGTGATCCGGACAACTCCAATAGCCGCCATGGTGGAGCAGCGCAGGCGGCGGGTGCAGCTCGCCCAAGATCCATTGATACTCGCCCCGAGCCACCGCTTCCGCTGACCGAGCGCTCAGTTGGAGATCAGCAGATGGAAACGTGTAAGGGTCGAAAGGCTCATACTCGAGCTTTTCACGGATAAGCCGACAATCGGCGGGCGTCATGACCCACTCCGCTGCATCTGCTCGGTCGCGAAATGCCTCCCGAAATGCCGCCTTCACTTCCTGGAAAGCGAGATGCGCTGGCACGACCAAGCCCGCACCAGTAAGAGGCAGATTCAGCCCGGCGCAGTGCTGCAAGAAAGCAGGCAGATCAACCGCTCCGCTCCGGGACGGCGCGCTCGCCAGAAGCTCCCGTAGCTGAGCGGCGACACGACCAGCCACAAAGGCGTAACAGTCGCGCCAGAGATCGACCCAAGGCGCGGCATCAGTCGCTACTTCCTGCAACACATCTTCGCCGATCGTAAAATGGCATTCGCGAAAACACTCCTCCCCGATTGGGTTTAACGCCGAGTAGAGAAATCTTTGGCCCTGCACTCTTTCAATTCCCAAAGTCGACAGCCGATTGCGAGCATCCCGGATCACTTCCTTCCGCTTCGCGACTTCTCCGGTGCGAACCAGAGCAAGACACAAATCTTGCAGTGGCTGCAAAAAGCTCAGCCAACGCTCGCGCGCTTCGCCCGCTCGCCAAGTTGAGACATCGGTCACCAACTGGGAGAAAGCGAAGGCATCAAGTGCAGGCACCTCGACTTCCCAAAGGAGTATTCTCGCGTCCGCCAACTCCGCGAGCGCTGGTAGAGGAATGGTGCACGCATGAGCCGGTGTTTTGCCATCACAGCCGGCAATGAAGAGCAGCGGCACTCGAGGAAAGCGGAAGTGCGTCATCGTGATCGGCGGAAACCCATGCTCCATTCTCGAGGCGGCCGTTTGGATGCAGACGCGGCGCCAGCTCGGGCCGGACTAACGGGTCTCCGTTCATCGCGGCGGCAACGGCATGCGCGGCCCACCGTTCGACGAAAGCTTCGCGCCTTTGAAATCCTGCTTCTGGTGCCAAAGCCAAACCCGGGAAACCTTTCTCACTCCGACCCCAACCTGAGGGCCCGAATTCGCTGAAGGTGTCGTTTTTGCCAGCGATGCGTTGCAGATAAAGCAGAAGGTGGCGTTCCCGTTCTCGAGCCCGCTTATTCCGTGTGGGCAGGACTGAAGTGCCTGCAGGTAACGCTTCAGCCAGAAGATCATGGACTCCCGGCGGACCGAAAACAAAATAGCGAGGAAGAATGTCATGCGCAGCGTTCAGCAGTGAACGCCGAGTGCGCGCGAGATCGGATTCCAGCGTCTCGGCAAGTTCCACTTCCGCCTCCGCCAGACCTTGTCTCGCATTTTGGAGGGCGTGATACTCCGATCGATCGCACGCTAGACCATCGGAAATTTGAGCCTTTAACGAACGCTGAAGGGCTCGCTGTGTCTCAGAGGAGAGTCCGTTGTGGCGATCGGCTAGTAGCGTTTCGATGGTCGATCGGGCCCTCTGGAGAAGTGTTTTCCGTTCAAGGACCGCGCGTGCCGCGTGCGCCGTTTTTGGAGTTTCCAAGCGATCGAAGCACATCGAATGGGACACCCGCCATCCGAATAAGAAAACTCGGCGCGACACGATAATTGGACACGTATTAAGAAAATCGAATCACAAGTCGGGTGACAACCTTAAACCCGACATTCGACGATCGTCCCCAAACTGACAGGCGGGCTAAACCCGCTGCCTGTTAAATCACGCGGCGCTGGACGCAAGCGCGCTCTGATTGAGCAAAGGCAACCGGATGGTGAAAACCGTCCCCACATCCGGCGTGCTTTCGACTTTGATCGAGCCGTGATGGTCTTCGATCACTTTTTTCGTGATATAAAGTCCGAGGCCGGTTCCGCTGCGGCTTTGCCGGGTGGTGAAGTAGGGCTCGAAGATTTTCGACATCTGCGCCGGTGGGATTCCGCCCCCCGTATCCTGCACGCGGACATCAATATAAAAATCTTTCGATGAACAGCTGACGGAGACGGTGCCTTTGTTATCGGCGGCAGCCTGGACCGCATTCACGATGACGTTCTGAATGGCGCGCTTGACCTGCACGGCATGACCCAAGCACCACGCCATCTTCTCCCTGCTCGATCTCTAAAGTGACACCGCCTTGCGCGGCGATGGATTCAACTCCTTTGAGCACCTCCTGCACGATCTGAGAGACTGAGACGGGCTGATGCGCCACTTCTTCTTCGCGTCCGTAACTCTGCCACATGGTGAGCAGCTCCCGACAGAGGCGGACGTTTTGTTCGATGATGTTGAGCTCCTTCGCCGAAGTCGGATTCTCGTTCCCGTTCTCCTTTTCGGATTGCTCGAGCTTTCGGGCCAATAATTGCACGTATCCCCACACGATGGTGAGCGGGTTGCCCAGATCGTGCACGAATTCCGCCGAAGCCTGGCCGAGCGAGGCGAGACGTTCTTTTTGCGCGAGCTCTTTCAGGAGTCGGTTGTTGAGCTCGCGAATTTCCGAAGCGGCAACTTCGCCCGATCGATGCACCCGCGTGCGCTCTACATTGCGGCTGATCACTTCGCGCATCTCATGCGCGTCAAACGGCTTGCTGATGTAATCATTCGCGCCCAGGCGGAGTGCTTCTTGCGCCGTCTCCAAAGCTCCGAAACCCGTCAGCATGATCACCGCCACGTGCGGGTCGATCTCCCGGATGCGGCGCAAACCATCAATGCCATTTGTGCCCGGCATGCGGATATCGCTCACGACCGCATCGGGTTTCTTTTCGCGCAGGAGACGCAAGCCCGCCTCGACCGTGGTCGCCGTGTGGACCTGGTAGTTTGGCTTCAATAACATGCGCAAACTTTCCCGCGGACCCATCTCATCATCGATCACCAGGATGTGCGGTAATTCAGGAGTCACGGTCATAATGCAATCACCTCCCCAAGAAGCTAGGTCCGTGCCGTGGAAGACTATTCATGCCGTTCGCAGGGCCGGTGGGGGCCGGGGCTCCGATCTTCTAACAAAGACGCTCGCTGTAAAGATGCAACTTGTGAATAAGTCCGAAACCTGCTGATAAGTTTCTTTATCCCTCGACTATGAATCATTCGGCACCCCGGTTTGCCTCTGGCGACAATATCCACTCCAAACCTTTGAGGGCTGAAGGGACCTGATATGGCGAGAAACCGCGTGGTGGTGACTGGAATGGGTGTGGTGGCGCCGAACGGGATCGGACTCAAACCGTTCTGGAAATCGATCCTAAACGGGGAAAGTGGAATCGGTCCGATTACGCGCTTCGATGCAAGTAGCTTCAAGAGCCGGATCGCGGGCGAAGTAAAAAATTTCCGTCCGGAGGATTATATCACTCCCGGCGAAAAGCCGGCACGGATGGCGCGGCATACCCAATTCGCATACGCGGCGACCATGATGGCTTTGGTGGATGCGGGATTCGATCCCGCGTGCCTCGATTTTCCCAGCCCCACCCCGGTAATCATCGGAGTGAGTTCGAGCGCGATGGACGTGCTGGAAAAGGCTTTCGACGATGTGGGCAAGAAAGGCCCGAACCGTGCCGCTCCGAGCACGGCGGCGCATATGATTCCCCAGGCGGCCGCAAACATCATCGCCGATCGGATCGGCATTTGTGCGGATTCCGCCACGGTTTCTTCGGCGTGCCCATCGGGTCTGGATGCCATTTCTCTGGCCACAGAAATGATTCGTTCCGGCGAAGCCGAGATTGCCATCGCCGGGGGCACGGACACCCCCATTACGCCGCTGGCGCTTTCAATGTTCATCGCTGGGGGAATGAGCTCCTGCCGAAACGATGAGCCGGAAAGAGCCAGCCGACCGTTCGATCTCGATCGGGATTCTGGCGTTCTTTCCGAAGGCGCAGGAGTCATGGTCCTGGAGAATTTCGAGCGTGCGCAGGCGCGTGGGGCCGAAATAAAATTCGAAATCCGAGGTTATGGAAAGACACGTGATCGCGAGTCCGGACTCCCCGGCTCCGGGTTGGAACGCTCCATGAACCTGGCTTTGGCGAATGCCCGGATGGTCAGCCGCGATATCGACTATATTTCGGCCTACGGCCCAGGGCACCCAGTGCTGGACGCGACGGAAGTGCAAAGCATCAAGAATGTCTTCGGCCGTTACGCTTATCACGTGCCGGTAAATTCGATCAAAGGAGTCACGGGAAACGCGATGGCTGCCGGAGGGCCGTTTCAACTCATCGCCTGCGCGATGTCCTTGCGTGATCAGTTAATCGCACCGACGGCTAATTACGAAAATCCGGACCCTGCCTGCGACCTGAGTTTCGCCTCCCAACGACCGCTGCGCACCAGGATCGAAACCGCGCTGGTGAACGTGCGCGGGATCGGAGGCAGTGCGGCTTCGATGGTGATCAGTAGAGTGCTCTCGTGAAAAACCATCGCAACATGAACTCGATCCTTGCCAAAAGCGTCTCCCTTCGAGAGACGAAAAGGTAGCCATGGACTCCGCCACCCTTGCGATTTTGGTCGCGCTCATCATCCAGGTGGCGCTTGGACTGGCGGTGATGCAGAGCTCCCTGCATCGAAAATCAAACCAGGCCTTTCTGATTCTGTCGGGCGCGATTACCGCGTGGCTAGCTTGCCTTTACCTGATCTCGGTTTCCCAAAATGGGGAGTCGGCAGCATTTTATATTCGGCAGGTTTCAGCCGCCGGCGCCCTCATTCTGTTCTCCTTCAACCTGCTCCGAATTGTCCGTGCAAAAGCCGCGAGTCATCGTGGACGGCAATCTTTCGGGATGTCGTGGCTTTGGACTATTTCGACTGGCTGGTGATCGTGGTTCTGTGCCAGACGCCGTTTTCATCGAACGGTGTCTCGTTCTCGGTCGACGCCGGCGGCTCAGTCTCCACTGCCATCCCCACGCTATCGCGGTCGGCGTTTATGCATACCTTCTCTTCTTCGTATCGCTTCCGCCCGACCTCCTCATTCAGCTATGTCCGTGATGTAAAGCAATGCCAGGGGCCGGGAGCGGACCGAGCTCTCGTTTATTCTCATCGGGACTGCGGTGATCCTCGGGCTGACCCTCTTAGGATTTAGTCTCCGTCCTTTCGTTCACCAATCGGTCCTGAATTGGCTGGCTCCATTTCGCATCGTTTTTTTCAGTCTGATCATCGCTTACGGAATCACGACCCGAAAAATTATGGAGGTGAGCGTCTTTCTCCGCCGCTCCATCGCCTACGTCCTCCTGACGGTTTACCTGCTTGCCCTCTACGGAGCCGTCTGGGGATTGGCCTCCTATGCCGCCCCAAAAATATTTGAAGAAGGTGCGCGCACCGCCGCGCATATCTTCGCTGCAATCATCGTCGCATTCGCGATGGCACCAGCGCGCGGGATCTCGCAAATCCTGGCAGACCGTCTCTTCGGCGGCGCCCGCCACCTGGATTTTCGCACGACCATGAACAAGGCGAATGCCATCCTGCGTTCTGTCAGCACGCTGGACGAGCTCTTGAAAAAATTCGCCGCCACGATCGCAGAAGCGGTGAATACCGATCGGGTGGTTTTCGTGCTCCCAAGCCGCACGGGCTACGATCAAAATTATCCCGCGCGCGAGGGGCGGGACGGGAGCGATGCCATCCACTTCGAATTCAACGACACCATCGTAACCTGGCTGACCAATCATGAGTCGATCGTGCTCGACGAACTCCATCGCAGCCGGCTGACCCCAGAGCTGGAGCAAGTCGCAGCGCGGATGGAAAACCTCGGGATGCCGATCGCGATGGCTGTCTCCTCCCGTGAGCACCTCGCGGGAGATCATGCTCCTGGGCCCGCGCCTTTCCGGACGAAGTTACGGCAGCGTGGAGCAAAACGCGTTGCAGGTCTTATGCGGACAGCTCGCGGTGGCGATCGAAAACGCGCAGCTCTTCACCGAGGTGCAGAATGCGAAGCTTTATAATGAGACTCTCCTCGAAAACCTGACCAGCGGTGTGATCGCTGTGAGCGCCGATGAACGGGTGACCGTCTTTAACAATGAAGCGGGCGAGATCACCAGTTTGGTTCCGCGCGAGATTATTGACCGGTCGCTGGAATCGCTACCCCCCGCTTTGGGCGAAATTCTGCGCGCTACTTTGCAAGCAGCGGATCGGCAGGAGAATCGCGAGATCGTTCTGCAAACGGATGAACAAAGCGTGGTCGTCCGCGCCAGTAGCTCTCTGTTCCATGGCCAGGCCGGCGAGATGCTGGGCGCGCTCATGGTTCTGACGGACATCACCGCTTTGAAACGTCTGGAGCAACAAATCCGTCGCAGCGATCGGCTGGCCAGTCTTGGCACTCTCTCCGCCGGGATGGCGCACGAAATCAAGAACCCGCTGGTCTCGATCAAAACCTTCGCGCAATTGCTCCCCGAGCGATACCAGGACTCCGAGTTCCGCGAGACCTTCTCCAATTTGATCGGTCATGAAATCGATCGCATCGACTCGCTCGTGAATCAGCTCTTGCGCTTCGCGCGTCCGGCCAAGCCGCTCCTTAAGCCCATGCACGTGCATGAGGTGCTTGAGAAATCACTCATGCTGGTCGGCCATCGTCTCTACCAAAAAGAGGTGAAATTGGTTCGAGCGTGGAACGCCGAAGTCGATACAATCCGGGCAGACGCCGATCAGCTTGAACAGGTTTTCCTCAATTTTTTCCTCAACGCGATGGACGCCATGAAACATGGAGGGGAACTGGCCGTGATCACGGAGATTTGCGGCGCCGAAGGTTGGCTGGAAGCGCAGAATGGGATCAACGGCGACGCCCAGGAAATCCTGCGCATCACCGTCCGCGACGATGGAGAGGGCATTAAAGAGGCCGACATCGCGCACGTCTTCGACCCCTTCTTTACCACGAAAGATTACGGCACCGGCCTGGGACTCTCCGTCGTGCACGGGATCGTCCAGGAACACGGGGGCCAAATCGAAGTCGAGAGCGAGCTCGCGAAGGGCACCTCCTTTCACATTCTTCTCCCCTTGGTCCGCTTCGAGGAGGAAGTCGCGGCGGCATGAACCCGCCTCCTGTCTGCATCCTCTATTCTCAGGACGCCGATCTGGCGCGCCGGGTTAAGGCGTTTCTGCGCGTCTATGCGCAAGTGCGCTCGGTGACGGATGCCGACCGGCTGGAAGCGGTGCTGCAGCAGGCCGGCCCCGCGATTTTGCTGCTAGATCTACGGGCGCGAAATGGCCGGGATCTCACCGCGCAAATGCTGCAGGATTGGCCGGAGCTTTTGATCATCGCCCTCGGCGCCGCTCGCTCCGAGCCGATGCGCGAAGCGGAGGAGTCTGCCATCTACGCCACGGCAGACTTGCAACTCGATCGGCGGGCTTTCCAGGCTCTCCTTTCCCGCGCCTTTGATCATCTGCGTCTCATGCAGGAAAATCGCGATCTGCGAGAAGCGGCCGCCGTGAATGTCGCGCTCGCGGCCGCACCGGCCCGCGTCGAGCCGCTGGCCGATCGTGTTTCCAGCACGATGCCGCTCCTGCGTTTTCCGCGCGTGTTCCGGCGTTTTGATAAAGTGGACACCCTCCTGGCCAGCGTCGTGGAAGGAGTGGCGGATGCCGCCGGTGTGACGCGGGTGGGAATCTTTTGCCGCGATCTGCCCCTGGGTCGCTACCGTCTCAGGGCGGGTCTGCGTTGTCTTCCGGAAACCTATGAGATCGAATACGGAGCGCGCGATCCGCTCGCTCGCTGGTTTGCCTTGCACGCTCACCTGATCAGCCGCACTCAGCTCGATCAAGCGGCTGATGCATCGCAACGGCTGCTGATGCGGCGTGCGCTCGATAATTTCGGAGCAGAGGTCATTATCCCATTGCACGCACGGGGCGGGATCATTGGCTGGCTTTTCTTTGGTCATCGCCTCACGGGGCAGCGTTTCCAACAACAGGATTTGGAAAATTTGACCCTTCTGGCCGAGCACGTTTCCACCGTCCTGGAAAACGCTTTGCTCAACGAGGAAATCAGCTTGCAGAAGACGCTCGCGGAAACCCTCCTCACCGCCATGCCTCCCGGCATCATCGCCACGGACGAAAATGCCATCATCCGCTGGTGCAACCCGACCGCGGAACAAATCCTCGGCGTTAAAGCCGCGGAAATTGTGAACGAACCGGTGGAAGCAGGCGGCAGCCAGATCGCCTCTTTCCTGCGCGAGACCTTGGAATCCGAAGCGGAACCCGGCCCCCGCCAGTGGGTCGCGCCGGCCACACGCCGATCTCTCACCGTGGAAGCTCGCCGCTTGCGCGATGGAGGAAAACCAGTCGGCGCAGTGGCGATCTTACACGATCTCACGACGGAAGAGAGCACACGGCAAAAGCAGGACCTGGTCGATCGAGCTGTCTTCTGGAGCGACCTCGCGGCCAGCATGTCGCACGAGATTCGAAACCCTCTGGTCGCGATCAAGACTTTCGCCCAACTCCTTCCGGAACGTTTCGACGATCCTGATTTTCGTCGGGATTTTAATGAAATCGTGATCCAGGAAATCGATCGCCTGGACCGCATCATCACGCAGATCAATAACTTCGCGCACCCGCTCGAATTGGTGATGAAGTCGTTCGATGTCCGGACATCGGTCAAGAATGCACTTCGCATGGCGCAGGAGAAGTTCGCGACTAACGGCACGCCAATCGAAATGGATCTCCCGCCAGATTTGCCGGAGATCCTCGGGGACGAAAGCGCGCTCACGGAAGCGTTTGCTCATCTGGTAGCCAACGCCGCTGAAGCCACCCACGGGCAACGCGATCCGCGCATCACTCTGGCGGCAAAGCCGATGAAAGAGGGCGCGGCCAGCAACGCGGTGATGGTGACCGTCCGCGACAACGGCAAGGGGATTGACCCCGATTTAAAGGACAAGATTTTCTCTCCTTTCTGTACGACCAAAGCCCGCGGCATGGGCCTTGGGCTCCCGATTGTGAAGCGGACCGTCTTCGATCATCACGGCCGTATGGACATCGACTCGAATCCGCGCGGCACCTCTGTCAGCGTGATTCTGCCGGCGAGCACAAACGGCGATTAGCGAATTGCTGATTGCTGATTTCCAATTTCTGATTTCTGATTGGGAGAAACCGGGGCCAACCGCTTTCCATCTGTTTGGCCGCAGTTAAATCAGCAATCAGAAATTACCCACAGGCACTCCCATGATCGTCACCACCGCTCAACTCTACAAAGTCGCTTACAAAAAATTTGCCGTCGGCGCCTACAACATTAACAACCTCGAACAGACGATGGGGCTCTTCCGCGGCTGCATCCAAAGCAAAGCTCCTTTCATTATCCAGCTCTCGAAAGGCGCCCGGAATTACACGGATAAGCGCATGCTGGAAGCCATCATTCGGACCGCAGAGACCATCTTCCCGGAAGCGATTTTCGCGGTTCATCTCGATCACGGCGACGAGGCCACCTGTTACGATTGCATCGACTCGGGCTTCTACAGCTCCGTCATGATCGATGCCAGCCACGAATCCTTTGAGGAAAATATCGCCATCACCCGGCGCGTAGCCGATCGGGCGCACGCCAAGGGGATCAGCGTGGAAGCGGAACTCGGGATGCTGGGCGGCGTGGAAGAAGATATCAAGGTCGACGAAGGCCATGCCTGTCTCACCAACCCTGACGAAGCGGGAGAATTCGTGGAGCGGTCTGGTTGCGATTCGCTCGCTGCGGCGATTGGCACCAGCCACGGCGCCTACAAGTTCAAGGGCCAGCAATCGCTCCGCTTCGATGTGATTGAGGCCATCTCCGAGAAAGTCCCGGGCATGCCCATCGTCATGCACGGCAGCTCAAGCGTGCCCGTGGAAGAAGTCACGCGCATTAACGAAGCCGGCGGAAAACTGGACCCCAGCGCGCGCGGCGTGGCCGAAAACGAATACCTGCCGGCGGCCAAGCTCGGCGTCACGAAGGTCAACATCGATACCGATGGCCGCCTGGTTTGGACCCGGGTGCATCGCGAGTTCTTTCGCGATAAACCGGCCGAGTTCGATTTCCGCCCGCCGGGCAAAGTCTTCATGCAGGCCTATGCGGATTTCATCGCGAATAAAAATGAGAAGCTCGGCTCTGCCGGTCAGCTCGACGCGATCCGCGCCAGCTTGTAGTTGCCCCGCTGCACCGCTCGTGGCCAGCGTTTTCTCCCGCCTCCCGTGCCCAGCGTGACCTTCACCTTGCAGGAAATCGCCGCCCTTACTGAGGGCGAGCTGGCCGGCGATGGCGCGCAAGTCATCGCCGGCGCGGCTTCCCTTCATGACGCGCGCGAAGGTGAAATCACGTTTTTCGCCAACCCCAGATACCTGGCGCAACTGAAGGCAACGCAGGCGTCCGCGGTGTTCGTGCCGCTGGATTTCGAGCAGGAGATGGCTGCTGCGCTCGTGCGGGTGGCCGATCCCACCAAGGCCTTCGCGCACGTCGCTTTGAAATTTGCGCCGCCTCCTATCTCGTATCCGCCAGGCGTTCATCCCACCGCGGTGATTGGCGAAAATGTGACCCTTGGCGACCGCGTATCCATCCAGCCCCATGCAGTCATTGAACGCGGCGCCACCATCGGCAACGAATCAGTTATCGGCGCTCACTCCTACGTTGGCCACGAGGCGGTCCTGGGCGCGCAGTGTCTTATTTATCCGCACGTCACCATTCGGGAGCGCACGATCATCGGCGATCGCGTGGTCATCCACAGCGGAGCCGTCCTGGGCGCTGATGGCTTCGGCTTCGAAGTCGTGGACGGTCGGCAGGTTAAGATTCCTCAAATCGGAATCGTCCAAGTGGATGATGACGTGGAGATCGGCGCCAACACGACGATCGATCGGGCGCGCTTCGGTCGCACCTGGATCCAGGAAGGCGCGAAGATCGATAATCTGGTTCAGATCGCGCACAACGTGGTGATCGGTAAACACACCGTCATTGCCTCCCAAGCTGGGATCGCGGGTAGCTCGCGCCTCGGTTCCTACGTCATGATCGGCGGTCAGGCCGGGATCACCGGGCATATCGAGTTAGGCGATCAGACCATCGTGGGAGCTAAAGGCGGAGTCTCAAAAAGCCTTCCCGCCGGTAGCGGAATTTGGTGGGGCATCCCAGCGGTCCCGATCAAAAAAGCCCAGGAACGCCTCGCGTGGATTCGTCGACTGGGACAGCTCTTCGACCGGGTGAAAGCGATCGAGAAGAAGCTGGAAGGATAATCGCGGAAGCGCTCTCCGTTTCCGATACCGATTGACGCGGAGACGCTCCGCTGGACCACACTTCTTTCCACCCTCCCGCGCGTCACCGATGCATATGTGACACTCGCCGCCGCGCGAGGGCTGCTCTCGCAAGCCGGGCGCACGGGCGATTTTATCCAATCCCGAAGCCTTCCCTCCCAACGACGCACGTTCTTGCCGTCGACAGGCTTTAGATGAACCGAAAGGCGGATCGATTTTAAAGCGCCATGGAAAAATAATCGGCCCGCAGCGCGTCGGCCGGGGAGCGTGGCAAGGTTGATGCTATAGTGGTTATAGAAATTATAACACTACCATGAAAGTCCTTACTCGCACCTCCGCCGAATTTCTCATCATCGATGATGATCCCGCCATCAATCGATTCCTCATGACTTACCTCAAACAGAAGGGCCATTCGTGCGAATCCCTCACCGAAGGTTTCCAAACCGCGGCCTGGCTCCAGCACAACCAATGCGACGTCGTCGTGGTGGACTTGAACATGCCGAAAGTGGATGGCATTTCGCTCATCACCTTCATCCGCGAGATCAACCAGAAGCTGCCGATCATTGTCTTCACCGGCGTGGGCTACGACGAGGATCGGATGCACGCTGCGCTCCGCGCTGGCGCTAATGGCTACGTCAGCAAAAACCTCCCGGTGGAACAACTCTACTGTGTCCTATCGCGCGTGCTTGCGACCTCGCAGCAACGCGCCCGCCGCGACGCGCTTACCGCGCCCTCTCACCATTTGCTTGCCGGCGCTGCTTAAGGCGCTCGTTCGTTCCGACCGTCCGCGCGGCTTCCAGCAGGCCCCGCAGACCTTCGGCAGAAATGGTCTCCGCTCCGCAGGCGGCGACCGTTTCCTGTTCCAGGTAATCGCTGGTGGCCACGAGGAGGCGAAATCGGCTTCCATACTTGCTCGCCAACCGCTCCACGATGCTATCGGCAGTCTGCCCTGCCCGGGAATAAAAGATCTGGATCTCGCCTGGATCAGCGCTGGAATTCACCACCGGCCCCTTACCGTCGAAGACCACCACCACGCGAGCGTTGGTCCAATCCTGATAATCGCGCAGCTGCCGCACCAGGGCATCGCGCGCCAGCGAAGTGCGGCGTTCATGCATCGCCCGCAGCTCGGGCCAGGCAAAGATCACGCTGTGTCCGTCGACGACGAGATACTCAGGCTGCACTCTTCTTATATCGAAGGGACGCAGGCGCGAAGCAATGGCGCGGCTGCATGCAAAAGAAGAATCCGAATACGGGCGGGCCGTTTAAAGGACGGTGTGTCATCCCGAGCCGCGAAGACGGCCGAGGGATCTCACCGACGCAGCGCGGGATCACACCATCACGCAGCGAGCAAACCGCAGCCGACCAACAGCAAATTGAAACGCCCCAGCGCGAAACTTATTCAGCGGGAGTCTCAGCAGCCTTCGCCTTGGCAGCCTTGGCCTCAGCCGCTTTGGAAGCAGCGGGCTGTTTCTTCGCCTTCTTCGGCGCCGGCTCGCGTTTCACAGGGACAGCCGCTTTCGCCGCCGCCTTCTTGCGCTCGAGATACGAAGTGCGCCGGCGGCGTTTGACGATTTTGCGATGTTGCTGGCCCATGGAGCGTTTTCTATAGGGCGGATGCTCCTTGGGCGCAACGGGAAAGAGGCGTTCCCTGCGCAAAAGAAATGGCGGGCTGTGAACGAAGAGGATTGCCAGCAGCCGACCGTCTCGATTATCACGAGAGCCACTCCCAGCCCGCCTCTTCCATGCCCAGAATCCTGCTTAGCCTCTCGATTTTTTTCCTTACGCTTTCCGCTGTCTTCGGCGTCTTAAAGGCTGGCAAATCTCGGGAAGGAAGCGCTCTGCCCAGAACTGTTATTGCCCCGGAGCCCCGCTCCCTGCCTGATACGGCACCCACGCCAGATGCCAGCCTTGCTGCTGCCACGGCCAGAAACGCCGAAGCCGAGAGCAAGCTCGGCGAGGCCGAAGCAGACTTGATCAAATCCCAGACCGAAAGGGCCGCGCTGCAGGCCCGATTGCAGGCAAACGAAGCAGAGATCGCCGATTTGAAAAAACGCCTCGAAGATCGGACGCCAGCCGATCCCATGCCGGATACCCTCCCCATGCCGGGGGCCGGCAATCTGCAGACCCAACTCGAAGACACCCGTCAGCAACTCGAAAGCGCTGAGCGCGAAAACCAGGTCCTTGCGGCCCGGATAGAGTCGAGGCCCACGCGTCCCACCGCTCCGCTCGCCCCCAGCACTCGAGCGATTGCCCCTAAGCCGCGCCCCAACGTCCGCGGCACCGTCCTGGCCGTGAACCAAGCTTACAATTTCGTCGTCCTCGATCTTGGCGGCCGCCAGGGCTTGGAAGCCGAGAGCGAGATGCTTGTCCTGCGGCGAGGAGTGTTGATCGGGAAGATTCGCGTTTCGTCGGTTGAACCTGCCACTGCTATTGGCGATATTGTCACCCACAGCCTCGCACGTGGGGTTCAAGTGCAACCTGGAGACGTCGTTATTTATGCTGGATCAAATTCGTAAATCATCATGGGTGCGGGCTGCCCGCCTTGTCCTGCTCAGCAGCGCAGCCTGCGTCTTCGCCTCTTGCGCCAGTAAAAAGCCAGCCCCTCTTGTCTCCGATAGCGCCGGTGGCCCGGAATCTCAGCTGCCATGGAATGCCCAGCAGAAATGGGAGCGCGAAGGCCAGCTCGGACCACTCGCGGAACGGGTCAATTCTCGCTAAATCCAGAATCCCGCCGGGATTACGGCATCCTTCGGGACCACTACGATGCCGTCGCGGATGTAGTAGTTCTCCGCGTCGAAATTCGTCGGCTTTCCTTCCGGAGTAATCACGACTCCATCCGCGATGCGCGCGTTCTTATCGATGATCGCCCGGTCGATCACGCAATTCCGTCCCACCCCGATCGGTGGCACTCCTGGCGGGATCGTGCTCGGATCCGTTTCGTAAAAATCAGCACCCATCACGATGCTGTTGCGAATCGTGGCGCCCGACTGAATCACGCTTCGCACGCCGATGACCGAGCGCTCGATGTGCGCATCGGAGATGATGCAACCGTCGGCCACGATTGATTGGCGGAGCTGCGCCCCATTCACCTTGCTCCCGGGCAGAAAGCGCGGGTGGGTGTAGATCGGGGCAGCCGCGTCGAAGAAGCTGTATTTCGGGATCAGATCCGTCAGATCCAGGTTCGCCTCGTAGAACGCCTGAATCGTCCCGATATCTTCCCAATAATCATTAAAGATGTAGCCGCTGACGTGGCGCTGACTGATGGCGTGCGGGATGATGTGTTTCCCGAAATCGACCATGTCGTTCGCCAGACACTCCACCAGCACGTCGCGGTTAAAGACATAAATACCCATCGAAGCCTGGTAGAGTTCCTCCTCTGGACCGGCTCCGATGGCGGCCAGATGCTCCGCCTCCAGTTTTAGTTCATCGAGCACCGGGTCGTCTTGTTTTGGCTTTTCGACAAAGCGGACCACGCGCCGGTTCTCATCGCTTTGCATGATGCCGAAATCCGACGCCTGCCCGCGGCCAACCGGTTTCATCGCCAGCGTGATCTCTGCCCCGGTCCGAATGTGTTGGTGGAGCAACGCGCGAAAATCCATCCGGTAGAGCTGATCGCCGCTCAGAATGAGGTAGTAATCGAATGGCCGCTCCAAAAAGTAACGCATGTTCTGTCGCACCGCGTCCGCCGTGCCCTGATACCAATCCGAGTGCTCGGGCGTTTGTTGCGCGGCGAGAATATCGACAAAGCTGCGCGAGAAATTATCAAACTTGTAGCTCGCCTGAATATGTCGATGGAGCGACATCGTGTTGAACTGCGTCAGCACGTAGATCGAGCGCAGCCCGGAGTTCAGACAGTTACTAATCGGGATATCGACCAGGCGATACTTGCCACCCAGCGGCACCGCTGGTTTCGAACGATCTTTCGTAAGCGGAAACAACCGCGTTCCCGCCCCGCCGCCCATCACGATCGCGAGGGTTTGTTGGGTCGTGCCCGGCGGCAGCGCGATCGTCGGCCCGCTCCCCGAGTTACCCCTTACCGACCCTTCGCGTCCTTGTCTCTGGTTTTCCACGTTCGTATTAACTCAGTCGCCAGCCTTCCCAGCAACTCTTTTGCTGCGACCAGTCCGAAGGCCTTCATGCACTTTAGTTGTCCACCCACATCTGCACGATCCACGCCTCCTTGGCGGCCTGTAATCTGGCCTGCCGAATCGCATCCAATGCCGCTCTCTCCTGCGTCGGAGCTGCCAGTGCCACGGCATATTTTAGTTTCCCGTTCGCGTAGTAGGCCATCACAACCCCGAAGCCTCGGCGCGTGGTGGAAGCAACGATCCGGCAGTCCTTGCCATCAGAAGCTCGGCAGAAAGCAAGCGCACGCGACTTCGCTTCCGCCTCAGAGATATCACCACCTTTGTAGTAACCAAAAGTCGGAGTGTTCGTCTTGGGGTCGGTCCCCACCGCGACCGCTGAAGCGCCGCGCACCCTCCCCACCATGATCACCGATAGGAAGACGATCACAGCGACTCGGGAGGTCATGGTGGTCAGCTAAACAAAACGACGCATTATCATCAAGAGTGCTCGTTCAGCAGCCCGAGGGTCGGATCCGCATAGATATCGAACCAGCGATCCTGTCTTGCCCAGGCGCATCAGATAGGAAACGCTTCCGCCGAAGCTGCGCGCCAGCGCTTCGTTTAGGTAGAGCAAACCAGCGCCTTCTTGCGACCAGCCGAGGCAGCACCTACACTCGCCCGCATGTGCGGCATTGTCGGTTACGTGGGGCGTTCGGAAGCGGGCCCGATCCTTTTGGATGGATTGCGTCGGCTGGAATATCGAGGCTACGATTCTGCCGGAGTAGCGATCGTAGATGGCGATAGCGTCGCCACGCGGAAGTGCGCCGGACGCGTCGCTTCGCTGGGCAAGCTTCTCAGTGAAGAGCCAGCTGCGGGCACCTATGGAATCAGCCACACCCGCTGGGCCACACACGGGAAACCAACCGATCAAAACGCGCATCCGCATTTCGACCAGAGCGGCAAACTGGCGCTGGTGCATAACGGCGTGATCGAAAACTACCAGGCGTTAAAAGAAGATCTGCTGAGTAATGGCGAACATTCTTTCGTCTCCGAGACCGATACCGAGGTGTTGGCTCACCTGATTGGCCAGATTTACGACGATACCTCCAGCGGCGACGTGCCCGCGGGTCAGGATAAGAGCCGTCTCGTCGCCGCCGTTCGCTCGGCGCTGCAACAGGTTATCGGCACCTACGGAATCGCTCTCGTGCATCGCGATATCCCGGACTTTATGGTCGGCGCCCGCCGCGGGAGCCCGCTCGTTCTGGGCGTCGGGAAAGACGAGAATTTTCTCGCCAGTGATGTCAGCGCCATCGTGGCTTACACCCGCGACGCCGTTTACCTGAACGACTTCGACGTCGTCGCGGTGGAGCGGGATAAATTCGAGATCAGTTCCGTAGCCGGTGAAGGCGGCGCCTTCGAATTAAGCAAAGTTGAGTTCACCGACGAGGACATCAAGAAGGGCGACTACGCCCATTACATGCTCAAGGAAATCTTCGAGCAACCCGGCTCCGTGCGCGACGCGATGCGCGGCCGCCTTAGTGCGGACGAGTGCACCGCCAAACTCGGTGGCTTGAATATGACCGCCGCGCAGTTGCGCGACGTCGGCCGCATCGTTCTGACGGGCTGCGGCACCGCGCTCCACGCCGCCATGATCGGCGAGTACATTCTGGAGCAGCTCGCGGGCATCCCGACCGAGGTGGAATTTGCGAGCGAGTTTCGGCATCGCAATTCCCCGATGACGCGCGACACGCTTGTCTTCGCGATCAGCCAAAGTGGTGAGACCGCCGACACGCTTGGCGCGTTGCGCGAGAGCCAGCGGAAAGGCTATCGCGCCCTCGGTATTTGCAACAACGTCGCCAGCACCATCGGGCGCGAAAGCGACGGCGGCGTCTACATGCATGCCGGGCCGGAGATCGGCGTTGCGGCCACGAAATCGTTCACTTCGCAGGTCACGATCATGACACTGCTCGGCCTTCTGCTTGGCCGGATGCAACACCTCTCCACCTCCGAAGGCACGCGCATTATCGAGGCCTTGGAGAAGTTACCGGCGCAGATCGAGGAAACGCTCAAACTCGAAGCCCAGGTCAAGCGCATCGCGCAAAAGTATGTCGCCGCCAAGGGCATGCTCTTTTTCGGCCGGCAATTCAATTATCCCGTGGCGCTTGAGGCCGCCCTCAAGGTCAAAGAGATCACTTACCTGTTTGCAGAGGGCCACCCGAGCGCGGAGCTCAAGCACGGCATTATCGCATTGATCAATTCGGAGCTGCCCTCCGTCTTCATCACTCCCGAAGACGCTGTGTTCTCGAAGAACTTGAACAACATGGAGCAGGTGAAAGCGCGGAAAGGCCCGCTCATCGCCATCACCAGTGGCGACGGCGCCAAGCGTCTGCGTGAGGTGGCCGACGACATTATCACGATCCCGAAGACCGAAGATTATCTCACGCCGATCCTCGCCGTGATCCCGCTGCAGCTCCTCGCTTACCATCTCGCAGTGGAGCTCGGCCGCGACGTCGATAAGCCGCGCAACCTCGCCAAAAGCGTCACGGTCGAATAAGGCGCCGCGCCGGCGACTGCTTACGCCTTTGCGTAGATGCCGAGCAGCGGACGAGGCGACGGTTTCTTGTTTCGGAAGTCGCTCACGAAACCCGTCTTCGTCCGGATCTCCACGTGCCCAGCTGCCCGGCGCGATCCATAAACCAAAATGGCGCCGATCGGGGCTTTGTAAGGATCGCGGATTGCCAGTTTCTTGAAGCCGTAATCACGCACCAGTTCATCGCCCGCCTGCTTCGCATAGACGGTTTTCGGGTAGGAAGCGATAATCCCCGACGCCAGCAAAGCATTCTTCACATAGCGCCAGCAGCGGGATTTCGAACGCGCATGCGCCCGCTCCTGCGCAATCGTAGCCGCACGGGCCAGGCGAGGATTGATGCGCGAATCCGCTTTCGCCAGTGGCCGAACGATCCGCTCTTTTTGATAACCATCGACGATCGGAGCGGCCGCTAAATTTCCGCTGGTATCACGGAAGGTAAATTCCCCCACCGGACGCGCCACAGGCACAGAGCGCGTGATCCTGGTTGCGGCCTGGGCTCGGGGCTTGGCCAGGTATCGGGCAGCGAAAACATCCGCACTGCTTGCCACCGCACACGCGGCGATCAAAAAGCTCGAAAGGACCAGCAGAGTGCAGCGTTTTCTCACGGGGCTGCGTTTATGGCGAAAACGCCTCGCTGCCGCAAGTACGTTCTTGCGCGTAAACTACTTAAGCGCGCCGAGAGACGCGTCGACTACGCTTTCGCGTAGATCCCGATGAGCTTCCGCTTGGAAGGCTTCGGCGCCTGGAAATCGCTCACGAAGCCGTTCTTCGTTCGGATCTCCACGTGGCCGGCACCTGCTGCGGTGTAGACCAGGACTGCGCCCACGGGAGCAGCGTAAGGATTGTTCATCGCCAGCTTCTTGAAGCCGTAATCGCGCACCAGTTCATCGCCAGCCTGCTTGGCCAGCGCGGTTTTCGGATAAGAATCCACCGCACCCGCAGCCAGCAGGGCTTCTTTCACGTAGCGCCAGCAGCGCGATTTCGAGTGGGCGTTGGCACGCTCTTGGGCAATGGTCGCGGCGCGGGCCAGCGTCGGGTTCAACTTCGGATCAACCTTCGCGATCGGGCCAACGAGCTTCCGCTTTGCAGAGTCGTCGACAACCGAGATGGAAATGGTTTTGCCACTCGCATCCTTCATCGCGAAAGGCTTCGCTGTCGTGGTCTGCCGCGCTGCCGGGGTGTTCGGCTGGGAGGCCGACGGGCGGTTGCGCACTGGTTCAAAAGTGAGCGAAGGAGCAGCGAAAACGGACGCGGCCATCAAGCTGCCGCAAATGAGGGTTAGGGAAGTGACTTTCAGCATTAGGGAACGCCCCCTATCGTGTCATTTCCCGGCTGCCGCAAGGATTTTTTGCCAATACCTAGGGTAGTGCGGTATCCGATTCGGACCTCGCCAGGCCCGATCGCGACACCGGTCATTGGCAAGGAATAAAGCTCCGATTAGGACTGCGCGGGCGTCGCGCAAAGTCTTGTCGTCACACGCGCCGGGGATAAAATCCCGTCATGAAAACGAGCCGTCTCCCCGGGATCGTTGCTCTTGTCTTCGCGGCCGCCTCAGCGCTCACTGCGGCGGAACCGCTCTACGACGGCCTCGGGAATCACACGCGCAGAGTCACGACGAAAAACCCGCAGGCGCAGCGTTACTTCAATCAGGGTCTCGCGTTCCTGCATGGGTTTAATCACTCCGCCGCGATTCGTTCATTCCAGGAAGCCGCGCGGCTCGATCCCGAGTGCGCGATGGCGCACTGGGGCATTGCTCTGGCATGCGGACCGCATATCAATTTCCCACTCGTGCCGCCGCCAGCTGCCGAGCTGGCGTGGAAAGAACTCACGCTGGCGCGAGCACATGCCTCCAAAGCCTCACCCGTCGAGCAGGCGCTGATCGAAGCGCTCGGTCATCGCTACGCCAACCCGCAACCGGAAGATCGCGCGCCGCTTGACCAGGCTTACGCCGACGCCATGCGCGAAGTTTGGAAGAAGTATCCGCAAGACGCCGACGTCGGCGCCCTTTTTGCCGAGGCCATGATGGATCTGCGGCCATGGGATCAATGGACGCCCGAAGGCAGGGAGCAACCGGGCACTGAAGAAATTCTCGCCACGCTCAACGCGGTCCTAAAACTGAATCCGCGCCACCCCTTCGCCAATCACCTCTACATCCACGCCGTCGAAGCCTCGCCGAATCCGGAATTAGCCGACAAGGCGGCGGAGCGCTTGCGCAACTTGCAGCCCGGCCTCGCGCATAACGTCCACATGCCTTCGCACATCGATATCCGCCGCGGCCGCTGGCATCAGGCCGTCGCGACGAACACGCGCGCGGTGGAAGCCGACGCCGCCTATCGGAAAACCGCGGGCCAAATGACCGGCCTCGTCCCCGTTTACGCCGCGCACAACCGGCACATGCTCGCCTACGCCGCCATGATGACAGGCCAGCGCGAACTCGCGATGAGACACATCCGAGCCATGGTGGCCGAGATCCCGCCGGATTTTCTCAAGGAAAACGCACACCTGGCGGAAGGCTTCCTCGCCATGCCGCTCGAAGTGCTGGTCCGCTTTGGGCGTTGGGATGACGTGTTGGCCGAACCGGAGAAATATCCCGACTACGCGCCCTTTACTCGCGCCTTTCACCACGCCGCCCGGGCCTTCGCTTACTCCGGCCAGGGCGACATCGCGAAAGCGCGCGCGGAGCAGGCGACCTTCGCGCAGCTCGCGCCGCAGGTCACCGACGAGATGTTTCTCGGCAACAACTCCGGCCAATCCATTCTCGCCCTCGCCGCGGAAATGCTGGAAGGCGAAATTTTGATTCAAGAGCAGAAGATGGATGACGGCATCGCCAAGCTTCAGGCCGCGGTAAAAATGGAGGACGCGCTAAAATACGATGAGCCGCCCGGTTGGCTCATCCCGGTGCGACACGCGCTCGGCGCCACGCTCATGCGCGCAGAACGCCACGCAGAGGCAGAGCAGGTTTACCGCGAAGATCTGAAGCGATTGCCCGACAACGGCTGGGGGTTGCGCGGTCTGGCCGATAGCTTGCGCGAGCAAAAGAAAAACGCCGACGAAGTGAAGAATCTGCAGACGCGTTTCGAAAAAATCTGGGCGAAGTCCGACCTCAAGATCACCAGTTCGTGTCTTTGCCTGCCGGCCAGAACCACCAGCGCCGCCAAGTGACGAATCAAGGCACGGGCTGCGCTTCGCTCTTCCCTTCCACGATTCGATATCTTTGATCGAGCGATAACTTCTCGAAGCGCTGTTTCGCTCCGCCCGGCCAGGTCACTTCCACGCTCCGGATCGCTGTCGCATCCCCGAGCCCGATCTCCTGCGCAAGCGTGGAACCGCCGTAGCTGCCGCCACTGGAAACGAGCGCGTGCGACGTGCGGGCGCCATGCGGCGTTTCCACTTCCACCGCGATGCGCGCGCCAATCGCGCTGCGATTGATTTTCGTGCCGGTTAATTCCAGATGCAGCCAGCGATTCTCGCCGCCGGGATTCAGAAAAAGCGCACGCGGGAAGATATCGCCGGGAAATTCGCCGCCCAAGACCTGCAAAATGTCCTCGTCGCCGTCGCCATCCACATCGCCCACCGCGACTGCGCTCCCCTTCTGCAGATGTGCGATGCCCGCGCTGCTCGAAACATCTTCGAATTTTTCGCCGCCGAGATTGCGTAGCAAACGCTTGGGCAGGAGCGCGCGATAATCGGAGGCGCCCGTCGAGAGATAAAGATCCGGCCAGCCGTCGTGATCGAAATCTCCCGCCACCACGCCGGTGGCGTAGTAAACGTGACCGAGCCCGGCCGTCGCCGTGACATCGCGCAGCCGCCCCTTGTCGTTGTGATACAAGCGCGGCAGTTCCGCCGTGTGCGGTTGGCCTAACATATCCGCGGCGACCTGTCCGGCGGCGTACCACGACGCGATCTTCGAGTAGCCCGCGACAAACAGATCGAGCCAGCCATCCTGGTCGTAATCAAAAAAGACGACGGACGAACTGTGCGCCGGCTCCAGTTTCTCCGGAGCGGCAAACTTCCGTTTCTTCTTCGTCGCCGGCTGATTGGCGAAGACCAGACACGGACCGTAGCCCTGCGCGACCGCGAGTTCAGGGAATCCATCGTTGTCGATATCGCCCCACGCCGCGCCTTTCACATAACCGGTCACTTCGAGACCACTCTCCTTCGCCACCTCGCTGAACTTCCCGTTGCCGTCGTTGTGGAAAAGTTTAGACGCGCGCTCTGGCCGCGCGGGCAAATCCTGATAAAGCGGGACGTCGAAACCCGCGACCTTGCTCGATTCAATCCCGACAAAGAGATCGAGCCGCCCGTCGTTATCGTAATCGCCCCACGCCCCGCATTGCGTCGGGGCTTCAAACATCAGACCCGCCGCCTCCGTTACGTCCTCGAAGGTGCCATCGCCGCGATTGCGCAGAAGCGACGGCGGCTGATCGCCGAGGTCGCCTAACAAGCCCGCGCCGCGCAGCACGAGCACATCGAGATGGCCGTCGTTATCGTAGTCGGCCTGCAACAAATTCATTCCGCCGGTCAAGCCGACGAGCCCGGCCGCTTCCGTGCGCTCCTCAAATGTCCCATCGCCCTTGTTCTCGAAGTAGCGCAACTGATCGCGCTGCAGATCGAGCCCGGAGGAGCTGATCAGCAGATCCGGTTTCCCGTCGCCGTTGAAGTCATCCATCACCACGCCGCCCGCGAGCGCCGGGGGACCGAGTTCGAGCGAAGGCGCGACGTTGGTGAAACGCGGAAACGCCCCCTCCGGTGCGAATTTCTCCGGCGGAATCAACCACCGCTCCGGCACCTTCTCCGGATGCTCGCCGACCGTCATGTAAGCGATGTTCAAGAGCCAGCGCGACGTCATGTCGCCCGGATTCGTCTCGAGCAATTCCAAATACTCGCGGATCGCAGCGCGCGAGCCTTCCTGCTCCGAATGCACGCCCGCGCCCTCGATCGGCAGCAGGCAGGAGCGCGGACCGTACATCGAACAACAATTTGCCTGCTCGCCCTGCCGCAGATACGACACCGCCAGATAACCGCGGATGATCGGCAGAAAATTCGCGTCGAAATCCTTCGGATGCGCGAGCGCGGCGTCTTTCGCTTTTTGGAAACCCTCGGCCGCCGCGCCGCTCTCGCCTGCGAGGAGTTGTTCGTAAGCTTTCTTCGCATCGAGGAACGCCGTCGTCTTCACGTCCACCGCCTTGTCCACGTGGCGCAGATAACGCGCGAGATGCAAATCGGGCCGCTGCGCAATCACGCGCCGATCGTAGTCTTTGCCCAACTCTGCCAGCCGCTCGGCCATGCGCCGATTACTCGCTGGCTGCTCGGCGCGCGCCGTCGCCAGCACCGCCAGAAAAAGGGCCGCGCCGAGAATCCGGCCCACAGCTACGGCTGGACCTGGAAGTTGAACATCATCGCGTGATCCTCGTGCTCCAGATTATGACAATGCGAGACGTAATCGCCCACGTAATCCGTGAACGTGCCCTGCACCCGCACGGTGCCACCGACACCTCCCACGCGCCGCGGCACCAGGAAGGTGTCCTTCGGGCCCGCATCGCCCGGTGATGGCGGCACGCCATTCACGTCCAGGATTTGCCAGTGGATAGCGTGAATGTGCATCGGGTGCGCCTGCCCGGAATTGTTTTGGAAAGTCCAGATCTCTGTCGCGTTCAACTGCGGCATCGCATCCAGCCGGGCCGGGTCGTAAAGCTGCCCATTCACTGTCCAGATCGGCCGACCGTTGAGCGTCCCCGGCTCGAGCGTGAAAGTGCGGTTCACGGTCGCCGCCTTCGTTCGGGCCGTCTTCTTCGCGGGCACCAACACGGTCGGCACCGTCGCCTGGTCCACCTCATCTTTCACCACGTCGAAGCGCATCAGATCGGGGAGCGCCGGGTTGGCGGTATCCAAATTCTTCAGAATCAAATTGGAGCCCAACGCGTAATTCGCGAAGTCGATCACCACCTCGATGCGTTCTCCGGGCGAGACCACGATCGATGAGCGGGAAACGGGCGCGGCGAGGAGGCCGCCATCGGTCGCGATTTGCACCAGCGGATCGCCCGTGCTGAGGGCGAGGGTGTAGTTGCGCGCGTTCGATGCATTCACGATTCGGAAGCGCATCTTCCGGCGTGCCACTTGGAAGAACGGCTGGATCGCGCCATTCACCAGCATGGTGTCGCCGAAGACGCCGTTCGAAATCGCGGTATCGGTCAGCGGATAATTGAGCGAGCCGTCGAAATTAAAGAGCCGATCCTGCAGCATCAGCGCCACATCGCTTTTCCCGCTCGGCAATCCCAGCCCGGCCTCCGCCGGATCCTCGATGATGTACATTCCCGCCAGCCCCATGTAGGCGTGGCGCCCGGTGGTATCGATCGCGTGATCGTGATACCAAAGCGTGGCCGCGGCCTGATTGTTCGGATACGTGTAAACCTTCATCGCACCCGGCCCGATCAAGTCGTACGGCAATCCATCCGATTCCGGCGGCGTGTGGCCACCGTGGAGATGGACCGACATGCTCTCCTGCAGATTATTGAGCTGCCGCACTACGACCTTCCGGTTGCGCTGCGCCCGAATCATCGGCCCTGGAAAAAGCCCGTTGTAGCCCCAGATCGTCGTCAAACGTCCCGAGAGAATCTCCTTCTGCCCCACCTGCATCGTGATGTCGTAGTAGTCCGTGGTCGCATCCGTGGAAGTGGGCGCGAGCACCGGCAAAAGAGGCAGGGCCACTTGAAACGGTGCCCGCGGTGGGCGTGGCGCAGCGAGACCGGTGGCGACCATCAAACCAAGAGCCGAGAAGCAGAGAAGCGATCGAATTATCATCGGACGAAGGGTGACCATAAGCGACAAGGCGGAAGGGCGCCAGCGTCCTTGACCGCCCTTTCCAGGCACGGAACCTAAGACACAGGCGTGCGGCGAATCCCCTTCGTCGCCGCCTTTGAACCCCAAAACTAATGGATAAAAAAGATCGCGAAAAAATCGTCAAAGCCCTGAAGCGCGCCTACGCCGCCGAGCTTGAGACCGTGCAGAATTACCTCGCAAACTCCGTCGACCTCGATGGCGTCCGGGCGGAGGAAATTAAAAAATCCCTCTCACTCGATATCCAGGAAGAGCTCGGCCACGCCACCATGCTGGCCAAGCGCATCAAGGTCCTCGGCGGGCGCGTTCCCGGCTCGTTGGAATTGGAACGGGTGCAGAAATACATGCAGCCTCCGAAAGATTCCACCGATCTCATTTCCGTGATTAAAGGCGTCATCGCCGCGGAAGATGATGCGATCGCCGGCTACGAAAAAATCGTCGAGCTCTGCGACAAGGTGGACCCAGTCACGCAAGATCTCGCCGTCACCCTCCTGGGCGACGAACAGGAACACCGTCGCGCATTCGTCGGCTATCTGACGGAATTTGAGCGTAAGAAATAACGCAAACATCCAACCCACCACAGAGGAAAAACATTATGGCAGAACGTAAAGGCTCAGCAGTTTGGGAAGGCACCCTGAAAGAGGGCAAAGGCACGATGAAGCTCGGGAGCGGCGCCTACGAAGGTCCCTACTCTTTTCAATCGCGCTTCGAAAGCGGCACCGGCACCAATCCGGAAGAGTTGATCGGCGCGGCCGAGGCTGGCTGTTTCTCAATGGCTCTCTCTTCGAATCTCGAGAAAGCCGGCCACCCCGCCAAACGCATCAGCACCACCGCCAATGTGAAATTGGAAATGGTCGATGGCGGGCCAAAGATCACCGTGATTGAGCTCCAGACCGAAGCCGAAGTGCCCGGGATGGACGACGCCGCCTTCCAGGAGCAGGCCAAAAAGACCAAGGAAACCTGTCCGGTCTCGAAGGCGCTCGCGGGGACCGAGATCAAGCTCACTGCCAAGCTCGCTTAGCGGCGATTGGCACTCGTGCTCCTACTCATGCTCGTGCTCGTAATCGATCTCGCAGAACGAGCACGGTTACGAGTATGAGCACGAGCACGTGAGGATTGCAGGTCGAGAAGATTTCCGTGAACCAATCCCTCGAAGCCTCCCCTCCCTCCGAGCGCATTTTCGCGCTCTCCGCGCCGGACCCTGCGCTCCTCACCTCTTACGCGCTGCGGTCGCTCCTTACCGGGCCGGGGGTGCTCGTGCTCCTGCCGTATTATTATTTCCGCTTCCGCACGCTCCGTTACACCTTCGACGACGAAGGCATTCACATGCGCGTGGGCGTCCTCTTTCGGCGCGAGGTCAATCTCACCTACGCGCGCATCCAGGACATCCACCTGAACGCGAGTTTCATTCAGCGCTGGCTCGGCCTGGCCGATATCCAAGTCCAGACGGCCTCCGGCTCCTCGGGCGCGGAGCTGGTCATCGAAGGCTTCAAGGAATTCGAGGCCATCCGCGATTTCCTTTATGCGCGAATGCGCGGCACGCGCGGCCTTCCAGTCGCAGCCCCCTCTACCGATTCCACGGTACCCGCGCCAAACGACGAGACGATCGCGCTTCTTTGCGAAATCCGAGACGAAATGCGCCGCACCCGCGAGTCGCTCGAAGCTCGCACGCCCACGCCGCCTCCACCGCAGCCGCCCGCTTGAGATGTTCGCCCGCTTCCGCAGCGCCACCGAGCGTTTCCTTCGCATCCCAGGTCCGCCCGCTCCGCCGCCCGGCGACGAAGCCAGCACCCGCCTCTTTCAGGCCGCGCCGAATTACTACTATTACCTCCTCATCACCTGGGCGATCCGCACCCTCATCCTCCTCGTTGCCATCGTGCCGGCGGAGATCCTGCCTTTCCTCGGCGACTTTACCCGGGTGTTTGAGCGCCGGATTCCTGCGCTCTCCTTCTTCCATCTTCCGGTCGTCATCGTGACCTTCATCCTGCTGCAACGCTTCTTCTCGCTCGCCCTGCTCCGGCTCGATTTCGAGAAACGCTGGTACCTCGTCACCGATCGCAGCCTGCGCGTGCGCGAAGGCGTCCTCTTTATTCGCGAGATGACGATCACCTTCGCGAACATCCAAAACATCTCCATCTCCCAAGGCCCGCTCCAGCGCCTTCTCGGCATTGCCGATCTCCAGGTCGATACCGCCGGCGGCGGCAGCGGTGCCAAGAGTGACAAGGAGGGGAAGGAAACCTCTCACGGCGTCCGCTTCCGCGGCGTGAACAATGCCGAAGAACTTCGCACCCTCATCAACGATCGGCTGCGCAAGATGAAAGACACCGGCTTGGGCGACCGCGACGAAACATCAATCCCGCAAGCGCCTGCGCTCAGTGGCTCATCCAACTTCATCAATGCTCTGCGCGAAGTGGCGAGCGAAGCGCGAGCGTTGCGCATTACCGCCGAAAGAACGTCGTCCTGAAAGACAGCCAGGATCTCAGAACCAAAAATCCTGTTCAATCTTGTGAATCCTGTCCAAAAAACAGGCGATCGAGAGCTTCGTCTTCGTCAAATAACTCTGCGCTCACCTGCGTAGTCATCTTCCCTTTGTCCCCGCTTCCCCGTCACCATTGCCACTAGTCCTCTCGTCGAGGTTGGCGGCCTCACGCTCCAGCCACTCCAGCCATCGCAACCGTCCCCGAAGTTCGTACAACACGCCTTCGCTCGCGAGGTGCTGCACGATGTCCTCGTGCTCATCGCTGGCACGCCCATCTCTTCGCCGCTCCGCGTCGGTCGCGGCCGATCGCGTGCTGGCGATGGCCTTCCGAATAAAGGCTGTCCGCTGCGTCGAGTTCAAGAGGCTAAGGAAATACATTCGCGTTCGCACGGGATTCGGCGCCGGTCCCGCCATCTCGGGTGTGATCGCCTCGAGCCAACTCTCCACTGCGGCCCGGCCCAGTGGAGTTACCCGGACGGTCTTCCGGGCCCTCGCCCCCTTCGGCGACGACGACACCACGTGGCGCGCGTTTTCCAACCGACGGATGGATGGGTAAATGGAGCCCGTGCTTGAGCTCCAGGTGGAAGTTAACGAACGCGCGAAGACCTTCCGCACATCGTAGGCGGAGAGCGGCCCATCGCGCGCGATGATCGCCAGAATCGTAAAGTCCAGTTCCGTCATTCAGTTTTGCTCCGCCGCCGCATCTCAGCTCCACATGCGAATCATCCTCTCGACGGCGGGCATGGCATCGATCGCGCCGTGCACCAAAACGACAAGCAGAAAACTGCGCGTGCGCTGCCACAAAATGCCGAACAGGATGGCGATGGGCCCGATGGCACCGATCGTCAGCGCGATGATCTGCGGCAACGTTTCCGCCTGCCGCGCGACCGCTTCTCCCCCACGCAGGTAAAATCCAGGCACGTGCACCAGCGCGAAGACCACCGCCATGGTCACAATCGACCATGAGGCAGAGCCAAACCACGAGGTGAGCCGGCTTTGCAGGAGCCCTCGGAAAAGGAACTCTTCGCACAACCCGGCCTCGATCGACATCCATAGCCACGCGACCGCAATCCATCCGGCGATTTGGACCTGCGACAAACCGGTCGCCGCCAGCGTATCGAAGATCGAATTCAGAGCGGCCACGAGTCCGATCATCACCGCGCTAAAGCCGACCAGGATCAGCAGCACGCCCCGGCGCCGCAGTCCCGCGTCGCCGATTCCGCGGAGCCACCCGCCTGCGGCCAGGATCAGAATCGTAGGCAAGACCAGGTGGACAACCAGCTTGTAGCCGACCACCGCCAGCTCCCGTCCCGGACCGGGCGGGAAGGCGCCCTTCACCGCGCCAATGACGGGCCCGAAGGCAACAAAAGCGTAAAACCCGAGATACATCAGCACCAGGATGCTCTCCCTCTTCGCCCGCCGCACCGGCACCGCGGGTGCGTTCGTCTTTCGGGTTAAAAGGAGGGTCACACCCGACATCACGCCGCCGAAGATCACCAGGGACGAGATCGGAAACAGGAAGTTGCCTCCACTCGCCGCGAGGAACGAAACACAAACGATCCACAGTGCGAGGAAGACGGAGGTAGCTACAAATGTTTTACTCCGGCCCTTCAACCAACTCACAAGGAAAACTCTCATATAGTGCGTCGCGCACTATATGAAGGCACTTCCGGTCATCAAGCAAAACAGTTTGGTCATTCAAGAGATCCTCCTGCGGCCGTATGATCGTTAGCGATCGCATGCGCCCGCATGTCATCCCGAGCCGCGCAGACGGCCGAGGGATCTCTCACCGGCACTTGGGACATCCCGCAAAGGACAACTCCCCATCAGCGTCCGCGGCTCGAAAATCCTGCGGCCAACGACCGTCCGCGGTGCCCGCTATTTCGCCAGCTCATGGAGATATTCCACAAACGACATCACCGCTCCGTCGAAGCCCTCGACCTTTGGATTCGTCGATTCGATCAAGTAATACTCATCCGGCGCATGCGCTCCTCCGCCGTGCCCGAGACCGAAATGGCCCGCGGCCAGCTTGAGCGGTGGATTCGTGAAAACATAGCCGGGCCACGAGCCCGCACTCCGCGGCCAGAGAATGGGATCGATCCCGCGTCGCTTCAGTACCGCCAGCTGCGCCTGGATCATCGGCGCATCCGCCGCCGTGCTGTTCGGATCGTAGCCGCCCGTCATGTTCACCTCGATGTCGCCAAATCCGCGCTTCGCCAGATGCGCCTTCAACGCCGCCAGCGCGTCTTTCGCCTTCATGTCCGGCACCAGCCGCAGATCCAGTTTCGCCACTGCCTTGTGCGGCAAAATCGTCTTTCCGCCTGGTCCCGTGTAGCCGCCCACCAGGCCTTCGATGTTCACCGTGGGTTGGGAGACCAACCGCTCTTGCGCTTCCAGCCACGGCAGGTCGTCGATCCATGTTTTCACGCCCAACTGCTTCTTCCGTTGCGCTTCATCGAAGCGCTTTGAGGCCTCCGCGATCATCTTCTTCTCCTCTGGGCTGATCGGTTTCGGCTTCGGATAATTTTCGATCGTAATCGTGTTCCCATCGTCCGCCACCAGCGTGTTCAACGCCTTCACCAAATGCCAGGCCGGGCTATCCACCATCGCCTTCAGCGAAGAATGAATGTCCTTCGCCGGCCCGCGTCCCCACTTCTCGCCCGTCGACACCAGCTCCACCTCGATTACACCCTTCGCACCCAGCGTCACCGTTACCTGGCCATCCACGCCCTGCGCGGCCGATGGCATAAAAATCCCGATGCACTTCTTCAACGCCGCCTCCACTTCCGGCTTGCGAATCACCTGCTCGAAATGGGTCGAACCAATCTCCTCCTCGCCCTCCGCCACCAGCACCAGATTCACCGGCAGCTTCTTCCCCGCGCCCTTGATCGCATGCAACGCCGCCAGGAAAGCCGCCTGTGGCCCCTTTTGATTCACCGCCCCGCGACCCATCACCGCCTTGCCCAGTCCCGGCCGATCCACCATCGCAGCCTCGAGCGGCGGCGACGACCACTCCGCCGGATCGAACTGCTTCACATCGTACATGAAATAAACGCCCAGCGTCTTCGGCGCCCCTGCATCCAGGGTCGCAAACACCGCCGGCTTCCCATCCGTCGCCACCTTCTCCGCCTTCTGGAATCCCGCGTCCGTGAGAAGCTTCACCATATAATCCGGCCCCTCCGGGAAACCCGCGATCCTCCGCCGCGATCGAAGGCAGCTTGATCCAATCCTGCAAGCCGCTTCACCGCCTCGTCGTGGCGCTTCGTGACTTCAGCTTTTATGGGTGCGAGGTCGGCCTCCGCTGAGAACGAACTCGAAGCCGCGGTGAGGAATGCGAAAGCCGCGAGTGCGGCGACGAGGCTTGACGTTTTGTTCATGAAAAACTTCTCGGGCTTCGCCGGGGTAGTGGCAACACCGAACCGTGCAACCGCCGCGCCGGCTGGTTCCTCGTCGCAATGCCGCCTCAGATGAAGGGTTCTTTTCGTCGCGCGCTAGTTTGGCGGCTTCACAGGCGGCGACTCTTTCGGCGTCGCTTTGACGTAGTAGCTGGTGTGGTCGCCCGGTTTGTAGTGCCAGCGCTGGCAAGCGCAAGTTAAGCGGCAGCGCGGTATTTACCGGGGGTCAAAGGTGTCAGTTCCGAGTATCGACCTTGCGTTCAGAATCGGCTGTATCCGAATCTGGAGGCGTAGTAGGTCGAAGCTTGACGACGTTTACAAATGGACAGTATCCTGTCCAGCGATGAAATCGATCACCTACACTGCGGCGCGCGAGAATCTGGCCTCGACCATCAATCGCGTCTGCGAAGATTGCGCGCCGGTTGTCATTACGCGGAATCGGGATCAGGCCGTGGTGATGTTGTCGCTTTCCGAATACGAGTCGCTCGAAGAAACCGCCCACCTTTTGCGCTCTCCGGAAAATGCGAAACGGCTGCTGCGGTCCATTGAGCAACTCGAGCGTGGCAAGGGTATCCGGAAAAAGTTGAAGCTGACCCCGTGAATCTCGTCTTCGCCGATGACGCTTGGGACGAATATCTTTACTGGCAGGAGACGGATTCGCAGACGCTGAAGCGCATCCACCAACTCATCAAGGACATCATGCGTGATCCGTATCGCGGCATCGGCAAGCCGGAGCCGCTGAAACACGCGCTCCAGGGATATTGGTCACGGCGAATCACGAGGGAGCACCGAATCGTTTACCGGATTTCGGGCGATGATCTGCGGATTGCGCAGTTGCGATATCATTATCGCCGTTAAAGCGCAGGCTCGCGCATCGGCGCAATTTTTGCGCAACCGTAGACCTAAAATCTTTTCCTTCCGCTGAGCCGGGATGACGTAATTTCCCTCCTGAGAAGCGGCTGACTGGTATATGGTCGCTTGAACATACAGAACCCCGCGCTATATGAATGACGTGAAGCGATTCCTTTTCCCTCTGGCCATTGCTTTGCCCGCTCTTCTCCTCGGTATCGTCCTCGGTCGCTCCTTTGCTCCTTCGGTTCCTTCCCAATCTTTGCCCGCGACTTCTGCGCGCGCGCCGCTTACCGCTGATCCTGCCTTGGAGGCGGACTCTGTTCCCGCCGAGCCCGTTCTTGCCAAAGCGCCCACGGAAAACGCAGAGACCGAAAGCGAAAATTCCAGCGGCGACATCATCACTCGGATGAAAGCTGCGCTGGCGCGGCGCGGGGGTGGGCGGCGCACCTACGCCACTTTCAGCAAGCTGGCTGATTCGATCGATCCGAAGAACGTGAGCGAAGTGCTCGCCTTCATCGAGACGGTGCAAAAGCCGCAGGAGAAAAGCATGCTCATCTCGCTCGTGGTGGGTCGTTGGGCGGAATTCGATCCGCAGGCGGCGATCGCGTACGCGGAAAACATTCCCGCCGGCACTTCGCGCAATTGGGCGATCACGAGCGCGCTGGCCGGTTGGGCGGAACGCGATTCCACCGCCGCCACCGCGTGGGCGCAGCGGCTCCCGCCTGGTCCGGCCCGTGATCAAGCCATGCAAACGCTGGTCTCCGCTTTGGCCGACAAAAATCCCCAAGCCGCCCTCGCCTTCCTCGAAACCCTCCCCGCCGGACGCCAGCGCCAAAGCCTCTACTGGCCCATCTTCACCAAATGGACCGCGGTCGATCCCGTCGCGGCGGCGGATCGCGCCAGCCAACTTCCGCCTGGCTCCAGCCGCGATGCCGCCATCCAGGTCATCGGCGCGAACTGGGCCAACCAGGATCCTGAAGCCGCCTACACATGGGCGAGCGCTTTACCCGCCGGCCCGGGGCGAAGCAACGCGCTCCAGAATATTCTCGCCAATTGGGCGAACAAAGATGCCGCGCGCGTGGCGACTTTGATCAATGAGCTCCCGGCTGGTTCCGTGCGCGACGCCTCGGTCGCGAACGTGGCCCGCCAATGGGCCATGACCGATGCCCGCGCCGCGCTCACCTGGGCCGAGCAACTCCCGGCCAACGATGCCCAACGCAACGCCATCCGTTCCGCGCTTACCAGTTGGGTGCAATCCGAACCGACCGCTGCGGCGGCTTACGTCGCGGGATTGCCGCCCGGCAAACTGCAGGATGAAGCCACCAGCGCGATCGCGTTGCAATTAGCCAATACCGATCTGCCCGGCGCCGTTTCCTGGGCGCAAAAACTTCCGCCAGGCCCGGCGCGTCAGAACGCGCTCGGCAACATCATCGCGCAATGGAGCGAAGCCGATCCGCAAGCGGCGGCCGATTTCGCGGTGCGTGCTTCGGAGACCGAAGGACGCAAGGCGTTGCTCGAAAACGTCTCCCGCCAATGGGCTCGCAACGATCCGCAAGGAGCGCTCCGCTGGGCCGGCACTCTGCCTGATCGCGCCACGCGCGATGCCGTCCTTCCTGGCATCATCGGAGTAGTCGCCGAATCCGATCCGCAGCAAGCCGCGCGTCTCGTCACCCAGATGTCCGTCGGCGAAGCACAGAGCACAGCCACAGCTGCCATCGCCTGGCAATGGGCGGGAGAAAATCCCGAGGCCACCAGCAAGTGGGCGCTCTCTTTGCCCGAAGGGCCGAACCGCGAACGCGCTTTCGAGAACCTGGTGAATCGATGGTCGCAGAACGATCCCTACGCCACCGGCGCCTGGCTCGGCACTCTCTCCGCCGGCCAATCTCGCGACACCGCGGTGGCGGCTTATACGCGCCGCGTGGCCTCGACCGATCCGCTCACCGCGGCGCAATGGGCGGAGACGATCGGCAATGAAAGCGTCCGCACCAGCCAGATGGAATCCATCGCTGCGAACTGGCTCAAGACCGATGCCAGCCGCGCCAGCGCCTGGATTGCCACCTCTTCTCTCAGCGCAGAAGTAAAAGCGCGCCTGCTTCCTCGACGGTAATGAGTGCACGCGGCCCGGCTTTAAATAAACGCGAAGCCGAGCGCGCTGCGGAAGTGCGTCGCATCATCGCCATCCTCCACAAGTGGGGCATCCACACCCTCGGGCAATTCGCTGCGCTCGAGAAAGAACAGGTCAGTCTCCGACTTGGTCCGGAAGCAGTGCGGATGTGGATGCGAGCCAGTGGCAAGGCGACGCGCTTGCTCAAATACGTGGACCCGCCGGAAACGTTTTCCGACAGCTTCGAGTTCGAGCGGGAAATCGAAACGATCGAGCCGTTGCTCTTTATCCTGCGCCGTTTTCTGCAGGGACTCACCCAGCGCCTGAGCGCGCTCTATCTCGTCGCCAAAGAGCTGCATCTCGAAATTATTTTCAGTGCGCCGCTGCAGGAAGGATCCGCTGCGGCGGAGAAGCGCTCGTATGTGCATCGGTTTAAAATCCCGGAGCCCAGCAACCAGGTGGAAGTGCTCTTCCGCATGTTGCACACGCATCTCGAGAATTTTACTTCGGACGCTCCGATCGTGGCCGTCTCGCTTAGCGCCGAAGCGAGCAAGCCCACGCAGCAACAGGGAAGTTTGTTTGAAACCGCGCTGCGCGATCCGACCCAACTCGCGGAAACGCTGGCGCGTTTAACGGGCTTGCTCGGCGCGGATCGGGTCGGCACTCCGGTGCTGGTGGAGACGCATCGGCCGGATGCGTTTCGGATGGAGCCCTTTGCCTGGCGCATGGAAGAAACCGCGCCCGAGTTGCCGCCTTTACCGGGCTTTGCCTTGCGCCGTTTCCGCGCGGCCACGCCTTTGCCTGCGGCGGAAGCGAAGCAGGCGATCGATCGTGCGGGTCCGTTTCTGGCCTCGGGTCAATGGTGGGATCAGGCCGCCTGGAGCCGGGCCGAGTGGGATCTGCAACTCCCGAACGGGACGCTCTGTCGTTGCCACGAGCAGGGTGAGGGCTGGGCGATGGATGGGATTTACGATTAAGCGGGGGGTTCGATTATGAGCACGATTACGAGCATGAGCACGAGTGGGATTAACGCCTCGTGCTCGTGCTCATACTCGTGCTCCTAATCGAAAAGCACCGTCATGGCCTACGTCGAGTTGCACGCTTGCAGTGCGTTTAGTTTTCTGCGCGGCGCCTCCTTCCCGGAACATTTAGCCGATACCGCGGCCGCGCTCGAAATGCCGTCAGCGGCCCTCCTCGATCGCAACGGCGTCTACGGCGCGCAACGCTTCTCCGCCACCGCCCGCGAGAAAGGCGTGCGACCCATCACCGGCTGCGAGTTGACGATGGAAGACGGGAGCGTCCTCCCCGTGTTGGTGAAAGACAAAGTCGGCTACGCCCACTTGTGTTCGCTGCTCACAGAGGCACACCTGCGCAGCGCCACCAAAGGCGAATGCGCAGTGCAATGGAAAGAGCTGCCAAACTTCAGCGAAGGCCTGGTCGCTTTGCTGGGGAGCGCACGCTTGCAGCGTGCTGGTTTCGGCATTCTGCCGAAACGAACTTCCAAAACCGCACGAGGAAAGTTGCGCAACTCATCTTCATACAGCCCCGAAAATTCCCGACCGCAAGGCGCCGACGAATACGCGAAACGCTTGCTCGACATCTTCGGACCCAAAGACGTCTACGTAGAACTCCAGCGGCACTTCCTTCGCGGCGAAGAACGCGCCAACCAGGAACTACGCGATCTCGCCGGACATCATCGGCTCCCGATCATCGCTACGAATGGCGTGCAATACGCCACCCCCCGCGGCCGGGAAGTGCTCGACGTCTTCACCTGCATCCGCGAGCACACTCACCTCGATGCCGCGGGCACGCTCCTCACGCAAAACGCTGAGCGCCACCTGAAGAGCGATCGCGAGATGCGCGCGCTCTTTCGCGATCTCCCGGAAGCCATCACCAACACCGAGCGCCTCGCAGATCGCCTCGAATTTTCGCTCGAAAACATCGGCTACGAGTTCCCCGCCTACCCGGTCCCCGCCGGGCACGACATGAATTCCTTTCTCCGCACCATCACCTGGTTCGGCGCGCAGCAACGCTACGAGGCGATCAGCAGCAAAGTGAAACGGCAGCTCGAAGAAGAGCTCAACCTCATCACGAAACTCGGCTTCTCCGGCTACTTCCTGATCGTCTGGGACATCGTGAATTTCTGCCGCGAGCACAACGTCATGGTGCAAGGCCGCGGCAGCGCCGCGAACAGCGCCGTCTGCTTTTGCCTCGGCATCACCCCGGTCGATCCGGTGAGCAATCATCTCGTCTTCGAGCGGTTCCTAAGCGAGAGCCGGAAAGGCTGGCCGGATATCGATCTCGATCTGCCAAGCGGCGATCGGCGCGAGAGCGTGATCCAGGAAGTGTATCGCCGCTACGGCAAACACGGCGCCGCCATGACGGCGAACGTCATTACCTACCGCGGCCGCAGCGCTGCGCGGGAAATCGGCAAAGCGCTCAACCTGGCGCCCAGCATTCTGGATCGTTTCTCGCACCTCTTCGCGAACGGCGACTTCCCGCACACGCTCGATCTGGAAGCGCAGATCGAGCAATCCGGCTTGCCCAAAGCGCACCCGCGCATGCCGGCCTTTATCTCGCTCTATCAATCCATCTACGGCCTGCCCCGCCACCTTGGGCAGCACTCGGGCGGGATGATTATCTGCCAGGGAAAACTCAGCTCCTTCGTCCCGCTCGAGAATGCCTCCATGCCTGGCCGCGTCGTCGCGCAATGGGACAAGGACGACTGCGAGGATCTCGGGATTGTAAAAGTGGACTTGTTAGGGCTCGGGCATGATGTCGGTCATGCAGGATACCTTCGAGCTCTGCCGGGAGCGCGGCCGCCCGCTCGATCTCGCTCACATTCCGAAGGATGACGCGGCTACGTACGAGATGATGCAGAAGGCGGATACGATCGGCGTCTTCCAGATCGAGAGCCGCGCCCAAATGGCGACGCTGCCGCGGATGAAACCGAAATGCTTTTACGATGTGGTCATCGAAGTGGCGATCATCCGCCCGGGCCCGATCCAGGGCGACATGGTGCATCCCTACCTGGCGCGACGCGCCGGGCGCGAGCCGGTGACTTACTTCGATGCGCGGCTGGAGCCGATCCTCGGGCGCACGCTCGGCGTTCCTCTCTTCCAGGAGCAACTTCTAAAAATCGCCATGATCATGGCGAACTTTTCCGGCGCGGAAGCGGAGGAGTTGCGCCGCGCCCTCAGTTTCCATCGCTCGCAGGAACGGATGCACAAAGTGAGCGTGAAGTTGCGGCGCGCGATGGAGCGGAACGCGGTCGCGCCCGAAGCGATCGAGCGGATTTTACAGTCGATCACCTCCTTTGCGCTTTACGGTTTTCCCGAATCGCACGCGATCAGTTTCGCGATCCTGGCCTACGGCAGCGCGTATCTAAAAGTACATCGGGCGGCGGAGTTTTACGCCAGCCTGCTCAACAACCAGCCGATGGGATTTTACACTCCGGCCACGATCGTGAAGGACGCGGTGCGGCATGGCCTGAAGGTGCGGCCGGTCTGCGTGGTGGAGTCGGAGTGGCGTTGCACCGTTTTGTCCGACGACACCATTCGGCTGGGGTTTTGTGTGGTGAACGGACTGCGGCAGGAGCACGCGGAAAACCTCGTTCAACGCGAGAACGACTGCTGCGTTTCAATCGGTGGAAGATCTAAAACGCCGCGCCGTTTTGACAACTGAGGAACAACGAAGCCTGGCAGAGTTAGGCGCCTTGAATGCGCTGGCAGAGCACCGACGCGCCGCGCTTTGGCGAGTAGAGGAACGCGAGCCGGAGCCGCTGTTCGCAAATCCAGAAACGGGGCCGCCAAGAGAGCGCCCCGCCTTGGAACCTCTCCCACCAATGACAATGGCGGAACGCGTGCAGGCCGATTACGCGACCATGAATTTAACGACCGGCCCGCACCCGATGCAGCTCCTGCGCCCGGATTTCCCCGAAGCCTGGCGCGCGAGTGATCTGGTGCAGGCGCGCCAGGGAGCAACGATTCAAATCGCCGGCAACGTGATCTGTCGTCAGCGACCCGGCACGGCGAAGGGCTTCGTCTTCATCAGCCTGGAGGATGAGACCGGAGTTTCGAATGCCATCGTCACGCCAGACCTTTTCGAGAAACTGCGACTCTTAATCACGGAGGAGCCTTTCCTTTTAATCGAAGGTCAGGTGCAAAACTCCGATGGCGTGATCTTGATCAAAGCCCAGCGCATCGCGCCTCTCGCGCATGACCGTCTTGTCGGCAGCGAGTCGCACGATTTCCATTAAGCAGGTTGCCGTCCAAAACGGCTCCGCCTAACAGCAACCGCAACCCGACCCGCACCCGTGCGAACCGACCGATCCGACCGATGGTCCTGCGGAGGAGCCCGGGACCAGAACGCCGACGCCTCCCGTAATGACGCGACGGACGGGCTCGCCGGTCTCGGGGTCAAAACGTAACGGCTCATCGCGCATGCTCTGCGTCATTTCGAAGCGGCGGATGGGTTTCTCCGGATCGGTCGTCTCGTAGATGTAGGTCATACGCTATTCGCCGGTCTTGGATTCTTTCTTGGGCTCGGCGGGCTTCTCCGTCGGTTGCTCGCTGGATTCCATCCATTCGGTGTGGAAGGAGCCCGGCTTGTCGGTGCGCTCGTAAGTGTGCGCGCCGAAGAAGTCGCGCTGCGCCTGGAGGAGATTCGCGGAGAGACGCGGCTGGCGGTAGCTATCGAAATACTCGAGCGAGGCAGCGAAGGCCGGGACCGCGACACCATGCTGGATGGCGGTGCAGACGGCGACGCGCCAGTTGTCCTGTGTCTTTGCGATGATGTCGGTGAAGTACTGGTCGAGGAGCAGATTCTTGAGCGAAGGATTGCGCTCGTAGGCTTCGACGATTCGGTTAAGGAACTTCGCGCGGATGATGCAGCCGCCGCGCCAGATGGTGGCGATGTCGCCGAAATTCAGATTCCACTTATACTCCGCGCCAGCTGCGCCAAGCAGCTCCATGCCTTGCGCATAAGAGACGATCTTGGAGGCGTAGAGAGCCGCGCGGACGGCTTCGATCAACTGCGCGCGGTCGCCAGTGAACTTCGACGCTTTCGGCTGCGGCAGTATCTTGGCCGCTTCCACGCGATCCTGTTTGCGCGAGGAGATAACACGAGCTTCGACCGCAGCATTGATGGTGGAGATAACGACGGAGCGCTGGACGGCGGAGAGCAAGGTCCACATGCCGGTGCCTTTTTGCCCGGCCTTATCGAGAATGACCTCGACCAGCGGCTGGCCGGTATCGGGGTCGACCTTGCGGAAGATCTGCGAGGTAATCTCGATCAGGTAGCTGTCGAGTTCTCCTTTGTTCCACTCCGTAAAGATGTCAGCCAACTCCTCCGCTTCCATCCCGAGGACCTCTTTAAGAATGGCGTACGCTTCGCAGATGAGCTGCATGTCGCCGTACTCGATCCCGTTATGGACCATCTTGACGTAGTGCCCCGCGCCATCCGGCCCCATGTAGCGGCAGCACGGTTCGCCATCCACGATGGCGGCGATCTTGCGATAAATCGGCGCGATGATTTCCCAGGAGCCACGCGAACCGCCCGGCATAAGCGACGGACCTTTCAGCGCGCCTTCTTCGCCGCCGGAAACGCCGCAACCGACGAAGTGAAAGCCCTGAGCTTCGAGATCTTTCGTGCGACGCTGGGTATCGGTGAAAAGAGAATTTCCGCCATCGATAATGACATCGCCTTTCTCGAGCAAAGGTGTGAGCTGCGCGATCACGGCATCGACCGGCGCGCCGGCCTTGACCATGATCATGGCTTTTCGCGGACGGGCGAGCGCAGCGACAAATTCCTCCATCGAGTTGGTCGGCTGGATGTTTTTGCCCTTGGCTTTGCCGGAGGCAAACTTCTCCGTTACCTCGGTGGTGCGATTATAAACCGCCACGGTGAAGCCTTTCGACTCCATATTTAAAACCAAGTTCTCGCCCATGACGGCGAGACCGATCAAACCAATATCGCATTGCTTCGCGCTCATTTTAAGTATCTCCTGTTTTATGCGGCCTGGGGGTCGCGCTTTTCATTAATATCTATCACGCATGGCAATACCCGTCTGCGAAGTTTTGCTAAGCGCCGACCCGCTGGCAGCGCCCGCTGAAAATTACCTTCCAGAGACAGGGGCTATTGTAGATTTCTGGGGCGTGGTCCGTGGCCAGGAAGGCAGAAACGGCGATCGCCGGCATCGAATACGAAGCGCACTTGCCCATGGCCGAACATCAGCTGCGCGCAATTGCCGACGAAGCCGCGACCACCTTTGCCACCAGACAGATTCTTATTCATCATCGGCTCGGCTTTGTGCCGACGAACGCCGCCTCGCTCTTCGTGCGGGTCGGTTGCAAACATCGCGCGGACGCTTTTCGTGCAGGGCAATGGATCGTGGATGAACTGAAGAAGCGCGCGACCATCTGGAAGCATCCGCGACAGGAGGCAAAGCTGTGAATTGGGCGAACCGCCTCACCGTCAGTCGTCTTGGATTGACCATTCTTTTTCTGCTGGCCCTAAATTCGAAATGGGGATTCGGGCATACCGCTGCCTTAATCCTGTTCGTTGTAGCGGGCATCACCGATTACGTCGACGGCGAAATCGCGCGCCGCTACAACTTCATCACCAATTTCGGGAAGCTGATGGATCCGCTGATGGATAAAGTGATGATCGCGGCGGCTTACATCTCGCTCGTTCCGTTAGGCGCCATTCCCGCGTGGGCCGCCACCACCGTGGTGGCGCGGGATTTTCTGATCACAGGTCTTCGGCTGCTGGCCAGCTCAAAAGGCGAGATCCTGCCGTCCGAGAACCTCGGAAAACACAAGACCTCGTGGCAAATCGGGACGGTGGTGTTCTTCCTCGTCCTGCTTTCGGCGCGTGAATTGCGCTATGTCGGCGAAGAGTCGATTTGGTGGATGCGCGCCTGGAACGGGCTAGGGCCGGTCCTGGTCTGGATCACGGTCGCACTGACGCTTTACTCCGGGTTGGGCTACGCCTGGCGCCATCGCCAAATCGTTGGGACGGATCGCTGAACGATCAGCAGCGATGCCCGGACGGCGATGGCTCGTTGTTTAGGAACTCTGAGCAACGTCTTCCCACCGCAGGAATGTTAGACGCTCGAGTCATCGTCGAGCCATCACTTCCCGCGCAAGCGAGCGGGTGAGCGGGTCTCGTCCGCGAAGCTTCTCCGTTATTAGAAGAAGCTCTGTGGAACTTCGATCCGGTCGCCGGGTTGGATTTTGATATCCCGCGAAGGATCGCGCCGCGCCTCCCGCACATCGTAGATTTGCACCGCAGAACCACGAAGCACGCGCACCTTGCGTTGATCTGCGAAATCGTTGAACCCACCGGCGGCGTTGATCGCAGTCAGAAGAGTCATGTCCTCCGTGAAGGGGACCCGAGAAGGCGTCCGAACGGCGCCACCGACGTTCACAAAACGCGCGGTTGGAGCCATCACAATCGTGATCGTGGGGTTCGTGTAAATCCGCCCCTCGCGGTAGCTGCTCTCGATCGCGCCGGAAAGCTGGGAAGGGGTCAAGCCCGCAGCGCGCACCTTGTTGATATAAGGAAGATTGATGGTGCCGCTGGCGTCGACCGTATAGATATTATTGACCTGCGTTTGTTCCTCCGTGGGAACGCCGGAAACTTTCAGCTCGACTGGGTCGCCGATTCGGAGCGTGGCCTGACCGTGCGCAGAAAGAGCGAAGGCGAAAAGAAGGCCGAGGGTGGCGGAGACGAAGCGCATTTTAGTAATCCTCCGGCTCAGCGGAGCCATTGCTGGTGGTGGAAGCGGTGGCCCGGCGGGATTCACGACGCGCTTCCTTGTCCCGCGGCTGATAGTAGCCGTAGTAATTCGTGTAGTAGTAGTAATTCTGATCGTGCTTCAGATCGACGTTGTTCAAAACCACGCCAAGGACGTTTCCGCCCACACCGACGATCGCCTGCTTCACCCGGGTCAGCATCGCGCGAGGGAAACGGCGATGTTGGACGACGATGATGGTCTGGTCGACCTCGCTCGCGAGGACCGAAGCGTCGCTCACGCCGAGCATTGGCGGAGAATCAAAGAACACGATGTCGTAGCGGGTTTTGAGCTCCGCAATCATGTCTGACATCCGTTGAGAATTGAGAATGCCAACCGCGTCGGAGGGCAGGATACCGCTCGGCAGAAGCGACAGGTTTTCCACTGAAGTCGGGACGATCACCTCCTCCAACCGCATGTCGGTTGTGAGGTAATTGGTCAGCCCGATTTTGTTGGAAAGATCAAAGATGCTGTGTTGCACCGGCCGCCGTAAATCGGCATCGACGATCAATGTCGTGTAGCCGCCCTGGGCCGAAGTAAAGGCGAGGTTTGCCAGCGTAGTGGACTTGCCTTCGCCGGGTCCGCCACTCACCATCGAGATGGCATTTGCCTCGGGATTCTTGCGGTTGAACTCGATGTTGGTCCGCAAGATGCGATACGCCTCCGCGTCCGGAGTATCGCCTGGCTCGGTGTGCAGAAGTTTAATGTTCTTGGGAATAATCGCCAACACCGGGACACCGAGAAGACTCTCCACGTCCTCCATTGTCTTCACGCTGGTGTCGAGATACTCGATGAAGAACGCCAACCCGAGGCCTACCACCAGACCGACGAGGGCACCCAACGCGAGATTCAAGCCAACACGGGGACGCGCGGCATAGCTCGGCGGCTCGGCAACCTGCTTCACGCTCACCGCCATTCGAGGCATGGCGAGCTCCATCGTCTGAGTCTGCGCGCGGGTGCGGACTCCATCCGCAAGCATCTTCTCTTTGATGTAGGTGTTCTTGGCGCGCGTGTAGGCGGCGCTGGTGTTCTTCGAAGACAATTGCTTCTGATTGATCTCGTCGAGACGTTTGCGCAGTTCATCCCGGGTGGTTTTCGACGAGGTGAGGTTCTTATCCAACGCACTCCGGATGATAGTAACCTGCTCTTCCAACTGCCGGGTATAGACCTCCTTCGTCGCCCGGAGGGCCTTTACCTTCGGATGGTTTTCGCCCAATCCGGAATTCAACAACAACGCTTCCTGCGCGACCGCATCCTGGTAGTTCGGGAGGATTTTTTGGATCGTCGGATCATCGATCTTCAGGGTCGGCATCATTCGCATCAGATCCTCGCCCTTAAGCGCCTCAATCTGCTGCAATTGCGTGGAGAGAACTGCCACCCGTGTCTCGGCGTCGTTCACTTCCCCTTCCTGCTTAATCACCATGTTGTTAACGGGGGACTGCGTATCCTCCATCCCTTCCGGATTCAAATCCACGATGCCTTCCGCGTCGCGGATTCGTGCCACCTCGATCGCGGCGGCATCCACCTTTGTCTGCTGCTTGGCGACTTCCTCGTTCATGCTCGCGACCGCGCGGTTCATGATTTCCTTCTCCTCATCGACGCGCGTGCTCTGGTAGACGGAGACGATCTTATTCGCGATGTCGGCCGCCTCTTGCGGATCCGTGCTCAGGACACTGATTTGAAGCAGATCTGTATTCCGGACTTCATCGACATCCAGTTTGCTGCGCAAACGCTGGTAGGCCTGCTCGCGGGTAGGCCGCGCTCCGCCTTTGGCCCACTTGTCCTGCAATTTGAGATCTTCAATAACCGGATAAAGAATACCCGTGCGTTGGATAACTTGGTAGACCGTCGGCGCCAGAGTCGGGTCGTGAATCGGCATATTCGGATCGCCGTTGCCGAAAATCCGCACGTTTTGCGCGGTCGATTTGACCTCGATAAAGACGGACGAAAGATACTCCCGAGGCTGGAAATAAGTCACGACCGCCGCCGTTAAGAGAACCAGGAGAAATGCGACGAGGATGAGCACCCAGCGAACGCGGATTACCCTCCAGTAGTCGAGGAAATGTAGTTTACCTTCTTCGGTTTGTGACATAGAAACCCCTAAGCTGGGCTGAAAGGTTACGTCAGAAAACCGCCCGACGCAAAATCGCGAAACCCAACGTCTTTAGAACGCAAACGTGGCGCCGAGATAGTAGCGATTCCGCGAATATTCGCGGAAGAGCCGCGAGTCGGAAACCACTTCCGTATGCGTATAGCCAGCATCCAAAGCGATGTTCCGTGTCACAGCGTAGCGAATCCCGAGCGAGATATCGAACGAGTCTTCGGTGAAAGCCGCGACGGTCGCATTGCCATCGTAATCATCGTTCTGATACGCGATGTTAAGACCAGCCGTGATCCGCGAGGTAATGGCATGCCGAACGGAGACCGCTGTCCGATAGGTCTGCCGGCTCAGCAGTTCAGGGACGTCCGATTGCTCAATTGAATACCGGTTCGTCCAGGAAATCGATGTCCCCTGTGCGAGTGCATAATTGAGGGTCAGCTCGCCATAAGGGCTGGTCTGATTCCCGTCCCCGCCACCGACCAGTCCGATATTGTCGTAATCGCGAAATTCCACACCACCCCGGGTCGAGATGTTGAATCGAGGGCTGAAGCTATGATCGATACCCGCGAGCAGAAAGTGCGACTGAGAATCGCGATTGCTCGTCTCTGTGTAATCCACTACGCCATAACGATATTCTGCCACCGCCGTAGTCGTAGGCATGACGAGGAAGCGGAACTCATTACCGAAGGTGTGCTCAAACCGATCCTGAAAGCGGCTGATCACCTCATCGTCGTAATCTGTGTAACCCAGGGTGTAGCTGGACACGGTCGAGAAACGCGGTGTCCACGCATAGCCGAGAGTGAACTTATTGATCGTGAAGAAGAAATCCTGGCTTTGGCGGCTAAAGTTTGTGTTCCCAGCGGCGAAAGTCTGGAAGTCCGGCTGCGACTGATACGTCGCATAGAGATTGGCTCCCACCGTCAAACGGGGAGTAACCTTGTGCACGATCGCAAAGCCCAGGTAGGCATTTACGTCGAAATCATCTGCATCCCCACCACCGTCAGTGCGATCGAGATAATAGGTGAAGCTCGCGCCGCTCGTCAGGCTAATCTGCGTCCGCGGGCTGCCAAAAGTGTAGGTGAGGCCAAGCCCCACATTGGTAAAGAACGACTCCTCTTGATCAAAACTGCTCAGGTTGACGTTATCATCATACCCACCGCGAACGGTTACGGACACTTGAAAGGGAAACGAAGCAAATTTCCCCAACCCGATCGAATCGGACTTCGAAACATCCTGGTAAACCTCTTTACCAAAGCCTTGCCCCCCTGCCTGGGCATTGGCTGGCAGCCAGCAAAGCAGAGTGGTCACACATGCCGCAGCGGCAATGGTGGAAAGGTTGATTTTTTTCATATTCCCGTGGTCCTTCAGATCGTCCCTCGCGACGCATATCTTTTAGAGATACCCGTCACGCGGCTCGCAGAGTAACGGGTGAAAATTTACGGAGCAATCCTTTTTTCGGCATGGGTTGAATGTTTTTTTGCGATGCCCCATTCCGGGCTGGACCTTTACGGGATCGGAGGCGCGTCGACCGGCGCAGGAGCCCTGCCTTCATCCTGTGAACGCGCGTGTGCCGCCTGATATCGCCGCAGACTTTCCGATTTAGGATCGTCACTGATGAGTTCTCCATAAATGCGTGCTGCATCGTTGTTTCGCCCCGCTGAGGATAGGACTGCTGCCAGTTCCAGGCCGTAAATCTGTTCGCGAGGCGCCAGGGCCCGCGCTTTTTCAAACGCGGCGATCGCTTCTTTTTCAAAGGAAGCTTTGGCCTCTGGGATATCCGCTAGATCGGCAAATCGCACGTGGGCTGACCCCAAATGGTGATACAAGTCCGGATTTTCGGGGTCATAGCCGAGGCCGCGCTGCGCAAAGAGAAGCGCCAAGCCCGGCTGATTATCGCGCACTGCCATTCGCGCCCTCTCCGAATAGTACTCTCCCGGTAGGAGCCAGGCCGCCGCCACGATCAAAAACAATGCCAGTCCCACCAACGAAAGGCGCCAAAAGGTGGGGCCGACGACTCCCGCCGAGGATTCGCGATCGCGCGCGACTCCTCCGTTCGCGATCATCCCGAAGACGCAGGCCATGACCAGGACATTGCCGGGAATGTGCAAATTGAAGTCGAAGATTGAATGGACCATGAAGCTCGCCACTGCGGCCAGCGCGCCAATGTTAAGAGCCAAAGCATTACTCAAAGGACGTTGCGAGGTCGCCACCCTCTTGGGCCCCAATCGCATAAAATTCTTTGCTCCATGCCGGAGATGCACACCGATTAAAACGGCCATTCCCAACATCCCGATCACGCCATACTCCGCCAGGAGCTGGAGGTAATCGTTATGCACGTAAACCGGGTCCATCTGCATCCGCTCCGTGCGAAAAGTGCGGCCGCCGTAGAGATAAGTCGCGCTTCCCGTGCCCAGGACCGGCGCCGTCGCCCATTGCTTTAACGCTGCCTGCCACATATCGATCCGGATATTCGTCGTCTCGAAAGTGTTCCCTGCCCGATCCTTCAAAAAGGGACTTTTCCCGACATAAAAAACCGTCCCCACGGCCAGCAGAACAGCGATCCCTGCCCCGATCCCTCCCACCGTCCAGATCAAACGTCCGCCAGCGTGCCGCAGAGTCGCGAGACTCAAAACGCCGAAAACAAACAAGCTCGTCCCAGCACTCAAGTAGCCACCGCGGCTCGCAGTCAAAACGAGGCCGACGTAACAAATACCCACCACATACGCGACGAGCAGCTTTCCCCACACCGGCCAGCGACTCCAGCACACGATGCTCAATCCGATCACCCCCAGGACCTCGAGCAACCCCGCCAGATGATTCGGGCACACAAAGAAACCACTCGCGCGCCACTCGTAGTCATATCGTTGCAACCACGAGATCGGCATGAAATTCAAGCCATCGCGAAATTGAACCGCCCCGACCAGCACATGCGCCAGCGAAAAGAAGAGAAGGACAACAAACAGCCAAACGCGCTGACGCGGATCGGTCAGGACGCACGACACCAGAAAATAGACCACCAACGCCCCAAGCACCGAGTAGATGTCGCTCCGCGCGATATAAGGGACCGGCGAAAGTAATGCGCGCCCGAGGATGTAAGAAAAAAACAGCGCCGTTACGATGAGACAGACCTGCGAGGCGGCGGGCTTTTCCCGTCGCAGCGAGAATAGGCCCAGAACGCCAGCTCCTCCCACCAGAAGGTATGCGGGAAGACTGAAGACCATCCGCGTTCCCCCGATCAAGACCTGGATGCCGATCAGCGCAGCCAGCAGAAGGAGAAGAGACAATCCTTCGGTCAGGGCGGAGAAACGCTCAGATTTGGCCATGGCGGTGTTTACCTGAGCTGCTCAGAGCTAAAAAGAAAAGCCGTTGCGAAACATCGCAACGGCTTTTCCCGGTAAAACTAGATGGGTCTAGCGATTCTGCACTGGCGTGACCACGCAGGCCCCCAGCCGTGCGCCGGGATTGTTGCGCAGCGCTTCTTGCGCTCCTTCAGGAGAGAAGAACCGAGTGACTCCGTTAATGCAAACCGCCACCACGTTCCCTTGGCCACCACCGCCACCGATCGAACCCGGAGGAGGATTCAGATTGCCTGGGGTTGTTGGGTAATTTCCCTCATCTCCACCGCCCGTGCCGGGGCTCGGGAAGCTGGCAGCGCACTCTGGAGCGAGCTGGGCTGCCAGACTCGTCAAAGCAGCGCCTGCATCAGGGTTGCCAGCGATGGCCGCACGAAGCACACGGCTCAGCAGCGGACAGTCATTTGATCCCAACGCTTGGAACGCAGCGCGCAGGATGTCTTCCGACCAATCGCGATGCATTTCGACCGCCGTGCGCACGATCTGAGGCGAGGCCGAGCGGAATTGCCGCACCGCCGCCGCCACTGCGGCGAGGAAATCAGCTTTCTCGGCAGTCTGCACTGAGGTTCCTGCGGGCAGTTGAGCCTGCAGCATCTTTTCAGGAGACATGTTCTGAGCGCTTAATTTCGGAGCACTCCCAGCCAGGAAGACCATGGCAAGGGCGAGGGCCGTAAACGCGAGCAGGGCGGTTTTCACGAGTCGCGACGCGTAATGCTCGCCATTGGATACCATGAGCAGATTTTTCATAAAGAAGGAGCCTTTTCCGAGTTGGTTAAAACAGAGCCTGATTATCGTGTTGCGCTGGGGTGGTCAATAAAATTTATCGCAATCGCCACAGAAAAGCGGGTGAAGGGAATCGAACCCTCGTCAGTAGCTTGGAAGGCTACAGCTTTACCATTAAGCTACACCCGCGGGCCGCTAAGCTGACGCGGGGTGGCATCCGTGCCAAGTCCTTTTTGAGAAAGGCCACCCTCCATCCATCCAGGCGGGACGCGAAAAACTTGAGCGGCGCAGGAGTCTGCTTGCCATCTTCCGCCCCTCAATTTAGCACAGAGAAATGAAGGCTTTTGTCATCGCGAAACCCAGACACTGCCTCACATTCTCCCCCCTTTTTCCCGTCTTCGCGCCAAAGCGGAAATGCGCGCATAAATATTCCTGAGTCGCTCGAAAGTTTTTGTGCATCCCCGATTTATTCTCGCTTCCGGATCTCCTCGACGGCAGCACCTCCTGGCGGAATCCGGGCTGCGCTTTCAGGTCCTCACACCTCCGGTCTCGGAAATCGCCAGTCCCGCGCTGACCTTGCGCGAACTCACCACTGGCAACGCTGCGCTTAAGGCCCTCTCCGTCGCCCATCTTCACCCCACCGCGGTGGTGCTCGGGGCGGATACCCTTGTCGCGCTCGATGGGAAACTTATCGGAAAACCCCCGGATCTGGGCGCCGCGTTCCGCATTCTCCGCCGGCTCAGTGGCCGCGAACATTCCGTCTGCACGGGAGTCACGATTTGCTGTCTGGCAAAAAAGAAGCGGATCAGTTTCCACGTCGTCTCCCAAGTCCATTTCCGCTCTCTCGAAGCATCAGAAATTCGTGCTTACCTCTCGAGAATCAATCCGCTGGATAAAGCCGGAGGCTACGCCGCGCAGGGTCACGGTGCCGAAATCATCGCTCGCATTTGCGGCTCCTACACCAACGTAGTCGGCCTGCCCATGGGCGAGACACTGGTCGCCTTACGGCAATTCGGAATTCGCCCCGGCGGCCAAAAACCTTAGCCGGCGACGGCTGTGCGACAGCAGATCTCGAGTTTGTTCCCGTCGGGATCCTCGAAGAAAAACGCATAGTAGCGCGGCGTGTAATCCGCACAGACCTCCGGCCCTTCCAGCACTTTCCCGCCTGCCCGCCGCACCACCTCCGCGACTTGATCCACTTCCTCCTCCGTCTCCGCCCAGAAGGAGATGCGCGTCCCATTCGGCCGATGCTCCGGATCTTCATTGAGGCCGAAAAATGGCGGTCTGCCCTCGCCCTCCGCATACATGGAGAACCACTCGCCATCTTCCCCCGGCTCGGTGAAGCCCAACGCCGGCAATACCTGCGCGTAAAACCGTTTCGCCACCTTCAAGTCCCGCACTCGCAGATCAATGTGATCAAACAATCGCGTCTTCATCTCGCACCTCTTCGGTTTTCTTTTCGAATCATTAACTTCAATCCCGACCACGTCTCGTCCACCGCGCACACCTTCACGTCCACGAAACCGAGCGGCAAAGCCACCGCGCGAATCGTGTCCTCCGTCACATCCGTTGCCACGCCCGACGCCTTCTTCGGCCACGAAACCCAAATCGTCCCCGTCTCTGCCAGTTTCGACCGCAACGCTTCCAAACGGCGCGCCAGCTCCGCGCGTCGCGTCACGAAAAGATGGACGAAAGCCGACCCCGCCTGCACCCGCGACGAGAACACCACGCCCTCCGGCAATCCCGCCAGCAGCGCTGCGTAATCCGGCGGCGCATTCACCACCACCACCTTCGTGTGGGACACGATCCCCAACTTGCGCACCAGCGGCGTTCCTGAGTAGCCCGGCATCACTCCGTTATCGATACTCTCGCTTCCGTTGGCAACCTTCCGCCGTCCCTTCCACGCAAAACCTTGCCGCCTGTGGTAAGCTCCTCTCTCATGGAAATCATTCCCCGCTCGGCCGACATGCCGTCTGGCCTGCAAATCAAACCCGTTCGACTCGTCCTCGGTTCGATCGCCGCCATCGGTATCGTCATCACCCTCTTCGCCCTCGCTTTTGGCTTCGTCTCCATCCCGACCAACTCCGTCGGCGTGAAGATGCGCTTCGGCGCTTTCACAAAAACGCTCGATCCCGGCCTCGCCTACGCCATCCCCTACGTTGACGAGATCGTCATCGTCCCCACCCAGCGCCTGCTGAAGCTCGAGTTCGGTTTCGCCACCGCTAATTCCAGCAATCAATTCCAGGGCGACGACAGTCCGAAAGACACCGAGACCATGATCACGGGCGATCTGAACACCGCCCTTGTGCCGTGGGTGGTGCAATACCGCATCACCGATCCGAAGGCTTATCTTTTCGGCGCGCGCGAGCCGGAGCAGACGTTGCGCGATCTTTCCGAGAGCGTGATGCGCGAAGTTATTGGCGATCGCACCGTGGACGAAGTCCTCACCATTGGCCGGCACGATATTGAAACCTCCTCGCTTGAGCGCCTCGCCAATCTTTGCTCGGAGTATGGCCTCGGGCTGCAGATTCAGCAGGTCCAGCTTTCCACCGTCCGTCCCCCTGCCGTCGTTCAGGCCGCATTCAACGAAGTAAACCAGGCGCAGCAGGAAAAGCAGACCGCCATCAACCAGGCTTGGGCGGTTTATAACGACGCCGTCCCAAACGCCCGCGGCCAGGCGAAGGGCCGCGAAAAGCAGGCCGAAGCCTATGCCTTCCGCCGCATCAACCAGGCGAAAGGCGAAGCCGAAAAATTCACCCTTCTCCTCACCGAATATGCCAAGGCCCCCGAAGTGACCCGCCGCCGTCTTTACCTCGAAGCGATGGAAGCCATCATGCCTTCCTTGAGCAAAAAAATCGTCGTGGACGATAGCGTGAAAGGCATCCTCCAAACCCTCCCGCTCGCGCAGCCCGGCGAGACCCCTCAACCCACTCGCTAATATGGCCACGCACATGAATTCCTACGTCGCACCCGCGCCCATCCGCTTCCTCCAGAGCAACGTCATGGTCGTCCTCGGCCTCATCGTTCTCTTCACCGGGATGAAATGGGGCGCCCTCGTCTTCGTCGTTCACCAGTACGAAACCGTCATCGTTACCCGCTTCGGCAAAGCCGTCCGCACCGAGAAGACACCCGGCCTTAAGATGCTCGTTCCCTTTATCGATAAAATTCACCGCTTCGATAATCGCATCCTCGCTTGGGACGGTCCCCCCACCGAAATGCCCACCAAGGACAAGCTCTACATCATCGTCGATTCCTTCGCCCGCTGGCGCATCAGCGACCCCCTCCTTTATTTCAACCGCCTGAACGACGAACGCAGCGCCCTTTCCCGCCTCGACGACATCCTCGGCAGCGAAACCCGCACCGCCGTCGCCACCCACGATCTCGTCGAAATCATCCGCGTCACCAAAGGCCGCAAGCCTTTACGCGATCAGGAAATGGAACAAAGCGGCACCATCCTGCCGAGCACCATCCCGGACATCGAGGTCGGTCGCCTCGAGATCGAAAAGCAGATTAACGAGCGCGGCCGCCAGAAGATCGCCGACTTCGGCATCGAGCTCCTCGACCAGCGCTTCAAGCGCAGCAAATACAACCCCGACGTCGCCACCAAGATCAACGAGCGCATGTCGAGTGAACGCCACCAGATCGCCGCCCGTTTTCGTTCCGAAGGCCGCGGTGAAGCCGCCAACATTAACGGCCAAAAGGAAAGCGACGTCGCCGCCATCACCTCCGGCGCGCAAAAGAACGCCCTTAAAATCGAAGGCGAAGCCGACGCCGAAGCCGCCCGCATCTACACCGCCGCCTTCAGCACTCCGCAAGCGCAGGATCTCTACCTCTTCCAGCGCACCCTCGGCGTCGCCCGCGCCGCCTTCCAAACCGACACCACCGCCGTCATTTCGACGAACAGCGACCTCGGCAAAATCCTCAAAAACATGAGCGAGACCGTCGCACCGATCGCGCCGCGCCCTCCCACTCCGTAACACCCGCAGACCACAGGGGCTCCCAAGCATCCGCCAGTCATCCCGAGCCGCGCAGACGGCCGAGGGATCCCCCCGAAACAGCTCGGTCATGCACAGCTAAACCGCCCCACGCAGCCAAAGCCCCACCCCACCGCAGACCACTAGACACACCTCTCGCCCCTGGAATAACTCTCAAGCCATGGCAAGCCTCTGGACCATCGGCCACTCCACCCGCTCGATCGAAGACTTCTGTTCCCTGCTCGAGAAGCACGGGATCAAACTCCTCGCCGACGTCCGCCTCCTCCCCGGCTCGAAACGTTACCCACATTTCAATCGCGAAATCCTCGCCGACTCCCTCGCCGGCCGAGACGTCGCCTACGAGCACTTCCCCGAGCTCGGCGGCCGCCGCAAAGCGCGCCCCGATTCGCCGAACACCGCCTGGCGCAATCTCTCCTTCCGCGGCTACGCCGACCATATGGAGACGCCGGAATTCGAAGCTGGCATCGCCCGCCTCCTCGACCTCGCTTCCACCACTGGACCCACCGCCATCATGTGCGCCGAAGCCGTCTGGTGGAGCTGCCATCGCAGCCTCATCTCCGATTACCTAAAAATCCGCGGGCACGACGTCGTCCACATCCTCGACGACAAGAAAACGCAGCCGCACCCCTACACCTCCGCCGCCGAAATCATCGACGGCCAGCTCAGCTACCGCGCCCAGACGTTGTTGTAACTGGCCGCATTCATTTCCCTCCCCTTGAGCGTTGGACGTTGAGCGTTGGACGTTCGACGTTCCCGCCCCATGACCGAAACGAAAACCCCCACCCGCGCCGAAATTTCCGAAGCCGATAAGTGGGATCTTTCCCACCTCTTCACCGGGATCGATCAATGGGAGGAAGATCTCGCCTGGATCCAGGCCACCTATCCGCAGTTGGCAGAATGGCGTGGCCGCCTCGGCGAATCTGCCAGCACGCTTGCCGCCGCCCTCGAGTTCGACAAAACCCTCGACCTGAAAATCGAACGCGTAGCGCACTTCGCTTCGCTCCAGCTCGCGGAAGACAGTTCGAATCCCGAATACCTCGCGCGCATGGGGCAGTTGCAGAACTTGCTCACGCATATCGGAGAAATCTCCGCCTACGTCTCGCCCGAAATCCAGGCGATCAGCGACGAGCGTTTCGCAGAATTCCTGAACGATCCCGCGCTCGCCGAATGGACCATCGTCCTGCGGAAAGTGCGCCGGAACAAACCGCATATCCTCTCGGAAGCCGAGGAACGTCTCCTCGCGCTCGGCAGCGCCGCGATGGACGGCTACGACGAAGCCTTCTCGCAGCTCACCGACGTGGACATGAAGTTCGGCGTCGTCGCTGACTCGGAAGGCAAAGAGATCCCGCTCACGCAAACCTCTTACGGCTCTTTCCTCGTGAAGCGCGATCACAGCCTGCGGAAGCGCGCCTTCCATCAGTTTTACCAGGAGTTCGAAGATCACCAATTCACCCTCGCCGCCGCGCTTTCCTATTCCGTGAAAGCCGACGTCTTCCGCGCCAAAGCCCGCAACCATCCCTCCGCCCTCGCCGCTTCCCTCTTCCGCGACGACGTCCCGCCCGCCGTCTACGACGGCCTCATCAACGCCGTCCGCAGCGACCTCAAACCCCTCTTCCGCTACTACGAACTTCGCCGCCGCGTCCTCGGCCTCGACGAGCTTCACGCCTACGACACCTACGTCCCGTTGGTCCCGGAGATCGAGACGAAGGTCTCCTTCGACGAAGCCATCGAAAAGGTCATCGCCTCCCTCTCTCCTCTCGGCACGGAATATACCAGCACGCTCGCCGAAGGACTCCGCGGCCGCTGGTGCGATCGCTACGAAGCGAAAGGCAAACGCAGCGGCGCCTTCTCTTCCGGCAGCTACGGCGCCCCGCCCTACATCCTCATGAACTACAAGAGCGATGTCTTCTCCGACGTTTACACGCTCGCGCACGAGGCCGGCCACTCCATGCACACCTGGTTCGCGCAAAAAACCCAGCGCTACCAGGATTACAACTACCCGATCTTCCTCGCCGAAGTCGCCTCCACCTTTAACGAAGAGCTCCTCACGCATCACCTCCTCGAGCAGACCACCGACCCGAAGATGCGCGCCTACATCATCAACCGCCAGATCGATGACATCCGCGGCACGCTCTTCCGGCAAACGATGTTCGCCGAGTTCGAGAAAATCATCCACGCCATCGAAGAGCGCGGCGACGCCCTCACCCTCGACGTTTTCAAAACCGAATACCGCCAGCTCCTCCAGGCTTACTTCGGCGAAGGCGTCGTCCTCGATCCGCAGCTCGATCTCGAATGCCTGCGCATCCCGCATTTCTACAGCGCCTTCTACGTTTACAAATACGCCACCGGCATCTCCGCCGCTGTCGCCCTCGCCGAGCGCGTCCGCACCGGTGGCCCGGAAGCAGTCCGCGCCTATCTGGATTTCCTCCGCTCCGGCGGCTCCAAGTTCCCACTCGAAACCCTGCAAACCGCCGGCGTGGACATGACCACCTCTGCCCCGGTGGAAAGCACCCTCCGCCTCTTCGATCAACGCATCAGCGAGCTGGAGCAGCTCCTGGTTTAGAGGCGGCGCCTCGCCGGTAGGCCGGGGTGGCAAGCGTCCTGCTTAAACAGGAAGCGTGGAGTTCGAATGGCAAGTGCAGGCCGCCTGCGGTTACGCAGAGCTCGGCATGTCTCGCGAGTCCCTCGCCGAGCTGGACGCCATCGCGCCCCGTCTCCAGGGGCGGCCGGAAGTCCTGCAACTTCGCCTCCATCACCTCATGCAGAATCAGCGCTGGAGCGACGCCCTCGAGGTCAGCCATGCCCTCTGCCGCGCCGCGCCCGAGAGCGGCATCGGCTTTCTTCACGCCGGTTTCTGCCTCCATCAACTCGGCCAGACCGCTGCCGCCAAAACCGTCCTCAGCACCGGCCCCATCGCGCTCCTGAAAGAGCCCATCTACTACTACAACATGGGTTGCTACGAAGCTCTCCTCGGCAATCTCAAACGCGCCCGCGCGAATCTCCGCATCAGCTTCCGCATGGACGCCAGCTTCCGCGCCCTGGCCAAGATCGATCCCGACCTGCAGTCGCTCCAGTCGAAGCTTTAGGGACGGCGCGCTAGATCCGCAAGGGCGCCTCACGCTTGTCGCCTTCAGCTGCGCGGTTAGCCTTTTCCCAGAAATGCTCCTGGACCCCGCCGCGCTCGCCCATCGTCTCACCCCGCTCTTCGAAGAAAACTTCGAGAAATTCGGTGAGCTCGGCGCGGCCATCTCCGTCTGGCAAAACGGCCAACCCGTCCTCGATCTCCACGCCGGCTTCCGCGATGGCGCTCGCGAGATTCCCTGGACCGCCGACACGCTTGTTCTCTTCTGGTCCGCCACGAAAGGCCTCGGGAGCGCGTGCCTCCTCCACGTTCTGCAGGAACAGGGCATTGCGCTCGATCGACGCGTTGCCGAATTCTGGCCGGAGTTCGCGCAGAGCGGCAAAGAATCCATCACCCTCGCGCAGCTTCTCTCCCACCAAGCTGGCCTTGCCGGCCTCGACGACCGCGTGGACGTCCTCGATTACTCCGCCGTAGTCGATGCCCTGGCCCGCCAGACACCTCTTTGGCCGCCCGGCACCGCTCACGGCTACCACGCCCGCACCTTCGGCTTTCTCCTCGATGAACTCGTGCGGCGACTCGCCACGAAAACGCTGGGCGACTATTGGCGCGAGACTTTTGCCGAACCCCTCGGGCTCGACATTTGGATCGGCCTCCCAGCGAAAGAAAACGGCCGCGTGGCCACCATTTACGCGGCGAAAGCAGGCCGTCGCCCGCCCGTCCCCGAGCAATTTTACCGCGACCTCGCCACCCCCGGCACGCTCGCGCGCAAAGTCTTCACGTCGCCTGCCGGCTTGCATGCCGTCAGCGGCATGAACACTCCCGAAGCCCGCGCACTTTCCCTCCCTTCCCTTGGCGGAATCGGCAACGCCTCCTCCCTCGCGAAATTCTACGCCATGCTCGCCGCTGGCGGCGAACTGGAAGGCCATCGCTACTTCCGCGAGGAAACGATCGGCCAAATGACCACCACCCTCACTTCTGGCGAAGACCGCGTTTTCCAAATCCCCACCGCCTTCTCCGCCGGTTTCATGCAAGACCCACCGCAAAGCGAGCGCCGCATCTTCGGCCCCAGCGCGCGCGCCTTCGGCCATCCCGGCGCCGGCGGCAGCCACGCGTTCGCCGATCCGGAGAACGGAATCGCCTTTGCCTATGTCATGAACCAGATGGAGCAATCGCTTCTGCCGAACGAGAAATCACTCCGCCTCGTGGACGCGATATACTCAGCCGCTTGAAGTTTCTGTGCCTTGTTTGGATGGAATTCTCACAGCTGGATCCGCGAGAGACTTAGGTGGTCGAGTTGCGTGACTGACGGTCTCCCTGTCCTAGGCGACTAGCGAAGTGCTTCCGAGTTCCCCCACGCCAGTGCAAGACGGATAAGAGTAAACTCCGTCGCTCTCGCCGTTGGCGTCCCTACGGCAACGCGAAGACTTCCACCAAGGCCACGCCGGTGGTGTCGTTTTTCCCGCGCACGACGGCGGTCGTGTTGGCGTTCCCCGGGAGCGTGATGATCAGCGCCGATTCGAGGTCGTTGCTCGGCGGCACCTGGCTGGCGATGATCTCGGCTTGCTGGCCACCGGCGCGCCAGTTGTCGTTCGCGCCGAGCGAGACGCCCTGCGCGTTGAAGAGTTCCAGCGTCGGGTCGGCCAGGTTCCCGGCCACGGGCAGCGATGGGCCGATGGCGCGCACAATGACGCGGCGCGGGACCGCGCCCAGCGGGATGAAGCCGCCGATCATGACGTCGTCGCCGGCCTGGACGAAACCGCGGGTGGAGATGTTGGCCAATTGCGAATCGGTCGTGCGATCGAGATCGTACACTTCGACCAAACCAACACCGGTCGTGCCGCCTGCGCCGCGCATGATGGCGGTGTAGCCGGTGCTGTTGGCGGCGAGGGTCGCCACGATGGCGGACTCCAGATCGTCCGTCGGCGGGACCTGGCTGGCGATGATGTCGGCTTGCTGAGTGGTGCGCCAGTTGTCGTTGCTGGCGATGGTCACGCCGCCGGGGCCCACCAATTCGAGGGTCGGATCGGCCAGCTTGCCAGCCACCGGCAGCGACGGCCCGATGGCGCGAATGATGACGCGCTTGGGTTGGGTGCCGGTGACGATGAAACCGCCGATGAGAACGTTATCGCCCGCCTCGACGCGGAGACGAGTGGAGATGTTGCCAAGCGTGGCCGGCGTCGGGCTGGGCGAGGGACTTGGGCTCGGACTCGGGCTGGGCGAAGGCGAGGCCGTCGGAGAAGGACTTGGGCTCGGCGAGGGCGAGGCTGTCGGCGAAGGTGAAGGCGTCGGCGCGGAGACGACTACGCTGTACGACCTGCTGCCTGGGCATCCGTTAGCGTCCGTCGCGGTAAGGGCAAAATTAAAGGTCCCGTTGGTGGTCGGCGTGCCGCTGAGGATTCCGGTTGTGGCTGCGAGCGTCAGACCTGTGGGCAGCGTTCCCGCCGAAACCGCAAATGAGTAAGGAAGAGTGCCGCCTGAACCGGAAACCGTCTGGCTGTAGGCCACGCCGACCGTTCCGCTCGGCAACGTCGCCGGACTGACGGTAATCGTGGGGCAGACGTCGTCGTTGACGATCGTGCCGATGCCCTGGCCGTCGGAGATGAGCGCGCCTTGGTTATTCAAGAGGTTGACGAAGAAGGTTTCGTTTGGTTCCAGCGTCGTGTCGCCATTGACAGAAACATTCACGGCTTTGCTGGTTTCGCCGGGGGCGAAAGTTAACGTGGTCTGCGGGATGGCGGTGTAATCAGAAGGCGCGGTCGCAGCGCCGTCGCTCGTCGTGTAAACCACCGACACGCTTTGAGCGTTGGCGGCGGAAAGCGTGACGGTGAAGGTAAAATTAGACGCGCCCGCGTTGCCTTCGTTCTGCGTTACGTCGTTGATGGAGAAGGAGGGCGTGGCTGGCACCGCCTGAGCTTCGAACGCGCCAATGTCCGTGCCGTCGCTGCCGCTAAAGTCGGGCACGGGCAGATCCACCGTGCGCCGGAAAAGCCCCTCGCGCTGGTCGGTCAAGATTCCGGAGCCGGCGTTGTTACCCGCGTCGAGCGCGGCGCTGCTGCCGAGGAGGGCGTGGGTAGGTGTGGGACCGCCGTTATCTCCCAGTGGGGCGAGTCCGGCGAAAGCATTGATTTTGTCGGTTGTAATCGGAGCGACGTTGAGAAAGCCGCCGCCGCTATCGCTCGCCAGATTGAAGCCGAGCGTCTGGAACGTCGTTGCGCCGCCGCCCGCTGTTTCGGCTGCCAGATTGTTGGGCGTGTTGCCCGCGATGATGGTGTTGCGGAGCGTGGTCGTGGCAGTGTTGTTCGCGCCGCTTTGGGTGAATGTGCTAATGCCGCCGCCGTTGCCGCCGGCGGTATTATTGGCGATAGTACTGTTCGTCACTTCCAATCGGCTATTGCCGCTGCTGTTGCCGACATTGATGATGCCGCCGCCTCTGGTGGCAGAGCTGTTTCCACTCACTGTGCTGTTCACAAGGCGCAGAGTGCGTCCGCCGCCACCGAAATAGCGAAGCCCGCCGGTAAAAGTTGCCGTGTTGTTGCTGAAAGTACAGCCGGTAAAAGCTCCGTCGCCGAACGCCAATTCAACTCCGCCGCCAGAGTCCGCCGAGTTGCCGGTGACGTGGACATTCGTCAGCGTCAGGTTGCTTTGGCTCTGAATGCCTCCGCCGAAAGCGCCGGTCGCGCGTCCGCCCGTGACGGTCATCCCGCTGATGGCGACACCGCCCGTGATGTTGAACCCAATGTTGAAGATGCGAAAGTCCGGCGCATTAAGATCGCGCCGCACCGTGAGCAGTTGCGCGCCGGTGCCGTTGATGGTGAGAGCGGTTGCGACGTTGGGTAAGGCAGAGAACAGAGTGATCACCTGCGACGTGTCAAAGAGCGGCCCGAAAATGATGTCGTCGAGTCCCCCGCCGTTTGCGTTGGCGTCGGTGAGCGCCTGCCGCAGGCTGCCCGCGCCGACGTCGCTGGTGTTGGTGACGACGATCGAGCGCATCTCGACCGCGCCCATGTCCGCGCTCGCGCCGAAGATGCGGGGCTGTCCGCGTTGGTCGGTCGTGGAACCGGAAGCGTCGCCCGCGTTGATCCCGGGACTGCCCCCGAGCAAAGCGTGAGTCGGCGTGGTGCCGCCGCCCAAGCTGAGCGGACCGAGCCGCGGCGTCGCGCTGGTGATGTCCGTCCCGAGCGGCGAAAACACACCGTTGAAGTTGTTGCTCAGATTAAAGCCGAGCGTCTGGAGCACCGCCGGCCCGCCGCCGCTTTCTGTTCCAGTTCCCAGATTGCTCGGCGAGTTGTTGGCAATGATGGAGTTGCGGAGCGTCGTCGTGGCGCTGGTGCCCGAGCCGCTCGTGAACGTTTCAATACCGCCGACGAACGGGGCGATATTGTTGGCGATGGTGCTGCTGACAACTTCCAATCGGCTGTTCCCGCCGCCGGTTGTGCTGAGATTCTCGATGCCGCCGGCGAAGCCCGCTCGATTGCCGCTGACGGTGCAGTCGACCATTCGCAAAGTGCGGTTGCCATCGCCCTGATAGAAGATTCCACCGCCGGTGAAGCTGGCGACGTTGCCGCTAAAGGTGGAACCTGTGAAATTGCCGTCAGCGGACCTCAAGGCAACCCCGCCCGCTTGCGGCGCCTGATTGCCGGTGACGTGAACATTCGTCAGCGTCAGGGCGGAAAGGCTCAAGATGCCACCGCCGAAGTCCACATTGCCGGCGTTGCCGGCGTTGCCGCCCGTGATGGTCATCCCGCTGATCGCGACACCGTTCGCCACGCCGCCCGCAATGTTGAAGATGCGAAAGTCCGTTGTCGCATTGTAGTCGCGCCGCACGGTCAGCAGGTGCGCCCCTGTGCCGTTGATGGTCACGCTGCCCGTGATCTGGGGCAGCGCGGAGAGCAGATTGATGATCTGTGGCGTGCTGAATACGCTGTTGTCAAAAACGATGTCCTCCAAACCCGGACCGTTGAGGTTTGACGCTCCTATCGCTGCACGCAGGCTGCCCCCGCCCCCGTCATCGGTATTAGTGACGACGAGCGAGCGCATCTCGACCGCGCCAATGTCCGCGCTCGCGCCGAAGATGCGGGGCTGTCCGCGTTGGTCGGTCGTGGAACCGGAAGCGTCGCCCGCGTTGATCCCGGGACTGCCGTGAAGCAGGGCGTGAGTCGGAGTCGTGCCGCCGCCTAAAGAGAGCGGACCGAGGCGCGGGGTCGCGCTGGTGACATCCGTGCCGAGCGGCGTGAACACGCCGTTGAAGTTGTCGCTTAGATTGAAGCCGAGCGTCTGAAACGTCGCCGCGCCGCCGCTTGCTGCGGTTGCCAGATTGTTCGGCGAGTTGCCCGCGATGATGGAGTTGCGAAGCGTCGTCGTGGCGGTGCTGTTCGCGCCGCCTTGTGTGAATGTGTTGATGCCGCCGCCGTTATTGGCGGTGTTGTTGGCAATGGTACTGCCCACGACTTCGACGCGGCTGCTGTTGTTAGAGTCGCCTTGATTGAGAATGCCGCCGCCGCCGAGAATTGAGCGATTGCCGCTGACGGTGCTGTTGATGATTCGCAAAGTGCGTCCGGTGCTGCCCTGATAAAAGATGCCGCCGCCGGTGTCGCTTACCGTGTTGCCGCTAAAGGTGCAGTTGGTGAAAATGCCGTCGGCAAATGCTAAACCAACGCCTCCGCCGCTAGTCGCTTCATTGCCGGTAACGTGAACGCCTGTCAGCGTCAGGTTGCTGACGCTGTCAATGCCGCCGCCGACCCCATCGCCGCTCATGCCGCCCACATCGCGCCCGTTCGTGATGGTCATCCCGCTGATAGCGATGTTCAACCCGCCGGTCTGAATACTGAAGATGCCAAAGCTCGGCGCATTGTAATCGCGCCGCACGGTCAGGAGATGCGCGCCCGGTCCTTGAATCGTGATACTGCGCGTGATGTTGGGCAACGCGGTCAGCAGGTTGATCGCCCGCGGCGTGTTGAAGAGCGGCGAGAAGGCAATCAGATCGTCATTCTGCGCCGCCACCAGCGCTTCGCGCAAAGTGCATTCCGTGGCGTCGCACACGCCGGTGCCGGGATCGTTCGTGGAGTTGACCGTCACGACCGTCGGCACGGTCAGGATTAAATCCCAGCCTCCGCTGATTTGCCCCGCGTCGTCCCCCACGTCGTCCACCACATACAGACTCCAGGTGCCGTTTGGATTAATGTAATTGAACCCCCTCAAATCCGCCGCAGCGCCCGTTAACGCGCCCGGGCCCGGTGCCGGGAAAGTGTCCACCGCCGTATCGTAATTCGCCGGACGATAGAGCGTGCCGGTGACCGGCGCCGTACTATCCGGGATCGGATTGGCCGCCGTCATGGCGAATCCCAGATCCAGATTAGTCACGCCGGGAGCGCCACCGCCGGCGTCGGACATCAACACCGCGCGCTGCCCCTGGGGCCCCACCAGGATCACATCCACATCGTCGGGGAACGTATGGCTGAACCCGTAAAGGATCACCCGCACCCCGGTTACGTTCGTCAGCGCCGGGTTGTTGACGACAATGGTGGATGGATAGGGCGACGCCACCGTCGGCGGTGTCTGGCTGTCGTTAATGGTAATCAGATCGAAGTTTTGAAATGTGATATCGGCGGCCTCCGGGCTTTCCGGCGCGGGTTGCGCTGCCACTCTCGGCGAGGCCTTATCCGCTCCTCGCGCCGGTGCGCTCCGCGGCGGCCAAAAACAACCAACGCTGAGCGCCAAGGCCAGGATCCAGTTGGCTCCCATGCGAAGCGGTTGGCGGATCATCACGGGAGGAATCGGGGAGCACTGACCCTGTTTCATTCGATCATCATGGCAGTCGCTTTCAGAGCGGGGAAGGCAATTATCGGCTTGGGGGCGAAGCCCTTGCGCCGCACCAGCGCGCTTGCTTCCTGCAAGACATCCCACATTCCGGAGGCCGTCCTCCGATCGCTTAGCCCCGGAAACTTTTGAAAGTTATCGCCACGCCAAAGTCCTTTCCGCACACGAAAACGATCACGTCCTGCAATGCGCCCGGTTCGACCTGGAGGAAACTCGCCGGGGCCTGACGGAAGTATTGCCGAGAAGGCGGGCTGTGTTAGAGCGCGAAGCCCTCCACCAAGGCGATCCCGGTGGTCCCGTTTTTCCCGCGCACGATCGCGGTGTAATTCCCCGGAACCAGCGTCGCCACGATAGCCGCTTCGTTGTCATTCGTCGGTGCGACAGTGGTTGCAATCACTTCGGCCTCCTGCGTCGCACGCCAGTTATCGTTGCTGATGATGTTCCCCTGGCTATCCACCAATTCCAGCGTCGGATCCTGCAGCGCTCCGCTCACGCCTTGTTGGGCGAGGGATGGGCCGATCGCGCGCACGATCACCTTTGCCGGATGAGCGCCGCCCACGATGAAGCCGCCGATCATCACGTCGTCGCCCGTCTGCACCAGGCCGCGGGTGGAGATGTTGGCCAGCTGCGCCGGAGCGTTTGGCTCGAGATCGTAAACTTCCACCAGGCCCACGCCGGTTCCGTTGTTCTTCCCGCGGAGAATCGCGGTGTGTCCGCCGGGCGCGAGTGTGGCTACGATCGCGGCTTCCTGGTTGTTCGACGGTGGAATGGTGGTGGCAACGATCTCCGCCTCCTGCGTGCTGCGCCAATCGTCATTCACCACTGTGCCGTTATCGAGGTTGAGGACCGGATCGCTCAACGCCCCACTTACCGGCAGCGAAGGCCCGAGACCGCGGATGATCACCTTCTTCGGCTGCGAACCCGTGACGATAAAGCCGGCGATCAGGACGTTGTCCCCCGCTTCCACTCGCATCCTTGTTGAGATGTTTAAGAGCTTCCCGCTACCGGCGGGCTGGCTCCCGCCATATCGGACCAGGCCGATTTGATAGCCACCACCGACGAAGACGCTCCCGAGGGCGATGATCTTGCCGTCAGGTTGGATCAGGACGCGCAATCCCACATCATCGGAGTCGTTCTGGAAATCTGTTGTGACCTGCCCGGGCAGCAAAGGCGACGGAGGGCTCGAAAATTCGGCGTCGAGGTCTCCGGCCATGGTGTAGCGGGCCAGGGCGAAGTCGGCATCTGCGTCGCCTTGACGCGTCAGACCGGCCAGAACAATCCTGCCATCGGTCTGGAGAGCGATCCCGGTCGCGTTATCGCCCCCGAAGAAATCGCTGCGCTGGAAACCGTCCTGCCCAAACCCCGTATCAGCCGACCCGTCCGCCGATAATCGGCCGACGATAAAGTCACGATTGTCAGCCGCCGCGACGAGAATCCTGCCGTCGGAAAGGACGAGAGCGGCCGTAAAGGTATCGAACAAATCGCGGGCCAGGTCATGCACAACCTGGCCGGTCCCGTTGCCAAAGGTAGGGTCCAGGGTTCCATCAGGATGATAGCGCACGATGAGGGAGGACGTTTGCACACCGACGAACGCGTCCTCTCTTCGGTTGCCGGCGACGAGGATCTTATTGTCGGGCTGGACGGCGATCGCTCTGCCTTGCAAGGACAAGACGCCGCTCCCCGGCACCAACACGACCTTGCCGTCCCCGCTAAATCCGAGATCGAGCGTGCCGTTGGAGTTGTAGACCGCCACCCCGATCGCTGTGCCTCCGGCGACCGTGCCGGCCACAGCGATCTTTCCATTAGGCATCAGCGCCACGGCATTCGCCTGGTCATTGCCATCGAGATTGGTGATGACCTTTCCGCCGTTGCCAAATGTCCCGTCGAGCGACCCGTCGGTGTTGTAGCGCACCAGACCGAAGTCCACGTCTCCACTGCTGCCGTTGAAATTGGTGACGGCGACCCCCGCGATGATGATCTTGCCATCGGGCTGTGTCGCCACGGCGTAACCGACTGCGGTCTGGGTGCCGATCGGCGTGGTGACAATCCCGTCCCCGCCGAAGCTCCGGTCGAGCGAACCATCGGCATTGTAGCGGATCACCAGGAAATCGTCATTATTCGAGCCGTCTCTTCGCATCTCCCCTGCGACCACAAATTTCCCGAATGGGAGCAGCGCCGCGGCGCGCCCGGTCGCTGGAGCGGGTAGCAGCGTCAGCACCCTCCCATTATTTCCAAACGTAGCATCGACGTCGCCCGGGGCCGCGAAGACGGCACTGGCCAGCGCGAGGAATGCGACAACCGCCGCGAGGCCAATCTCGCAATTGGTGTGATCTCGATTTCATCCTTCGGTTAAGACCACTTGAAGGCTGTCATGCCGTTTGCCCATCGTGCGGTGCGCCAGCTTTCGGAGTGCGCCAGTGCTCTGGCGCTTTCCGCGGGCGCGCTTCCCGAAGCCCATCCTATTCATGATGAGGCGATTTTCCATGTGGGCGTAACCCGTTAGCGCGGAGCCGTCACAGGGTGAAGCCCTCGACCAAGGCAATCCCGGTCGTCCCATCTTTCCCGCGCACGATGGCGGTGTAATTCCCCGGAACCAGCGTCGCCACGATAGCCGCTTCGTTGTCATTCGTCGGTGCGACAGTGGTTGCAATCACCTCGGCCTCCTGCGTCGCACGCCAGTTATCGTTGCTGATGATGTTCCCCTGGCTATCCACCAATTCCAGCGTCGGATCCTGCAGCGCTCCGCTCACGCCTTGTTGGGCGAGGGATGGGCCAATCGCGCGCACGATCACCTTCGCCGGATAAGTGCCGCCCACGATGAAGCCGCCGATCATCACGTTATCGCCGGTTTGCACCAGACCGCGCGTGGAGATGTTGGCCAGCTGCGCCGGCGCGTTTGGCTCGAGATCGTAAACTTCCACCAGGCCCACTCCGGTCCCGTTGTTCTTCCCGCGGAGAATCGCGGTATGCCCACCGGGAGCGAGCGTGGCTACGATCGCGGCTTCCTGGTTGTTCGAAGGCGGAATGGTGGTGGCGATGATCTCCGCCTTCCTGCGTGCGAGCGCCAATCGTCGTTAATCACCGCGCCCCCATCGAGTTCGAGAATCGGATCAGCCAATGCTCCTGCGACCGGCAGCGAAGGCCCGAGACCGCGGATGATCACCCTCTTCGGCTGCGACCCCGTCACGATGAAGCCGGCGATCAGCACGTTGTCTCCGGCTTCCACCCGCATCCGGGTCGAGATATTGAGCGCCTTCGGTGCCGGAGGATTTGCGCCGTTTACTTGCACCGTGGCGCCATTCGGTCCGAACGCGATCTGGGCGTTGGAAGTGATGGAACTGAAGTTCCCGCTCGCCGCGCCGTAGGTGAGGAGTGGAATGCTGTCGTTAGGCGCGGGCGTGAAGCCGTTGACCGTGCGCACGATTAAATTGCCGCCCAGATTTGCGGTCCCGAGCACGCTCAATCGGTCCGAAGCGGTAGGCTGGGAGCTGTCGCCGCCCACCTCCAGAACCGTCGTGCTGCTGGCTCCGAGGTCGAGATTGCCGGCCACCACGATCGCGCCGGGCGATGAGCCCGGGAGCATGTAACCGCCGTCGAGCGACACGTTGCCGATCAAATTGCAGTTCCCCGAGATCGCGTAATTCGAGAAGGAGAGACCGTCGCTGCCAAGCGGCACGTCCTTCTCCCCTGGAACCCCATTCGTTGGACGAGTGCTCCCGTCGTTGCCGATCAAGGCCGCGGCGTTCACCTGCGCAAGACTCGCCCCGTCGTTGCCGACCAGGGAGGCGCCGTCGTTCCCTACCAGGGTGCGAGCCATCGTTCCCAATCAAAGTGGAGCCGTCGTTCCCAATCAAGGTGCGACCGTCGTAGCCCGATCAAGAGTGCTCCCGTCATGCCGATAAGCGACGCGCCATCGTTCCCCACCAGTGTGCTGCCGTCGTTCCCGATCAAGGTCGAGCCGTCCAGCCCGATCAAAGTGCCGCCATCGAGTCCGACAAGACGCCCGGCAATGGCTACGCCCGGCGAGAGTCGCACCGTGCCCGCGAGCATGAGGTCCGATCCTTTGAGGATGACCGGCCCGCCTTGTCCCGGTCCGGTGCGCACGTTCAGGGCACCGCGATTAACGAGCGAACCGCCGGTCGCGAAGAGGCTTTTCGAGATCACCATCTCGCCGTCGTTCTCCACCTTGATGTTCTCGAAAAAGGCCGAGCCCTTCACGTTCGTGAGGACGGAGCCGACCGGAATCTTGATCGTCAGATCACGGATCAAACCCGCGATGCCCAACTGCTTCGTGACCGTTAATTCCAGGTTCGTGTTTCCACTTTCGCCAGCGATTCGACCCTCGGAAAAAACTTTCCCCACCGTGCGGTTGGTATCGAGCACGACCTGCACGTTGTCTGGGATAATGGCCACATCGTTCGGTCCGGGCACGCCTGAGCCGCCGTCGCTGCGGCGCCGCCAAATGTCTGCCCGATCCCAGGTGCCGCTGGTGACTGCGTCAAAAGTGCTGCCGGTGGCGGTGATCGCATCCGGGGCCGCCGTACCGCGCCGCGTCACCGTGGGCGGATCGGTTACGGTAAGGGTGAGCAGGTTGGAAGAAGTGAGGACTCCACCGGCGAGGCCTTCGGCCTGAAGTTGATAAACGCCGGGCGTCAAATCCCTCAGCACAAAATCAAACGGTGCGGTGCGGTCTGTTCCCGCGTTCATGCCATCGCGGCGCAACGCCGCCGCGGTGAGGGGTTCCGACGAGTTGATGGTCACGTTCACATCCTGCCCCGCCACTACGCTCGCCGGCGCGGAGATCGTCACCGTTGGCAGTCGACGGACGGCTGCGTTCAACGCCGTTAGATCGGCGTTCGCGTCGCCGTTTGCGCCCACCACGAAGTCCACCGTCGCGCCCACCGGGAGCATCATGGAGCGCGGCGGCATCGCGACCTTGCCGCCGTTTGCCCAACGCGCACCGGTAAACAATCCCGAAGCAGAATCCTGCCCGCCGAAGATCTGCTCGCCGTTCACCACCACATAGCCGGCCGCGCCGTTGCCACTCGCACTTTGCACATCCACCCAGCGCGCGGCGATCGCGTAAGTCCCCGCCTCCGGTGCCGTCCAGCGCGCGACCGCAAACTCACTGCCCGTTGGCTGCATGAGCAATTGCCCCGGCTGCACCGGAATGGAGGAACCGCCGCCGAGATCGACCGAGACGGGCACCGAGCCGGCATTGACCAACACACCCGCACCTGGAATCCAGCCATCCACTTCCGGATGGCCCACGCCGTTCTGATGTTGCGCCGCAGTGAAAAGCGTGAGCGCACTCCCGCCGGGCGTGGAACGAAAACCGTAACTCCACTCCGGCACGGTCGCGTTGACGGGTTCGCCTTCCCCGGACGCATCGTTTTCCTCATTCGCCAAAAGATCTCCGCCCGCGGCCCAGAGGTTTTTCTTCGGCTCGAGCGATTGGGTGTAATCGCCCCCCGAATCGCTCGTCACCGTGTAATCACTGACCGGAGCGCCGTTGCTGTCGGTCACGGAAGCGATTCCGCCCCAAGCGGCGGTGGCATTCGCTTCGACCTCGAAAGATTCGCCACTATTCCCGAACGCGTCCACGTAGATGCGCAGGTTGATTTTGTAAAAATGACCCGTCCCGAAGGTGATGGGAAACTGAACCAGAAATTCCTGACCGAGGAAGGGCGCGCTCGTGCCTACGGTTTCGCCCCGAGCGTTGACGGTGTGCGACCGCTCCAAGCGTGTCCCGGCACCGAGAAATTGGTCCACCGTGAGCTGTGCTATGGCTGCGCCCAGATCGGCAACAATCGGAGTATTTGCTGGCTGAAGCACAGGTCGGAGCTGGCCGCCCGTCGTTATTCTCACCGTGAGGGTTCCGGTGGTCCCGTTTCGTCCAGGTGAGTTCACTGCCACACGATCCATCCACTCGGACTGGCACTCGCCCTGATTGACGTCATTCGGGTTGCTGTCCACCCACTTGGAAGAGGCGTCGATAACCGAAGAGCCGAGCGAGGTAGTGGAAGACAGGCGCTGCCGAAGACCCATGCGCTGGAAACTGTCCGTGACCGTGATAGGGCCCCTGTCGGCGACTTGCGATCTCGGGGTATTCGTAACCGTTTGGACGAACGCGGTCACTCGATAGGTCTGATTCTGCGCCTGAACGTCGCCGGCCGGAAACAGCACTCCGAAGAACAGCGCCAGGCTGCCGTAGATGCTCAAAAGATGAAGTCGCGGCGTCGTTGTTTTCATAGCTGCTCCGATTAAGAATTCCCACGCATAGAATTTCCCTCTGTCTATTACGCGGAAACTGTTCAGAAAATGGCTCACGCGCCGAGCAAATACTTCCGTGGTGGCCCGTTAACACCTTCAACAGCGAGAGCTGTGGCAGCGGAATTAGCGCTACCACAGCCTTCCCGCCGGATGGGGAACGAGATCCTGGTCAGCTTAAAGAAGAAGCCAGCAAACCTTCGTGCGCCGGTCCCTACAGGGTGAAGCCCTCGACCAAGGCGATCCCGGTGGTGCCGTTCTTCCCGCGCACGATCGCGGTGTAATTCCCCGGCACCAACGTCGCCACGATGGCCGCCTCCTTGTTATTTGTCGGGGCGACGGTGGACGCGGTCACCTCCGCTTCCTGGCTAGTACGCCAGTCGTCGTTGCTGGTGACATTGCCCTGGCTATCTACGAGCTCCAGCGTCGGATCCTGCAACGCTCCGCTTACTCCTTGCTGTGCGAGGGACGGGCCGATCGCGCGCACAATCACTTTGGCTGGAGAGGCGCCGCCCACAATGAAGCCGCCGATCATCACGTTGTCGCCCGTTTGCACGAGACCGCGGGTCGAGATGTTCGCCAGCTGGGCCGGCGCGTTCGGCTCTAGATCGTAAACTTCCACCAAGCCCACGCCGGTTCCGTTATTCTTCCCGCGCAGAATCGCGGTGTGCCCGCCGGGCGCGAGCGTAGCCACGATCGCCGCCTCTTGGTTGTTCGAAGGTGGAATGGTGGTGGCGACGATCTCCCCTTCCTGCGTGGAGCGCCAATCATCGTTCACCACCGCGCCGCCATCGAGTTCCAGGACAGGATCAGCCAGTGCACCTGCCACTGGCAGCGAAGGCCCGAGACCGCGAATGATCACCTTCTTCGGCTGCGACCCAGTGACGATAAAGCCGGCGATGAGGACGTTGTCCCCAGCTTCCACGCGCATCCGCGTCGAGATGTTGAGCAGGGCGCCCGAGGAGGTGAATTTAAGCGTCAGCCAGTCGAAGTCGTTGGGACTTTTCGCATAGTGGCCGGCCAAAACCACGCTGCCATTCGGTCCCAGCGCCAGGGCGCCGGCGCTGCCCAGCAAATCGTCGCTACGGGTCGGGCCATCATAGCTGCTCTCCCAAATTACGGCGCCATCGCTTCCGCGGTATTTGCCGAGATAAAGATCGGACCGCCTTCCAACAGGCGTTTGATTTCCCGCGACATGCACATCCCCGGCGCCATCCAGCACTACTGCCAGGCCTTGGGCAGCCTCGCCGCCGTTATGCGTTCTCTCCCATAAGGTGCGGCCATCGCTGGAGTCATACTTTACCGTGTAACAAACACTCACATTTCCCTCGTAACTTTGTCCCGTGATGACCGGGTGGCCGCTGGCGTCCAGCGCCACGGCAGCACCCTCGCGGGAATTGAGGCCAGTCAGGCGACGCTCCCAGAGCAGGCGGCCATCGGCTGCAGCATACTTCGCGGTGTAAAGATCGGAGTCTGACTTGCCCGTGGCGATGACATTGCCGCTCGCATCGATCGCAATTGCAAATACGCGGTCGAAAGATCCGCTATTCAAACTGTAACGCTTTTCCCAGACGAGCCGCCCGTCTCCCGCCGCATACTTCACGACATAAAAATCCCCGGTGGTGAAACGGCCGCTCTCGCTGTTCGATTCCCCTCCCACGATGACGTTTCCGTTACCGTCGATTGCGATCGCATACGGGTTGTCATCCTCCCGCCCGGGCCCGGCGTGCCGCTGTTCCCAAAGGACCGTCCCATCGTTCCCTGCCAGTTTGGCAGTGTAAATATCGTAAACGAAGTAGGGATTACCTGAGAGCGGGTCGAAAGCGATCACACCAAAACCTTGCGCCGTAACCGCGATGTTACCCTGCGCATCGATTGTGAAGGCCCGGGGCCGTTCGGGCCCGCCCTCAGCAGAACGGGGGAGCGTTTTCTCCCATATCACCCGGCCATCGGAGCTGGCGTATTTCACCAGATAAACTCCTTCCGCGTTACCGAGCACAACCGGATTGCCACTGCCATCGAGCTTCACTGATCGGCCGAAGTCGCCGAAGCTAGTCGCCCCGTTGGCGCTGGCCCGCTTTTCCCACAGCACTCGCCCATCGACGCCTGAGTATTTGACCGTTTGCACGTCCGTGCCCGTACTGGCGTTCGTCGAGAGCCCCACGGTAAAGACATCGCCGGCCGCATCCACGGCGACAGAGTTCGCGAAATCGTTCGCTCCGGCCTCGCCGATGAAACTCTTCACCCACTCGCGCCGCACAGACTCCGCCTGCAACGGACCGATCGTCACGCAGGCGAGAGCCACGAGCGAGCGAAGAGAGATCACTGGAGATTGTATCCTTCGACCAAGGCAATCCCGGTCGTCCCATTTTTTCCGCGGACGATGGCGGTGTAATTCCCTGGGATTAACGTGGCGACGATGGCCGCTTCGTTGTCATTCGTCGGGGCGACGGTGGACGCGATCACTTCGGCTTCCTGACTGGAACGCCAGTTGTCGTTGCTGATGATGTTCCCCTGGCTATCCACCAGTTCCAGCGTCGGATCCTGCAGTGCCCCGCTCACGCCCTGCTGCGAGAGGGACGGCCCAATCGCGCGCACGATCACCTTGGCTGGGTAAGTGCCGCCCACGATGAAGCCGCCGATCATCACGTTGTCGCCCGTTTGCACGAGGCCGCGGGTGGAGATGTTCGCGAGCTGCGCCGGTGCGTTTGGCTCGAGATCGTAGACTTCCACCAGGCCGACGCCGGTCCCGTTGTTCTTCCCGCGCAGAATCGCGGTATGCCCACCAGGTGCGAGCGTGGCTACGATCGCGGCTTCCTGGTTGTTCGAAGGCGGAATGGTGGTGGCGATGATCTCCCCTTCCTGGGTCGAGCGCCAATCGTCGTTAATCACCGCACCGCCATCGAGTTCGAGAATCGGATCGGCCAATGCTCCCGCCACCGGCAGCGAAGGCCCGAGCCCGCGGATGATCACCCTCTTCGGCTGCGACCCCGTCACGATGAAACCGGCGATGAGCACATTGTCCCCGGCTTCCACCCGCATCCGGGTGGAGATATTGAGCGCTTTCGGCGCCGGCGGATTCGCGCCGTTGACCTGGACGGTGGCGCCGTCTGCACCCAAGGCAATTTGCGCATTGGAAGTGATGGAACCGAAGTTCCCGCTCGCCGCGCCATAGGTCAGGAGGGGGATGGGATCGTTTGCTGCAGGCGTAAAGTTATTGATCGCCCGCACGATCAAATTGCCGCCCAGGTTTGCGGTTCCCAGCACGGTCAAGCGATCCGAGGCCGTCGGCTGCGTGCTGCCGCCCCCGACTTCGAGCACGGTGGTGCTATTGGCACTCAAGTTCAGATCGCCGGCCACGACGATGGTGCCGGCGGAGGAACCAGGGAGAAGGTAGCTGTTATTGAGCGCAACGTTCCCGATCAGGTTGCAGTTCCCGGATACCGCTGAGTTCGTGACGGAAATACTTGCGCTGCCGGAAGGTGCACCGACCGCATGTTCAGTCTGCGACACAGGGCGAGTGCTCCCGTCATTGCCGATCAACGCAGCCGCATTGATCTGCGCCAGGCTCGCGCCGTCGTTCCCGACCAGGGTGGAGCCGTCGTTCCCGATCAAAGTGGAGCCATCGTTCCCGATCAAGGTGCTGCCGTCGTTCCCGATCAAAGTGGACCCGTCGTTCCCGATCAAGGTGCTGCCGTCGTTCCCGATGAGCGAGGCGCCATCATTCCCCACCAGAGTACTCCCGTCGTTGCCGATCAAGGTCGAGCCGTCCAGCCCAATCAGGGTGCTGCCATCCAGCCCGATCAGATTGCCGGCAATAGCTACGCCCGGCGCCAGTCGCACCGTGCCTGCCAGCATGAGCGTGGGTGCCGCGAGGATAACCGGACCGCCCTGCCCCGGCGGCGGGCGCAAAGTGACGGCACCGTGATTGTCGACCGATCCGCCGGCGGCAAACAGGCTCTTGGAGATGACCATTTCACCTCGGTTCTCCACCTTCACATTTTCGAAGAAGGCAGAGCCCTTCACGTTAGTGAGCACAGCGCCGACCGGGATCTTGATCGTCAGGTCACGAGTCAAACCCGCAACGCTCAGCTGTTCTGTCGCGGTCAGTTCCAGGTTGTTCGTCCCGTCCGGGCCCGCGAGCTTTCCCTCGGAAAAAATCTTCCGCGCGGTCCGGTTCTGATCGAGCACCACCTGCACCGAGCTGGGCACGATGATGATGTCGTTCGGTCCGGGCACGCCCGAGCCGCCATCACTGCGACGCCGCCAGATATCCGCGCGGTCCCAGGTGCCACTAACGATCGCGTCGTAGGTGCTGCCGGTGGCCGCGGCCGCGTCCGTCGCGCCACCGCGGCGCGCAAGGGCGGAGGCCGGGGCGTCGTTGACCGTGAGGGTGAGGGTATTGGATGGAACCAGGAGACCACTGGCCAGCCCCTCCGCCTGCAAATCATAAACGCCCGGCGTGAGGCCCTTCAGCACAAATTGGAAGGGCGCCTCGAGATCGGTGCCGACATTCATCCCATCACGGCGCAGGGCCACACCCGTCAAAGTAGCCGGGCCGTCCACCGTGACCGTAACATCCTGCCCGGCGACAGAGGTCGCGGGTGCGGAAATCGTAAAGGTAGGCACGCGACGCACGATCGCGTTCACAGCGGTGAGGTCGTTGCCGGATTCCCCATTGGAACCGACCACGAAGTCGAGCGTGTCGCCGGCACTCAGGCGCAGCGAACGCGGCGGCATGGACACGCGGCCGCCATTGACCCAACGCGCGCCGGTAAAAAGGCGCGACGCGGAATCCTGGCCGCCAAAAATCTGCTGGCCGTTCAAAACGACATAGCCCGCGGCGCCGTTTCCGCCCCGTTTATCGGCATCCACCCAACGCGCGGCCACGGCAAAGGTGCCGGTTTCCGGTGCGGTCCAACGGGCAACGGCAAATTCCTGCGGCGTCGGGACGACGAGCAACTGCCCGGGCTGCAGAGGCTCGGAACCCGGGAGCGAGACAGGGCCCGAACCGGTATTCACCGAGACGCTCACGCCGACGCCTGCGCTCCAACCATCAATGTCCGCCTGGCCGAGACCGTTCTGGTGTTGCGCCGCGGTAAAAAGAGTCAGCGCGCTGCCACCCGGCGTATTGCGGAAGCCATAGCTCCATTCCGGGACGGTCGCGTTCACGGGTTGGGCTTCCCCCGCAAGGTCGGCGCGTTCGTTCCGGGTCAGGTCGCGACCCGCGGCCCAGAGATTGAAGGGAATGGGACCGCTGGTGAGCGAAACCAGTTCGGTAGAGAAATTGCCGAAGACCGGCGGGTTTTCCACCCGGAGACGATCCGGGCCTCCAGGGACCGAGATGCTGGAGAACTGGCCTCCATTTTGATTAATCAAGACGAAGCGTTGGTCCTGCGCGGGGATGAAGTTGTTGATCAACTCCACGACGAGTGCGCCAGCGACTTGAGTCGGGGATGGGTTGCTGACGCCTCCGATTATTTGGTCGAACTCCGGTACAGACCCGTTTCCTCCCCCCACTTCCATGTGGAGTGTGCCAGAGGCCGTTTGCCGGAAGATCGTCCGGAGAATGCCTGCGCTGCCGATTCCGCCAATATTTAACGTCCCCGAGTTCACAATCACCGTGTCGTCCGTCCGACTCTCGCCGCCGGCGAACGTATTCAAGGTGCCGATGTTCTCGAAGGTCTGCCCGTTGATACCGGTGTCGGCCAGGAAGACGCCATTACCGAGGACGTTGAATGTGCCCTCATTTCGGAACGTGCTGAGATTGGTAGCCAGCGGCCCCGGCCCAACCCAATCCATCGTGCCCCGATTGGTGATCGTGCCGTCGTATGATTTAACCGCGCCCTCGGAGAGGATGCTGTGAAGGCCGGCGCCGAGCGTGAGCGTGCCGGCCAGGCGGCCGCTCTTCCAGAGGAAGCGTCCTGTTCCATCCAGGAATGCCGCCGGCTGCGCGGACGTTCCGCCGAAGATCTGATTATTTTCCCCAACGAGCTCGATGTCCGCGGTCGAATTGATCTGCCCAACGAAGGTCATCCTCGCCGTCATCGAGCAGATGCCGGTGCCGGTAAAGGTAGCTTCATCAAAAGTGTGATCCTGCGAGACGAGCAGCTTTTTGCCGGCACTGATCCTGAACTCGCCCACACTGCTGCCGGGCCCCATCTCCACCGTGCCGCTGGCGACCGAGACGAGGCCGCCGCTCATGTTATTGATCGCCGTCGCGATGGAATTCGTCTCCGGGGTAAAGCCGGCAAATTGGGTGACGCCGTCGCCGGAGACCTTTTGAATGATGCCGGTGTTATTGATCAGGCCGGTCCGAACCGCCGACCCGAATCCCGCGTTCCCCTGAATGATGAAATTGCCGGTGTTGTTGAGCTTGCCGTCAAAAAAGACCGGGCCACCCGACCACTGAATGGTGCCGAAATTGTGGATGGTCACGCAGCCGCTGATCCCTTTCGAGGCTCCGCCAGTGAAGGAAAGCGTCGCGTCCGGGCCGATCGTGACCGGCAGTTCCGGATCCTGGCAATCCACCCCGATCCCGCCGCCTTGGAAGTTAAACGATCCGCTGATGGACAAGCTGCCGCCCGCGTTTCGGATGTTGCTGCCCGGCTCCATTGTCACCGAACTGATGCCGACCGCGACGTCGAGATCGACCAGCTTTCCGGCCGGAATCTCCGCGGAATTTCCAGGGCCGACCAGCCCCTCCCAGTTTTCATCGACCGACCACAGCGTATTCACCGCGCCGGTGAAGCGAGTGGCCTGTGCATTCTCGGATAAGACGAAGAAGGCAGCCCAGGCGAGCCCGAGCACGAGGAGTTTGGAGGTGATTTTCGTTGGTGCCACGAGGCAAAAATTTCTGCTCATATAGAATTCCGTTCATCCATTACGCGGAAAACGGCGGAAAAAGAGCTCACGCGCCGTGCAAAAAAAATCCCGGTGACGAAGAATGCGTAAGAGCGCTACGGTTCTATTACGATGTCGAGGCAGCCTTTAAGCGATTCGCAGTTTCTGGAAGAAACCGCGCGGTGGCTTGGCGCCAGGTCGGACTCATCGCTCAGCGCAGCGCTGCCCGAGCTGTACAGCGAACTGCGACGGCTGGCAGGCAGCTACTTGCGCGGGGAACGCAGCGATCACACCCTGCAGCCGACCGCACTTGTGCACGAGGCTTACCTCAAACTACAGGGTCAACGAAACATCGATTGGGGGAACCGCGCCCAATTTATGGCCATGGCCGCGAAATTGATGCGCCGCATTTTGCTCGATCACGCCACCGCGCACCGCGCCGCCAAACGCGGCCACGGCGCCGTGCATCTGGAGCTGGATGCGGCGACCGATATTTTCGAGCGCAAGGAGATTTCCGTGATCGCCCTCAACGGAGCGCTGGAGGGATTGGAAACGTTCGACCCGCGCCAGGCGCAAGTGGTCGAGCTGCGTTTCTTTGGCGGTCTAAGCGTAGAGGAAACGGCGGAAGTGCTCGGCATTTCGCCCGCCACCGTGAAGCGCGAATGGAGCGTGGCCAAGCTTTGGCTGAAGTGTGAGATGGCGAATTCCTAACCCTCTTACTCCTACTCATAATCTTACTCCTAATCCGCTCCTCAAAGTCCCCGCGCGCCCGTGTTGAACAAAGAGGATTATGAGTAGGAGTAGGATTATGAGTAAGAGTGGGAGCGAGATGACGCCCGATCGCTGGCAGCGCACAAAAGAAATCGTCGCCGACGCCCTGGAAAAAGACGCGGCTGAACGGCCGGCTTTTGTCGCCAGCGCCTGCGCGGAAGATTCCGCTTTGGAGCGGGCAGTGAACTCGATGCTGGCGCACGCGGATGACGAAACGCGCTTCGATGGCGCAATCGACGAGCTGCAACGCGTGCGCTCCGGAGGCGACGATACCCGCACCGGGCAAATCGTGGGCGCGTATCGCATCACGCGCGAGATCGGGCGCGGCGGGATGGGCGCCGTCTATCTCGGCGAACGCGCGGACGCGCAATTTGAAAAGCAGGTCGCGATCAAGATTCTCAAGCGCGGCACCGATACCGAGGAAGTGCTGCGCCGTTTCCAAACTGAGCGGCAAATCCTCGCCCGCCTCGAGCATCCGCATATCGCCCACCTCATCGACGGAGGCACCACCGCGGACGGCCTGCCCTTTTTCGCGCTGCAATATGTGCGCGGCACACGCATCACAGAATTTTGCGATAAGGAAAAACTCGATGCCCGCGCGCGCGTCGCGCTTTTTCTGAAGGTCTGCGCCGCGGTCGAGTTCGCGCACCGCAATCTCATCGTCCATCGCGACCTCAAACCGGGGAACATTCTCGTGACGGACGAAGGCGAACCAATGTTGCTCGATTTCGGCATCGCCAAACTCCTCGCACCCGATGCGCACACCATCGAGTTGACCGTCCGTGATCATCAACGGCTCACGCCGGGCTACGCTTCGCCCGAGCAGGTGCGCGGCGAACCGGTCACGACCGCGAGCGATGTTTACGCGCTCGGCGCCTTGCTCTACGAACTGCTCGCCGGCGAGTCGCCGCACCGTTTTCCCACGGGCGCTCCCTCCCCCACTGAGCTCTTCCGCGTGGTGGTGGAAGGTGCGCCGCCTCGCGCCAGTGTGTCGACCCCGGATCCCGAAAAGCGACGCGCTCTGCGCGGCGACCTCGATAACATTCTCCTCACCGCCCTGCGCAAGGAACCGGAGCGCCGCTACTCGGGCGTGGCCGCCTTTAGCGACGATCTGCGCCGCTATCTCGAGGGCCGCCCGGTGCGCGCGCGGCCGGCCACGTTTGGCTATCGCAGCGCGAAGTTCGTGCGGCGCCACAAGCTCGGCGTCGCAGCCGGCGCGCTCTTGTTGCTCACCTTTCTCGGCGGAGTCGCGGCCACCTGGTGGCAGGCGCAGGAAGCCCGCCGCCAGCAGGCCATCGCGCAACGCCGTTTCCACGATGTGCGCAAACTCGCGCGGGCGGTCATTTTTGATTACCACGATCTGGTCACCCCTTTGCGAGGCTCCACTCCGGTTCGCGAACGCTTCATCAAAGATGCGCTCGAGTATCTGGATACTCTTTCCCGGGAAGCGGCCGACGATCGCGGTCTTCTCCGGGAGATGGCGACGGCTTACACGAAGATCGGCCAGATCCAGGGCAACTCCTATTTCGCAAACCTCGGCGACACCGCCGGCGCGCTTTCGAGCTATCGCAAGGCGCTCGCGCTCCAGGAACCGCTCCTTCTCGCCGACCCAAACGACCGCGCGCTCGCAGGCGAAAACGCGAAGACGCACGTCGGGTTGGGCGATGTTCTCTACTCGAAAGGCGCTTTGCAGGAAGCGCTCGCCAGTTATGAACGGGCCACCGCCCTTCGGGAAGCCATCCTCGCGCTTGAGCCGGAAGATTCGGGGAACCGGCTCGAACTGGCCGAGGCCTATTCCCGCACTGCCGATCTGAAAGGCATGGAGCACTACTCGAACCTGGGCGACCCTGCGGGAGGCTTGATCGCCGGCCGCAAAGCGCAGGCGCTGCTCGAACCACTTTACGCCCGCACCCCGCACGATCCCGATCTTCGTTCCCGCTACAGTAACGTGCTGACCCACGTCGGGATGCTGGCGGCTACGACGGGGAATACCGCCGAAGCGCTCCAGGCCCAGCGACGCGGCGTTGCCATGCTGGAGGAATTAGCGGCGGAGAATCCGGACAGCCAGGGTTACGAGGTGGAGTTGCTCGCGGCCCGGCACTGGCTGCGTTTTGCGATGGAAGATAACGGCCAGCTCGCGGAAGCAATCGCGCTCTCGCGCAAGATCGTGGCCGACCTCGAGCACCTGGTCGGCGCCGATCCGAAGAACGTCCAATTCCGGCGCAATCTGGCCGTTAGCCAAAACACTCTCGGCCGGGAATTGCTCCTGAACGGCGATACCGCCGGTGCCCTCGAGAACCACCGCGCGGCTCTGGCCTTGACCGAGGAGATGCTGGCCGCCGATCCGGGGAACCTGGAAAAACAAGCCGACGTCGCTCTCTCCTATTGGCGCTTAGGGCAGGCCCAGGCGGCTGCGAACGATTCCGCGGCCGCGCTCCGGAATTATCGCGAGGCGCTCCGGTTGCGTGAGCCTATCCTGGCCACGGATCCGAGTAACATCCGGGCGCTGGATCAGGTGGCATCCATCCAGGCCGATGTCGGGAAAGCGCTCGGAGCCGGACAGGACTTCGACGGTGCCCAAACCGCCCTCGCACGATCACTCGCGATCGCGCAAAAGGTTTCCGCCCAGTCCCCCACGAATGCGAGACTCTCAGCGCACCTCGCGCAACGTCTCCACGAAGCCGGCCAGCTCCAGCTCGCCGCGGCCAATCCCGCCCGGGCGTGCGAACTCCTGACCGCGAGCAGCGCAAAGTGGGAAGAGCTCAGGAACACCGGCACGCTCATCCCCGCCGACGCGCAAAAGCCCGGGGACGTCGCGCGCGATCTCGCCGCTTGCGGAGCGGCGCGGGAGACTGCCCCCGGCGGAGATTAGATTCTGCCTAGAGCGTGAAGCCTTCCACCAACGCGATCCCGGTGGTTCCGTTCTTCCCGCGCACGATCGCGGTGTAATTTCCCGGGACGAGGGTCGCCACGATAGCCGCTTCCTTCTCGTTTGTAGGCGGCACCGTCGTCGCGATGATCTCGCTCTCCTGCGTGGAGCGCCAATCGTCGTTGCTCAGGATGTTTCCCTGGCTGTCGACCAACTCCAGGGTCGTGTCTTGCAACGCTCCGCTCACGCCCTGTTGCGACAGGGAAGGGCCAATCGCCCGCACGATCACCTTGGCCGGATAAGTGCCACCGACAATGAAGCCGCCGATCATCACGTCATCGCCCGTTTGCACGAGGCCGCGGGTCGAGATGTTCGCGAGCTGCGCCGGGGCGTTCGGCTCCAGATCGTAGACTTCCACCAACCCGACGCCGGTGCCGTTATTCTTACCGCGCAGGATCGCGGTGTGTCCACCGGGCGCGAGTGTGGCCACGATCGCAGCCTCGAGGTCGCTCGAAGGCGGAATGGTGGTGGCGATGATTTCGCTCTCCTGCGTGGAACGCCAGCTGTCGTTCGTGACCGCGCCGCCATCGAGTTCCAGGATCGGATCGGCCAGCGCACCAGCCACCGGGAGCGAAGGTCCGAGACCGCGGATGATCACTTTCTTCGGCTGCGATCCCGTCACGATGAACCCGGCGATGAGCACGTTGTCTCCGCTCTCCACTCGCATCCGGGTTGAGATGTTAAGCGCTTTCGGCGCCGGCGGGTTGGGGCCATTGACCTGCAGCGTCATCCCGTTGGGACCGAAGCTGACCTGACCGTTCGACGTTACGCTGGAGAAATTCCCACTCACCGCGCCGTAGGTCAGCGGACTGAAGCTTTCGCCAGATGGCGGGACGAAGTTATTGATCGTCTTCACAATCAGCTTCCCACCGAGCGTGGCCGTTCCGCTGATTTGCAGCTGATCGAACTGGAGCGGACTCGTCGACGTCCCGCCAACTTCGAGGAGAAGCGTGCCGGTGCTTTCCTGAGTGTAATTTCCGTTAATCGTGACTGTCCCCGCCGAGTCGCCCGGCGTGATAAACGCTCCGCGATTCCGCACGTCGCCCGTGAGGAAAAGAGAGCCGCTAACGATGGCGCCCTCCTCCAGCGAAATACTGCCAGCTACTGCAGGCGCCGTCGGGGCATCGCTGCCGTCGTCGCCTGCGTGAACGATTGCGTCACCCGATATCGGCCGGTTTCCTCCGCCGGCTGCGACTATGTTTCCGCCACCAGGCGAGACGAGGTTTCCACCACCGGGCGAGACGAGGCTGGAACCCGCCAGGCTGATTAACGGCAGACCGTTTGGTCCGAGATTGCCGCCGCCCGCGGCGACGATATTCCCGCCACCGGCCGCGACGATGTTCCCGCCACCCGCGGCCACGATATTGCCGCCGCCGGCAGCCACGATGTTACCGCCACCGGCGGCGACGATGCTGGCGCCGTCCTGGCCGATCAGTCCGCCGCGTGCGATCAGAATCGCGTTTTGGTCGAGCGCGAAGGTGCCGCCGAGGACCTTCAGTTGGTTCACCTCCACCAAAGCTGGGCGATTCGTTCCCGGCGGAGAGAAGAGCCGGGTCGATCCGTAATTGGTGATCAGACAATTCGCGCTCGCGATCTCAGCCCCGTTCGTGATCACCGTCTTGCCATTGTTGATGAAAAAGAGATCACGCAGGAACGTTCGTCCCGCCACATTCACGAACTTGCCGGTCTCAGTGATGGACAGGGTGATGTTAAATCCGCTCGCATTCCCACCGATTTCGCCGCCCGCCTGCAGCGTTCCGGAAATTTGCAGAGCCGGCAAAAATACGGTTTCGGAAGGCCCTACTTTCCCCCGCAGTTCGAGACTGTGGAGGCGAACGGTGTCATCCAACGTCACCACAAACCTTTCCCCGATTACCGCATCGTCGTTCTCTCCCGGGACGCCTTCGCCACCCCACGTCGCGGGGTTCTGCCACGATCCGGATTGGCTGCAGAAGAAAGTCTTTCCAATGGCGGTCGCGGCCGAGACTTCGTCGGTGGTATCCTTCTTCTTCACCCCCGCCGCTTCGGCGCGTTCTGCTGCCACCCCGGAGGTCTTCAAGGCCACCAGTTTGAGCTGCGGCGCAGTGCTTTCGACGTTATCGCTATCGAGCGCGATGACGGTGAGGTAATGCGTGCCGGAGCTGATGTTTTCGAAGTGCAGGTTATAGGGCGCCGTGGTGTCTTCGCTCGCGAACTCCCCATCGATCAGCAGCCGGACGTTCCGAATCGGGCGGTCTGATTCCACTTCCACCGGCAAGTCGATGTTTGCTCCTTCGAAAGTTATGCTTTCGGGCTGTGCGCCGGGGACGGTCACGGTCGCCACCTTGCTGATCAGGGCGTTGAAGGTGGTGGAATCAAAGGTGAACTCGCCCCGCGAGCCGACGAGGAAATCGACGACGTCTCCGGCGTTCAAGCGGAAGGTTTCCGCAGGCATGGCGGCGTTCCCTCCGTTCTCCCACTCCTGGCCGACGAACCGCGCTGGTCCGTTCGGATCTGCCGGCACCTTGCGGCCAAACACTTCGGTGCCGTTAATGGTGACGTGAGCAGACGCGCCGTTGCCGCCGAATGGATCGAGGTCGATCCACTTGGCCAGGATGCGGTAGCTGCCCGCAGCGGGCGCGGTCCAGCGCACCACCGGAAAGGCGTTCGAGCTGGAAGGATGCATCAGGAGCTGGCCGGGGAAAATCGGCTTATGATTGCCGAACCCTGCGTTTCTGATCACCGGTGCGGCCCCGGCATTTACCGCCACCGTGAGCGCGGTCCCCGACACGCCGAATCCGTCGATTGCCGGGAGGTTGGACACGTTGTTCACGTGCTCGGCCGCGGGAAAAGGGGTGAATGCATTTCCGCTGGCGGATGCGCGGGAGCCGTAGCTCCACTCGGGCGCGGTCTGGTTGACCGAATTGGTTTCGCTGGCTCGATCGGGCTTTTCGTTGGCGGCGAAATTGCGCCCGGCCTCCCATAACCCGGTCGCCGCCGGATTCGTGGCGGCGGTGAAATCGAACGGCCCCACGATATTCGAGAGGCTGGCGATCGCGTTGTTTTTCGTTGTGACCGCGCGGAAATAAACCGCGCTGCCGAGAGGGTAATTCGTCGTCGATCCCCCATATTCTTCCGGCTGCGAGGTCGGCCCCAGATCTCCGCCCGGCAGATCCACCCAACTGTTCTCCTCATGCGGCGTCGAGCTGGTTTCGATGCTGACCAGCTTCACTCCCGCCGGCCCCTGCACGCTGAAGGAAAGGGGTTCCCGCGGCGAGATCTCGCTCGGTCCACCTTCGCCATTAATTCGGAGCACGGTCGGCCCCACCTGCGCCACGTTGCTGGCCAAATTGAATGGCCCGACCGCATTCCCAAGATTCGCGGGAAGATCCGTCGCTACCGAAACGGCGCGGAAATAAATCCCGTTCTGCCGCGGGTAGTTGGTCGAGTTGAGCACCCACAAACCGGTGCTGACATCCAGCACCATCAGACCGAAGTTTCCGTCCGGTAATTCCGTCCAACTCGAAGCGTTCCCCGGCGTCGTGGTCGACTGCACGCGGACCGAAAGCCCGCTGGCGGTGGAGCTTTGTGCCGAGGCGAAAGTCAGAACGGAATCGGCCGCATTCGCGATCGGCTGGAGCCGGTCGAAGACAGTGAAACCGGTGTTCGCCAAAAAAGCAGCCGGGCTGGAATCGAGCCGCGAAATCGTGGCGTCGAAGGCAGTCGCGTCGAAGGAAAACTCTCCCCTCGCCCCAAGGCAAAAATCCACCACGTCGCCCGCGTTTAAGGTAAAGGTCTGGGCCGGGAACTGCGCGCCCCCGTCGTTATTCCATTCCTGCACAAACCGCTCCGTGCCGTTGATCACCACGTGGCCGGACGCTCCGTTCCCGCCATGGTTATCGAGATCGCGCCAGGTCGCCGCGATGCGGTAGCTGCCGGTGATGGGCGCCGTCCAGCGGACCACAGCGGCATCGGTGTTCGGCGAAGGGCCGAGATACATCTCGCTCGCCTGCAGCGGATGGAGATCTCCGAAACCGAAGTTCAACAGAAGCGGTTGTGTCCCGGTGTTGGCCAGGATCCCGCCGCCACTGAAGAAACCTTCGAAATCTTCGCGACCTTCTTGTGCATTCGAATGCTGTGCGCGATCAGCCAGGACCAGCTCCCGGCTGGCCACAGGGCCGGGACGCGAGCCGTAGCTCCACTCCGACACCGTCGGATTCGTCGGGAACAATTCCCGCGGCGCGTCCGGCTTCTCATTCGCGACAAAATCGCGACCTGCCACCCAGACTCCGGTGGCGGGGGTGCCTTGCTCGGGGCGCGGCCTCTCCGCGCGGACGAGTGGCAGCAGCGCCAGCGACGCGATCGCGAGTAAAAGAACCTTCGGCCGCCAGCCGGCGACGCGTGAAAGGCAAAGGACACTCGCGTGAGTTCGGGAACGATTCTGGAGATGCATGGCTTTGGTTTGCTCATAACGCGAGAAACCGCGGCGCAATGGCTCAGCAAATTGCGGAAAAAAATCGAACGACGCTCCACCCGCCGACAGCTAGAATTGGCTTCGGATGCTCTCGGACCGCATTAGCGACGAAGATTTTTTCAAAAAAACCGCGCTGCTTCTGACGGATAACTCCGAAGCGCTCAGCGCCGCGCTCCCGCAGCTCTATGCCGACCTGCGGCGCGTCGCTGGAAGTTTTCTGCGGGACGAGCGCGCCGATCATACGCTGCAGCCGACCGCGCTCGTCCACGAAGCTTACTTGCGCCTGCGCGAACAGCGGAACGTGGACTGGGCCAATCGCGCGCAATTCCTCGGCATCGCGGCCAGGATGATGCGGCGCATTCTGCTCGACCACGCCCTCGCCCAACGCACCGCCAAGCGCGGCGGCGATGCACCGCACGTGCAGCTCGATGCCGCGCTCGACGTCTGCCAACGCCAGGACATCTCCGCCCTCCGCCTGAACGATGCGCTCGAGCGCCTGGAGAACCTCGACCCGCAACAGGCCCAGGTCGTCGAGCTGCGTTTCTTCGGCGGCTTGACCGTGCCGGAAATCGGCGAGCTCCTCTCCATCTCGCCCGCCACCGTGAAACGCGAATGGAGCGTGGCCAAGCTTTGGCTGGAGCGGGAATTGCGCGCGTGAACCCGGAACGCTGGCAGCAGGTGAAGAGCGTGGCCGGCGCGGCGCTCGAACTGGAGACGAGCGCGCGGGCCGCCTTTTTGCAAAGCGCCTGCGGCGACGATGCCGCCCTGCGGGCCGAGGCGGATTCGCTTCTCGCCGGCTCCGGCGAAGTGATCGAGAACTTCGCCAGCGATCTCGACTCCACCTTGCAGGCGGCGAACGCGGAGACCGCGCGCAGCGGCCAGCGGGTGGGAGCTTATGAAATCCTGAGCGAGATTGGCAGCGGCGGCATGGGCGCGGTCTATCTCGCGCGGCGGGCGGACCAGCAATTCACCAAGCAGGTCGCGATCAAAATCCTCAAGCGCGGCACCGACACCGCGGAAGTGCTGCGCCGCTTCCGCGCCGAACGCGAGATCCTCGCCCGCCTCGAGCACCCGAACATCGCGCGGCTGCTCGATGCCGGGATGACCGATGACAGCCTCCCCTACTTCGTGATGGAGCATGTGGTCGGCACGCCGATGACCGATTACTGCGCCGCGCGGGCGCTCGGGATTCCGGAGCGTCTGCGCCTTTTCGCCAAGGTCTGCGCGGCGGTGCAGTTCGCACACCAACACTTGGTCGTGCATCGCGATCTTAAGCCGCCCAACATTCTCATCACCGCCGGAGGCGAGCCGAAGCTGCTCGATTTCGGCATCGCCAAGCTGCTCGATCCTTCGCAAACACCGGTCAACACCGTGGCGGAACGTCAGTGGCTCACACCCGCTTATGCCTCGCCTGAGCAGGTGCGCGGCGATGCCGTCACCACCGGGAGCGACGTCTACACCATGGGCGCGCTCCTCTACGAATTGCTCGCCGGGGTTTCGCCGCATCGCTTCGCTCACACCCATCCTTCACCTACCGAGCTCTTCCGCATCGTCGCGGAAGTGGATCCTCTTCCCCCAAGCCTCACCGCTCGCGCGCAGCCCAACGGATTGCGAATCCCCAGCGACCTCGATCGCATCGTCCTGAAAGCGCTGCGCAAGGAGCCCGCCGCGCGCTATCCCACGATCGGCGCCTTTGCCGACGATCTTGTCCGATTTAATAACGGCCTCCCTGTTCGCGCTCGTCCAGCCACTTTCGGCTACCGCGCGTCGCGCTTCGTTCGACGCCATCGCCTCGCGGTGGCCGCTTCCGTCATCTTGCTCGCGGTCATTGCGCTCGGAGTCACCAGCACCGTCGTGAGCGCGCGCCGCGCGCAGCGGGAAGCCCAGCGCGCTGCGCTGCGCTTTAACGACGTCCGCCAGCTCGCGAGTTCCTTCCTTTTCGAATTGCACGACACCATCGCGCGCCTGCCCGGAACGACCGAGGCTCGCCAACTTCTCGTGAGCCGCGCGCTGGAGTATCTCGATAAATTGGCGCGCGAAGGCGGGAACGAACGCGAACTCCAGATCGAGCTCGCCAGCGCCTACACCAAGATCGGCGACGTCCAGGGCCGCCCTTACACCGCGAACCTCGGCGAATCCGCCGGCGCGGCGCGAAGCTACGGCAAGGCCATTGCCATCACCGCACCTCTGGCCGCGCAGGAGCAGGCCACAACCAACGCCCGCCAGACCGCAGCCGTCGCTCATCTCCGCCTCGCTGCCGTGCAAGCCCGACTTAACCAGCTCGACGCCGCCAAGGAGAACAACCGCGCCGCGCTCGCACTCGGCGAAAGTCTTCTCCGGGAAAATCCGGCGCAAGCCAACCAATGGCGTCCTCTCATCATCTCCAGCCATTGGGGCCTCGGCGATGCCATCCAGGCGGGCAACCACCAACGGCGCGACCCCGCCTTGCATCGCGCTTCGCTGGAGGAATATCGACTCGCCCTCGCCTTCGCGGAGGAGCTCATCGCCGCCCAGCCCGACTCGCTCGAGAACATGTTTATCCTCGCCAAGAGTTGCTCGCGCGCCGCGATCGTGAGCCAGCTCGGCGTCCACACCGGCGACCCTGTTTACTTCGACGAGGCGCTCGCCCTGCACGCGCGCAGCGTCGAGATGCTCGGCGCAATGCTCCGGCGCCAACCGGGGAATGCCCAATATCGCCGCATGTTTGCGGATGGCATCGTCACCCGCGCTTCCGTCCGCGTTCTGGCGCAGCGGGAACTCGACGAAGCCCTGGCCGATTGCGAGCAAGCGCTGGAATTGGAACAAGCCCTCGCCGCGTCCGATCCTTCCAACGCGGAGGCGCAGCAGGATCTGAGTTACGCGCATTACACCACCGGCCGCATTCTTCAGCTCCTGAAACGCAACCCGGCGGCGGCCGATCATTTCCGCGCCAGCATCAATATTTTACAACCGCTCGTCGCCGGTCGCGCGGAGAACATCGAGACCGCTTTCGATCTGGAACGCTCTCAGCAAGGGCTGGATGAAACCGCGCCACCTGCGCCGGGGCAGCAAAAGGAATGAAAACACACTCAGAAAACATCACCGTGGCGACCCGCGGCAAAGGCACCTACGAGCTGACCTCGCAGATCGCGGAGATCGTGGAAACGAGCGGTGTGCGCACCGGCACCGCCACGGTCTTTCTTCAGCACACCAGCGCCAGCTTGATCATTTTTGAAAACGCCGACCGCTCGGCGCGGGTCGATCTCGAGCAATATTTCGAGCGTCTCGTGCCGGAAGACGCCGACTACTTCACCCACACGGCGGAAGGCGCGGACGATTCCACTTCGCACATCCGCATGGTCCTGACGCGCTCAAGCGAAGTGATCCCCATCGCCGAGGGCGAGCTGCAACTCGGCACCTGGCAGGGCGTTTTCCTCTTCGAGCACCGTCGCGCCGCTCACCGCCGGCAGCTGGTGGTTACTGTGATGGGCGCGTAGTCTCGCTGCCCTCTTTCCCGCGCCGCGCCCGGGCGTCGTGATAGAGGACGACAAAGGCTGCGGCCAGGAGCGGTTGCAGCACGAGGCTGAGCGCCGCTGACGCCACATCCGCCAGCACGCTGAAGACGTCCGGCGTTTTGGCCTCAGCCAGATTTCGCGACCGCTCGCCCCCACGTGGGACGCGCCCTCGAGATCAACGGAGCCTTGGTTGCGGCCAATCCCAGCGACGTGGCCGCGCGCAAAATTCTCGCGCGAGCGAAGAAGGACGCTGCGCGTTATCGCGCAGAGAATCCCCAACCTTGAAAGAAGAGAGTCGCGCCGGCAGCGCCTTTTCCGTTTCCGGTGTTTTACTGCAGCTGTGTGCCGGACGCGGATTTCACAAGGGCAATGTCCGAAGCCGCGATGCTCCCGCCACTCGCATTCACATCGATACGGTAGTTTCCACCCGTGACCGCTTGGCCGGAGGCGGCTTTCACCTGGGCGATATCGGACCCACTGACCGAGCCGTTCCCGTTGGTATCGCCGACAAGGAAGCCGACTGTGACCGGCGTCGCGGGCAAGACCTGCCCATTGGTGTCGGTGACGTTGGTGAAGTCAATGGTCAGCCGCTGGGTATTGTTCGCGGCCACGTTCACCGTCATCTTGTTGCCACTGAGCGACGTACTGGTGACGATGCCGTTACCTGCTGTCACCGTGGCAGAACCGTTCGCGATGTTGTTGCTGAATGTGAACATCAGCGAATGGAACCCTCCCCCGCCACCGGAGCGACATTCCACGCCTGGCGTGCCCGTTAACGGCAGATTGATCCCGTAGGTGCCGGCCGTGCCATGCGTCTTCACTGAAGAACCACTCAAAAGCTGGAACGCGGGGGCCGCGACGTAGGTCCCGCTCGTGCTATTCGTGGTGCCCGCGGTGACCGGCATGATCTGGTTCGTGGGCGTGGTCCAGCCGCTGATCGGTTTGAAGGAAATGGTATGGTCGCCGGGAGACAAATTGCTCACGGTCACGCCGCTGTTTTGGAAGGCGCCACCATCGACCTGCCACTGTGCGCCCGCACTGACCGCGCCTGCGGGGTTGATGGTCACCAGTAACGATCCCGTCGTCGGAGTCGCGACATAAGTCCCGCTCGCAGACGTGGTCGTATTCGCGTTGATCGAGATGCTCTGGCTCGAAGGAGTCGTCCAGCCGTTGATCGACTTGAAGGAGAGGGTGTGCGAACCCACTGAAAGATTGCTCACCGTCCCGCCGCTGTTTTGGAATGCGCCGCCATCGACCTGCCACTGCGCGCCGGCACTGACCGCACCAGCAGGAACGATCGTGACTTGTAACGATCCTGTGGATGGAATGAGGTCGTAATTGCCGCTCGCGGTCGTGGTCGCGTTCGCATTGACCGTGACCGACTGGCTCGAGGGGGTGCTCCAGCCGTTGATTGGTTTGAACGTGAGTGTGTGTGTGCCCACGTAGAGATTGCTGACGGTGGCGCCGCTATTCTGGAAGGGGCCGCCATCGACCTGCCATTGTGCGCCCGCGCTCACGGCGCCCGCCGGAGTGATCGTCACCTGCAAGGAGCCGCTCTGCACAACATAGGTTCCACTGGTGGTCGCGGTGGCGTTCGTCGCCACAGTCACCGTCTGGCTTGATGGCGTCGTCCAGGCAGTGATCGGCTTAAACGAAACTGTGTGGTTCCCAGCCGTGAGACCGCTCACCGTCGCGCCGCTGTTCTGAAATGCTCCACCGTCCACCTGCCATTGGGCTCCGGCGCTGACCGCGCCCGCAGGATTGATCGTTACCTGCAACGAGCCCTGCCCCGCCGTGACCGACATCCTCGTCCGGCTCCACGCGGAGTCATTATTAAACGGGAAGGTCGATTGTTGCGGGCTGCTATCGTTCCGAATGAATGCCGCGAGGTAGTATTGCCCGACTGGCACGTTCGCCGGGACAGTGAGCGCCCGCGCGACATTCGCTGGCGCGTGATACTGAAACCGGCTCAGGGAGCCGTACGTCGCCGAGCCGAGGAAGTAGCTGGTGGTAAAATTCCGCGCGGGCGTGAGATACCACTCGACAGTCGGCGTCGTGATTGTGGTCGTGCCCACATTCTCCACGTGGTAGTTGCTGACGGTGAAGTTATTGCCAGCGGCCACACTGGAGGGAAAGGTCGCGTCGGTGATCGACTGGGTGCCGGTCGAATACCGCAGGTAAATCGCGAGGTCAGTGCGGGAGACGACCGCTGAGGGGTAAGCGGCCCGAGTTGCTTCGGCATCGTCCATGTAAGGGAACCCGAAGAAGCGGAAGACATCCTGCGAATCGTTCATGATCGAGGGGAAATTGAAGTTGTGGTTCAGCCCCCACATGTGGCCCATCTCGTGCAACATCACCTGGCGAAAACTACGAGCGGTCCCACCGTTAAGGACCGACTCGTCGTCGAGGGTGAAGGAGAACGCCGAGTTCATCGCAATATCGGATTCGACGATGACGTTGTTGACCGTCCGGGAAAAGCAGTAGGCGATCACGCCGGACGGAAACGTCGTGCCGTAGGTGGCTTGGAGTTGAGTCGAGGTCAGGAAGCCGGACAGGTCGAACACGTTATCCGTCCAGGCATAAGTGCCGGTGGGATTCGCGTAGACGCGATAAATGTCTGTGTAGTAATTCCAGTTCGACAACAGCTGCTGGTCTACCGGTGACCATGGGGTCATGGTGCTCCGGAAATTATTGACGGTGATGAACCGATTCGCGATCGCGCCGAAGTTGTAGTCCGGAAGCGGTCCATCTGCGGCCACACTGCCGGCCGGGATCACTCCCGGATCGAGCGGAGTGGGTAGACGATATCCGACACCCGGATCAGAGGGCGTCTTGGCGAACATGGGCATTCCGCGCGGATCGTTTACATCCGGGCTCGCATCCGCCTGCGGTGGCAATTCCGAAGGCGCTGCTTTGATGGCGCGGATATTCTCGCGCAGCCAGGTGACGAACTGCGACAGCTCGACTGGGGCTGAGTTCGCCTCCGCGGCGGGCGTGGCGCCGCGCCATCCGATCAAGTTATCGTCCCGCCGCACGAGCGGTGTGCCATTTGCGTCCCGCACGACGCCGCCGCCACCACCCGCGTCCGCAGCGATACTTAGGAGGCCATAGTTGAAACCCACCACCGGCGAGACGCTCGGCTGCGTCTGCCAGCCAGCGGCCAAAATAAACACCAGGCGCTCGCCGATTCGCGGGAGACGGCAATCGCTGACGGACTGCGTTTCACCGTCGAGCGTGCCGCCCCAATACGTCACCACGGTAGTCTCACCGATGGGCTGCGTCCGGTCCTCGGCGGCGACCACCTCTTCCACCGCGATGGTGTAATCGGTCAACATCCAGCGCTTCGCTTCCGTGCCCCAGCGGGTGTTCTGCGACAGGACTCGTCCGACGATGATCGTCTCCGCCTGGCGCACCGTTTCGGTCAGCGACATGGGGACAACCTCGGTCGCCCGAGCGGAATGAGAGCCGAAGAGACCGGTCGCAAGAGCCGCGGCCATGCCGAAGCGGATGAGGGCGCAGGCGCGCAAGGCGGGAGGGAAAATAAGGGTTTTCATATTGTGGTTTAAGGAGCGACCAAAGGCCACCATGAGTGCGCAGCCGAAGTCTTCTCGCCTATTACGCCGAAAACTTGAGGGAAATGGCTCAATTTTTTTAGCGAATGACGAAAATATTCTCCGCGCAGTAGCCTAACGGGATGCAGGGCGCGGATAACGCAGGGGTGCCCGATGCCGAGATCAACGCCCTGCTCACCGAGCTTGCAGACGCGGCGCGGCGAAAGAACCGATCGAATCAGGAGCCGACGCGGAAAGAAGCTAGGACGCGTCCCGCCTGCCCTGCCCCGAGCGGGCGCGGGCATCGTGGTAGAGGACGACAAAGGCTGCGGCCAGGAGCGGTTGCAGCACGAGGCTGAGCGCCGCTGACGCCACATCCGCCAGCACGCTGAAGACGTCCGGCGTTTTGGCCTCAGCCAGATTCCGCGCCAACGTGATGGCCTCCTCCGAGCTCGCCACTCCGAGAAAGCGCGCGAAGAGAAAAGGGATCTGGATTCCGACGCTCAGGATCAGAACGACCGCCAGCCAGACCGAAGCCACGATCGCTCCGCGGAATAGCGGCCGCTCCAGGCGCGGTTTGTCCGCTTCGCTCCGCGCCAGTTCCTTGCTCTCCTGCAAGGCTCCGAAGGCGTTCTGCGAACGCAACGTGACCGCCGGTTGCCAGAAGAGGAAGTTAATGAAAAGCCGCGCGTTCATGTAGACCATAAAGCCGGCGATCATCAGAAAGAGAAACGCGCCGACGGCCGAAATTTGTCCGCTCCCGACCAGCGCAGTCAGCGCTCCAAACGGAATCAAGAACCAAAAGAGGTAGCTGCCGTAAACAAGCAGAGCAGTCGCCACCAAGTGCCCCCAACGTCCCAAGGCTGCGCGGAGCTGGCTGCCCAAAGATCGCGTCCGCCCGTGGATCAGATCATCCGCCACAAATTGGTAACCCGCGGTCGAGATCGGCCAGAGCGCGAGGAAAAGGAGGAAGAGCGCCAGTGCCATCGGCGAGAGCGTGGGCCAGACGACGGTGGCGTTTGGGTTCGCCGCCAGATTGGGAAATTCAAATTTCGGCAATGCCCAACGCAGGGCAAACAACGGCACCGCGCTGATCAATCCGAAAACAACGAAACGCCCCAGCCCCAGCGCGTAGATTCGGCGCGTCTCCGCCAGCAGCTCCGGCCACGTCCGCGCCCTCGCTGCACCCGCGACTTCCGGCAACGGTGGCGGCGTCGCGACCCGGCCGAAGATTTCCGGCACGCTTCCGGCCAGCGTCCAATCTTCCTCGTTCACCCGCCGGATCTCGTTCTCTGCGATCAAGCGCCCTTCTTCGCGCCACTCGATCAACTCCTCCGTATCGACCGGCCCGTATTCTTTCCCCGCCACGCGCACGATCCATTCTTCCGGCATGCCCTCCTGTAATGGCAAAGGAGTCGCAAAACCAGCGAGCCTCGCCTGCCGCCGGACGCGCCGCGGAATTTCGCTTCAATTCCGGCCGATCCAGTGAATCCTGTCGGCACCCATGAAGTTCCTTCTCATCGACGGGCATTACTACGTTTACCGGTCGTTCTTCGCCATCCAGAACCTCTCGAACTCGCGCGGCGAACCGACGAACGCCATCTTCGGCTTCACCAAAACCGTCCGGCTGATGTTAAAGCATCTGCGCCCGGAGATGGGCGCGATTTTTTGGGACGAAGGCCTTCCGCAAAAGCGGGTGGAATTGCAGCCCGCCTACAAAGAGACGCGGAAAGAAATGCCGGCGCCGATGGTGCCGCAGCTCGATTTCATCCGGAACCTGACCCCCCTGCTCGGCTTTCAAAATATCTCTCTGCCGAATACCGAGGCCGACGATTTGATGGGTTGCTACGCGGTGGCGGCGGAGAAGCGCGGCCACGAAGCCATCCTCGCGACGAACGACAAGGATCTCTTCCAGCTCGTGACCGAGAAGGTGAAAGTTTACACTACTGCGAAGGCCGATCTCGTGTCGCCGAAGGATGCCTTCGCGCTCCTCGGTGAAAACGAAGTGGTGGCGAAATGGGGCGTGCCGCCGCCGTTGATCGGCGACGTTCTCGCGATCGCGGGGGACTCGGTGGACAACATCCCGGGCATCGGGATTGGTCGCAAAGCCGCCGCCGCGCTCCTCATGGAGCACCGGAACCTCGAAGGCCTCCTGCAAAACATCGAGCAGGTCAAAAGCGCGCGCAGCCGGGAGAAGCTCCAGGCCGGGCGTGAGCAGGTCTTGCAGAACCGGAAGATGGTGGCGCTGGATTGCGAAACGCCGCTCCCACTTCCGCTCGATGATTTGAAGATCGCGCCGCAGTATCCAGCCCTGCTGGAAGCGCTGGAGAAATGCGAATTCAAATCGCTCCTCGAAGAAGTGCGGAGCGAACAGTCCCGCGCCGGCACTGCGCAGCAGACCGAACTTTTGCTTTAGCCTGCGCGGTGCGATCCAGCTCTCCACGGAGCCGGCGCAAGGTCTTCCAGGATTGACAAACGGCGGCAAAATCAAAAGTCTGGAGACGTGGCGGGAATGCAAAGAGTCAACCCTCCTGCCGCCCTCCTCCTATGAAAAAATTCTGCTTCACTCTGGCCATCGTCCTCGCGCTCGGCTTCACGTCCTCCCTGCAGGCAGCCGGGCCGACTCCCTACAAAGACAAAGTGACCGCCGAAATCTTCGCGGCCTCTACCATCCCGGGCGTCGGCCAGCGACTTGATTTTCGGGCCACGGGCACGGCTACCAAGCTCGGTCGCATGACCACCTTGGGGTTCATCGTCCTTAATGCCGACTTCTCGTTCACGGGCGAGAACACGCTGATTGCAGCCAATGGCGATCAGATCTTCCTTACGATCATGGGCCAGCTCACGCCGACCAGCGATCCCTCCGTTTTCGTCATTCAATTGCAGACGGTCTTCGAAAGTGGGACCGGACGCTTCGTTCAGGTCGAGGGTGGCTTCTTCGGCAATGGGCTCCTCCAAGCGCGCGACGGCTACGTGGGCTCGACCTTTAGCGGAAAAGGCGCAGGCACCATCCACACCCCGCGGAACTGAAGCAACGCACCGGGCGCGGAGCGAGAACGGCTTACTTCCAGTTGGATCAACCTCTGTCGCGAGCGATGGTGGGCGCATGCGTGTTATACTCTCCATCGTCGCCTCCGCGCTCGTGATGCTAGGGTTCTGGATGATTGCTTCCGGCTTTTTGCCCTCGGGCCCTGCCGTCCCGTCAAGCGGCTCTCAGATCGCGACCGCGCCCCAAATCACCGCCGGCCCGATCGCCTTGGGCCTGGCCTTGCTCGCGGGAGGCGGTCTCTTTTTCATCATGCTCCTCCGCCGCCGCTAGCGAGAAATTCAGGAGCGCACGAGCGTTCCAAAGCGGCGCCCGATCTCGCTGACGAGCAGACCGGATCGGCGTCGAAAATATTTCCGCAAATTTGTTGAACGTCCGTCGAGCAACGCTGTCTCATTACACAGGTTAAGGCGATTCGGGCGGCGGCACGTTTCTCGTATTTGTTGTTTCTCCTAGCGTGCGCTGCCCGGATCTTTTTTTTCGTCCGGCCTTCCGCTCTCAGCCTGCCCGGTGTCACCGGCTTTGGCCTTGAAGCTCCAAGCGCGCAATCTGCGAAAACCCACCCTCGGGCTTTGCATTCGCCGCCTACCCCATCGAGGAAACATACGTCCGCGGCCGCTGCCCCTATCGTAGAGCGGAGACAACTGCATGACCGCCCCCACCCACGACCCCATCGCCATCGCTCTCGCGGAAGACGTGGGCACAGGGGATCTCACGACGGATTACTTCGTCTCACCCACGCGCCAGGCGCTGGCCCGGATTGTGGCGCGGGAGCGAACCGTCGTGGCTGGCACCGCTACCGCCGCCGAAGTCTTTCGCCGGGTCGATCCGAATCTGCATCTCGACTTGCTTCAACCTGACGGCACTGCGCTCCGCGGCGGCGAGACCATTCTCGAAATCCGAGGCGCGGCGCGCTCCATCCTCACGGCAGAACGGGTGGCGTTAAATTTCCTGCAACGCCTCTGCGGCATCGCCACGCTTACCCACCAATTCGTGGAAGGTGTCGGCAAAGCTCACGCCAAGATCCTCGATACCCGCAAGACCTCGCCTGGCCTGCGTGCGCTCGAGAAAGCAGCGGTCGTGGCCGGCGGCGGCGTGAATCATCGCTTCGGCCTCTACGACATGGTGATGGTGAAAGACAATCACCTCCTCGCCACCACTGGACTGGCTGGAATGGCGGCCGCCATCGCGCGAGTGAAACAAGAGCATCCGGAAGTGCGCGTAGAAGTAGAGGCCGATCGCCTCGACCAGGTCCGCGCTTTTCTCGAAATCGATGGGGTGGATGTGATCCTGCTCGATAACATGAACCACGCCGAGATGCGCGAAGCAGTCGCGCTCGGCCGCAACAAGAGCATTCTCTTCGAAGCCAGCGGCGGCGTCACTTTGGCCAATATCCGACAGATCGCCGGCACCGGGGTGGACTTCATTTCGGTCGGCGCCTTGACCCATTCCGCGCGGGCGATCGATCTCTCCCTCGAGCTCACCCATGTCGCCGACTGATCCGCTGGACGCGGACGCTCTCCAAACCGCGCTGGCCGCGCAACGCATCGGCCGCCGCCTCCTCGTCCTGCCGGAGGTCACCTCCACGAATGACGTCCTCGCGCAGATGGCCGCAGAGGCCGATGAAGGCCTCGTGGTAATCGCGGAGCGGCAGACCGCCGGCCGCGGGCAATACGGCCGGCAATGGGAATCGGCCAGCGGCCTGGGCCTGTGGCTTTCCATTCTTCTCCGCCCGGACATTCACGTGAGCGAGTCGAGCCGCCTGACGGATCTTCTGGCCCAAGCCATCGCGGCCGCCATTGAACAGCAGACTGGCCTCAAGGCCGCAATCAAACCGCCAAACGATGTTTACCTCGGCCCTCGGAAAGTCGCCGGGGTCCTGGTGGAGATGCGAGTGGAGGCGAGCGGACGCTACGCCGCCATCGCCGGCCTTGGGCTTAATGTGAACCAGGCGCTGACCGACTTCTCGCCCGAACTCCGCGCCACCGCCACCTCACTCGCGCTGGCCGCTGGTCAACAGGTGGACCGCGCCGCATTCGCCATCGCGCTCCTGCGAGAGATTGATCGGGCTTACCGAGCCTTTCGCGCGACGTAGTCCCTCAGACCCAGAGCGTGCGATCGAAAGTGCGGTATTGGATCGCTTCGCTCACATGCTCGGGCGTGATCTGCTCCTCGCCTCCCAAGTCCGCGATCGTGCGGCTGACTTTGAGGATGCGGTCGTAAGCACGCGCGCTCAGGTTCAGCTCCGTCATGGCGATGCGGATGAGCTCCTGCGAGTCGTCGGTTAACGAGCAGTGTTGTTTGATCTGGCGCGGGCCCATCCGGGCGTTGCAGTTGGTCTGGGGGTCGGATTGGAAACGGGCCTGCTGTCGCTCACGCGCCTGCATCACGCGCTCGCGAATGGCCGTGGAATTTTCCTCGAGCCGAGTGCTCGAGATGTCACGGTATTCCACCGCCGGCACTTCGATGTGCAGATCGATCCGGTCGAGGAGCGGACCGGAAATGCGCTGGCGATAACGCTGCACCTGCACGGGGCTGCAACGGCACTCGCGTTTCAGATCGCCGAAGTAGCCGCAGGGACAAGGGTTCATCGCCGCCACGAGCATGAATTCGGATGGGAAAGTGACGGTGCCAGCTGCGCGCGACACGGTAACTTTTCCGTCCTCCAGGGGCTGACGCATCACTTCGAGCGTTGAGCGTTTGAACTCCGGCAGCTCATCGAGAAAAAGCACGCCGTGATGCGCCAGACTTACTTCGCCCGGCGCGGGTGTGGCTGAGCCGCCTAACAAGCCGACATCCGAGATCGTATGATGCGGCGAACGGAACGGCCGCGTCGCCACGAAAGCCTGCTCCCCTTGCAACATCCCCGCGATGCTATGGATCTTCGTGCTCTCGATCGCTTCCTCGAGCGACATCGGCGGGATGATGGTGGCGATCCGTTTCGAGAGCATCGACTTCCCGGAGCCGGGCGGTCCGATCATCAAAAGATTATGGCCGCCTGCGACCGCGACCTCGATCGCGCGCTTGACGTGGCCCTGGCCTTTCACATCGCAAAAGTCGACCTCGTAGTTTTGGTGCCGGGCGAAGAACTCGGTGAGGTCTCCGCACGTCGGGGCGAGATTGGTATTTTTTCCGCTAATGAAATCGTAGGTCTGCCGCAGGTTCTGCACGCCGAAGATACTGATTCCTTCCACCATGGCGGCCTCGCGCGCGTTCGCTTCCGGGACGAAGAGGGCCTTTTTGCCGCGGCGCCGCGCTTCGATCGCTGCCGGCAGGACTCCGCGGACCGAGCGCACAGCGCCGCTCAAAGCCAGCTCACCGAGGAAGCTGTATTGCTCGAGCACGGGGTCGTCGAATTCCTCTGCGGCCACGATCATGCCCAGGGCAATGGGGAGGTCGAAGCTCGGCCCCTCCTTCTTAATGTCAGCCGGGGCGAGGTTGATCGTGGTCCGCCCTTGCGGCCAATGGTAGCCGCTATTCTGGATGGCGGTCGTGACTCGGTCCTGGCTCTCTTTCACCGCCGTATCGGGCAGTCCCACGATGATGATCTTGGGCTCGCCGCGCCCGGCATTCACTTCGATCTCCACTTCGTAGGCGTCGATCCCGTAGACCGCGGCCGAGTAGATCTTTGCCAGCATCGGGCCGCAGGGTGGCAGAGTTAACTCAAGACGAAAAGCGACAAATCTCCGCCGGAATTTGGCCCCCGCCGCCCTTCCCTGCTACCTTCGCTTGGACCAGTGATCTTCCTCTTCTCCCTCTTTTTGACTGGCTTGGTCACGGGAGCCACTTAGACGCCAGCGCCGAAAGAAACGTCTGCTGCGCAGCCAAGGACTCGGACACTCTGTCTGAGCAAGAGATGAAGATCCGCGCCGTCGCGGCACGAGGCGCTACGATCGAAGAGAGCGCGAAACTAAGGACTCGGCAGTGAAAACTCCCGAGGAAGAACGTCCGTCGCCATTCGCGGCCGCGAAAGAGAACGAAGTCGTAAAGGCCGCGGTAGCGAAGCAACAGCTCGCAGTGATTGGCGCCTTTTACGATATCAGCAGTGGCCAGGTCGACTTCCTGGAGACAGACGAAGACCTGCGGGTGGACTAGGCCACCCCTATCGCGATAGCTGGGGAGTGTCCGGCGGCGCGGTCGCCGGTTTCCAGAGACAATGCCACGGGGCGATGTCGATAGCGCGTGCCTCATTTAGAAACTCGCCAAAGTGGGGTCCCGCTTCGAAGCTCCCCCGATGGCTGAAACTCTCACGCCC
>CAVSRQ010000012.1:0-23558 GCA_963730385.1 uncultured Verrucomicrobiae bacterium
TCGCGCAACTCCCGCAGTCGGATGAAGAACGGCCGCGAATCCTCCGCAGCCGGCGCCAGTGGCGGAATGGTCATCAAGCCTTCGATCTCCAACCGTCCGAACGCCAGGATGGCTTCCATTTCCGTCTCAAGTTTTTCTGGAGAGAAACCCAGCTTGCTCCCTCCCCGGCGACGTTCACCTCCAGCAGCCGCGCGGCCGCAGCCCCTCCTCCTCCGCGATTCGGTTCATGTCCTGCGCCAGGGCCAATGAGTCCACACTATGGAACAGCTCGAAAAGCGGCAGCGCGTGCCGAATTTTATTCTTCTGCAGCCGCCCGATGAAATGCCAGCGCACCCCCGCGGGCAGGAGCGGAATCTTTACCCGCGCCTCCTGCACCCGGCTCTCGCCGAAGATCGGCTGCCCTGCATCAAGCCGCCCGCACCGCCTCGGCCTCCTGCTTTTTCGAGACTGCCACGAGCACGATCTCCTCCGGATTCCGCCCGGAACGGCTGGCCGCCCCGCGATTTCGGCCTGCACCTCTTTAGATTTTCAGCAACGTCGTTCATGCGCTTCAGGCTACCCCCGCCCCGCGATCAAACAAACCTCCTCAACGCCGGAATATTTTCTTGACGAGTTCCCTCCAAAACCTCAGTTTGGCCGGCAGCGGGTATACAGAACAAACTGACTAAGGGCTAATCATGATAAAAAAATCCTCCCAACTGGTAGCCTTGGCGGCTGCTTCACTCCTCACTTTTTCGCTTACCGCGAAAGCGAATCACATCGATTTCCTCGATGCGGGAGCGTTTAACTTTAACGGTTCGACTGGGACCCGACGATCACTGGCATCGACAGCTTCGACGCTCGGGGGACAGCGCATGATGTCCATCAGTGCCATCACTGGCACGCCGGCGAACGTTTCCGCTTCGCTGAATCCGGTCGGAGCAGGTGGATAACGATGACTTTATGGTCTTCTCAGCCATGGCCGGGACCTCGGCCACTTTCACGCTTTCGATCGGCGCAGCTGCACCGCTGAACGCGAACTTCCTCGACATCCCCGGTGGCGGCGGCAACCAATGGGATCGGGTGCGGCTCACGTTTGACGCCTCCGCCATGAGCAGCATGAGCGCGATGATCACGGTCACTCTCACCTCCAGCACCGCTGGTGGGACGGCGATGGTCACTCAGTCGTTTGCCGGTGGCTCGGGTAATGTCGACTTCCTGTTGAGCTCCTTCACCGCGAACAACGGCGCCTTCAATTCAGCGGCTTTCCGCGACATCGACACCGCCACCTTCTCGCTCGTTGGCGCGAATGGCGGCACCTACAACATCGCTTCCTTCGATCGCAACGGGCTTGTCGTCGTTCCTGAGCCTTCCACTTATGCGCTTCTCGGCCTTGGGTTGGTTGGCGCGGGATTGATTGCCCGCCGCCGCCGCGTGGCTGGATCGGTCGCGTAAGGATTCTTTCAAAAGGGCGACGTTCGCAAGGGCGTCGCCTTTTTTGTTCCCGGGCAAGCTCGTTGCCGGACCTCTTACAGACATGGGTTCGAAAATTTGAACGTGAGACCAGCGGCGCTGTCTCAGAATCCAATGAAATTTAAAGCCTTGGCCATAGTGGCAGCCGGCGCCTTTTTGGCATCGTCTGCGTTTGGAGATAAAGCATGCTGCGCGCAGAAAGCCGCGAACAGCGGCAAGATGGATTGCGCGAGCTACGACAGTTTGAATCTCTCCGCGGAGCAAAAGACGCAGATGGATACGCTCGCTGCCGAGTGCCATAAAGGCGGCTGCAACAAAGAGACCATGTCGAAAATGACGGCTGCCGCGAAGAAGGTGCTGACGAAGGAGCAATTCTGCGCAGTGGCAGTCCGGCCACGAGGCCCCGGCCGACAAGAAGAGCTAGGAAAAGTCTGCCGGCTTACGTCCGCATCCAGGTCGGAGCGACTGGCCTCTGGACTCGGCTCGATATCTCGACGCCCGCGTTCCGCGCTTTTATTCGCTGGTGAACTTCATTTTCGAACCATCCGCTTCCACGCGGATTGTTTGACCCTCCCGAAATTTACCTTCGAGAAGGTCGAGGCTGAGTGGGTCGAGAATGAGCTTTTGGATCGCTCGCTTTAAGGGCGTGCTCCATACACCGGATCGTGCCCCTCCCGGGCGATCAACGCCTTCGCCTGATCGCTCAATTGGAGCGTGACCTTTTGCGTCTCCAGCCGCCGCATCAGACGTGAGAGCTGGATCTGCACGATCTGCTTCAGTTCCGCCTCTCCGAGTTGATCGAAGATGATGATTTCATCGACCCGATTCAAAAACTCCGGGCGAAAATGTCCGCGCAACACCTCCATCACCAGCGCGGAGTGCTTCTCGCGATTCCATTCCTCGGTGATGAATTGCGAGCCGATATTCGAGGTCATGATGATGACGGTGTTTGTGAAGTCCACCGTCCGTCCCTGGCCATCCGTGATCCGACCGTCGTCCAGCACCTGCAGCAAAACGTTAAACACATCGCTGTGCGCTTTCTCGATCTCGTCGAACAGCACCACCGAGTACGGCTTGCGCCGCACTGCTTCGCTCAGCTGCCCGCCTTCCTCGTAGCCGACATATCCCGGCGGCGCGCCGATCAGCCGGGCGACCGAGTGCTTTTCCATGTATTCGCTCATGTCGATGCGGATCATGGCGTTCTCATCGTCGAAGAGGAATTCCGCCAGCGCGCGCGAGAGTTCCGTTTTCCCGACTCCGGTTGGTCCGAGGAAAATAAAAGAGCCGATCGGCCGATCTTCATCCTGCAGCCCAGCCCGGGCGCGGCGCACGGCGTTCGACACGGCCACGATCGCCTCCCGCTGACCGATCACTCGTTCCCCGAGACGCTCCTCCATTTTGACCAGCTTCTGCCGTTCGCCTTCCTGCAAACGCGAAACCGGGATGTGCGTCCAACTCGAAACCACCTGCGCAATGTCCTCCTCAGTCACTTCTTCTTTCAGCATCTGACCGCTCTCCTGCAGCGCGCCCAGCTTCCGGTTATGCTCCTCGAGCTGCTGCGTGATCTCCGGGATGCGGCCGTATTGGATTTCGCTCGCGCGGGCGAGTTCGCCGCGCCGTTGCGCCTGCTCCAACTGCGTGCGCAAACCCTCGAGCTCTTCTTGCAATTTGCCCGCCTTGTCGATCTCGCCTTTCTCGTTCTGCCACTGCGCTTTTAGCTTCGCGCTCTCCTCTTTCAGGTCGGCCAGCTCTCTTTCGATCTTTGCCAGCCGCTCTTTGCTCGCAGGGTCCTTCTCCTTGGTGAGCGCCTGCCGCTCCATCTCATCCTGCATGATCCGGCGCTCAAGGACGTCGATCTCCGTCGGCATGGAATCGAGTTCGATCTTCAGACGCGAGGCCGCTTCGTCCATCAAATCGACCGCTTTGTCCGGCAGGAATCGGTCGCTGATGTAGCGATGCGAAAGCACTGCCGCGGCCACCAGCGCGGCATCTTGAATGCGCACCCCGTGGTGCACCTCGTAGCGCTCTTTCAATCCGCGCAAGATCGCGATCGCATCCTCCACCGTCGGTTCGTTCACCATCACCGGCTGGAACCGCCGCTCCAGGGCCGCGTCCTTCTCGATGTACTTGCGGTATTCGTTCAAGGTCGTCGCGCCAATTGTGCGCAATTCGCCGCGCGCCAGCTGCGGCTTGAGCAAATTCGAAGCGTCCATCGATCCCTCCGCCGCTCCGGCGCCGACAATTGTGTGCAGCTCATCGATGAAGAGAATGACTTCGCCTTGCGAATCGGTGACCTCTTTCAGGAACGCCTTCAGCCGATCCTCAAATTCCCCGCGAAATTTCGCGCCCGCCACCATCGATCCAATATCCATCGCGATCAGTCGCTTCCGCTTCAGGGATTCCGGGACGTCGCCGCTCACGATCCGGCGCGCCAGGCCTTCCACGATCGCCGTCTTCCCCACGCCCGGTTCGCCGATCAGCACCGGGTTGTTTTTCGTCCGCCGCGAGAGCACCTGCATCACCCGCCGAATCTCATCATCGCGCCCGATCACCGGATCGATCTTCCCCCGCCGCGCCAGCTCCGTCAGATCGCGTCCGTACTTCTCCAGCGTCTGATATTTTCCCTCCGGGTTCTGATCGGTCACGCGCTGCGACCCTCGCACCTGTTGCAAAGCCTGCATCAACCTGGCGCGCGACACACCCATGTCCTGCAGCGCCTTCGCCGTCGCGCCACTTCCGTCGCTCAGCGCGAGAAGATAATGTTCGGCGCTGAGGAACTCGTCCTTCAGCTTTGCCATCTCCTTCTCGGCGGCATCGATCGTCCCTCGCAAATCGTTTCCCAGCCGCAGCTCCGTCGAGCCGCCATGCACCTGCGGTCTCCGCTTCAACTCCTCTGCCAGACGCTGGCGGAGCGCAGCCGGAGCGACTTCGAGTTTTTCCAACAAAGGCCGCGCCACTCCCTCGCTCTGCTCAAGGAGCGCGAGCAGGAAATGTTCGTTCCCGATTTCCTGATGATGATGCTGGCTCGCGACATCCTGCGCCGCTTGCAATGCCTCCTGCATCTTCTGCGTGAACTTGTCCGGTCTCATAGTTTTTCCCTCTACAAAAAGTATCGCAGGCCGCGCCCGGTCAAGACGCAGGTAACAGTCCCGTTACCAAATTAGGCCGCCTTCGCGCACGAAGTGCCTTGCCAGTTTCCGTCGCCCCCCTTGCCTGATTAGGCGCATGAATTCCGCACACCTCCATGTCGTCCTCAATCACATTCCCGTCATCGGCGTCCCGCTGGGAGCCGCTCTCTTACTCTACGGGCTCTGGCGCCGGAACGAAGAAGTCAAACGCGCCAGCCTCCTGGTTTTTCTTTTTGTTGCGATTGTCGCGGTGCCCACCTTTCTCGCTGGAAAAGCGGCCGAGGAGATGGTGGAGCACTTGCCCGGCGTGAGCGAAAGCGTGATCGAGGCCCATGAAAAGGCGGCCACCCTTGGGCTCATCGTCACCTCCGTTTTGGGTGCCCTTTCTCTTTTCGGACTTGTCTTGTCGATCGTGCGCGGCGAAATCGGCGCCTTTCTTGCAGTCGGCATCCTCGCCCTCTCGTTAGGCGCCTCCGGCTGGCTCGGCCGGGTCGCAAATCTCGGAGGGAAAATTCGCCATCCAGAATTTAGCGATCGCACTCCAGCCCCAGCTGGTAACGATCTCGACCACCCGGACCGCGCCAACAATGCCGAGGGGACGGCGGACGAAATCAAGGAAACCGAACCAGAAGAACCTGATCGGGGTCGGCGTGGCCGCGGGCGGGGACGTGGCCGCGGTAGGGGCGACCGCTAAACAAACGCCTTCTTTGTGCGCGCGAAAAAACTAAGCCGTGCGACCGCAGCAGTTCTTGAACTTCTTCCCGCTTCCACACGGACACGGCTCGTTCCGACCCACCTTCGGGATCTCACGCCGGACCGGCGCTAGATCGAGCGCCATTTCTTCCTCGCCGTTCTCGCTCATCGTCGCCTCCGCACTTCCCTCGCGTCGCCCCATGGCCGGCCCAGGCATCGGCCCGGTCGGATTCGCGGTCGCGGTAGTCGGCCCATGCTCGCGCAGAAGGAACTGCGGCAGCGTGGAAAGAAACGTCTCGAAGGCCTGCAAGTTCGACGTGCTGCGGAAAAGATTATGCAGCACTTCGTTCTTAATGTTCGCCATCAGCTCGACGAACATTTCGTAGGCTTCTGTCTTGTATTCCACCAACGGATCTTTCTGCGCGTAGCTCCGGAGATAGACGCCCTCCCGCAGCGCATCCATTGCATACAAATGCTCCTGCCAGAGTCGATCGATCGCGTTCAGAATGATGAAACGCTCAAGGCTTTTCACCGCCGTCGGTTCCTCGTGCGACGACTTCCGCTCATACGAATCCTTCACCTTCTCGATCAAGAACTGCGCGTTGCCCTCCGCCGTCCGCGACTCAAATTCCGCACGCTCGGCCGATAGCCCGAGCGGGAAGGTGGTGTTCACCCAGTTCAAAAGCGCGGCGTAGTTCGGCTCCTCACCCGTGCCCAGCTGCTCGCGCACTTTCGCCGGCACCGCTTCATCGATCGTCTCGTAAATCAGCTTCCGCGGATCGTCCGTATCGATCGTATCGTTCCGGTAGGTGTAAACGACTTCGCGCTGATTGTTCATCACGTCGTCGAAATCGAGCGTCCGCTTCCGAGCCAGGTAATTCCGCTGCTCCACCCGCTTCTGCGCTGTCTCGACTGACTTGTTTAGCCACGGATGCTCCAGCTCCTGCCCTTCCTCGAGCCCGAATCGCTCCATGATCTTCGTCATTCGATCGGCGGCGCCGAAGTTCCGCATGAGATCATCTTCGAAGGCGACGTAAAAGCGCGACCCGCCCGGATCGCCCTGCCGCGCGCAACGTCCGCGGAGCTGCCGATCGATCCGGCGCGACTCGTGACGCTCCGTGCCGATAACGAAGAGCCCGCCTGCCGCCGCCACCCCTTCGCCCAGCTTAATATCCGTGCCGCGACCCGCCATGTTGGTGGAAATGGTCACCGTCCCTGCCTGCCCTGCGCGCTGCACGATCTCCGCTTCCTGCCGGTGATACTTCGCGTTCAAAACGTTGTGCGGAATCTTCTCCCGCTTCAACATCCGACTCAGCAACTCGGATGCTTCCACGCTCACGGTGCCGACCAGGACTGGCTGCGAACGCGCGTGGCAGTCTTTGATCTCGTTAATGACCGCGTTGTATTTCTCGCGCCGCGTCTTGTAGATCCGATCGTTCGCGTCGATCCGCGCGATCACGCGATTGGTCGGGATCACGTTTACATCCAGCTTGTAGATGTCGTGGAACTCGGCCGCTTCCGTATCGGCCGTTCCCGTCATACCAGCCAGCTTGGCGTAGAGCCGGAAATAATTCTGAATCGTGATCGTGGCCAGCGTCTGCGTCTCGCGATCGATCTGCACGCCTTCCTTCGCTTCCACCGCCTGGTGCAAGCCGTCACTCCAGCGCCGACCCGGCATTTTGCGGCCGGTATATTCGTCCACGATCACCACCTTGTTCTCTTCCACCACATACTGGACGTCCTTCTCGAAGAGGCAGTAGGCGCGGAGCAGCTGGGAGATGTTGTGGATGCGTTCGCCTTGCGCGTCGCAATGCTGTTGCCGCTCGACCTTTTGCTTCTCTTTCTCCTCGTCGGAAAGCGAAGTATTCAGGTCGATCTCGGTGAATTCGCTGATCAAATCCGGCAGCACGAACGAGTCTGGCTCGTCCGGATTTAGGAAAGCGCGACCCTGCTCCGAGAGATCGGACTCGTTCGACTTTTCGTCGATGGTGTAAAACAGCTCCTCTTTCAGCGCGAACAATTCTTCCTTCCGCGAGTCCTGAAAGAACGACAGCTCGGCCTTGTCCATTGCCCGGCGCTTTTCTGGATCTTCCATCATGCGCAAGAGCGGCTTATTCCGCGGCTGGCCCAGCTTCACTTTAAACATGAGCAGCCCACCGACCTCTGCGTCTCCGGCTTCAAAAGCTTCCTTCGCTTCGCTCGCCAACCGGTTGACCAGCATGTTCTGCTTTCGCACCAACTGCTCCGTCAGCGGCTTCCACTTGTCGTACTGATGGGTCGAGACCGTGGACGGTCCGCTAATGATCAAAGGCGTGCGCGCTTCGTCGATCAGGATCGAGTCCACTTCATCCACGATCGCAAAGTTGTAGCCGCGCTGGACCTGCTGCTCGCGCGTCGTGGCCATTCCGTTATCGCGCAGATAATCGAAGCCGAACTCGCTGTTCGTCCCGTAGGTGATGTCGCAGGCATACTGCTCGCGCCGCAAATCCGGCGGCTGATCGTGTTGGATGATACCGCAGGTCAGCCCGAGAAAGTTGTAGAGCTGGCCCATCCACTCCGCATCTCGCCGCGCCAGGTAATCGTTCACCGTCACGAGATGGGCGCCGCCACCGCTTAACGCATTTAAATACAGCGGCAGAGTCGCGACCAACGTCTTGCCTTCGCCCGTCGCCATCTCCGCGATCCGTCCGCGATGCAAAACCATCCCGCCCACCAACTGCACATCGAAGTGCACCATGTTCCAGGTCATCGGTTGATCGCAGACCGTGAAAGTCGCCTTCCGCTCCGTCAGCCGCCGCGCCGCATTTTTGACCACCGCAAAAGCTTCCGGGAGGATCACGTCCAAGCGATCCCAACGGGCCGCCGGATCTTCGATCGCGGCCAGCTCGGCCTGCCACTTGCCGGGTCTTCGCCTGCAGATCTTCATCCGATAAGGCGCGGAATTCTTCTTCCAGCTCGTTGATGCGACGGACCGTGGGCATCATGCGCTTGATCTCGCGCTGATTTTTCGATCCGAGTATTTTCTTTAGAATCCAGCCAACCATGGGATTTCCATTATCGACGATTATCCCCGACCTGCAATGACGGCACTTGGGCGCGATTTGGAGCCGTTTCTCTGGGAGCCGTGAGCCAATTTGGCCAGCCGTTGTGCGGGCGGAAAATCAGTCTACACTCGCCCGATGAAGAAGATCGTCACCACTACCGAAGCACCCGCCGCCGTTGGCCCCTACTCCCAAGCCGTCCGCATCGGGCCGATGCTTTTTACGGCTGGCCAGATCCCGCTCGATCCGCAGAGCGGGCAAATTGTTTCGGAAGACATCACCGAGCAAACCCGCCGCGTGCTCGACAATCTCACCGCCATCTTGACCGCGGAAGGAATGGATTTCACCAACATCGTGAAGACGACCGTCTTCATGACGAACCTGGGCGACTTCGCGAAGATGAACGAGGTTTACGCCAGCTACTTCACTGAACAACCACCAGCGCGTTCCACCGTGCAGGTCACGGCCTTGCCTAAAGGCGCGCAGGTCGAGATCGAACTCGTAGCCGTCGCGACGAAGGCTGGCGGAAAATCCATCGATACCTGGGAGTAGGGCACCGCTCGTCGCAAGGCGCTCGGTTTGCCGAACTGCCCGTCCAATATGTCCGAAGATCTTCTTTCACTTTTCCGCCAGACGGGTGCGCTGCTTGATGGACATTTCGTCCTGCGTTCCGGATTGCACAGCCGGCAGTTCTTCCAGTGCGCCATCCTCCTGCAGCACACCGGCATCGCGGCCGACGTCTGCGGCCGGCTCGCGGATAAACTCCGCGCGATCGAGTGCGACGGCGTCATTTCACCGGCGCTCGGGGGAATCGTGGTGGGCCAGGAAGTGGGCCGCGCCCTTGGGAAAGCGTCACATCTTCGCCGAGAAAAACGCGGAGGGCGGCCTCGTGCTTCGGCGCGGTTTCCAGATCGCGCCTAACGAGCGCTTCATCGTCGCCGAAGACGTCGTCACCCGCGGCGGGCGCGTCCAGGAGACGGTCGACATCGTCCGCGCCAAGGGCGGCGTGGTGGCCGCAGTCGGCGTCATCGTCGATCGCAGCGGCGGCAACCGTCCGGATTTTGGCTGCCCATTCATCAGCCTGGTCGAGATGAATGTGGAGACGTTCCCCGCCGATCAAATTCCGCAGGATCTGGCTTCCGTGCCGGCGGTGAAACCAGGCAGCTAGCTGGTTCGGTTCGCTTCGACCTGAAGGATGCGCTCCCAGTCGCCACCTTGACTGATCGCTTCCAGCAAGACGATCGATGTTCCGAGCGGCAAGACGCGCCGCGATTTCGTATCCGCAAGCCGGATCGCGTTCCGGCGCGCCGAGGTTTTCCGTCACGTCGGGACGCGGCAAACCATAGCGAGCGTAGAAAGTTTTCCCGTTCACCTTCGCGCGCAGGCCAGAAATCGCGTCGCCCTCTTGGGCGAAGCACCACCCGCGAAGCAGCACTTCCTCATTCTGCACTTCCCAGGAATTTCGGCTCGTCCATGGCCCAGGCGAGGCGACCCCCGCCCGCAGCTGTTGCCACCGCGTCTGCCGTTCTCTCCGCCGAGGTCGCGCCAGAGTGGCTTGATCAATTTCCACCACCAGGCGGATTTGAGAGCTTCGAGAAAGCGATTCCGGTCCTGCAATTTCGCGGTCAGGTCCGCCCGCCGCACGCGCAGACCCGAGAGCTCCGCTTCAGCTTCCGCCAGGCGCTCGGCCAAAATCCGCGCCCGCTCGTTCGACGTCGCCGCCGCTGCATCCGCGGCGTGGGCCGCCTTCGCCCATTCGTTCACCAGTTGATTGATCCTGCGCAGCTCAGATTCGCTCCGGCGAAGTTTGGCCTCCATCTCTCCCAATTCGGATTCGCTGCGGCGAAGTCTCGCCTCCATTTCTCCCAAGTTGGATTCGCTCTGGCGGACTTTGATCTCCAGTTCCGCCACCTCGGCCGCGCGACCGGTCGAGTCGCGTTTTGCATCGTCGACCGCGTCTCGGCTTGTTGCAGCTTCTCGGCCAGAGCCAGCGGCTTGCTCACGCAACTCAGACTGCATCTACCTCAGCGACTGCCAGTTCTTCCTTTAGCCGAAGGATCACGGCAGCCTGCTCCTGCTGGCTGGTCTCGGCTGCGAGCTTGAGGTCCGCTGCCGCGCTTTCCAACGCGCTCGCTTTTCCGTTTCGGATTGCGCATCATTCCGCGCCGTCGCTGGCTTCCGCTGCCTTCCCCTCGACGATGCGGGCGACATTACCGACCGCGGTAGAGATGGCTGTGTCGTCCTTCTCAATTCTTCAGGACCATCTCGATTTCAAGCGGTCCATCGACACTCTCACCCGTCCATGGTGGCAGGAGGATTTGCGGATCCACGCCATAAGCCAGGACAATCAGATGCTCTTCCGAAGGCAAACGCGCCGCCGTCCCGGACGTGGTCACCTCCCGCCAATCTCCTTCCGCCACTTCCCACAGCGCGCCACCCGTCACCGCATGACGCACCCGCAAAGTGGCCACCGTGACGAGGCCTGGCGTGTTCCCCGGATCAATCCGGATCACGCTCGCGCGATTAAGACTGATCGGGACCGGCATGGTCACCGTGCTCCAGCGGCCGAGCTGCACGTAGTGAACGGCGGAAAGGTCTTCGCGATACCCCCCATCGCCTGCCGGAAAATAAAAATGCACGGGCGCGATGACTGCCGGCAACGGTTGCGCCGCCTTTCGGCAAGCGGCCACCACCCCCTCCACATCCTGCAACGTCGCGGTAAAAGCATCGATCTGCGGCTCATAGAGCGCCGCCGCCTCGCTCATGGCGTCGCGAATTTCATCCAAAGTCTCCAGCGGACCATCCCCTCTCCTTCCGCTAGTTCTTCCAGCGCTCGATAGGCGCGCGCCACCAGTTCCGGAAGCGCCGCGGCAGCACGCGTCCTTTCGCAGCCACGTGGTGTCGCAAGCGCGGGAGTGACGAATTCCGCAGCTTCGCTTCCCGCTCGAATCGCCCATTCCACCCACTGCCCGTCCAGTTGGATGCGAATTTGTTCCAGTGTGGCCTTCGGATCACGCAAGAGTTGCTCGTAGGTAATGAAGATGCGCTTCTGCCCGCGGGTATACTTTTCTGCGAGGAGATTGTGGTCCAGCCAAAGGCGGTAGCCATGCCACTGCGGCAAGCCATCCCGAGACTGCAACGAGCCTGCCACCTCAGTGGGGTGCCGGACAATGATCGCATAACTTGCCGCCACCCCTTCCGCCGCAAGAAACCGCTGCCAAAGAGGGAGTAAACGGCAGAAACGCGGATCCTTCACGCCCCAGACCGGATCGGTCGCGAGCTCGCTGCGCAAGAAGCGCGACTAATTCCTTCTCCACCGCACCGGCAGCTCGGACTCCAGCCAATCGCTGCGGCAGTGGGTCCAGCGTATCCCAGGTCGATCCGAGCGACGTGAGCAATTGCTCGTGCAGCCGCAGGATTTCTTCCCGCTCCCAAAACCCCTTCTGATTATCCTTATTAGCCCCCAGAAGCCGTGCTCCGAAAGAACGCCCGCCGCATGCAACGCGCCGGCCAGACGCAGACGTGCCGCTGCGATGCATCCCCAGGACGATCACCGCGGATGTCAGATTGGGCGTCATCGGCGCACTATATCCGTTCCCGTGAAAGGGCACTCGCGATTTTTAGCGGTGGAGACCCGCCCGTTTGCTTTCGACCCCTCAGCTGGACAATCTCGCGTCCCGGCTGTACTGCGTAGTGATGAACTTTGGATCTGCACTTCTCACCTGCTTGGCCGCGATGGCTATCGCGGGGTGTAACCCTCCGGCCACTGTACCGAGCGAGGAAAAGGTGGAAGGGACAGCTGGACCGCGCACCTTTGCCTTTCCCTTAAACTTGACGGCGCAACCGGTTGACGCCTTCAAGGCAGTGAATGCGGCCCTTACAGCGGAAGGCGGTCAGCTTAAGTTGGAGGCGACGAGCGACGACCCCCAAATTATGCTGCCACCTTTGAAGGTTTCCGGCGATGTCGCGTTCGTTCTGGACTTGGAGGCTCCGGTCGACACCAAGTTGGAGCTCTTCTATCAGACCAGGGAAGCTCCAGAGTTCGGGGCGGAGCGTGTGGTCGCTGCCTTGCTTCATCGGGGTCGGAACCAGATTTTGATCGAAGTGAACGAGTCATCTCTCAATGGAATACTTCGACTCGATCCCGGTCAGGCGCCCGGCTCCTACCTCATCCATTCGATGACAGCGTTTGGGGGTAAGCCTATTGACGTTGTGAAGTCTCAGCTGGCACAGAACAGTTCTGCCGTATTCGATGCCGCGAAGATTGGTCTCTTTTCCGCGAACACTCCCGAGGATCTGTCCCGCTTGCAGCCTGTAAAAGACGTCGAGATTACTGTCTTCGGATAATGGGGCCAAGTTGCGCGCAACGGGTCCCGATCCTCAGTTTCTTTTGCCAGAGTTCAATCTCGGCCAACCCCTGGTTGTCAAAGTTGTCCTCACTGCGCCATCGGCGACCGTGCTGCAACTGTTTTACAAGCACAGCGGCGATGCGGATTACAGTCAGGCGAATATGCAGTCGATTGAGCTGAAGCCGGGCGACAACACCGCTTACTTCATCTTGACCGACCCCCAGGCCATTGGTGCCCTTCGTCTGGATCCAGGAACTGTTCCGGGAGAATATATCCTGAAACAGATCGAAGTCCGAGCCCAGTAAGCACGTATTTGGTCGTAAGTCGCCACAACGCCTTGCGACTTAATGAACTGATACGGCAGCGTGCAAAAACTCTCCGAATAGCGATGCGAAGCCCTCAAAGCTGCGCCGTATCGCTCTTTGGACGGGTATCTCGGCTCCGGCACTATTGATCGTCTTTCTGGTCCTGAGATTTTCTGTAAATATCCCATACGCGGACGAGTGGACGATTGCCCCGCTCTATCAGAAAGCATTCTCCCAGACCCTGAGTTGGAACGATCTCTTCTTTCAACAGAACGAGCACCGTTTCTTCTTCCCCAGACTGTTCTTGGTAATTTTCGCCGTCACTAGTCACGGCGATACCCGGATGGGGATGCTCTTCTCCATTCTTCTTTGCATCGGAACAGCGACTCTGACGTGGCGCCTCTTGCAACGGACCGTCGATATGACGGCTACCGCCAAGCTCGGCACGTTTCTTCTCATAAACATGATTTTGTTCTCTCCCATTCAACAGGAGAACTGGCTGTGGAACTTTCAGTCTGCCATGTTTCTTGTCGCGCTTCTTGTCGTGGTAGGCGCGAGTGTAGCGACTTCGAAGCTGTCTTTGGCAAATAAGTTCTGGCTGTGCGCGGTTGTGGCGGCGGTGGCAACTTATTCGTTCGGAAACGGCATCTTACTTTGGTTTCTGAGTTTTCCGCTCGGCCTGATTGCGGAAAGATCAAATTCAGTCCGAATTCGTTGGCTCGCTGCATGGTTCACTCTCTTTGTCGGAGCCATTGCGCTCTATCTTGTGGGTTATACAAGGCTACCAAACCATTCACTTACGATCATCGATCACCGAAGCTTCGATTATTTTCTCTACCTTGTTACTTTTCTTGGCGGTCATTTTTGGCGAGCGACGGATCAAGCATCGGTAACGATCCCGGCGGTTTTTGGATGTGTTCTTCTTATACTGTACTCGAGCCTTGCTCGGATCGCTTGGGCAAAAGAGGAAGCGCGGAGCGGGCTCGTGCCCTGGCTTGCGATTGGCTTATTTGCGATCGCCAGCGCCTGCATGGCCGCTGTCACCCGGGTCGGTTTTGGCGTCCATCAGGCATTGGATTCTCGCTACACTACGTTTTCATTGCTCCTCTCAGTTTCAATCTTAGGAGGCCTTGCGGTGTCGAAATCGGTCTTCGGAACGATCTGGCCTCGCAGGAAGCGCAGCCTTTTCATACCGGCTCGAAGGTGCTCTGCTCGCTGTTTTTTTGCTCGCATGGATGAACTCAACCATTTGGGGAATTCAAGCAATGTCTGTTTCTCATCGGCAGCGACTCTGGGGAAAAGCCGCCCTGCTCTTCGGCAATGTAATAGCTTCAGGTGATGCCTATGGACTATATCTCGGCGATAAAGCTGCCAACATTCTCCCCGGCGCGCGAATCGAGAACAAGCTCGGTCTCATTCGGCCCCCGCTGTTCCAATCCGCTGACATTCAGAAGCTCCCGGCAAGGGTGCCAGAATCGCTAATAGGAAATTTCGACGGTCTCCACTCTAACGCAGGCCTCGCTGAAGCTTATGGATGGGCTGCGCTTCCTGGAATGAACAGGGCGGCCGACGCGGTCGTCCTTTCGGCGCAAGACGCTGATGGCTCGGAAAGAGTCTTTGCGCTGACAGATCAGATTTACAATCGTCCAGACGTTGTTAAAGCATTTGGTCGTAGCAATTTGAGTAAAAGTGGGTGGCAAATACACTTCTCATCGTCACTTCTGATCCACGAACCCGAGTCGATCAAAGCTTGGGCCGTTGACGCAAAGAGGGGAATTTTATACAAACTTGGGAGGCGCTCACAGACTACCATGACGACTAGATACTCACCAAATGTTCGATCGTTGATCCTGGGCCTGGCATTAATTTCGATCGCGGGAAGCGTTGCCGCTCAGCAGACTATCCGTGTTCCAGCAGACCAACCGACATTGCAAGATGCGATTCTCACGGTGGCAGATGGCGGAGTGATCGAACTTGCCGGGGGGACTTACCAAGCTCCGCAGGGTGGCTTTACGATTTTTGATTCCCCTGCGCCAAAAGGATTCACTGTGCGCGCGGCAACGGGTTCGAATGTCATTCTCACCGGCGGGGGAACCACTGACATCCTGAGATTCGCTCCTTCGACTCTCACTCGGATGAAACCCGTCAGATTCGAAAACCTCACGTTCGCAAACGGCACGTCTACGCAGAACTTTATCGGCGGGGGGATGACCTTAGTAAATGCCCAGGCCACCTTCGTTTCCTGCCGCTTTTCTGATAACGCAGCGAATGCTTCAGGGACGGGAGGCGGAGCACAGTGGATCGATAGCGCGATTGTTTTCTTCGACTCTTGCACCTGGACTGGTAACAAATCACCCAATTATGGCGCGGGGATGAGCGTTTTAAAGGCGCAGGTCTTTATCAACAATTCAAGCTTCGTTCTAAATCGAGTTGATCTCCCAGGTCATTCAGCCAACGCCGCCGGCGGCGCACTTTCAATCGACAACGCCAAAGTGCACGTAAGCAATACTCGCTTTCAACAAAACCAGGCTGGCTATGTGGGCGGCGCGATTTTTGCCATCGGTGAGTGGCGCGCGCCGGATGATGTCCCGTCGTCCGATCTGCTGATTGAAAATTGCCTATTCGACCGCAACCTGGCCTCTTTCGATCCAAGTTTTGGACCGCCGCCGGCGTCGCCTCAAGGGGGAGCCATCCACACCGAAGCGCAGACCACAACTCGGATCTATAAATCTCGCTTCATTGGCAACCGCTCGGGCCAAGGCGGCGCGGTCAGCAACTATCTTGCTCTGACAGATATTAGAAACTGCGTTTTTCAGAACAATATTGTCACTGGGACAAACTCCGACGAAGGCCAAGGTGGAGCAATTGTGGCCCTGTCTTTTGAAAGCGGACCGGTCAACCGACGTCCTGCTGAGATAACCGTCGTCGATTCTTTGATTCAGGGTTCTAGCGCGCGCCAGGGAGGCGCGATCTTCGCTGGAGGCGATATTGCACACGCCTTTGGGCTTAATGGTGTGGCCGTAAGCGGGAGTCTTGCCGATAATCGCGCAAAAATTACCCTCATCCGCACCGCCATTTCGGATTGTGCGGCGAACGGCGGTGGCGGCCTGCCGGGTGCAGGTGGCGCACTCCTTGGCTCCTTCGCCGACTTCAACATCGTCGACTCGCTCTTTTTGAATTGCACCTCCGCAAATTTTGGTGGAGCACTCGAACTCATCCAAGGCTCCACCGGCAACGCTTCCGGGATTACGATCGCGAAGTGTTCTGCGGGCGAGCTTGGCGCTGGCATCACTCTTTTCGGATCCTCGCTCAATTTAAGCAGCAGCAATCTTATCGAGAACCGCAACGACGGCGGCGCGGCCCGAGGCGTCGCTATCACCAGCGCGCCGAGTCCGGCCGCTCTCGGGTTGCCCGCCTTCGACATCACCGGGTTGATCTCGAATTCGACTTTTAGTAATAACACCGGCGCATCCATTATCTACGATGGCGATCGGTCTAACGCGGAGGGTCCTCCGTTCAATCGACTTCAGTTTTCCAGCAATCGCTTCTTTCCGGACAACGCGAGCACCTATTTTAATGATTTTACTGGACCGAGAAATGTCGCTCAGCTCAACAATCTGGTAATCACACGTTCCGACGGCACTTCATCGATAAAATCGCCATTGGCCAATGAAGCGTTAGGATCAGCCCCGGCAGTTGGGGGGCTGCTGATGGTTCCGCCGATGACTCCGACATCAGGAGCACCCGGAGAAAGCCTGCCCCTCCCAGCATTCATTGCCTATGCCGGCAGCGGTGGCGGTATTACCCTCGACGGGGTTGCACAGTCGATGGTGACTGGTGTGGTCCAGACAGCGGTCAATACTGCGCACACACTTCGTGTCGGCTCAACGTCATACACGACCAGTCCCCTACCGTCAGCCTTGGTCAACATTTCGACCCGCTTGCAAGTCTTGACGGGAGATAATGTGATGATTGGGGGCTTTATTATAACGGGCCCTGTTCCAAAGCGCGCAGTCATCCGCGCGATTGGTCCATCGCTAGCGGCTGCCGGGGTCAATGGGGTGCTGCGAGACCCGACGCTCGAGATTTTTTCGGGCGCTACGCGGATCGCTCGCAATGACAATTGGAGGGACACAATAATCGAGGGAATGGTTACCTCGCTGCAAGCCATCTCGCTTGAAGCTTCGCGAGTTCCCCCCACCAGTGATGCAGAATCGGCGGTTGTGCTCACCCTCGCACCGGGTGCCTACACCGCGATCGTCAGCGGGGCAGCCGGGGGCACCGGGGTAGGCCTTGTTGAGGTTTATGATTTAGACGCGATCCCGACTTCGAGCTTCGCAAACATTAGCACGCGTGGGTTCGTCCAAACCGGCGAGAACGTCCTGATTGGCGGCTTCATTGCAGGAGGCGGGGACAGCCCCGGAAAAGTTTTGGTTAGAGCGTTGGGCCCATCTTTGACTCAGTTCGGCATCGCAAATCCATTGGCAAATCCGAGCCTCTCGATCTTTGATCGAAATGGAACACGGCTGGCTGAAAACGATAACTGGCGTAGCTCGCAGGAAGCACAGATCATCGCCACGACTTTACAGCCAAACTCTGACTTAGAATCCGCGGTCATTCTCGAAAATCTCCCACGAGGTGGCTATACCGGTATCGTTTCAGGCGTCTCTGAAGGCACAGGAGTTGCCATTGTTGAAGCTTACGCTATTCGCTGACCGCATTTCGAGCTGCTGCGACGGAAAGGTCCCTCTTCCGGAATCTGCTCCATTTCTTTGACATCGAGGGAAGGTGAAACGAGTCAGTTCTCCCGATGGGAGAACCTGATTTGGCATTTCAGCAACTTGCACGCGAGTTAGAGGATATCCGCGCCCTTTTTCGCCGGCTGCAAGCGAAGAGCGAACTCAATGCTTCGCTTGATGCCAAATTCAGCGTAATTCGAACGGCGTTGGCACGAGCTCAACGGAGAGCGGCTCAACTGGAGTCCCGCCTGGACGAGGCGGAGATGCAAGCGGCGGAGCAACGGGTCAAGCGCGCGGATGCCACTGCGCGCCGCGACCGGGCGGAACGCCAGCTCTCGCAGATCCAGCAATCAACGCTTTGGCAGGCTTCCAAACCGCTCTGGAAACTCGCTCTCCGCCCATCGCGCGGCGCTCGCTCCACCGCTTTTCAGGACGACCTCGCGTTTGGCGTCGATGCGCCCGCGCAATGGCAGGACCTAGGCGAGATCATTCTAATTCGCGGGTGGTGTCTCTCAAAGAGCGGACGCGAGATCGCCGGCGTTCGGGCAAAGATCGGCAAGAAGGGCCGGCTCGGTCGCTATGGGATCGCACGTCCGGATGTGATCTCCGCCATGAACGATCGCAATCGCTCGGAGCGGTGCGGGTTCACGATCGAAGTTCCCGGTGCCGGCCGGGGCCTCCGTGCTTCGACTCGAAGCCATCGTGCAAGGTGGCGACTGGGAAATGTTCTTCGAGACGGAGATGCGGAGCACGCGTTCGCCGCTGCCAGAAGGGAAGAGCGCGCCCGCACGCGCCCGGTTGAGATTCCCGAGGTCGCCCTGCCCGTCATGCGCGAGGTCTCTGCGCGGCAGGCCGCGACGATTTTGCGGCCACTGCTCCGTGAGCACCATGAGCGGGCTGGAAATGCCCGACCCTTCATTAGCCTGATTACGCCCACCTATAATTCTGAGCCGCGCTGGCTGGTGGAGGCTGCTCGTAGTGTGCTCGCGCAGTCCTTTGCGAATTGGGAATGGTGCCTGGTGGACGACGGCTCCACGGATCGGGAGACCCGGGAGTTGCTGGAGGAGATGCAAAAAGCGAGCCCGCGGCTGCGCGTCCAATTTAATCCCAACAGCGGCATCAGCGCGGCGACCAATGCCGGGCTCGATCTCGCGCGAGGGGATTTCGTCTGCTTCATGGATCACGACGACCTGCTCGCTCCTTCAGCTTTTGCAGAGATGCAAAAGAAGCTCGTGGAAGGCTTCGATGCGGTCTACTCCGATGAGGACAAGCTGGAAGATCTCACCGGCCAGCTCACCGAGCCCTTCTTCAAACCGGAGTGGTCGCCCGAATATCTACGGGGCGCCATGTATATCGGGCACCTGCTTTGTGTGCGAAAGGAATTGGCACGCGCAGTCCGTTTCGATTCCGACTTCGATGGCGTGCAAGATTTCGAGTTCATGCTCCGCGTCGGTGAGGTGACCTCCTCGGTCGGTCACATTCCGCGCATCCTCTATCACTGGCGCAAGACGCCTGGAAGCATTGCCGAGCACGGGAACGCCAAGCCTCAGATCGATGCCCTGCAGGAGCGGGCGGTGAACGCGCACTTGCAGCGTCTGGGATTGCCCGCACGCGCCGAGACCAAGGGTGTGCATCGCCTTCGCAGCACCCCTGCGCCCTGCGCGAAGTATCCGCGGGTCAGCATCATCATTCCCTCGAAAGACTCTCCCGCGTTACTAGGCCGGTGTTTGGAGAGCCTGTTTGAACTCACCTCCTATCCCAACTTTGAGGTCGTGGTGGTCGATAACGCCACCACTGATCCGGAAGCTCTTCGCCTCTTAAAGAAATTTCCGGTGCGCGTCCTGGAAATGCCGGGCCGCTTCAATTTTTCCCGCGCGAACAATCGGGGTGTGCAAAAAGCGACTGGCGACCTGCTCGTTTTCCTCAATAACGACACCGAGATCATCGAGCGCGATTGGCTGCAACATCTGCACTATCACGCCAGCCAGCCCGATGTGGGCGCAGCGGGCAGCCTCCTCATTTACGGCAACCACACGGTGCAACATGCCGGAGTGGTTCTCGGGATGCGGGGCACCGCCGACCACATCATGCGTCGCTTCCCGAAAGAGGTGGATGGTTACGCGGGCAGCCTGTCTTGTGCGCGAGAGGTTACTGCCGTCACCGCCGCTTGCATGATGATGCGGAAGGATTTGTTCTGCGAGATCGGCGGCTTCAATGAGCACTACTTCACCGCCTATCAGGACGTGGATCTGTGCTTGAATCTGCGCGAGCGCGGGCTTCGCATCGTCTACACCCCGGAAGCGGTGGTGGTGCATCACGAATCACTCTCGCGGAAGGACTACTACGACATGGTCGATCGGATGCTCCTGCTCGACCAATGGGAATCCGTCATCGAACGCGGCGATCCCTACTACAATCCCAACCTCAATCTGGAACGTGGCGATTACTCCCCCGCGATTGTGGCGTGAAGAACATCCTCTTCGTTCTCTATCACAATTTCACGTCGAACAGTGCGATCCATGTTCATAACTTCGCCAATCAATTGGCCGCTTTCGGCCATCAGGTTGCCGTAGCCATCCCGGAAGGGAAAGAGACCGCCGAAAACCTGGGCGAGCGAAGTTACGAAGTCGCGACCTTCCCGGAGTTTGATGGCCGCTGGGATCGATTCTTCCCTCGCGGGGGCGAGCCGGATGTGGTTCACGCCTGGACGCCGCGAGAAAACGTCCGGCTCTTCTGCGAAAAGCTCGCGCTCTTTGCCTCCTTCAAGCTCTTCGTTCACCTCGAGGATAACGAAGAGCGCATCCTGGAAGCGAATCTCGGGACTCCGTTTGCCGCTCTCGCGGCGATGACAGACTTGCAGGTGCCGGGGAATCTTTCTCATCCGCTTAATTACCAGCGCTTCCTTCGCCGCGCGGCGGGCGTTACCATCATCATGGATCGCCTGGATAAATTCGTTCCGCCCAGCGTTCCTCGTCTTATTCTTTGGCCCGGCGCGGATCGCCGTCTCTTTTATCCGCGCCCGATTGATCAGGAGTTTCGAGCGAGCCTGGGCATCCCGGCGCACCATTTGGTTCTTTGTTATACTGGCAACGTCCACTCGGCGAACGCGCGCGAGGTGCGCAGCCTTTACCTCGCCATCGCGATGTTGAATCGAGAAGGCCATCCCGCCACCCTGCTCCGCGCGGGCACAGATTATTGCCCATTTCTTGGCCAGGATGACACCTGGGCCCGGCAGTTCTCGGTCGAGCTCGGCTACGTCCCGCACGTCGACGTGCCGCAGCTGCTCGCTCAAGCCGATTACATGATCCAGCCCGGCACAGACGATGCCTTTAACGAGTTCCGCCTGCCGGCCAAGTTATCGGAGTTTTTCTCGATGGGTCGCCCGGTCGTCCTGCCGCGGACGAACGCTGGTCGCTTTGTCGAACACGGGCGCGAGGCTTGGGTTCTGCCGAAGGTGAACGCGCCAGGTATTGTCGAGACGCTGGTGCGCTTTGCGGAAGATCCGAAGTTGGTCGCACAACTTTCGGAGGGCGCGCTCGCCTTCTCGCGCACCCATTTCGACTGGGAGAAAAACGCGCGCGCGCTTGACGATTTTTACAAAAACATTTCGGCCCGCCCGACGCTTCCGGAAACCATTTATGCCCCACTCCAAAAGTCAGGATGATTCAAACGCGGTCCTCGCTCGGTATACCAGCGCATCGCCGCTCGCAGAACTCGGCTACGCCACGGTGCGGGACTATTGCGACAGTCTCGATCACTTGCCGGCCATCACCGGCTTTGATGGCGATCTGAAAAATGTCCAGCGTCCGTGGACGGTGAAAGCGTTGCTCGCGACCGTTCCGCCACCGGCCAGGATTTTGGAGATCGGCGGCGGCGAGCCCATCATTAGCAGTTTTCTCAGCGACCTCGGATACGACGTGACCTTGATCGATCCCTACGACGGCTTTGGGAACGGCCCGACGACCTACGAAGCTTACCTGAAGAACTTCCCGAATGTGCGCTTGATCCGCGCCTACTTTCAGCCGGGCATGCCTCAGTTTCCGGATGATTCCCTCGACGCTGTTTTCTCAATTTCAGTGCTCGAGCACCTTCCCGATTCCGCGCTGGATTCCTGTTTCCGCGCGATCCAATCCGCGCTCGTTCCAGGTGGGGCATCGATCCATTGCTTCGATCATGTCATCGACGGGCCTACCCAGGAACATCACGCCCTGAATGCGAACGCGATCCTGGCCGAGCAAGCAAAGCTCGCTGGACGCCCGCCTGGCGACTGCGTCGGCTTGATCGAGCAGATGCAGAAAGACGTGGAGACGTTTTACCTTTCTCCGCAGGGACACCATCTCTGGCGGGGCGGGCAGGCCTACGAACAATTCCCTTTCCGAAAAGTGGCTTCAATCCAGAGCGTTGTCCGGAAGGCGGTCTAGGAGTTAAGCGTGCCGGAACTCGGCGTCTCGCCCGCTCCGGGAAGAGAAGCGCGTACCCGATAATCTCCGCGGCTGAGATACTTCTCCAGCCAGAGATAGAGGCAGATGAAAAGGTAGCGGCTCCCCATCTCCTTGATCTTTAACTTCGCTTCGCCGGTGCGCCGGTTGCGCCAGGTAATCGGGATGACGGTCCAGGAATAGCCTCGCACGATTGCTTTCAACGGAAGCTCGAGAGTGATGTTGAAGTGCGGCGAGATGAGTGGCCGCGAGCCGTCGATCACCGTCCGGCGGTAGGCTTTGAACGCGTTGGTGGTGTCGTTTAAGCGATAACGAAAAAGCACGCGGACGAAGAAGTTCGCCAGGCGATTCAAGGCCATCTTCACCGGCGGGTAATCGATCACTCCCCCACCCTTCACGAAGCGGCTGCCGAAGACGCAATCGAAGCCTTCGTTTAGCTTCCGCCAATAGCGCACCACGTCGCGGCAATCATCGGATTCATCCGCCATCATGATGACGACCGCGTCGCCCGTCATCTGATCGAGCCCCCACTGAATCGCCCGTCCGAAGCCATGTCCGCCGGCGTTTTGCACCGGCTTTAATTCTGGAAGACTCTCTTTCAGTTCCTGGAGAATTTCCCATGTGCGATCACTGCTCCCATCATCGACTACCACGATCTCGTGCGGTACGCCCTGCAGCCGCAGCTCTACGCTCAAATGTTGCACCGTTGAAGCGATGCAACCTTCCTCGTCCCGCGCCGGGAGCACGACCGTGAGCAGGCGCAGTGGATTCGAGGCAGGTTTCATCGCGGCAAGACTCTAGCCATGCATTAGGCAGCGGCGCATGCAAGGTAATCTGCGAAATCGCAACCGGAGTGGGGCCAGAATTCCGCGCCACCGTTTTTCTCTTGATCGTTGCGTCGGAGAATCGCTCCGGCATTATCTCTCTGAAGCGATGTCCACAGAACTCCAGCAGGAAGGTGCAAGTTATTTCGAGAGAAGTGCCGGAGATCGGAAAGCCATTAGGGGCGTCTCACCCAGAAACCGGCCGGCGCTCCCGAAGCGGTCTGAAGACTCCGCTCTGAGAGGCTGGCTATGACTACGGACCTATCCCCGATGCACCGCCACTTCGCCGACCGCAAAGTTCTCATCACCGGCGGGCTCGGCTTTATTGGCTCCAACCTTGCCCTGCAGCTTCTCGAACTCGGCGCAGAGGTGACGCTCCTCGACAGCCTCATCCCGGATTACGGCGGAAATCTTTTCAACGTTGCGCCATTCCGCGATCGACTCCGCATCAACATCTCCGACGTGCGCGACACCTTCAGCATGCAGCACCTGGTGCGTGGGAAAGATTTTCTCTTTAACCTCGCGGGCCAGACCAGTCACCTCGATTCCATGGCCAACCCGATGGCTGACCTCGAGATCAATTGCCGA
>CAVSRQ010000013.1:0-25051 GCA_963730385.1 uncultured Verrucomicrobiae bacterium
CGGGATCACCCGCTCGCCGAGGGAGAGTGCCGTTTGCATCCGTGTGTTGGCGGGAGAGACAGAGCCACTTCTTCGGTCCAACAAAGCGCGCACCGGACCCCGGGTACTTTTCACCGACATCGCCTCCCCGTTCCCAGAGCCGCCGAAGACCACACCGCGCTCGCACTCGCCCCGCGCCACCGCTTCTGCAGCGGGACGGACGAACTTCGGATAATCCACCTGGTCGTCGCTGAAAGTGCCGAAATCCACCGGCTCATGACCCAGTTCAATCAGAAGCGCCTTCACTGCTTCTTTTAAACGATAACCGGCGTGATCCGTTCCCAAGGCAATTTTCATGGCACGGTGCTAGCGGAGTGGCCCCCTTTTGTCGAGGCAAAGCGCGGGGACTGCGCCTGCCCCCTCGCGCGCTTCCTACACATGCGAACCGCGCAGGCGCGGGCCGGGCGGGAGGCGATCCGTCTCCTCCACGCCCCCGATTTTCCATTTCTCATCTTCGGAAATGAGGCTGTAGAAAAAGACGCGAGCAGAGCCGTCGTGCGCAAAAAAGAAGACCTGCACCAAAGCGCTCCCGCCCTCCACGGTCAGCGCGCCAAATTCCACCCGCGCGGCATTGGTCATCTCCGCGTAGTTGCGCCGCACCATCGCCGCAAACTGCGGCAGAGTGAACTTCTCCTGCACTCCAGTAGCCGCCTGCCGATAAGCGCTCGGAAAATCGTCTGCGCGAAACGCAGCCAACTGCTCACTCACCACTGCGAAAAGATCGTGCGGAACTGGTGGGCCACGCCTTTCCCGGACCCGACTGGTAATCACAAACGCCACTCCGCAGAGCGAAAAGAAGAAAAGCAGAAGCGTGGCTTTGGCGAAACGGCTCATCGGGGAGTGCGATCGTACACAGACGCGTCAACCCGCCGCGGCCAGGCGCCGCAAATATTGGTAGGAAAAAATCCCGCTCCGTGGCCATCCGCCCACACCGGCTGGACCGCGTATCCCCCCACCAGCGACCAATTTCGCAGGAGAAAACTATCCGCCGTGTAGGTCACGTTTGGGCGCTGCACATAGCCGAGAACGTCCGGCTCACCGCCACACGCTGCGCAGGGGCAGGCGCGCCGTAGCGATTCCAGTTGGAAATACGACTCCTCGCCATCGCTCCATTCGATCGCGAGTTCGCTGCCGATCAGCTGCAGGTTCTTAGGTTCAATCCGCATCGCAGCAGCAGAATAGCGCAAGCTTCAGACTCGCGGGCACATTAAAAACGAGAAAGACCCTATCTCTCCCCAAAAATCGCCGTCCCCACCCGCACCTGCGTCGCACCCTCCTCGATCGCGACCGCGAAATCGTTGCTCATCCCCATGGAAAGCTGCGGAAGCTTGAGCGAAAACTTCCGCTCCAACTCATCGCGCAGATCCCGCAGCCGGATGAAGAACGGCCGCGAATCCTCCGAGGCCGGAGCCAGCGGCGGAATCGTCATCAAGCCTTCGATCTCCAACCGTCCGAACGCCAGGAGGGCTTCCATTTCCGTCTCAAGTTTTTCTGGAGCGAAACCCAGCTTGCTCCCCTCCCCGGCGACGTTCACCTCCAGCAGCACGCGCGGCCGCAGCCCCTCCTCCTCCGCGATTCGGTTCATGTCCTGCGCCGAGGCCAATGAGTCCACACTATGGAACAACTCGAAGAGCGGCAGCGCGTGCCGAATTTTATTCTTCTGCAGGCGCCCGATGAAATGCCAGCGCACCCCCGCGGGCAGGAGCGGGATCTTTACCCGCGCCTCCTGCACCCGGCTCTCGCCGAAGATCGGCTGCCCGGCATCAAAAGCCGCCCGCACCGCCTCGGCCTCCTGCTTTTTCGAAACTGCCACGAGCACGATCTCCTCCGGCTTCCGCCCGGAACGGCGGGCCGCCCCCGCGATTTCGGCCTGCACCTTCTTTAGATTTTCGGCAACGTCATTCATGCGCTTCAGGCTACGCCCGCCCCGCGATCAAACAAACCTCCTCACCGCCGGAATATTTTCTTGACCGGTTCATTCTAAAACCTCAGTTTGGCCGGCAGCGGGTATACAGAACAAACTGACTAAGGGCTAATCATGATAAAAAAATCCTCCCAATTGGTAGCCTTGGTGGCTGCTTCACTCCTCACTGTTTCGCTCACCGCGAAAGCGAATCACATCGATTTTCTCGATGCGGGAGCGTTTAATTTTAACGGAACCACTGGGACCGCGACCATCACGGGCATTCCGACAGCTTCGACGCTCGGGGGACAGCGCATGATGTCCATCAGCGCCATCACTGGCACCCCGGCAAACGTTTCCGCTTCGCTGAATCCCGTCGGCGCGGGCGATAACGACGACTTCATGGTTTTTTCGGCCATGGCCGGCACTTCTGCCACTTTTACGCTCTCCATCGGCGCAGCTGCCCCCCTGAACGCGAACTTCCTCGACATCCCCGGTGGCGGCGGCAACCAATGGGATCGGGTGCGGCTCACGTTTGACGCCTCCGCCATGAGCAGCATGAGCGCGATGATCACGGTCACTCTCACCTCCAGCACCGCTGGTGGGACGGCAACGGTCACTCAGTCGTTTGCCGGTGGCTCGGGTAACGTCGACTTCCTGTTGAGCTCCTTCACCGCGAACAATGGCGCATTCAATTCAGCGGCTTTCCGCGACATTGACACCGCCACCTTCTCGCTCGTCGGCGCGAATGGCGGCACCTACAACATCGCTTCCTTCGATCGCAACGGGTTTGTCGTCGTTCCTGAGCCTTCCACCTGATGCGCTTCTCGGCCTTGGGTTGGTTGGAGCAGGTTTGATTGCCCGCCGCCGCCGCGTGACTGGATCGGTCGCGTAAGGATCCCCTTTCAAAAGGGCGACGCTCGCAAGGGCGTCGCCTTTTTTGTTCCCGGGCAAGCTCGTTGCCGGACCTCTTACAAACATGGGTTTGAAAATTTGAACGTGAGACCAGCGGCGCTGTCTCAGAATCCAATGAAATTTAAAGCCTTGGCCATAGTGGCAGCCGGCGCCTTTTTGGTATCGTCTGCGTTTGGAGATAAAGCATGCTGCGCGCAGAAAGCGGAAAACAGCGGCAAGATGGATTGCGCGAGCTACGACAGTTTGAATCTTTCCGCCGAGCAAAAGACGCAGATGGATACGCTCGCCGCCGAGTGTCACAAAGGCGGCTGCAACAAAGAGACCATGTCGAAAATGACCGCCGCCGCTAAGAAGGTGCTGACCAAGGAGCAATTCTCGCAGTGGCAGTCCGGCCACGAGGCCCCGGCCGACAAGAAGAGCTAGGAAAAGTCTGCCGGCTTACGTCCGCCCGTCCACATCCAGGTCGGAGCGACTGGCCTCTGGACTCGGTTCGATATCTCGACGCCGCGCGTTCCGCGCTTTTATTCGCTGGTGAACTTTATTTTCGAACCATCCGCTTCCACGCGGATTGTTTGACCCTCCCGAAACTTACCTTCGAGAAGGTCCAGGCTAAGTGGGTCGAGAATGAGCTTTTGGATCGCTCGCTTTAATGGGCGCGCTCCATACACCGGATCGTGCCCCTCCCGGGCGATCAACGCCTTCGCCTGATCGCTTAATTGGAGCGTGACCTTTTGCGTCTCCAGCCGCCGCATCAGACGTGAGAGCTGGATTTGCACGATCTGCTTCAGTTCCGCCTCTCCTAGTTGATCGAAGATGATGATCTCATCCACCCGATTCAAAAACTCCGGGCGAAAATGCCCGCGCAACACCTCCATCACCAGCGCGGAGTGCTTCTCGCGATTCCATTCCTCGGTGATGAATTGCGAGCCGAGATTGGACGTCATGATGATGACGGTGTTTTTGAAATCGACCGTGCGGCCCTGTCCATCGGTGATCCGGCCGTCATCCAGCACCTGCAGCAGCACGTTGAACACGTCGTGGTGCGCTTTCTCGATCTCATCGAAAAGCACCACGCGTACGGCCGTCCGCCGCACCGCTTCGCTCAGCTGCCCGCCCTCCTCAAAGCCGACATAACCCGGAGGCGCGCCGATCAACCGCGCCACCGAGTGCTTCTCCATGTACTCGCTCATGTCGATCCGCATCATCGCGTTCTCGTCGTCGAACAAGAATTCCGCCAGCGCGCGCGCCAGTTCCGTTTTGCCCGACGCCGGTCGGCCCCAGGAAAATGAACGAACCAATCGGGCGATCTTCGATCCTGCAGAACCGCTGCGTGCCCGCCGCACCGCGTTCGAGACCGCCACGATCGCCTCCTCCTGACCGATCACTCGCTCGGCCGAGGCGCTCCTCCATCTTCACCAGCTTCTGCCGTTCGCCTTCCTGCAAACGCGAGACCGGGATGCCCGTCCAATCGAAACCACCTGCGCGATGTCCTCCTCCGTCACTTCCTCCTTCAATATCTGGCCGCTCTCCTGCAGCGCGCCCAGCTTCCGGTTATGCTCCTCGAGCTGCTGCGTGATCTCCGGGATGCGCCCGTACTGGATCTCGCTCGCGCGTTCAAGTCGCCGCGCCGTTGCGCCTGCTCCAGCTGCGTGCGCAAACTTCGAGCTCTTCTTGGAATTCTCCCCGCCTTGTCGATCTCGCCTTTCTCGTTCTGCCACTGCGCTTTTAGCTTCGCGCTCTCCTCTTTCAGATCGGCCAGCTCTCTTTCGATCTTTGCCAGCCGCTCTTGCTCGCAGGATCCTTCTCCTTCTTCAGCGCCTGCCGCTCCATCTCATCCTGCATGATCCGGCGCTCCAGGACGTCGATCTCCGTCGGCATGGAATCCAGTTCGATCTTCAGACGCGAGGCCGCTTCATCCATCAAATCGACCGCTTTGTCCGGCAGGAATCGGTCGCTGATGTAGCGATGCGAAAGCGTCGCCGCGGCCACCAGCGCCGCATCTTGAATGCGCACCCCGTGGTGCACCTCGTAGCGCTCCTTCAAACCGCGCAAGATCGCGATCGCGTCCTCCACCGTCGGCTCGTTCACCATCACCGGCTGGAACCGCCGCTCCAGCGCCGGGTCCTTCTCGATGTACTTGCGGTATTCATCCAGCGTCGTCGCGCCAATCGTCCGCAATTCGCCGCGCGCCAGTTGCGGCTTCAGCATATTCGCAGCGTCCATCGATCCCTCCGCCGCTCCCGCGCCGACCATTGTGTGCAGCTCATCGATGAAAAGAATGACTTCCCTTGCGAATCGGTGACCTCTTTCAGGAATGCCTTCAGCCGATCCTCAAATTCCCCGCGAAATTTCGCCCCCGCCATCATCGCCCCAATATCCATCGCGATCAGCCGCTTCCTCTTCAGCGATTCCGGAACGTCGCCGCTCACGATCCGCCGCGCCAGGCCTTCCACGATCGCCGTCTTGCCCACGCCCGGCTCGCCGATCAGCACCGGATTGTTTTTCGTCCGCCGCGAGAGCACCTGCATCACCCGCCGGATCTCATCATCCCGCCCGATCACCGGATCGATCTTCCCCCGCCGCGCCAGCGCCGTCAGATCGCGCCCGTACTTCTCCAGCGTCTGATATTTCCCCTCCGGGTTCTGATCGGTCACCCGCTGCGATCCTCGCACCTGTTGCAAAGCCTGCATCAACCTGGCGCGCGACACACCCATGTCCTGCAGCGCCTTTGCCGTCGCGCCACTTCCGTCGCTCAGCGCGAGAAGATAATGTTCGGCGCTGAGGAACTCGTCCTTCAGCTTTGCCATCTCCTTCTCGGCGGCATCGATCGTCCCTCGCAAATCGTTTCCCAGCCGCAGCTCCGTCGAGCCGCCATGCACCTGCGGTCTCCGCTTCAACTCTTCTGCCAGACGCTGGCGGAGCGCAGCCGGAGCGACTTCGAGTTTTTCCAACAAAGGCCGCGCCACTCCCTCGCTTTGCTCAAGGAGCGCGAGCAGGAAATGTTCATTCCCGATCTCCTGATGATGATGCTGGCTCGCGACATCCTGCGCCGCTTGCAACGCCTCCTGCATTTTCTGCGTGAACTTGTCCGGTCTCATAATTTTTCCCTCTACAGCAAGTATCGCAGGCCGCGCCCGGTCAAGCCGCAGGTAACAGTCCCGTTACCAAATTAGGCCGCCCTCGCGCACGAAGTGCCTTGCCACTCTCCGTCACGACCGTTGCCTGATTAGGCGCATGAATTCCGCACACCTCCATGTCGTCCTCAATCACATTCCCGTCATCGGCGTCCCGTTGGGAGCCGCCCTCCTGCTCTACGGCCTCTGGCGCCGGAGCGAAGAGGTCAAGCGCGCCAGCCTCCTCGTTTTTCTCTTCGTCGCGCTCGTCACGGTGCCCACTTTTCTCGCTGGCAAAGGGGCCGAGGAGATCGTGGAGCACTTGCCCGGCGTGAGCAAAAGCACCATCGAGGCTCATGAAGAGGCGGCCACCCTTGGGCTCATCCTCACTTCCATTCTGGGTGCGTTTTCTCTCGTCGGACTTGTCTTGTCGATTCTGCGTGGCTTCATCGGCGCCTTCCTCGCAATCGGCCTCCTCGCCCTCTCGTTAGGCGCCTCCGGCTGGCTCGGACGGGTCGCGAATCTCGGAGGGAAGATTCGGCATCCCGAATTCAGCGATCGCACTCCAGCCACATGCGAGAACCGATCTCGACCCCCAGGAACGAGCGGAAAGCGCCGAGGGGACCGCGGACGAGATCAAGGAAACCGAACCAGAAGAACCCGATCGGGGTCGGCGTGGCCGCGGGCGGGGACGTGGCCGCGGTAGGGGCGACCGCTAAACAAACGCCTTCTTTGTGCGCGCGAAAAAACTAAGCCGTGCGACCGCAGCAGTTCTTGAACTTCTTCCCGCTGCCGCAAGGGCAAGGCTCGTTCCGACCCACCTTCGGGATCTCACGCCGGACCGGCGCTAGATCGAGCGCCATTTCTTCCTCGCCGTTCTCGCTCATCGTCGCCTCCGCACTTCCCTCGCGTCGCCCCATGGCCGGCCCAGGCATCGGCCCGGTCGGATTCGCGGTCGCGGTTGTAGGCCCATGCTCGCGCAGAAGGAACTGCGGCAGCGTGGAAAGAAAAGTCTCGAAGGCCTGCAAGTTCGACGTGCTGCGGAAGAGATTATGCAGCACTTCGTTCTTAATGTTCGCCATTAACTCGACGAACATTTCGTACGCCTCTGTCTTGTATTCCACCAACGGATCTTTCTGCGCGTAGCTCCGGAGATAGACGCCCTCCCGCAGCGCATCCATTGCATACAAATGCTCCTGCCAGAGTCGATCGATCGCGTTGAGAATAATGAAACGCTCAAGGCTTTTCACCGCCGTCGGTTCCTCGTGCGACGACTTCCGCTCATACGAATCCTTCACCTTCTCGATCAAGAACTGCGCGTTGCCCTCCGCCGTCCGCGACTCAAATTCCGCACGCTCGGCCGATAGCCCAAGCGGGAAGGTGGTGTTCACCCAGTTCAAAAGCGCGGCGTAGTTCGGCTCCTCACCCGTGCCCAGCTGCTCGCGCACTTTCGCCGGCACCGCTTCGTCAATCGTCTCGTAAATCAGCTTCCGTGGATCGTCCGTATCGATCGTATCGTTCCGGTAGGTGTAAACGACCTCGCGCTGATTGTTCATCACGTCGTCGAAATCGAGCGTCCGCTTCCGAGCCAGGTAATTCCGCTGCTCCACCCGCTTCTGCGCTGTCTCGACTGACTTGTTTAGCCACGGATGCTCCAGCTCCTGCCCTTCCTCGAGCCCGAATCGCTCCATGATCTTCGTCATTCGATCGGCGGCGCCGAAGTTCCGCATGAGATCATCTTCGAAGGCGACGTAAAAGCGCGACCCGCCCGGATCGCCCTGCCGCGCGCAACGTCCGCGGAGCTGCCGATCGATCCGGCGCGACTCGTGCCGCTCCGTGCCGATAACGAAGAGCCCGCCTGCCGCCGCCACCCCTTCGCCCAGTTTAATATCCGTGCCGCGACCCGCCATGTTGGTCGAAATGGTCACCGTCCCTGCCTGCCCTGCGCGCTGCACGATCTCCGCTTCCTGCCGGTGATACTTCGCGTTCAAAACGTTGTGCGGAATCTTCTCCCGCTTCAACATCCGACTCAGCAACTCGGATGCTTCCACGCTCACGGTGCCGACCAGGACTGGCTGCGAACGCGCGTGGCAGTCTTTGATCTCGTTAATGACCGCGTTGTATTTCTCGCGCCGCGTTTTGTAGATCCGGTCGTTCGCGTCGATCCGCGCGATGACGCGATTGGTCGGGATCACGTTCACGTCCAGCTTGTAGATGTCGTGGAACTCGGCCGCTTCCGTATCGGCCGTTCCCGTCATGCCTGCCAGTTTGGAATAGAGCCGGAAATAATTCTGAATCGTGATCGTGGCCAGCGTTTGCGTCTCGCGATCGATCTGCACGCCTTCCTTCGCTTCCACCGCCTGGTGCAAGCCGTCACTCCAGCGCCGACCCGGCATTTTGCGGCCGGTGTATTCGTCCACGATCACCACCTTGTTCTCTTCCACCACGTACTGGACGTCCTTCTCGAAGAGGCAGTAGGCGCGGAGCAGCTGGGAGATGTTGTGGATGCGTTCGCCTTGAGCGTCGCAATGCTGTTGCCGCTCGACCTTTTGCTTCTCTTTCTCCTCGTCGGAGAGCGAAGTATTCAGGTCGATCTCGGTGAATTCGCTGATCAAATCCGGCAGCACGAACGAGTCTGGCTCGTCCGGATTTAGGAAAGCGCGACCCTGCTCCGAGAGATCGGACTCGTTCGACTTTTCGTCGATGGTGTAAAACAGCTCCTCTTTCAGCGCGAACAATTCTTCCTTCCGCGAGTCCTGAAAGAACGACAGCTCGGCCTTGTCCATTGCCCGGCGCTTTTCTGGATCTTCCATCATGCGCAAGAGCGGCTTATTCCGCGGCTGGCCCAGCTTCACTTTAAACATGAGCAGCCCGCCGACTTCCGCGTCTCCCGCTTCGAAAGCTTCCTTCGCTTCGCTCGCCAACCGGTTGACCAGCATGTTCTGCTTTCGCACCAACTGCTCCGTCAACGGCTTCCACTTGTCGTATTGATGGGTCGAGACCGTCGACGGTCCGCTAATGATCAAAGGCGTGCGCGCTTCGTCGATCAGGATCGAGTCCACCTCATCCACGATCGCGAAGTTGTAGCCGCGCTGGACCTGCTGCTCGCGCGTCGTGGCCATTCCGTTATCGCGCAGATAATCGAAGCCGAACTCGCTGTTCGTCCCGTAGGTGATGTCGCAGGCATACTGCTCGCGCCGCAAATCCGGCGGCTGATCGTGTTGGATGATACCGCACGGTCAGCCCGAGAAAATTGTAGAGCTGGCCCATCCACTCCGCATCTCGTCGCGCCAGGTAGTCGTTCACCGTCACGAGATGGGCGCCGCCCCCGCTTAAGGCATTCAAATACAGCGGCAGGGTCGCGACCAACGTCTTGCCTTCGCCCGTCGCCATCTCCGCGATCCGCCCGCGATGCAAGACCATCCCGCCCACCAACTGCACATCGAAGTGCACCATGTTCCAGGTCATCGGCTGGTCGCAAACCGTGAAGGTCGCCTTCCGCTCCGTCAGCCGCCGCGCCGCATTTTTGACCACCGCAAAAGCTTCCGGCAGGATCACGTCCAGGCGATCCCAACGTGCCGCCGGATCTTCGATCGCGGCCAGCTCGGCCTGCCATTGCCGGGTCTTCGCCTGCAGATCTTCATCCGATAAGGCGCGGAATTCTTCTTCCAGCTCGTTGATGCGACGGACCGTGGGCATCATGCGCTTGATCTCGCGCTGATTTTTCGATCCGAGTATTTTCTTTAGAATCCAGCCAACCATGGGATTTCCATTATCGACGATTATCCCCGACCTGCAATGACGGCACTTGGGCGCGATTTGGAGCCGTTTCTCTGGGAGCCGTGCGCCAATTTGGCCAGCCGTTGTGCGGGCGGAAAATCCGTCTACACTCGCCCGATGAAGAAGATCGTCACCACTACCGAAGCGCCCGCCGCCGTTGGCCCCTACTCCCAAGCCGTCCGCATCGGGCCGATGCTTTTTACGGCTGGCCAGATCCCGCTCGATCCGCAGAGCGGGCAAATTGTTTCGGAAGACATCACCGAGCAAACCCGCCGCGTGCTCGATAATCTCACCGCCATCCTGACCGCTGAAGGAATGGATTTTACCAACATCGTGAAGACGACCGTCTTCATGACGAACCTGGGCGACTTCGCGAAGATGAACGAGGTTTACGCCAGCTACTTCACTGAACAGCCACCAGCGCGTTCCACCGTGCAGGTCACAGCCTTGCCTAAAGGCGCGCAGGTCGAGATCGAACTCGTAGCCGTCGCGACGAAGGCTGGCGGAAAATCCATCGATACCTGGGAGTAGGCCACCGCTCGTCGCAAGGCGCTCGGTTTGCCGAACTGCCCGTCCAATATGTCCGAAGATCTTCTTTCACTTTTCCGCCAGACGGGTGCGCTGCTTGATGGACATTTCGTCCTGCGTTCCGGATTGCACAGCCGACAGTTCTTCCAGTGCGCCATCCTCCTGCAGCACACCGGCATCGCGGCCGACGTCTGCGGCCGGCTGGCGGATAAACTCCGCGCGATCGAGTGCGACGGCGTCATTTCACCAGCGCTCGGGGGAATCGTGGTGGGCCAGGAAGTGGGCCGGGCCCTTGGGAAACGTCACATCTTCGCCGAGAAGGACGCCGAGGGCGGCCTCGTCCTCCGGCGCGGCTTCCAGATCGCCCCTAACGAGCGCTTCATCGTCGCCGAAGACGTCGTCACCCGCGGCGGCCGGGTTCAGGAGACCATCGACATCGTGCGCCAGCACGGCGGAATCGTCGCCGCCGTGGGCGTCATCGTCGATCGCAGCGGCGGTCGACGTCCGGATTTCGGCTGTCCTTTCCTCAGCCTCGTCGAGATGAACGTAGAGACATTCCCCGCCGACCAGATTCCTGCCGACCTTAAGGGAATCCCTGCAGTCAAGCCCGGCAGCAAGTAATAGCTGCTGGGGCGCGGAGGCTCATTCTGGATGGCGTTGGACAACCATAAGCACGCCATGTAAGTCGGGCTTATGATCCTCTCGTCATTCCCTGACCCCAACCCCGACACTCGGCGCGCCCGAAGCGCACAGCAGACTCTGATTCTCTGCTGGTTTCTTGTGCTGCTGGCTAGCTTGGTACTCACTGCCTGTGAGCGCGGCCCTGATGAAACAGACTTGCCAGCGGCGGCGCAGCCAAAGGTGACGAAGAATGAAACACTGACCTCCTCCCTCTCCCTTCTCGAATCCGGTGCGACAGCTATTGTCGCCGGCGGTGAGGCAACTCTCAGAATGTTGCCGGTCGGTGTCGCTGTGGAAGCAAAAGGGAATGACCCGCAGCTCATCCTCCCGCCACTGCAAACCCCCGGCAGTTCGGTCACCCTTCGCGTCGCGGTCGAAGCGCCAGTCGATACCACGCTCGAGCTATACTTTCAGACGAAGTCCGCGCCCCAATTCTCGACTGAGAAAGTCATCGGTGCAGCGATCAAGGAAGGGCAGAACAACGTCCTGATCAGATTGGACGATCCGCAATTTAACGGTCAGCTACGCCTTGATCCCGGGCAGAGTCCCGGTCGGTATGTAATCTCTGCGTTGGAAATCTTCGCTGCTAAACCGCTCCAGATTGCCCGATTGGCACGCAGCCAAGAGGAACTTGCCGCTGCGTTTGAAAAATTTCCTGGAGTTCTTTTTAGTGCGTCTACCCCTGCGGAGTTGCAATCGATTCAAGCGGGCAAGGAAGTCGTAGTCCGAACGGAAGCCGGATTTACGGCAGTCGCGAGCGGGACTGATCCCGGTCTGCTTCTGCCCGAATTCCCTGGAGCCGGTGTGCCGCTCCTTGTCCACATAACTATAAACAGCCCTGCGCAGACAACTCTGCAGATGTTTTATCTGAAGAAAGGTCAGTCGGAATATGTGGAGTCGCAGACTGCCAGCTACGAACTCAAAGCCGGCCGCAACTCGCTATTTCTCGAGCTGCCAGAAGCGGGCTGGACGGGCCGTCTCCGGATCGACCCGGGCATGGTCCCCGGGGACTACACGATCGAAAGTATTGTGATCAAGGCAGCCCAGTCCTCACCCTAAGATTGCGGCTTCCGGCGCTGAGGCGTGGCTGGCATGAGGCCGGCGTCCCTCCTTGGTCTCACCATGAATTCATTTCTCACGCAACCCGAGCGTGTGCGCTGGTTGCGGTATTGGCTCCCGATCCTTCTCGCACTCCTTCCCGCGCTCTATCTCTTTGTGCTAATAAACAAGCACGGAGTCGATGTGCCATATGCGGACGAGTTCACGATGGCTCCGCTGTATCTCAAGGCGCATACTGGGACACTCACCGCTGGCGATTTGTGGGTGCGACATAACGAGCATCGCAACTTTGTTACCAAGGTGGTGTTGGTGGGCTTCGCGCGCTGGGCCGACGGCAATCTTCGAGCCCAGATGTTTGCCTCAGCATTTCTTGCCTTAGTCACGGCCGCAAGCTTGTGGGCGATCACCTGTCGCACGTTTGCTCCGGGATCTTCGAGGGCTGCCTTCGTGCTGGTTTTCAGCAGTTTATTAATCTTTTCACCCGTGCAAGCCGAGAACTGGACGTGGGGATTCCAAATCTCGGTCTTCATGACAAACTGCTTCCTGATCGCAGCGATCTGGGCCGCAATTTGCCGTTGGCCTTTGTTCACGAAGTTTCTTATTTGTGGCCTCTTCGCCTTTCTTGCCACTTTCTCTTTCGGCAATGGCATTCTGGTGTGGGGATTGAGTTTCCCGGTCGCCTTGCTTCTGGATCGGCATGTCGAGATTAAGCGCCGCGTGCTTTGGATGGCAGCCTGGGGGATCATCGGCGCCGTCACATTTTATCTTTTTTTCGAAGGCCTGCAGCGTCCGTCCCAAGTTCCTAATGCCGCCACGGTGAGCCCGCTTGATATTTATACGTATATCACTGCTTTTTTCGGCGGACATCTCGCGCGAAGTTATGCGTCCGGCCAACTTTGGCCGTCTGTGCTAGTGGGTACAACCCTCCTGCTGATTTATGGGGCGGCAGCGACTTACGTCTTTCGATTTCGCCGCGATCTAAAACTTTTCAGGACAGCGCTGCCTTGGGTGGCAATCGGCGGGTTCGGCGTGATGAGCGCCCTGCTGGTTGCGGGAGCGCGAATCGGCTTTGGGCCAAATCAGGCTCTGGATTCACGATACACATCGTTCTCACTCTATCTTTCAATAGGAATAATCGGCCTCTTGGGAATTTTGGGAGAACATTGGATGGCGAGTCCTCGCTCATCGAGATTCTCCCGCCTGCGTCACTGGGCCGAACCGGCGCTGGCTGGCGCCTTTGTTGTTCTTTGGTTGTGGGCCTTGGCCTGGGGCGCGGTGGCGATGGCCGACTCCGGGGGCATACGCCTTGCCGCGAAGGCAGGTCTTCTCGTAATGAACGTAATCGACTCTCGCGCGCTTTACGAAACTCAGCTCGCGGCAAATGCTGCTGATGCCCGTCGTTTCAGCAATATGTTCGACAGCATCGGACTCATGCGTCCGCCCCTGGTGAAGAGTGCCGAAGTGGCGGAACTTCGAATCGGTAGCGGCGCGGTGGGCTTCGTCGACACGCTTAGAAAGCACGGCCCGCAGACCATTCTGGAAGGTTGGGCCTTCCTTAAAAAACGGCGGCAGCCGGCGGATGCCGTCCTGCTCGCTTTCGGAGAACGAGGAGGCAGCCCGCGCCTCTTCGCTGTGACGACTGAACTGACGGACCGCCCTGATGTGGCGTTTCTGCTCCATGATCGCTCGTTGAGTCACGTGGGCTGGATTTTCCGATTTGAGCGCGACATGCTACCGGCCGACGCTGAGTTTACTGTCTTTGCCCTCGATGCGAAAAAGGGAATTTTCCACCCTCTAGGCGCTGCGCAGCCGCTTCCGTAGGCCCTGTTTTCTTACGCATAAAGTGTCTCCGCGCTTGTCCCCTCGGGCAGAAACCGCCAAAATGCTGCCCCTATGATACGTTCATATCCCCGTACCGAGGCGATGCTTCTAGTTCTCGCCGCTTTTTTCATGGCGGCGGGCACTCAGGCTCAACAATTGATTCGAGTCCCGGCGGACCAGCCGAATTTGCAGGCTGCCATCGGCGCCGTCTCAGACGGCGGTGTGATCGAAATGGCACCGGGGACATACCAGGCGCCAGCGGGAGGCTTCACCATCTACGATTTCCCTTCGCCGAAGGGTTTTAGGATTCGTGCGGCATCGGCTGGGAGCGTTACCCTTAGTGGCGGCGACACGACGGATATCTTGCGTTTTGCTCCCTCGAACCTCGCAGCGGGAAAACCGGTCACGTTCGAGAACCTCGTTTTCGCGAATGGCGTTTCCACGCAGAATTTCCTTGGCGGAGGGCTTACTCTCGTGAACGCCCAGGCTATTTTTACCTCATGTACCTTTCGGGATAATGCCGCAAATGCACCAGGTCCGGGGACGGGCGGCGGTGCACAGTGGATCGCCGGAGCCATTGTCTCTTTTGATTCCTGCAACTGGATGACGAATCGCTCGCCTAATTTCGGCGCCGGGATGAGCGTTCTGGATTCCCGCGTTTTTATCAGGAACTCGCGTTTCACGGGGAACCGCACTAATTTTTCCGGGCACTCCTCCAACTCCGCAGGCGGGGCCATCTTCGTGAACGACGGCACTCTTCGCGTGAGCAATTGTTCCTTTGACGATAACCAAGCCGGCTACGTGGGCGGTGCTATCTATGCGATCGGCTTTTGGAGGGCGCCAGAAGCGCAGCCCACAGCCGATATCGTGATCCAGAATTCCGCGTTTAATAATAACATCGCCGCGTTCGCTGCCGGCACCCCGAACCAACCCGGACCAGCCGTGGGCGGCGCCGTCCATGTGGAGGGGCAAACCACGGCAAAAATCTACAACTGCCGTTTTACGGGAAACACCGCGCGACAAGGCGGTGCGTTCAGTAATTACCTAGCGCTGTCGGAGATCAATCGTTGCGTCTTCACAAATAACACCGCCACCGGGACCGCCCTCGACGAAGGCCAGGGCGGAGCGATCATCGCGCTCTCCTCGGAAGCTGGCACGGTAAATCATCGGCCGATGGAATTGGTCGTGATCGACAGCTTGATTCGCTTCTCCACGGCGCGGCAGGGCGCCGCTATTTTCGCTGGCGGTGATCTCAACTTTGCATACGGCCTCGGCGGTAGCCCGGTAAATGGCACTCCTGCAAGCAATCGGGCGAAGGTCAAGCTTACCCGGGTGGCGATTGCCGATTGCATGGCGGGTGGCGGGAGCGGGTTGCCCGGGAGCGGCGGCGGCCTGCTTGGTGCCTTCATCGACCTGACGATTGATAATTCCATCATCGAAAAGTGCACTGCGGCGAATGGCGGGGCTGGGATCCAGCTGATTCAAAACTCCGTCGCCGAGGTCCGGAAAATGACCATTGCCGGGTGCACCGCCGACGAACTCGGCACAGCCTTCACCCTCTTCGGCTCCGCGCTCAATTTGAGCGAGAGCAACATTGTCGAAAACCGAATCAATGGGCCTGGGCGCGGGATTGGCATCACCAGTGCGCCGAGCCCCGCAGGCGGCGGCTTGCCGGCCTTCGACGTTACAGGCCTGATCGCCGACACCGTCTTCAGTAACAATATCGGAGCGTCCATCATCTACGACGGGGACCGTTTTAACGCTGACGGCCCTCCTTATAACCGGCTGCAATTTTCGAGAAACCACTTCTTCCCCGATAACGCCAGCGTTTACTTCAGCGACATCATCGGTGCTCGCAATGTGGCGCAGCTCAACAGTCTTGTAATCCCTCGTTCCGATGGAACTCAGACCATCAAGGCGCCTGTGGCAAACACGGCGCCCGCTTCCGCTCCCGAAGTGAGCGCTCTCCTGATGGTCCCGCCGGTAACGCTCCCGAGCGGCGCCCCAGGAGAGACGACGCCTGTGCCGGCCTCGCTGGTTTACGCAGGCAGCGGCGGCGCCATCACGCTTGACGGTGCACCCCAGACTGCTCCAGGCGGCGTCGTCCAAACCGCTGCGGATACGTCACACACGCTCCGGGTTGGGAGCAGCGTCTCCAACACGACTCCTCCCTCAGGCGCTGCCCTTAACATCTCGACCCGCCTCCCCGTCCTAACGGGTGACAACGTGATGATCGGTGGTTTTATCATCGTGGGGCCGAATCCAAAGACCGTTGTCATCCGCGCCGTCGGTCCATCGCTCACCGCTGCAGGGGTTCCGGGGGCATTAGCTGACCCGGTTTTGGAGATATTTTCCGGTCCCACCCGCATCGGCAGCAATAACAACTGGCGGACGACGGAGATCGGCGGAGCGATCACTTCAAGGCAGGCGGTCGAGATCGACGCGACTGGTGTGGCCCCTCAGAATGATGCGGAGGCAGCCGTTGTATTAACGCTCGCCCCTGGCCCTTATACTGCCATCGTCAGCGGGGCCGGCGGTGGCACAGGCGTCGGCCTGGTGGAAATCTACGATACTGATGCCATCCCCACCTCCACCTTGGGGAATATCAGCACACGCGGCTTTGTGCAGACGGGTGATAATGTCATGATCGGCGGCTTCATCGTGCGCGGCGGTAATGGGCCGACGAATGCGGTCGTGCGAGCAATCGGGCCTTCCACTGGACTGGCGAACGCGCTTTCCGATCCCACGCTGCAGCTTTTCGATAGCAACGGCCAAATCGTAGCGGAGAACGATAACTGGCGGGATTCTCAGCAAGCAGCGATCACCGCGTTTGGTCTCCAGCCGACGGATGATCGAGAATCTGTCATTGTGCAGACCGCATTGCCCCGCGGCGCTTACACAGCCATTGTTCGCGGTAAAAACGGCGGCACCGGGGTAGGGCTTGTTGAGGCCTACGTTTTTCCTTAAACCAATGTAATTAATTTTCGTGCGCTTCTCTGGGTGCGCACGAAAATTGTTCTTGTATGGCTGCGCTCCCTCCGGCGCACCGCCGAACCGCCGACCGTGCAAGCAACCACTGGTTGACTTAGCGCGGCTCAATTTGAATAGTCGAGCAGCTTTCGACAGCCACGCTCCGTCATCTTACGTGCACGAATTGTCGGGGCGGTCCCACTCTGTTTCAGTACCCTGATCCCTCGATGACTTCCCCCCGAAAAGTGGTCTTGATTCTTGGGATGCACCGCAGCGGGACCTCGGCTCTTAGCGGCGCGCTCTCCATCCTGGGAATTAACTTTGGGCGTCGACTCATCCAACCAAACAGCGCGAACGAGAAAGGCTTCTTCGAGAATCAAAAGGTTTACCAGCTTCATGAGGGTTTACTGGACGCATTGGATTCGTCTTGGGACGACGAGGAGCCCCTACCGGACGAATGGGCTCACAGCGAACGCGCGACTCCATTTGTCTCGGGCTTGCAGAATTTTCTGCGCACGGAATTTCAGAGCTCTGATCTATTCGGCGTTAAAGATCCCCGGCTGACGGAGTTATTGCCCCTTTGGTTGCGTGTGCTGAAGGAAGCGGAGATCGCCCCGCAATTCATCCTCATCAGCCGCCATCCGGAAGAAGTCGCGGAGAGCCTGTGGAAACGGGACAGATTTGCGCATGAAAAAAGTTATCGGCTTTGGATGCAGCATGTCTTCACTTCCGAGGAGGCGACGCGACCATACCCGCGCGCTTTTGTGACCTTCCCTGAGCTACTGGCGAATCCGGTGGCGACGCTGGCCCGGCTCGGCTCGGAGTTGAGGATTGACTGGCCACGACCTCTGGAGGAGGCCCGATCACAGTTGGACGAATTCTTGAGCGAACCGTTGCGACATCACCGCGCCGGAGCTCCTACAGGACAAGTGCGCACTGCTGCGCCGGCTCTCATCCAAAAGATGAGTAAATGTCTCGACGCTCAAGATGGGGTGGTGGATCTGGTGCGCTTGCAAAAACTGCGCGAACAAGTGCAGGAAGTCCGACACCTCGTCGCGGGTGAGGCGACGCAGATGAAGGCGCGGCTGGAGCAAATGGACCAGACCGCGCAACGGATGTCGGATGAGTTCGACGCTTCGCTTGGGGTAGTGGCAGTGCAGGTTTATTCTCCTGCTCGAAGCGGCTATTCCGAAACCCGGGTCCAGAATGCCTTTTTCAGCGCGGGTGCGTGGACAGAATTGGTCATTCCTCTCGCGCTTGGCTTGGGCGATGGCTCTCTTCCGCTCCGCGTTGATCCCGCAGGTTTGCCGGGGTTGATCGAGATTTCCTCTCTTCGCGTCTGCGCGAGGGAGGACGGCGCCGTGCTTTGGAGCGCCAGCGACGATTTTCACGAGGTGGGTTTCGGAGGCACGGCCCAGCGTTTGCCTCATAAAGATCATCTCCGGGTCCTGAGTTTCGGCGTTGACCCGCAACTCTTCCTGCCTGTCTCGGCCGAGCTCGGGAAGGGATCTGCCTGCGAATTGCGCCTGCAGATCTATGTAGGCACGACAGAGAATGATGTGCTTCACGCTCTGGGGCCAGCTCTGGCCGAACGTACCGTTTTCGAGAAAACCGCAGCGGAGAAGAGCGCCGGATGGGAAAAGGCCCAGTCCGAAAATGCGCTCCTGCGCGAGCAATTCGCCAACGCGGAAAAGCAACGGAGCGAGGCCGAGAATTTGTCCGCAGCCGCTTCTGAGCGGGAGGCCCAGCTTATGGCTCGGCTCGAGCAATTCCGACACGAGAGCGAAACTCAGGTGACGCGTCTGCAAAACGAGATCAAGACGGCGCAGGTGCAACAGGATGAGCTCCACCGGCTGAGGGCGAGCGTTGCCAACCTCGAGGAAAGGGTGGCCGCTGCAAGCGAGGTATCTGGCAAACTCGATGCGTTGGAAAAGGCGCACGCGAAGAGTCGGCGACAATTCGAGGCCTCGGAATGGGAGCTGTCGCGGGCCAGATTGTTACTGGAGAACGTTCAGGCGGAAGCTAGATCCAGTGCACAGCAGTTGAACAGTGTGCGGCACGAGTTGGCCACAGCACAGTCGCGGCTGGAGGCAGCCGAGCATGAAGCAGCGGAGAACAAAGTTTGGCGTGCCGACCTCGCCGCGCGCTACAAGCAAAGCGAACATATACGAAAAGCGATCGAGACCTCGGCCATCTGGCAGGTCGTCAAACCGCTCTGGAAACTCGCCCATCGCGCAGAGCGGCGCCGGGAGCGCGCTGCGGCAAAAGGGTGCCGGGAAATCGTGTCCTCCATCGATGCGCCTGTGGATTGGACTGCTCCGCATGAAATGCTCACCGTTCGCGGTTGGTGCTTCGCCCGTGATGAGAGCGAAATTGTGGGTGTGCGGGCGAAGGTGGGGACGCGCTCCTATCAAGCGCGCTTTCCGATTGAGCGGCCGGATGTCGCCGAGGCCGTCGGGTTCGCGCCAGGGTCATCGCGCAGCGGATTCTCCATCCAGGTGCGCGTCCCGCGAGGACAATCTCTTCTTCGGCTGGAGGCGATCTCGCTCGGCGGAAGTTGGGAGAAATTCTTCGAACACGAGTTGATCCGAGGCGAAGGCACTTCCGCTTCCAGCAACGGGACCGAACCTGCGCTCGGGAAGCCCCCTTCCAATGAAACGCCTGACCTGCCCGATTGCCGCGGTCTCTCCGTGCGGGCCATGGTGCAAAAAATCTCTACCCGTCTCAGCTCCTCCGTCCAACGAGGCGAGCGGCCCATGTTCAGCATTCTGACGCCGACCTTCAACACTCGACCTGAGTGGCTGGCCGAGGCTGCCTTGAGCCTGCTCGATCAATCAGTAACCGATTGGGAATGGTGCTTGGTGGATGATGGCTCTACCAGCCGTGAGCTGCGTGCCCTGCTTGAAAAACTGGCCGCATTGGATCGGCGGTTCCGAGTAAAGTTTAGCGAGGGAGGCGGGATCAGCTCCGCGACCAATCAAGCGCTCGAAATGGCGGCAGGCGAATATGTCGGATTTCTTGACCACGACGACCTCCTCGCCCCGCTCGCGCTGGAACGGATGAAGGAAGAGTTCGGTAAAGGTTGCGACGCGGTTTATTCCGATCAGGACAAACTGAATGACGAGACTCGCCAGCTGGTGGAGCCGTTCTACAAGCCAGTCTGGTCGCCGGAATATTTGCGGGGGGCGATGTACGTGGGCCACCTCCTTTGCGTCCGGCGTGAGCTGGCCGCGAGCTTGCGCTTCAACGGAGAGTTTGATGGCGTCCAGGATTTCGAGTTTATGCTCCGGCTGGGTGAGAGCACCAAGAAGATCAGGCATATCCCCGCCGTGCTCTACCATTGGCGGATCGTTCCGGGCAGTATCGCCGACCGCGTCGATGCCAAGGGCCGAGTTGATGAACTTCAACAGAAAGCAGTCACTGCCCACCTCAGTCGTCTCGGGCACGCAGCCACGGCTGAGCACACCAATCTGCCGCATCGCCTACGGATCACCCCGGCCCGTCGGCAGTTCCATCCACGCATCAGTGTGATCGTCCCCACCCGGGACGCACCGACGCTCATTAGCCAGTGCCTTGGCAGTCTTTACGAAAAGACTTCCTATCCGAACTTTGAGGTTCTTTTGGTCGATAACGACACCACCGATCGCGAAGCACTCGCAGCGATGCGCCGCCATCCCGCGCGCCGCGTTTTACTTCCTAACCCGTTTAACTACTCGCGCGCGAATAACGTCGGCGCACAGCACGCAGAGGGCGAGTATCTCGTGTTTCTAAACAATGATACGGAGGTCGTGAGCGCAGATTGGCTCGACCACCTTTTGTATTACGCGGAACAGCCGGACGTGGGCGCGGCCGGCGCGGTCCTGCTTTACCCGGACAACACTGTCCAGCATGCGGGCGTGGTGCTCGGGATGCGCGGAACGGCCGATCATGTAATGCGTCGCTTTCCCGCTGGGGTGGATGGATACGCTGGGAGCCTGGTTTGCGCGCGCGAAGTTTCGGCCGTCACCGCCGCCTGCCTGATGATCCGGAAAGAGCTTTTTCTCTCTATCGGCGGCTTAAACGAACACTTCTTTACGGCCTATCAAGATGTGGACCTTTGCCTTCGGCTGCGCCAGCGCCAACTCCGCATTGTCTGCACGCCGCAGGCGGTGCTTTATCACCATGAATCGGTCTCGCGGAAGGATCACTATGATATGATCGACCGGATGCTCCTTCTCGATCAATGGCAGGAGACGATTGAGCGCGGCGATCCTTTCTATAATCGGAATCTGGATTTGGAGCGCGGTGATTACAGCCCGAGGCCCAGCTCGTGAGTAATATCCTTTTCGTCCTCTATCACGACTTCAGCTCCAACAGCGCGGTCCACGTCCACAACTTCGCTAATCAACTAGCGGAGTTCGGTCATGGCGTAGCAGTAGCTGTGACGAAGAACAAAGCCGGCGCGATTGACCTCGGCGACCTCCGTTACCGGCCAGTAAATTATGAGGAGGTAGATGGCCGCTGGGATGTTCTTTTCCCAAACGCCCAGCCGCCGGACGTGGTTCACGCCTGGACTCCGCGCGAGGGAGTGCGGCTCTTTTGCGAGAGATTAAGCGGACTTTGCGCTTTTGAGCTTTTCATACATTTGGAGGATAACGAGGAGGTTATCACCGCCGCGAATCTCGGCGCGAGTATGGAGACGCTCCTCGCGCTTGAGGAGCTTGAGGTGCCGATAGGCCTGTCGCACCCGATCAATTATCGCAAATTTCTTGCCTCGGCCGCGGGCGTCACCCTGATCATGGATCGGCTCGGAGATTTCGTCCCGCCGGGAATCCCCACCCTAGTCCTTTGGCCCGGCGCAGACCGGTCAATCTTCCATCCGCGTCCGCCAGACGAAAAGCTGCGCGACGAGATCGGCATCCCGATTAATAGCGTGGTTTTTTGCTACACTGGAAACGCGCACTCTGCGAACGCGGCGGAAGTGCGCAGCATCTATCTCGCAGTCGCAATGCTGAACCGCGAAGGATTTCCCACCACCCTTGTGCGGGCCGGGAGCGACTTCTGCGCTTTTCTGGGCTCGGACGATCGCTGGGCCCGCCAGCATGCGGTCGAACTAGGTCCGGTGCCGCATCATGAAATCCCGCACCTCCTGAATCTCGCCCACGTCCTGATCCAACCGGGCTCGGCCGATGCCTTCAACGAATTCCGGTTGCCGTCCAAGCTCCCGGAATTTCTCGCGATGGGAAAACCAGTTATATTACCGCGCACGAATGTGGGACGGTTTGTGACCCATGGGGAAGAAGCTTGGGTTCTCGAGGAAGTGTCCGCGTTGGAAATCGTAAAGAATGTGCCCGGGCTCCTCTGCGACAAAGCCCTCTGCGAAAAACTTGCCGTGGGCGGCATCGCTTTTTGTGACCGCCATTTCAATTGGGCAACCAATGCTGCCTTGCTCGACAGTTTTTACGAGGATATCTCGGCTGGTCCGAAGCTTTCGAATACTGAAAATGCTCCAATCTAAAAACCCGAATGAACCAGAGGCGGTCCTCGCTCGGTATACCAGCGCATCGCCGCTCGCAGAACTTGGCTACGCCACGGTGCGGGACTATTGCGACAGTCTCGATCACTTGCCGGCGATCACCGGCTTTGATGGCGATCTGAAAAATGTCCAGCGTCCGTGGACGGTGAAAGCGTTGCTCGCGACCGTTCCGCCACCGGCCAGGATTTTGGAGATCGGCGGCGGCGAGCCCATCATTAGTAATTTTCTGAGCAACCTGGGATACGACGTGACCTTGATCGATCCCTACGACGGCTTTGGGAACGGCCCGACGACCTACGAAGCTTACCTGAAGAATTTCCCGAATGTGCGCTTGATCCGCGCCTATTTTCAGCCGGGCATGCCTGAGTTTCCGGATGATTCTCTCGACGCTGTTTTCTCCATTTCAGTGCTCGAGCATCTTCCTGATTCCGCGCTGGATTCCTGTTTCCGCGCGATCCAATCCGCGCTCGTTCCAGGCGGCGCATCGATCCATTGCTTCGATCATGTCATCGACGGGCCCACCCAGGAACATCACGCCCTTAATGCGAACGCGATTCTGGCGGAGCAGGCCAAGCTCGCTGGACGCCCGCCTGGCGACTGCGTCGGCTTGATCGAGGAAATGCAGAAGGACGTGGAGACGTTTTACCTTTCTCCGCAGGGACACCATCTCTGGCGGGGCGGGCAGGCCTACGAGCAGTTCCCTTTCCGAAAGGTGGCTTCAATCCAGAGCGTTGTCCGGAAGGCGGTCTAGGAGTTGAGCGTGCCGGGACTCGGCGTCTCGCTCGCTCCGGGGAGAGAAGCGCGCACCCGATAATCTCCGCGGCTGAGATACTTCTCCAGCCAGAGATAGAGGCAGATGAAAAGGTAGCGGCTCCCCATTTCCTTGATCTTTAACTTCGCTTCGCCGGTGCGCCGGTTGCGCCAGGTGATGGGGATGACGGTCCAGGAATAGCCTCGCACGATTGCTTTCAACGGGAGCTCGAGGGTGATGTTGAAGTGCGGCGAGATGAGCGGCCGCGAGCCATCGATCACTGTCCGGCGATAGGCTTTGAAGGCGTTGGTGGTGTCGTTTAAGCGGTAACGAAAAAGCACGCGGACGAAGAAGTTCGCGAGGCGATTCAAGGCCATCTTCACCGGCGGGTAATCGATCACTCCCCCGCCCTTGCACGAAGCGGCTGCCGAAGACGCAATCGAAGCCTTCGTTCAGCTTCCGCCAATAGCGCACCACATCGCGGCAATCATCGGATTCATCCGCCATCATGATGACGACCGCGTCGCCCGTCATCTGATCGAGCCCCCACTGAATCGCCCGTCCGAAGCCGTGTTCGCCGGTGTTCTGCACTGGCTTCAATTCCGGAAGATTCTGCTGCAGCTCCTGCAGAATCTCCCAAGTGCGGTCGCTGCTGCCATCATCCACCACCACGATCTCATGCGGCACGCCCTGCAGCCGCAACTCCACGCTCAAATGTTGCACGGTGGAGGCGATGCAACCTTCCTCGTCCCGCGCTGGAAGCACGACCGAAAGCAGGCGTAGAGGGTTCGAGGCAGGATTCATCGCGGACAAGACTCTAGCCATGCATTAGGCAGCGGCGCATGCAAGGCAATCTGCGAAATCGGAAAACGGGAAGAGAATGAAGCCTCGCCGCCGTCTCCGTCTTGAATCTTGCGCCGGATGATCTCTCCGGCATTATCCCCCTGAAGCGATGTCAAAAGAACTCCAGCAGGAATACCTAATGCGTTTCGAGGGAAATGCGGAATACCGGCGAGCCGTTTGGGGCGTGTTGACCGCGCAGTTCTTTTCTCGCTGGGTGCGCGGGACCGCGACCGTGCTCGATCTCGGCTGCGGTTGGGGCGAGTTCATTAATCAGATCCCGGCCGCGCGGAAGTTCGGGATGGATTTGAACCCGGATTCGCCCGGGAAATTAGCGAAGGACGTCACCTTCCTCGAGCAGGATTGCTCGCAGCCGTGGGCCCTGCCGGACGAGACACTGGACGTCGTCTTCACCAGTAATTTTTTCGAGCACCTGCCCAACAAGGAGAGCCTGGGCCGGACCTTGGCCCAGGCCTTCCGCTGTCTGAAGCCAGGCGGGCGCATTATCTGCCTCGGTCCGAACATCAAATACCTCCCAGGCAGTTACTGGGATTTCTGGGATCACTACCTGCCGCTTACGGAAGCGTCGCTCGGAGAAGGTTTGCGGCTGACCGGCTTCGAGTTGGAAAGCAGCGTCGACCGCTTTCTTCCCTACAGCATGTCGCAGGGTTTCTCGCCGCCGCTGTTTTTCCTGCGGCTCTACCTGCGCTTCCCGTTCCTGTGGCGCTTCGTCGGGAAGCAATTCCTCCTCGTCGCGCGCAAGCCCGCCGGCGTTGCCACCGCGCCCTAAAAGTCTATGAACGAGGAGCCGTCCGCGATGCACCGCCACTTCGCCGACCGCAAAGTTCTCATCACCGGCGGGCTCGGCTTCATCGGCTCAAACCTTGCCCTGCAGCTTTTCGAACTCGGCGCAGAGGTGACGCTCCTCGATAGCCTCATCCCAGATTACGGCGGAAATCTTTTCAACGTTGCGCCATTCCGCGATCGACTCCGCATCAACATCTCCGACGTGCGCGACACCTTCAGCATGCAGCATCTGGTGCGCGGAGCAGATTTCCTTTTCAACCTCGCGGGCCAGACCAGCCATCTCGATTCGATGGCCAACCCGATGGCTGACCTCGAGATCAATTGCCGCG